>CAXXRP010000010.1:0-516658 GCA_963662375.2 Rhodospirillaceae bacterium
AGTTCTGCGATAATAGACAGTCCATAGCCTTTGTGCCCTGTGGCCAGGCCACCCAATGGTAGAATTGCTCCTTCTCCAGCCATGAAGGCCTGCGCATCGGTGACTGGCTCGCCGGAAGCCGTGGTCGTCCATGCGTCGTCGAGGCGCGCTCCAATTCGGTAGTGATCGCGGATGACTGAAGCAGAGACCTGACTGGTTGCAAAATCCACAATAATGTTGAACGGAATCGCACCAAATGTGGGTACGCCAAAAGAGATGGGGTTGGTCGATAGCTTTCGCTCATGGCCGCCGAATGGAGCGACGTTTTTGGCACCCCCACTGGTGTCTGCAAATGCAAAGAATACCAATCCACTCGAGCTCGCTTGCTCCGCCCATTCCCCCAATCGACCCAAGTGAGCACCCTCACGAATAGCTACGACCGCGGCGCCGTCTTTTTTCGGCATCTTGACGCCGGCGTCAGTGGCCATCGCTCCTGTTAGCTGACCATAGGCCAAGCGTCCGTCTACCCTTATGACATTACCAGAAGTATGTTGGATGGTTGGCTTCGCTGTTGGGTCGATCGCATTGTCAGCAACCATTTCCGCGTAAAGTGGCAACAGGCCAACGCCGTGAGTGCTGTGTCCGCGCATATCAGATCGCATGAGTGATGTAGCGATATTTGTGGCATTTACGGGAGGCGTACCGAGCGCTCGTAGTAACCCTTGCACGAAATTCAGAAATGAAAGAGGGCGAAAGCGCACAAGATAGGCCATAATTTTTTGCGTTTCAGACCGCTGGCGAAAAATGCGAGCGCAATTTATAATTTACCACTTCAATTAGTCACTGTTAATACCCTATCGGGTCTTTGACAAATGAGACAGGTGTCCAGAGCTCATAGTGGTTTTAGGTAGAACGTTATTGATGGTGTAATTCAATGCGCTTAGCCAGTACACTTGAATCCAATCATCTAAAGAAAACCAAATGCTATTTCAGATCAAAGATCAAACGAATGATACAAGGGAGGGAAATATGCGCGTTCGGAAAACTCAGCTTGCAGCGATATTGGTGGTGACAACATTGGCGTTGTGCGCAGTTGGTTTTCAGGCAGCAGCACAAAGCCAAACCAATACACCGCGGCCACCGTTCGAATATATGCAGATTAAGATAAATGTAGGAGATTTGGAGAAATCAATGGAGTTCTACTCCACTTTCTTTGGCTACAAGGAGGTGATGCGCACTCCCGTTTCTCCGTCCGGCATGATTAATGTTGTTACCACAAAGAATGGGAAAGACTTTCAGGACGGGCTGATATTTGTCCACCAGCAAGGAAAGAGCGCGCCGAAGGATCCAGGCGCCCTAAATACGATATTGTTTTCTGTTCGCGACATCTCCGGACTGATTAAGCGTCTTGAGGCCGCGGGACACAAGATCGTCAGTCCACCCACTGAGACGAAAAATTACGCGTCTTCCGTGACATCAAGCGCTGTGATCGCTTATACGCTCGATCCCGACGGGTATTCTGTTGAAATGGTCGAATGGAAACCTTGACCGGGACGCCAAACAGAGTGATTCCAGTCCGGCTAGGCTACCCCCGGGTTGGACTCTACAATCCGAAAGAACACCATGCGGGGCATTGTCAGAGGAAACTAGCTTGAGTCGGTGAAGAGCGTCTCGTAGCGCCCTCGGATGAGCAATCCCTTCCGCTATTTCAAGACCTCGCCTGAGATCATCCGCCTTGCCGTAACGTGGCACTGACATTGCTATGCATCCTTGAGCAGCGACGGCGCATTGATCTTCGCGGCCTTCTCTCTGTCAGGCGCTACATATTGTACGACCAAGAGCATCACCCCTTCAGGCGGTCCCTTTTCTCCAAACTTGAGCCTGATAGCTTCTTCCTCCTTCTGACCGACTTGGACATAAACGACTTCATATCCCCTCACGTCCGCAGGTGTAGCCGCATCCTTTAGTTTTTAATCGGACCTCAATATCGGCATGTTTGACTCAGTTGGAAATTTCCGGCATTCGGACCGGCCAGAGCCGAACTCATGGGCGCCGCGAATGAGTTACCAGTGGTGCCCACTTTCGGCACCTAGGGGACGCCGAGTTGTAAATGCAATGTCAAAGGAGCCCGGACACTTTGATGTCGTTCCGCCCGCTCTCTAGGTCTGATTTTCCAGTACTTCAACGATGGCTTGCCGAACCATATGTGGATGCTTGGTGGCACGAGCCACTCGACCCTATCGGTCTTGAGGACAAATATGGTCCGCGCATCGATAAGACCGAGCCTACAAATGTTTTCATTATCGAGCATAAAAATCAGCCCACAGAACGGATTCAATGGTACCGATGGTCTGATTATTCTGAGCATGCTGTACAGCTCGAAGCGGAATCAAATAGCGCTGGCATTGACATAACTATTGGCGAACCGGAGATGATTGGATTAGGTCTAGGTCCGATGGCGATTGAAGAGTTTCTCAAACGCATTGTCTTTTCCAACTAAGACATCAAGGCTGTAATTGTGGATATCGAAGAGCGCAATTCCAGGTCATTACGCGCTTTTGCGAAAGTGGGATTCTCTCCAATGCAACCCGTTCAGCTACATGGAGAAGAAGTTGCGCGAAGGGTGATGCCGCTAAACCGCCAAGAGTTCTAATTTCCGCACCAGTCGGCACGCCACCCGTGGATCAATAAGTGCCGTTACACCATAGTCTCTGCAGACCAGTTAATTTTCCTCTGACAATGCCGCACGGAACGGTGCCATACCACGACCCATTACAAGAGCTGTCCCAAGACCGGCCGCACTGCACACCATGGCTAATGACACGCCAACCTTACCTGGATCTTGAAATACATAATCAGTTACTAAGGCGATTATCGTTGGGGCGAATCCAAGGCCAACAACCGAGGTAGTGAACACATACACAGATGCAGCGAGGCCGCGCATCCTATTTGGCGTTATCATCAGCAACGCCGTAGACGCCATAGCAAGCGGCAACGCAACCAGAAACGTGACCACAACCAGAACAATCAATGCAACTTCATAACTAGGAGCGAGCGGTAGTATCCCACAGGCTAGAATCAACGCAATTCCTGATAATACTGGAACCCTGAACGGCGCATCTGTGTATCCGCGGTTGGCAAGCCATCGATTGAGAACGGGCCCTGATAGCACACCTATCATACCGGCGACGAGCACCAAGGCACCATATTGAAGCCCAATCGTATCTAGACCGACGTCAAAGCGGCGGAATAGAAAGCTCGGCACCCATGCGGGCATTGCGTAGAGGATTATTACGTGAAGCGACATCCCGCCAAAGAAACAGCCGTAGAGGATACGATTGGTCCAAAAGAAACTCAGCACGTCACGCAACGTAAACCTCTCCACGTGGTCCAGTTTCGCGTCAGCATGACGACGTGGTTCGGCAATTGTGAAAAGAAGAAAGGCCAGCAAAATACCAGGGGTGCCCACTGCAATGAAAACCAATTGCCAATCGTCGAGGGTCCCTATAAGCGGGAGATCAGCCGTTACGCCCACATTGGCCGCTTGTAGGACTAGTCCGCCAAAAATCAAAGCTAGTCCACCACCAATATAGGGACTCATGAGGTAGATGCTCATGGCCCGGGGCAATGTTTCTTTTCGAAAATAGTCGGGCAACAAAGAGAACACAGCAGGGAACAGACAAGCCTCGGCTGCACCAACACCCATACGTGCTCCAAAAAGCTCCCCGTAATTGCGCGACAGACCGCTCACAACGGTGAATGTGCTCCAAAGAACTGCGCCGAATACAATAATGTTTCGGCGGTTTCCGATGTCCACCCAACGACCGAAGAACGGGCCCATTAGCACGTACGCCGAAGTAAACGCGAGACCTTGAATAAGGCTGACCTGAGAGTCGGTGAGCTGAAAATCAGATTTAATCGGTTCCACAAGCAAATTCAGGACTTGGCGATCAATAAAACTCAACGAAAAAGTTGCTGTGAGAAGAATTGTGACAAACCAAGCGTACCGACTATCGCGAGTAATGGCGGCGCCAGGTGCAATCTCAATAGGCTTTTCAGTGGTCGTTGTGTCAGTCATGGCATTTGTCTGTCATTGCTAAAGTGTCAGTTGTTGTGTTTTGGAATCGATGTTAGTTCGAAAAATGCTCTAAGCCAGTTCGCATCAACCATGCTTAGAGCAACTTGCAGCCTGAGGGCCCCTACTTCATGGCCTTTACGGGCCAGTTGGGTTTCCTATGACAATGCCGTCAGAGCGCCTAATGGCTAGACTAACTATAGCTTTTCTTCGCGCAGGTGAACTAAAAATCCACGGCCAGTTGCAGAGTGAACCGCCGTTGGGGTGTAGGATTGACTCTAAATTGATTGCTGTTGTGAAATCTCCATTTATACGTATTGAACACATTGGTGACCTGAAATCGCAGCGATGAAGGCAAATCGGAGATCGTGAAACGGTACCGCGCGCCCAGATCAAAAAGTGTGATGGCCGGGCTCTTGAACGTGTTTTGTACGTTGGCAATGTATGAAGCGTCGTGAGCCATTCTCGCGTCAAAGGAAAATCCGCGCCAGCTGTCGGGCCCGTATTGAACGTTGACAGTCGCCTTCAGGGGAACACTGTCTGTCGGAATTTTTCCGATTGTACCCTGATCCACGAGTTCGCCCGAAAGTCGGGCTTTGAGCAATACGAGACCGGTTACAACCGTTAGTCCGTCAATCAGCTCGCCTGTCAAGGACACCTCGGCACCTCGATGGCGAGTTGACCCCAGCCGCTTATAGAAGAATGCTGAGTTGAGCGCGAAGTACGGTTTTTTGACCTCAAACAGCCCCGCGATCAATTTTAACGAGGGACTAAAAGTATATCGGAACCCAGCGTCGACTTGCTGCGTGATGTTGGCGCCAACTCCTTCTCCTACATTTTCTGCGCTCGGCGGCGCGGTCCGCGAACCCTCAAAACCTCGCGTATAACTCCCATAGAGAGCAAGGCGATCGGATATGTAGGCGGTCAGTGTGGCGTTGTACAACCACGAATTCTGGACGCTTTTGACATCCGGATTTTCGGACGTTCTCTTGTAAAAAACGCGCTGAAGGCCAGCGCTGAACTCGCCGACGTCCCGCCACTGGCCCTCATAGCTTACCCCGAGGCTTCCCTGGCGGATTTTCTCGATGCCGCCCTCAATTGGTGTCAATTCCGGCTTCAGCAGCGGTGTCGGAATTCCAAGGGTTGCAGGGCTGATATCGACGACCACCAAGCGGACCACGTTACGCGCGGAGATCCGGCCGCGGGTATTGACATGAAAGGTGTGGCGCCGAGGCCCTTCGATGACCGGTCTGGATAGGCGGAACTCTCCAGAATTCGTCTTTTCCGGAAACGGTGGCGCGAAAAAGACAAGTGTTCTACGGATCGCCGAGCCATCGGGCCGCGTATTAGTATATTGATGCTGCGCGCCCTCAGCGAAGTCGCCTAAAGCCCTAAATGCGCCCAGGCGCAACTGCCAGTTTGACCAATCGGCCCTGGCGATCACCCCAAAACTACTATCGGTACGGTTGAAATCTGCCCAATCCTCGCCGAAATACGTGCCCCGCTTGTATTTTGGAGGAGGAAATGGACCGGCCATGAAGATAAAAGGGGATAGTTCACTGTCGTAAATCTGGGTGCGGCCCCAGAACGGAATGATCTCCACGCTTTCACCGATGCGCCAACGTCCGATGAGCGCGCCCGACCATGAATAGGAACTCGTGCCCTGGTTCGAAATCGAACGTCCCCCGCTCAAACCAATTCCCAGGCTAAGGCGGTCATCAATAATGGGGATTTGCGCATCAAGTTCGCCGGTCGTGCTCTCGTAAGGACCGAGTCTGGCAACGGCACTGAGAACATAGTCGTTGCCGGGCACGCGCAAGCTGTGATCCGCGATCCCTGTCGGCGATGGAAACGGGGAGGACTGGGCGCTGATACCCACACGCAGGACCGTCCGGCCGACAAGGCGGCGGGATAGTGCTCCGAAGATGGAGGGGCCCTGGTAGAACAGGCCTTCAATGCGAATATTGCCGGCCTGCCTGGGACTGAATCCGCGCGCTTGGTTCGCGCTATAAAGGCCGATGCTCTCCTCGCCAACCGTAGTTCCAAACGCATCCTGCGCCGAAGTCAGGACGTTTTCGTCGGCGCGTTGAGCCCCGGCGGGTGGGAGATATGCCAGTAGCAGTACGGGAAAAATGAATCGTAGACGGCCTGTGGTTTGGTGGCATCTTCCCATGCAACTTCCTCTTTTTTGCCAGCGTGTCGTGAACCGACCTCTGCGTTGGGCATTGTCAGAGGAAATCTAACTGGTCTGCAAAGACCATGATGTAGATATCCTCAAGACGCAAGTTGTCGCCACTCAGCCAACGCATCTGAACGATAGAGCTTGAAAACTTAGCGGCTGTTGAGATCACGTTCCTGGTTGAAGTGGTTATGGACTGAAGCGTGGGTCGAAGCGAATTTCTGAAGCGATTTAAAACTTCTGAATCTCGCCATCGCTCGCTCTCGTCGTCGGAACGGCTGATGTGAGTTTTCGGCTCGATTGTTGAGCCACCTCCCCGTCTCCTGACGGACTTCGTTGCCGATCTCTCTCATCGCTGCGCGGTATGAGCGGAGCCGGTCCGTTACTATGATTTTTGGGCCGCCATATCGCTTCATCGCCTTCCTTAAAAATATAAGCGCTGCCTTGCGATTTCGTCTCTTTGTGACGAATGCCTCAAGCACCTCGCCTTCGTGATCGACGGCCCGCCAGAGGTAGTGCACTTCGCCATTGATCCGCACGAACACCTCATCCAGATGCCAACGCCATCGCGGCCCACCCCGCATCTGTGTAGAGCGCTTCTTCTGGATTTCAGCCGCGAACGTAGGGCCAAACCGATTCCACCAAGCCCGCACTGTCTCGTGGCAAATATCGATCCCTCGTTCATGGAGCAAGTCTTCGACCTGTCTTAGCGAGAGCGGAAATCGCACATACATCATCACCGCAAGGCGGATGATCTCCGGCGAAGTCTTGAAATATCGGAAGGGCTCTTTCATCCGAGGACGCTATGAGACGTTCTTCACCAACTCAAGCCCGTTTCCTCTGACAATGCCCAATGGCGACATCAAGTTTCGCCAAGCCTACTTGCGGTTGCGCATTGATCGTATCGACGCTAATGGTAGCCAACTGCGAATAACCGGGTCGGAAGATGTCTTAGCGGCAATGGCGCTAAACAGCGGAAAACCCGACCGGGACAGCGTAACGCTTCTGTTACGGGTGGCGTCCCGAAGGGAATTCGAACCAAGGGAAGTGCAGCTACTAGTGTACCTCACACTAAGCTTCCATTTCGTCCATCGTGGCTACAGCATTAGCTACCCTCAACCAAACCGCAGCACCTTCCTCGTCTCCACTGGCTACCATTTCCCGATGCTTGACGGCACACTCGATCCAAGCTCCGGCACCGTGCTAGTCGATCATGAGCTTGGCAGTTCGGTAAATGTCTTTATCAGTAACAGACAATGGTTACCTGCTAGAATTGATGATGTCTGGCATCGGTCGTAAGTAAAATTCAAATCCCTTGCCGGGATTATATTGGCGGTAACTAACATACAGGCCAAGCATTCCCTCGATGAATACGCTGACAGATAATGGACTCATATCCATTGGCTCAAGGCCCGCGTCCCTAACAAGGTTCGCAACTCGTGCCTTCGCCTCACGGTCATCACCCGCGAGCGGAATTGTCACCGGCCCGCCCGCTAACTTTGGGTCAACCATGATTTCTGAGCCTAATGTATTGAATGCCTTCACCACTTTAGCGCCGGGCATCATTGCCTGCACCTGCTGCGCAATAGACGGACCGTCGAGTGGCCCCGGATAGCCGCCAACAGGCTTGAAATAATTTATGGGGTCGATGATTACTTTGCCGCCAAGGTCACCGAGGCTCTCAACAGTATCCTTGAACGCCGACCACGGCACCGCAAGCAGTACGATATTTGCCTGCTGGACTGCTTTGCCCGGCGTAGTGGCTATAGCTCCCGCACCCGTTTCGCTAACGAGCTTCGCCACACGACCAGCGTCCGGTGTGCGGGAGCCATATACGATACGATGGCCGGAACCTGCCCAACGCTTTTCCAAAGTGCCGCCGACTTCGCCGGTGCCGATGACAGCGATAGGTTCCTTAATGTCGGACGCTGCAAACAAAAGGGCGGTCAAGGCGACTAACAAGCAGATGCTAGAAACCACGGCTTTAACTCTCATGAATATCCTCCCGCTGTCGAAAAATCTCAAACCAATGGCCACCATCCGAGGGCGCTATGAGACGCGATTTGCCGGCTCAAGTCGTTTTCCTCTGACAATGCCCTAGGAATACTTGCAGGACCTCGTAGTCTTTTTTTCTAAAGTCCGATATTCTGCATGCATGAACAGCCAAACCGAAACGGTTGCTAGGATGGAAAGCACTAGCAATAGAATCATAAAACTGGACCATCCACCCGCGCTATCCGCAAGCCGCCCACCTATGAAGCCGAAAGGAGCGCCGGCTACAAATCCGAAGGCATCAATCAGACAAACTAAAGTGGCAGAATGAGGCCCTCCAAATTCGATGGAGAAAATACTCATTGGGATGTAGTAAGCCGGGGAAATCATGAATCCAAACAAAAGAATCAGTCCTAGGGCGACGGGAAAGTTTTTCTCTGGTGCGAGATTCAATAGGGGCAAAAATAGGAGGGTTACTACACAGAGGGTCGCTATTCCCAAAGCAAGAGTGAGAACTCGCCTCAAGTCTCTTTTTGATAATTTATCGTAAAAAGCCACGGAGGCAAACAGGCCTAACAGAGATCCAAGTGGAAAAATAGAAGAGGCCATGGCGGCTTTGGACGGGGTTTGTTGAAACACTTCCATTAAGTAAATAGGGACAAAATCTAAAAACGTGATCAGACAGGTGAGAAGTTGGAGCATGATCACCACAAGCCAAACTCGGGGACTTTTTGCGAAGGCCAGAAGGCCTTGTTTTAGAGTGGTTCCTTTGAGGGGATGGTGGAGTCTGTTCTCCATGGCTTTAGCTGCCGCCAATGCTTTCTCCGCATCGTCGTTGTCGTCGTTCCTGAGAAAATCGGGATCTTTGGGTTTATTTTGCATAAACAAGTAGCACAGAACAAATACCGAGAGAGCTACTCCCGTCGCTATAAAAGTCACGGACCTCCATTCCATTTTGCCGAGTAGCCATCCCAAAAACAGAGTGCCGAGCACCACACTGGCTCGGGAGCTAGTGGATAAAATTCCCCAAACTGCCCCATATCTTTTGGGATGGTACCATTCCCCAATTAATTTGGTCATTGCTGGCCAACCTCCGGATTTCGTACCTTGGAGGAGGAAACTAAATGCCGCGAACGCCAGGACGTTGGGAGAGAGACCGAACCCTGTTGCTAAAAGGGCTATTACAAAGATTCCAATTAAAAAAGTAAGCCTTCCGCCGATCTTGTCTGCCAGAGGTCCCCAAATTAATTTTCCTACTAACGCTCCAATGGTTCCGTAGGCAGCAATGTCTCCGATGTCGGTTTTGGTAATCTGGAGGCTCTCGTCAGCCAACATGGCTGGACTGAGAATGGTATTAATGTGACGGCATACCATCATGGCTCCGTAGCCCATGTACATGGAGCCCAACAGGATGAGTTGCTGTCGGTGTCGGTTTGCATTTTTCAAGGAAACAAAACTTCCTATGGTAAGTATTCGATTAACACACAAGTATAATGATTACTCAATTTCCAGCTCAATCATCTTGTGCAAAAAGGAATAGCTTAGGGTCAGAACCCGCCTGGGCCGGTGATCCGTCATGACGGCATTGTCAGAGGAAACTGGCTTGAGGCGGTGAAGAAAGCCTCATAGCGTCCTCGGATGAAAAATCTTTTCCGATATTTCAAGACGTCGCCCGAGATTATCCGCCTTGCAGTGATGATGTACATTCGTTTCCCACTATCGCTAAGACAGGTCGAAGACTTGCTCAGGCATTGTCAGGGGATCCACGCTTCAGTCCATAACCATTTCAACCAGGCACGTCATCTCAACAGTCGCCAAGTTTTCAAGATCCATCGTTCAGACACTCTGGCTGAGTGGCGGCAACTTGCAGTCTAAGTGCCCCTGCATCATAGGCGTTGCAAACTAGTTGGTTTTCCTCTGACAATGCCCAAGGCTGAGATATGCCGTTGGTGAACGAAATCGTTGTCGCAGGCGCATTCCCTCTCATGACGAAACCGTATGACGTCCGACCGAAGTCGCGACTAGCTTTTCAGGCCCGGAGAAAATAGCGGGTTATGGGCTAATTCTGGCCTCCGAATGGCATTGGCACTAAGGAGCCTTTGAGAGTCAGCGGCCAGAACGGCGCAGAACAGCGCCATTCTGCTCGCGAAGTGGACATCAGAGAATTTCGCTGATGACTGGCTGGCGGAGGGCGCAGCCATCAGCGAGCTATTCTCTACCCATCCTCTACTACATTTCCTGATAGCAGGGAAAATACAGGGAAAATTCCAGAATCTCAGACGTACTTTGTTGCAAGGTCGAGCAATGTGGCCGATTTCTGCGGCTGTCCGGCGATCACCGTCAGCTATTCCAGTCTGAAGAACAGGGAATTAACAGGGAAACGCGGGAATACATCCGAAGAGCCACGGTTCTCGCCGGTTTCGAAGCTATCGGTTATCCCCTCCTCCTGAGTATCAGGGAAAATAGTTCGATGTGATGGTCAGAGCCTCGAATATCATTGCAGGGGCTCAAGCAGTTTCCTCTGACAATGCCCTAGGGCGGCATTGCCGCCCAATATAACGATGCGACGGTATCGTACTGAGTGCCAATATCGACCGGGTGGTCAGTGCGCTCCGTCAGGCTGATGTAGTCCTGCCAATCGCCGTCGGCCATCACATCGCCGGGCTCCTTGTCGCCGTCATAAGTCCAGAGTGCATATCCAACATAAGCCCACTGCTTCTTACCGTCCGACCGCGTGTAAACACTCCAGTCGCCTTGGACGACTGCGTCGTCGGGCGCAAGGAAGGGATCCCACTTCTCGCATTCCTTGATGCAACGGGGGTTTGCCGCGAGGTCGCGGCCGACCGCCGCCCGGATGAGAACACCGCGCCGTTGGCCATGGCCACTGCCGGACTGGAAGATGTAGGAATCGCGCCGGTACAATGTCTGCCCTTGAGCATTCGCCAGCACCTTGCCGATGCGTTCGGCGTACTGGATTGTTACTCTGGGGGGCATGAAATTGCGCGCGATATATGCAACATGCCAGTTGGAATCTATTTTGCCCCCGTTGGCATCACCCGGCGCCAAGTCGCCATCGTACGAGTACAGGCCGAGACCCTTGTAGGTCCATTGGCGCACGCCGTCGTTGCGGTCAACGGGCACGAAATTACCATTAGCCGCCGCAAGCTGCGCCGCGGGCAGCGGCTGCCAGGGGCATGGCGACTTGCAGACACTCTTTTCCTGGCCCAGCACGCCGGTAAAGACATAAAGCGTCCGACCGCTCTCGTTGAGCAGGGCGAGCCCCATCGCATCCAGCACATTCTTCACTTGGAAGTCGGCAGGAACGCCTTCGAGCTCGAAGGGAAAGTGCTTCGCAGCTGTCCAGTCTTCGGGGAGCGGCACATCGGGCTGGATCGGGATCATCAAACGACCGCGTTCGCTGATATGTGGCCCCCGGCCGAAACGCTTCGGGCTATTACCGCCGACCGAGCCCATATCGATGTCTTTGACATACGTGTAAACTGGTTTACCGCGCAGAGCCCATTGCCTGGTGCCGTCGTCGCGCCGGATGATCGTCCAAAACCCGACCTCCTCGGCGCCGTCGAGCACCGGAGCCGACTTCCAGTCCTTGGTGCAGTCGCCGACGCAGACGGACTTGCCCAGCGGATCCTTGGCGTACGTATAGAGAGTCATTCCCTTGGCATCGGCGTAGGCCATCTCACCGCGGCCCGAAAGGGCTGCTGTGATTGAGTCCATGCCGTACCCATGATACTTACCGAGTGATTGGATCGTGATGCCCTTCGGCGTCGAAAGCGGCGCAAATTCCTCAGCACTGGAAGGCCGTTGGCTTCCCGAAGATGCGGCGAATGCCGTAGCCGCGACGAACAGGCTGCCCGCCAGCGCAAAGTACTTGAGCGTCATCCCAAGAACCCTCTGAATGCAATTACGCCATTACTTCAGTAATTGTCTTCGACGTGGCGTTGCCAAGTTCGCCCCAGGTTTGAATGGGAACGCCGAACGCTTGCTGCACGGTCAAGCCGACCCGGGTGACCGGATCACCGTTAGCGACAACATGGATGCCGGTCTTGATCCGGCCACCGCCGCTACCTATCGTCAGGACAGGCACCTTCTCAAGGCCATGGACCCGAGCGTCGGAGTGATCGGTCTGCCAAAGGATTAGAGTGCGATCGAGCAACGATCCCGAACCTTCCTTAATCGAATCCAATGTCTGGATGAACGCCAGGAACTGGAGGTTTGCCCAGGTGTTGAATTCGAACACGTCTTTCTGGTAGCCCAGCTCTTCGTCAACAGATGCTTCGTGCGTCGCCATGTGCCAGGTATAAGCGCTGCCCGCCCTGCGCAGATTCTGGGCGTTAACCATCACATTGAATACCTGTGTTTGACCGCAGGCCACCGCATATCCGAGCAGGCCCGCAAAGAGCTTGCAGTTGGTCGCCACATCCTCGAGCGCAGTGCCGGGTGTGGCCTCTGCTTCCTCCGCGGGTACGCGGCAGGCCGCAAGCGGCACGGGCTTCTCGAGCTCGATAGCGAGCTTCTGTTCGATCTGACGGACGGAGGTCAAATACTCGTCGAGGTGTGCCTTGTCGGCAGCGCCCAACTCCTTGTGCACCTCATGCAGATGGTCTGTGACATTGGACAAGACGCTCTTGCGAGCCATTGCCAATGGATCTGGCTCGAAAGTTGCGGCGTTGGGATCCCTAAATTCGGGACCGAAGATCCGCTTGTACATGTTGGCCGGCGAGCCTTCCGACGGATTGATCGACGTGCCGCTGCGCTGGCTATAGCTTTTCCGTGCGCCGGAAAGGTCGACCTCCAATGAGCGGAAGCGTTTACGCTGGCTGATAACTTCGGCAATTCTGTTGTCAATGCTTGGACCAGCTTCAGTTCCGTACGGAATCATTCCAAGAGTTGCAATCTGAGGCCCGGTCAGGTGGGTCTTCAGCGGACGGCCCTCGATGAAGTATCTTAGGCCGCTGTAGATGTTGAGTTTGTCGCGATACGGGTCCAACAACTTGAGTTGAATGTTGTTCTCGTAGCCGGGGCCGACCTGCTCTGGTTCCCACATTCCCGGGTTCAAACCCAGGTGTTGGAACCATGTGCCGAACACGGGCGGCAGCGCCTGCCCGGTATCGGCCCACGCCGTACCGCTCGAGTTCAGAAAGCAATCCAGCACGGGCAACCCGACGGAGACCACGCCGCCAGCCATCGTGCCGCGGAGGACGGTTCTGCGATCTAATTTCATCTTGACGTCTCCTTTTGAGAGTAACCGTTGGTAAGCATTGCCGCCTTTGCGGGTTCCGCAGGCGGCGCAGCGCGATAGAATTCCAGACTGGTGGCGATGCGACGCATTAGCTCAGGTACCACATAGCCATCTTTGGCAAAAGCTTCTTTGAGCGGCGCGACCCATGCCACGTCCATGCGCGTGGGGGTGCGGCCGAGAGCGTAGGCCGTCATCCGGTCGACCAGGCAAGAGGTCGTAGCCGGGGTCTGATAGACCGCCTGGCCCAGTTCCCCACCATTGGTGAACTTTATACCATCCAGCTCGCCGGAGGTGTCGAGTGTCACGCCGTTCTCGGCCGTTCGATAACCGCCGCCGCCGTCGAAATTCTCGAGCGCGAGCCCTATGGGGTCAGTGATCTTGTGACACCCGGCACAAACGGGCTCGGTGGCGTGAGCCTGGAGCCGCTCGCGGGCGGTTTTATACGCAGGATTGGACGTGTCCTGGACGATGATAAAATTAACATCGCCTGGTGGCTCGGGGACTTTCTGGCACAGGAATATCTCGCGCAGCGCCTTGCCCCGCAAGGTTGGTGAGCTGCGTCCGGGGTGCGAGTGTAGGGTAACAAACGAAGTCTGCATCAACACGCCCGCCCGCGGATCGTCCGCGGCAAACTCATACGGCAGCCATTTATCGGGCGAGCCATTCGGAATCCGCGCGGCAAAGGGCACCTGATTGATCGCCGCGAGCAAGCGGGTCAGGTACATCTTCTTGGTGGTGAAGATCTCGCGATAGTCCAGTCGCTCTGTTAGCAGCACATTGATGATGGTGCGCAGAGTCTGCTCCTGCGCGTCCTCGGCAACTTGGGTGCTAAACTTGGGATAGATCGTCCCGTCCTTGGAGACGTCCGCGAAATCCTCGAAACGCATAATGTCCGAGAAGAAGGCGCGCACGCCGGCTTCGAGGCGCGGTGAGGCGATCATGCGCTCCACTTGGCGGTTCAGGCCGGAAGCCGTATTGAGCTCGCCCGTTCTCGCCGCTTCGAACAAGGCGCGATCCGGACCCGCATTCCAGAGGAAGAAACTAAGGCGCGAAGCTTTAGAGAATGCGTCGAGGCGCAATTGATCCGGATGCGCGGGATCGGGCTCGAGCGTCTCCCGGCGGAACAGAAACTGCGGCTCCGAAAGCATAGCAGCAAGCGAAAGACCGAGTCCGTTGTAGAAGCTCTTCAACGTCGTGGCCCCCTCTTGGGCGGAACGCACATGCATGCGCAGTTCGCGGTCGCTGAGTGGACCGCGGAACAACAACTTGCCGACCTCGGAGAGAAACTGCGCGGCACACTGATCGTCCGGGGCGTCAGTGGATCTCGGCTGGCAGTGGACAAGAAGATCGTGACGGCTTTCGTCCACCACTTGCGATGCGATGGAGCGCGCCATGATGTCGTACTGCTCCATACCGGTCGGCGAGATATTGGCCTTGCTGGCGCCCACCTCTTGCAGACCGTCGATACGGAAGCCGGGTTCAAAGCGTCCGCCAACCACTATAGAAGACCCGAAGATGTCGGCGATGATGGCTTGGTATTGCTCCGGCGTAAGCCGGCGCATGACCGTCTCGCGGTCTGCCGCTGGCGCTGTTGCATTCGAGCTAGTTAGACCGGCAATTCCCACCGACGCCGCGATGGTAAGGATGCCGATCAAAGCCAACAACTTCCGACGCTTCTTTCGATTCATCCTAAAGCCCTTACTCCATCGCTCCAGTTACGCCGCTATTTGGCTGCGTCCGCCGGCACCACAAACACCGGTACCGCTTCGATATGGTAAGCCGCTGAGATCGCCATGTCGTGCCCGGTCCCCGGATCCGGCATGGCGTCGGCGTGACGCCGCAACAGCCAATAGATCCCTGGAATGTCGTTGACGATCATGTTTTCATAGTTTAGGCCGCCATTGGCGATGCCAAAGTACACGTCACCCCACGGCTCATAACCGCCGATGAATCCGTTGAGCCGTCCGGTGGGCTCAATCATCAGCCGAAGATGAGTGTTGTGAAGGCGGAACTCGTTGAAGGCCAGGGTGTCGAGCAGAAGCGTCAGGTCGTCATGCTCCGTAATGGTGATCACCTTGTCCTTGATCTCGCCTTTGAACACGTGGTGCGAGCGCGGATCAGGATCGGCGCGGTAGGTGGCGTCGGCCATCACGTCGCCGGCTGGTCCGAACAAAAGCGGCCCGATAGCACGATCAAAGGTAATCGTGACGGGGCCATCCTTGTCGAGATCTTCCCCAGCCACCGTAATAAGCCACGCCGGCGTGGTTCCCTTCGTCGATCCCCAAATGAAGGCCCAAAAGGTTGGCCGGAAGTTAAAGGTACCGCGGAACTGCTCGACGCACCCAAGCGCGCGGAAGAGCTCATTGTCAATGCCGACCTCCTTGGTCATTGGTTCGGTGAAGGACCTTGGTCCCACTTGGCCGTCCAAATTGAAACCAAAGGAGAACTTGCCATCGACCGCCGTGAGCTCCGGATCGGCCACGGCCCACGGATGGACGAACGCATTTACGGGTTGCCCATTGAGGCGCCCACGGAAGCGCAGAATGTCAGTGGCCCGCGCATCAGCTAAACGGTCTTCGCTGACCTGGTCCCTCATCAACGTTGCCACCTCCTCGGGCGAATAGCCGAGGAGTTCATAGGATTCGGCGTATTGCACACGGGTGGGAGGATTGACGCCGCCCGGGCAGTCGCCGTCCTGGGAATAGCTGCTGACGCTGAACCACTCGACGGCATAGCTCTGCGTTTCAAGAGCATGCCCGGCCGGGCTCGCCGCTATTGTCATGAAAGTCGCAGCCGCCACGGTCCAGCAGACCGCGCGCGGCAATTGTTTTGTTTGAATGCTCACTTCCCATCCTCCCGTATTTCGGGCACTCAGGGGGAATACCATTTCATACTTCTTTTTTACTCCTAAATGAGGGACCCATAAAACTCTTTATCATCAACGGCGGACATGTCGCATAAATATTTCCATATTCTGCCGGTTAAAGGTACATTCATGCACTACTAAGCCACAGGCGTGCGGAAACCTAAGTGATTCTCGACTCCCGCTAAAGCGGGATAAACATCTGGTTATTCTACAAGGATTCCTCAGGAATCGAAAATCTGATTCAACATGCTGGCTGGGGAAGAAGGCGACCACGGACTGCAATACCTTATGCCCTTGAGGCGTTATCAGAGGAAAACTGACTGGTCCGTAAAAACTATGATGTAGCGGCGCTTAGGCTGCAAGTTGCCGCCACGCGGCCAACGCGGCTGAACGATGGGGCTTGAAAACTTGGCGGCTGTTGAGATGGCGATCTTGATTGAAGTGGTTATGGACTGAAGCGTGGATCGATGCGAATTTCTGAAGTGATTTAGCACTTCTGAATCTCGCCATCGCTCGCTCTCGTCACCGGAACGGCTGATGCGAGTTTTCTGCCCTGTTGTTGAGCCAACGACCAATCTCCTGACGGGCTTCGTTGCCGATCTCTCTCATTGCTGCACGATATGAGCGAAGCCGGTCCGTCACAACGATGTCTGGGCGGCCATATCGCTTCATCGCTTTCCTTAAAAACATAAGCGCCGCCGTGCGATCACGCCTCTTTGTAACGAATACCTCAAGAACCTCGCCCTCGTGATCCACAGCCCGCCAGAGGTAGTGAGTTTCGCCATTAATCCGTACGAATACCTCATCTAGATGCCAGCGCCATTGCGTGCCGGTCCGCATCTGCGCGGAACGCCTCTTCTTGATTTCAGCGGCGAACAAAGGGCCGAACCGGTTCCACCAAGCCCGCACTGTCTCGTGGCAGATATCGATCCCTCGCTCATGAAGCAAGTCTTCGACCTGCCGTAACGAGAGCGGAAATCGAATATACATCATCACAGCAAGGCGGATAATCTCGGGCGAAGTCTTGAAATAGCGGAAAGGATTTCTCATCCGAGGACGCTATGAGACGGCCCTTGCCGACTCAAGCCGTTTCCTCTGACAATGCCGTCATCCGCGGCAAACTGGCTGAAGACGGCTTTAAGGTTCGACCCTCGGTAGAGGCGGTTCTTGCGGAAGTGGACCATATTGCCGGGCAGTGAGCCAAAGTCTCCTCTGGCGCCAACCAGCCGAGCCCGACCTCAATACGTAAAGCTACTCCAATAAGTTCGGAGCCTCACACCTTCGCTTGCGCAGGTGAGGACGCCTGCGTATAGTCCCGGCTCATGCGCGACCCAGTTTTTCCGCACCGCCATCTCCTCGGCATAGAGGGGCTCAGCCCCGCAGAAATAAATCATTTATTGGATTTGTCTGACCGGTACGTGGAGCTGAACCGCGGCCCCAACAAGATCAGCGACTCCTTGCACGGCTGCACGATCGTCAATCTCTTCTTCGAAAATTCCACCCGGACGCGAACATCGTTCGAGTTGGCTGCCAAACGGCTTGGCGCAAATGTCATCAACATGCAGGTGGACGCGAGTTCGGTGTCCAAAGGTGAAACCCTCATCGATACCGCCGTGACCTTGAACGCGATGCATCCGGACGTGCTGGCCCTGCGCCACCCTGACTCAGGCGCGGCAAAACTCCTCGCGGACAAGGTCAACTGCGCGGTCGTCAATGGCGGCGACGGCAGCCACGAACACCCAACGCAAGCGCTGCTTGACGCCATGACTATCCGCCGCCGGCGCGGACGCTTGAGCGGCTTGCTCGTCGCCATTTGCGGTGACGTTCTTCATAGCCGCGTCGCCAGGTCCAATTTTCATCTCCTCCTGACCATGGGTGCACGAATCCGCATCATTGCGCCGCGTACGTTAATCCCAAACGCTATCGAGCGTTTAGGTGTTGAAGTCTTCACCGACATGACCGCCGGCCTGAAGGACGTAGATATCGTGATGATGCTGCGCGTTCAGAACGAGCGCATGCGCGGCAGCTTCATACCTTCCGTGCGCGAGTACTTTCGTTTCTTTGGCCTGGATAGAGAAAAGTTGGCGCAGGCCAAGCCCAATGCGTTGATCATGCATCCCGGTCCCATGAACCGCGGCACAGAGATCGATTCCGACGTGGCCGATGATTACGAGCGTAGCGTGATTCGTGAGCAGGTAGAATTGGGCGTGGCCGTGCGAATGGCGGTGCTGGAAGTGCTGGCGCAAAATAACATTGCTGACGCCGCGCAAAATGCCGAGGCGAATATTAGGACCGCGGCGCCATGAGTATTACTCAGCCCGGTCGCACCGCATATGTGAACGCGCGGGTTCTTGATCCCGCGTCCGGCTTCGACGGACCCGGCCAGGTTCTCACAATCGGCGAGGAGATTGCCGATGTGGGCGCGAAGGTGTTCGACGGCAAGCCCCCCGCCGACGCCGAAGTGGTTGATTGCAACGGTATGTGCCTCGCGCCCGGACTGGTTGATATGCGTGTTCAATTGCGCGAGCCCGGCGAGGAACATAAGGAAGGATTGAAAAGCGGGGGGGAAGCTGCAATTGCCGGCGGGGTGACCACCGTCGCTTGCTTACCCAACACCAATCTCGTTATGGACGATGAGGCAACCTTGGAATTTGTCGCCCGCAGAGCCCGAAAACTGGCGCTGGCCAAAGTGTACTGCTACGGCGCTATCACCAAAGGATTGCGCGGCGAAGAACTGGCGGAAATGGGGCTGCTGGCTGATGCCGGTGCCCTAGCCTTTACCGATGCGACAAAAGCCGTCGCCGACGCTCAGGTAATGCTCCGGGCACTTCAATACGCCGCGACATTCGATCTGATGGTTGTTCAGCACCCCGAGGAACCGTCCCTGGCGACCGGTGTGGTTAACTCCGGCGAAATGGCGACCCGTATGGGCTTGTCTGGCATTCCGCGCGAGGCGGAGATCATCATGCTTGAGCGTGATATCCGCCTCGCGGCTATGACTGGCTGCCGCTATCACGCGGCCCACATATCGACCGCTGACAGCGTAGAAATCATTGCGGCTGCGAAAGAAAAAGGCCTGAAAGTCACCTGCGATACTGCCCCTTTCTACTTCGCTTTGAATGAATTGTCCGTGGGCGACTACCGCACCTTTGCCAAGCTCTCCCCACCCTTGCGCAGCGAAGACGACCGGGCGGCTATCGCGGAGGGGCTGAAAAATGGTGTGATCGACGCCATCGCCAGCGATCACGCCCCGCAGGACCAGGACAGCAAGCGCCTGCCGTTCCCGCAGGCGGCCTTCGGCGGTAGCGGATTGGAAACACTTCTGGCCGTATCGCTGGATCTGTACCACAACGGTGACCTGAGCCTTCTCGACGTCCTGCGCCGCATCACCACCGCGCCGGCACACCTGATGGGGCTGGATGCCGGAACACTGACCAAAGACCGTAAGGCCGATCTTGTAATTTTCAATCCTGACGAAGGATGGAAAGTAATTGCCGACGAATTCAAATCGAAGTCCAAGAATTCGCCCTTCGATGGGCGCCCGGTGCAAGGTCGCGTACTCCGCACGGTGGTCGACGGCCGCGTTGTTTTCGACGATATGAACCGATATTTGGACGCGCCCGTGAAGCCTGCTTCCAAAGCACGGCACATCGCGAAAGAGTAATGGATACTACCCTTCTCTGGTTTTTCGGCCTTGCCGCCGTGGGTGGCTATGTTATCGGATCTATTCCGTTCGGTTTTTTGCTCACGCGCATCACAGGCGCCGGCGATATCCGCCAGATTGGATCAGGCAACATCGGCGCAACAAATGTTCTGCGCACAGGCCATAAGGGTTTGGCGCTGACCACCTTGATCCTCGACGGCTTGAAGGGCGCGGCGGTTGTCATCCTTCTGCGACTGACGGTTGACAACCCGACCGTCGCCCTGACCGGTGGAATCGCTGCTGTACTGGGCCACAACTTTCCCATTTGGCTGCAGTTGAAGGGCGGCAAAGGTGTCGCAGCAACGATCGGCGTTATGATCGCCGCAGCACCATTCGTTGGCCTCATGACCATGGCCACGTGGGTCGTTATCGCAACCACCTTCAGGATTTCGTCGCTGTCCGCGTTAGTGGCACTAGCCTTGGCCCCGGTCTATGCGGCAATCCTTGACCGCCCAACGGTCCTGGCATTTGCCACACTGGGCGCGCTCGGCTGGGTGCGTCACTGCCCAAATATCAAACGGCTGCTTAAAGGACAAGAGCCCCGCATCGGACATAAAAACTCCAAGCCCCAGCCCAACTGACCGGGGAGCGCCATGGCGGACATGATCTCTCATGACGCCTTGATCGACTGGATCAGATTGACACGTAGCTCGGGAATCGGCGCGAAGACCTTTCACCAACTCCTCGAAAAATACGGCTCCCGACTGAGGCCATTGCGCAGTTGCCTGAAAACATGGGCCGCCAAGCATCGTTTGAGGTCATGACACCAGCGCAGGCGGAAAAGGAATACGCCGCTGCCGAACGCGCAGGGCTGGCATATGTAACACGGTCCGATCCGTCATATCCGGAAGCCCTCGCCGCAACCGACGACGCGTCGCCGTTGTTGGCGCCCGCAATGCCACGGTGAACGGCCACAAAATGGCGCGACCCTCGCGACGGATCTCGCGAAAGCCGGATACGCAGTTATCTCCGGCATGGCCCGCGGCATAGATGGTGCGGCGCATGAGAGCGCTCTGACGGTTTCGGGCACCGCCACAATCGCGGTGTTGGCCGGCGGCACGGACGTCATCTATCCGCCTGAGCATGCCAATCTCTATGAGCGGATTTCCAAAGCCGGAGCGGTGGTTTCGGAGATACCGCCGGACACGGAACCTCAGCCGCTCTATTCCCCCGCCGCAATCGAATTATTTCAGGCGCAAGCCTTGGGGTCGGTGTGGTGGAAGCCACGCCGCGCCCCGGCTCGCTAATTACAGCCCGTTACGCTGTCGACCAGGGCCGCGAAGTCTTCGCCGTACCCGGCTCGCCCTTCGATCCGCGCGCCCATGGCCCGAATTCCCTGATTCGGGACGGGGCGACGTTGATACAGTCTATAGGATATATTATTGATGCATTACCCTCTATAGGAGAAGTTAAGCATAATATTTCCAAAGCGCCACATGATATACCTCAACCTACTGAAATGGATGATAAAAATAATATGCCGAGCCTGCGCCGGGAGATAGAAACAGCCCTAGGGGCCAGCCCTGCTGCAGTTGACGAACTTGTACGACAATGCCAAGTGTCACCCGCCGCCGTGGCAACCATCCTACTCGAAATGGAGTTGACGGAAGAATAGAGCGGCTGCCCGGCAATCGCGTGGCTCTGATCGGAACGGTTTGAATTTTTTAACGTTTCCGCGCTAACAGCCACAAATAGCAGCCACAAGAGAGACCAATTGCGCGGCGCAGCCGGCGGGTCCCGCTGCTAGGAACAGCAAGAATACAGGGCGCTAATGAAGGTCGTAATCGTAGAGTCCCCGGCCAAAGCTAAGACCATCAATCGCTATCTGGGCGACGGGTACCATGTGCTTGCGTCTTACGGGCACATCCGCGATTTGCCCCCAAAGGACGGCTCTGTCCGGCCCGACGAAAACTTCGCCATGGACTGGGAAGTAGCCGCTTCTTCGCAAAAGCACCTCAAACAGATTATCGATGCGCTCAAGGGCGCCAACGGCCTGATCCTGGCCACCGACCCCGACCGCGAAGGCGAAGCCATCTCCTGGCATGTGCTCGAGGAATTGCAACACCGCAGGGTACTGAACGGTACGCCCGTCGAACGGGTGACGTTCAACGCCATAACAAAGAAGGCCGTCCTGGATGCCATCTCCCAGCCCCGCGAGTTGGATAAGGAGCTTGTCGACGCGTATCTCACGCGCCGGGCACTGGATTATTTGGTGGGGTTCACGCTCTCGCCGGTGCTCTGGCGCAAACTCCCGGGCTCAAAATCCGCCGGGCGTGTCCAATCAGTCGCACTGCGCATGATCTGTGATCGAGAATTGGAAATTGAAAAATTCCAGGCCGAGGAATACTGGACTGTCGGCGCCGACATGACCACTGCCGCCGCAGACAAGTTTTCCGCGCGCTTGACTCATTTGGACGGAAAGAAACTCGACAAGTTCGATTTGAACGAGGCGGCGAAGGCGGAGCGAGCCGCCGGCGCGGTACGCTCGGGCCAGTTCACGGTCGCCAGCGTCGAGAAAAAATCCAAGCAGCGCCTCCCCTACCCGCCGTTCACGACGTCGACATTGCAACAGGATGCTTCCCGTCGGCTTTACTACTCGGCACGACAGACCATGGACATCGCCCAGAAGTTGTATGAGGGTTTCGAGATTGGCGGAGAGACTGTCGGCCTCATCACATATATGCGAACAGATGGTGTGCAGATGGCCGGTGAAGCCATCGCCGCCGTGCGCGATTTGATCGGCAACAGATACGGCGTGAAGTTCCTACCCGACAGCCCGCGCATGTACAAATCCAAGGCCAAAAACGCGCAGGAAGCCCACGAAGCTATTCGCCCAACGGACCCGCGCCGCACCCCCGATAGCCTGACCAAATATCTGAGACCAGATCAACTCAAGCTCTACGATCTAATCTGGAAGCGTACCATCGCGAGCCAGATGGAGTCGGCTATTATGAATCAGGTCGCCGTTACAATGGGCACGTCCGACTGCAACACGCAACTGCGCGCTAGTGGTTCGACCATCGTGTTCAAGGGTTTCCTTGAGGCATACGAGGATACCCCGACGGACGGCGGCCCAGACAATACGCAGGATGCAGAGGAGACCGGAAATATCCTGCCGCCCATGAGCGAAGGCCAGGGCGTCAATGTAAGGGATGTAAAGCCGGAACAGCACTTTACGCAACCGCCGCCGCGGTTCTCGGAAGCTAGCCTCGTTAAGTCCCTCGAGGAAAAAGGCATCGGCCGTCCGTCCACTTACGCATCCATTATCCAGGTCTTACAGGACCGCAAGTACGTGCGCGTGGACAAGAGGCGCTTTATCCCGGAAGACCGTGGCCGCGTGGTCACGGCTTTTCTTGAGAGCTTCTTCCTTCGCTATGTCGAGTACAACTTCACTGCCGATCTCGAAAACCAGTTGGACGACATCTCTAGCGGACGCCTGGATTGGAAAAAGGTGCTGTCCGATTTTTGGTTCGACTTTGCCGCAGCCATCGACGGTACCAAGGATCTTACGCGAACGGTCGTCATAGATGCGGTAGACAGCGTGCTAGAACCGCACCTCTTCCCCAAGCGGGCGGACGGTTCCAATCCCCGGCAGTGTCCCGCCTGTTCTAATGGGCGCATTGGCCTCAAGTTCGGCAGGTTCGGATCGTTCATCGGTTGCAGCAATTATCCGGATTGCCGATACACCCGCCCGTTAGGCGCCCCGGAGCCTGGAGAAGGCGAAGTTTTGGACAGCTCTAAAGATCTCGGTAAAGATCCCGGAACAGGCCTTAAGGTGACTCTGCGCCAAGGGCCTTACGGTCCTTACGTGCAACTGGGCGGTGAGGAGGTTCAACCAACACCAGAACCCGAAGCAACGGACGGCAAGCCTAAAAAGAAGGCCGTGAAGAAAAAAGGACCGAAACTCAAACGCGCGTCACTGCCCAAAGGAATGAATCCTTCGGATGTAGATTTGGAACGAGCGCTCAAACTCTTATCGCTTCCACGCGAAGTAGGAATGCATCCCGAAATCGGCGAGATGATCTTTGCCGGGATCGGCCGGTTTGGCCCTTACCTAAAAGTTGGCCCGACCTATTACACGTTGAAAGACGATGACGTCCTTGACGTTGGCCTTAACCGCGCGGTCGTCGTGATCGCCGAAGGCAAGAAGGGGCCTGGCCGTAGCGGTGGGGCCGGTAAGACGCTCGGCGACCATCCCGAAGATAGCCGGGCAGTCACATTACGTTCGGGACGCTTCGGACTTTATGTGCAGCACGGCCAGCTGCGTGCCACTTTGCCCAGGGATATGGACAAAGACAACCTAAGTCTCGAAGACGCGGTCGCAATATTGGCTGCCAAGGCCGCCAAAGGAAATGGTAGGGCCAAGAGCACTGCTAAAACCAAAGCGAAGAAGAAAACCAAAGCCAAGACCAAAGCAAAAACGAAGATCTCCGATGGCGGTGAACAAAACCCGCCCAAGGCGGCGGAAGCCTGACGATTGACCGAATCCCACAAACCGAATCTGGCCAAAAAAAAGAAGCCAAAGAAAAAAGCCTCGGCCCCGATCCCCACGAAAGACGAAATTCTGGCATTCATCGGTAGGGCCGGCACGCATGTCGGCAAACGCGAAATAGCGCGCGCCTTTAACCTTAAAGGTCAGGACAAGATCGCACTTAAGACAATCCGCAAGGGCATGGCGGAGGATGGCGAGGCCGACAAGAATCGTGGCAAGGCCACTGGCGCTCAAGGCGTCCTTTCGCGCGTCGACGTCATCGAGATTATAGGAACTGACAAGGACGGCGATTTGTTCGCCAAGCCGGCTAAATGGGCGCTCGAGGGACCGCCGCCGCCGATTTTAGTCATCCAGGATTCCTCCAAATATAAACGTCGCGGCAAACATCACCGCGAGACCGTGGGCGTAGGCGACCGCGTATTGGCCCGCCTGTCACCAGCAGGCAACAACACATATGAAGCACGGCCAATTAAGCGCCTGAAGGCAGCGCCGACACGACTCTTAGGCGTATACGAAACTGACGGGGACGGTGGTCGGCTGCGGCCAGTGGATAAAAAATATCGCTATGACGTTATGATTGCGCCGGGCGATGCGGGCGCCGCGCTTTCAGGTGATCTGGTTGCCGCCGAGGTCTTCGAAAGCCCGAAATATGGCCCGCAGCGGGCGCGTGTACTTGAGCGTCTAGGGCCAAAGGCGGCAAGCCGGAATCTCAGCCTAATTGCCATTCATGCACACGGAATTCCTCACGCCTTCAGCGACGACGCAGTTGCGCAGGCGGACAACAGCAAGGCAGCGCCCCTGGGCAACCGTGTCGATTTGAGACAAATGCCGCTGGTCACAATCGACGGCGAAGACGCCCGTGATTTTGACGACGCTGTGTGGGCGGAGGCAGACCCCAGCAGGTCCAATTCCGGCGGGTGGCATCTTGTCGTCGCCATCGCCGATGTAGCCTGTTATGTACGACCCGGCGACGCCTTGGACCGGGACGCCTATGCGCGGGGTAATTCGGTTTATTTCCCTGACAAGGTTGTGCCCATGCTTCCCGAAGCATTGTCCAACGGTTGGTGCTCGCTGAAACCCAACGAAGATCGCCCTTGCCTTGCCGTACACATGTGGATCACCGCCAACGGCAAACTGTTGCGGCACGAGTTTATCCGGGGGCTCATGCGCTCTCAGGCACGGCTGACCTATACGCAGGTGCAGGCGGCGCACGATGGCAATCCCGACGAGTTGACCGCATCATTGGTAGACACAGTCATCGCGCCACTCTACAGCGCCTTCGAGGCGCTACAGAGCGCGCGCCACAAACGCGGCACTCTCGATCTTAATCTTGTCGAGAGAAAAATCGTCGTGGACGAACAAGGTCATGTGCTGGGGATTGTGCCTCGACCCCGCTATGACAGCCACAAGTTAATCGAGGAATTTATGATTTCCGCCAACGTCGCCGCGGCTATGGCGTTGGACCTTTCAGCTTACCCGGCGGTTTTCAGAGTTCACGACTGCCCTGACCCAGAAAGAATCGACGCTCTCCGTGAAGCCCTTCAAACCCTGGATCTGAAATTTCCGCACGCGGGCTCTATCCGACCCACGGATTTCAATCGCCTTCTCAAACAAGTACGTGGCGGTTCCCATGAGCACATGGTCAACATGCTCGTTTTACGCACACAGGCTCAGGCGGTTTATAGTCCCGATAACATTGGCCACTTCGGTTTGGGCCTTCAGAAATATGCTCATTTCACCTCGCCGATCCGGCGCTACGCTGACCTTCTCGTGCACCGGGCGCTCATCGCGGCGAAGAACCTTGGCGCAGACGGATGGAGCAAGGGGCACGACCCGGATCTGCACGCTATCACCGCCTTCATTTCAACGACCGAGCGCCGGGCGGCAGCAGCCGAGCGCCAGTCCTTGGACCGCTTCACTGCCGCATATCTTTCTGACCGTGCGGGCGCGATATTTCGAGGCCGCGTTAACGGCGTGGCCAGGTTTGGCGCGTTCATAACCTTGGATGCAACAGGGGCCGATGGAATTCTTCCGATGCGCCATTTGCCCCAGGATTTCTATGATCTGGATGAACAGAATCATTTGCTCCGCGGACGCAGATATGGGATGCAGTTACGTGTCGGCGACGTTATTCATGTGCGATTGTTAGAGACCGACGAAGTATCAGGTAGCATTGTGTTTGAGTATGCAGATCAACTTGATAGACTAGAAAAGGGACCCGCGAAAGGTAAGCCTTCTTCGAGCGGGGCGCAACCAAGAAAAGGCCCGCCAGCCGGTGCTCTAGGCAAAAAGAACAGAAAGCACGCACATAGAAAAAGCCGTAAATAATGATTGCCAGCTTATTCCGTTTCCAGGTCCGCTTTAGTATCCAGATTCTTCCGGTTATGGTCGCGGCACTTATTATCAGCGCCTGTGCCGACATGACCGGGGAGAGCTCCCTAAGTCGCTTTGGCCGCCCAGTGATTGTTGATGGACTTGATGTGTCGTTCATGGGTGCCGTCATCGAACGCGGATTTGAGGAAGTCAGAGACCGTGCGCTTTACAAGCCCGATGTCGATGATCTGTTTACCGCTGCGTTGGGCGAGCTTCGGAGCATCGACAGAAACCTCTCTATTGAGGTAACGGACGGGCGCATCCTATTAACCGTGGGCGAGAAAGTGGCCAGCGACATCGGGGAAGCTCCACGGGGCGATGTGACGCAATGGTCGCGCGCAACAATCGAAGCCATACTTTTGGCCCGGCGTGAGTCGGAACTTTTTCATCAGGCGGACGGCGAAGCATTTTATGTGGCGCTGTTCGACGGAGCGCTTTCAAGACTGGACCGCTTCTCACGGTATGCCGACCGCCGGGACGCCGCGCGCAACAGATTCGTTCGGGAAGGGGTTATAGGTCTTGGGATCCGCGTTGCGCCGGCTCTCGACGGCGCACTCGTGCAAGCCATTGTAAGGGATGGCCCCGCGGCGGCGGCGGGGGTGATGAATGGAGATCTTATAGTCGCGGTCGACGATGTATCCCTGTCGCATAAAACATTGTCTGAGATTCGTCGGCATTTGGAAGGCCAAGCCAAAGGGTCTGTAGAGCTCACAATCAGACGCCCAAACACAACAAAGGCCATAGTTATTGAAGCCCAGCGTGAGCTAATCGTTCCTGACACAGTGACCAGCCGCGTCGTTGACGGCGTCGCCGAATTAAAAATCAGCGGTTTCAACCAGAGAACTGCGCACGCTGTCGAAAAAGCCGTTTCGGAAGCGATCGCGAGCACAGACAACGACCTGAAAGGACTTATCCTCGATTTAAGGGGCGACCCAGGCGGCTTACTCGACCAAGCCATTGCTATGGCTGATCTATTTCTCGACCATGGGTCCATAGCCGAGCTCCGCGGACGTCATCCCGGTTCGAACCAATCCTATAGCGCGGGTCGGGGTGACATCACTGCAGGCCTTCCCATTGCGATCATAGTCGATGGCCGCGCGGCATCAGCCGCTGAAATTGTTGTGGCCGCTCTCCAGGACAACCATCGGGCCGTTGTTGTGGGCACGGTCACCTTGGGCAAAGGTTCGGTCCAGACCATCATACGGCTGCCCAACAACGGCGAATTGGCACTAACGTGGTCGCGCGCAACCACACCGGGCGGCGTGGGCCTGGAAGGACTCGGCATACTTCCTGACATTTGCCTGAGTGGTGAAGTCGCGACTGCTGGAGCGATCATCTCGAGGTTGTTCGTTGCACCTAATCCAATGGCCGGCGTCCGTTCACTGTGGTTAAACCCGGCTCATGGCAGCGACCATGAAATCACTTCTCTCCGAGGCAAATGCCCTGCTGAAACCCGCACCGATCGTGCCCTCGATCTCCAAGTTGCGCGCCGCATTGTGAGCGATCCAACCCTGTTAAGCATCGCCGTGCCATATAGCAATTCGCAACTTGCTGTAACTCCCTGATGGGTTAGACTTTTCCGTCTTTACCGAAACTTGACAGCATAATCCGGCAGTGTATTGTGCGCCGCTCATTGACGGTGCACGCGCCATCGCGAAGCTCGCAGGCGCGGCGGAAATAGGATCAAATTCATGGCGAAGTCAGCCACAATTCAAATCAGGTTGGAAAGCACGGCGGGGACAGGTTACTACTACGTCACGACAAAAAACCCGCGCAGCCCCAACACCACAAAAAAAATGGTGATGAAGAAGTATGATCCGGTCGTGCGTAAACACGTCGAATTCAAGGAAGGCAAAATCAAGTAATTTGCCTCTACCCACGAAAACAAAGCCCGCCAATTCGCGGGCTTTGTTATTGCGCGACCAAGCCCATCTAATAGCCATCGTATGGTTTAGGGCCCCAAGAACTTAGAGACGGTCTGTAGAAAATTAGCTACGGAAATGGGTTTTGCGATGTAGCCATCACACCCACCATTGCGAATCTTTCGCTCGTCACCTTTCATAGCAAACGCAGTCACGGCAATCACTGGAATGTCGCGCAGGTCATCATCAGCCTTAAGCATTTTCGCGATCTCAAGCCCCGAAATCTCGGGGAGCTAGATGCCCATGAGAATCAGGTTGGGCCGGTTCTTCCGCGTGATTTCTATAACCAAGCGACCGTCCTTCGCCTGCAGCGTGTTATAGCCATGCGCTTCGAGAAGGTCGTTGAACAGTTTCATGTTCAACTCGTTGTCTTCAACAATGAGAATGGTCTTCGGCATCCGTGGTCCCATTTGATCGCGGCATCACAGCCGCTTGCGCACGTCGCCATGCCGGGTCACAACAAGGCATACCTAATAGCGCATACCCAGTTTCGACTTCAATCTAAAATAGTAGCGCATTCGGCGTTAGGCAAGATACGGCGAATAATCGCCACCCGGGGAAGATGCTTAGATGAACGATTTTTCCACGACATTGTTGGAGCTTGAGCCGGAGATACGTCTCGGTTCGTTCCTAGGCACACTGTTCGCTATGATGGTATGGGAACGTGCTGCACCGCTGCGCGCGCTCCACGAGAGCTTTGCAACCCGCTGGGGCGGAAACTTAGGAATTGCAGCGATCAGCACCTTGCTGGCTAGGCTCATAGCCCCTATCGCTCCGACGGGGGCCGCTTTGGTGGCAACGTCGAACGGCTGGGGAGTATTTCATCTTATCGACACACCGTCTTGGTTTGCTTTTGGTGCGTCAATTTTGATACTGGATGCCGTCATATATTTTCAGCACCGGGCCTTTCACGCCGTGCCATTCCTGTGGCGCCTGCACCGCATGCATCATGCAGACCTAGAGTTGGACACGACAACCGGACTGAGGTTTCATCCACTCGAGATATTTTTGTCACTTTTTATCAAGGTTGGCGCTGTACTGGCCCTGGGGGCCCCAGCTCTCGCGATCGTCGCGTTCGAGATTATCTTGAACGCCACAGCCTTGTTCAATCACAGCAATGTTCACATACCGTTCGCGCTAGACCGGGGACTCAGGCTGGTGGTGGTGACCCCCCTCATGCATCGGGTCCACCACTCTGCCGCCCGCGACGAGACCGACAGCAATTTCGGATTCAGTTTGCCGTGGTGGGACTGGATGTTTGGGACTTACAGGTCTGTACCGGCGGCGGGGTACACAGATATGACCGTTGGACTTCCGGTTTTTCGCCACCCCAGGGCGTCGCGGCTCGACCGACTGCTCATCCAACCTTTTGTCGCGGAGCGCCCATAGAAAAAGGTCGCCTCTACCAAACCGGCGACCCCTTTCTTCGTTTTGCTATGTCCGCGACCGCAGCGGCTATGTCGCGTAGCTCAGCTGCGGCACTGCCTGCGCCGCCCCTTCTTCCATCGCAGAGGACGCGGCAAGCACCGCTTTTTGGAGTTTTTCGAACGCGCGGTTCTCAATCTGCCGCACGCGCTCGCGGCTAATTCCGTATTCCTCGCCGATCTCCTCTAAGGTACGCGGGTTTTCAGCCAAGCGGCGCTCCTCGACGATATGACGCTCACGCGCCGTCAGTTGATTCATGGCTCGCATCAGCAAGCCGGAGCCTAGCTCTCGCTCCTCCCTCTCGGCCAGCACGGTTTCCTGATCAGGCGTCTCATCCACTAACAGATCCTGGCGTTCGACCTCACCGTCCGCGATCACCTGCTGATTCAGCGAGGCGTCTGACCGCGACAAGCGCCGGTTCATGTTAATAACGTCTGTCGTGCTGACGTCGAGGTGCTTCGCGATTGTTTCTACCGCTTCGTCGGAAATATCGCCATCGCCATACTGGCCGAGTTTAGCTTTCAACTTACGCAAGTTGAAAAATAATTTCTTTTGCGCGGCAACTGTCCCGACCTTCACGAGCGACCAGGAGTTCAGTACATATTCGTTGATGGCAGCTTTGATCCACCACATGGCATAGGTGGCAAGTCTAAAACCACGCTCAGGATCGAACTTCTTCACCGCCCGCATTAATCCCACGTTGCCTTCCGAAATCAGATCAGAGACCGGCAGGCCGTAAAACCTGTAACCCATGGCGATTTTAGCCACGAGGCGCAGATGACTGGTCACGAGTTCGTGCGCCGCCTCAAGATCGTCGTGGTCAGCGTACCTGTGCGCCAACATGTATTCTTGTTCGGGCTCTAGTAAGGGAAATTTCTTAATGGCAGTCATATAGGCGGACAAGCCGCTGTCGGACGCCAAGACGGGAACGCGTGTATTCAACATTTCTATCCTCCTTCACCCTCGCATCGCGACGGATAAAAGCGCGCAGGTCACACCGCGACTTAAGTCGCGACAGGTCCTATTGCTGGCAGGAGGAATATTGACGCGCGAAAAGGCGTAGGTATTAGGCGCAAGGTCAGCCCTCCATCGAGCAACGTGACGCGCAAATGGTCCACCAAATGGTCGGACCTAGCTGCACTCCGAAAGCCCGCAAGGGCGCTTCCAGGTGGAGGCATATTACCAACTTTGACCCCTTTTCGTAAAGAACGAAGCCCGGATAAATGTGTTCGTCGCCAAAGATACGGCTAATAACAAATTGTTATTTTTCAATATGTTACTAATTTTTGCGCTTGAAAGCTGGAAAATTTCTCGTTGTTGTAATGGTTTAAGGGTTTCCACCGGGAACCGCAGACACTAGGCTTTTTCTGCTGGAGGGCCGTGCGTCCACCGCCAAGAATCTAAAGGGATGGACAAAGTGAACGGAAGCGGTCAGCAAAGGCCAAAGGGCAGAGTGGCCCCTATGAGGTACCCGTCTCGTGGCGACCTCGCCGGGCGATTTGAGAGCGTTCGGCGACGTTCGAGGACGTTGGCCAGCCCGCTTTCGCCGGAAGACCAAACAATTCAGTCCATGACCGATGCCAGCCCAACGAAATGGCATCTGGCGCACACATCGTGGTTTTTCGAAACTATAATCCTTTCGGCCTTTGATCCCGGTTACACGGTCTTTAATCCGACGTACCGTTATCTCTTCAATTCCTATTACGAAAGTCTTGGCGCACGGCACCCCCGCCCCCAGCGCGGTCTCTTAGCCCGCCCGTCTTGCGCAGATGTCGAGTGTTACCGCACTCATGTGGACACCCACATGTCTGCCTTTATGTCCAAAGCCGATAGTGAGACATGGGCCCACGCCGCTGAGTTGATCGAGCTGGGGTGTCACCACGAGGAACAACACCAAGAGCTGGTGCTAATGGATATCCTCCACGCCTTTTCCTGCAACCCCACATGGCCAGCCTATCACACGCCTACACCCTACGCAGTAAAAACCACCGCGCCCATGCAGTGGATTTCTTTTCCCGGTGGGGATCGCCAGATCGGGCACGGCGGCGGCAGATTCGCCTTCGACAATGAATCGCCGCAACATGCTGTCAAACTACGTCCGTTCCGTCTTGCAAATCGCTTGATCACAAACGGCGAGTGGCAAACGTTTATGGCCGACGGCGGGTACCGGCGCCCCGAGCTTTGGCTCTCGGACGGATGGGTAGCGGCACAGAAAAACAGGTGGTCAGCGCCGCAATATTGGATGTGCGGCGACGATGGCGTATGGCAAATCTTCACCCTAGGAGGGTTGGGCCCTCTGACTTCCGCCGCGCCAGTTTGTCACGTGAGTTTTTACGAGGCGGATGCCTACGCACGTTGGGCCAGTAAACGCTTACCCACCGAATCTGAATGGGAAACCGCGGCTGAAACAGCGCCACGACGTGGCAATTTCCTCGAAGACAGCATGCTCGTCCCGCAGCCGGGGGGGGGGGGCGATGGTCTATCGCAAATGTTTGGGGACACCTGGGAGTGGACCCAGAGTCCCTACTCGCCGTATCCGGGCTTCGCGCCGGCGGACGGCGCTGTCGGCGAATACAATGGCAAATTTATGATTAATCAGATGGTTATGCGCGGCGGATGTTGCGCGACCCCAGCGGATCACATCCGTTCCACATATCGCAACTTCTTCTATCCCTACATGCGCTGGCAGTTTGGCGGCATAAGGCTTGCGGAGGACGTATGACCCAACCATCCCAGCACCGCAGCGCACATGAATCCGACCACAATGATCGTGACGACGAACCTGCACGTTCCGAATTTCAACACGACGTCGTCGCGGGGCTAACAAAGATTCAAAAATCAATACCCTGCAAATATCTGTACGACCAGCGCGGGTCACAATTGTTCGAGGCGATCTGCCGAACACCGGAGTACTATCCCACCCGCACTGAAATCGCACTACTCAGAAAACATGCCGAGAACATTGCCGAACTCATGGGCGCCGGTGCACACCTAATAGAGTTCGGCAGCGGATCAAGCCTCAAGGTGCGTATTCTTTTGGATGCCGCGCCAAATCTTGCTTCATATGTGCCGGTGGATATCTCACGCGATCATCTGATGCGGGCAGCCGCGGCCGTTGCCAAGGATTACCCCAAACTCAAAGTTCTTCCGGTTGCCGCCGATTTCACGCAGCCCTTCACGCTCCCCGACGAGATCCATGACGGACGTAAGGTTAGTTTCTTTCCTGGCTCTACAATCGGAAACTTCACAAACGAGGAGGCGACGGCGTTCCTCGCCAACGCCGTACGTATGCTGTGCCCAGGCGGTGGGTTGCTGATCGGCGCCGATCTGAAGAAAGACCCTAAAATTCTAAATGCGGCTTATAACGACAAGGCGGGCGTAACCTCGTCTTTCAGTTTGAACTTGTTGCGACGGATCAACCGCGAAATCGGCGGAACCTTTGACCCTAGACGCTTCCGGCACGAGGCCCGATACAACGCCAACACGGGACGGGTTGAGATTTTTCTGGTGAGCCGCGATAACCAGAACGTGCGCGTCAGCGGCAACACGTTCAGCTTTGATGCCGGTGAGCGTATCCATACAGAAAACTCATACAAATATGATGTTGGTGAATTTCAGGCCATGGCCCGCCAGGCCGGATTCTTAGCGCGAAAAGTGTGGGTGGACGGGAAAAACTTCTTTAGTGTCCATTACTTAGATGTTGCCGACGCCTAACCCACACGTTCCTGGCCGCTCACGAACACGTAAGAACAGCGCCACCCAGTTGCCACAGGCCGGCGCTAGGGTGTGTCCTACTAACGCTTGCTGAACCTGAACAGGCAAGCCGGAACAGGAGGTGCTACCATGCCGGACTTGAGCCGTTCCTTTAAATTAGCAACCGCCGGTGTCTTGATTGCAGCACTATCCTTTACCATCGTAGCCTCGGCATCCGCCACCGACCGGCAGGGTTGGAACCGGGGCGACCACCACGATCGTTATGACCGGCATGAGAAGCACCGAGACCGGAATCAAGGCGGTAAGCGTTACGGCAGTTACTACAAATCGCCAGATGTTGTCGTGAGGCCTTACGTGGGATTCTCTTATTCCAAACCGTATTCTAGATTCTACGGCTCCCACTACGCGCCTTATCGCCCTTACGGATACGGTAGCTGGGCTTCTAGCCGCCGGTATGGTCGTCACTACTCCGGTTTCAGATTTCACTACAGCGATCATAACGCGCTGCGGTTTCTCGGCCTGACGGCCTTGGGTCTTGTCATTTTCAACGAGCTCTCGGAAGCGCAGAAACGCGCCCATGAGAACGCATTGGCACGCGGCACCACTGCCGATGTCGGCGACCGCATCGCGTGGAATCAAAGTGGTCCTTCGGGCAACGTCATCGTGACCCGCAAAGGCCAGACCACGGATGGTCGTCCATGTCGGGAATTTCAGCAGGAAGTGATCATCGACGGGAAGCGCGAGCAAGCCTACGGCACTGCCTGCATGCAACCTAACGGCGCTTGGAAGGTCGTCAACAACTAGACTAGCGAGACCTCAGGACGAACGGACGGTCTGCGCCGCCGCCGCTGGATTTCGAGAGCGCCTCGGCCGATCCTAGACCGCCGCAACGACGGTGATCTCTACAAGGTATTCAGGCCGGGCCAAGTTAGCCTCAACTGTCGTGCGGGCCGGCAGAGCATCCTTTGCCGCCCAGGACTCCCATGCTTCGTTCATCTGGGAAAAGGTGGAAATATCGGCGAGATAAATGTTGGCGGAGAGAAGACGCGTTTTATCCGATCCGCATTTTCTCAAGAGGGCGTCGATCTGAGTCAGGATCACCGATGTTTGACCCTTTACGTCACCCCCAGCCTCGTTAGAGACCTGACCCGCTAGATAGATGGTGGCATCGTGGACAGCAGCTTGGCTCATGCGTTGTCCGGTCTCAAAGCGTCGAATCTCAGTCATGGTGTTTATCCTTTTCTTGCAAGCGATAACGGATCTTACCGTACCAACTCCCGGGTCTTCAGGAACGTGATTTGCGGGTTGTCCTCGTGGGTACGATTTAGATGCCAGGCATTGCGCGCCAGGAACACCGGCGCACCATCGTGATCATCCGCCACGCTGGCCCGATTGCTATCCATGAATTTCTTGAGCGTGGCGTGGTCCGCCGCCTGGATCCACCTCGCCGTAAAGAGTTCTGCGGGTTCAAACTTGACCGGGACATCGTACTCCGAGCGTATGCGGTCGGCGAGCACGTCGAACTGCAGCGCTCCAACCACACCGACGATCCAGTCCGTGCCAAATCGCGGCTTGAATACGCTGGCTGCTCCCTCCTCCGCCAACTGCTGCAAGGCACGCCCAACATGCTTGGCCTTAAGCGGATCAAGAGGGCGCACAGTTTGCAGAAGTTCTGGCGCGAACGTGGGAATTCCGGTGATGTGCAGGGATTCACCTTCGGTCAACGTATCGCCGATACGTAGGTTGCCGTGATTAGGGATGCCGATGATATCACCTGGCCACGCCTCTTCTACCGTCGCACGGTCCTGTGCCAAGAAGAGCTGCGGATTGTGCACCAGCAACGTTTTGCCCGAGCGCACATGAAGGAGTTTCGCACCACGCTTGAAATGTCCAGACGATAGACGCACGAAGGCGATGCGGTCGCGGTGCTTGGGGTCCATGTTCGCCTGGATCTTAAAAACGAAACCCGAGACCTTAAGCTCTTCGGGTTCTATAGAGCGCTCTGCGGCGGCGCTCGGTTGCGGCGGCGGTGCGAACTCCGCCAAGCCGTGCAGGATTTCGCGGACGCCGAAGTTGTTTGACGCACTGCCGAAGAATACCGGGGTCATGTGACCCTCGAGATACGCCTCGCGGTCGAACGGCTTGCAAAGGCCGCAGACCATATCCACGTCTTCACGCAACTTTTTCACCGCATCGGTGGGGAGGAATTCATCGAGCTTGGAATCTTCGAGGCCATTGCACTCGACCCCCTCGTCTAACTTTTCGCCCTTACTGCGCGCCATGAGAATGAGCCGGTCGCGGACAAGGTCGTAGCAACCTAAAAACTCTTGCCCCATACCAATGGGCCAACTGACGGGCGAGACATCCAGCGCCAGTCTGCTTTCGATTTCCTCAAGCAACGCGAAAGGGTCCTGGCCGTCGCGATCAAGTTTGTTGATGAAGGTGGCAATGGGCATATCGCGTAGGCGGCAGACCTCGAATAGCTTCAACGTCTGCGCCTCGATGCCCTTCGCTCCGTCCAGCACCATCACCGCGGAGTCAACGGCGGTCAGCGTGCGGTACGTATCTTCGCTGAAGTCTTCGTGACCCGGCGTATCGAGCAGGTTGAACCTGTAGCCTTCATAATCGTAGGTCATGACGGCGGATGTCACGGAAATGCCACGCTCTTGTTCGACTTTCATCCAGTCCGAGCGCGCGCGACGCCTTTCTCCCTTGGCCTTCACCGCGCCAGCTAACTGGATAGCGCCGCCGAACAGCAAAAGTTTTTCTGTCAGCGTCGTCTTACCTGCGTCCGGGTGCGAAATGATGGCGAAGGTGCGCCGTCGCGCGACCTGCTCTTGAAGGCTTGCCATGACTTACCCTTCGAACGTGTCTTGCTGAAGAGTAACGCGCAGCCCGTCCAGTGCGTCCTTGGCGATGATCTGGCAGGACAAGCACGAATTGTCCGTGTTGTAGTTAGAGTTTTCAAGCAAGTTCGCCTCCTCGTCGCCCGCACGGCCAACTTCTCCAATCCACTCCGGATCGACTTCGATGTGGCAGGTCGCGCAGGCCATGGCCCCGCCGCACGCAACGCGGACAGGCAATCCGGTGGCGCGGGTGGCTTCCATGAGGGTACTACCCGCCTTGGCAGTCACGTCGCAGGTTTCACCGCCCGACAGGATGACAACGATCTTCATAACGACTCTTCGCTTGCCCCGGGCCGACAGGCGGCTTTAGGAGACGCCCAGCTTGGCCTGAATGGAGGAACTTGAGGTGGTGTGCTCGAACCTCAGCTTCTGGTCGGGCCTTGCATAATGGAAACAGCCATGGGCCATCAGGGCGGATTCATGGAAACCGGACAAGATAAGCTTCAGTTTGCCCGGGTACGTGCACATATCGCCTATGCAGAAGATACTTTTTTCGGTCGTTTCAAATTTCTCGGTATCCACCGGAATCCGGTTCCTTTCCAGATTTATGCCCCAATTGGCGATGGGGCCCAACTTCATGGTCAGGCCGTAGAACGGGAGAACCGTGTCACAGGGCACGTCGTACTCTTCCTTGGTCTCCTTGTTCTTAAGGGTCACCGAGCTGACCTGGCCGTTTTCACCGTTGAGCCGGACGATGTCGGCTATCTGAAGGTTGACCTTGCCTTCCTTTTCAAGCGCATACATCTGGTCGACGGTGGCTTGCATGCCGCGAAACTCATTGCGCCTGTGCACAAGAGCCATACTGGCGACGATGGGGTTGAGATTCACGGTCCAATCCAGCGCGGAATCACCACCACCGGAGACGAGTACATGCTTACCCTTGAACTGCTCCATCTTGCGCACCGAATAGAACACCGATGTTCCTTCGAAGGCTTCGATGCCCTCAATTTTCGGTTTCTTCGGGGTGAAACTACCGCCGCCACCGGCAATGACGATTACCGGCGCTTCGATGACGATGGCGAGATCGGTGGTCAGACGCCAATGGCCGTTGTCCAGTTTTTCCACTTTCTCCGCCATTTGCTGGAAGTGGAAGGTGGAATTGAACGGTTTGACCTGCGCCATAAGATCGTCAGTCAACTCTTGACCAGTGACTTTCAGGCGGCTTGGAATATCGAGAATCGGCTTTTCGGGATAGAGCTCGGCGCACTGACCGCCTGGACGGTCAAGAATGTCGATCACATGGCACGACAAACCGAGCAAACCCAATTCAAAAATCGCAAATAGGCCAACGGGCCCCGCACCAATAACGATAACGTCAGTCTTGTGCGACTGACCGCCGGCGTCAGGCATTGTCCCCCCCTTTGCAGACGCAGATAAAACAATCCAACAGTTATTGTAGTTTGGACAAATACTCCGACCACTGTACCGGCGTATCAAGATCCGTCAGCACCGCAGTGTCACCAAATTCAACCTCATAAACAAGGCTCTCGTCTACGCCGATCAGATGGCGCGCGCCGACATCGCCGGACACGCCGCGCATCTCATCGAAGAAACTGCGGGCCCACAGTACCGGGTTGCCGCGCTTGCCATTGTGAGCCGGCACGCCTATGAGGCGGCCGTTCTCGGGATCGAAGGCTGCGATAAGCCCGTTGATATGATCGGCGACGATGGCGGGCATGTCGCCTAGGCATACAGCGGCGGCTGCGACCTCTGGCGCTAGCGCACCGAGGCCAGCCGCCAAGGACGTGGACAAGCCATCCGCATAACGCGGGTTGTGGACGATGGTAACCTTTAAACCGTTTAGAGCTTTGCGAACCTCAGACTCCTGATGGCCGGTAACGACGACAACCTGATCGACGTTTGACGCGATGACCGTTTCGACCGTGCGGCGAACGAGCGGTGCGCTGCCTATTTTTATGAGGAGTTTATTCTCGCCTTCCATGCGGCGCGATTGGCCCGCAGCGAGAACAAGCGCGGCGAAGGACGGTTTTTCCGCTGACATTTCCTTTTTCACCGCGCTATCGCGGGGCAACGGTCGTGCCGGGGTATCAACCAGGAGGCCGCCGACGCCCATGGCCATAATTTCGGAGTGGCCCAGGGGAAGCTCAGCACCGAGGCGTTGCATGACCCAATCAACGCCGTTGAGTTTAGGCGAGCGGGCACAACCGGGCAAAATGAGAACGGGCGTGCCCTTCACTTCGCCGAGCACAAGAAGATTTCCAGGGTCAACAGGCATGCCGAAGTGATCAATCACACCGCCCGCAGCGACGATACCGGCGGGGACCACGTCGCCGCGGTCGACGGTGGCAGAAGCACCGACGATGAGAATGGCGTCGGCTTTCGCGTCGATGGCTCTTTGGACTTCATTGGCGACGTCGGCAACCACGTGCATGGTTTGCGCCGAGCTGATGACCGTGCCGCCGATAGCTTCGATGCGGCGGCGCGTAAGGGCTTCGGTGGACTCGATGACAGAAGTTTTTAGACCGGGGGCCAAAGTGCTGAGAAGCGCGAAACGCTTGGGTTTGTAGAGGTTCAGCGCCACAGCAGGTTGACGCAACGCCGTTTCCACATGGCCCATGACGAGAGGGGCAACGGCGAAGGGGATGATCTTCACCGTCGCGATGATTTGACCTGCTACCGCCACCTGCTTATCAGACAGCGTGGCGACGGTGACGGTTTCGTTGATCTCGTTGACGGCGTTGATTTCCGCAACGTTGATTTGAACGATGCCGGCGGCTTCGGCAAGCAGGTTGCAGCGTCCAGTGCGCACATCGGAAATACCGACGTTCTCGCCACAAAGTTTTTTTGCGATGCGGGATGCCGCCTCGTCCTCGGGCACGTCGCCGGACTCAAGCCGCGCGCCAATGATACTGCCGACCGAAAATTTTTTTAAGGCGACGATATCGTCCACGGAGACAACACGGCCCTTTTTTAAAGTTAGACCGCCGCGCCGAAACGTGTGCGCAAGAATGAGTCCTTCCGCATCATTTATTGGAACGGGACCGAATTTCATGCCGCCTCCACGCGCAGCTTTTCAATCACTTGTGCCATAATGGATACCGCGATTTCCGCCGGGCTTTGCGCGTTGATCGCAAGGCCGACAGGGCCATTGACGCGCGATAGATCATCGTCGGTAAAGCCGTCCAGCGCCAATCTTTGCAATCTCTTGGTATGGGTTTTTTTCGATCCTAGTGCACCGATGTAAAACGCGGGCGAGCGAAGCGCCGCGCTTAAAGCAGGATCATCCAGCTTGGGATCGTGGGTTAAGGTGACAATCGCGGTTCTGGAATCAGGGTTTACGGCCTTCATGCCCTCGTCGGGCCATGCGGTAAGCACGGTGACGCCGGACAAATTGCCGGACCCGACAAAGGCTTCGCGGGGGTCGATCACCGTAACGTCAAAGCCTGCCAGCGCCGCCATAGGGGCCAAAAACTGCGCGATATGCACGGCGCCGACGATAATCATGCGCGGCGGCGGGGCGTAAACCCGCACGAAAAGATCGCTATCGAGCCCGGATTTATCTGCCGAAATGCGCCGTAAAACCGCTGTTTTCTGCGCAGCATCGAGGATCAAATCCCCGGTTTCGCTAGGGTTTTCGCCGTCTTTTACCAGGAGCGTCTGACGGCCGAACCGTACATCGGTTACGGTGGCGCACGCGGTTTTGCGCTCCAATTGCACGGTTAAAGCGCGCAAAACGTCCGGTGTCATAGGCGAATTGGCTCCACAAACACCCGCACCTTGCCGCCGCAGGCCAAACCCACCTCCCAGGCCATCTCGTTGGTCACGCCGTATTCGAGAATTTTCACCTCTCCCGTCTTGATTGCAGCGAGCGCCGCCTCAACGACCGCGCCTTCGATGCAACCGCCGGAGACCGAGCCGATAAAATCGCCGGACTCATTTATGGCGAGATGACTGCCGACCGGACGCGGACTCGAGCCCCATGTTGAGACCACTGTCGCCAGCGCCGCCTTCTGTCCAGCGGCGATCCATCGATCGAGTTGCGCGATGGGATCAGGCGATATGCTCATGACTCTCAATCTAACATGCAAAATTTTCTATGCGACGAGACTCTTATAAGACGAGATGGGCGCTTTTGTATGATCGCTCAGCGCGGACACCAGACCGGCTAGACTATCCAAGTTATGCACCGGGCGGAAGTCGTCCACATGGGGCAGCATGGCGCGGATGCCCGCCGACTTGGGCTCGAAGCGATCATACCGCAAGAGCGGATTAAGCCAGATGAGCCGGCGGCAGGAGTGATGCAGACGCCGCATTTCCGCCGCGAGGCCCTCGCCGCCGTCGCGGTCCAGTCCGTCCGAGATCAGCAGCACCACCGCCCCCTGCCCCAGAACCCGGCGCGACCAGAGGCGATTGAAGCGCCCGAGGGTGGCACCGATGCGCGTGCCGCCGGACCAATCATCCACCGCTTTACTTATACGGGCGACAGCGTCGTCGGGATCGCGGTGGGCCATGTGGCGGGAGACGTTGGTCAGGCGCGTGCCGAACAAAAATGTGTGCACACGGTAGCGATCATTGGTGATGGCGTGGATGAAGTGCAGCAGCATGCGCGAATAGGCCGACATGGAGCCGGAGATATCGCAAAGCACCACCAATGGAGGATAACGTTTCACGGGGCGCTTGCGGTGCAGATCGATAAGCCCGCCGCTGCGCACCATGGCGCGCATAGTCGCGCGCATATCTATACGCGAGCCGCTATGGGCGCGGCGGAAACGGCGCGTGATCACCTCGGGAATCGGCAGACGAAGGTTTACGATGAGGCGCTTAGCTTCGGCCCATTCTGCCGCGCTCATGGTCTCGAAGTCCTGGCCGCGCAACTGCTCGGCGGCGGACCAACTGACGGCGATGTCCTCGTTAGCGTACGGGATAGTTTCAGCGCGCGGTGGTGATTTGCCGAAGGCATCGTCCATGCGGCGTGGCTGAGGCGTAGCCTCGGGCTTGATTGCGTGTGGCTTCGTGGGTTCGTCCACAGAGATTTCAGCCGCAGCCAGCTCCGGCAATGTCCAGAGACGGTCGAAGGCCAGACGGAACAACTCGCTGTGGGCGTGGCGTTTGACGAACACCGCGTGCAGCGCCCAGAACACGTCGGCGCGGTTGCCGATGTCAATGACTTGTAACGCCTCAAGCGAAGTGATTACCTTGTCCGGCCCGATAGGGAGACCCGCACAGCGCAATATGCGCGCGAACTGCATGACGTTGAGGGGGAGCGAGGTGGAGGTTGGAGGCATTGCAATTTTTTCCTAAAACGTCATCAAGAGTACTCATTGATCTCCACGACTTCTACTGCGCTCCGAGCCACTTGCTCCCAAGATGATGTGCCCGTGCCTATGATTTCGGTCACTGGGTAGACGCCTACCGACTTCGCTTTCGCCTTTGCCTTTGTCTTCTCTATCGATTTAGCCAAAACTGGTCTCCTTCAAATCATAATTGCCGCGCGAACGTCCTAGGCTGCCCACCGGCCCATGGTGTTCTTTTCCGAACAATCGGTCTTCAACAATACAGCGTTTAGCGGCAACCCTAACGCGCTACACCTGAGCGGTACCGTGTGCGCCCAGAGAAAGTTAGAAAATCCGCAGGCTTAGGGGGCAACAACGTGACAATGCTAGCATATGAATCCCTATCGTCTAGAGGCCTCGGACACCGCCCTTGCACGGCGGCGCCGGGGGTTCGAATCCCCCTGAGGACACCATTGTTTTTAATGGATTACGAAATTACGCGGGTGGAAACGTTTCGCCGTATCCAATATAAGACCGTGGACGCTCGCACACTGTCGTGACCGCCACCGAACACTTTCGTTCGCGATTCAGGAACGATGTTTCATCGACTGCGCGCCACATTTATTAGGGTGTTTTGCCAGGCCTCCATGCATAGGCGCGCTCGTTGGCTTCGGCCAATTGGTTCAGCTCGAGCTGGCTCGCAACATCATCGCGATCGAGTACCGCGTCTGCAAGTTGACCTTCGAGTGAAAGGAGCTCTTGCTCTAATTGCTCGACTCTCATATTGCCGTAATGCACCACCATCTCGAACCACATGTAGGCTTCAACCAAACTCTGGCTCACGCCGTTGCCGTCCAAAGATGCTATACCCATCAGATATTGGGCATCGGAGTCGCCTGCCTCGGCGAGCGGACGCGCCAAGTCGATTGCCGCGCTGTACTCGGCTCGGCTGTAAGCTTGCACCGCGTCCTCAATCTCATCGGCAGCGGCGGGTTGAATATGAACGAACGGTAGTAGAATAATTAGAAGTGCGGTAGTGACGATAGCATGCATGATAGTCTCCCGATGTCACGTGTCCAGGCACGCCCATCTTACACTCGGCAGGCGTCAAGTACCAGAAGGTGAATTTATATTTATAATTCATAAGGCTATGAAATAACCAGCCTCAGATTCTAATGGTTACGATTTCGTCAGTAAAAAGGACGCCATTGATCTATAGAATTAGTACCGCTCCAAGAATTCTCATTTCCATACCAGTTAGAATGCCAGTTACTTTAGTTAAGTTTTTGTCTTAGAGTATAAAAACAAAACACTATCAGACATAATGCAATGGATGCTTTCGTATACATATTAGGCAGTTTCACCAATGACGGATGTCGAGTCTATGTCGGGTGGACCGACAACCTTGATCGCCGTCTCTTCCAACATAATGCAGGGATTGGTGCGCGTTCAACACGAGGGCGAAATTGGGTCCTACTGTATGCCGAGAGATACACGACGCGAGGCGAAGCAATGAGCCGCGAATGGCATCTCAAACGCGACCGACCTTTTCGCAAGCGCATTGCGCAGGGTATCGTCTCAAACAGATAAAGCGACGAACCGGCGTCTTATTCAGCTACTTGGCCTTGTCGAGCACCAGCACGTATTCAAACAATTTTCCCCCATCACCGATGGCCTTGCCCTCTAGATGCATCTTGGTTCCTTGGTCCGTAATATAACCGTGTTCGCTAAACACCATTCCGTTTGACACTCGTGTTTCTGTATAAAAACTCGTTGCTGTGAGGTGGTGATATGAAGCCGTCGCTCCGGTTCCGGCCGGATAGGGCTTGCCGTCATAAAGCCCTTCATACTTGAACGCAACTTCGAGGCCTTTGGGTGTGGATTTGTACGTTGTAAAATGCAGCATGTTGCCGTCGTCCAACGTTACCTCAAACGGCTCCGCTGGCACTTTAAACCCTTCTGGCGGGACTTTTGTTTCATCTAGGTTCATATTCCACCGCCCTTTCTGAGACACACATTTATTGTCGGCAGATAAGGTCGTCGCGCCGAACAATAGCGCAATCCCTATCGCAAGCGCGGAAATCTAAACTCGTGCCATGACATGTCCCCCAATTGTTTACTCGCCGCACCGGATTCTTATACTACGTGCTGTACTAGATTCTTTCACCGTGGCGGTGGCACCGCCTCGGCCCGTGCACTACATAGTTTTATCACTCTAGATAACCGTTGTCGCTACCTGTCGCCCATCAACGTCCTCAATGATACCGGTATCTATTGGCACCGCCCTCGCCTATGCCTTCTGTTTCACCGGTTTGCCAATCTTGTCCTGGGTTTTGGTTTCGAAGTCGGACGCGTCGTGGCGTTGGTGCAACTTCTCTGAGGGCTTGCCCCATGTTGCGTTGACCATGCGCCCGCGTTTGACGGCCGGGCGCGCCTCGATCGTATCGACCCAGCGTTGAACATTTTTATATTCCTGCACCTGCAGGAACTCGCCGACTTCGTAAATTTTATCCTTCGCCAAAATGGCGTACCACGACCACACCGCCATGTCGGCGACTGTGTAATCATCACCCACGAGGTATTTGGCTTCGGCGAGCCGCCGGTCGAGCACAGAGAGTTGGCGTTTCACCTCCATAGAAACGCCATCGATGGCATGTTCGATTTTCATGGGCGCGTAGGCGTAGAAGTGGCCGAAGCCGCCGCCGATGTCGGCATCGCGATGGGAACTGGGACGGACGTTGCGATGGAAAGTGCAGGCGTAACACTCGTGAAGGGCGACTTAAACGGCATCGTAAGGGCGCGGCGATTGGCAAGGGTAACCATGAACAATATCCGCCAAAATTTATTCTTTGCCTTCGCCTACAATACGGCAAGCGTACCGATTGCCGCGGGCATCCTCTACCCAGCGTTTGGGGTCTTGCTTTCCCCAATTATCGCGGCAGCGGCGATGGCGCTTTCGTCGGTTAGCGTCATCGGCAACGCTCTGCGCCTGCGGCTAAAAAAAACTGTAAGCCGCGCCCTACCCGTCTATCGTCTTACTCAGAATAAGACTTGAGTAGGTCTTGCCCGGCCACTGGAGGCGGTCAACCTGCCGATTGCCCAGGCGCCGATACCATTGAACGAGATGATGCGCCCTTCGGAGGTATCGAGCTAATCTCCGTCGCACCGGTTGCGACAGCCCTCGCCTCTACGAAGGCTATCAGCTTTCCGCCTAATCCACGGCCCAGAGCAGATGGAAGCGCGCCAAACTGACTCACCAACGGTAGGTGCGGCTCCTCATACCAAGCGCAACCATACGAGTGCCGGCGATATAGGATCGTTCCCACCAAATAGCTGTTACCGACGGCTACGTAGCATTCTCTTACGGAGATTCTTCAGAAGATTACATCCTTTGATTGATCTACGGCAGTCTAATTGAATCCGAGATACCCTATCGCGCGTAAGCTGCATGCAGCAGTGCGATAAGTTCAATCAACAAATCATCTTCGGCGAGCGTGCGTATAACGACCTCGTTCACTCAACTGCTCTCGCTTGCTCCACCTGCGCTGCCAGTCCACTGCGCACGCGGGCAATATCATCCTGATATTTGAGGACCACACCCAGTGTGGAGCCCACGGTCTCAACGTCCAGTTCCTTGGACCCCATAGCCAGGAGCGCCTGGGACCAGTCGAGGGTCTCGGCGATGCCGGGTGCCTTGAACAGCTCCATACCGCGCATGGCTTGGACAAAGTGAACGATTTGTGCGCCAAGCGCTGCGCCCGCCTCGGGTACGCGCGTTTTCAAGATGGCGCGCTCTCTTTCAGCGGTCGGGTAATCGACCCAGTGATAGAGGCAGCGACGCTTGAGGGCATCATGAATCTCGCGGGTGCGATTTGACGTAATGACCACGATAGGCGGCGCAGCCGCCTTCACCGTGCCCAGCTCGGGGATCGTGATTTGATAATCCGAGAGAATTTCGAGCAGGAAGGCTTCGCAGGGTTCGTCGGTACGGTCGAGCTCGTCAATAAGCAGCACCGGCGGGCCCGAGGTATGCGGTTCGAGCGCGGTAAGCAGTGGACGTTTTATGAGATAGTCTTCGGTGTAAATGTCTTTCGCCGACGGGCTGCTGCCCCCCGCCTCCGCGAGGCGAATGGCCATCATCTGGCGCGGGTAATTCCACTCATAAACGGCGGCGGCGGCATCGAGACCCTCGTAGCATTGCAGGCGCAACAGATCGCGGCTGAGGGCGGCGGAAAGCACTTTGGCGATTTCAGTTTTGCCGACACCCGATTCGCCTTCCAGGAACAGAGGGCGCTGGAGTTTGAGCGCAAGGAATAGTGACGTGGCGAGATCGCGCCCGGCAACGTAGCCGCCGCCGCGCAACAGCTCGGCGGTTTCATCAATGGACGCGGGAATTGAACTGGACACCCTCAATCCTTCTTAGCGTTTAACTTTACCGAACAGCTCAATCAGTTCGCTGAACTTTGCGCGCTGGTCGCTGGTATCGCTGGTTTCTATGGCCGCTTCAACACACGAAGCAGCGTGATCATGCAACACCTGATCCTCGACCTTGTCCAGAGCCGCCTTGACCGCCTGGATCTGGTTGAGAACATCAATACAGTAGCGGCCCTCGTCGATCATACGCGCAACCCCGTTCACCTGCCCGGCGATGCGACTGAGGCGTTTAAGGGTCGCGTCCTTATGTGTCCCAAAAGTATGATCCATGGTTTTGCGCTCGCCGTTCAATTGACCTGATACCCCTATGGGGTATATAGTATAGGTCCCATCCCGCGGGAGGCGAGCGCTATGTTACCACGCCGGACGTTTTTGGAAGGCGGCGCGATTTTGGGCGGACTGGCCGCCCTAGATTTAGCTCTTCCGGCCTGGGTACGCAGCGCGCGGGCTAACGATATGGCAGGGCTGACAGCCCTGTCGGGCACCGTGTTCGATCTGCATGTGGCGCGCACACCCTTTGCCGTCGACGGACGGCACGGCAGTGCCATGACCGTGAACGGACAGGTGCCTGCGCCGCTGCTGCGCTGGCGCGAGGGTGATGAGCTGACCCTGCGGGTGACCAATCACTTGAAGGAGGATACCTCGATCCATTGGCACGGTATTTTGCTACCTTATAAAATGGACGGCGTACCGGGGGTGACGTTTCCGGGGATCAAACCGGGTGAGACCTTTACCTATAAATTTCCGGTCAAGCAAGCAGGCACCTATTGGTACCACAGCCATTCGGGCTTGCAGGAGCAGGCCGGACATTACGGCCCATTGATCATCGAGCCGCATGGGCCCGACCCAGTCGCCTTCGACCGCGAATACGTGGTGGTACTGTCTGACTGGACGTTCGAGGACCCGGAGCGCATTTACGCAAAATTGAAAAAGCATAGCCACGGCTTCAACTACCAAAAGCTGACCATCGGCGATTTTTTCCGCGACGTACGCGAGAAAGGATTCAGCGCAGCGTTTGAAGGCAAGATGATGTGGGACCGGATGCGCATGGAGCGCACGGACATCCTCGATATCACCGGAGAAACCTATGCCTACCTGGTCAACGGCCACGGCCCCGGTGACAACTGGACAGGCTTGTTCAATCCGGGCGAGCGGGTACGCCTAAGGTTTATCAACACCGCCGCCATGAGCATCTTCAATGTGCGCATCCCCGGCCTGCCGATGACGGTGGTGCAGGCCGACGGCCAGGACGTGCGGCCGGTCGAGACCGACGAGTTCCAGATTGGCGTTGCCGAAACCTATGACGTGATCGTGCAGCCCACCGAGGACCGCGCCTTCACCATCATGTGTGAGGCCATGGACCGCAGCGGCTACGGCCGCGCGACCCTCGCGCCTAGGACCGGCATGGAAGCCCCCGTCCCGCCAATGCGCGAACGCCCGCTGTTAACCATGAAAGATATGGGGATGGATCACGGCGAGATGGGACATGACTCCATGGAGCGCATGCACGAAGGCCACGATATGCCCACGGACATGAAGCGGGAGATGAAAATGGCTGCGCCGGCCGAACACGACCATACGGCGCATGACCATTCGGACAATAGTGAGCCGGGCCATGGTGAACCAGGTCACGGTGATGCGGCGCACGATGAACCCGGCCACGACCATTCAAGTCATGAGCGATCAACGGACATTATGGAGATGGCCGCCAGGGCGCAGATGAAATCGGCACACGATCATACGGCCGATCAGATGGATCACCGCAAAATGGACCACGAGTCCATGAACATGGACGGCATGGATCATGGAAGCATGGAAATGGGAGACATGGCCGGCGCGTCGATGGAGATGCAAAAGCACGACCACCCCGGTGGACCGGGGGTAGTCAATGAGGCCATAGCGCCAACAAGCCGATTGGGTGAGCGCGGGATGGGGTTAGAGAACGTGCCGCACCGGGTACTGATTTACACCGATCTTGTAAGCCTCGCGCCCAACCCAGATCAGCGCCCGCCGGGCCGCGAGATGGAACTGCACTTGACCAGTAATATGGAACGCTACATGTGGTCGTTCGACGGGGTGAAATTCTCGGAAGTCACGGAACCGATCATCTTCCATCAGGGCGAACGGCTGCGCCTGACCATGGTCAACGACACCATGATGGCCCATCCCATTCACCTACACGGCATGTTTTTCGAGGTGGTGACCGCTGAACATGCTCACAAGCCGCGTAAGCACACCATCGTCATAAAGCCGGGCGAGAAACTATCGGTGGACATCACCGCGGATGCGCTGGGTGACTGGGCGTTCCACTGCCACCTGCTCTATCACATGCGCGCGGGCATGATGCGGGTGGTTTCCGTGCGCGAAGGCATGCAGAGCGAACACAGGCATGATGAGCACGAACCCATGGATCACGGCGACCACGGGACCGAGACACCACAATGAACGCCGCGCTGCGTGCGTTAGCCTTCATTATAGTGAGCGCCATAGCATTCACGACAGCACCTGCCCTGGCGCAGCACGTGCATGAGCTTGACGCGGCGGCATACGACACGCCGACGCAGGACATGCGGGGCCCGCAAGAGTCCATCCAGACGGCCACCGCGCAACACATGGTGCGTATGCACCACGGCGCCGACAAATTCCTTTATGTGCAGGGCGACCGCTTTGAGTATGGATCGGGAAACGGTAACCCGCATTTATTATGGGACGCACAGGGCTGGTACGGAGGTGATATCCACAAGCTCTGGGTAAAAATCAAAGGCGACGTGCTGTTGGACGGCGGCGAGGTCGAGGACGCCGAGGTGCAGGCTCTGTACAGCCGCGCCCTCACGCCGTTCTTCGGCTTTCAGGCGGGTGTGCGCCACGATATCGAGCCCGGCCCCGAGCGCACCTACGGCGTGATCGGCCTGCAGGGACTAGCCCCCTACATGATCGAGGTGGATGCGGCGGCGTTTGTCAGCAACAAGGGCGACGTGTCCGCGCGCGTTGAACTGGAATACGATCTTTTGATTACCCAGCGTTTGATCGTGCAACCACGCGCGGAGGTGAACGTCGCTTTTAAGGATGTGCCCGAGCGCGGGATCGGATCGGGTCTGTCCTCGGCGGAGGTCGGCTTGCGGCTGCGTTATGAGATCAAGCGTGAGTTCGCACCCTACATCGGCGTATCGTGGTCGCGGGCCGTGAGCACAACTGCGGACTTCAACCGGGCCGCCGGTGAAGACCCAAGCATTGTGTCTTTTGTGGCCGGGATCAGGTTCTGGTTCTGAGCGGCGCGGCGACCGAAAACGCGCTGAGTCTTGTGATAGAGCCATCCGCTCTAGATCGTGTTGTCAAGAGAACACACACCCAAGAAAATACCAGCGGGGCATATTCATCGACCACCCTATACAAGATAGCGCTGATATAGCGGCGCCTGACTACGAGAGCCCGGGCGGTATAGAAAAAGAAAGGGAGGCTAGGATTTCTCCTAGCCTCCCCAATCTCCACCAGAACTTAGATATTAGTAGTTGAAGCGTATGCCGACCCGGAACATCCGGCCAATACGACTGTAGTAATCAGCGTCATTAAAGCCGGAGTACCAGCCGTTTCTAAAGTTGGCCGCAACCAACGGTGGATCACGGTTCAGCACGTTCTGAACGACGCCGTACAGAGTCGCGTGGTCATCCAGGATCGAATAGTTAACCGCGGCATCGAAGACATGGACCGCGCCAATGGAATTTTCATTGATCGTCGGTGCGGCGGCCGTCGCATCCGGGCACGACGTCGTACACACGATAAAGTCGTTTCTGTACACACCCGACCCCTTGCCGCGCCAAGTCACCGTGCCTGAAAACTGATCAAGCGAGTAAGTAAACGACGTATTCCAGCGGAAGTGCGGCGTGCCCAGGCCGACGCCAAGACCAAAGACCCCGGCGCCGATGATACCGGCACCCTCAATTAACGTTATAGCGCCGGTTACTGGATCGGTTTCGGTCGTGTCCAGCGAGAACACATAGTTTGCTAGACCGCGGATCGCCATATCGCCTTCCCAGCCACTAACAATGCTGTCCATCGGGAAGTTGTAGCCGAACTCGAAGTCGATCCCGTCCGTCATCTGCTTCAGCACGTTCTGAGGCGAATCGGCAACGTAGTTAATATTGCCGGTAACATTGCTGCCATCACCGCCGCCAATGCGCACTATGGAGCTACAGAACGCCTTAACGCCAGCGAAGCAACCATTGACCGTGTCCTGCGAGGCTATGATGGTGATCGCATCCTTGATGTTGATCCGGTAGTAGTCGAGCGATGCCGTGAAGCCCGGCGCCCAGCTCGGCGAGTAAACAATGCCAACACCCGTCGTATCCGCCTTTTCGGGCTGCAGATTCGGGTTGCCGACGTCGGCCGTAACCACGTCATTAGTAATCAAATTACTCTGGAACGGGTCGACGATCTGCCCCGTGCCCGCGCGGCCTGCGTTGAACAGATCGCCTAGGTTCGGTGCACGGATATCGCGCGACTGGGTAACGCGGAAGGTGTAATCCGTCTGGGGCGTGTAGGTCACACCCGCCTTCCACGTGCTCGAAAAACCGGATTCACTGTACTGGGCGCCGCGCACTGCGGCGTTGAGATCTAGCGTTTCCGCCCAGTCTGTATCCTTGGCCAGCGGCACAACGGCTTCAATGAAAGCTTCGCTCACGCTCCACTTGGCGTTAGTCGGTATGTAGTTGCCGGCGAAGAAGCGTCGATTGCGGTCGTCGTCGCTTGCGATACCCTTGACTTTCTCAATCCGGTGCTCGGCGCCGAAGGCGATAGAGACCGGACCGGCCCAGGTTTCCAATGGTTCGCCAGCCGCCTCGACCGAGAATACGTCCTGCGACAAGACCGTCATGGCGGTCCCTATTGAGGTGACATAATCGTATTCCAGCGCACCGTTCACGTTTATTCCGAACGGATTGTAGGGAATACATCCGTTGCCGGGACTGGTGAGGGTCGAACGGCAAACAATGGCACCCGTGGCCGGGTCAATCACCGAGTCAATCGCCTTATCAAACGGTGATGTTGGCCCTCTGGACTGCAGATTGTCCGGCGCGCGGGTCGAGTTGTGGGTCGTGCTTCTGGCGTAATAGAGATCCCAGCTCCAATCCGTATAGAGCCAGCCGAAGTCGCCTTCAAGGCCAAAGACATAGCGCCGCTGCGTACGGCCGTTATCCGCCTTGATGTCAAGCGGCGTACTCCCGTCTGAGAGCGTAATAGGCAGACGGGGACCAGCAGCCAAGAAATGGCCTATTGTTAACGAGCTGATCCCGCCGGCAACCATTTTCGACCGGATGTCTTCCGGCATAAACGCGTTGTCGCTAAAAACTTTCATACCAAATTCAAAATTCGGCACCAGGGATTCGTTCCGGGCGTGCGTGTAGGCATAGGAGAGCTCGGTGTACGCATTGACGTTATCCAACAAGTCATAGCTAAAGCGCGTAAAGAAGTTCGTGCGTTGCACTTCGAGATCTAAGGTCGGCCAGCGCCAGATGTTGGACTGCTCATAGTCGCCGCCGATCATGAAAGTACCCGATTTAGTTCCGAAAGTGAACGGAGCCTGCTTGCCGCCCTCAAGAAACTGAATGCCGCGGAAAGGCGAAGCGGCGCCGTTGAGGCTATCCGCAACGATCACGCCGCCCGCGGTAGCCCGAACACCAACATGCTTGGCAATGATATACTGGGGCAAACCGCTTCCTGGAGCGTAATCCGGATTCAAAACCGACGCCCTGGAATTGCGAGGATTGTTCCAAGGCCGGTTGCCGTCACCGTCAATACCCGCAGAGTAGGTGTGCTCGGCGAAGAACAGAGCATGGCCGCGACCGCCGGAAAATGACCCCCCCGCCGTCAAGCTAAATTTGTAGTTCTCGTCGTCGCCATAAGTCGTGACGCCACCCTGAATGTCGCCCTTAATGCCGGTGAATTTCTTGTCGAGAATGAAGTTCACGACACCGGCCAGGGCGTCGGCGCCGTACACGGCCGAGGCGCCGCCGGTCACCACGTCAACGCGCGAGACCAGCCCGCCCGGGAAGCCGTTGACGTCCGGCGTACTGCCGTTGTTATCGAAGCCGGCAAGAGTCGCACCCACAACACGCTTGCCGTCCAGGAGCACCAGAGTACGCACCGCGGCCAAGGCGCGTAGGTTCAACTGATTCACACCGCCCGTACCGGAGCTGACGGTTGCCCCTGCGTTGGTTGTAGTTACGCTGCCTTGAAGGGCCGGCAGCCGGTTCACCGCGTCGGCGATATTCGGCGTTGCGATGATAGTGAGATCGTCGGCGCTCAGCACCGAAACAGGGGTCGGTGCCTCGAAACCGTCGCGCACAATGCGCGAGCCGGTCACAATGATCGATTCAAGTGCGGGGGCTTGCGCGGTCTGATCCTGCGCCATCGCCACATTGGTGCCCGCACCGGGCAGTCCCACCAGCAGCGCAACAACGCTAGCCGCGGTGGTTGTTACCGCACGGCAACGCTCGGTACGCGAATGGATTCTCTCGGCCTTGCGAAAATACAACACGACATCCCCCTTGAAATAGCCCCACGACAGCCCGACCGCCCTCAAAGCAGCCGCCCGTTTCACTTACTTTAGGACTTTATGTACCTTCTAAAACACTACACGCCACACAAATCTTCTAATCTACGTCGTCTCCACCTTCCCGACAGCAGTCCCAAACTCGGCATCAATTTCTTTGCCAAAACGCCGGTTGCGTAAATGCCTATATCTCCCTAAATCCTAAATATTCTTGCCCAAACCCCACATAAGGTCAACCCATCCACGTGCCCATCCAACCCGGCCCGATTGGGGAGGGCTGTGGCAAACGAGCCCGGGCAGGATACCAGTAGCTTTCCTAAATTAGTAGACTTGAGCCGGATGGGTACGGACTGGACCGGACAGCGCCGGACTATAGTATGGCGGTCTCTCCCTCCGCCATAATCCTTTCTTAGTGCATCCCAGACTTTCCAAAAAGTGTTGTATAAGCTTGATTAGGAAGCTATCGACGTCTTGCGCCATCTTGTGATTTCCCGTACATTCCCATCAAATATAAGGAATTAAATAGGGAGTACATGTAATGGCGTCTGGTCGCAAGCCGAAAGGAAAGCATCCCGACAAGAGGTTGACGCCGGTTTTCGTGCGCAAGACCTCCGAAGCTGGCCGGTACTGCGACGGCAATGGCCTTTACCTGAAGATCGAGCCATCCGGTGCACGACGATGGGAGCAAAGGCTCGTGATCCAGGGACGGCAGCGGACGCTCGGGCTTGGTGGGGTGCAGCTAGTATCGCTTGCAGAGGCCCGCGAGAAAGCGCTCGCCAACCGCAAGAACGCGCGCGTTGGCGGCGATCCGATGGACCTTCGGCGGCAAGCCAGCATACCAACCTTGGAGGCTGCTGCAGCGGCCGTCATTGAGCTTCACCGGCCAAGCTGGCGTAACGCCAAGCACGCCGCACAGTGGGAAGCTACTCTGCGTACTTACGTCTACACTCGTCTGGGCAAACGCCCGGTATCGGATATCGACACAGCAGATGTCCTCAACGTGCTCATGCCGATCTGGCACGAGAAACCGGAAACCGCGCGCCGGGTGCGCCAACGCATCTCGACGGTCATGAAATGGGCCGTGGCCCAAGGCTTCAGGCAGGACAACCCATGCGGTGACGCCATCGGCGCTGTGCTTCCCAAGCAGAATGGCAAAGGCAAGCTCCATCATCGAGCCCTACCGCATAGCGAAGTCGCCGGCGCCATAAAGGCCGTTCGCACGTCCGGTAGCGGTGCGGCTGTCAAGCTGGCCTTCGAGTTCCTGATCCTGACCGCTGCACGGTCCGGCGAGGTCCGGCTCATGACGTGGAGCGAAGTCGACACAAACGCGGCAATTTGGACCATTCCTGCTGAGCGGATGAAAGCCGGGCGCGAACACCGTGTCCCACTGTGTGCACGGGCGCTGGAGATACTGGCAGAAGCACAGCAGCTTGGGGACGGAAGCGGTCTTGTTTTTCCCGGAACTCGGCCCGGCAAGCCGCTGTCCGATATGACGTTGTCCAAACTGATGCGTGATCTCAGCCTGGACGCCGTGCCGCACGGATTCCGTTCGAGTTTCCGCGATTGGGCGGCTGAATGCACCAATGCGCCTCGCGCTGTCATGGAGGCGGCACTGGCCCATGCGGTCTCTAACAAAGTGGAGGCGGCTTATGCGCGTTCCGACCTTTTCGAACGGCGCTCCAAGCTGATGGAGCAATGGGCCGAATACCTAACCGACAGCCGTGAAACAACGGTCATTCCGATGATCCGACAGAGGAGCCAAGCAAATGCGTAAGCGTGAGGAACAAGCAATTGAGAAGCGCGAATTGAAAGAGAAAGCCTTCCAGAAGATCAAGGATCTTGTGCACCGCCACGTATTTTCAGACCCGGAACTCCTGCGCGATCTTTCAATTGCGTTACGTTATGGGAGTCGCAATCAAGAACAACAAGACGCCTTATTCGCAGACATGGTTCAGAACAACGCAGAATTCTGTCTAAAAGGCGATCCTTCGTTCCCTTCTTCCCCTTCTTCAGCCGAACAGGAATGCCATTCGTTGATAGAAAGGGAAGCCCAGGGGCTCACGTCCGCCCGGCGCTGAAGCGTGCCGTTGGCCTATATCATGAAGCGGGTAAGCCGATGCCCATTGTCTTGAAGAAGTGGGCCGAAAACCCCGGGAATCCACCGTCTATGAAGCGGGGACCGAGCAAGACTTTACAACATTGGACGGACATGCGTAACCGAGTAATCGCCATCCTGATTGGTTCTGCGAACTTTATGCAACATGTTCGGCTAGGGCCGCAGGAGTTGCGGGTCGGACGCGCCTACTCAATGGAAGAGGAATTTAGGAAAGACCACACAATCTGTCGTGCTGTGCTTGAAGTGCTCGAAGACCTCTGCAAAAAACACCTAGATTGCCATCCTCCAACCTACAATATGATTTGGAACGCTTGCCAACGATACTCAAGTTTAGTCCGACCGAACGAGGAACCACACTCAACGGGTGGGCTCTTCTCGCCCCAGGGTTTGGAGACTATCCCGAAGTCACCTGGTATCGACAGGACCGGCTGCGACTCCGAAGAAGTTCCTGAATTCGTCCCGTGTGCCAGACCGTAAATTTCGCTGATTTCTTCGATAAGTTGCCCCAACGTTCGCGCCCCTATGCGGCGGAGAAAAGCCTTGAGCTTTGAGGAGACCATCTCGCTGGGGTTCAAGTTAGATCGTAGGGTGGCAGCAACGCACGGTCCGCCGCCATAGCGCATAGCCTCCCATCACCCGCTGTCAAAGAGGGGACCCTAAGATCCATGGAAAGGCTATTGCTGATAATCAGTCCTACAAAAAAAGAGGAATCACTTATTAACCCTTAAGGGAAATCCAAATCGATTCAAACGGTCGCGATAACGCTGTAAAGCAAACGCTCCGTATGATTGCGGATGTTCATTTGCATCGTTTTGCTCCGCACGACCTTAGCTCCAGGCATTAAACTATTTCGCGCGTGAGAATCTTTACTTCAGATTTTACCGCACGCGCTCCGTAGTGTTTTTCCGACCTGACGAGGTTTGTCCCGTCTCATAGGAAAAGGAGCAAAACAAATGTCTGAAGAACAAATTCTTCGTCTACCTACCGTTGTGAAGATGACAGGCATCAGCCGGTCGCGCATCTACGTCTTCATGGGCCGCAAGACCGATCCGTTCCCCCGCTCGCTCAAGCTGGGCTCCAATATGGTTGGCTGGCGCCAGTCCGAGATTGAGACCTGGCTAAACGCTCGACAGCGCACGGCATGATGCCATGGCACGCAAAAGTACGCGCCCGGCCGGTTATGGTCGAGACAGGCGTTGTGATGTGGGTGGCAAGCAACCCGGAAACGCCACGGTAGAAGCCCACACCGTCACCGAGCGTCAAGGCTTCCCCGACTTCTCCGCCATCAACAAAGCAGCACTCCGGGTGCTGCCGGCGTTGGTTGCCCGCTGGCTCCCGGATGGACGACAGCAGGGCTGCGAGTGGGTAACCCGAAACCCCCGCCGAGTGGACCGTCGTCCGGGATCCTTCCGAGTCAACCTGCGGACGGGACGATGGGCTGATTTCGCCTTAACGGACGCAAGGGGAGGAGATCCGGTGTCTCTGGCCGCATATCTGTTCGGGCAGTCGCAATCCGATGCGGCGCGTGCCCTGGCCGACATGCTCGGTATGCCGTCATGAGCGTCCGCGCCGCAGAGCCGGCCACGTTCGACCACTCGGCAGCGACAAAAGGACGCTGGCCGTGACGGCGTCCGGAAGCGCTTCCAGTTTCATCGAGGAATTGCCGCCGCACCACAATGGGCGCTACGAGTACCACGATGTCGAGAGTGAACTCCGCTTTGTGGTCCAACGCTATGAAAAAAACGGCGATAAGTTCTTCGGTCAATACATCCCAATCCAGGCCGAGAATGGCAAGAAAGGCTGGATAAAATCTTTGAAGATCGACGGACTCAGGCCGCTCTATCGCCTGCCTGAACTGCTTGGGCGCGACCCGAGGCACCCGGTCATGGTCGTCGAGGGTGAGAAATGCGTCGAGGCAATGCTCAAAAAACTCACTGAGGAGTTTCCTATCACTTGGGCCGGTGGAACAAACGCCTGGCAGAAGACTGACTGGTCGCCACTTCACGGCAGGCCCTTGATTCTGATCGCGGACGGGGATGAAGCCGGCCACAAGGTCATGCAGGCACTTGCCGCTCAACTGCATCGGCATTGTCCAGATATACGTCTTGTCCTACCGCCCATCGCTCCCGGCGGCTCGGATATCGCCGACGAGATCGAGGCGAAGCACGATGTCAACGCTTGGCTCGAGAAGCACGTACAAACATACGAACCCGAAGAGATGGGCGACGGATCGCCCGAACCGTCGCCGCCTCAATCTCCCGAAGGAAGCAACGAAAGCGAACGGTCAAGCCTTATCGCTGAGGCCAATGATAAGCCTGGTGTGTTGTTTAAGGACAAAAATCTAAAACGACTGGCGGACCTGAAACGTGACAAACCCGATCAATGGGCAAATCTGCGCGCCCGCATCAAGCGGGAGTGTAAGGATGTTCTAATCCAAGACCTGGACAAGGCGATAGGTCGGCAAACCGGTGGTAAGGAAAATGACCTTCAAGGTCAGGCTCTTGAATGGCAGGACCCAGAACCGTGGCCTGAGCCGGTGAACGGTGCGGCCTTGCTCGATGAAGTCGCTGCGTTAATCCGACTATACGTCCATATGCCCGAACCCACGGCCGATGCCGTGGCGCTGTGGGTCGTCCACACGTGGCTACATGACAGGCTTGAGATATCGACTTTTCTTAACATCACGTCTGCTACTAAGCGATGCGGAAAAAGTCTCTTGATGGAAGTACTCGCCACGCTGGTCATTCGTCCCAGGCCTGTGAGCGGACACATCACTTCAGCAGCATTGTTCCGGACTATTGAGCGCTACGTGCCAACCCTTTTGCTTGATGAGGTCGACACCTATTTTGGCGACAATCCCGAGCTGCGCGGCATTTTAAACGGCTCCCAACGCCGCGACTCTGGCGGTGTGATTCGTTGCGTCGGCGAAGATCACGAACCCCGATGGTTCAATCCTTGGTGCCCAAAAGCTATTTCAGGCATCGGAGGCTTGCATGACACCGTGCGTGACCGCTCGCTTGTGATCCAGATGGAGCGGCGGCCTCCAAATCTCGGCGACCTGCCACACTGGCGCGACCGCGACCGAAAGTGCATTGAGGGCATGCGACGGAAGCTTGCTCGATTGGTCAGCGACAACACCGATCGTATCCTGACACGGCGCAGTGAAGTGGTATTTCCGCCCTGCCTGCATGACCGCGCCCGAGACGCTTGGGAAGCCCTGTTGGCCATCGCCGATTGCGCTGGTGGGACATGGGCTGGCGAGGGCGGGCGCGCCTGGCTCACAGCGGAATCGATCAGCGCCGGTACAAAAGATGAAACCGGCGCGAGGGAAACGCTCCTTGCGGATATCCATAAGGTGTTCCGCGATGCCGGTAACCGCGAATCCCTGACTACGGATTATCATTCTGAAAGAGCTCAACGCGATGGAGGACCGTCCATGGCCGGAATGGAGGAGCGGAAGTAAATTAACCCCGCGCGGACTGGCCAACTTGCTCAAGCCGTTCGTTATCGCGCCCGGCACAATCCGTGCCGATGGGGCCGCCACGGGTAGCGGAACCGCGAAGGGTTACAAACGCAGTGCCTTCGTTAACGTGTGGAGGAACTATTCCATAGAAGAGACTCCATCTCCATCCGTCACACCGTCACAACCCTTACCTGACAACGGTTGCAGCGATTCTCTATCCGTCACAAACCGAAACTCTGTGACGGATAGGAAAACGCGGAAAGCCCCGACTGATAACGGTTGTGACGTTGTGACGGATAAATTGGACTTTATATAGCCAGAGGTTATCACCATGTTCCGCATCTGTACGGACCCGACAGCAGGTCGCTTTAGCGAAGTAAAGCACCAACCATGGGGGAAGTGACCGAGCGAGCTGGTGCAGGCGTGCAGAAAGCCAGGAAGTTGTACCGAAATGCTTAATCGTTGAACCGACGACTAAACCTAATCGAATGTGCGCTAAGGCCGGCAGAATCCTAGATCGACCAAGACAAAGAGGGTCTGGTGCTGATAATGACCTCTACCGCACCAGAAAATGGAGATTAAATTACACCTGGATCCTCGCGTGTGAGCGGTCGGACAGAGACTGACACCATCCCTAGAAGGGCCACCATTGGAGAACTATTAGTGAAACGTGCCGAAATAATGGCGTTGTCTAATCGGGGAGGCACGCGCACCCCGTTTGAACGGGCGACCGCGTGGCTGCTGGTACGGTTGGGGGAGAACCATGGGGACGCCGCCGGTTGGGTATTAGCTCGTAAGATTGAGGCGGCGCGTTCGCGCAGCGGTGTGAGCCGCGCTGCGTTGAAAAAGGCACGCAGATGGTTGCAACAAACTGGTCACATCGAGAAACGGCGCAACGGGTATCAAGGCCCATGGATGTATCGCTTGGCAGCTTCAGCAAGCAGGCCTTGCCCGGTATGCGGTGCGGTGAATGGTGTTCCGGCGATGGTCTCGGTCGAGCCGCCCCAAACACCTGAGTCAACCCAGCCCGCGGTAGGGATACGCTACGTCGGCCGGTGCTCCAAGTACGAAGACCGTTTGTACAGAACCGGCCTCATTTGGCACGGCCACGGTGACATAAAACTGATCACCGATTACGATAAAGCACAGCGCATGGCTCAGAGCCACCCGGATGTCTACGACTTGGTCGAGGTCGAGCCCGACTGATAGGTGACCTGCTCGGTCTCCTGACTCACCTTGCTTAACATCTTTGAAATTGCAGGCGATAGCTACCGGCTCTAGCAGAGCTAAGGACCGGTGCTCTTCCGAATAGTCGTGCTCCCCGCTTGCCCGCGTGGGCCCACGGGCCCTACCCACGCGTGGGGCCCGCCCGTGGGCTACCCGGACACGCTACCGACAAACGGGGGTACATTTTTGCGCCGCTGTTAACACCTCACCTTAGCCATCTTGCTCAAGCCGTTCGGCATAGTACCGGGCACAATTTGCTTTGAAGTTATCGCTACGGCTGGTGGAGCTGCGAAGGATTGCAAACGCGTTGTTTCCGTAAGGTGTGGAAGGACTATTCAATCCAAGATACACCATCTCTATCCGTCAAACGTCACAACGCTTATCAGGCAACGGTCACAGCGATTCTCTATCCGTCACAAACCCCAACCCTGTGACGGATACGAAATCGCGGAAACCCGCAGCTGCCAACGGTTGTGACGTTGTGACGGATGCGCCTTCCCCAACACCATTATTCGGCAAAGCTTTCGAGCAATCGGACACAGAAGACGGTAATGACCAATGACGGTTACCCGTGCGGGAGTGCTTAGGGGTGCGACATTCTCCCTTTCAAAGCCCTATGCAGCGCCGGGAGAAGTACGTGTGGGGTCGGTGTTGGAGTGTTACGCTGGAGTGCCGTGACCGGCTCCCAACGAGCGGGTTGTGTATGACGGCCCTAAAATGCACTGACGCGGCGTCCTCACACGTCCCCGTGGCAGAGCTCGAACGGGCTGTTCGCAGGTCCGCGCTGCCGAGATAAACCACTAGGAACTATATACGATAGCGCCCAAAGGCTGCTGAGCGGCTGACATGTTGGGTTTCTCCAACTTTGGTTTTTAACGCTTCGGTGATCCGCCTCTGACCACGGCTTTGGCAAGCAGTTCGGCTCTTTCCATTAACTCGGCTCTGGTTGCCGTTTCCCGCGCCCGGGTCGAAGCACAGGCCTTCATTACAGCTCTTGGGTGACGCTTTCGTCTTACTCCTGGCGGGCGCCTGCCTTTATTGGGAATAACGTCGACAATAGCGGAGAGAGCAGTGACTCCTTCGCGAGTTCTGGCCCCTTATCGAGATCATATTCCTTGAGGTATTGAATCCTCATCTTCATACGCCCTGTGTTCTCGTCGTGGATCGTCTTGCATAGGCGCCTAGAATTCCTGCCCGTAGTTTTATCCTGTTTATTGACCACCCTTGACTTTACCACACCACCACCCGTTGATTGCGGCACGTTCACCCTACCCCACCACCGCTTGACTCCCGCCGCCAGGCGGCACACGCTCATCCCATCGCCAAACCAACTTGGACCTGCACCGCAAAAGTGGAGAGTTACCTTCTCACCTAAGCCGCCATACTTTCGCACTTCACCGGACTGATGCTGCCCAGATATGAATGGCGACGACGCGGATTATAAAATCCATTGATATAATGGAACAGGGCGTTTTGTGCCTGTTCCCTGGTTTCATAGTGTTCCCTCCATATTAATTCTGCTTTCAATGATTTGAAGAACGTTTCTACAGTCGCATTGCCATAGCAATTCCCTTTGCCAGACATCGAAGAGAGAAAGCCGTGGTCTTTGAGAAGTTTCCGGTAATCGTTGGAGCAATACTGCGAGCCACGATCAGAATGATGAATGACCCCTGGTGGCGGTTGTCGCAATGCAATGGCCCTTTTCAGAGCCTTGATCGGCAAATCCCGTTTGAGCCTGTCGCTGACGGCCCAGCCAATGACACGGCGTGAATACAAATCGATGATCACCGCAAGATACAGCCAGCCCTCTGCCGTCCAGAGATAGCTGATATCACCGGCCCATTTCTGGTTTGGTCCCGTGGCCTGAAAATCTCCATCCAGAAGGTTGGGAGCTATGTTGTGGTTGTGATTACTGTTTGTCGTGCGTTTGAATTTATGAGTTCTGACGATGCGAATATCGTTCTCCCGCATCAACCGCCCGACCCGGCGTTCACCAATGACGATGCCTTGATCCCTGAGTTCATCAGTCATTCGCTTGCGACCATAGGCCCGATAATTACGGGCATGTTCGGCACGAATATGGGCCAAATAGACCCTGTCGTCGCGTTGGCGCTGACTGGCAGGGCGAGACACCCAAGCGTAGTGGCCGCTTTCACTGACCCTCAGGACTTTGCACATCCTGCAGATTGAAAAATTGGCCTTCTCCTTTGCGATGAAATGAAACCTCATCGGCTTTGGCTCGCGAAGAAGGCCGTCGCTTTTTTTAGAATGTCCCGCTCCTCACGCAATGTCCTGTTCTCCTTGCAAAGGCGAGCCAATTCCTTGTCTTTATCATTATGAGGGCCGGACAGCAGCTCAGTGTGCTTATGACTGGTAATCCACTTGCCTAATGTAGACAGGCCAATGCCAAGATCGGCGGCAACTTGCTTGTGTGATAGCCCGCTCGTCAATGCAATCCGAACGGCTTCAGAACGAAATTCCTCAGTTCTTCCGATACCCATATGGGCCTCCTGTTGAGTTTAAACTTTAACAGAAGGCACTCTCCATTTTACCGGTACCAGTCCATGCACACCGTGGAGCTTTATAGACGAGTCCGGCTTGCGTGCCATGTTGATGGGCTGAGCCAGCGAGAGGCGGCCCGTAGGTTTGGTATTTCCCGAGATACTGTAAAGAAAATGCTGGCGCACTCCGTGCCGCCGGGATATCGGCGCGGTCAGCTGCCGAAGCGACCGAAGCTGGACCCATTCACGAGCATTATAGATCACATTCTTGAGGACGATGAGACGGTTCCCAGGAAGCAACGCCATACGTCGAAGAGGATATTCGATCGTCTTTGCAAAGAGCACGGCTTCGACGGCGGGCAAACCATCGTCAAGGATTACGTGCAGGAGCGTCGTCGGCATTGTTAGTCTGACAATGCCCTGTTGAAATAGCGGAAGGGATTGTGCATCGCCGGAGGCCAGGAGACCTTAATTCCAAGCTCAAGCCGATTTAGTCTGACAATGCCGTGACAATGCCGCTGCAAGTGTCTATTCCATCATCGACTGGGTGGCACGTTGATGAAACGCAGAGGAAGCCGCGAGCCACGCAGAAAAACTTATAACGCGAAAGGCAATTAAATGAACCCTCAGCATATGGCACAATTGGTCGCGGCCGGCATCGGTTTGCTACTGTTACTGTTCGTCGTATCATTTTCTTGGTACACCGTCGATCAGACGGAGCGTGGCGTTCTCTTGCGCAATGGCGCAGTCAAATCTCTTTCCGATCCTGGCTTGCACTTCAAAGTACCGTTCATTGACACTGTTCAGACAATCAGCGTTCAGACGCATGTCACCCGCTGGGCCGACCAAACGGCAATGGCAACGTACAGCCGAGACCAACAGCCTGCTAATATTGCCGTAAGCGTGAATTACCGCGTGACGGACCCGATGGCGCTCTATGGCGAATATCAATCCATCGGAAATATGCTCAACCGTCTTGTACTGCCCACCGCCAATGAGCAGGTGCGCAATGTGTTCGGACAATTCAACGCAGTGGCAGCGGTGCAGGAGCGTGCACGACTTAATTTAGAAGTCGAACAAGCGATCAGAGACAACATCGATGGGCCACTCGTCATCGAGAGGGTTCAAATTGAAAACATCGACTTCTCTGATGCCTACGAAAACAGTGTTGAACAGCGCATGCTGGCTGAGGTCGAAGTCCAACGACTTCAGCAGAATGCCCTGCGCGAACAAGTTGAAGCCGAGATCGTTGTCATTCGAGCAACGGCAGCGGCAGAGAGAGTTCGCCTTGCTGGTAACGCGGAGGCGGCAGCCATCGATGCCCGCGGGCAAGCGCTACAGAATAATCCCCAGCTTGTCGGGCTTGTCGCCGCCGAGAAGTGGAACGGAGTGCTCCCAACCACAATGCTTCCCGGCTCCGCCGTCCCGTGGATTCAAGTGCCGCAATGAAAGGCTAATGTCCTGGCCCCTATAATTGTACCACTTGATCTGGATTTATCCATGATGACGGCGGGGTTATGGGATGGCATTGTCAGACTAAATCGGCTTGAGCTGAAAAGTAAGGTCCCCTAGCCTCCGGCGATGCACAATCCCTTCCGTTATTTCAATAGCTCGCCCGAGGTCATCCGCAGCGCTGTGATGCTGTATGTCCGTTATCCCTTGTCGCTGAGACAGGTTGAAGATCTCCTGTTTGAGCGCGGCATCGCCATCTGTTATGAAACCGTGCGGTACTGGTGGAACCGCTTTGGTCCATTGTTTGCCGCCGAGATCTAGAAGAAGCGGATAGACCGGCGCAACTGGTCGAACTGGCGCTGGCATCTTGATGAGGTGTTCGTCCGCATCAATGGCGAAACACATTGGACCTGCACCGCAAAAGTGGAGAGTTACCTTCTCACCTAAGCCGCCATACTTTCGCACTTCACCGGACTGATGCTGCCCAGATATGAATGGCGACGACGCGGATTATAAAATCCATTGATATAATGGAACAGGGCGTTTTGTGCCTGTTCCCTGGTTTCATAGTGTTCCCTCCATATTAATTCTGCTTTCAATGATTTGAAGAACGTTTCTACAGTCGCATTGCCATAGCAATTCCCTTTGCCAGACATCGAAGAGAGAAAGCCGTGGTCTTTGAGAAGTTTCCGGTAATCGTTGGAGCAATACTGCGAGCCACGATCAGAATGATGAATGACCCCTGGTGGCGGTTGTCGCAATGCAATGGGGATTATCCATACTACTTGACATTCTCGGTCTCCCTAGGTATACTCCTGTCACGACATTGGGAGTGGAAATGGGCAAAAAAACACCAAGGAAAACTTACCGCGAAGGAATTACCATCGTTGAGTTGATGGACATGTTCCCGACTGAGGAAGCGGCTACCAAGTGGTTTGAGGACGTGTTCTGGCAAGGCGAGCGCAGCTGCGGGAAGTGTGGCAGTACGCGAACGAAAGAAGTACCGAACGCCAAGCCTATGCCGTACTGGTGCACTGATTGCAGATCGTATTTCAGTGTCCGCACTGGTACGCCGATTGCGCGGTCCAATGTCCCGCTCCGCAAGTGGGCCATTGCCATTTATTTGTGCCTTACAAGTCTCAAGAGTGTTGCCAGCATGAAGTTGGCCCGCGATATCGGTGTAAACCAATCGACGGCATGGTTCATGCTCCACCGAATTCGGGAAGCGTGGGCGACAAAGACCGGCGGCCAGTTCACTGGTCCTGTCGAGGTGGATGAAACCTATATTGGCGGCAAACGTAAGAATATGAGCAAAGCAAAGCGCAAAGAAAAGTTTGACACTGGCCGTGGCGCGATCGGAAAGACGGCCGTGATTGGTATGAAAGACAGAGGTAGTAATAAGGTTACGGCGCGTGTTGTAGAGGATACAGACGCCATAACGTTGCATGAATTTGTCACGGCTAACGCTGTCCCAGACGCCAAGGTCTATACAGACGATCATGGCTCCTACAAGGGGATGCCGTTCGACCATGAAACCGTAAAACACTCTGTCGCAGAATACGTGGACGGTATGGCCCACACCAACGGCATTGAAAGCTTCTGGTCGATGCTCAAGAGAGCGCATAAGGGAACGTTCCATAAGATCAGCCCTAAACATCTAGACCGCTACGTCCAGGAGTTCTCTGCAAAACATAACATCCGCAGGTCAGGAACGCTCGCGCAGATGCGAACCACCGTGGCCCGGCTTGTCGGTCGCAACCTTCTTTACAGAGACCTTATCGCTGACAACGGCCTTGCTAGTGGGGCGCGGGCCTAGGTCTGGCTGCCGTAATAGGGCACGGGCCAGTGTTTCCGGCGTCGCACCAACAAGATCGCGGTCGCGTTTAATCGTCGCTTTCATGGTAACAAGCCATCCAATCCAGCCTCGCGAAGGCAGCCCTCTATTCGTTCTCTCTCGATCTTCAATTCTACCAACTCACCAAGAGTATTGCTGATGTTTTGCCAATCAACGGTATCAAACTCAGCTTTCGTTTTCTCGTAGTCTCCTAAGTTCGCGTTCCTGAGAGACATTGCGGCCGATTCAGCACCACGAGTCAGTTCGTGAAGCCGGTCACTCACACAAGCTTTTCTCCGCTTGACATCAGAATATTTTCTTATCAAGCGCATTGCGCCAGAATCTGTTTCTTCATTCGTCATTTTGTGCTCCTTCGTCCTCGCCCCACGTCAGTCAAATAACGTCGTAAGTGCGACTCTCCCAGTTAGGCTCAGCCACCTTCCTCATCCTTTTGGTACTGTAAGGAATTTAATCTATCAGTGGCATCGCGTTCTAGAGCGGCCGGTAAACCCGGCACTTTCTTGGCCGCCTCATCTATTATCTCTTGAATAGCCCACTCGTAATCATTCTCGTTATTCTCGCACTTCAAGTATTCGACCGTGGCGGGCGTCATACCTTCGGTGTGGAGTCGATTAAATATAGCAACATAGAGGCGAACTTCTGCTATACGCCTGGTCGCCAACTTGAAGTCGTTGAATATGGACACCGACTTCTCGAAAGGCTGAACGCGGACGATCAAACGGGCCGCAGCCTCTCCGTTGCCTGGATTGCGCTTTAGCGCCTCAAGGTCATCGCGAAGCGAGCGATACCTACCACCTAGTATCCGGCCCAGGATCATCCGGGCAGGCCCCCCAACAAATCGGTTGTAGAGATTCTCGAGCAACCATAAGGCGACGGCTTCCACCCCCGCACCCTGCCTCCGCTAGGAGTGGACGTCAAGTAGTGTGGATAATCCCCAATGCAATGGCCCTTTTCAGAGCCTTGATCGGCAAATCCCGTTTGAGCCTGTCGCTGACGGCCCAGCCAATGACACGGCGTGAATACAAATCGATGATCACCGCAAGATACAGCCAGCCCTCTGCCGTCCAGAGATAGCTGATATCACCGGCCCATTTCTGGTTTGGTCCCGTGGCCTGAAAATCTCCATCCAGAAGGTTGGGAGCTATGTTGTGGTTGTGATTACTGTTTGTCGTGCGTTTGAATTTATGAGTTCTGACGATGCCAATATCGTTCTCCCGCATCAACCGCCCGACCCGGCGTTCACCAATGACGATGCCTTGATCCCTGAGTTCATCAGTCATTCGCTTGCGACCATAGGCCCGATAATTACGGGCATGTTCGGCACGAATATGGGCCAAATAGACCCTGTCGTCGCGTTGGCGCTGACTGGCAGGGCGAGACACCCAAGCGTAGTAGCCGCTTTCACTGACCCTCAGGACTTTGCACATCCTGCAGATTGAAAAATTGGCCTTCTCCTTTGCGATGAAATGAAACCTCATCGGCTTTGGCTCGCGAAGAAGGCCGTCGCTTTTTTTAAAATGTCCCGCTCCTCACGCAATGTCCTGTTCTCCTTGCAAAGGCGAGCCAATTCCTTGTCTTTATCATTATGAGGGCCGGACAGCAGCTCAGTGTGCTTATGACTGGTAATCCACTTGCCTAATGTAGACAGACCAATGCCAAGATCGGCGGCAACTTGCTTGTGTGATAGCCCGCTCGTCAATGCAATCCGAACGGCTTCAGAACGAAATTCCTCAGTTCTTCCGATACCCATATGGGCCTCCTGTTGAGTTTAAATTTAACAGAAGGCACTCTCCATTTTACCGGTACCAGTCCACACCGTCTTCGAAAGAGTTGATGTGAGGTTTCCGTCCGGTTGTTGAGCCAGCGCCTGGTCTCTTGGCAACCCTCGTTGCCGATCACCTTCATCGCTGCCCGGTATGACTGTAACCTGTCCGTGACGATCGTGGCCGGCCGGCCATAACGCTTCATAGCCTGCTTCAGAAACTCAAGCGCGGCTTCACGATCCCGCCGTTTCGTGGCATAGACCTCAAGAGCTTCGCCTTCATGGTCAACGGCACGCCATAGATAATGTGTTTCGCCATTGATGCGGACGAACACCTCATCAAGATGCCAGCGCCAGTTCGACCAGTTGCGCCGGTCTATCCGCCTCTTCCGGATCTCAGAGGCAAACAACGGGCCAAAGCGGTTCCACCAGTACCGCACGGTCTCATGGCAAATGTCGATGCCGCGCTCAAACAAGAGATCTTCAACCTGTCTCAGCGACAAGGGATAACGGACATACAGCATCACAGCGCTGCGGATGACCTCAGGCGAACTATTAAAATAACGGAAAAGATTTTGCATCAACGGAGGCTAGGAGACCTTACTTTTCAGCTCAAGCTCTTTTACTCTGACAGTGCCCTTTCAAAGACGACAACAAGCGAAAGTCACACGCCATGCATCGACTTACAGCATCGTTGTGAGTCATTCTCAACGGTTATGAAAAACAGTCTGCTTCTTGTCAGCGTTGTCAGCGTTTGTTGTCTAATGATGGAATCGGGATTACGCGTCATGGGCTTTGTGGCCCGTGTGCCTCAGGTCAACGCCTACTTTATCCCCGACGTGGATACCACGTGGTCCGTGCCGGAACCGGACCTGGGCTGGATTAACCGGCCCGGTGTCTCTTTGGCCATTGGCGCCGACTCCGCACCCATGACATTCTGGGACTACAGTCGGCGCGCCTCGCGCCCGTCACCGGAAATTCCACAAGGACATCAAACACCAGTGATGATCGTCGGCGGTAGCGTAGCCCAATCCTACGGTGTACGGGATGGAGAGTCGTTTCCGTACCTCCTGGCTGAACGCTATCCCGAGCTGTGGATTGAGAATTTTGGAACAGGCGGATACGGTACAGTTCAAGCCACCATGCTCGCCCAGCAGGCCTACGATAACTTCTATCCACCAGGGCGTAAGCCCAAATTGGTCATCCTGGCTTTCGCAGGAAGTCATATCATTCGCAACGTCTCGCACCAGTCCTGGGTATTTTCTATCACTGACCCGCAAGGGAGATACGTTTCACCACCCCACTTCCGGATGGAAAACACGGATCTGGTTTTTCGTCCATTTCGTGTTATCAATTTCTGGCCCATGGAATTGCAGTCTGCCGTTCTCACCGCGGCCCACGATGTTTGGATTCGACACTTCGCGTACGACACCGCTTCACAGGGCATTGAGGTGTCACGCCAAGTAATCCGGAACTTTCAGGAATTTGCATCTAAACGGGATATGACATTGGCCATGGTTGTCGTGGCCGATGACTCGCGAACAACCGGTAAGGTCCTCAAGGATTCAGGTATGCCTTACATAGATTGTAGCGGCCCCGACCGACTTGACCCGCGAGGTTACCTGCTCGCCGGAAACGATCACCCGAACCAAAAGCTACACCTGCACTACGTGGATTGCATCTCTGCATGGCTCGACAGAGACGTATTGCCAAGCATATCCGGGTACGCGGCTCGGCTCATGCAAACCTCGCGTTAACTGGCCTTACCCCACGATAAGACTACGCTTGCCTAACGAATCGGTTCACTAAGCTCGGGTACGATTGACGATAATCGTGATTCAAAAAACGTGCGCGCCTTGTCGCGGAATTTAGAATCACACCCGGTTCCAAAAATTCTGTCTTTGGCCCAGCCAGCATGGTCGATTAGATTCTGGATAATGTGTTCCGTGCGCCCCATGAATTCAAATGGTGTTTGATATTCCAAATATGCATTATCGTCTGTAACGATTTGCTCGTTCGAATTTCTTTGCAAGTATTCTTCTATATGGGTCTGATCCATCAACAAAAAACCCATCAATTCCTCCGGTGAACCGATTTCAACAGATGCGAAGTCTGATTTGACATCCAGGTTAAAGAAATCATCGGTCAGGTTACGGCAATCGACTGAGAAAGGAGTATCGGTCGCAACAAAGAGCCCATGGCCGCGCACATACCAAAACGTCGCATGAGGAAACACTTTAGTAAACGTGCGGAAAGCGGCATCAAAAGACGCTGGCGAAATGTTGTACATGGGCATCCATTGCACGACGATCCCTCCTGGACGCAGTCGCGACCTTATCGTTTCGTAATACTCTCTCGTAAACAGGTACCCAACTCCAGAAATACGGGGATGAACCGGGTCTGCCGTGATTACGTCAAACATCTCGTCGGACATCGTCATAAAATTCCTACCGTCATCGATAAGAAGATTGACCAATGGGTTATTCAATACGTCATCAGTAATGGTGTGAAGGTGATCGTGGGCGTCCACCATTTCCGGACTCAGTTCGATCAATCGAATGTTTTCAACGCCCGGATGACGCGTGGTTGCCGTTAACGTAATGCCGAGGCCGAGGCCGACCACAGCCACGTCTTCCGGATTCGAATGGAGAAGCAATGGGAGGTGTCCCTTAAGTATGAAGTGCCGGCGTTGTATGAACGCGTGTCCGATTCGATGTTGCCATTTATCATCATAATTGTCTTGCCATCGTCACTTCTTACAATGTCAATGGAGTTAGTTACACCGTCACCATGGTAGACGACGTCCGGTGTTGATGATCGCTGTAGGTTGTAATTGATAACTGTCTGACGGGGCAGGATAGCTGCTAACACGATAAATGCAGCCGTTGCCGAGAGAATGAACGTGTAAACCGGTTTCCTCAAGACGTAGACTTGGCCGCGCGCAAGTTCTGTTGCGATCAAGATGGCACCGTTTAGGACAAAGATTAGGGCAACCGTCAGCATGCCACCTCGAGCGCCAGCCAACGGCAATATAACGAATCCGCCAAGCAGTGCACCTACCATGGAACCCGCTGTGTTAGCGGCAAAAATTCGTCCGGTGCCCGCCGCGACACCTTCAACCGGTCCAGTATACGCGCGCACAGCATAGGGGTAGGTCGCCCCAAGAAGTAGCGTTGGTGCAAGTATAAGGAGCGCGGCAACGATAAACTGTGCAACAATGCTGACCGTAGCGAAAGCGCCCCCAGATAAAGTGGTGCCTCCCCATACAAGAACACCAAACAGAGTCGGAACGGCATAGGAGGCAACAGCGACCAGAGCAACAGAAAGTCCCAGTCCGAACTGTAGTTTGATCAGGATGTCGATTGGATTAGTGCTTGTATCGACGAATTTCGCTGCTTTCAGGCTGCCGAAGTAGAGTCCGAAAAGGAAACTGGCCAGCATAATAGAGAAGGCGTACACCGTTCCAGAAAAAGACTGCACCAGGACACGCATCCAAACAACTTCGAGAGCCAGCGCAGCTAGGCCGGACAGAGTGGCGGTTACGAGGATGATTCGCCGCCGGGACCCGATAACTTTTGACGTCGCCTTGAGAGTATTCAAAACGGGCGTTGCGCGGTGAAAGGACCCAAAGACATCTACCAGAATTGATCCAATGCCGACAGTCATTCCCACGCCGACGACCAAAGTGACGGTTGTGTCGGTGCCCAACCGTGGCAGTAGGATGAATCCAGCAACTATGGTTCCGGCCAAGGCTCCCATTGTGTTGAAAGCGTAAAACGTCCCCGCTTGCCGGCCGACCTCGGTTACGTCTCTGCAAAAGGCCCTAACGACCAATGGCAGCGTTGCTCCCATCAAAGCGGTCGGCACCAAAAGGGCAGCAATGGCTATACCGCTTTTAAAAAGGTAGGAAAAAGCTTTGCTGTTCTCGATTGGGGCGTTGTAGACGTCTCTGTACCCCTCCTGAAACGCGGCCAGTACGAGAGGTACCATGTAAGCCGACAACGCAATGAAAATTTCGCAAAGTCCGTAAAGCGCAAGCGGTCTGGGGCTTCGGTCCGCAAATCCGCTAGCGAGCCAACTTCCAAGCGCAAGTCCACCCATGAAAACGGTCAATGTGATTGCAGCAGAATACGCGTCTGCACCGAAGAACAAAGACAGGGCTTTGACCCAGGCTACTTGAAGGGTCAAAGACACTGCGCCAGACAAGAAGAAAAAAACGTAGAACAGTCGTGTAAGAAATCTCATCTACGCGGACTGTCACAACAACACGGTGAAGTCTCATGGCGATTCTTAAGCCGACCTAAGACTGAAAAGTCCATGAAATACCAACTTCTTGCTAAACACTTAGCTACACTCATGCGTCACCACCGAACTGCGCCCCTCCTTAAGACACGCCCGCCACCTCTGAAGGGGGCGTTGTCAGGTTAATTGGTTGGGGCCAACTCCTTTATGCCCGTGTTCCTTGGGTTTGGGCGCTATACTATTTGGCCTGCCCCCGTTGAGTGGTCCAGTTTGATTGTTAGTGCATGACAGGCCTTTGGTCCATCGGGACGATGGTTTCCGGGGCCGGTGGTCGGTAGTCCAAAGCGCTGTGTGGTCGTTTCGTGTTGTAGTGTCTCCTCCACTGTTCGATCAGAATCTGCGCCTCTGGCAGGTTGTAAAAGATTTCCAGGTTGAGCAATTCGTCACGGAAGCGTGCGTTGAAACTCTCGCAGCATCCATTCTCCCAAGGTGAGCCGGGCTCGATGTAGGCTGTTTTTGCGCCGACGGCCGCGATCCAGTCCCGGACGGCTTGAGCAACAAACTCCGAGCCGTTATCGGAGCGTATGTAGGCGGGTACGCCACGCAGGATGAATAAATCAGTCAGCGTGTCGATGACATCAGTCGAATTAAGCTTGTGCTCTGTCTTGATGGCCAGGCATTCCTTACTGTGTTCATCGAGAATGTTCAGGGTTCGGAATGCCCGACCATCATCGGTTCGGCAGTGAACGAAGTCGTAAGACCAGACGTGGTTGCGATACCCGGGCCGAAGCCGGACGCACGATCCATCGTTGAGCCAGAGCCGTCCTTTCTTTGGTTGTCTTGCAGGCACTTTCAGCCCCTCCCGCCGCCATAGCCTTTCGACGCGTTTGTCGTTTACCTGCCAGCCCGCGTCTCTCAGAAAGGCAGCGATCCGGCGATAACCGTAGCGGCCATACTGGCGAGCCAACTCAATCATGTCTGCGACCAGGCGTTGTTCATCGCCACGGCCTCACGGCCGCCGCCTTTGCGTCGAACGATGCTGGCCCAGAACCCGGCAGACACGCCGTTCAGACACATCCATCAGGCTGAGAACTTGATCGATGCAGGTGCGCCGACGCGAAGGGCTCAGAAGTTTCCCCGTGACGCCTCCGTCAGAATCAGCTTGTCCAGCGTCAGATCGGACACCGCTCGGCGGAGGCGCTCATTTTCCCTTTGAAGTCGCTTCAGCTCCCGTAACTGATCCGTGCCCATTCCGCCGTACTTCTTCCGCCACCGGTAATAGGTTTGTTCAGTAATGCCAACCTTGCGGATCGCATCCATACGTGCCGTTCCCTGCCCAACAAGAACCTCAACTTGTCGAAGCTTCGAAACAATTTCCTCTGGCTTGTGTCGTTTGTTTGCCATTTATGATCCTCCGTTTTCCTAAACATTACGGTGGACCACTTCTCGGGGGGAGGACCACACGCTCAAGCTGGCCCTCGAAGCGTCAGGTTGCAGCAGCGCGGGGGTCGTTCACAAACCCCGGCTCCTCAGCGACAACGGCTCGTCCTACATCGCCGACGATCTTGCAGCCTGGCTTGAAGATCAGGGTATGGATCACGTCCGCGGCGCACCGAACCATCCCCAAACCCAAGGCAAGATCGAGCGTTGGCATCAGACCCTGAAGAACCGTGTCCTGCTGGAGAACTACTATCTGCCGGGCGATCTCAAGGCCAGCGTCGGCACCTTCGTCGAGCACTACAACCACCGCCGCTACCACGAAAGCCTCGCCAAACTCACCCCCGCCGACGTCTACTTCGGCCGGGACCACGCCATCATCGAGAGAAGGAGAAAGATCAAAAAACTGACCACCCAAAACCGCCGCTTGAACCATCAACGCCAAGCGGCTTAACATCAAACAAAGATGAGCCAGATCCTCCCTTATGAAACACGCTCAACAGTCCCATTTGTTTTGATGACGGACACTCAATTACTACGTGGTAATACATGTGGGACTAATAACGCGGAGTATAATTAAATATAATATTTTTCAGATAGTTAATGAATAATAATTGCGGACAACGCGCCCTCGGTCAGATGTCCGGTGGCACCTCGATGAGGTGTTCGTGTCCATCGCCGGCAAGCGGATGTATCTATGGCGCGCTGTCGATAGCGAAGGCGAAGTGCTGGATATCCTTGTTCAGTCACGCAGAAACAGGAATGCAGCGCTTAAGTTGATGCGTAAACTGTTGAAAAAGCAAAGGTTTGTCCCTGATGCCTTCGTCACAGACAAACTGCCATCTTATGGTGCTTCTCTGAAGGCTTTGGGCCTTACAAAGCACCATGATTTTGGTGGCAGGAAGAACAACCGGGCGGAGAATTCTCACTTGCCGGTCCGGCAACGTGAACGACGAATGCAAGGTTTCAAATCGGCTCGATCAGCGCAGCAATTTCTCTCTACCCACGCCACCGTCTACAACACCTTCAACGTCCAACGTCATCTGATTTCCCGAAAAACATTGCGCCGGTTTCGCAACCACGCAATGGGCCTGTGGCAAACCGCCACCGCTGCCGTTTGAGCTTGAGTTCTATGCCAATTCGCAGCACGATCGTTCAATAACGTGACAACACCCCGTGGGGATTGAACCATCTTCCAGTCAAAATCACGAGGTTTTAAGAAGTGTCCAATTTGCAACCTGAGAACCCTTGATTGTGGCTTCTACAGGTCCGACCCAGTTAGTCTGACAATGCCTGTTGGTGAGTGTTTTGTCTGCTTTCTAGCCATGGTAGCGCAATGATCCTAGAACCAAAAAACAAAAAACACGCTGTAAAGGGTTATTGTGGTCACTGAAACAGACGCTGCTCGCCGGCATTCGCTGCACGGCCAGTGGTCTTCCAGACTGGCTTTCGTTCTTGCAGTGACGGGATCCGCGGTCGGTCTGGGTAACATCTGGCGTTTCCCATACATCGCGGGTGAGAATGGTGGCGGGGCATTCGTGCTCGCCTATCTCGTATGCATCGTCATAGTGGGTTTGCCGATCATGATGGCTGAGGTTCTCATCGGTCGGCGCGGCAGGCGCAACCCCGTTGCAACGATGAGACTGCTCGGCGAAGGGGAGTCCGGAACCGGAAACTGGCGTCTAGTCGGCGCCGTCGGTGTATGTACGGGATTCCTGATTCTATCCTTTTATGCCGTCATTGCCGGCTGGGCCATTGCCTACGTCGTTGTGGCTGCAAGCAACGCCTTTGAGGGGGCGGATGCGAGTGCCGTGGCACAGATTTTTGATTCGCTCGCCTCGAACCCGTTACGGACGGGATTCTGGTACACGACATTCCTGGCGGCGACCGCGCTCGTAATTGCGCGCGGCGTCAAGCAGGGCATCGAGCGTGCAGTGCGAGTGCTCATGCCGACGCTCGTCGTGCTGTTACTCGTGTTGCTCGCCTACAGCATAATGCAGGGCAGCTTCGCCGAAGGCGTGGTTTTTCTGTTTGAGCCCCGTTTCGAGGAATTGACTCGCGATGGGATGATGGAAGCGCTCGGCCACGCGTTCTTCACGCTCAGCGTCGGGATGGGCACTGTGATGGCTTACGGGGCTTATCTGCCGGGTGATATATCCATCGTTCGAACATCTGTTGCCGTCGTCGCTGCCGATACTGCGATAGCTTTGCTCGCGGCGCTCGTCGTATTCCCGATCGTGTTCGCGAACGGTCTCGCGCCCGACGCCGGTCCAGGGCTCGTGTTTCAATCGCTGCCGCTCGCGTTCGGCCAGATGCCCGGCGGTGCGATCATCGCGACGATCTTTTTCCTGCTCCTGACGTTCGCCGCCTGGACATCGGCAATCAGCTTGATGGAGCCCGCAGCCGCGTGGTTCATCGAGACGCTTCAGTTCACTCGCACGCAAGCCGCCGGCGTCGTCATGGGCATTACCTGGCTCCTTGGCTTGCTCACTGTGTTTTCGTTCAGCACCTGGAGCGGCTTTACGTTTCTGCGCGGCACATTTTTCGACAACATCGTTTTTTTGAGCAATAGCATTTTACTGCCGCTCGGCGGCCTCGCTATCATCATTTTCGCCGGCTGGGTCATGGCTCGCATATCGACCGCCGATGAGTTGGACCCGAAGGCCGGTACCACCTACAAGGTATGGCGCTTCACCGCACGGTTCATCACGCCGCTTGCAGTGGTAGCTGTGTTGCTGCATGGCGTAGGCTTGATCTAGGCGTAGTCGGTGCCTTCCGTCTCAGGAGCAGCGTGCACGTTGGCATTGTCAGACTAACTGGATCAGACCTGTAGAAGGCATTGTCAGAGCAAATCGCCTTGAGCCTGGAAGTAAGGTTTCGTAGCCTCTGGCGATGCAAAATCCCTTTCGTTATTTCAACAGTTCGCCTTAGATAATGTAGTGTTCAGTCACTTTGGTCAGGGATGCGCCAGGCTACGCTGTAGTATGATAACTATCTATTGTCATTGACATTATTTACAATTCCTTCGAGTTCCAGAACTTGCATTCTACTCAGACCTGCGCTTGAATGCGCCCCGGTTTGATGTCAGTCGATTGCGTTTCGATTACGTATCCGGCAACGCACGCCAGAGCAGGAAATACGCTAGCGGGAGAACACCATGGCGAGGCAGGGAACCCCCAAACTCTCCAAACGCACCGTCGACAGCCTTTGTGTCCGGGGCAAGGACGCGGTGTTCTGGGATCGGGACCTGCCCGGGTTTGGGGTAAGGGTCTATACCACGGGGTGTAAAGTCTATGTTGTCCAATCGCGCGGCCCGGCCGGACCGAAGCGGGTGACCATCGGCCGGCATGGAGAGATATCAACCGAGCAGGCGCGCAAGGACGCAGCCATCATCATCGACCGCATCAAGCGTGGCGAGCCTCCGATTCCGCCGCCGCCCGTTCCGGCGTGGACGGTGTCCGATCTTGCCGAGCGCTACTGTCAACGGCGGAGCAAAATTAGTCCACCCGGGCGGAGCAAAACTAGTCCACTTAACGTTATGCGGTACGCGGTGTTGGGGGGTTGTCCCGGTAGTCCATAGGAGGGACCCGCGCTGCTTCGTGTAGCGCTTGCGTTACGCGGAGCGAAGCAGCGTGGGAGGTTCCTGTGGGCCCACCGGGTCAACCATTGCACCGGCGGTTAAGCAGGTATTTTTGGGGATTTCCGCCGTTTTTGGCTTTGGTTGAGACGATAGCTCTCGCCGTTCATTTCCAGGATATGGACATGGTGGGTGAGGCGGTCCAGCAAAGCCCCGGTCAGGCGTTCCGAGCCGAATATCTCCGTCCACTCATCGAACGGCAAGTTGGAGGTCACCAGGATCGAGCCCCGCTCGTAGCGCTGGCTGAAGACTTCGAACAGCAGCTCGGCGCCGGTCTTCGAGAGCGGCACGAAGCCGAGTTCGTCGATGATCAGAAGGTGATACTTTGCCAGTTGCTTCTGCAGGCGCAACAGGCGTTTTTCATCCCTGGCCTCCATCAGTTCATGAACCAGGGCAGCGGCCGTGAGGAAGCCGACGGAGAGCCCCTTTTGGCAGGCCGCCAGACCGAGACCGAGGGCGATATGGGTCTTGCCGGTTCCGCTGTTGCCGAGCGCGATGATATTCTCACGACGCTCGACGTATTCGCATCGCGCCAACTCCAGAACCAGCATCTTGTTGAGCGATGCGATGGCCTTGAAGTCGAAGCTGTCGAGGCTTTTGACGGCGGGGAACCTGGCCTGTCTGATCCGCCGCTCGACCATGCGGCGCTCACGGTCGATCAGTTCCAACTCGGTCAGACGGACAAGATACCGCACATGGTCGGCGCCCTCGGTGGCGCATTGGCGGGCCAGCTTGTCGTATTCGCGCAGGAACGTCGGCAGTTTCAGGGTCTTGAGGTGATGGGCCAGCAACACTTGCGGCGTATCGGTCATGACGCGCCTCCACCCAACAAGCTCATATAACTGGCGGCGGCCGTGGTCGCCACGTTGGCCCGAGGCAGGTAGGGATAGATATCCAGGTCGAGTTTGGGCGGGCGTCGCTCGATACGGCACAGCACAAGGTGTTTGACGGCGTCGTAGCCGATCGCACCCAGGCGCAGGGCGTCCTTCACCGCGCCGTGAAGCACCTCGAGATCGAAGGTCTCCACAAGCCGAAGGACCTGGACGTATTCCCGCTTGCCGGCCTTGCCCATGCGCGCCTCCAGGAGACACGGCGCAGGGTTGGGAAGGCATCAGGCAGTTCCCATCCGGCTAGCGGCGCGGCCTGATCCAGGGCACCGATCTTGTGCTCCAGCAAAGGCAGGTAGTGGATCGGATCGAAGACCATATCTTCCCGGTCGTAGGAACGGGGGTGTCGGGCAATGATCCCGGCGCCGCAACCGATAACCACCTCGTGGACATAGCCACGGATCCAGACTTCCTGATGGCCGTAGGCGACGGGCACGGAATAGTCATTCGTCCGGTAGCGCACCAGGGACAGCGAGTTGACCCGCGTGCCCTGCTTGTCGCACGCGTCGAACGGTGCCGGCAGTGGCCTCTTCAACGCTTCGCGGTCACGCACAAACCGTTCGCCGATGCTCTCGCGGTGGCCGCGCAGGACGTTGCCTTGCCGGTTGCGGCATTGCTCTTCCAGGTGGCCATTGAAGGCGTCCCAGCTCGCGAACCGGGGAAGCGGCGTCATGAAGTTCCGCCGGGCATAGCCGACCACCCCCTCCACATTGCCTTTGTCGTTACCCTTGCCGGGACGGCCGTAGCGGTCCTCGAAGAGGTAATGGGACTGCAGCCCGCTGAACGCCCGCGTTCGTTGCCGCGTGCCATCTGACAAGATGCGCGACACCAGACACTTGTCGTTGTCGTAAAGAATCGATTGGGGAACGCCGCCGAAAAAAACAAAGGCTCTGTTGTGCCCGTCCAGCCAGGCCTCCGTCGTCGCCGCCGGGTAGGCCGCAACGAAGCAGGCATCGCTGTGGGGAAGTGTCATGACGAAAAAATGCGCCCGATACTTGACGCCGGCGATGATCGCATCCGCCTCGCCAAAGTCCGCTCGAGCATGGCCCGGAGGATGTGACAACGGCACAAACATCTCACGCCGACGAAGGCGCCGTTCCCGAACGTAATCCTTCACGATGGTCTCTTTGCCCGTGAAGCCATGTTCGTCGCGAAGGCGCTCGAAGATACGCTTCGCCGTGTGGTGCTGCTTACGGTGAACCGTTCGGTCCTCCTCCAGAATACGGTCGATGATATCCGTGAAGGGGGCCAGTTTCGGGCGTTTCGGTGGCTGGCGTCGCCGATATCCCGGGCGGTTCCGAATGCCGCAGCATCTTCCTCACCGTCTCGCGCGCAATGCCAAACCGACTTGCCGCCTCTCGCTGGCTCAGACCATCAACATGGCAGGCCAGCCGAACGCGCAGATATAGGTCCACGGTGTACATCCTCCCGCCTTCCATCTCAAAAAAGATCGAAGGCTACAGGTGGCAGAGTTTTACTCCGCCCGCGGCTGGGAAATCCCGCCGCTTCCGTGGACTAATTTGTCACCGCCGTTCTCACCTTGCGGCACGCGCGAGCAAGCGAACGTACTTCGTGCCCTCACGAGAGGGCATAAGAGTACACTCACCCTGCGGTACGCGCGGCCAAGCGACCGCACTCCGTGTCCTCACGAAAGGCGCTCGATCCCATGACCTCTCCACATCGCGATCCGTCCACACCCATTCTCGCGGACCTCAGTCCGACAGGCTGCTAGACCGGCCAGATATTTATTCGACGGATTTCTTCCGGCAAAAATACGAGACCCGGGCCCGGGCGAACCTGAAGCGGTCTCTGGCCTATCTCGCGGACGTTGGGCCCTAATATTATCCCGCCAGCGCCCGCTCCTCCACGCGGATGCGGTGGGCGAGCAACGCCAAGTTTGCCAGTCCGAAACCGAGCGCCAACTGCCAGGCGCCGAAGGCGAGCGGCAGCACCGGGATCTCCAGCGCGACCACGAGATAGTTCGGGTGACTCAAGAAACGGTAGGGGCCGCGCCGGACCCGCGGCGCACCTGGCAAGGTAATCACCCGGGTGGTCCAGCGTGCGCCCAGGCTGGCCATGATCCAGAGCCGGCCGAGCTGCAACAGGCCGTAGAGGCCGAGCCATCCCCAGCCGACCGGGGCCGCGACCGGCACGAACAGAAACAGCGCCACCAGCCAGCCGCCGTGCAGGGCGGCGAACAAGGGATAGTGGCTGGCGCCGTGCTCGACACCGCCCGCGGCCAACAGGCGTTTCGTATTGCGCCGCGCGTAGGCCAGTTCACCCAGGCGCTGCGCCGCCACCAACAGCGCCGCGATCTGCGGCGGGCCGATCACAACTCACGCCTCCAAGAGCAAAAAGCCGGCCGTGAATCCGGGCCCCAACGAAGACACCAGGTGGCGGCCGCGTAAGCCGCGCGCAAGTGCGCGTTCGACCACGAACAGCGCCGTGGCGCCGGACATGTTGCCGTAGTCGCGCAGCACCGCCCGGGCGTCGATCATGGTGCCCGGCGACAGCCCAAAGACGGTCTCGAGCGCATCCAACACCTTGGCCCCGCCCGGATGGCACAGGGTGCCGTCCAGATCTTTGCGCACCAAACCCTGGCGGGCCAAGAATCCGTCGACCGCCGCACCGTAGCGTTCGCGCACGATGGTGGGGATGGCTCTTGAAAACTGCACGCCGAATCCGTCTTCCTCGACACGCCAACCCATGACGTCGAGGGAGTCGGGCCAGGTGTATTCACCCCAACCGGCGAGCTCCGGGCCCGGCGCCGCGCGATCGCAAGCAATCAGCGCCGCCGCCGCGCCGTCGCCGAACAGCGCGGTCGCGATGATGTTGCTCTTCGAGGCGTCGCTGTTGCGGAAGGTCAGGCCGCAAAGCTCAACCACCAGGAACAATACCCGGCTGCCCGGCGCCGCGCGCGCCATGGCCGCGGCCCGGGCCAGGCCTAGCACCCCACCGGCGCAACCGAGCCCAAAAATCGGCAGCCGCTGCACGTCGCGGCGGAACGGCAATACCTCCATCAGGCGCGCGTCCAGGCTCGGTGTCGCGATACCGGAGGTCGAAACCACGACGATGCTGTCGATCCGCTGCGCTGGAACACTGGCACGATCCAGGCAGTCTTGCGCGGCACGACGCAAAAGTTCGACCGCGTGATCGACGAAGAGTGCGTTCCGCTCCTTCCACCCCACCGCTGTCCGGTACCAATCGATCGGCACGCAGGAATAGCGGGTCTCGATGCCGGCGTTGTCGTAGACCGGCATCAGGCGCGCGATCTCCTCGCTCCGGCCCCGGAATAACGCCGAGGCTTCAGCCATGACCTCCTCCTGGCCCAGCACGAAGGGCGGCACGGCGGTGGCGAGCGAAATCAGGCGGACCGGACTCGGCATGGGGCACGCTCTCACGAATTGCGTTAAACTGGAAGCAACCAGTCTAAGTGTCCGTCCGGGGACTTTATGAGTCGGATGAATCGGTTATCCGGCGCCCCCTCTTGAAGAGCTGAATCAGCTGTGATTCTCTGGGGTGGTGAATTTGCTCTTGAGGTGCCCCATGTGGACTGCCGACAACCGCCCGCGCTACAACCGCGACAAACTGCGTTATCCGAGCGACCTGACCGATGCGGAATGGGCGCATATCGAGCCGCTGATCCCGCCGGGCAAGCCCGGCGGCCCCGGCGGCGGCAAACGGCGCGTCGCTATCCGCGAGGTGATCAACGGCGTGATGTACATTCTGAGCACCGGCTGCCAGTGGCGCGCGCTGCCCAAGGATTTGCCGCCCAGAAGCACCGTGCATGATTACCTCGGCCTGTGGAACTGGGACGGCACGCTGGATCGCATCCATCATGCGCTCTACCTCAAGTGCCGCGAGAAAGCCGCGCGCGAAGCCAGCCCCACGGCCTGCATCATCGACAGTCAGAGTGTGAAAAGCGCTGAAAAAGGGGGGCTCGCATCGACAGCCACGGCTTCGATGCCGGCAAGCTGATCAAGGGCAAGAAGCGGCATGTTCTGGTCGATACGCAAGGCTTGTGTCAACGGCGGAGCAAAATTAGTCCACCCGGGCGGAGCAAAACTAGTCCACTTAACGTTATGCGGTACGCGGTGTTGGGGGGTTGTCCCGGTAGTCCATAGGAGGGACCCGCGCTGCTTCGTGTAGCAGCGCTTGCGTTACGCGGAGCGAAGCAGCGTGGGAGGTTCCTGTGGGCCCACCGGGTCAACCATTGCACCGGCGGTTAAGCAGGTATTTTTGGGGATTTCCGCCGTTTTTGGCTTTGGTTGAGACGATAGCTCTCGCCGTTCATTTCCAGGATATGGACATGGTGGGTGAGGCGGTCCAGCAAAGCCCCGGTCAGGCGTTCCGAGCCGAATATCTCCGTCCACTCATCGAACGGCAAGTTGGAGGTCACCAGGATCGAGCCCCGCTCGTAGCGCTGGCTGAAGACTTCGAACAGCAGCTCGGCGCCGGTCTTCGAGAGCGGCACGAAGCCGAGTTCGTCGATGATCAGAAGGTGATACTTTGCCAGTTGCTTCTGCAGGCGCAACAGGCGTTTTTCATCCCTGGCCTCCATCAGTTCATGAACCAGGGCAGCGGCCGTGAGGAAGCCGACGGAGAGCCCCTTTTGGCAGGCCGCCAGACCGAGACCGAGGGCGATATGGGTCTTGCCGGTTCCGCTGTTGCCGAGCGCGATGATATTCTCACGACGCTCGACGTATTCGCATCGCGCCAACTCCAGAACCAGCATCTTGTTGAGCGATGCGATGGCCTTGAAGTCGAAGCTGTCGAGGCTTTTGACGGCGGGGAACCTGGCCTGTCTGATCCGCCGCTCGACCATGCGGCGCTCACGGTCGATCAGTTCCAACTCGGTCAGACGGACAAGATACCGCACATGGTCGGCGCCCTCGGTGGCGCATTGGCGGGCCAGCTTGTCGTATTCGCGCAGGAACGTCGGCAGTTTCAGGGTCTTGAGGTGATGGGCCAGCAACACTTGCGGCGTATCGGTCATGACGCGCCTCCACCCAACAAGCTCATATAACTGGCGGCGGCCGTGGTCGCCACGTTGGCCCGAGGCAGGTAGGGATAGATATCCAGGTCGAGTTTGGGCGGGCGTCGCTCGATACGGCACAGCACAAGGTGTTTGACGGCGTCGTAGCCGATCGCACCCAGGCGCAGGGCGTCCTTCACCGCGCCGTGAAGCACCTCGAGATCGAAGGTCTCCACAAGCCGAAGGACCTGGACGTATTCCCGCTTGCCGGCCTTGCCCATGCGCGCCTCCAGGAGACGGCGCAGGGTTGGGAAGGCATCAGGCAGTTCCCATCCGGCTAGCGGCGCGGCCTGATCCAGGGCACCGATCTTGTGCTCCAGCAAAGGCAGGTAGTGGATCGGATCGAAGACCATATCTTCCCGGTCGTAGGAACGGGGGTGTCGGGCAATGATCCCGGCGCCGCAACCGATAACCACCTCGTGGACATAGCCACGGATCCAGACTTCCTGATGGCCGTAGGCGACGGGCACGGAATAGTCATTCGTCCGGTAGCGCACCAGGGACAGCGAGTTGACCCGCGTGCCCTGCTTGTCGCACGCGTCGAACGGTGCCGGCAGTGGCCTCTTCAACGCTTCGCGGTCACGCACAAACCGTTCGCCGATGCTCTCGCGGTGGCCGCGCAGGACGTTGCCTTGCCGGTTGCGGCATTGCTCTTCCAGGTGGCCATTGAAGGCGTCCCAGCTCGCGAACCGGGGAAGCGGCGTCATGAAGTTCCGCCGGGCATAGCCGACCACCCCCTCCACATTGCCTTTGTCGTTACCCTTGCCGGGACGGCCGTAGCGGTCCTCGAAGAGGTAATGGGACTGCAGCCCGCTGAACGCCCGCGTTCGTTGCCGCGTGCCATCTGACAAGATGCGCGACACCAGACACTTGTCGTTGTCGTAAAGAATCGATTGGGGAACGCCGCCGAAAAAAACAAAGGCTCTGTTGTGCCCGTCCAGCCAGGCCTCCGTCGTCGCCGCCGGGTAGGCCGCAACGAAGCAGGCATCGCTGTGGGGAAGTGTCATGACGAAAAAATGCGCCCGATACTTGACGCCGGCGATGATCGCATCCGCCTCGCCAAAGTCCGCTTGAGCATGGCCCGGAGGATGTGACAACGGCACAAACATCTCACGCCGACGAAGGCGCCGTTCCCGAACGTAATCCTTCACGATGGTCTCTTTGCCCGTGAAGCCATGTTCGTCGCGAAGGCGCTCGAAGATACGCTTCGCCGTGTGGTGCTGCTTACGGTGAACCGTTCGGTCCTCCTCCAGAATACGGTCGATGATATCTGTGAAGGGGGCCAGTTTCGGGCGTTTCGGTGGCTGGCGTCGCCGATATCCCGGCGGTTCCGAATGCCGCAGCATCTTCCTCACCGTCTCGCGCGCAATGCCAAACCGACTTGCCGCCTCTCGCTGGCTCAGACCATCAACATGGCAGGCCAGCCGAACGCGCAGATATAGGTCCACGGTGTACATCCTCCCGCCTTCCATCTCAAAAAAGATCGAAGGCTACAGGTGGCAGAGTTTTACTCCGCCCGCGGCTGGGAAATCCCGCCGCTTCCGTGGACTAATTTGTCACCGCCGTTCTCAGTTCGTCCGGGTCAACGGGAAGACATACTATTTGTGGCGCGCCGTTAACCACGAAGATGGAGTTCTTAAATCCTTCGTTACCAAGAGACAGGATTGAAAGGCTGCACTAAGGTATCTGGAACACGCGATGAAGCGTTATGGCCAACCGGCTTCGATCGTCACGTACAGGCTTCGGTCACAGCAGGTTGCGACGAATGTGATCGGTAATACGGCCTCTCAGGCTTGTGGTTGTTGGCTCAACAACCGGGCGAAAAATTCACACCAGCCGTTCAGGTGACGGGAAGGGGCAATGGCCAAATTCAGGCACGCAAAAGCGCTGAAAAAATTCGCCGCCATACACGCTTCAATTTACAACCACTTTAATCACGAACGCCATCTCAACCGCCTCGACATTATCAAACAAGACCGAGCCGCCGCCCTGGCCGATCAGCGCCAACTTGCAGATTGACAGTCCTCGATTGTAGGTTCTGGGTTTTAATCAGTTAGTCTGACAACGCCGTCAAAACTTCAAATCAAGACAAGTCGAAGATCCCGAATATACTTCGCAGGGACCAACCATATCTGTAGACCAAGACTTCCAGTCTCTATATCGAGTTGCGTCAAGTTATTTAGATCCGGCAACGAAAAGTAGGATTGAATACATGTCAGAAGATGCTGCAGCGTCTACACTAGAGGAGTTGGAAAACAGATTTATCCACGTCAAAGAACCAATAATAGGGAAGTTCCTGGCATCCTTAGAAAATCGCTCTAATTCAAATCTCATCTATCACTACACAGATGATAGAGGTTTATACAGTATCCTGACTGGGGGAAAGCTCTGGTTCTCGGATATATTTGACCTGAATGATCCATCCGAATTGTATCACGGCGTGGATGTCGCAGTTAATGCAGCAAGAAGACTTGCAGGGCGCAAAAACGCAACGAATATCTTTCAGTATTTCGCAAAGAAACTACGTAGTGGCCTTAGGGAAAGTGTGGAATCTACAGCGTGCTACTTTGTTTGTTGTTTTAGCGAGGACGGAGATGATTTGGGTCAATGGCGAGCTTACGCAGCTGATGGTCAAGGATATGCATTAGGATTTGACCGGCAGGAATTGGAGGATGCTTTTCTGGCGCCTAGCCTCAAAGGAATTGATAGGGGTGGTTATAATCCCTTTATTGGAACTTTTAGTGTAAATTATGCCAAAGACGATGCTCGAAAAATCCATGAAGAATTGATTGAGTGTGTCAAACCCTTCTTAAAGCCCCTTGACCAAGAGACGTACGATCAAGAGTCTGTAAAACGGTTTTTGATCAGACTATCAGTGGATCTTTCCACAGATCTCCTGCTCACCTCTCTATTTTTCAAGGATGGCGCTTTCAGAAATGAAAAAGAGTATAGATTTTTGGAAGCACTAGGAAGTTCAACAGGGGCACAGGACATAAAATTCCGACCACGGTCACATTCCCTGGTTAAATATAGAGAATTTGACTGGGGGACTTTAGCGCCAAATGCCTTAAGAAAGATCGTAATTGGACCGGCAGTCGATTTAACAGCATCCGGCAGTTTCGTGACGTGTTGTCTGGACGCATCTGACTATCAGCCGGGTCATGTAGTAAACATAAGCCAATCAGACATACCGTATCGAAGCTTTAAATAGTCAAAGACAACTCCAACTATTGGAACAAGACCCTTTTCTCTGCTCTTGATCAGCAAACGCGCCCGGCACGCTTGCACAACACCAAACCGATGACTATCAAACCACAGGACTCTCGTTTTGACTGAAGGACAAACGGGGCCCGGTTGTTCTGCCCCCTTAAAGCTGAGCCAGATTTTGCTAGAGTTTTGGCGTCTGTTTGGAAGGGATTGGGATGGCTCGGAAGCGTTATTCGGACGAAGATATATTGAACTTGCTGCGACAGATTGAGCTGGAACTTGCGGCGGGTAGCGATGTTGGGTCGGCGTGTCGGAAGGTCGGTGTGAGCGACGCAACGTATTACAATTGGCGCAAACGCTATGGCGGCATGGCTCGGTCTCAGCTTCAAGAGTTTAAGATGTTGGAGAAGGAGAACGTCCGTCTGAAGCGGATTGTCGCTGATCTTAAACTGGACAAGCTTATCCTGAAGGAGGGCCTCGATTATTTAAAGCCCAAGGCCTGACGCCCGCCGATCTGCGTCAGGCGGTGATCCATGTCCGCCAACGCTTAGCAACGTCTGAGCGGCGAACCTGCAAAACGATCGGCATGGCGCGCTCAACGCACCAATACAAAGCTGCCCCCCAAAACAGTGATGAAGATCTACGCTTGGCCCTGATCCGGCTTGCCAAGCACTATGGTCGCTACGGCTACCGCAAAATCGCTGAGTTATTGCGGGTTGAGGGCTGGCGGGTGAATCACAAGAAAGTCGAGCGTTTGTGGTGCGAGGAGGGCCTGCAACTGCCCCATCGCCACAAGAAGCGCAAACGGCTCTACCACAAGGACAGCTCCGTTATCCGCCTGCGGCCTCAGCATCCCAACCATATCTGGAGCGTTGACTTCGTTCACGACAAGCTCAGCAATGGCCGAGCCTACAAAATGCTAACAGTGCTTGATGAGTATACACGCCAGGCTCTGTGCGTTGAGGTGAAGCCGAGAATGGGCTCTGCAGACGTTCTCGAAGCGCTGTACCCACTTCTCCTCAAACACGGCAAACCCAAGTTCATCCGATCCGACAATGGCCGGGAATTTACCGCTCACGCTCTGCAGGACTGGCTCAAGACCGCCGGCATCACACCGATACAAATCTATCCCCGAAGCCCATGGGAGAACGGCTACAATGAACGCTTCAACGGCACGTTGCGCAGGGAAATACTCACTGCCGAATGGTTCTCAACCCTCAAACAGGCCCAAATCGTCATCGGCACATGGCTGAAACAATACAACCATATCCGACCGCATCAGGCCCTCAATATGCGGCCGCCAGTCCCAGAAACTCTATGAGAAATTGGCCCATAACATTGGGGCTTTACACTATTATCAAATTGGCCGCAGCGTGTACCATTTTCTGGAGGCGTGCTTTCTCGGGTTCGCAACTGTGACCTTGATGCTGAGAGCTTTCATTGAGCTGGCCAATCCATCGATCTGGCCACACGGAAGCCTACCATGGTGTAGCGATTAAGTCGCGGTAGCCACTCACGGTGGGAAGATTGTCCAAGCAGTGGAACATTGCCCCAATAACCACCGCGGACGATGCGCTGGTACTCACTGCATCCTTGAGTCCATGCCGTGCCGTCTGCCGGCGCCTCTTCGTACGACCCGTGCCAGCAATCCTCTACCCATTCCGAGACGTTACCGTGGACATCGTAAAGGCCGAAGCTGTTGGGATCGAATGATCCAATCGGAGCTGTTTGTTCGTCGTCCCATTGGCTGCCACAACCGCTGCAGTTTGCGCGACCTTCGCCAATCTGGTTCCCCCAAGAGTATTCTGCTTCAGAACCGGCACGAACGGCATACTCCCATTCCGCCTCCGTTGGCAGCCTATAGACCTCGCCCGTTTTTGCCGACAGCCATTTTACATAAGCTTGAGCGTCATGCCACGACAGGTTGATTACGGGACGGTTGTCCCGCCCCCAATCTTGGTCATCCGGTCGATGATCGCACCCGCCGTCTTTGAACGCATGCATCCCACTCTGAAAATGTGACCTCATAACGACCAATGGCGAACGGTTCTGAAAACGTGACCGTATGTACCGGCCTTTCTTCCCTCTTGCCGTTACCTGCGGTATCTCCCATCTCAAAGCTGCCCGCCGGTATGACCACCATCTTAGGACAGTCTGCGCAATCACGTAATACACGTGGCTCAGATTGGCCGCTCTCCTGGGCCTGAGCGCTGATAATTGCCGCTCCAAACAGCGCCGTCGTGAACACTCCGAAAAGACAATGTCCACCCTTTTGGAGAGCTCGCTTAGCCAATCTAACGGAGGTTCCTTTGCTCATCGTTGGGAATCTCCCGTCAACATACCTGCCGTCGGAAAATTTGGTACAGCTGTCTGTATGCGGTAGTAGAGGCTCTGGCTCGGGTCAGTTGTCATTTTAGGCGACGGCTTTCGCGTAGTTCAAGCGTCTGAGTTCGACCAATCTGCGTTTGGTTTCCCCCTTTCCAGCAAAATAGCTTGCCTGCGCTCGATGTAGATGTCGGATAAGCGATGGGGTGGACGCCCCTCAACGGCATCTATGTGTCAAAGTGTCGGTATTGAGAATCCGCAACAGAGGACACGGCCCTAGGCAGGGCCAGCACAAATTGATTTAGCTAAGCAAGTATTTCAGCTGCATGGGGCGGCAGAAGATGGGACTGTACTGATCAGCCGCCGATTGCGCCGAGATAAGGTCCTTACGTTTCTAGCTTCGGTGCCAGCCTGTGTGGTAGCGCTTGAAGGGTGTGCGAGTGTCCACTATTGGGGCCGGGAGATCAGCCGTCTCGGCCATACGCTTCGTTTAATTGCGCCGGCTCACGTTAAACCATTCGTCAAACGGGAGAAGAACGACATCGCGGATGCCGAGGCAATCTGCGAGGCGGCACAGCGTCCGACCGTGCGCTTCGACGCAGTCAAGAGCGAGGCTCAACAGACGTCAGCGATGGTCTTCAAGATGCGTGACCTTTTGGTTCGCCACCGGACGGCGACGATCAATGCACTGCGTGCACATTTGTCCGAAATAGGGTTTGTCGCGCCCAAGGTGCCGGCGCATGTTGCGCGATTGCGGGCCATAGTCGAAGGTGGGACAAATGACTTACCGGCGTCGGCGCAGGCTCTATGTCAAAGGCTGCTTGAGGTGATCGGCACACTTCTGAACCGCATCAGCGCATTGGATCGTGACACCCGCGAATATGCGCATCAGGACGGTATTGCCAGGCGGTTGATGACGATCCCAGGCATCGGGCCGGTGATCGCAGCGGCATTGGAGGCTTTGACAGCGCGAATCGAAACGTTCGATCGGGGGCGAGACTTCGCTGCTTGGCTAAGCCTGACACCACATCAGTATTCGACCGGCGGCAATGTCCGGCTCGGCCGGACCCCTCTAAGATGGGACAGCGAGCACTTCGTCGGCTGCTAATCATCGGCGCCTCTGCCGTTGTTCGCTGGGCAGCACGGCATGGGGCGCCAGCAGGCTCCTGGCTTGAGCGCATGCTCACCAAGAAGCCACGCATGGTGGTCACCGTGGCTCTCGCCAACAAGATGGGGCGCATAGCTTGGGCCCTGATGGCCAAGGGCGGTGTCTATCAAGCTCCGGCGCCGCTCGCATAAGCGATTGGCGTTTGTGAGACCGTCGATGATGTGAGGAGGTCGAACCTTAGGTACGGGCAAACAGTTCATTGAGACGGGATTGGGGAAAACCAGGTCAAATGGACGGCGCCACGAGCGCGCGTAAGCGTAATGGACTTGATCCTCGCATCTCCATAGCTGTCTGGCCCCACGGAGTCCTGGTGCAGTACACGAGGATGTCCGGAGGGACGAACTATGAGACAAATACTTCACGGCAGCGCCACGACGACGGAGGCGATTTATCGAACAATTCAAAAGGCTCTAGTCCACCAGGTTTGGGTCTTGACGGATCATATCACGGAGTTCGGCGCAGAGTTGGGAGCATGATTTGTTGTAGCGCCATTCGCATTCCTTGAAACGGAGTTCGAAGTTCTTTTTGACGCCGTTGAACTTGACGAGCCTTCGCTTGGTGAAGCTCCAAAAGGCCTCGATTCCTTTGATATGGACGCTGCCGCGGGAAAGGGCTCTGCTCTTGTTGATGCGCAGATGTTTGTCAAAGCCCACATCGACCAGGTTGCTATAGCCTAGCCTCTGTCCAGGAGTTCGTATGTAGCACGCTCTCCAGGCTCACTTTTCCTCTGATAATGGGCTGCAAAACCTTGTCCGAGGTGTTGGGCACGATCTCGGTGTAAACAAGCCCATTGCGTTCGTAGATGCCGCAGACAGTTTGCTTCAAGGTCCCGCGTCCGCGCAGGCGCGGTCCCGGTCGGCGCCGAAGGCGATGGGGGCCAAAGTAACTTTCGTCGGCTTCGATAACGCCGACAAACATGGCCTTCTCAGCCTGCTGGGGCGCATGGATCAGCCGGCGGAAAGCCAGGAAGTAGCGGTGGACGGTCTTGCGGTTGAGGTTGAGCAACAAGGCCGCTTTGCACGTTTCGATGTTGATGCAATAGCACTGGGCGATTTTTTCAACGCTATAGCGGCTCAACCTGCTGTTTCGGAACATCTTTTCAGGCTATCAGCATGAGCCTGATGGTCTAGAGCCTTCAAAATAGTCAAGCGAGGCTGAGGGAGCTGGCCGATCGCTACGGCATCAACCCGAAGACGGTCGCAAAATGGCGCCAGCGGACCTCGACGAGCGACGCCCCGATGGGACCGTAGGAATTACATTTAACAGTCCTCACAAAAGAAGAAGAGGCGTTCATTGTTGCATTCCGCAGACACACCCTATTGCCTCTCGACGATTGTCTCTATGCCCTCCAAGCCACGGTCCCGCACCTGACCCGCTCATCTCTGCGTCGCTGCTTTCAGCGGCATGGCATCAGCCGCTTGCCGGAGACGAAGGGCGACAAACCGGCCAAACAGAAGTTCAAGTCATATCCGATCGGCTACTTCCATATTAATATCGCTGAGGTAAACGCCGAGGAAGGCAAGCTCCACCTATTCGTCGCCGTCGACCGAACATCGAAATTTGCCTATGCCGAACTGCTCGAGAAGGCCAATCGCGGGACCGCCACGGAATTCCTCGAATCCCTGTTCAAAGCCGTCCCCTACAAAATCCACACGGTGCTCAGCAACAACGTCCTATGTTGGGAAGCAAGAGCGAAGTTTGGGCAACGGGTCTCCGATCACCAGTTTGCGCTGGCGGTATAATCGTACTGGTAAGCACCAAGTGGCTTCCACATTCGAGGAAAGAGTTCTCAGCCATAGCGAACAAAGGGTCCGCCGGCGTTGGCGCCGCAGCCCTGACCGTCCTTAAAACGAGATGCCGATCCAAGTGGAAGATCCGATCATTATCTACAGGGTCGCCGGAGCGCCCTCACGGCCCAGCCGGAGAGAGGTTCTCCCACACTTGGCCCGTCCACTTCGATCAAGGGACGGTAGTCGGCACCGGTCTTGATGACGCCGTGCACTACGCATGCCATCTTGGCAGTAACGGCGACGAGCTCTTTGCGGGGAAGGTCGGCGTTGTGCCGGTCCTTCGCGATGTAGCGCTCGAACTTGTCGCGGAAGCTGTTCTCCCGCTGCCGGATGGCACTTGGGCTGCCAGCCATAGGGCGCGACGCAGGCGTGCGTTGCCGAACTTCGAGAGGGGGGCTGGCCGCGGAATTGCCCGGATTGATGGGTCGCCAGATCAAGGCCGCAGAACGTCACGAACTGGCGATGATGACCAAAGCGGCGCAGATTCCCAGCTTCGGCCAGAATGGTTAGGGCGACGATCGGGCCGATCCCGGGGACCGTGCGCAACAAACGATAGTCCGGATGATCGGCGAGAAGGCGGTCAGCGATCGCCTCGATCTCGTCGCGCTGGTGAGTCAGGATGTGGTGCAAAACCTCGGTCTTGGCCTTCGACACCGCCTCATGGGTTATGGAAAGCTCCTGGATATCGAAGATTCCTTGAGCCAACAGGTCATAGTAGCGCTGGGTCGCACCGATTCGTGACATGTACAAGATCACCTGCGCATCCTTGGGATCGTTCTTGTCCCAGCCGTTGTGCAGCGCTGCGCGGGCGTGCCGGTGCCACCGACGAGACCAGACGCACCTCGAAACCAGCCGCGAGGAGCCGCCACGCCAACGGCCGATGGGTAGTTCCCGGTCGCCTCAAGGCCGACAATGACAGGCATGGCAAGTGCCTGCAGCTCGGTGACGAACCGATCATGCTCGGTTCGAGTGTTCACCACCGTTAGCTGCTGTCGCCGTGCGCGGCCGGGGGTCTCGATCAGCACTTCGCTGCGCATCTTGGCGACATCGATTGCTACCAGCGCCGCAGTGGTGGGCATAGGGTATGGGTCGGTCATGGCCGGTCAGCCTCCGGAGCTAGGGTTGGACACCTTCACTCTGAGAGACCCGCTGATCGGCCATGGCCGCCGCCCCGAGCACCACGCGCCGACTCTTGCGGTCGCGCGCGTCGCTCATCGGCGGTCCCGAACTTCATTCCCAATCTGCTATGGCATCTCGTTCACTGATCGGCCCCACGAATCGTCTTGGACCCACGGCCCGTAGGCGTACCCCCATGTTCGACATGCTCTGCCACGCAAACGGTATCGAGCACAGGCTAACCAAGCCAAACCACTTCTGGACCAACGACCAAGTCGAGCAAATAACCGAACCCTCAAGGAGGCGACCGTTCAGCGTTACCACTACGATACACACGCCCAGCTTACAGCGCACGTCCACGCCTTTCTCATGGCTTACAACTTTGCCAAGCGGGTCAAGACCCTCAGCGGCCTGACACCTGGTGTGTGGTGTGAGGCCGGCCCCGAACTCCATTTGGAGGAAGTTCTCAGGGGCAGGTCAGCGAGACCAGACACAGAACCTCTCAAAATTTTAAATGTTAAAAAGTAAATTTCCCCCGGAAAAGGACATGGCCAGCAATAATTAAGGTCCGCCTCATCAATTAATCACAAAAATTTCCCCCAAAATCGCCATTCGACGGCCTACGCTCGCAACAATCATGCACAAGTTTCTCGTTCGTGAAGTGGCTCTGCGAACTTCCGATCACCCGCAAAAAAAGCTTTCGCTTGCGTCTAGAAAAGAGTGTAATCAGTTCTGTCGCGTACTTGGTCAACCAGGCCGCGTACGTGGTCAGCCGGATTGATATCGACCCGGATAAATAGGGGAAGGGGAAAACCCGATGAGTAGCCCGTGCAATCATTTTAGTGCGAACTGTATCCGGCGGCATGGTGGATATGGCGCAAAACGGCGAATCTTGACCGCTGTGAGAATACTGCCGTTTATCCTAACGCTACCAATATTGGCTGGAGCTCAATCGGCTAGCGCTCAAGAAGCCCAAACCGCGCAAGTGGCGATTGAACAGATCACCGTCACCGGCTCGCGCATTGTGCGCGACGGTTTCGAGGCGCCGACCCCGATCTCGGTGTTGAGCGAGGCGGAACTGTTGCGGGGGGCTGGAGCGAATATCGCCGACATAATCAATGAGCTACCGTCGCTTGCAGGGAGCGTAGTCCCTCAAGGCTCCAGGGGTGTGAGCAATGGTGGAGCCGGTATGAATAACCTGAATCTGAGAAGTTTAGATGAGAAAAGAACGCTGGTGCTTCTCGATGGTCAGCGTTTCGTCGGCGCGCAGCCAACTCAGGTCGTCGATATTAATCAGCTGCCTCAAGGTTTAGTCTCACGTGTCGATATCGTCACCGGCGGTGCCTCTGCGGTGTATGGGTCGGATGCCTTAGCCGGTGTCGTGAACTTTGTTCTCGATCGCGACTTCACTGGATTGAAGGGAGAGGTCTCTGGGGGTATCACAACATATGGCGATAACGAGAATATGAAGGTTACGCTCACGGGGGGCGTGCCATTTGCCAATGGGCGCGGGCACGTCTTGTTAAATGGTGAAGTGTCCCATATTGCTGGACTCCGTTCCGCTCCCAGGGCCTGGGCCAACCAAGGTTGGCAAACTATGAGCAACCCAAAGTATACGCCGACCAATGGAGAACCGAACCTTCTTGTTCTGCCGCGGGTGTCTCAAACCCAGCAGACACGGGGCGGCATAATAACGGCAGGGCCGCTAGCGGGCATCGCTTTCGGTCCGGGTGGCAAACCTTATCCGTTTGCCTATGGTCCAGTACGCTTTGACCCGTGGATGCAAGGAGGAGAGTGGAGAGCAAATGATGTTGCTGGCGAAACCTACTCTTTGGATAATCAGGAATCCCGCCAGACTACATTTTTTCGTGTCAGCTATGATCTGACAGAAAATGTTGAGGCGTACATCCAAAGTATATGGGGTCATACCCATACCACGAACCTCTGCTGTTCGCACTTCAACCAGGGTAACATCACGGTTCAAGGCGACAATGCATTCATTCCAGCCGAAATTAGTGCTCGGATAACGGCCTTGGGTCTGACAACTATAAGAATGGGCAGTTACAATTTTGATCTTCCCGAGCTAATTTCCACGAACAATGACCGCCACGTCTTTAGCAATATGGTTGGTGTCGAAGGCGATGTTGATTTTTTTGATACCGCATGGGACTGGAATGTGTACTACACGAGGGGTAAGAGCCGAACCTCTCGCAGATTTACGGATAGAATATCGAAGAATTATAGGCGCGCCATCGACGCCGTTTTCGATCCGCAGACTGGCAATATTGTCTGCCGCTCCACGCTTCTGGGCGAAGCAGGCTCTGAGAACTGCATCCCCTTTAACCTCTTCGGAGAAGGGGTCAACAGCGAGGCCGCTGTTAATTACTCTGCAGGTACAGCTTATAACTATGCGAATTTTACGCAGAGCGTATTTGCGGCTACCGTTACGGGCGAACCATTTTCTAGTTGGGCGGGTCCAGTATCGGTGGCCCTGGGCATGGAACACCGAAAAGAGGGCGGCGGCGGCATACAAGATAGGATATCCAAGGGGAATGGATATTTGGTTGGAAATATTCGCCCTACCGAAGGCAGCTATACCGTGACAGAAGGGTTTCTCGAAACTTTGGTGCCCCTAATCGATGGTACAGCCCTTGGAGAGAGTTTAGACGTGAACGCTGCAATACGTTTTACGGACTACAGCACGTCCGGCTATGTTACGACCTGGAAGGTTGGTGCAACTTACACTCCCGTATCGGATATTACGATTAGGGCCTCGCGCTCACGGGATATTCGCGCGCCCAACCGGGAAGAGCTGTTCGCGGCAGGCAGATTTGCCGGCGCAACGATATTCGATCCCTTTACTAGTAGGGTGATCACGTACCAACGGGAGATCGGAGGTAATCGTGATTTGACGCCGGAGAAGGCCAATACGACTGGGGTGGGCGTAGTACTCCAACCGTCTTGGATGCCTGGTTTCAGTGGTTCAGTTGATTATTATAGCATCGATGTGGCCGATGCTATAGGTACGCTTCGCGGCCAAGGAGTCATCGATCGGTGTTTTGCGGGGCAGAAGGTATTCTGTGATTCCATTGTACAGGAGCCAGGAGGCGGCCGGTCCGGGATTTCGGAAGGAGTCACGCCGGCCGGAATTGAGCTTTTTATTGCCCAGCAACCAGTCAACTTCGTCAGCGAAAAGGCGCGTGGTATTGATATTGAGACGAGTTATCAATTTCCACTTGATGATTTGGTTCCAAATTGGGGTGGAGAGGTGGCACTGCGAGTGTTGGCGACTCATTTTATAAAGATGTCGAGAGACGACGGGGTAAATACTCCGATAGACAGGGCTGGTGAAGCAACCCGAGACGGTCCTCCCAATTGGAAATACATGGCGTCGGCGACCTACACTGATGATCCCTGGAGCGTGACCTTGACAGGAAGAGGGATAAGTGCCGGCGTCTTAAAAAATACACATATCGAATGTACTAGTGGTTGCCCCACGTCGACCTCATTGGCCAAAACTATCAATAAAAACTCCGTTGCGGGGGCTTTTTGGATAGATGCGTCATTTAATTACGAGTTCTTGGGTGGGGATGATGGCGACACTACAATGGAGATGTTCTTCAATGTTCAGAACCTCTTGGATAAGGATCCGCCTGTAGTTACGTCAGAAAATTCAAGCGGTACGGTTTCGTTTTCCACTTATCCTGCAAATCCTAGATTTTATGACACTCTAGGACGTATGTTCCGTCTGGGTGTACGGTTTTCACATTAGAATAGGGATGTTGAAAAAGAGTTTTGGCAGCGGTGGCGAGCACCAAAGAGTGAAAAACAGAATTGAGTACGCACGTATTATGTAGGATTTGATGGGCTCGAATTTGATCGTCGTTCGTCGCCGTTTCCGCTCTGAGTTGTCAACAATCCGCAGAATATTGTTCTAGCGATTTGAGCGCTGACCCCGCCATAGAGAATAAGATCGCAAGGAGTGCGGATGTCGCTTTTAGATAAATGTCCTCGAAGTGGGAAGGCTCTGTGCTGTCGGTTGATCAGGTGATGGTGCCTCGGCGCCGTTTGCTGAAGGCTGCGGCGTGGGCGCCGCCGCTAGCGGTTGCGGTCGGGGGCACGCAACTGCTGCAGGGATTTGCCAAGGGTGCCCGCGCTCAATCGGTTTCCGATGCGACCGAGTTGGGTGTGCGCGAGGCGGCGTCGCGTATTCAGAAGGGCGAGATGAAGGCGGAGGATTATGTTGGCCAGCTGTTCAGGCATTACAACGCCCACAAGGATTTAAATGCGTTCATCACAATCAACGAGACGCGCGTGCTGCAAGACGCACGTGCTGTTGATCAGGCTCGCGCCCGCGGCGACAGGCTCGGCGCGCTGGCCGGGGTTCCCATTGTTGTCAAGGATCAGATCGACGTGGCCGGCTATCCGACCACAGGCGGGTCGCTTGTGCTCAAGGGGTATGTTGCCAAACAGACGGCGCCGGTGATCGATGCTATGCTCAAGGCTGGTGCAGTCATGTTCGGGAAAACGAATTGTTACGACATGATCACCGGCGGTAGTTCTGGTGGAGCCGCATCTTATAATAGAAATTATGGCTTTGCCCGTAATCCTTACAACCTCTCACGAGACACCGGCGGTTCCAGTAGCGGCACGGGTGCTGCTATTGGGGCGCGGATAGTCCCAGGGGGGATTGGCGAGGACACGGGGGGCTCGGTGCGCCTGCCGTCGGCCTTCTGTGGGATAGCCGGCCTTCGTCCGTCTGGGTATGCGATGGAGAACTTTCTCAAGGGGACTAATCGGAAGCGTTACTCCGGCGTGGGCATGATACGGCCGCCCACGTGGTTGGACATGATGGGCTCGATGGCACGCACGGTTTCCGACGTTGCGCTGCTCGACACGGTGATCACCGGCGAGGAGGTTCCGACGGTGAGTTTACGCAAGACGCGGCTTGGGATTCCACGTGGGGACTACTGGGAGAAACGGCCTCACGATCCCGGCGTGAGGCAAGTGACGGAAGCTGTATTTGCCAAGCTTCGTGACGCAGGGGTTCAATTGATAGAGATTGATCTCAACGGTCTCTTGGAGCTGAGTGCGAGAGACCGTCTGAGTCCTGCTGTGCGCAAAGGTAACCGGCCGATGGCCGACTGGCTTGCGGAGAATTATCCAAGTGTGACGGTGGAGGAGATCGAGGCCATACGGGAAAAATCGGGCGCCAATCCCGAACCGAGGAATCATTACCGCCCTGTGGCCCCGCCGGCTATACGAGCACAACTCTCGCCGGAAGCGGCAATCACGATGGCCACGGCGGCATGGAGCCAATATGAGGGTGTTTTCAAGACAAACGGGATCACAGCGCTTGCCATGCCTACGGTGCCGATCCCGCCGCCGCTGATCAACATAAATGGGGATACGCCGGGACAAAAAATCCTTGTGAATGGCGAGTGGGTTGATGAATTCGATGTGATTATCACGAATATGTGGTGGACCTCTCGCTTTGGCGCGCCAGCACTGAGCATACCGGCAGGCCTGACGTCGGAATTGCCGGTCGGCTTCATGTTGCAGGGGATGCCCGGCACCGACAGTCAAATACTGGGTCTAGGCATCGAAGTGGAGAAGCTCATCGGTCCAATGCCTCCCCCAACGTTCCGCCATGAGCCAATATAGAAGCGCACCCTAAATAGAAGCGCACCCTAATTTTTTGGCCGCTTTTTGAGGGGCTGTAGGCGCACCGGGAGTAGGGACGGAACCCGTTCGTGGACAGGAGAGTGCAATGAAGACTGACAAAATAAAATCTGACCAATCGGACCGTGAGGAACACCGCATACCGGCAGGATCTGACGAGGGCAGGGGCACGTCGCGGCGCCGTTTGCTGAAGGCTGCGGCGTGGGCGCCGCCGCTAGCGGTTGCAGTCGGGGGCACGCAACTGCTGCAGGGATTTGCCAAGGGTGCCCGCGCTCAATCGGTTTCCGATGCGACCGAGTTGGGTGTGCGCGAGGCGGCGTCGCGTATTCAGAAGGGCGAGATGAAGGCGGAGGGTTATGTTGGCCAGCTGTTCAGGCATTACAACGCCCACAAGGATTTAAATGCGTTCATCACGATCAACGAGGCGCGCGTGCTGCAAGACGCGCGTGCTGTTGATCAGGCTCGCGCCCGCGGCGACAGGCTCGGCGCGCTGGCCGGGGTTCCCATTGTTGTCAAGGATAAGATCGACGTGGCCGGCTATCCGACCACAGGCGGGTCGCTTGTGCTCAAGGGGTATGTTGCCAAACAGACGGCGCCGGTGATCGATGCTATGCTCAAGGCTGGTGCAGTCATGTTCGGGAAAACGAATTGTTCTGATACGATCACCGGAGCAGGCGGGGGTGGCGGTGCTGCATCAGGCAATCGCAATTACCCCTTCTGCCGTAATCCCTATGATCTATCGCGTGTTCCGGGGGGGTCCAGCACGGGCACGGGTGCTGCTATTGGGGCGCGGATAGTCCCAGGGGGGATTGGCGAGGACACGGGGGGCTCGGTGCGCCTGCCGTCGGCCTTCTGTGGGATAGCCGGCCTTCGTCCGTCTGGGTATGCGATGGAGAACTTTCTCAAGGGGACTAATCGGAAGCGTTACTCCGGCGTGGGCATGATACCGCCGCCCACGTGGTTGACAATGATGGGCTCGATGGCACGCACGGTTTCCGACGTTGCGCTGCTCGACACGGTGATCACCGGCGAGGAGGTTCCGACGGTGAGTTTACGCAAGACGCGGCTTGGGATTCCACGTGGGGACTACTGGGAGAAACGGCCTCACGATCCCGGCGTGAGGCAAGTGACGGAAGCTGTATTTGCCAAGCTTCGTGACGCAGGGGTTCAATTGATAGAGATTGATCTCAACGGTCTCTTGGAGCTGAGTGCGAGAGACCGTCTGAGTCCTGCTGTGCGCAAAGGTAACCGGCCGATGGCCGACTGGCTTGCGGAGAATTATCCAAGTGTGACGGTGGAGGAGACCGAAGCCATACGGGAAAAATGGCGCGCCGATCCCGAACCGAGGAATCATTACCGCCCTGTGGCCCCGCCGGCTATACGAGCACAACTCTCGCCGGAAGCGGCAATCATGATGGTCACGGCGGCATGGAGCCAATATGAGGATGTTTTCAAGACAAACGGGATCACAGCGCTTGCCATGCCTACGGTGCCGATCCCGCCGCCGCTGATCAACATAAATGGGGATACGCCGGGACAAAAAATCCTTGTGAATGGCGAGTGGGTTGATGAATTCGATGCGATTCTCCCGAATATGTGGTGGACCTCTCGCTTTGGCGCGCCAGCACTGAGCATACCGGCAGGCCTGACGTCGGAATTGCCGGTCGGCTTCATGTTGCAGGGGATGCCCGGCACCGACAGTCAAATACTGGGTCTAGGCATCGAAGTGGAGAAGCTCATCGGTCCAATGCCTCCCCCAACGTTCCGCCATGAGCCAATATAGAAGCGCACTCTAAATAGAAGCGCACCCTAATTTTTTGGCCGCTTTTTGAGGGGCTGTAGGCGCACCGGGAGTAGGGACGGAACCCGTTCGTGGACAGGAGAGTGCAATGAAGACTGACAAAATAAAATCTGACCAATCGGACCGTGAGGAACACCGCATACCGGCAGGATCTGACGAGGGCAGGGGCACGTCGCGGCGCCGTTTGCTGAAGGCTGCGACGTGGGCAATGCCTCTTGTGGCTATGGGTACTACCGCCCAATTATTACAAGGCTGTACCGAAGGCGTCAATGACCATGCAACAAATACGCAACCCGGCGATGGAAATGTAACGGAGCTCGGTGCCCGTGCGGCCGTGGACCGCATCCGCAACGGAGAGATGAAGACCGAGGATTACGTTGCTCAGCTTCTTAAACACTATAATGCTCACAAAAACCTAAACGCGATCATCACGATCGACGAGGCGCGCGTGCTGCAAGACGCGCGTGCTGTTGATCAGACTCGCGCCCGCGGCGACAGGCTCGGCCCACTCGCCGGCCTACCATTCGTTGTCAAGGATCAGATTGACGTTGCAGGTTATCCAACCACGGCTGGCAATATTGCTTTGAAGGTGTACGTCCCCAAGCGGACGGCTGCAGTCGTCGACGCCATGCAGAAAGCCGGTGGTATTGTATTTGCAAAAGCAAACTGTGCCGACTTGGTCGGACAGGTGAGACCCAATGGAGTGACGTCGAGCAATCCATATTTTGGATTTGTCCGCAACCCTTATAATCTTATGCACAATCCAGGTGGTTCGAGCGGCGGTAACGGGGCGGCAATTGCGGCACGGATAGTTCCTGCAGGTCTCGGCGAGGATGGAGGTGGTTCCATACGCTTGCCAGCGTCGTCATGTGGGATCGCTGGATTACGCGCCTCCACTTATTCACCCGAGAACATTCTCAAAGGAACTGCTTATAAACGGTACTCCGACCACGGCATTGTTCCGCCAGCGGGCCTCAATGACACTTTCGGCCCGATGGCACGCACAGTAGCTGATGTGGCATTCCTGGACACGGTGATCACCGGGGAAAAAGTACCAAGCGTTGATATACGCGAGGTCCGAATTGGTATTCCGCGTGCGGACTATTGGGAAAACGAATATTTTGATCCAGAAGTCGTTACAGTTGCCCAATCTGCATTCGCGAAACTCCGTGACGCGGGAGCCCAGTTAATAGAGGTGGACTACAATGCTCTATTGCAACTCCATGCAGGAAATCGGCTAATGTCGGTTCGGCCGCCAAGTCGTGTTTTCGAGGAGTGGCTCGCCCATAATGTTCCTGGCGTGACAATAAAGGATGTTAACCGTCTTCGCGACTCCTACCCGCCCGACCCTTACTACATTTCCAGAAATACATCCGAGCTTACGCTGGACGAGAGAAAAGGAATTATCGCGGATGCCGCCCATTATTATGCAAATGTTTTTGAGTCCAATGGGATCGCGGCTTTAGCTGCACCAACCATACCAGTACCACCACCACTCATTAATTCCAATGGCGATACACCGTGGCAGAAGATATTGGTGAACGGTAAATGGCTTGATGAGTGGGATACTATTATCAGTAATTTATCTTGGGGCGCCCGACTAGGTGCTCCGGGCCTGAGTCTTCCTATTGGGCTAACATCGGGATTGCCTGCTGGCTTGCAACTGCAGGGCCTTCCAGGCAGTGACAGCCAAATTTTGGGTATCGGACTCGCGGTCGAAAAGATTCTCGGTCCGTTGCCGCCGCCGACGTTTCGTAACGCCGAGATATATATGTGAGGAAAGTTCTGGGGCGATGTCGATTACTGCCCGACGTAGCGGGGTAGTGATGCAAGAATTCAAACGAACTGCGGACATGAAATTGTTGGACAGGAGAGTGCAATGAAGCCTGACAAAATAAAATCTGACCAATCGGACCGTGAGGAACACCGCATACCGGTAGGATCTGACGAGGGCAGGGGCACGTCGCGGCGCCGTTTGCTGAAGGCTGCGGCGTGGGCGCCGCCGCTAGCGGCTGCGGTCGGGGGCACGCAACTGCTGCAGGGATTTGCCAAGGGTGCCCGCGCTCAATCGGTTTCCGATGCGACCGAGTTGGGTGTGCGCGAGGCGGCGTCGCGTATTCAGAAGGGCGAGATGAAGGCGGAGGATTATGTTGGCCAGCTGCTCAGGCATTACAACGTCCACAAGGATTTAAATGCGTTCATCACAATCAACGAGACGCGCGTGCTGCAAGACGCACGTGCTGTTGATCAGGCTCGCGCCCGCGGCGACAGGCTCGGCGCGCTGGCCGGGGTTCCCATTGTTGTCAAGGATCAGATCGACGTGGCCGGCTATCCGACCACTTGTGGGTCGCTTGTGCTCAAGGGGTATGTTGCCAAACAGACGGCGCCGGTGATCGATGCTATGCTCAAGGCTGGTGCAGTCATGTTCGGGAAAACGAATTGTGGCGATATGGTCAGCGGAGCAGGCGGTGGCGGTGCTGCAGCAGGCAATCGCAATTACCCCTTCTGCCGTAATCCCTATGATCTATCGCGTGTTCCGGGGGGTTCCAGTAGCGGCACGGGTGCTGCTATTGGGGCGCGGATAGTCCCAGGGGGGATTGGCGAGGACACGGGGGGCTCGGTGCGCCTGCCGTCGGCCTTCTGTGGGGTAGCCGGCCTTCGTCCGTCTGGGTATGCGATGGAGAACTTTCTCAAGGGGACTAATCGGAAGCGTTACTCCGGCGTGGGCATGATACCGCCGCCCACGTGGTTGGACATGATGGGCTCGATGGCACGCACGGTTTCCGACGTTGCGCTGCTCGACACGGTGATCACCGGCGAGGAGGTTCCGACGGTGAGTTTACGCAAGACGCGGCTTGGGATTCCACGTGGGGACTACTGGGAGAAACGGCCTCACGATCCCGGCGTGAGGCAAGTGACGGAAGCTGTATTTGCCAAGCTTCGTGACGCAGGGGTTCAATTGATAGAGATTGATCTCAACGGTCTCTTGGAGCTGAGTGCGAGAGACCGTCTGAGTCCTGCTGTGCGCAAAGGTAACCGGCCGATGGCCGACTGGCTTGCGGAGAATTATCCAAGTGTGACGGTGGAGGAGATCGAGGCCATACGGGAAAAATGGGACGCCGATCCCGAACCGAGGAATCATTACCGCCCTGTGGCCCCGCCGGCTATACGAGCACAACTCTCGCCGGAAGCGGCAATCATGATGGCCACGGCGGCATGGAGCCAATATGAGGGTGTTTTCAAGACAAACGGGATCACAGCGCTTGCCATGCCTACGGTGCCGATCCCGCCGCCGCTGATCAACATAAATGGGGATACGCCGGGACAAAAAATCCTTGTGAATGGCGAGTGGGTTGATGAATTCGATGTGATTATCACGAATATGTGGTGGACCTCTCGCTTTGGCGCGCCAGCACTGAGCATACCGGCAGGCCTGACGTCGGAATTGCCGGTCGGCTTCATGTTGCAGGGGATGCCCGGCACCGACAGTCAAATACTGGGTCTAGGCATCGAAGTGGAGAAGCTCATCGGTCCAATGCCTCCCCCAACGTTCCGCCATGAGCCAATATAGAAGCGCACCCTAAATAGAAGCGCACCCTAATTTTTTGGCCGCTTTTTGAGGGGCTGTAGGCGCACCGGGAGTAGGGACGGAACCCGTTCGTGGACAGGAGAGTGCAATGAAGACTGACAAAATAAAATCTGACCAATCGGACCGTGAGGAACACCGCATACCGGCAGGATCTGACGAGGGCAGGGGCACGTCGCGGCGCCGTTTGCTGAAGGCTGCGGCGTGGGCGCCGCCGCTAGCGGTTGCAGTCGGGGGCACGCAACTGCTGCAGGGATTTGCCAAGGGTGCCCGCGCTCAATCGGTTTCCGATGCGACCGAGTTGGGTGTGCGCGAGGCGGCGTCGCGTATTCAGAAGGGCGAGATGAAGGCGGAGGATTATGTTGGCCAGCTGTTCAGGCATTACAACGCCCACAAGGATTTAAATGCGTTCATCACAATCAACGAGACGCGCGTGCTGCAAGACGCACGTGCTGTTGATCAGGCTCGCGCCCGCGGCGACAGGCTCGGCGCGCTGGCCGGGGTTCCCATTGTTGTCAAGGATAAGATCGACGTGGCCGGCTATCCGACCACAGGCGGGTCGCTTGTGCTCAAGGGGTATGTTGCCAAACAGACGGCGCCGGTGATCGATGCTATGCTCAAGGCTGGTGCAGTCATGTTCGGGAAAACGAATTGTGGCAATACGATCACCGGAGCAGGCGGTGGTTCTGGTGGTGCTGCATCAGGCAATCGCAATTACCCCTTCTGCCGTAATCCCTATGATCTATCGCGTGTTCCGGGGGGGTCCAGCACGGGCACGGGTGCTGCTATTGGGGCGCGGATAGTCCCAGGGGGGATTGGCGAGGACACGGGGGGCTCGGTGCGCCTGCCGTCGGCCTTCTGTGGGATAGCCGGCCTTCGTCCGTCTGGGTATGCGATGGAGAACTTTCTCAAGGGGACTAATCGGAAGCGTTACTCCGGCGTGGGCATGATACCGCCGCCCACGTGGTTGACAATGATGGGCTCGATGGCACGCACGGTTTCCGACGTTGCGCTGCTCGACACGGTGATCACCGGCGAGGAGGTTCCGACGGTGAGTTTACGCAAGACGCGGCTTGGGATTCCACGTGGGGACTACTGGGAGAAACGGCCTCACGATCCCGGCGTGAGGCAAGTGACGGAAGCTGTATTTGCCAAGCTTCGTGACGCAGGGGTTCAATTGATAGAGATTGATCTCAACGGTCTCTTGGAGCTGAGTGCGAGAGACCGTCTGAGTCCTGCTGTGCGCAAAGGTAACCGGCCGATGGCCGACTGGCTTGCGGAGAATTATCCAAGTGTGACGGTGGAGGAGATCGAGGCCATACGGGAAAAATGGGGCGCCAATCCCGAACCGAGGAATCATTACCGCCCTGTGGCCCCGCCGGCTATACGAGCACAACTCTCGCCGGAAGCGGCAATCACGATGGCCACGGCGGCATGGAGCCAATATGAGGGTGTTTTCAAGACAAACGGGATCACAGCGCTTGCCATGCCTACGGTGCCGATCCCGCCGCCGCTGATCAACATAAATGGGGATACGCCGGGACAAAAAATCCTTGTGAATGGCGAGTGGGTTGATGAATTCGATGCAATTCTCCCGAATCTGTGGTGGACCTCTCGCTTTGGCGCGCCAGCACTGAGCATACCGGCAGGCCTGACGTCGGAATTGCCGGTCGGCTTCATGTTGCAGGGGATGCCCGGCACCGACAGTCAAATACTGGGTCTAGGCATCGAAGTGGAGAAGCTCATCGGTCCAATGCCTCCCCCAACGTTCCGCCATGAGCCAATATGACAATAATGTAATAATAGTAAGCGTATCCAAGTTTGGTCAAATAAACGAATAAATCATGCATCCAATCAATTCAATCGGGCCAAATTATATATGAAGTTGGCTACTTATTGAAAATGTCAGTACCGCAGAACGAAGCTCACATGCACTAGAAGACCTAAGAAAAGAATTTATAATCAAGGCTGTTTTCTGAACGGTCCTACTGGTCTTGAATTTGGAAGGGAAAGAAAAGGGTTCTATATACGATACGCAATTTAGAATGAGCCGAATGGCGCAGTGAGCGGACATTAGAGCTAAAAAAACAGACCAAACCATAGCCGCTACGTTTAGTAATACGTTTAGGTATTATTTAGGTGGGTAACCGGCTTTTATGTTTCTATGTTTCCTGGCTGGCGTAGGGTTTGACCTGGCCTGGCTTAAAGGAGTATCAGTAGGACAGCAGACGATGAGTGGGAGAACGAAAGATGGCATGTATGTGGAGAGAGCGGCATCTACCGGCGGTAGGCCGTAGTGCGATCCTCGCACTACTAGGTGTTTTTGCTGCAGGCTTCTCTTGTCAGTCTGCATATGCTTTGGAAACGCGAAGCTATGCCATGTCTTGGTTTTGGTATGCAGCCAATTCCGAGGAAGGTGATTGCTCTGAGGGAATAAATCTAAAGACGGACGCGCAATACGAAGAAAATCTAGCACTTTTAGGTTTCAGCCCGCAAGAAATTGCCACACTGATGGAGGGATATGTTACCGATGATCCTGAAGGGGGCTGGGAAAACAATAAAGTTGACCAGTTGATGTTCTATCGAGGCCGAATCAATGGGGAACCAGTAAACGGTTATCTTCACCCCGCCGCGGTGGCCGATCCAAAGCTGAACACCGTGGACGGGAGATATGCTTATGGTTTTGATCTGGATGGTAAGGATGCAACGCCAAATTCATTCGAGGATCCCATAACGCACGAAGTCGGTGTTGATCATGAGCTATTCCGCGTGCTCGGCTGCACAGAGTCGCATCGGGCAATCTTAACGGAAGGCTCGGCAATATGGCGTTTCATGTGGATGGCAATGAAAGATATCGTGCCCGCCTGGACTTTTACGATTAGCGGCGAGGACCTGGATCAAGACGGACCGGTGACCGTCACGTTTGGCCGAGCTATGGAGGCTACTACATACAACAGAGACGGCAGCGCCCGCGCACATATGACCTTCCGAGCAGACCCCGATCCGCGCGTGAACAATAATGTTTATCCCGGAAAAATCGAAGATGGTGTGATTTCGCTCGATCAGCCTGGGAACTATGAGTATTACAATCTCTCTGATGCCCTCTTTTTTCCGACCTTTGTACTACGGGATCTCAATGTTCGGCTAGAGGTGAACCCTGATGGTTCTTTAGAGGGGCTAATTGGCGGCTACCAACCGATAGAACATATTTACTTCGCCCTCGCCAACGGCAATCTCGCCTCCGAGGGCGCGTGGGTTCACGATTTGCCAGGCATATATCATCTATTGCGCCGGCATGCAGATGCTGGCCCGGATCCGTTGACAGGCGAAAACTGGGACATTTCAGCGACCTATTATCTTAAGGCAGTGCCGGCCTATGTTATGCCGATAGAGGATACAAATCAGCAAAGCGCCTCGCGGCGGTGATGAAGCGCTCGTTATAGGAGTCAAGCTGTGGTGCGAAACCTAACGACCAAGCTGATGTATAGCGCAACGAGTCTCATAATAGTAGCGCTTGGGATCGGTTTAGCGATGATAGCGCTTGGAGTCCGTACGCAGGTAGCGTCGGCAGAGGTTAATTCAAAGGAGACGTCCGATGGGGCGGCCGAAGTCGGGAGGGCGGTTGTTCGTCGTCTCACTCCGGATCACTACGGGAACGTAATTGCGGACGTTTTTGGGCCCTCAATTAGGCTTGGTGGCCGATTTGAGCCCGAATTTCGCGTAGACGGTCTCTACGAAATTGGCTCTGGTCGCGTTGGAGTCTCCTCCGATGGCATGATGCAATACGATATCATGGCGCGCAATATTGCTGAACAGGTAACGAGCGAGAAATATCACGGTGAGATGATTCCTTGCACGCCGCAATCCGTCTCCAGGTCCGACGGTGACTGTGCTCGACAATTTCTGACCGGTGTGGGCCGCGTACTCTTTCGCAGGCCGTTGACGGAGACTGAGCAGATTAGATACGTCGCGGCCGCGAATGTTGGCGCCCAGCAACTGCAGGATTTTTATGCCGGCCTGTCATTGTCACTCGGCGCAATGCTGACATCGCCGCAGTTTTTATTCCGACAAGTCGCGATAGAACCCGCGCCAAATCAACCGGGCGAGTATCGCCTGGTTGCGTATTCAAAGGCTTCGCGACTAAGTTTTTTCCTCTGGAATTCATTGCCTGACGAGGTGCTTTTGCGAGCTGCAGAAGACGGTGAGTTGAATACGCAGGAAGGCCTAGAGCGCCAAGTTTCACGGATGAAAGCGTCTCCGCGATTTAAGGATGGGGTCCGCGCATTCTTCACTGACATGTTCCATTTTGACGCCGTGCCTACGTTGGCTAAGGATCTTGTGCTCTATCCCAAATTCGATTCTATCGTTGCAGCGGATGCAAAGGAGCAAACCCTGAAAACCTTGATCCAACTGCTAGTGGATCAGCGTGGCGATTATCGTGATATCTTCACGGTGCGGAAGACGTTTTTGACTCAAGCGCTGGCGTCGGTCTATGAGGTGCCGCTGGTCAACGACGTACCTAACGGCTCCCCCGATACATGGCAGCCGTTTGAATTTTCGTCTGACGACTCGCGTGGGGGAATTCTGACACATATTAGTTTCCTCGGACTGCATTCCCATCCGGGAAGGAGTTCGCCGACGCTGCGGGGTAAGGCGTTACGCGAGATTATGTTTTGCCAAAAGGTTCCAGCCCCGCCCGGAGATGTAGACTTCACATTGGCAAACGATACGACCGTCTACAAGACGGCTCGCAAGCGGTTAGTAGCGCATTCGAGCGAGCCAATGTGTGCAGGTTGTCACAAGATAACGGATCCGATGGGACTAGCGCTTGAAAAGTTTGACGGGATCGGCGTCTATCGAGAAACCGAGAACGGTGTGCAGATAGATACCAGTGGCCAGGTCGACGGCATGGCCTTCGAAGATGCTGCCGGTCTTCGCAAAGCAGTTCACGACCACCCGGCCGCAACGTCGTGTTTGGTAGACAGGCTTTTCTCTTATGCCTTGGGCCGGACACCAGTGAAGGGCGAATTATCATGGGTCAGCCGGCTCAAGGGAACGTTTAAGGAAAGCGGCTATGTGGTGCCAGAGTTGATGCGGAAAATTGCGACAAGCCCTGAACTCTATCGGGCGCCGCCGCCAAAGAATGAAATTATGAAAACAATGGGTCCCGCAACATAAGGACAATCCCAATGACCGGAGGTACAGCGATGAATACTAAACTCAACAGAAGAACCGTACTACGCGGTAGCATGGGTGGTGCGGTGATCACAGTAGGCTTGCCGCTTCTAGATTGTTTTCTGAATGGCAATGGTACTGCTCTTGCAGCCACCGGAAAGGCGCTTCCGACGTGCTTCGGCCATTGGTACCAGAGTTTGGGGCTTAATCCCGGCATGTGGATACCGGAAAAGATTGGGGCAAACTATGAGAACAATGTTCAGCTCAAGTTGTTTGATCCCTTCCGAGAGCGTATGAATATATTTAGCGGAATGAAGTATTTCCTTGATGGTCGGCCGCATGAAACGCACACTTCTACCGTGCAGATCGCCACTATGGGAGCTGTAATAGACAGTGGCGAAATCGGACCGAGCCTAGATAGCAAGATCGCCGATGTTATTGGGAAGGACACTCGATTCCGGTCTTTGGAGGTTTCGGTTGAAGGGTCTCGGAAGAGTTGGAGTCGTCGAAGCGGAACGTCGGTCAACCCCTCGGAGCCCTCGCCCGTAGCGCTGTATAAGCGTCTATTTGGCCCCGAGTTCAGAGACCCAAATGCTGCCGAGTTCACGCCTGATCCCATGTTAATGGCACGGCGGAGCGTGCTCTCGGTTATAACAGATCAGCGTCACGATATTATGAGGCAAGTGGGTGCTGCTGACCGGGCGCGGATGGAGGAATATTTCACGTCCATACGCGAAATCGAACACCGGCTGGAGTTGGGGCTCCAGAAGCCTGAACCTATGCCAACCTGCCAGGTTCCGGCTCCACCAGAGGAATTGGAGCCGAGCACTGTTATCGATAATGTTGTACACAACGGCAAACTTTTTGCACAGCTATTGGCTTATGCGTTGGCCTGCGATCAGACCCGCGTATTCAACGTCGCGAGTTCTGGTAGTTGGCGCGAGGCCGGCACCACCTATACTTGGCACACGGCCACCCACGAAGAAGCCATTGACCAGGGGGTGGGGCGTCAGAAGAAGGTGTTCTGGTATCTGACCATCGCTAACAAAGTATTCGCCGAGTTCTTGCGGGCACTGGACGGTGTTCGTGAAGGTCCAGGTACATTGTTAGATCGCACGTTGGTGTTGTGGCAGACGGACCATGAGGATGCGCGCACGCATTCGATCGAGAACATCCCTATTATGACGGTCGGTGGAGCTGGTGGTCTTATGACAACTGGCATACATGTTTCTGCCCCAGGCGATCCGTGTACACGGGTCGGGCTGACGGTCCAGCAGGCTTTTGGCGTTCCCATCAGAACTTGGGGCGACCGCTCCAATGAAACAACACGAACCATTACTGAAGTTATGGGTTCGCAAGATGCTTCGTCCGTTTAAGTTTCCATTATCTTGGAAGGAATGACCCATGAGATGGTGTCGAAGGCTATTGAGCGTGGCCGGCGTATCAGTCGTTGCTATAGTCACGATGGGATACGGCGCTATATCGGCGCAGCTTGCCACAGGCAGTACGGAGGAATTTGCTCCTCTGGCAACACCTGAGGGGATCAATATACAACCGCTTGGGCTTGCTCAGGGCTATAGTATGAATAAAGCGTCGGCGACTAGATTACCGCGGAAGGAGATTGTGTTTGCCGATTCCGAGGGAATGACTCTCTATTACAATGATATGGACCCCCCCGGCAGGTCGGTATGTGTCGAGGAGTGCGCAAAGATATGGCCACCTGCACTTGTTCAAAGCGATGCAAAGCCTGTTTCCAATTGGTCGGTGATTACGCGTGAGGATGGATTGCGCCAATGGGCATACAAGAGCAAGTCTCTCTACACTTATACCAAGGATGTTGATATCGGTTCCGTCGGCGGCAATAGCCCAAAGCGCTTTGGGAGGGGCCCTAAGGTTGGGCCCCGCGGCAGAACCAGCGATTCGATCCCAAAAGATGTCCCGATGCCCAAAGGCTGGCACGCCGCGATGGTGTATCCGGTCACCGATGCGATGTTGCCTGGCGGCTTTGTTATTCGGCAAGTCGAAGACGCCATGGCCCAGGTGTTGGTTGGGGAGGAAAGCGGAAAGACGCTTTATGCCTTTGATGGCGATGCTAACGCAGCGATGGGGGCGTGTTCTTCGACTGAATGCCAGAAACATTGGTCGCCGGTAGTAGCGCCACGCATTGCTATCCCGATGGGTGACTTTACTGCTGGCGTTCGCCATGATGGCATTACTCAGTGGGAATATAAGGGCAGAGCCCTTTTCACTTATAGTGGCGATTTGGCCTTTGGCGATGCTAACGGTATCGGTGTTGATGAGGACTGGCAGATAGCGGCGCATGTCCGATACTTTGTGCCCTCGAACGTGACTACAGAACAGTCTCATAAGCTTGGTAAGGTGTTAGCCACTGCTGACGGCAAGACGCTCTACCGCCGCAATAGTTATATATTCCAGTCTGGTAGCGGACACAGTTTGCGGCGCGGCGACCCGATAAGGCCGGCGGTCGGGCGGGATCTTGGTACGAATCCGCGCTGTGTTTCTGAATGCAATAAATGGCATCCGTTTCTTGCTCCCGCAGATGCGCAAACTTGGGGAGATTGGCGCGTAGCGACCCGGGCTGATGGCTCGAAACAATGGGTCCAGCGCGGTTATGCTCTTTGGACCTATGACGGCGACAAAAAACCAGGGGACATAAACGGAAATGATTCCTATAGCATTGTGGTTGGTCGCGACGATAAAACAGTGATCGATATTGGGACTCCCATTGATGGGCCATGGGCTCTGTTGTGGATTGCGGCAGCTCCCTAAAGGGAGTGATGGGCCCCACGTACGTCTATATTGAATGTTAGGTCAGCGCGGGTAGTGTTAGGTCAGCGCGGGTAGTGCGCCGGTGTTGATCGGGCTCTGGCCGTTTGTACAAACACGGCAATCACCTGACAGTGCCGCTTACGTGAGCGGGTCGAGGCGGCCTGCGTGGTTTTGGTTTTCTTTGTTGGGGCTCTTCTTTTGGTTTGATATTGGCGGGCAGGCCCTTGGTGAAGGCCTGGGGCGTTCTGCCGTTCATGCCGCGGCCCTGGTGCGGGCGCTGAGTATTGTAGATGACCATGTAGGCATCGAGAGAGGCTTGCATTCCCTCGACGGTTTCGAACCACGTCCTGCGGCCTTCGACGCGGAAGTGCCCGACCAGGAGGGTGCGGTGCAGACGCTCGACGAAGCCGTTGGACTGGGGCCGCTGGCCTGCTCGCCTTGACCTGCCACTGAAGATTTCCTCCAGATGGAGTTAGAGTCCGGCCCAATATGGAGGGACGGACGGATGAAGAGGAAGCGGTTTACGGAAGAGCAGATCGTTGGGGTTCTGCGGGAGCACGAAGCCGGGGCGAAGACCGGTGATTTGGCCGCAAGCACGGAATCTCGGAAGCGACGCTGTACAACTGGAAGGCCAAGTACGGCGGGATGGACGTGTCGGACGCCCGGCGGCTGAGGCAGCTTGAGGCCGAGAACGCGAAGCTGAAGAAGGCGCTGGCCGAGTCCGTCCTTGATGCGGCGGCACTGCGTGAGCTTCTGGCAAAAAAATGGTGAGGCCCGCCGCCAAGCGGGAAGCTGTCGCCCATCTGCGGGAACGTTTTGAGATGAGCGAGCGTCGGGCCTGTGCCGTGATCGTGGCCGACCGCAAGATGATCCGGTATCGGTCCCGCCGTCCCCCCGAGACGGCGTTGCGGACCCGGCTGCGCGAGCTTGCCAACGAGCGTCGGCGGTTTGGTTATCGCCGCCTATTCATCCTGCTCCGTCGCGAGGGCGAGCCCTCAGGCATCAATCGCATTTACCGGCTCCACCGCGTGAGGAAGGTCTGGCTGTGCGCAAGCGCAAGGCCCGCTGGCGTGCCGTCGGGACACGAGCCCCGATCCTGGTCGCGACACGGCCCAATGCCCGCTGGTCGCTGGACTTTGTCCACGATCAGCTCGCCGACGGGCGCCGCTTCCGGGTGCTCAATATCGTCGATGACGTGACCCGCGAATGCCTGGCGGCGATCCCGGACACCTCGATCTCGGGCGTCCGGGTGGGACGGGAGCTGACGGGGCTTATAGACCGGCGCGGCAAGCCAGAGATGATCGTATCCGGCCACGGGACCGAGTGTTCACCTCGAATGCTGTCTTTGCGTGGGCTAAGGACCAGGGCGTGGCCTGGCACTACATTGCGCCCGGAAAGCCGATGCAGAATGGCCACATCGAATCCTTCAACGGCAAAATGTGCGACGAACTGCTCAACGAAAGCCTGTTCCTCGGCTTGACCCATACCCGTCAGGCTGATCTGCCCCCTTTGAAGTGGTCCTCCCTGAGGTATGGTTTTGTGATCAAGGAGGACGGCAATGAGAAAGAGGCATACAGCGGAAGAGATTGTCGCGAAGCTGCGGCAGGTTGAGGTTCTGTGCGGCCAGGGCCGACCGATTGCTGATGCGATCCGGGCGATCGGCGTGACGGAGGTTACTTACTACCGGTGGCGCAATGAGTATGGCGGCTTGAAGGGCGACCAGATCAAGCGGCTGAAGGAATTGGAGGCAGAGAATGCCCGGTTGCGCCGGGCGGTCTCTGACCTGACGCTGGACAAGCAAATCCTTCGCGAGGCTGCCAAGGGAAACGTCTAAGCCCCGCACGTCGCCGTGCCTGTGTGGATTATGTGATCAAGGAACTGGGTGTGTCCGAGCGACGCGCCTGCCGGGTTCTGGGCCAGTACCGGTCCCCGCAGCAAAAGGTCCCTACGACGCCCGACGATGAAGCCGTGTTGGTTGCGGATATCATCGAACTGGCCCGTCAGTTTGGCCGGTTCGGTTACCGCCGGATCACGAAGATGCTGAAAGCGGCGGGATGGTCAGTCAACCATAAACGGGTTGAACGGCTGTGGCGGCGTGAGGGGCTAAAGGTCCCCAGCAAACAACCTAAGCGGTGCCGCCTCTGGCTGAATGACGGATCGTGCATCCGCCTCAGGCCGGAGCGGCGCTGTAAAGCCCCAATGTTATGGGCCAATTTCTCATAGAGTTTCTGGGACTGGCGGGCGCATATTGAGGGCCTGATGCGGTCGGATATGGTTGTATTGTTTCAGCCATGTGCCGATGACGATTTGGGCCTGTTTGAGGGTTGAGAACCATTCGGCAGTGAGTATTTCCCTGCGCAACGTGCCGTTGAAGCGTTCATTGTAGCCGTTCTCCCATGGGCTTCGGGGATAGATTTGTATCGGTGTGATGCCGGCGGTCTTGAGCCAGTCCTGCAGAGCGTGAGCGGTAAATTCCCGGCCATTGTCGGATCGGATGAACTTGGGTTTGCCGTGTTTGAGGGAGAAGTGTCTGAGACGCACGGCCGGTGACAAATTTTGTAGTCGGCCCTGAGCTTGTCGGAAGCGCTCCAGTATGGTTGGGATGCGAGGCCTTCAGGGATTTCCCAGCCGCGGGCGGAGTAAAACTCTGCCACCTGTAGCCTTCGATCTTTTTTGAGATGGAAGGCGGGAGGATGTACACCGTGGACCTATATCTGCGCGTTCGGCTGGCCTGCCATGTTGATGGTCTGAGCCAGCGAGAGGCGGCAAGTCGGTTTGGCATTGCGCGCGAGACGGTGAGGAAGATGCTGCGGCATTCGGAACCGCCGGGATATCGGCGACGCCAGCCACCGAAACGCCCGAAACTGGCCCCCTTCACGGATATCATCGACCGTATTCTGGAGGAGGACCGAACGGTTCACCGTAAGCAGCACCACACGGCGAAGCGTATCTTCGAGCGCCTTCGCGACGAACATGGCTTCACGGGCAAAGAGACCATCGTGAAGGATTACGTTCGGGAACGGCGCCTTCGTCGGCGTGAGATGTTTGTGCCGTTGTCACATCCTCCGGGCCATGCTCAAGCGGACTTTGGCGAGGCGGATGCGATCATCGCCGGCGTCAAGTATCGGGCGCATTTTTTCGTCATGACACTTCCCCACAGCGATGTGCTTCGTTGCGGCCTACCCGGCGGCGACGACGGAGGCCTGGCTGGACGGGCACAACAGAGCCTTTGTTTTTTTCGGCGCGTTCCCCAATCGTTGACAACGACAAGTTCTGGTGTCGCGCATCTTCCAGATGGCACGCGGCCGAATGTTCAGAGCGGGCTGCGTCCCATTACCTCTTCGAGGACCGCTACGGCCGTCCCGGCAAGGGTAACGACAAAGGCAATGTGGAGGGGGTGGTCGGCTATGCCCGGCCTTCAACGCCGCTTCCCCGGTTCGCGACTGGGACGCCTTCAATGGCCGACCTGGAAGAGCAATGGCCGCAACCGCACGTTGCGCGGCCATTGCGAGAGCATCGGCGAACGGTTTGTGCTGACCGCGAAGCGTTGAAGGCCACTGCCAGGCCCACGCGTGCGACAAGCAGGGCACGCGGGTCATCGCTGTCCCTTCACCCCCTGACATTCCGTGCCCGTTCGCCTACGGCCAGGAGTCTGGCCGTGCAGGCGTGGTTATGCGGCGCCGTCGGTGCCAACATTGCCCGACATACGACCGGGAAGATATGGTCTTCGATCCGATCCACTACCTGCCTTTGCTGGAGCACAAGATCGGTGCCCTTGCTAAACGGATGGGAACTCTGATGCCTTCCCAAGGCCCTGCGCCGTCTCCTGGAGGCGCGCATGCAAGCAGGCATACGTCACCAGGTCCTTCGGCTTGTGAGACCTTCGATCTCGAGGTGCCTCACGGCGCGGTGAAGGACGCCCTGCGCCTGGGTGCATCGGCTACGACGCCGTCAAACACCTTGTGCTGGCCGTATCGAGCGACGCCCGGCCAAACTCGACCATCTATCCCTACCTGCCTCGGGCCAGACGTGGCGACCACGGCCGCCGCCAGTTATATTGTTGGGTGGAGGCGCGTCATGACCGATACGCCGCAAGTGTTGCTGGTCCATCACCTCAAGACCCTGAAACTGCCGACGTTTCCTGCGCGAATACGACAAGCTGGCCGCCAAGATGCGCCACCGTGGCGCCTTATGTGCGCGTTCTTGTCCGTCTGACCGAGTTGGAACTGGACCGATGAGCGCCGCATGGTCAGGCGGATCCAGGTTTCAGCAAAAGCCTCGCCGACTTCAAGGCCATCGCATCGCTCAACAAGATGCCTGGCAGTTGGCGCGATGCGAATACGTCGAGCGTCGTGAGAATATCTTCGCGCTCGGCAACAGCGGAACCGGCAAGACCCATATCGCCCTCGGTCTCGGTCTGGCGGCCTGCCAAAAGGGGCTCTCACGTCGGCTTCCTCACCGCCGCTGCCCTGGTTCTGAACTGATGGAGGCCAGGGATGAAAAACGCCTGTTGCGCCTGCAGAAGCAACTGGCAAAGTATCACCTTCTCATCGACGAACTCGGCTTCGTTTCTCGAAGACCGGCGCCGAGCTGCGTTCGAAGTCATCAGCCAGCGTAGCGGGGCTCGATCCTGGTGACCTCCAACGCCGTTCCGGAGATAGCTGCCTGACCGGGGCTTTGCTGGGCCTCAAGCTTCCTGGAAATGAATCGAGAGCGATCGTCTCGGCCAAGTCGTATCCCCAAAGATACCTGCTTAACCGCCGGTGCAATCATGACATGGGCCCACAGAACCTCCCACGCTGCTTCGCTGAGCCGCCGTAACGCAGCGCTACACGAAGCAGAGCGGGGTCCCTCCTATGGGATAACCCCCCAACCGCGTACCGCGGCACTAACAGACTTCGAGAACGTCTTTTGCTTCACCTCAACGCACGCCTGGCGGCATTCTTTGTCGGCCAATGAACGAAGTCAACGGTGATAACGGAGCTGTCCTTGTGGTAGAGCCGTTTGCGCTTCTTGTGGCGATGGGGCAGTTGCAGGCCCTCCTCGCACCACAAATGCTCGACTTTCTTGTGATTCACCCGCCAGCCCTCAACCCGCAATAACTCAGCGATTTTGCGGTAGCCGTAGCGACCATAGTGCTTGGCAAGCCGGATCAGGGCCAAGCGTAGATCTTCATCACTGTTTTGGGGGGCAGCTTTGTATTGGTGCGTTGAGCGCGCCATGCCGATCGTTTTGCAGGTTCGCCGCTCAGACGTTGCTAAGCGTTGGCGGACATGGATCACCGCCTGACGCAGATCGGCGGGCGTCAGGCCTTGGGCTTTAAATAATCGAGGCCCTCCTTCAGGATAAGCTTGTCCAGTTCAAGATCAGCGACAATCGGCTTCAGACGGACGTTCTCCTTCTCCAACATCTTGAACTCTTGAAGCTGAGACCGAGCCATGCCGCCATAGCGTTTGCGCCAATTGTAATACGTTGCGTCGCTCACACCGACCTTCCGACACGCCGACCCAACATCGCTACCCGCCGCAAGTTCCAGCTCAATCTGTCGCAGCAAGTTCAATATATCTTCGTCCGAATAACGCTTCCGAGCCATCCCAATCCCTTCCAAACAAATGCCAAAACTCTAGCAAAATCTGGCTCAGTTTTAAGGGGGCAGAACAGGCCCAACCATGTCTGGTCTTACGACTTTGTTGCCGACCGGACCCATGACGGAAAGGCTTATCGCATGTTGTGCATCATTGACGAGTTCACTCGGGAGGCTCTGGCGATCAAGGTCGCCAGGCGGCTCAACTCAACCGACATCATTTCGGCCCTGTGTGATCTGTTCATCACCCGCGGCATTCCAGCTCAAATACGTTCCCACAATGGGCCGGAGTTCGTCGCGGCGGCAGTACGTGCGTGGATCACCGCCGTCGGTGCCAACACCGCCTATATCGCGCCGGGCAGCCCGTGGGAGAACGGTTACGTGGAATCCTTCAACGGGAAACTGCGGGATGAGCTGCTAAACGGCGAGATCTTCTATACCCTGGCCAAGGCCAAGATCGTGATCGAGCAATAGCGCAGGCATTACAACACCAGGCGGCCTCATTCGGCCCTCGGCTATAGACCGCCGGCGCCAGAGACAATCTCCTGGCCGGCCTCGCCTGCCTCGTTGCCAGGCGCGCGGCCGGCCAGCACAACACTGGGCGAGAAGATGATCCTGAACTAACATTCACACCGGACCACTCAATGGGGGCCGGTCAACCGACTACAACACCGCCCGGCCGCACTCGTCGCTGAGGTATCGGACACCCGCGGCATTCGCTGTAGAGATCATCGCAACAGGCTGGGCACGGAGCCAATTACACGCGCAGTGGCGGAGCCTGTTGCTCAACCCGCGCCGCAAGGCGTATCAACAACCGGGGCTCCAATCACCACTGGATGAAAATTCAGGGGCCGGTCAGCGAGACCAACATTTAGACTTTATCGAGCAAAGGTGGCGCCGGAAGCGTGCCTAGAACGTTTTCCACCGCAATTCCTAGCCCAAGAAGGCGGCTGTCGTCGCCGGGCAGTCCTTCGAGTTCCAAGCCCACAGGCAGGCCCCCTGTGTTAGACCAACAAGGATGTTGAGCCCAGGCGCCCCCAAGCGCGGCCCCCAAAATATGTTGCTTATTATTGCTTCTACCTCATTAATATGTTGGCCGTTGATAACGACCATTTGCCCGACAAATTCTCCACTATGATTTCTTGGTTGCGCTGGAATTGGTATGGTGGGAAACGCAATCGCCGCAATGTTGTTTGCGAGGAAAACTTCCGCGTACTCATCCATCGCCATTGATATGGTATTTGTGACCTCAGCCTGCGACAACTCGGGCAATGGAGTAGCTTCCGGTACTGGGCGTCTACCGTAGACTTGTTCTACTGTTACATCAGGAAGATGCTCTGCGAGCCAGTCTCTAAGGCTAAGTATGCGCTCAACGCGCCTCAATGCCGCATCCAGATTATCGCCTGCAATTCTAACTATGCGCTCAAAATCTACTTCCACAAGATGTGCGCCCGCATCACTTAACGCAGAAAGCGCATCTTGCATTACTTTCGCAAGACCTTGATCGACATAGTGCTTCTCCCAATAATCTGGTCGCGGGACTCCGATGCGCACTTCAGAAAGTGTCACATTGGGAACACTCGTTCCTGTAATCACGGTATCTAAGGAAGCACAATCAGCAACGGTGCGGGCCATGGGCCCGAAGGTCTCACGGAGTCCCGATGGGGGCGCTAGTCCGTGATCTGAATACCTTTTTTCTTCGTCCCAGATAACGCGTTTTCAGTGGTAAAGGTTGACGGGCGAAGTCCCGCAATGCCGCAATACGCTGCGGGGAATCGTACAGATCCCCCTGTATCCTCTCCAATGCCGGCAGGAACCATTCGTGCTGCGATTGCTGCTGCGGTACCGCCGCTGGAACCTCCTGGGATGCAGGTAAAGTCATAAGGATTTCTTACATTGCCAAAGAACCTGTTATTCGAGGCAGCGGCAGCCATCAAATTTCCGCCAGCGACGATGTCGGGAAGATTAGTCTTGGCAAACATGATCCCACCAGCACTTAGTAAGCGCTCGACCACCACGGCGCTCTCCGCTGGTACATAACTCTTCAACGCAATATTTCCAGCAGTTGTTGGGTACCGGCAACGTCTATCTGGTCTTTTACGACGAATGGAAGCCCAGCAAGTGGGCCTAGCGTTTCTCCGCGCGATCTTGCGCGATCGATAGAGCGTGCTTTCTCGAGAACGTGCTCCTCATTCATTGTGACAATTGCATTCAATTTCCCAAGCTTGCTGGAATGCTAGATAAGGTCCTTTGCATAAGCCTCGGCGCTCAAGTCGCTATTTTTGATGCGTTCTACCGCCTCTCGAGCGCCAAGAGCCGTAAAGTCCTCGCCAACGTAGGATTGATGACTGTTGTCTTCCTCGCATCCTTGCAATCCCACCATTGACACGCTTGCCCCGATGGCGCCTGCCGCGCCCTTCAGAATAGTGCGGCGCGTAGGCGCAATCGCCCTATCCGAAACTCTTTGGTGGTTTGGTTCCATCGTACCCATCTCGAAAAACCAGTAACACTGCGGCAAGCAAAGAAAGAAAAACATTACGCGTACCTACTCCCTTTGAAGTACGCGCCCGTCTATTCCTGCTGTCTCTCCCTCTGTGAAATCACCTTTGAGATTGTTCTCACGTCGGGCAACATCTCTACATTAGACTTGAAAGAGGAATACGGACTTCTGATTGCTGTAGTGGTGGAGCAGGAATCCGGCCAAGAACGCCTTCGACTGCCATCCCTAAAGCTAGTATCCTACTATCGTCTCCAGGTAGACCTTGCAATTGTAGCCCGACGGGCAGTCCGGATGGCAATCCCACCGGCACATTTAGGCCCGGAGTACCAAGACGTGCGCCCCAAAATAGATTATGGATGATCGTGTCCCATTCATTGATCCATTTGCCATTGACGAGAATCTTCTGGCCGGGAGTATCACCATTGGAGTTAACGAGGGGTGGCAAGATTGACACCGTGGGTGCCGCAAGAGCGACAATACCGTTTGAACGAAATGCCTCAGCATACTGCCGCGCAGCAGCCGAAACCATTTGCACTGCCTCTTCTTGTGACATGTTAGGAGCGCTAGTGCCTTCAGTACCGGTGCACAGATAGGAGTCACGGAGGCGTGTCACATCAGACGGCGTTACGCCTGGAAGATTCTGGGCGAGCCAATCCGCTAGATCATTATTTGGCTGCTTCATCGCCAACCCCAACCGATCCCCTTGGTTAAGGCCGATTAGCGACTGGTAATCGACTTCCACTAGCTGCGCGCCAGCTGCTCGAAGCTGTTCAAAAGCTTGCTGGGTGATCACGGCAACCCCGGGTTCCATAACTTCAATTGACCAATAGCCCTCCCGCGGAATCCCTATACGAACTTTGCGAAGATCCAGTGCCGGAACCGTTTGGCCGGTGATTATCTCATCCAGAAAGGCGACATCGGCTACAGTGCGAGCCATTGGACCGATAGTTCCAGTCATGCTGTTGGGCAACACCATTCCATCATAGGAATAACGCTTCCCATCGACTCCTTTTTCAAAATTTTCGGGCGTGTGGGTAGAAGGTCGTAGCCCTGCAAGGCCACAGAAAGCAGAAGGGAGTCGAACAGAACCCCCACCGTCCTGCCCAAAACCCGCAGGCGCAATACGCGCTGCAATCGCGGAGCCATTTCCTCCGCTGGATCCCCCAGGGCTGTATATTGGATTATAAGGATTGCGAACAAAGCCAAAATACGGGTTAGCTGAGGTCGTGCCACCCGGTCTGACCTGCCCAACAAGATCTGCACAATTTGCTTTTCCCAGTACGATAGCACCTGCCTTAACTACGATATCAACGATTTTCGCATGTTGCTTCGGCACGTAGTCTTTAAGCGCGATGTTTCCAGAAGTCGTTGGATATCCTGCTACGTTTATTTGATCCTTCACCACAAATGGCAGGCCAGCAAGTGGACCGAGTGTCTGACCACTTGTTCGTGCGCGATCAATAGCGCGCGCTTCTTCCAATACCCGCGTTTCGTCTAACGTAATAAGTGAATTAAGGTGCTTCTGCGTCTCTTGGTGCTTCAAGAGGTGTGTAACGTATGCTTCTGCCTTAATGTCACCATTGCGGATGCGCTCAACAGCAGATTTTGCGCCCATTTCAAGGACTTCATCACTTGAATGAATGCTTGAAGCTCTTGCCCGCGCATGCGTGCGTATTCCACCAAAGGCAGCGGCAACTGGGACTGCCCACGCAGTAGCCTTTAAAAGCCGGCGACGAGACGTGTTGGCTTCTGCTGATGCCAATGTGGATTTAGACTTACTCATGTTATCCCCCTATGAACAGTTTAGTGCCGAACGCGCCTTTTTCTCCCCACAGCCTTGGAAGTAATCAACAAATGAATTCACCCTTTGAACAATCTAGCGCCTTGAAAGACTATGTGACTGGGCCCTTCACTAGGTTTGAAGCGCCGGAGGCGGAAGGGACCCGAGAACATTCTCTACTGCAATTCCCAAGCCTAACAAGCGGCTATCATTTCCGATCATGGCATCAAATTCGAGGCCAACGGGCAGGCCAGAAGCCAATCCAGACGGCAAGCTCAGTCCAGGAACGCCGAGTCGCGCATTCCAGAACAGATTAATGATAATATGATCAAACTCATCTACCCACTTGCCGCCGACGAGATCAGACACGCAACGGAAAGCTACGTCAACCGGTTAAACGCGTGACTGTAGCATGTTGTTGGTACAGCCATGTAACTTGGAACGAATGATGGACGTCATTCGATTTTGGCACATAGGTTGTCACGCAGAAACATGTAGGCCTTAGGTTGTGCAATGGGAATCTAACGTGCTGAAGAGAAAGGTTAAAGATAGAAATAAAGAAATTGCAGGCGTGGCCAAAGACTGAAGCACCGCCCTATTTTGCGAGAACGCAAAATGAAATGGAGACGACGATGAATCTACTACCTTACGTTCGGAGTTACTCTCATGGGGCATCCGATGTTTCCTTGTTGGGCAATACGATTGGTCGAGCATTCGATCATGCGGTGGAAATCGAAGGAGATAGAGATGCCCTTGTTTCATGTCATCAAGATGTTCGCTGGTCCTACGATGAATTGAAACGGCAAGTGGATAAATTCGCTGCTGGACTTCTTGCACTTGGGTTAGGACCGGGCGATCGAGTAGGTATTTGGTCTCCAAACAACGCAGAATGGATTGTTTCTCAATATTCAACAGCAAAAGCTGGAATTATTTTGGTGAATATCAATCCGGCTTATCGTGTGGCGGAGTTGGAGTATGCCCTCAACAAGGTCGAATGTAAGGCGCTAATTTGCGCTAAACAGTTCAAAACAAGCAAATACATCCAAATGCTGCACGAATTGATTCCAGAGCTATCGACCTGTGATGCCGGTGACGTCAAATCGGAGCGTGTCCCGTCGCTGAAAACGCTTATTAGTATTGGGTCGGAAGCAGAGTCTGGCTTTTACAGATTTCAGGACGTACCGACATTCGCAACAGAGTCGGAGAGCGAGAAGCTCAATGCCTTGGCTGAAACGCTACAATTTGACGATCCTATCAACATTCAATTCACAAGTGGGACGACTGGGGCTCCCAAGGGGGCAACGTTGTCCCATCATAATGTGTTGAACAATGGATATTTTACTTGTCTCGCTCTGGCTTTTAGCAGAAATGATCGATTGTGCATTCCAGTTCCTCTTTATCACTGCTTTGGGATGGTGATGGGAAGTTTGGGATGTATGATTCACGGTGCGACAATGGTGCTCCCCTCTGAGGGATTCGAGCCTGAAGCTACTTTGCAAGCAATCGATACTGAGCAATGTACGGCTCTGTACGGCGTTCCTACAATGTTTGTCGCTATGCTTAATCATTCAAAATTCAATCAGTTTAATCTGGACTCATTACACACTGGAATTATGGCGGGATCTCCGTGTCCAATTGAGGTTATGCGTCGGATAATTACGGAAATGAATATGAGAGATGTCACTATTGCTTATGGGATGACCGAAACGAGTCCGGTGAGCTGTCAAACGTCAATTGATGACGATGTTGAACGGAGAGTGACAACCGTTGGCAAAGCTCACCCACACGTTGAAATAAAGATTGTGGACCCCGAAGGACACATTGTATTCCCAGGGGTGGTCGGTGAGTTATGTACCCGAGGATATTCCGTAATGCTTGGTTATTGGAATGACAAAGAAAGAACTGAGGAGGCTATCGACAACGCTGGGTGGATTCATACGGGTGATCTAGCAACAATGGATCAAGATGGTTATTGCAATATTGCTGGGCGCATTAAAGACATGGTTATTCGTGGTGGCGAAAACGTTTATCCTCGTGAGATAGAAGAATACTTTTATAAGCATCCGAAAGTGGAGGCCGTTCAAGTATTTGGCGTGCCCGATGAAAAGTATGGTGAAGAACTATGTGCCTGGATAAAGATTCGAGAAGGAGAAATGTTGACGGAGTTCGAAGTTCGAAAATTCTGTGAAGGGCAAATCGCACATTACAAAATTCCCAAGTATCTCCGATTCGTTGATTCATTCCCAATGACTGTCACCGGAAAAGTACAGAAGTTTGTGATGCGGGAGGAAATGGCGCGTGACCTTGGCCTTGCAGAAGTGAAGTCTGCTTGATGCTGTTGGCAACCGATATTTTTTGGCAAGAAATCAGCACAGTGGTTCGAACATTGGCTGTATACGAACATAGTGTTGGTGTGACAGCCAGATGTTTGAGAGAAGGACGCATAACAACCATCGCTCGGCCGTTGCAGAATAGGTGCTGACAACTTTGTCCAGGGCACCTTCGCTGTTGCTCGCCTACGGCTGAAGAGATAGGCTTCTTATTCAGAGTGACTGTTTTTCAGTTGGTGTACTCTTGAAGCCCGTGAAGGAGGCAGCATGAAAAGGATCTCATTTCTGTTGATTTCGCTCATTGTCGTGGGCGCGGTAGGAAATGACATGGCGACTGCTGAAATCATGTCTCCTTCGATCGTTGACGTCGAGACTACGGCTCTACCGTCGCCGGAGAGAATGTCGCTCACTAACAGCAGAACGATGAAGCTGGTTTCGCCAAGAGAAGCGAGTTTCGCTGGCAAGGACGCATTCAATTCTATTGGCGCTGGTTTTAGTGTTGGCGTTTCCGAATATGACGAAATTACGCTCGAACTGCGCGACTGGCCGGTTGATGAATTCATGTAGTTTTAGAGGGGGAAGTTGAAATTACGGACGGTGCCGGTCACTCGAAGGTATACGGCCCCGGCGATGCGTTCGTTATGCCGAAAGGTTTCTCAGGCACTTGGCATCAGCGTAGCCCACTCCGCAAAATCAACATTACGCCTTCCTCCGGTGTGCATAAAGATAGTGATTCATCAAGGTAAACAGGATCGAGCTAGGATGTCGCCGCAACCAACTGGGGAGACGCCGCGGTGTTCTGCTGAGTCTACATGAAAGGGAAGGTCGGTCCCTGATTCGGACCCATTTTTCAATGGGTCTTTGTTCGACGAAGGTTGATGCGAGTCCCCGGTTTGAACCTACAGCTCGACCGCACGATCAGAGATTCTCGTGTGTAGCGGGTCCCCGCTACCCCCTTTACCGCAATTTTATGCTTGGCCATGCGCCCGGCTTCTGATGGTGTCGGCAGGACCGGCATGTTGGCAATTTGTCCAACGAATTCAATCTTCAAGGCCTTACCGTCTGGTGTGACCTCAACATAGTCGATCAGCTGGCGAAGCAGAGTCAGGGCTTCATCGTGCGTCGTTGGATCGGCAAGGGCCTGCTCGAGTTCGGCGACCCGGCGGCGATATAGCTCGGGGAGATTGGGGTGCAGGATCGGCACCGATGGCGGCGCGGCCGAGATCTCAGTTTCGAGCAACACCTTCTGGCTCTCAAGGTCCTGGCGTTTGGTCTGCAGCCCGGCCGAGCGTAGGCCCCCGGCTATCGCGTCCATCAAGCCATCTATCTATGGCGGGCCGTAGATCACGAAGGCGAGGTGCTTGAGGCATTCGTCACAAAGAGGCGAAATCGCAAGGGAGCGCTCATGTTTTTGCGCAAAGCAATGAGGTGATATGGACGCCCAGAAATCGTTGTGACGGGCCAGTTTCGCTCATATCGCGTGGCGATGAAAGAGATCGCCAACGCTTCTCGCCAAGAGACGGGGCGTAGGCTTAACAACCGAGCCGAAAACCCACATCAGCCGTTCCGGCGACGAGAGCGAGCGATGGCAAGATTCGGGAGTTCAAAATCGCTTCAGAAATTCGCTTCGATCCACGCTTCAGTCCATAACCACTTCAACCAGGAACGCCATCTCTACAGCCGCCAAGTTTTCAAGCTTCATCGTTCAGCCGCGTTGGCTGAGTGGCAGCAACTCTCAGCCTAAATGCTGCGACAAACCGAGTCTCTGCAAACCAGTTGGGTTTCCCCTGACAATGCCCACTAGTTTGTCCCAGTAGTGCTGACGTCGGACAAGATGTTCTGCGCTCGAATCCGGTGTCCTACCCACCGCTGAGCATCTGCGGATGCGACCCACCGGATCGCATTGGACAGCAATAGGCGAAAGTAAGGGTTGGCATAGGTATTTGGGCTATCTCCCGGCTGAAAATATACGAGTGGGCTAGCGCCCGCGGCCTTCGCCCAGCCAAGTAGGTTGGTTGATTTTTGCGGTACCGACTCAACGGGATTGAAATCCCGTGTCCCCTGAACGGCTTGCATGGCTGATTCATATTGTTCTGGCCTAACGGAAGAGTCTCTGTAAATCAGAGGCACCACATCGTCTTCAAAGATTTCACTCAGGTAGAGTTCGTCAAAAAAATCGAACTTGTGGGGCATGCCCTCAATTACCGGGTGGGGAGTTGAAGCTAATCGCACGTAATAGGCGACGTTATCCGCGTAGTATGACTCTAAGCAGTTACGTCCTCGTACAATGGCGGGCTTGTACAGAAATACGCCACCCAATGCTTCAGCATATTGAGGCCATGCAGGCCAACCCGCGATTGCATGGTGTACAGCGATGATCCCCTTTCCTTCTTCTAAGAGGGCCCTGAAACCGGCTTTGAATCCTGGATCGGGGTCAACTAGTGCAGGGCGTTCAGGCTTGGGAACACTAAAATCCAAACCTGGCATATCATATAGGAGGATTGCGTCGAACCGGCGCATTGCATCTGGGTTTAGAAGCAATGCCGCCGCCGGTTGAGCGACCATCGTCGGCTCGACTCCGCCAAGCGCGTAGAGCATCGCCTCGAAGGCATCCCGCGAGAAAGGATGTCCCTTGACAGCTACGAAAAGCCGTAGAGGTTGGCCACCCTTAGCCATGAACTTCTTCTTTTGGCCTAGGTAAATTTCCTGTACCGCAGTTCGTCCGCTCCGTTGTCAACGATGCTTCCTGTACGTCGGAATTAATGTTCATATCAGGTAGAAGCCTTCGTACCTAAATAAGGGTAAGGATGTACTGTCGAAGTCACTTGCAACAATTCAATGACATTTCCGTCGCAATCACGACCGTATACAGCGATCATCGAACCGTAATCTTTGGGAAAGCCATGAAATTCCATGCCAAGCGCCAGAAGACGCTCATATTCAGCTTGGATATCGTCAACATAAAAACAAACGTGAGTAAAACCGGGATCGCACAAGCGCCTCTCGGTCCGAACCCCCTTCGGTTCTAGATACTGAAATACTTCAAGATAAAATCGGTCCAGCTGGAGCATGACCTGGCGTGCTTCTGAACCAGCCATTTGAACCATTCTATCTATATCGGCGTTACCACGCTTCCAACCACTTCGCGCGATGATCTCAAATCCGAAAAGCCTTTGGTAAAGAGCGACGAATCTATCGATGTCCGTCGTGGAAACCGCTACATGATGTACCCCATGAATCATCGGGCCAGATCTCCCGGATATAGCGGACAACTCTTGAGTAGTCGGCGTGAATTAGCGTGGACGCACTAACAGTAAAAACAATCTTGACTGTCTTTTACAAGTGTTATTTCATCTGCATGGCCGGCATCGTCAGAGGAAACGTAACTGGTCCGTAAAGACCATGATGCAGCAGCTGTCAGGCGGCAAGTTCTCGCCACTCAGCCAACGCTGCTGAACGATGGGGTTTGAAAACTTGGCGGCTGTTGAGATGGCGGTCTTGATTGAAGTGGTTATGGACTGAAGCGTGGATCGAAGCGAATTTCTGAAGCGATTTAAAACTCCTGAATCTCGCCATCGCTCGCTCTCGTCGCCGGAACGGCTGGTGCGAGTTTTCGGCTCGATTGTTGAGCCACCTCCCCGTCTCCTGACGGGCTTCGTTGCCGATCTCTCTCATTGCTGCACGATATGAGCGAAGCCGGTCCGTTACGATGACTTCTGGTCGGCCATACCGCTTCATGGCTTTGCGTAAAAACCTCAATGCCGCCTTGCGGTCGCGCCTCTTTGTAACGAACACCTCGAGCACTTCATCTTCATGGTTGACGGCCCGCCAGAGATAGTTCACTTCGCCATTGATCCGCACGGAAACCTCGTCCAAATGCCAGCGCCATTGCGTGTCAGCCCGCTTCTGTGCGGAACGCGTTTTCTTGATCTCAGATGCGAACGTAGGGCCGAACCGATTCCACCAAGCCCGCACTGTCTCGTGGCAGATATCGATCCCTCGTTCGTTGAGCAGGTCTTCGACCTGTCTTAGCGAGAGCGGAAATCGAACATACATCATCACCGCAAGGCGGATAATCTCGGGCGAGTTCTTGAAATAGCGGAAGGGATTGCTCATCCGAGGACGCTATGAGACGTTCTTCACCGACTCAAGCCAGTTTCTTCTGACAATGCCCTTGAATATGTTAACGTAAGACGGTTCTGTATGGCTCGGTGAATACAACCGATCTCTCGAACATTCATGATAGCGACCAACTCCGAGATCACCGGGGATCACGCTTGGAACTGCCCGCGATGTTATTGTACGAAGAATGGTTAGCTCGAAGCAGACTGACACCATCAACCATAAAATAATCACGATGTATTACCGCCAAATTATTGCTATCTCTTCCGCTACCGTCGCCGTCACCATGCGCAAATCTGCTGAGAATTGAATGTCCACGAATAAGCGGGCGACACTTCAAGGTCCATCGTTCATCTGCTCTGGCTAAGTGGCAATAAATTGTGGCCTGAGGGTCACAAATCATGGTCTTCGCAGATCGCTTAGGTTTAGTCTGGCAATGCTCTTTGAAGTCTTTGTTTGGCAGATGGTTGCAGAGTATCATTGGTAAGCAAATTGGCAGGAGGGGACGAATCTGCCGCGATCCATCAGAGATTCTAGTCCGGATGAGGCAAACAGAAGGGACAGGACATCCATGAACAAGATATTACGCTGTAAGGCAAAGGTTTACGCGGGCGGCGGCATTTTTCTCTGCGCTCTTCTGCTTTCGATGGCGCCGGCCACAACAGGAAGTTATCGGTCAGTGGCGGCTCAGGATGTCAATGTTCCAAAATTCTTCTCGACAAAAATAAATGTCAGCAATCTGGAAAAATCGCTCGATTTCTATACAAGAATAATGGGTCTGAAGGTTACAGCGCGTGTTGGCAACGATCGGTTCGCGGAAATCGTGTTAACCCGCACCGGTGAGGGGGCGGGGGCGTCGGAGCAGGCGTTGATTCTCGTTTACTCGGAGGACCAGGAGAAGCCCTTAGACCTTGGCAATGCTTTTAATAATCTGCTGTTTGTTTTCCCCGACTTAAAAGAGTGTCTCAAACAGCTAGATGCAGCAGGCTATGTGGTCACTGGATCACGTGAACCCCGTCCGCTTTCCATACCATTCGCGAAAGCGGTCACGATTCTGTACACAAAGGATCCTGACGGTTATACGCTCGAACTCGTACAGTACTTCAACTAAAAGCCGCAAGGACCGATGGTAGTAAAGTGAGATTAGCCCGTAATTGGCTCTTGCTTTGCACTAGTGGAACCGTGAAGAGGGAAAATCGGCGAAGCGTCTGATATAAAAAAGTGACCCGCCCCCGTTTACTGAATCGTTAAACCATTGTCGATTACGAACTCTGTTCCCGTTACGAACCGTGATTCATCTGACGCAAGGTAAACGATCAAGTTTGCTACATCTTTAGGTGCGCCGACGCTTCCTGCCGCCAGAACTCCATCTGGCACTGTTTCTGGCTGTCCCGAACGTCCTAAGGCGAACTGTATCATGGGTGTTTCGATACTACCGGGATGAACCGAGTTGCAGCGAATCTTGTAGCCCTTTTCCTGACAATGCACGGCGATTGATTTTGTCATGGCGCGCACGGCGCCCTTGGCAGCGGAGTAAGAGAAGAAGATTGGATAGCCTAAATGGGAAGCAACGGACGACATGTTAATAATTGAGCCACCACCAGACTTAGCCATAGCGGGAATCGCATGTTTGCAACCGAGAAAGACGCCTTCAGACATCACGCGATTGACAAAGCTGAACTGTTTAAGGGACTCGTCCTCGACAGTGGCTAGTGAAACTACGCCAGCGTTGTTCACCAGCACGTCCAAACGACCGAAGGTTCTGATTGTCTCAGTAATCACTCGCTGCCAAGCGTCTTCATCGCCGACGTCGTGGGTTATGAACACAGCTGAATTTCCGATCGCGCTAGCAACCTTGCGGCCGGTGGCGTCGTCAATATCAGTCAGAACGACTTTTGCCCCTTCGGTCGCCAGCAATTCTGCGTCGGCCTGTCCGAGACCTTTGGCGGCACCGGTTACTAGTGCGACTTTTCCGTCTACTCGTCCCATATTACCCCTAAGCCATCCATGATGGTGGTGTGCCCGCGCTGCTACCAGCTTTGAAGCTCGAACTAATCTGTCCTACATTACTGAACGGTCTGGTGGAAGGTACCAGAAAACAATCGCACCTGTTTTTATGATCGACAGTATCATGTCGTCGCTATTGCTCCGTGAGCTTGAGAAATCTCAATGCGGCTGACGAGGTAAAGGCAGAGGAGATTGTTCTCTCGATTGGAAATTAGCAGCGGTGGCTCTCAATAGGGGCGCTCCAAACATCGGCATTTATTCATCTGGATACATCGCTGCGGCAAGATCCATGATTTCGGCGACATCATCTTTCAGCAAAAAACCCGCGCTGACGGTTTCATCAAGCGACTGCTTAAACTTGGCGAGGTACTCGGCGCGGCCGCCGGGATAAAGTTGCGCAAGAGTCGATGCGTCGAAGACCGCAGTAGTCCCGAACAGAAATGCGAATCCCTCACCGGATTGTCCGAGGCCGGACAACTTCGCGGTTGGCACGTCAACCCAAGGTGTGCGCACCCCCCCGAGAGCGTTACCAGGCATTGTCAGAGGAAATCTAACTGGTCTGCAAAGACCATGATGTAGATATCCTCAAGACGCAAGTTGTCGCCACTCAGCCAACGCATCTGAACGATGGGACTTGAAAACTTGGCGGCTGTTAAGATGGCGTTCCTGATTGAAGTGGTTATGGACTGAAGCGTGGATCGAAGCGAATTTCTGAAGCGATTTAGAACTTCTGAATCTCGCCATTGCTCGCTCTCGTCGCCGGAATGGCTGATGCGAGTTTTCGGCCCGATTGTTAAGCCAGCGACCAGTCTCTTGACGGGCTTCGTTGCCGATCTCTCTCATCGCTGCACGGTATGAGCGCAACTTGTCCGTTACGATGATTGCTGGGCCGCCATATCGCTTCATCGCTTTCCTTAAAAACATAAGCGCTGCCTTGCGATTTCGCCTCTTTGTGATGAATGCCTCAAGCACTTCACCCTCGTGATCGACGGCCCGCCAGAGGTAGTGCACTTCGCCATTGATCCGCACGAAAACCTCATCCATATGCCAGCGCCATTGCGCGTCGGTCCGCATCTGCGCGGAACGCCTCTTCTTGATTTCCGACGCGAACGTAGGGCCAAACCGATTCCACCAAGCCCGCACTGTCTCGTGGCAAATATCGATCCCTCGTTCATGGAGCAAGTCTTCGACCTGTCTTAGCGAGAGCGGAAATCGCACATACATCATCACCGCAAGGCGGATGATCTCCGGCGAAGTCTTGAAATATCGGAAGGGATTGCTCATCCGAGGACGCTATGAGACGTTCTTCACCAACTCAAGCCCGTTTCCTCTGACAATGCCAATCGCCGAGCTCCTCGATCGCGTTTTAAGCCGTATAGCACCAAAGGTTCGGCAAGGTGACGAATAAGGCTGATATTTCAAACTGAGGCAGTACCCGTTGTTCGGACCATTAGCCCCTGTCTAGGGATCGGTGCTATAATGTCATCGGGTATTCATGGTCTTCTCGGCTGCTAGAGCCGCGAGGCCGTGTTGCGTGGATGGTAGCTAACCGGCGGCGGCTTCATTTGTCGAGCGCTTGAAGCGTTTGCTTTTCAGCATCGCCACGGAGTGTTACAATGCCGTTCAGGACGCAAAGAATGAAAATTGAGTGGATTGGCCGTATTGAAGATCAAGGCTGTCCGAGCCTTCATCGTACATCCCTCCGACACCGAGGATCCGGGGCTGTATGATCTGAGAGGTTACTGACGATGATGAGATTTAGAAAGTTGATTGGTTTGTAGCAATGACGGCACTCTCCGGCTTGAGAAAGATATTTGCGGTTGTGTCAGTGGTTGGCCTGTCAGTTGCCTGTACGCAAGCTGTGCAACATTCGTCAGACATTAACGAGCCTGTGACGCAAGGTGCTCCGCCGACGATGCGGCTGATAAGTCAAGCTCAGTACTTGCAGACTGTAGACGCTATCTTTGGTGAGGACATTGTCACCAAAGTGAGATTTGCGCCCGTTTATCGCACAGAGGGCCTTGTGGCAATTGGCGCAACAACGTCGGTTATGACACCCGGAGCATTGGAACCCATCGAGGAAAGCGCTCGCGCGATAGCGAGGCAGGTGGTGAGCTCCAAATATCGTGAGCATCTTTTTTCGTGCAAGCTGACGTCTGCCGATTTAAGGGACGATGAGTGTGCGCGGGGATTTCTCGGCAATGTGGGTCGCCTTCTTTATCGCCGTCCGTTGACACAAAATGAACTCGAAGGTGCTGTGGAAACAGCAGGCGCATCGGTTGGGGCCGCGGGCGATTTCTATTACGGCCTTTCTGTCGCTCTCGCGCGTATGCTCGTGTCGCGTCAATTTTTATATATCAACGAAACGGCGGAGCCAGATCCGGAGCGACCGGGCAAATGGCGGTTGGACAGCTACTCTAAGGCATCTCGGTTAAGCTTCTTTCTGTGGAATGCGGCACCCGACAGTGCCTTGCTTACCGCAGCGGAGGCCGGGGAACTTAATACACGTAAGGGATTGACCCGTCAGGTCGAACGCATGCTGGCATCGCCACGCCTCGAGTACGGCGTTCGTGCTTTCTTTAGTGACATGCTTGTGCTTGAAGGATTCAATGTCTTGGCTAAGGATCCAATTATTTACCCGGTTTTTAGTTCGAAAGTTGTGAGCCAGGCGCAGGAGCAACTGTTGCGCACAATCGTCAACCATCTTCTCGCGAAGAATGGTGATTATCGTGATCTGTTTGTGACGCGCAGCACTTCCATGACCCGTGATCTTGCGGCCGTTTATGGTTTGTCCGTGCCTGCCAAGCTAAATCAGTGGGTGTCTTATGAGTTTCCGGAGGGTAGCGCTCGGGGCGGGCTGATAACACAGGTTGGCTTTCTCGCGAAATATTCTCATCCGGGAAGAGCTTCAGCGACGCAACGCGGGCGCGGGTTGCGTGAGACGCTGCTCTGCCAGCGCGTGCCAGACCCGCCACCAGACATCGATTTTTCGCTTTTTGAGGACCCTGCTGGAGAGTTTAGAACGGCACGGGAACGCCTCTCTGCCCATAGTACCAATCCAGTTTGTGCAGGCTGTCATAAGTTGACTGACCCTATCGGGCTTGTCATGGAGAGTTTTGATGGCGCGGGCCAATTTAGAGAGACGGAAGGTGGTGTCGAGTTGGATACAAGCGGCGCATTCGACGGGGTTGCAGTCAGTGATGCTGTTGACCTCGGTAAGGCGTTGCGGGACAATCCCGCCGTAATTTCCTGCTTAGTGAGTCGCCTGTACGGCTATAGCACGGCCCGTAAATTCGACCTAGCAGACAGGGAAATTCTTGAGTATCTTATGATCAGGTTTAGGGATGGCGGTTATCGCTTTCCTGATTTCTTGAGAACGATCACGACTAGTAAAGCGTTCTATGCAGTAAAACTCCCCGTTCCAGACGGAGTGAAACTTGCCAGTCATGATCACCAATAGTGACAAGGAAGGATAAGGCCATGCTTATCAAGAACAAACCTATGAATCGTCGTCGTGTTCTTCGCGGCGTGCTCGGTGGGGGCGCGGTGGCAGTATCGCTTCCGTTTTTTGACTGTTTTCTGAACAGTAATGGAACCGCACTTGCGGCAACAAATGCTCCGTTGCCGACACGATTTGGCACGTGGTTCTGGGGTCTTGGGATGAACGGTCCTGTCTTTATACCCAAGAAGGTCGGTGCTGATTTTGATCTGCCTGAAGAGATTGCGCCTTTGAAGGATGTTAAGCAGCACATCAATTTATTTACGAACTTTAGCATTCCGACCGACGGCCGTGCGAACCTGTGTCACTATTCCGGTTGGGTGGCGCTGCGTTGCGGTTCTACACCGAGAGAGCGAAACGACCTTGCAAACGAGAGTTTGGATCTGCCGATTTCCAGAGCCATTGGCGCTGGAAGTCGCTTCCGGTTGCTCAATCTTTCTGCGACCGGCAATCCAAGGGACAGCTACAGTTTTCAAAGCAGCGACGCGATTAATCCCACGGAAATATCTGCGGTGGATGCATACCGCAAAATTTTCGGTCCCGATTTTCAGGATCCCAATTCTCCGACCTTTACGCCGGATCCTCGTATGCTCGTTCGGAAAAGCGTGCTTTCGTCTGTCTTAGAAGAACAAAAAACATTAAATAATACGCTGGGTGCAAGCGACAAAGCGCGGCTTGACCAGTACTTCACATCGATCCGAGAGCTTGAAGGACGGCTTGAGGTGCAATTGCAGAAACCGCCGCCGGCACCGCTTTGTGTTGTGCCATCGGAAGTTCCAGGGGAGATTTCAGCAGGCCTCGATTATGAACGTGTCGAGGAGCGGCATCGGGCGATGACGGACCTTCTGGCGATGGCGCTAACCTGCAATCAAACCCGAGTATTCAATATGCTTTATTCAAATAGCGGCTCTAACTTGACCAAGAAGGGGACCGATCAAACCCATCACGCCATTACTCATGAAGAGCTGATTGACGAGCATCTTGGCTATCAGGTGAGGAGTTCATGGTATTTACGCGAGTCGATGAAATCGTTCGCTTACTTTATTCAAACATTGGCCGGGCAACCAGAAGGCGATGGCTCGTTACTTGATCATTCGTTGATCTATGCGCATTCTGACAACGAATTTGCCAAGACACACAACCTCGATGGCGCCCCGATGTTTACGGTCGGACGTGCGAGTGGTCGACTCAAGACCGGTTTACATATCGACGGAAAAGGCGAAATAGCAACCCGGCTGGGTTATACCGTGCAACGAGTGATGGGACTGCCAATCGGTGAATGGGGCACAGCCTCTCTACGTACATCACGAGAAATCGGTGAAATCCTCGTCTAAAAGCTCCGAATAAAGGCATGCGCTGAACCACATGCGCACTTTTCTTATTTTACCCATCGTCGGGCTTCTGTTGAGCGCCTTTAACCCGGCGATGGCTGCTGCAGATATAAAAACCTCAGCAGAGCCTATTCCAAGTGCGGTGTTTATCGGGTCTTCTGACTGGGCCGGGCCAATCTATACAACGTCGGCCGGCATGACGCTCTATACGACTGCCATGGACGAGCGCAAGCCTGGTGTTTTTGGCTGCAGCGGCACCCGCAGCGAAAAGGGGAGAAGAGGGGGCGGATTCCCGCTGCCGAGGTATGAACACCGGCGAACGTGCATCCAGCGGTGGCTACCTTTTGCACCTGTTGCGGGGGTAGAGCCGATCGGTCGATGGACCATCCTCACGCGCCCGAATGACCAGAAGCAGTGGGCTTTTGATGGAAAGCCAGTTTATATCTCCACCAGAGATAAAGCCCCAGGGGACGTCAATGGCACGATGGGCACCTCGAGTGCATTCGGCGTGATCAAACGCTCTGGCCGATTTGTGCGAGGAATTGCGAGTAGAGTTAGAGAAAATGAGTTGATTTGCATGGTCTAGCCTAGAAATGTAATTCTAGACTAGTGGTGTCAACGGCGGAGCAAAATTAGTCCACCCGGGCGGAGCAAAACTAGTCCACTTAACGTTATGCGGTACGCGGTGTTGGGGGGTTGTCCCGGTAGTCCATAGGAGGGACCCGCGCTGCTTCGTGTAGCGCTTGCGTTACGCGGAGCGAAGCAGCGTGGGAGGTTCCTGTGGGCCCACCGGGTCAACCATTGCACCGGCGGTTAAGCAGGTATTTTTGGGGATTTCCGCCGTTTTTGGCTTTGGTTGAGACGATAGCTCTCGCCGTTCATTTCCAGGATATGGACATGGTGGGTGAGGCGGTCCAGCAAAGCCCCGGTCAGGCGTTCCGAGCCGAATATCTCCGTCCACTCATCGAACGGCAAGTTGGAGGTCACCAGGATCGAGCCCCGCTCGTAGCGCTGGCTGAAGACTTCGAACAGCAGCTCGGCGCCGGTCTTCGAGAGCGGCACGAAGCCGAGTTCGTCGATGATCAGAAGGTGATACTTTGCCAGTTGCTTCTGCAGGCGCAACAGGCGTTTTTCATCCCTGGCCTCCATCAGTTCATGAACCAGGGCAGCGGCCGTGAGGAAGCCGACGGAGAGCCCCTTTTGGCAGGCCGCCAGACCGAGACCGAGGGCGATATGGGTCTTGCCGGTTCCGCTGTTGCCGAGCGCGATGATATTCTCACGACGCTCGACGTATTCGCATCGCGCCAACTCCAGAACCAGCATCTTGTTGAGCGATGCGATGGCCTTGAAGTCGAAGCTGTCGAGGCTTTTGACGGCGGGGAACCTGGCCTGTCTGATCCGCCGCTCGACCATGCGGCGCTCACGGTCGATCAGTTCCAACTCGGTCAGACGGACAAGATACCGCACATGGTCGGCGCCCTCGGTGGCGCATTGGCGGGCCAGCTTGTCGTATTCGCGCAGGAACGTCGGCAGTTTCAGGGTCTTGAGGTGATGGGCCAGCAACACTTGCGGCGTATCGGTCATGACGCGCCTCCACCCAACAAGCTCATATAACTGGCGGCGGCCGTGGTCGCCACGTTGGCCCGAGGCAGGTAGGGATAGATATCCAGGTCGAGTTTGGGCGGGCGTCGCTCGATACGGCACAGCACAAGGTGTTTGACGGCGTCGTAGCCGATCGCACCCAGGCGCAGGGCGTCCTTCACCGCGCCGTGAAGCACCTCGAGATCGAAGGTCTCCACAAGCCGAAGGACCTGGACGTATTCCCGCTTGCCGGCCTTGCCCATGCGCGCCTCCAGGAGACGGCGCAGGGTTGGGAAGGCATCAGGCAGTTCCCATCCGGCTAGCGGCGCGGCCTGATCCAGGGCACCGATCTTGTGCTCCAGCAAAGGCAGGTAGTGGATCGGATCGAAGACCATATCTTCCCGGTCGTAGGAACGGGGGTGTCGGGCAATGATCCCGGCGCCGCAACCGATAACCACCTCGTGGACATAGCCACGGATCCAGACTTCCTGATGGCCGTAGGCGACGGGCACGGAATAGTCATTCGTCCGGTAGCGCACCAGGGACAGCGAGTTGACCCGCGTGCCCTGCTTGTCGCACGCGTCGAACGGTGCCGGCAGTGGCCTCTTCAACGCTTCGCGGTCACGCACAAACCGTTCGCCGATGCTCTCGCGGTGGCCGCGCAGGACGTTGCCTTGCCGGTTGCGGCATTGCTCTTCCAGGTGGCCATTGAAGGCGTCCCAGCTCGCGAACCGGGGAAGCGGCGTCATGAAGTTCCGCCGGGCATAGCCGACCACCCCCTCCACATTGCCTTTGTCGTTACCCTTGCCGGGACGGCCGTAGCGGTCCTCGAAGAGGTAATGGGACTGCAGCCCGCTGAACGCCCGCGTTCGTTGCCGCGTGCCATCTGACAAGATGCGCGACACCAGACACTTGTCGTTGTCGTAAAGAATCGATTGGGGAACGCCGCCGAAAAAAACAAAGGCTCTGTTGTGCCCGTCCAGCCAGGCCTCCGTCGTCGCCGCCGGGTAGGCCGCAACGAAGCAGGCATCGCTGTGGGGAAGTGTCATGACGAAAAAATGCGCCCGATACTTGACGCCGGCGATGATCGCATCCGCCTCGCCAAAGTCCGCTTGAGCATGGCCCGGAGGATGTGACAACGGCACAAACATCTCACGCCGACGAAGGCGCCGTTCCCGAACGTAATCCTTCACGATGGTCTCTTTGCCCGTGAAGCCATGTTCGTCGCGAAGGCGCTCGAAGATACGCTTCGCCGTGTGGTTCTGCTTACGGTGAACCGTTCGGTCCTCCTCCAGAATACGGTCGATGATATCCGTGAAGGGGGCCAGTTTCGGGCGTTTCGGTGGCTGGCGTCGCCGATATCCCGGCGGTTCCGAATGCCGCAGCATCTTCCTCACCGTCTCGCGCGCAATGCCAAACCGACTTGCCGCCTCTCGCTGGCTCAGACCATCAACATGGCAGGCCAGCCGAACGCGCAGATATAGGTCCACGGTGTACATCCTCCCGCCTTCCATCTCAAAAAAGATCGAAGGCTACAGGTGGCAGAGTTTTACTCCGCCCGCGGCTGGGAAATCCCGCCGCTTCCGTGGACTAATTTGTCACCGCCGTTCTCAAGTGGAGATAACCTCATTGATTTGAGCTACTTAGCGTATCGTTATGACATTATTGTAACAGTTTTTATGTAGCGCCTATCGGTGGATCTGTTTTTCCACTCGAGCTAGCCATTGAAAGCCTAATCGTATATCCTCACTGGGCATTTTGATTTGGGGGCGGGGGGCGTGATCGATGTGGTCGATGCGCGTCCCCTGTTGGGGGATAATAGTATGACGAACAGGACTGTATTACTTGCGGCGTTAATGACGAGCGCGAGCATTTTGGCTTTACCCAACCTGGCAATGGGTCAAGAAGAACAGCAGCAGGCTCAAACCGAGATCGAGGCTGTCGTTGTTACCGGTTCTCGCATTATATCAGGCGGGTTCGAGGCTCCAACACCTGTGACCGTCGCCCCAATGGCAGCACTTGCGCTGACCACACCAACCAACGTGTTAGATGCCCTCCAAGAGATGCCGCAGTTCCGGGGCGGGCGGAGCTTCAGTTCCGGAAGCAAGGCCGGTATCGGGTCTGGGCGTGGGCAGTTCCTTAACCTTCGCGGTTTGGGCTCTACCCGCAACATTCTGTTGCTTGATGGCATTCGCATGGCGCCGACGACCTTTGGCGGAAATGTCAACTCCCAGATTGTTCCGCAGATGCTCTTGAGCCGTGTCGAAGTGGTGACTGCCGGCGCCTCGGCGGTCTACGGGTCAGATGCAATCTCTGGCGCCATAAACTATGTTCTTGATCATGATTTCACTGGCACAAAAGTTGAGGCTTCCATGGGCCTCTCCAAATATGGAGACTCTTTCAATTACCGCCTCGGTGCAGCGGGCGGCTACGAGTTTGCCGATGGTAAGGGCCATTTGCTATTCAGCGTAGAGCGCTTTGAAACCACCGGCATCGAGATGCAAGACAGGCCGCTTCAAGGTACGATTTCGCATACCGTGGCTGGACGCATACCGGGTGGCCCCAGGCAGGGCACTACAGAGAATCCCTACATCATCTATAACGGTACCACGTGGAATATCCTTAGCGAAGGCGGTCACATTGCCTTTGGCCCCTTGGCCGGCACTTTTTTTTCCGGTTTTAAGACTTCGCGGCCGTTTGTTAAGGGCAATCCGACAGGGAACAGTTCTGTTTCCGTCGGTGGAGACGGCGTAGCCCTTCAGATCAACCAAACAATCTCTGAAGATGCAGACACCACTACAGCGTTCGCTCGATGGGAATTCGGTAGTAATGACAACATCAATTTCCATGTGCAGGGCCTCTACTCACTCGCCAACGTGGATGTCACGGGGGGTTATAATTACTTCGATTTCGCCCATAAGATTTATAGCGGTAATCCGTTCCTACCGGTCGATATACAAGCGCAGATGACGGCTGGAGGCATAGGAACGCTGTTTGTTAACAAGTATATAACGGATTCTCCACTGTCTCCGGGGAGGGACGACACCGATCACTACACCGTTATAGCGGGGGTTGACGGCGAGAACGATGTGTTCGGCAGTCCATTTAGTTGGAACTTTACATTAATGCGCGGATGGACTCACCAATTAGCCGAAGAAATTGATACTCCGGAAGAGAGACCGCTTCATGCTGCCGTGGATGCGGTGATTGATCCAGCTACAGGCAAAATCGTCTGCAATGTAACACTCACCAATCCTAGCCTGTACCCGGGGTGTATTCCTTTTAATTTTCTTGGGCCGTTGCAAGCTTCACAAGAATCGGTCAACTGGGTGCACGGGACGTCGAGATATGACACCTATACAGCATTGAACTCAGTCCATTTGAGTGTTGCAGGAGATACATTCTCACTTGGAGAGGCTGACCCCGTCTCGATAGCGTTCGGTGGGGAATGGCGCTGGCAGGATCTCAGTGTGACAAGCAATTCCGATCCGGCCGTCGCTCGTGGTAACGAGGGGCTGCGCAGTATCTCTGCGACAGCACCTCGGTTTTGGTTGGCTAATAGGTCCAGCGCTGAGGCTAAACTCAACGTGAAGGAAATATTTGGCGAGATTAACGTGCCCTTAGTCAGGGACGAGCTATTTTTCCAAGCTTTAGATGTGAACGGCGCGATAAGATTGACCGATTACAGCACGAGTGGCACGGTCACGACCTGGAAATTCGGTGGTATTTGGCGAGCCGCTGACTCCTTTTTGATTAGGGCGACGCACTCAAAGGACATTAGGGCGCCCTCTCTGTTTGACTTGGGCTCTAGCAAGACCGCTGGGCGGTCAACTCTCAACGATCCGCTTACTGGTTTTGCTGCTGTGGTGCTTACAGAGGGCGGCGGCAATCCGCTTCTACTGCCCGAGGAGGCCAAGACGCTGAGCGTAGGTGTCGTGCTTAGACCGGAGTTCATTCCCGGCTTAAGCGTCGCCATCGACTATTACGATGTCGATCTCACGGGGGCAATTTCCGGGGTGGGAGTTTCGTCCATCGTAGATCAGTGCTTCATTAGTGGCGGTATAGATCCCATTTGTAAATCTATTGACCGCCCTCTTGGCCCCACCAACACCACTACGGCGAATTTTCCCACTCTTATACGTACTGGCCTGGTAAACACCTCGTTCATTAGTACGTCGGGGCTTGATATTGAGGTGGCGTACAGCACAGACTTCCAAGGTGGCACACTTACCGCTCGGTCATTGATAACTTACATAGACAAATATAATACACGAGCAAGCACTCTAGTACCTATCACCGAACAGGTTGGACATAATACTACTCCTAAAATCAGGGCGACCGTATCGGCCACTTATACCAACGGCCCATACTCTCTATTTTTCCAAGAGAGAATCATCGGGGGGGTTACACGCGGAACTGGACCGCCCCTTCAAGTTTACGCTACGCCGGCCATACCGGCTCAACTCTATTCGGATTTGACTTTGGGCTACGATTTGGAGCTGGATAAAGGAACCGTCAACTTTTTCACAAGTATCAAAAATATATTTGACAATAGGCCGCCGCTGGCACCAGGCACCGTGCCGAGGTTCAATTTCCCGACGTTGGGTGGGTACGATATCATTGGCACGACCGTCACACTCGGCATGCGGGCTCGTTTCTAAGTTGGTTTAGGCGATCAAGTTGAGCGAAAGCAGAGCACCTGAGCGCTGCTTTCGCTCAACGCCTGTTAGGATCATCAATCGCAGGCGATGACGGCTAGAGGCGCTGCGAAAAGGACGGGTTGCCGGCGCAGAAAAGTCCCGGCACCCGCGCTGCGATCGTCGAGACGGCGATAAAGGGTATAGTAAAATACGGCTACGCCTCGATGCCGCCGCCGCGCGTTGCGGAAGCGGCTGGCGTGTCACGCGGTGCCATGATGCACCATTTTTCTAACCGTCTGACAGTGATACCAAACCTGTAAAGCCCCAAAGTTATGGGCCAATTTCTGATAGAGTTTCTGGGACTGGCGGTCGCATATTGAGGGCCTGATGCGGTCGGATCTGGTTATATTGTTTCAGCCATGTACCGATGACGATTTGGGCCTGTTTAAGGGTTGAGAACGGTATTGTCAGAGGAAAGCTAACTGGTCTGCAAAGACCATGATGTAGATATCCTCAAGACGCAAGTTGTCGCCACTCAGCCAACGCATCTGAACGATAGAGCTTGAAAACTTAGCGGCTGTTGAGATCACGTTCCTGGTTGAAGTGGTTATGGACTGAAGCGTGGGTCGAAGCGAATTTCTGAAGCGATTTAAAACTTCTGAATCTCGCCATCGCTCGCTCTCGTCGTCGGAACGGCTGATGTGAGTTTTCGGCTCGATTGTTGAGCCACCTCCCCGTCTCCTGACGGACTTCGTTGCCGATCTCTCTCATCGCTGCGCGGTATGAGCGGAGCCGGTCCGTTACTATGATTTTTGGGCCGCCATATCGCTTCATCGCCTTCCTTAAAAATATAAGCGCTGCCTTGTGATTTCGTCTCTTTGTGACGAATGCCTCAAGCACCTCGCCTTCGTGATCGACGGCCCGCCAGAGGTAGTGCACTTCGCCATTGATCCGCACGAACACCTCATCCAGATGCCAACGCCATTGCGGCCCACCCCGCATCTGTGTAGAGCGCTTCTTCTGGATTTCAGCCGCGAACGTAGGGCCAAACCGATTCCACCAAGCCCGCACTGTCTCGTGGCAAATATCGATCCCTCGTTCATGGAGCAAGTCTTCGACCTGTCTTAGCGAGAGCGGAAATCGCACATACATCATCACCGCAAGGCGGATGATCTCCGGCGAAGTCTTGAAATATCGGAAGGGCTCTTTCATCCGAAGACGCTATGAGACGTTCTTCACCAACTCAAGCCCGTTTCCTCATAACAGCTTCGGCTTGGGCCGCAACGTACCACTGTTCCCGGGAAGTTCGTCGGACATGTTGTTGGCGTTCCTGCCGGACGAGAAAGAAATGTTGGAGTTGCGCGTACCCTATCCCATGGGTTTTTACACCCGCGGTATCGATGGGCGCATCGATAATCCCAAGATCGGCTGGAAAGGGTGCGGCCTTTGGGCGACGTGTTCCAATCAACCGCCGTGGCATTTGGAAGGCGGCGAGGGCGAGAGCCTGAAGATGATAAAATTTCAGCTGCGTCCCGATCCTTTGGCGCACTAGGCTTTACAAAGCTAAGAACAAGAGTAAAACGGTTCTCCTTACGTGGAGAGGGCCGTGTTATGACGAGAAACTTTGGTAGCTGAGGTGCTCAATGCGGGTCCGCGCCCAGGCTGAAATTCGGCAGTGCCGGTAGACATATTGAGGTGTCATGTAGCTGACCCTGACGCGCAAACCCGAGAATCGAGGGAAAACAGCCTATTTTTATGAAATAATTGGGGTGAGATTCGAGGGATGCCCTTAGAATCACAAGAACCGTTCTAGCCGAAAGGCATATATTTAAGGTAGTATGGGTTATTGTAACCCGGATTAGGTTCGGCTCGCGCCGACCTTATTGGCTTCGGACGTGGAGGCCGGCGTAAATGAGGTGGCAGGTGCGCCGCAGAATGCCGTGCGAAATTTGGATTAGTAGGAGAACGCTATGAACGGCCTCAACAGGCGTCGCGTGCTGCGCGGGATGCTGAACGGTACTGCGGTTACGGTCGCTTTGCCGCTTCTCAACTGCTTCCTCAATGGTAACGGCACAGCCCTGGCGTTGGGCAAGCCGATGCCGGTACGGTTCGGAACCTGGTTCTGGGGACTTGGGATGGCCCAGAAGGTATTCATACCGAAAAAAACCGGTCCTAACTACGATCTGCCCGAGGAAATAGCGTCATTGACGCCGGTGCGTGACAACATCAACCTTTTTACAAACTTCACGGCTTTCAAAGATGAGATGCCGCTCCTCTGCCATTCCTCCGGCTGGGTGATCCAGAGAACCGGTAGGGCCCCTAAAGATGGCACTGACATTCCGGGGGAAACCCTTGACGTTACCATTTCCAATCAAATTAGCCGCACCACGCGTTTCAAGTCCTTGACCGCGACCGCCACCGGAGACGTTCGTAATACTTTTAGCTACGAGAACAGCAATACGCCCAATTCTCCGGAATGGTCGCCGATGAAATTCTACACGCGCCTGTTCGGGCCGGAGTTTCCCGATCCCAACGCGGAGAGTTTCACGCCGGATCCCAATGTCATGGTTCGCAAAAGTGTGTTGTCCGGCGTTATGGACGAGACGCGCAGCCTGATGAAAAAGGTGGGTGCGGAGGACAAGACTCGACTTGATCAATACTTCACTGGCCTGCGCCATTTGGAGCAGCAGTTTGAGCAACGGCTGACGAAGCCGGAACCGATCGAGGCTTGCCAGCCTGGCGCCGGGCTTGGGGGCGATCCCATGATGGGCAAAGACGCAGAGTTGGTGGCCGCCCGCCATCGGATCATGACCGAACTCATGGTCATGGCGGTGGCCTGCGATCAGACCCGTGTCTTCAATATGGCCTATTCCATCTCGGCGTCCTCGACCACCAAGCCAGGGTATGAGAAGCCGCACCATACGACGACCCACGAAGAACCTCTCGACGAAGCCCTCGGATATCAACCGACGTCTTCCTGGTTCACGCGGCGCTCAATGGAGGCGTGGGCCGATTACGTGCACGCCTTTACGAGGATCAAGGAAGGTGACGGCACGTTGCTTGACAATGTTCTGATCCATGCCACCACTGACGTCGGCTATGCCAGGGTCCACTCTCTCGACGGAATGCCGGCCTTCACCGCCGGCCGCGCGGGTGGCCGCATCAAGACCGGCATGCACATCGATGCGGGGGGTACCAGTGCCTGTCGTCTCGGCTACACGGCGTTGCGTGTGATGGGCGTGGATACACCCTCATGGGGCACCAACAGTAACAACACCTCCAAAGAGATCGGAGAGATCCTGGTCTAACGCCGCGCCGCCGGTTTTCCGGCGTTGAAATTAAAAAATCCACCTATTACAATGCAATAGGTGGATTTTTTAATGGTCGGAGTGGGAGGATTCGAACCTCCGTTTTTGCGAAATACCGCGAACAAACATGAAACCCAGCGCAACCTTCAGCGATCTATACTCAAACAATTACGTAATTATCACCTTGAAACATCAAAAATTATCTCCTATAATGCTATGCATAGGAGATAACCATGACCACATTCTATAAATTTCAGAAAATGTTCCCTGATGATGAAGCGTGCCTGTCGAACATGATGAAGGTCCGTTATGGAGGAACCGATCTGGATTGTCCGAAGTGCGGCGCGTATGGCAAGTTCTACCGCCTGACTCGTGACCGTGCTTATATCTGTCAGCACTGTAAGCATGAGATTTACCCGGCCGCTGGAACCTTCATGCACCGGACGCACTTGCCACTTCACAAGTGGTTCTATGCCATGTTCCTGTTTTCGACCTCGCGTCATGGTGTGGCCGCGAAAGAATTGGAGCGCCAGCTTGATATTCCCTACAAGACGGCTTGGCGCATGGCTCGGTTGATCCGCGAGCACATGGCCCGCGTGGACGGCGAATGGCCGCTGGGTGGTAAAGGCAAGGCTGTCGAAGCCGATGAAACCTATGTCGGCGGAAAGCGTAAGGGTGGCAAGCGTGGTCGTGGCGCTCCTGGTAAAACTGTTGTGTTTGGGATGTTGGAACGGGACGGCGACATTATGACCAAGGTAGTTCCCAACGTTCGCAAAAAGACGTTGCAGCCGATCATCAAAGAGAACGTGGTAAAAGGTGCCACGGTCCACACGGATGAACTGAAATCCTACAATGGGCTTAAGCAGACCGGGTATGAGCATGAAACGGTCAATCACGGGGCAGGGGAGTATGTTGACGGCGATTGCCACGTTAACGGCCTTGAGGGGTTTTGGGCGCGGCTGAAACTTTCGATCCGCGGGACGCACGTGCACGTTTCGAGGAAGCACCTTGAGAAGTACGTGAAGGAGTTTGAGTATCGCTACAATCGGCGGAAGCGGCCGGACGCGATCTTCGGTGATCTGGTGGCAAGCCTTTAAACGCCACATTCAGCAACGCGTTGAAGCGCGCCCACGCGACATCTTGCGGGTAGCGATCCCTCGGATTAAGAACCATCGTCAGACTCTTTTCTTTCATCTGCGTTCTCTCCGAACATTTATCCATCATCTGGCGGATAAAAAAAACGATCCTTGGCGTCTGCTATATCAATGTCATGGAAGCTCATGTTATCCAGTTCAGTCAATATGCCTTCTGCCTCTAGGCGGCACTCAAAGCGTATAAGAGCGTTGGCATATGCCGAGTAGGCGGAAGGTACATTAGTTCTATTTGATGCGTCATTGAAAATATCGAATAACTCACGAGCGTCTTCTAGGTGGCTCACCTTCTGAAGCAGCTTCGCAATATGGATGCCACCACCAGGATTTTGAAAAGCGGCCTGGAGAGTCAGACCATAGAGGACAGGAGGCTCTGTCCCCCTTCCAAGTCCTTTGATCCATTGCCAAATGTCAGGTCCGTAAAAGATGCCTCCTGGAACGAGGCCCGCAAGCGCAACCAAACCCCAGCGCAAGTCTCCTAAAGGAAACCACAGCTCCATCATGAACCCCAGCGCGATGCAAGAAATTGCCGCGCCGACAGATGTGACAGCTTTCCGCATACTCCAAGCGTATCAGTGTTTCCTGATGTTTCAAGGTGATAATTACTAACAATTATAAGGGATTTAGAGGGATAAGCGTGTCGCAGCGTGTTTCATGCTGTTTTGTCGTTGTGGTACCTATGTGGTACCTTGCTTCTAGTTTCAGGTGACCTGCGGACTAAGTACCCATGCCAAAGCACAATTTTACGGCTCGTAGCCTCCCAAAACGCCCTGCCAGCGGCCAAGTTGACTACTGGGATACGTCGGCTGCCCGGGTTTGGGATGCGCGTCTCTGCGGGTGGGGCTGGCGCAAGGACATGGGTGGCCATGTACCGCTACAACGGCAAAAAGCGCCGTATGAAGTTGGGTAACCATCCAAGAATGGCTCTCGCTGACGCGAGGGACGAGGCAAAGGCGGTATTTGGCAAGGCCGAGAAAGGGCAAGACCCGGCGACCGAGAAGCGGGCGCAGCGGAAGCCTGGGGAGACGGTTAAGGACTTGTCGGCCCTATACGTTGAGGAATACGCCAAGAACAAGAAGCGGTCATGGAAGAAGGTTGAGCAAATTCTCAGCCGTGAGGTTATTCCGCTCATCGGTCGAAAGCGTATTGAGGATGTCTCCCGGCAGGACGTGCGCGACGTATTGAAACCCATCGTGGATCGACGCGCGCCGATCCGGGCGAATCATACCCTTGAGGTTATTCGTAAGATGTTCAACTGGTCGCGGGAGACTAGGGATTTTCCGCTAACCAACCCTGCCGCTGGTCATCCCAAGCCCGGAGAAAGCAACAGCCGCTCTCGGTATCTGCGTGCAAACGAATTTTCCCTTGACCGACGTCGCGCCCATTCACCATAGCACGAAGACGCGTTAGAAATTCACTCGCGCCTGCAATGCCAGGGTCCGCCCTCGGTCCGCGAACGCATAGTCGGAATTCACACCAAAGCTCGATCCCGAGAGAGGCGTATCGCCGCCGAATTGAATGAAGCGCTTATTTGTCAAATTTCGACCGACAAAAGCGAGCCGCCACAACCCATCGTCGGGACCGAACGCAACGCGCGCGTTAAAGGTCGCATAGCCGCCCTGGAGAAGGGCCGGGTCAAAAGTATTGGAGGCGTGATACTTGGACGTAAAAAACATGTCCAAGGTGCTGTCGATCCGATACCCCGAAGCTAATGGATAAAAGAAAACGAGCGCGATGACTGCCTTGCCCTATAACCCGGCCCAGGAGATCGGTACGGGATGCGGCAGCAGAAACCTCTGGAGCAGCTGAATAATTGCAGGATCGGGCTTAACGCTACGGCGTTGACTTCCGTCAATGCACGGGATTTCCGACAGTATCAATTTACCAATAACTAAGTTACTTTTAGGGGATTATATCCCAACGTTGACAAACCCCTTCTGATCTGCTAATCTCATTAGCATGAAAGGAAGGAAGAAAATGATTAAGAAAGCCCCTGGAAAATCGCACCGTAAGGGAATGTCGATCATCGAATTGATGGAGATGTTCCCGACTAAGGAAGCGGCTACCAAGTGGTTTGAAGACACGATCTGGGGCGGTGAGCGGCATTGCTCCAAGTGCGGTAGCTTCAAGACCAGCCATGCGAAACACCGTTATATGCCGTATTTCTGCAACGATTGCCGGTCTTATTTCAGCGTTCGCACCAGCACCCCGATGGCCAACTCCAAAATCCCCTTGCATAAGTGGGCGATTGGGATTTATCTCTGCCTGACCAGCCTTAAATCGGTTTCCAGCATGCAACTGCATCGGGACCTCAAAATCACCCAGAAGGCAGCATGGTTCATGCTCCACCGCATTCGTGAGGCGTGGGCGGGTGAAGACACCGATGAGCCGTTTGACGGCCCTGTCGAGGTGGATGAAACCTACGTTTCGGGCAAGCGCCGCAACATGAGTGCGGCCAAGCGCAAGGCCCTCAAGAACACGGGCCGGGGCGTGGCTGGCAAAACCGCCGTTGTCGGCATTAAGGACCGGGACAGTAATGAAGTCGTAGCCAAGGTGGTCAAGTCCACGGATGCCGACACGCTTCAGGATTTTGTCGAGGACAACACGGCAGAAGATGCCAAGGTGTTTACCGATGGCGCAACGGCCTATCAAGGCATGGACCGTGAGCATGAGGCGGTTCTGCACTCGGTCGGCGAATACGTGCGCGGCATGGCCCACACCAACGGCATTGAAAGCTTCTGGTCGATGCTCAAGAGAGCGCATAAGGGAACGTTCCATAAGATCAGCCCTAAACAACTCAATCGGTACGTTCAAGAGTTTGCCGGCAAGCATAACGTGCGCGACTCAGACACGCTTGTTCAGATGCGTGACACGGTTGCCCGCCTTGTCGGCCGGAGGCTTCTCTACCGTGACTTGATCGCCAGCAACGGACTCTCCAACGCCTCCCGGTAAAGGCTCGATAGGACGAAACAGGGCGCGGGCCAACTTCTCAGGTGTCGCGCCCTTCAAGTCCACTTTCGGGTCTAGCTTGGGTCTGTAGGGCATATCTATCTCCTGTTATCAGTAAGCTCAGTATGGCAAATATCGCCATTAGGACATCGCGCGCCAACTGGCAGTGTTGTCCGTCTCAATGTCTTCAACCCATTCCAGCTTGACATCATCCAGGCTCCAAGTGTCCTTGAAGGCTGCGGTAGATTTTGTGTCCCCAAGCGGTGCGGAATAATCACGCTTTGAATTGAATAGTGTGTCGAGGTAGATCAGATCGACGGTCGCACTATTCATGCCGCGCATTACGTCCAGGTTATCGGCGGTCCAGAGTGTCCGGTTTTGCCAATTAGGCTCAGTCATTTTCCAAGTCTTGAAAGATATGTGGCTTGTCAACGGCGGAGCAAAATTAGTCCACCCGGGCGGAGCAAAACTAGTCCACTTAACGTTATGCGGTACGCGGTGTTGGGGGGTTGTCCCGGTAGTCCATAGGAGGGACCCGCGCTGCTTCGTGTAGCGCTTGCGTTACGCGGAGCGAAGCAGCGTGGGAGGTTCCTGTGGGCCCACCGGGTCAACCATTGCACCGGCGGTTAAGCAGGTATTTTTGGGGATTTCCGCCGTTTTTGGCTTTGGTTGAGACGATAGCTCTCGCCGTTCATTTCCAGGATATGGACATGGTGGGTGAGGCGGTCCAGCAAAGCCCCGGTCAGGCGTTCCGAGCCGAATATCTCCGTCCACTCATCGAACGGCAAGTTGGAGGTCACCAGGATCGAGCCCCGCTCGTAGCGCTGGCTGAAGACTTCGAACAGCAGCTCGGCGCCGGTCTTCGAGAGCGGCACGAAGCCGAGTTCGTCGATGATCAGAAGGTGATACTTTGCCAGTTGCTTCTGCAGGCGCAACAGGCGTTTTTCATCCCTGGCCTCCATCAGTTCATGAACCAGGGCAGCGGCCGTGAGGAAGCCGACGGAGAGCCCCTTTTGGCAGGCCGCCAGACCGAGACCGAGGGCGATATGGGTCTTGCCGGTTCCGCTGTTGCCGAGCGCGATGATATTCTCACGACGCTCGACGTATTCGCATCGCGCCAACTCCAGAACCAGCATCTTGTTGAGCGATGCGATGGCCTTGAAGTCGAAGCTGTCGAGGCTTTTGACGGCGGGGAACCTGGCCTGTCTGATCCGCCGCTCGACCATGCGGCGCTCACGGTCGATCAGTTCCAACTCGGTCAGACGGACAAGATACCGCACATGGTCGGCGCCCTCGGTGGCGCATTGGCGGGCCAGCTTGTCGTATTCGCGCAGGAACGTCGGCAGTTTCAGGGTCTTGAGGTGATGGGCCAGCAACACTTGCGGCGTATCGGTCATGACGCGCCTCCACCCAACAAGCTCATATAACTGGCGGCGGCCGTGGTCGCCACGTTGGCCCGAGGCAGGTAGGGATAGATATCCAGGTCGAGTTTGGGCGGGCGTCGCTCGATACGGCACAGCACAAGGTGTTTGACGGCGTCGTAGCCGATCGCACCCAGGCGCAGGGCGTCCTTCACCGCGCCGTGAAGCACCTCGAGATCGAAGGTCTCCACAAGCCGAAGGACCTGGACGTATTCCCGCTTGCCGGCCTTGCCCATGCGCGCCTCCAGGAGACGGCGCAGGGTTGGGAAGGCATCAGGCAGTTCCCATCCGGCTAGCGGCGCGGCCTGATCCAGGGCACCGATCTTGTGCTCCAGCAAAGGCAGGTAGTGGATCGGATCGAAGACCATATCTTCCCGGTCGTAGGAACGGGGGTGTCGGGCAATGATCCCGGCGCCGCAACCGATAACCACCTCGTGGACATAGCCACGGATCCAGACTTCCTGATGGCCGTAGGCGACGGGCACGGAATAGTCATTCGTCCGGTAGCGCACCAGGGACAGCGAGTTGACCCGCGTGCCCTGCTTGTCGCACGCGTCGAACGGTGCCGGCAGTGGCCTCTTCAACGCTTCGCGGTCACGCACAAACCGTTCGCCGATGCTCTCGCGGTGGCCGCGCAGGACGTTGCCTTGCCGGTTGCGGCATTGCTCTTCCAGGTGGCCATTGAAGGCGTCCCAGCTCGCGAACCGGGGAAGCGGCGTCATGAAGTTCCGCCGGGCATAGCCGACCACCCCCTCCACATTGCCTTTGTCGTTACCCTTGCCGGGACGGCCGTAGCGGTCCTCGAAGAGGTAATGGGACTGCAGCCCGCTGAACGCCCGCGTTCGTTGCCGCGTGCCATCTGACAAGATGCGCGACACCAGACACTTGTCGTTGTCGTAAAGAATCGATTGGGGAACGCCGCCGAAAAAAACAAAGGCTCTGTTGTGCCCGTCCAGCCAGGCCTCCGTCGTCGCCGCCGGGTAGGCCGCAACGAAGCAGGCATCGCTGTGGGGAAGTGTCATGACGAAAAAATGCGCCCGATACTTGACGCCGGCGATGATCGCATCCGCCTCGCCAAAGTCCGCTTGAGCATGGCCCGGAGGATGTGACAACGGCACAAACATCTCACGCCGACGAAGGCGCCGTTCCCGAACGTAATCCTTCACGATGGTCTCTTTGCCCGTGAAGCCATGTTCGTCGCGAAGGCGCTCGAAGATACGCTTCGCCGTGTGGTGCTGCTTACGGTGAACCGTTCGGTCCTCCTCCAGAATACGGTCGATGATATCCGTGAAGGGGGCCAGTTTCGGGCGTTTCGGTGGCTGGCGTCGCCGATATCCCGGCGGTTCCGAATGCCGCAGCATCTTCCTCACCGTCTCGCGCGCAATGCCAAACCGACTTGCCGCCTCTCGCTGGCTCAGACCATCAACATGGCAGGCCAGCCGAACGCGCAGATATAGGTCCACGGTGTACATCCTCCCGCCTTCCATCTCAAAAAAGATCGAAGGCTACAGGTGGCAGAGTTTTACTCCGCCCGCGGCTGGGAAATCCCGCCGCTTCCGTGGACTAATTTGTCACCGCCGTTCTCAGTGGGGCGTGCTTCAGGACGCTAGACCTGTCTAGCACGCTTTTGTTGATGAGAAATTCCGTGAAATTGCGAATGGATATCACACCATATTCAATCCCAGGATACGGCTCGGCTTCTAGGACGCCTGATTTGATGTTTCTCTGGACCTGATCTGCTATGGCGGACAACTTGCGCGGATTGGCCGTCCATATCTTCGCACACCGTTCGGCGGTGATGCCTATATTGCCGCCCGCGTAAGCGGCCAGTTCTCCAATTATTCTATTCTGTTTGGGGCTTAACCGACCGCCATATGAAGCACTCCATCGCGCCCAAAGGAACAAGGTAAAGGCACCCAGCGCAAACATTGCCAATGGTGTGGGGATCAGGTTCATTGCTCGCAGCCAAGTCGCAAAGTCGTCTGGGATGCCAGCGAGGCCGATAATGCGCTCCACGAGCCAAAGCAGAGAAATACCACCCGTGACAATGGCGGCTGGACCGTTCCCAGCCTTTTCCTTCCAATCCATCCAGCCATGCTATGCGCACATTCCATGAAAGTCAACGTTGGGATATAATCCCCTACTTTGTAAGCATTCGCCTGTCCGGGGCTCTTTTAGTGTCAAATCCTTACGCCGCCTCTTTTAGCGACCTACAGTCTGTTCGCCGCATTGCGGAGACGTATGGTTTTTGCCTGGTGAAAAACGTTTACTCGCCCGAACAGATGGAAACTTTGGCGCGGGGTTTAGAAACAGACAATGCTGCGTTCGAGGGCAATTTTCCGGAACTTATGACTTGCCCATCGTTACGCTGGGCCGTCGTGGAGCCTCGCGTCCTGGCCATAGCCCGCACGCTCATGCCCGGCCCTCTGTACTACTACGGCGAATCCCATGTGAATTATGAAACGGAGATCGGCCCGCGCACGAAATCGCCATTCGCAAAAATGCACTTTGACGCTCGCGGCACCCCAAATTCCCTGGATGCATTCTGGTCCAGCCCTACAGATCAGATTTTCCGTGGATACCGCTTTGGTGTTTACTTTCAGAATTACAAACAATGGAGTGGCGGCCTGCTCGTGATCGCAGGTAGCCACCGCCGTGCGCTTAGCGAATACGGCGGCGGCGGCGCAACGATCGAGTTGGATTTCAAGTTGTTGGTAATCGACAGCCAAAGTTTCACCGTGGGCTGGCCGAAGAAAGACGTTCACATCGTTCCGACGGAACCTGGCGACTTGGTGATATGGAACTTACGTACCATGCATAGCGCGGGTGCGCGAGGCCTTGCAGAACGACCGGACCTTGCAATGCTTCCAGCCTTCGAAAAACAGATTTACGAAAAATTTCCGAATATATTTCGGCCTCAGCCCGGCCCGCGGAATGCATTTTTTTTCGACTATGGCACGCCCACAGAAGAAGTGGACCTTTACATCAAGCACCGCAGCTTCAAACTAACTCCTGAGCGCCTGGAGCAGGTCGCGGATTGGCGTTACGACGATGATGCCGTGGAATCCATATTCAAGGCTAAAGACATTGGCATTCGGTTCGACCCAATTATCACATATCTCTCGATTCAAGTTGACGCGATGCACAAACTGGGGGCAACAGATTCCGAGATTCAAGATTTGCGGGAACGATTGTTTGCGCTGCTGGAACGACACGAGGAGTTCTCGCCGTATTTTCCGCTGTTTTCCAAGGACCAATTTAAGCGGCTCGCGGCGCAGAACCGCGACGAAGCCGTAAACTATGCGGTGAAGTCAATACAGGAGCGAGCGGCCGGCGCTATGGCCTGACCCTTAAGCTCATGGCCGCCGCGTGGCGAGCCCCGAAGCTTGGGAATCAGTGAACCCATTCCGCAACGTCGATGTCCCGGTTGTGCCCTATCTCACGCAAGATCCTGCTAGTGAGGGCATTGGTCATTGTTGCAAAACAAACGAAGGCCCTGGCAGCCGTTTTTTGTCGCTTAGGTAGGCAATGGTGAGTGGAGCAGGGGCGTGATGCATGGAAACTCTCGGGCTAGGTTAGGCCCCTGCTAAGGCATCGTTGCCCTCACTTTGTACACGTACGCCCTCCACCTTAGGTACCTATACGGTATCTATATGCTATTAAAGAAAATAAAAATCCACCTAACTGATTGAATTAGATTGATTTTATATTGTCGGAGTGAGAGGATTCGAACCTCCGGCCCCTGCCTCCCGAAGGCAGTGCTCTACCAGGCTGAGCTACACTCCGGCAGCACCAGTTAACGCTGGAGGGCGTGCTTATAGCCGTATGGGGGCTGGGGGCGCAAGCGCTCCGGAGTCCGGCGAATCCCTTGATTGTCAGGCGGTTAGTGCGCTCGCTCGATGCAGAAGTCTATTATGTCCAGCAAGGCGGTCTTGATTTCGCCTTGGGGGAAGATGCCCAAAGCGTCCCTAGCCACGGCGCCGTAATGTTTGGCACGGTTGATCGTGTCGGCGACGCTGCCATGGATCTTCATGAGGTCCATCGCCCGGCTCAGGTCTTCGCCGGTCTGGTCCAAGTCCTCCAGCGCACGTTTCCAAAAGGTGCGCTCCTCGTCGCTTCCGCGGCGAAAGGCAAGGATCACCGGTAAGGTGATTTTGCCCTCGCGGAAATCATCACCGATGGTCTTGCCTAGCTCATGCTGGCGCGCCGAGTAATCCAGCACGTCGTCGATAAGCTGGAACGCGATGCCGAGATTGAGGCCGTAGACCCGCAGCGCCTCTTCCTCCACATCGGGGCGCTCAGCCACAACGGCGCCGATACGCGCGGCAGCGGCGAACAGTTCCGCGGTCTTGGACTGAATCACCTCCAAGTACTGGGCTTCGCTGGTCTCTGTGTTGTTAGTCGTGAGCAGCTGATGCACTTCGCCCTCGGCGATAACCGATGAGGCGCGCGAGAGAATCTGAAGCACCTTCAACGAGCCGTCTTCCACCAGTAATTCGAAAGCCCGGCTGAACAGAAAGTCGCCCACCAGCACGCTGGATTGATTGCCCCAAATGGCATTGGCGCTAGACTGGCCCCTGCGCAATTCGCTGTCGTCGACAACATCATCATGCAGCAGGGTGGCGGTGTGGATAAACTCCACGCAGGTGGAAAGCTTTATGTGGCGTTCGCCGGGATAACCGCACAAGCGTGCTGACGCCAGTGTCAGGATAGGGCGCAGGCGTTTGCCGCCGGCGGCGACGATGTGTCCCGCCAGTTGTGGGATCAACGCCACAGGGCTGTGCATGCGCTCAACTATGGTGCGGTTCATTGCCTTCAGGTCCTCGTCCACCAGCTCAACCAGAGCGTCAAGCGCTTCAGTCTTGGCGCGGCGGCTGGCATCCAGATTGACGACAGTGGGCAACGTTCTCGGTCCTTCTGATCGGGCGCCCAGGCGAGCGCCGCAAAATACGGGGGACGGTCAAAGGAGGCAAGGTCCGCCCGTCTAACGCCAGCTTTCCCCTATTCCTTGCTAATTCTATGCGGGAGCGGCACCCTGGGGTCAACATAATCTGACCGCGAAGCGTACAGACCTGCGGATGAGGATCGCTCCATGATCGAGTTATTGCGCTCGGAAAATCCAGCGCTGATTTCCGCCCTCAAGGCAGCTCTCACAGACGCACAGATTCAAGTGTTCGAGTTCGACGGCGCTTGGGCCGACACCTATGTAGGGGTGACGCCCCGCCGCCTTATGGTGGCTGATGAGGATCTAGAGGAAGCCCGGACCGTGGCACAGGCTATTTGTCCCGAAGAGTTACCACCCGAGGATCCGCCGGGATCATAAATTCATATGAAGACTGACGACTCTCACTCCGACGCGCACTACACCGAAGATACTCTACTGGGCGGCCGAGTTATCGTGCGACAGCCTATTTCGGGCTATCGCGCGGCGCTCGATCCGGTGTTGCTTGCTGCCGCAGTGAGCGCGAAGGCCGGGCAAAATGTATTGGACGCCGGCTGCGGCACTGGGGCGGCGATGTTTTGTCTTGCGGCGCGCGTGTCTGGTCTCCAGCTTACCGGCTTAGAGGTGCAGTCGAACCTCGCGGCGTTTGCGCGCGCGGGTGTGGCGCTCAACAAACTGGAGGGTAGCGCCCGCATTCTTGATGGTGACATTGGCCGGCCGCCGCTAGCGCTGAAAAACGTATTCGATATCGTATTGACCAATCCGCCCTACGTTGATGTGGGCTCTGCGCCGCCCAATAGGTCGTTGGCGACGGCGCATAGGGAGGATCATGTCGACTTAGCTGCATGGATCGCGGGCTGCCTCGCCTGTCTGAAGCAAACGGGGCGGTTGGTGATGATTCATCGCGCGGACCGATTGTCCGATATCCTCACCGCGCTCCACGAAAAAGCGGGCGACATACGTATTTTTCCCGTATTGCCGAAAGCCGGTGAGGCGGCCCGGCGTGTGATCGTGGACGCCGGCAAGGATCGCCGCTCACCCGACACCCTTTTTCCGTGCCTGGTTCTGCATGACGAGGAAGGTGGTTACACGGCGGCCGGCGAGGGTGTATTGCGGGACGCAAAACCGCTGCCCATCTAAAGCCTTTGCCATTTTCATTAGGCATCTCAAGCATTAGGCTATCCGCCCATGAGCATCCCCGACATCATCAATGATTTTGTGGCCCGCTACGATCTGGGGGGGAGCAGTAATGTACCTGTCGTGACCATTTTGCGTATGCATGGCGCGATTGGCGGCGGCGGTATGGGCCGCCAGGGCCTTAGTCTCGCGGCGTTGGAACCGGCCATAAAGAAAGCGTTCACAAAGCGTGCGCGCGCCGTATGCCTTCTCATAAATTCGCCGGGCGGATCAGCGGTGCAGTCGGCGCAAATCGCCGGGTATATCCGTCACCTCTCTCAAGAAAAGAAAATTCCTGTCTTCGCCTTTGCCGAAGATGTGGCGGCGTCGGGCGGTTACTGGCTGTCCCTGGCCGCCGATGAAATTTACGCCGACGCCATGTCGATCGTCGGGTCCATCGGCGTGATTTCCGCTAGTTTTGGCTTTCAGGAGTTGATGGAGAGGATTGGCGTCGAACGCCGCGTGCATACCCAGGGCGACCACAAGAGTCTTCTCGATCCGTTCAAGCCGGAAGACCCCGACGAAGTGAAACGCCTCACGGGTATCCAATCGGATATCCACCGGCAATTTATCGCTGCAGTAAAGCAGCGGCGCGGTGAACGCCTAGTGGCTAGCGATGAAACTGTGTTCAATGGCGACATATGGACGGGCGAGCGCGCACTTGAACTGGGACTGGTGGACGGCCTCGGCGATATGAGGACGATCATTCGCCGCAAGTATGGCCCCGATGTTCGCTTCATGATGGTCAGGCGGCCCATGAGTTGGCTTGAACGCCGCCTTGGCCGCTCGTTGTCTTCTGAATCATTTGTGCCGGATGCCATGTCCGGCGGCTGGGCCGCGGACCTCATTGCCGCCGTCGAGGAGCGTGCACTTTGGGCGCGCTTCGGCTTGTGAGCGTCGCTCTGTTATGATCAGCGCTCTCAAAATTCTCTTTACCGTTGTTGTGATTGTTATCGTCTATTGGGGATTCAAATACCGCTGGCGTATGGGTGAAATGGGTAAATCTGTCGGTGCGGCTCATCGCAAACGAACCGCCTCGAAGCGTAAGCCGGGACCGCCGGCGGCCCAGGATTTGGTCCAGTGCCCCAAGTGCGGCGCTTATATTCCGGCGGGTTCGGCCTGCTCCTGTGAAAAAGCGTGAAACCGCGTCGATCGCTGTGGCGTCTCTTGATTCTGTCCAGTCGTGTCGATAGCTTCCGCCGCTCCGCTGAAAGAATTAGTGATGGCCGTCCGTAAAACTAAAACCAAACCAAAAACCAGCTCTAAGGCTAGATCACAGATAAGATCTAAGCCGAAAGCGAAAGCAAAGCGAGCCACAACATCGAAAACAAAGGCGCCCAGCTTTCAGTCGTTGATTCTGACTCTTCAGGATTTTTGGGCGACGCAGGGCTGCGTTATCTTGCAGCCCTATGATATGGAGATGGGGGCGGGCACTTTTCATCCCGCCACGACATTGCATGCGCTCGGTCCTCAATCATGGAGCGCCGCTTACGTGCAGCCCTCGCGGCGCCCTACCGACGGGCGTTACGGCGAAAATCCCAACCGATTGCAGCACTATTACCAGTATCAGGTAATCCTCAAGCCATCGCCCGAGGACCCGCAGGAGCTTTACCTACAAAGCCTGCGGGCTATAGGAATTGATCCGATGGCCCACGACATTCGCTTCGTTGAAGACGATTGGGAAAGCCCGACGTTGGGCGCCTGGGGACTCGGTTGGGAGGTGTGGTGCGACGGAATGGAAGTCACCCAGTTCACCTATTTTCAGCAAGTGGGCGGACTGGAATGCAATCCGGTAGCTGTGGAATTGACCTACGGTCTCGAACGTCTTGCCATGTATGTGCAGGGCGTCGAGAACGTCTATGATCTGGATTTCAATGGGCATGGTGTGAAGTATGGCGACATATTTCACCGTGCTGAAGTGGAATATTCGACCCATAACTTCGAACGCGCCAACACGGGCATTCTTTTCAATCGGTTCACCGATTGCGAAAACGAATGCCGCGCGCTACTGGATAATATGCTGGTGTTACCCGCCTACGACCAATGCATCAAGGCCTCGCATACCTTCAATTTGCTCGATGCGCGCGGCGTGATCAGCGTGACGGAGCGCGCCACCTATATTGGGCGTGTGCGCGCTCTCGCGAAGTCCTGCTGTGAAGCCTGGTTGTCATCCACCAACCTGCGGGCAGACTAACGTCATGGCCGAGCTCCTTCTCGAATTGTTTTCCGAGGAAATCCCTGCGCGAATGCAAACGCGGGCGGCAGACGTTCTCGCGCGCCTTGTCGGCGAGGGTCTCAGGGCGCAGGGACTAGCGGCGAACGCTGTCAGCGCTTGCGCCGGTCCACGCCGTCTCACTTTGGTCGTGGACGGATTGCCCAAGACGCAGCCTGATGCGTCGGAAGAACGTAAAGGCCCACGGGTGGGCGCGCCGGACGGGGCAATCCAAGGCTTTCTAAAAGGCGCCGGGTTGACGCGCATTGATGACGCCGAGGTGCGCGAGTTGCCTAAGGGCAAATTCTATTTTGCTGTCACAAAAAAAAGGGGCCGGACGACTTCTGTGGTGGTTAAGGAAATCATCGAGGCAGCGCTGCCCCGGCTTCCTTGGCCCAAGTCTATGCGTTGGGCCGACAACCCAACTCGCTGGGTGCGTCCGCTTCATCGCATCTTGTGCATTCTCGACGGCAAGGCGGTGCCCGTGACCTTTGCCGGCGTGAAGGCAAACAACGCTACCGCCGGCCACCGCTTCCTCGCGCCCAGGGCCATTAAGATCAAAAACTTCGCCGACTATAAAGCCAAGTTGAAAAAAGCTTTTGTCATGGTGGACCCTGCGGAACGCTCCAAGGTCATTGCCGATGGTCTGGCCACGCTCGCCGGCAAAGAAAACTTGAAGATCAAGGACGATCCGGGCCTGCTCGCCGAAGTGGTGGGGCTTGTGGAATGGCCGGTGCCGCTGCTCGGCACCATTGATTCTGTGTTCATGGACGTGCCGCCGGAAGTCTTGATATCGGCCATGCGCAAACACCAGAAGTACTTCGCTCTGACCAAGAAGAACGGTGCTTTGGCGAATCGGTTTGGTGTCATTGCCAACATGGCCGCAAAGGACCGCGGCAAAGCCATTGTCGCCGGTAACGAGCGCGTCCTGCGCGCCCGCCTGTCCGACGCCAAGTTCTTTTGGGACCAAGACCGCCAGCAGAAACTTGAAACGCGCGTGGGCAAGCTGGACGAGCGTGTGTTCCAGGCCAAGCTCGGCACCGTGCGCGGTAAAGTGGAGCGTATCGTCGAAGGCGCGGCGTTTCTGACCGCCCATGTTCCCGGTGCCGGCAACGCGGATGTCGCGCGCGCGGCACTTCTATGCAAGGCGGATCTCTCGACGGGCATGGTTGGCGAATTTCCCGATTTGCAGGGAGTCATGGGCAGTTACTACGCCGCCCATGACAATGAACCCGCCTCCGTGGCCGAGGCTATCGCCGCGCATTACTCACCGCAGGGCCCGGGCGATGTATGTCCCACCGCACCGGTTAGTGTGGTTGTTGCGCTTGCCGATAAATTGGACAATCTCGTGGGCTTCTTCGCTATCGACGAAAGGCCCACTGGCTCCAAAGATCCATTTGCGCTGCGCCGCGCCGCGCTTGGGGTTATTCGCCTGATCTTGGAGAACAAGATTCGCCTGCCGTTGATAACGGCCTTCGAATATTTTCTCGGCGCTTACACCGATATCGGACACGTCGATCCGTCGAACCTGGCCGACGCCCTTCTGGATTTCTTTGCCGACCGTCTCAAGGTTCACCTGCGTGATCAGGGCGTGCGGCACGACCATGTTTCCGCTGTGTTCGCCCTTGGCGGCGAGGACGACCTTGTGCGCTTGCTGGCACGGGTTGCGGCCCTTGCCAAATTCCTCGCCAGCGACGATGGCGCGAATCTGGTGGTGGCTTACCGCCGGGCTGCCAATATCGTGCGCATCGAAGAGAAGAAGGACGATACGTCCTACGCCGGTGATGTCGATAAATCTAACCTGGGGGCCGTGGAGGCGGAGGTTTTGCTCAAATCTATCGGCTCGGCCGAAAAGCTCGCTCAGGCGGCCCTGGACAAAGAGGACTTCGCTGCAGCAATGGGCGCTTTGGCCACTCTGCGCCGGCCCGTGGATACTTTCTTCGACAAAGTCACTGTGAATACCGACAATCCCGTCCAGAGGGCCGCCCGCTTGCGTTTGCTGTCTGGTATTGTCGCGGCGATGGGCTGGGTGGCTGACTTCAGTAAGGTTGAAGGTAGTGCGTCGGCCTAAAGGGTCGATCCAGCCGTATTGTCTCCAGTAATTCCTCCGATTTCCCCCAGAATCTCCTTGAAGACGCCCAAAATGTAAGTATAACTTTGTATAGGTATGTAAGTATGACTTTACTTACATATCCACATACTTACATTGAGGGCGGTTATGATTGAAAAAACCCGCGACGAAGCTCTGGAAAGGGCGATTTCCCAGTCCGGAGGCGTGACAGCCCTGGCACGCGCTATCAAGGTAACGCCTCAGGCGATCAGCCAGTGGGACCGGGTGCCAGCAGAGCGGGTCATCGCCGTAGAGGAGGCCACCGACGGCAGGGTGACGCGGGGTGCCCTCAGACCCGACCTCTACCCCACAGGCGCCGGCACAGACGCTGGCGTCCCTTCGCAATGGGTTTATGCTTTCGGCGGCGGCAAGGCCGACGGCGCGGTGTCCATGAAGGATTTACTGGGCGGCAAAGGCGCCAATTTGGCCGAGATGAGCGCCATCGGCATTCCGGTGCCGCCGGGCTACACCATCAGCAACGAGGTCTGCACCTACTACTACGCTAACGGCAACAGTTATCCCGCCGATCTGAAGGCGCAGGTAGAAAGAGCCCTCTCAAATGTGGAAGCCATCACCGGCTGTAGATTCGGTGATTTAAAGAACCCGCTTCTAGTCTCCGTGCGTTCGGGCGGCCGTGCCTCCATGCCGGGCATGATGGACACCATCCTCAATCTCGGCATCAATGACGAGACCGTGGAAGGGCTGGCTGAACAATCCGGCGACTCACGCTTCGCCTACGACAGCTACCGCCGCTTCATTCAAATGTATTCCGACGTTGTGTTAGGCGTGGACGACTACGATTTCGAGCACCTACTCGAGATCGCCAAGGAAGACAGGGGCGTTACGCTCGACAACGAACTGACCGCCGACGATCTCAAAACCCTGGTACAAGCTTTCAAGAACAAGGTTGCCGAAGAACTCGGCGCACCGTTTCCCCAGGATGTTCACGAGCAACTTTGGAGTGCTATCAGCGCCGTTTTCGGCAGCTGGATGAACACCCGCGCGATTACTTACCGCGCGTTGCACGAGATTCCCGACTCCTGGGGTACCGCCGTCAATGTTCAGGCGATGGTGTTCGGTAACATGGGTGAAGATTGCGCCACGGGTGTTTGCTTCACCCGCGATCCGTCCACCGGTGAAAACACGTTTTACGGTGAATATTTGGTGAACGCCCAGGGCGAGGACGTGGTGGCGGGTATGCGTACCCCGCAGCAGATCACGTTACACGGCAAGACAGCCCACCAGTCGACTCTTCCGGCCATGGAAGAAGCCATGCCGGAGCTGTTCAAGCAGCTGGTGGAGGTGCGCGTTACGCTCGAGCGCCACTACACAGACATGCAAGACATGGAATTCACCATCGAAAAGAACAAGCTGTGGATGCTGCAGACCCGTACCGGCAAACGCACAGCGGCGGCTGGCTTCAAGATCGCCGTGGATATGGCGCAAGAAGGCCTTATCAGTGAAGAGGAGGCGGTGGGGCGCATCGACCCGGCTCAACTCGACCAACTCCTTCACCCCACCCTCGACCCCAAAGCCCCGCGCGAGCTTCTATCCCGCGGCCTGCCTGCCTCACCGGGCGCGGCCTCGGGGCGCATCGTCTTTAACGCCGAGTGTGCGGAAGATTGGGTGAAGCGCGGCGAGGCTGTTATCCTCGTCCGCCGTGAGACCAACCCAGAAGATATCGGCGGTATGCATGTCAGCCAGGGCATTCTCACCACCCGCGGCGGCATGACGAGCCACGCTGCAGTAATCGCTCGTGGCATGGGTACGCCCTGCGTTTGTGGCGCTGGCGATATCAAAGTGGACGCGGCGGCTAAGACCGCCCGGGTGCTTGATAAAATTCTGCTGGAAGGCGATGTCATCACCCTCGACGGAGCGACCGGCGAGGTGTTCGTCGGCAAGGTCGCGACTGTCCAGCCAGAGTTAACCGGCGATTTTGGCAAGCTCATGGGCTGGGTGGATAAAATCTGCCGCTTGAAAGTACGCGCCAACGCTGAAACGCCGAGTGATGCTAAAACCGCGCGCAAGTTCGGCGCAGAGGGAATCGGCCTATGCCGCACCGAGCATATGTTCTTTGATTCTGCGCGCATTCTTAGTGTGCGCCAGATGATTTTGGCGAGGGATTCGGGCGGGCGTAAGGCGGCGCTTGAAAAATTGCTGCCTCATCAGCGCAGCGATTTCGTGAAAATATTCACCGTCATGGATGGGTTTCCCGTCACCATTCGCTTGCTTGATCCACCGCTGCACGAGTTTCTGCCGCAGACCGATTCCGAGATCTCCGAGGTAGCGCAGAACGCCGCCGTGTCCGAGGATTCGGTGCGAGAAATGATTTCAAGCCTGCACGAAATCAATCCCATGCTCGGACACCGCGGTGTACGTTTGGGCATTTCTCATCCGGAGATTTACGAAATGCAAGCTCGCGCTATCTTCGAAGCGGCTGTGCAAGTGAAGAAACACGGTTGCGGAGTGTTGCCCGAAGTGATGATCCCGTTGGTGGGGACGCGCAAGGAACTGGATTTGATGAAACAGGTGGTGGACACGGCTGCGAAGGCTGTGTTTGAGGCGACAGGCACGTCGGTCGAGTATTTGGTGGGCACGATGATAGAACTGCCCCGGGCTGCCCTGCGGGCCGGCGACATCGCCAAAACCGCCGAGTTTTTTTCCTTCGGCACTAACGACCTCACTCAAACGACCCTCGGCCTGTCTCGCGACGACTGCGCCACCATCATCGAGCAGTACCGACAGAAGGGAATTTACGATAAAGACCCCTTCGCCAGCCTCGACCAGGACGGTGTCGGCGAGTTGATTGCCATCGCCGCTGAGCGCGGACGTAAGGCGAGAAAGGGACTGAAACTCGGCATCTGCGGTGAACACGGCGGCGATCCGGACTCCATCCGTTTTTGCCATGACGTAGGGTTAGACTATGTGTCCTGCTCGCCCTACCGTGTGCCGGTTGCCCGCCTCGCAGCCGCCCAGGCGGTGCTAGCGGAGAAGAGTAGGTAGGCGCCGTGGATTCAGCTACCGCACCGTCCACAAGTAAATAGACCGGTCGCCCACCCGAACTGTTTTTTCCGGTTTCCAATCGCCCATCCTGAAAAGGTGCGAGACGATACGCGAACCGGGTGCCAGCTGTGCCTCAAGGCGTGGCCTCAGGATTTTGTTGGCGTCATCTGCCAGATACATGGTGATGATTATCGCGTCGCTGAAGTCCTCTTCGTAAATGTCCGCATTTTTGAATTGCGCTCGCTCACATCTGCCGCCGCCGCGTTGGCGGCTGCTTTGTTCACCAGCGTCTGATCAATCTCAATACCTACGGCTTTACTCGCGCCGAAGTCGCGCACGGCGGCAATAGCAATCCGCCCATCGCCAGAACCGAGCTCGTAGACCACGTCGTCCGATCCGGTGCTCGCCAACTGCAGCATCGCCGTCACCACCTCGTGCGGCGTGGCGACATAGGGCACATTGAAGTAACGGGGGGCATTAGCGTACCCACCGCTCGGCTCCTGCGCCGAACAGGCCATCAACAGGCTGGCTGCCGTGAGCCCGGCTGTCTTTATGCCTCTCATCGCTTTTGCCCTCTATGTTTCCGGACGGTTCTAACTTGCAAATGTGCCATGGAACGCGTTGCCGTGTACAATTGCGATAGCTCGGAATATCTTCGTCGCCGGTTGCAGAAACTGCTGGGTTTATGGCCGCTCTCTGGAAACACAACGTTTAGGGAAATCCCGTCGCTGAAACAGCTAAGGAATAGGTGATCTGATGAGCTCTTCGGCCTCCATACCTCTTCGCCGTCTCGGCAATAGCGGCCTTAAGGTCTCACGGTTGTGTTTGGGTACGCTCATGTTTGGTGCGCGCCTGCCTGAAGCCGCCGCCAAGCGTATGGTTGATTATGCCGCTGACCGTGGGGTCAATTTCATCGACACGGCGGACAATTATGTCAGCGGCCGGGCCGAAGAAATTACGGGCAGAGCCATCGGCAAGAACAGGCACGGATGGGTGGTGGCCACGAAAATAGCGACCGCCGCGCCCGAACCGGGGCCGAATCGACGGGGGCTCTAACGTAAATGGATCATGGAGCAGGTGGCTGCGTCCCTCAAACGACTTGGCACCGATTTCGTCGATATCCTTTATCTGCACAAGGAAGACCAGCTTACGCCGCTTGAGGAAATCGTGCGCGCTGTTGCGGATCTGCGCCGAGCGGGAGCGATCCGCTATTTCGGCGTGTCCAATTATCGTGCGTGGCGTCTCGCGCGCATCTGCGCGATCTGTGATGCCGAGAACATCGACCGGCCTATTGTCAATCAGGCGCTCTATCATTGGCTCAACAGAAAGATCGAAGTCGAGGAGTTGCCCGCGTGCCAGGCGTTCGGTCTCGGCGTGTTTCCATACAGCCCCATCGCTCGCGGTGTTCTGACTAGCAAATACGCTGGCGGCGCACCCCCTCCTGACGGAAGCCGCGCCGCGCCGCCGCTCAGCGTCGGCGGCGATGCAGATAAGGCCGCGCAAACGCGCGCCAATAAATCAGCTCATCGGCGCATGATGGACAGTGAGTTCCAGCAAGAGAAATTGCGGGTCGCTGCCGTCATTGCGGCGCACGCCCGCAATCGCGGCGTCGATCCTGGTGCTTTCGCCATTGCATGGGTACTGGCGAACCCGCTCATTACCGGCGCTATCGCTGGGCCGCGCACCCAGGAGCAGTGGGAGAGTTACTTCGAAGCTATTGAGATTGAGTGGACACCTGACGACGAAGCTCTGGTGAACTCTCTCGTCGTGCCCGGCACCACCGCCGTGCCTGATTACATGGTTCCCATGTGTCCGGTGGAGGGTCGCCGCCACATCGCCTTTGGTAAGCCCACGTCCGGTCCAGTGGACCCGGGCTTCGTGCCCGTCGTGACGGGTCGATCGAAAAAATGCGCTATTGCGGCAATCGATTGGCGACGACGTGATGTGCTTGACCGTTCAATTCAAATACTGCGTCCATGACTTCTCCGGCGCTATTACCTTTGAAATATATGGGGATAGACGCGCCGCGTCCGCGAAGATCGGTCTCGAAATTGAGGTTGCTGCCCCGCACCCGTAGATCGCGTAGTTTTGCCGTGCCGCTGGGGCCATGCAGTGTGCCGGAAACTTTCTGATACTTTTGCTCCAGTTCTAGGCGATAGGCCTGATCTTCGATGGTCCAAGTCCAGATTCCAGCCACCTTTGCGGGAACGATCCACATATAAATGCGCCGCTGGTGTTCGTTCCTCTCTGCGTCCGGACTCCAGTCCCCCATACTAAAATGGTGAGACACCACGCGAGTGCCGGGATTCAGCTCATCCAAAATCCTCGGGCGGAGTTGGACATTGATCTTCTCAAGAAGGTACAGCGTCATAACCGTCGCGTCACTGAAATCCGTGGTGAAAATATCAGAGATGTGAAATTCCGCCCTCCCGTCCACACCTTCCCGTACCGCAGTCTGTAGCGCCCGGTTGATGAGGTCCTGGTCGAGGTCTATGCCCACGCCTTTCTTGACGCCGAAGTCACGCACTGCGGCGATGACAATGCGTCCGTCGCCGGATCCCAGGTCATAGACGGTGTCATCAGGCCCGGCGCCGGCGAGCTTAAGCATGGTTTTCACCACTTCCGGCGGTGTCGGCACGTAAGGCACGTCGAACTTGAAGAAGTCCTCCAAGGCCTTGATGGCTCTTTCCGAGGTGCTCTCCTGCGGTGCCGCCGAGACCGCAGCCCACAGCATCAACAATATGGCGGCGGTGATCGCTTTAAACGCCTGCATGTTGATTCTTCTCCCTGCTGCCGCGCCCTCCGCATCGGGGTGTGATATTAAACTTGTGACGGCCCGTCCTTCTCGGCGTCAGGTAGCACCATCCATGTCGGAACGTTCGGTCTCACTGCCGATCCGTCCGCCTCCAACGCACGTTCGCCCATTTTTTTCCACGCCTCCAAACGCACCAAAGCCATTCCGCACCCGCCTTGTGCACTCTTCATTTCGCCGGCATTGGCGCCATCCGCTTTCAGGGCTGTACCCGGTGCTGGCGTGGGACCATCTATGGTTACCGGCATCAGACGTTTCTTGATACGAGCCCGGTAGTGGGTGCGGGCCGTTAATTCCTGGCCCATGTAGCAGCCCTTTTGAAAATCCACGCCGTGCAATTCCTCAAAGCCGCTTTCCAGTAATAGAGCTTTTTCTATTTCCATGTCGCGGCTCCCATCCGGCAGGCCCAGGGTGAGACGGTGAAAGTCACAAGCTTCTGCGGTGGATGGTTTCAATCCGCAGGCCTCAAGCACGGACCCTGCGGCGTCCGCCGGTAGGGCCCAGCGCGCACCGGCTTCCACCAATCGTGAATCGCGGTAAACAATGCCGCCGTTCCGGACTAGCAATGCATCCGCGTCACTGGAAAGATTCAATGCTGCCGCCGTGTCGTCGCCCCACGCCGCGCCCGACGCCAAAGTGTCATCGGCGGCAAGTTCTACCTTTGAACGCAGTTTGTAGTGCGACAGTCGTGTTAGCAGGTCATCGCGCCGCGCGCGTTCGCATTCCAGATAAACCGCGTCTCTAAGAGGAAATATGAAAAATTCGTGTAGGAACTTCCCTTGCGGGGTCAGCAACGCTGCCCACACGGTTCCGCCGCGCTCCACCTTCCGCATATCGTTAGACACCAAACCCTGCAGAAAGCTGAAACGATCGCCACCGGTCGCTACGATGAGCGCGCGATGCGGTAGGGGCGTGTAAAATGCCATGGAAGGATCCTCGACTGTCTAGGCCCCGTTATGTAGCACGCCGCGCTGCCGCAGCAAGATACCGCAGTCCTTTCGCACCGCGCGCCGCAGGGGTATAATGGCCCTGCATGCGCTTTGTTTTTATTGACGAGTCCGTCCCCTACGACGGCTATACCTCCCTTCGCAGGCCACTGGGTGGGCCGGAAAAGGCTGTGGCCAGTCTGGCTGCCGCCCTGTCGCAGGCTCAGCACGACGTTACTGTAGTGAACCGCACCCCGTACGCACATATGGCTGACGGCGCCTACTGGGTGCCTTTGAATGATTCCAACGTACCGCGGGCTGCCAACGTGCTCATTGCGATGCGCAAGCCGTCGCTCCTCGGCAAAATCAGAAATGCTGATCAGAGATTATTATGGGTTACCGGAGCGCCGGATTATCTCACGGCCTCTGCCAATGAAAAACTTTGGGACTCGTTTTCACCGTCGGTCATGTTTGTTAGTCCGGCGCAAGCACAGCAATACACAGGCAAGTTGAGTACCGTCACCATACCGCCCGGTGTGCGCAATGCATTCTTCGAAACTACGATCGATACGTCTGATCTCTCGGCAGAAGAATTGGTTTATGCCGAGAACGCCATGAAACAGGCCGTGCGCGATGAAGCGCCAAAGCCTCACGCAATTGTCACCACTCACCCACTGCAGGGCCTCGACTGGCTCATAGATGTGTGGACACGCCTTGTGCATCCGCGCATGCCGGACGCTCGGCTGTCCGTCTATTCGGCGGTTCTGTCGAAAGGAATTCGAACCGACGAGGTGCCGGATGCGGTCGCTCCAGTGTTTGAGCAGGTGAAAGCAGCGTCGGAAGCGAACGTTGTGGTGGTAGACCCGCGCAACGACGAAGGTATGGCCGATGTGTATCGCCGCTCGCGGGCTCATTTGTATCCAGGGCATGCCCAAGATTTTGCCTGCTGGACTCTTTCCGAATCGCAGACAACGGGATTGCCCGCTGTGGTCCGCAGTTTGGGTGGTGTGGCCGAATGCATCGTCAATGGTCAGACGGGTTACATTGTGCCGGACGCGGAGGCGTTCGCAAATGTCGCGGTACAAATTCTCAGCGATGATGGGGTATTCAAGAGTCTCAGCGATGCGGCAGGTGCCCCTGAACGCCGCCGCACTTGGCCGTTGGCGGCAAACGAGATGACGGACTTTATCTCCCAACTGCAGGGCGCGGCAGCCTGAGGCTCTGTGAAGATTCTTTTCATCACCTATACGCGAATTGGCGACGCCGTGCTGTCGTCCGGTGTTTTGAACTATCTTGTGGACCGCTATCCCGACGCGCACTTCACTATTGTGTGTGGACCGTTGGCCGCTTCGCTTTTCGACGCGGTGCCGCGTCTCGACCAAGTCATCGTCATGACCAAGCGGCCATTCGACGGTCACTGGCTTTCGCTTTGGCGCGCGGTACGCGCCGTCAAATGGGATCTCGTGATCGACTTGCGCCGATCGCTGGTATCGTATTTTATTCCGGCCCGAAAGCGTCACGTGCTTGGCTCCACCGACAACACCATCCACCGTGTCCAATTGCTCTCCACAGTTCTGGATATGGCAGAGCCGGCAGATCCTTATCTTTACGTAGCGCCGAAAAACGAGGAAGCAGCGGTGCGCCTAATCCCGAAAGATATTTCTGTGCTCGCCATAGCACCGCTAGCGGCCGATCCGGGCAAGACATGGCCGGCCGGACGGTTCGCCGTGCTCGGGCAACGGTTGCTAGATATGGGTGGGCCGTGCCAGGGGTGGCGGGTTGCCGTCTTCGGCGGGCCCGGCGATGCCGAGGCCGCGGGCCCGGTCATCGAGGCTCTGAAGGAATACAAACCAATCTCCATGCTCGGTCAAACTGATTTGTTGACCGTATATGCCGCCCTGAAGCGGTGCCGGGCGTTTATCGGCAATGATTCGGGACTTGCCCACCTCGCCGCCGCCGCGGACCTACCGACCCTGGCGATCTTCGGCCCCACGGACCCTGTGTGCTATGGCCCCTGGGGAGAGCGCTGCCAGGTTGTCCGGGCAGACTCCACCGACCCTCAGGTGGAGGAACTCGAGCCGGAGAATGTCGAAGCGGCTTTTCGGCATCTCATGGCGTCGTTTCCAGAGCAGGTTCAGGGCGGAGACTCGAAGTGAATCCTTGGCTTTGGCCCCATAGCTATGCGAAACCTAAGTTGAGGTAAGGCGAGGGTGTCTGTTTGAAAATATTCCATCTCATGTCTGGCGCGCCGTACGGTGGCGTTGAGCGGCAGGTGGAGCGTCTTGTCGGCGCGCTCGAGCAGCATCGCTTTGTACAGCGCGTTATGCTTCGCCAAAATCGCGCGCGTGCAGAGCGTCTCGCAGCTATCGGAGCGGTGGCGGTCGAAATGTCCTTTCCCAGCCGCTTCGCTTTTTTTGCCCGACGCAAGATAAATTTGGACCAACGCAAGATAAATAACGAAATCCGCCGCTTCGGTCCGGACATTGTTATTTCGTGGACGCCCGACGTCGCGGCCTTCGTCGAAAAAGGATCGTTCGTTCACCTGGGCCGTATTGGAACCACGTTCGACGCCACTGCGCTGGCCATGTGTGACCATCTCTTCACGCCGTCTTCTTCACGCGCTAACCAAGCAATGATTGCGCAGTGGCAGGCAAAGTGCGTGCACGTTCTCCCCCATGTTCCGATGATCAAGCTTGAGGGCGTCGAGGCTGCTGTCACCAAACGGAAAACATTCTTTACGCCGCCCAACGCGAAACTGATCGTGACCGCTTCGCGGCTTGAAAAAAACGCTGGCTTGGACGTTTTGTTCGCGGCGCTCAGCCGCCTGCCCGAGTATTATCTTTGGGTCGTTGGCGAGGGAGAAGGACGTAAGCGTCTTGAAAAGCAAGCTCGCGAGGCTGGTATTAAGCCACGCATACGCTTCATCGGATGGCATGACGAATTGGCGTCCATCATCGCGGCTGGCAACGTCTTTGTTTATCCCGCCCGACACGAAGACGTGGGCGATGCGATCGTGGATGCCTGGGGCGCGGGCGTGCCGGTGGTGGCGTCTGACAGCCTGGGACCTGGCCTGCTGATCCGCCACAAGAAGAATGGGCTGCTGGTGCCGGTGGGAGATGCAATCAGCATGGCCGAGGCCATTAAATGGATTTCCCGAGACAGTGATTTAGCAAGGAGGCTGGGTGCGGCGGGGAGACTCACCTACATCGAAACCTTCGCGGCGGACAAAATCGTCCCGCAGTATCTGGACTTGTTCAACACGCTTGCGTCCGAACTAGCGCCGAAAATGGGCGCGTAGGTTGCATCGATGTGCGGGATCGCCGGCGTCATGATGCGCGACGGCCGGCCGCTGCCGGACGGCATTCTTGAAAAACTCACAAATGCATTGGACCATCGCGGCCCCGATGGACGGGTGGCGCTGGACCGCGGCGACGTTGGCTTGGTGCACACACGCCTGGCCATTATCGACGTTGAAGGCGGCAAACAGCCGTTCATTTTGCCGGAAGGCACGGTTCTGATCGCTAACGGCGAGATCTACAACGACCTAGATTTGCGGTGTGAATTTTCCGGCGCGCAGTTCGCCACCGGCTCCGATTGCGAAAGTCCGTTGCATGTGTACCGCACCCGCGGCGATGCTTTCGCCGACAGTTTGCGCGGCATGTACGCGCTCGCGATTCATGATCCGGCGAAAAAAACACTGATTCTGGCGCGCGACCCGTTCGGCATCAAGCCGCTTTACTACGCTGAAACGGCTGCGGGGTTTTGCTTTGCTTCCGAGCCACAGGCGTTGATCACGGCGGGATTGGTGATAGCGGCGCAAAGAAACCCAGTTCGCGACGAAGTTCTAGCGCTCCAATTTTCAACAGGTACGTCAACGCCGTTTAAAAAGATCCAAAGAGTCGCGCCCGGTGAAACTTTAGTTGTAAAAAACGGACGTATAACGTTGCGCCTTGAACGTTCCGACGTGCTGTCGGCGGAAGTGATCGAGCGGCCCGACCACGACGCGATTGTGGAGTTCGGTGAGGTTTGGCGGGAGTCCGTGACGGTCCATCAACGCTCCGATGTGCCGTATGGGATGTTTCTGTCCGGCGGCATCGATTCGGCGGCGGTGCTGGCGATGATGGCGCGGCTAAACGAGGCGCCGGTGCTGGCATTTACCGCCGCATTCCCCGGTACTGGCGCGCACGATGAGTGGGAAAATGCCCAAAATGCCGCGGCAGCCGTCGGGGCTGACCATGTCGATGTGCCGGTGACAGCGGCGGATTTCTGGGCAGACTTGCCGCAGGTTGCCGCCGCCGTGGACGATCCAGCGCCGGACTACGCGGTGATCCCGACATTTTTGCTTGCGAAATGCGCGGCAAAAGACGTGAAAGTGGTGCTGACCGGCGAGGGCGGGGACGAAATGTTCGCCGGTTATGGCCGTTACCGTGCCGCGCTACGGCCCTGGCCGTTCGCTAAACCCCCATTCCGGCGCCATATTTTGGCCGAGTCCGGCGTATTGCGCACGGTTCCGCCGCAGTGGCGGGACGGCTTGAGTGCGGTGGAACGTGCCGTCTTGCACGGCAAAAGTTCCGATTTGCGCGCAATTCAGGCGGTCGATTGCGCGACATGGCTGCCCAACGATCTTTTGGTCAAACTGGACCGCTGTTTGATGGCCCATGGCGTCGAAGGGCGGGTGCCGTTCCTCGATCCGTCCGTCGCCAAATTCGCATTTTCGCTGAAAGACGATCAGAAGGTGCGCGGCGGACTCGGAAAATGGATCGTACGCCAGTGGCTTGCGGAAAATTTCCCTGCCGCCGCTGCGTTCGAACGCAAGCGCGGTTTTACAGTGCCGGTGGCCGACTGGATCTCCGGCGAGGGAGCGCGCCTCGGTCCGCTGGTGGCACGGCAGGAGGGCATCGCCGAGATATGTGCGCCGGGAAAGGTTGAGTCTCTATTTCGCACGGTGAACGCGCGCAGCGGACAAGCGGCGTGGATGCTGCTGTTCTATGCATTGTGGCATCGCCGTCATATGCTGGGGCACATGCCCGTGGGCGACGTGTTCGAGACATTGTCTGCGCCAATCTAAAAGTAGGAGGGCCAGTTTTTGTGAGCGAGAGTTTCGATCTCATTATTCACGGCGGCGCGGTGTTCGTTCCGGGCGGGCCGGTGGAAGCGGACGTCGGTGTGCGCGCCGGACGCGTCGCCGGAATCGGTGACTTGAAGTCCGCTAAGGCTGAGACGCGGTTTGACGCGACCAATCTCACGGTGTTGCCCGACTGTATCGATGAGCAGGTGCATTTCCGTGAGCCCGGCAACTTCTAAGTTTTTGTCACCTTTGGCCCTGGGCCTGATTTCCGGTTTGCGTTTGACACGCTTTGTCAGGGGCCGAGGGTCCAGGTTTTTTGTTCTTGTTCCAAAAAACCAGAAACAAGATAACTCTAGATTCTCGGCCTCCTCATGGAGGCCAAGAATGACGACCGTGCTCGCTAACGGCATTGTGCGTCCAATTTACATCGTTATCGCGGGCCTGCCCTCACCTGTCCTTCATCTCAGCGCGGCTATCGGCGGCGGTGGCTAAATCGCCGCCCGCTTTGACAATGTTATTGGCCGCCGCTTCCACCAGCTGAGGGTTGGTTTTATCCGAGCCCCATATGGGATCCTCAAGGCCCACACGCACATGACCGCCTAATGTCACGGCGTCGGGGATGATGGGGGTTATGTTGCCTTTCAGCGCAGCAATCATCCACGGCGCGCCGGGGGCGTAGTCGTTCAGTGTGGCGAGATAGGCATCGACGCCGTAGCGTTTGGGTGCGAAGCCGAACGTGAACTCCTCGGAAAACATGAAACGGTAGACCGGTGTTTTCATTTTGGGGAAGCGCGCAGCAGGTGCTGAACCCAAGCGTATGAAGCCGGGGTCGTAGAGGGCGAAAGTGGGGCGCAGATCGTATTTTTCGAAAATGGCCATGCCGGCGCGAATGTCGCTTTCGACGTTCATGTAGACCATGCCCAGCTTGTCGGCCTTGATGTCGTTGATGTCCGAAAAGTTGACCGAGACCGGATCGACGATGGCCTATTCCAGCATGCCGCGTTTGCCTAGCTCTTCGCTCGGGATATGGCGATAGGCTCCGACCACGCCCACTTCGGAGCCGGGCTGGCTGGCGTTGGAGATGGTGGGATAGATGATGACGTCCACCTCGGATTTGATACCCTCGATGATGGCGGCGTAAACGTCCGGGCTGTCGTTCTGGATGCCGGTGTCGGGGTCATAAGCGTGGACATGGATGACCGCCGCGCCCGCTTTCACCATGGCAATGCCGTCTTTGATGCATTCGTCCACAGTGACCGGAATGTTCGGTTGGTTCTTTTTTGTCCACGGGCCGTTAGCGCGGCCTCCAGCCAGACCTTGCGTGCCATGTGCGAGTTTCCCTTCGAATGTATGATTGGTATAATTCTCGCCGCTATGTCTGCTTGGAACAAGACCGTTGAAGGATTTCTACTAGGAATCATGTAACGGCATCAGGCATTCTGATTCCTTCATTTATTACCGGTGTCTATTTGTAGGTGAGGCCAATATGGAGGTGCGTGCGGCGGTCGCTTTCGGGGCGGGGCAGCCCCTCTCCATCGAAACGGTGCGACTGGATGGGCCCGGGCTCGGCGAGGTGCTGGTGGAGATCAAGGCCAGCGGGATTTGCCATACCGACAAGTTCACCCTGTCCGGCGGTGATCCGGAGGGCATCTTTCCGTCCATCCTCGGTCACGAAGGCGCGGGCATTGTGGTGGACGTGGGCACCGATGTGACGTCGGTTGCCAAGGGCGATCACGTTATTCCGCTGTACACGCCCGAATGCCGGGAATGTAAAAGCTGTACCAGCCACAAGACCAATCTCTGCACGTCGATCCGCGCGACCCAGGGCAAGGGCGTGATGCCCGACGGCACCAGCCGGTTTTCGTTAAACGGCAAACCGGTGATGCATTACATGGGCTGTTCGACCTTTGCGAACTACACCGTGCTTCCGGAAATCGCCCTGGCCAAAGTGCGTAAGGACGCGCCGTTCGATAAGATCTGCTACATCGGTTGCGGCGTGACCACCGGTATCGGCGCGGTGATCTTCACGGCGAAAGTTGAGCCCGGCGCCAACGTGATAGTTTTCGGCCTGGGCGGCATCGGCCTTAACGTCATTCAGGGGGCGAAGATGGCGGGCGCCGACAAGATCTTCGGTGTGGATGTCAATCCGGCCCGCGAGGCCCTCGCGCGCAAATTCGGCATGACCGACTTTGTGAACCCTAAAGAGGTGAAGGGCGATCTGGTTGGGCACTTGGTGGAACTGACCAGCGGCGGCGCGGACTACAGCTTCGAGTGCGTTGGCAACGTGGACTTGATGCGTCAAGCGCTGGAGTGCTGCCATCGTGGTTGGGGCGTGAGCGTGATCATCGGCGTGGCCGGGGCGGGCCAGGAAATCGCGACGCGCCCCTTTCAGCTTGTGACCGGGCGGCGATGGATCGGCACCGCTTTCGGCGGCGCGCGCGGCCGCACCGATGTTCCTAAGATCGTTGATTGGTACATGGATAAGAAGATCAACATCGACGATCTGATTACGCATACGCTGCCGCTGGAGCGCATCAACGAGGGCTTCGATCTGATGACGAAAGGCGAGTCCATCCGCAGCGTGGTGGTTTACTGAGCCCTCGCCTTGTTAAGGGTTTATGTGTCTCGGTTTTCCTACTTTGGCGGCGCCAGCGGGTAGGGATATAGTGGACCCAATCTGATGGGGAGAATTCTCCCATGACCAACGGCTATGTGCTGGACCCGGCGGCGCTGCGCACCGACGACATTGCTTTACCCGGCCCCGATGCGGGCCCTCCGGCGGGTGGGACCGTGGGATTTCGGGTTGATGAGATGTGGCGAGCCTGGGACTGGATTTCGGAAATCTGGGCCGAGTAGTTCCGCAAGGCGGGGGCCGAAGTTAAGTTCTGGCGCTCTGCAGGGCGCACGGGCAGCGAAGGCGACCGGCTGGCCAAGTCGCTAGACGCGTTTTTGGAGTCCGTCGACGTTGCGGTGGTGGGCCTCGGCAATTGTGGGTCCTGCACCGGCTGGACCATTCGCGACGCCCTGACCGCCGCGGCCAAGGGATTGCCGACGACGGCTGTTTGCACGGATAACTTCAAGGAACTGGGTCGGAACCTTGCTCAGCGAGGCGGGCGCTCGGGCCTGCGTGTTCATGTGCTGCCTTACCCGCTGAATGAAAAATTTAAAAGCGACGTGGACCCCGTTGCGCACGAACACTTCGCCAAAGTGGTGGCGACCATGGGCGCGCAGATTGCCGCGCGCGAGGCAGCGGAATGAACACGACCATAAAGCCGAAAGCTCCCGTTATCCGCGACTGCGGGCCAGAAGGCTGCGAGATCGATTGGCTTTCGAGCAAACGCCATCAAGCCGAGTTGGACGTTTCGGACTTCACTCAGTTTTCTCTGGAGCAGGGATGGGGCGACGGTCTTCCTGTTATTCCACCGACGGAAGCGCGGGTGCGCGCATTTCTGGCCGCGGGCAACCGCTATCCTGACGAAGTGATTTGCACTCTGCCGCCCCTGGACGCGGAGTGCACGGTGGAGAAGATCGCCATCAACGCGGTGATGGCCGGTGCGCCGGCAGAGTCTCTGCCGCTGCTGATCGCGGCGTTGGAAGGCATGGCCAATCCGGACTTCGAGTTGTTCGGGTTGAACGCGACCACTGCCTCCGTGGTGCCGCTGGTTCTGGTGAACGGACCAATCTGCGACACCCTGGGCATACGCTATAAGCATGGCTGCCTGGGCGGTGTGGCGAGCTCCGCGGCGGCAATCGGCCGGGCGATTCGCTTGATCATCCGCAACGTGGCCGGACAGCTCATTGGTGTGACGTCGCAAAACACCTTTGGTTCTCCTGGGCGCGTTGCCGGCATTGTCTTCGGTGAATGGGAAGAGCGCTCTCCCTGGGCGCCCCTAGCCGATCGGCGCGGGGTGACAGGCGATGCGGCCACGGTTTATGGCACAAACGGGACTATGAACATCATCGACACCACGTCGCAGACCGGGCCGGAGTTTCTGGAGATGATCGGCAAGTCGCTGGCCTATCCCGGAGCAAACGGTTTCTCGCCGGCGGTGCCATATGCGGAAATCATGGTGGCGGTGAACCCTGTATGGGCAGAAATCATCCACCGTGACGTGCCCAAAATGGAAGACGTTCAGGAGATGATCTGGTCGTACGCTAGCTTCGATGCCGATTACATCACGGCCAAACACCGCGAGCAGTTGGAGCACTTGAACCGCGTTCAAAAAAATGGACGGGTCTATCTGGCCAGTAAGCCCAAGGACGTGTTTGTAGTCACCTGCGGCGGCACCGGCAGTCTACATGCCGCCGGCTTCCACAGCTAGGGCACCTGTCTGACACAGACAACGGCCATTCAAACCGGCTGATTTCTCATTTTTGATCGTGGGGCGCGTTCTTGTAGTGCGCCGCCAGTAGATCCGCGCCGAAGTCACCATTGAAGTCGCGCCAAACCGTATGAACGTGGTTGGCGTCGTTCTGACGGTTGTCGTATTCCACCAGAAACGTGGGCCCTTCCAGACGGTAGTAGTGGGGCTCGCCGCGCGCCGCGCTCCCCATCCAGGCAAAGACGATGTTTTCGACGCCCGCATCGCGCACTTTTATCATGCGCGTCTCAGCCAACGGGACGGGTAGGGATCCCGCGTATTCGTCTAGCAGCGCGATAACAGCCTGACGTTGAGCGGTGTTCATTTGCGCGGCGGATAGCCCCTCTGCCTTGAGCGGCTCTACGCGCGGCTGATTGGCAGTGAAAATATCGCGCGGAGCCTCGGGAGCGACTACGGCCGTGGTGCGTTGCGACTCGTCGAGCGAGTTCAACAACGCGCGGGCCAGGTCCTCTTCGTGGGCAAGGATGCGCAAGCCTCTGCGCGGGCCATCTTTTACCTCCGCAGGGTTTGTGCCGAGGAACGTGGGTGTGTCCGCCACCATTTCACCGTTCACAATAGTGAAGTGCAGAGAGATGTGGTGCCCTTGCACGCTCCATTGCCAGGTCGAGTCCTCTGCGGGTTCGCCAAAAATGGCGAAGAAATAGGAGCCGGGATCGCGCACGGGCATGGTCCTATCCATGTTCTTTTCCAACTCGTGGAGGATCTCCTCGAGGCTCATGATGGTTGTGACCTTGACGTAGCCCTGCTGGCTGAGACCGGTGCTGAGGAAAGCATGCGCGAGAAGTTTTTGCGTTGCGCTCAGGTCTTTGAGGCGGATGCCGGGACGCGGATAAGAAAAACGTCCCTCGGCGGGCACGAAGTGCCAATCGCTGCGTTTATCATCGAACGGCAGCGTTGCCGTGGTTCGCTGTTCCGGCGACAGCGCAGCGAGAAAATTCTGTGCGGCGTGCACCATGGTTTGGGCGGGGGTGCCATGCGTCCACGCAAGAGTTTGGGGCATTGAGACGAGGAATAGTATGGCGGTAAGAACGCGTAAAATATTCATGGTGCCCTCCCGAACCCCAAGCAGTCATGGACTCAGCAAGAACACTGAGTCGTCCAGCTCATACACATTACACTCTGCGGCGCTGCTTATGGCCATAGCGTGGTTGAGGCTCTCCTTAAATTCCGACGACGAGACAGCGAATTTAGCTTTCTGCGTATCGTTGCGCTCCATGGGTCCCACGGAAAGTCGCCAGATAGGCGCGGGCTTTCGCCAAGCATATCTATGATTGCTTGGGAGGTATTTTTTGCGCCGTTCGGGGGGAACAAAGCGTCTGCCCGCACCGGGCCTGCGAGGTTTTGATCGCCCGTGAAGAAGGCCGTCAGCGAATCGGCGGCTTCCTGCGCCGTGTTGACGGTATGGTTGACCTGCTTGACCACATACTTGTTTGCCGCGAGCCGGGTCGATAGGGTGCAGGAGGAGGAAGTCTGCAGCAAAATGCACGTTACCGCGGGCGTCGCGCGGCGCAAGGCGGATATCGGTGATTCCTTGATTTTCGGGAGAGGTCGCGCCAACCGCAAAATACAGCTGTTCGCGCAACTGCTCGTAGAGGGCTACGTTTCCAAAGGATTTTCCGTCAGCGACGAGGGTTCGCTCGAGCACTTCCACGCGTTCGACGTCGGCGGCAGCCGGTGGCGCATGAAGCGGCCACACCGCTAGGACCGCCAATGCGTACATGAATCCGCAATCCGCGCCAGGATGCAGATAACTTGGTCATATATATGGTATGACCCCGAAAACTCCACTTTAGGCAGTATGCCCAATCTTTAGCTATAGTCCCACGATTGAAATTCTCCACTGTAAGGAGCGCCGTTCGCATGACACCTGCCAATCCCTGCGACCTGACGGGGCGCGTGGCGCTGGTAACCGGATCCAGCCGTGGAATCGGCAAGGCCATCGCCCAAATTTTTGCGGCGGCCGGCGCCAAAGTGGTGATCACCAGCCGCGAAGCCGACGCCTGCCAGGCGGTGGTGGAAGAGATTGAGGCGGCTGGGGGGCAGGCCCTTGCTGTGGCATGCAACGTCTTGCGCAGGGATCAGGTCGAAGCGTTGGTCCAGGAAACCCAGTCGAAACTGGGTAATATTTCGGTACTTGTCTGCAACGCAGCGACCAATCCCGTATACGGGCCTATGGCAGATTTGGACGACAAGGCATTCGACAAGGTCATGGCGACCAACGTCGGCGCCAATATTCATCTTATCAACCTCGCCGCGCCGGGCATGGCGGCGAGGGGCGGCGGGTCCGTTATCCTGCTGTCCAGTATTGCCGGACTTATGGGCTCGGGTACCATCGGCGTTTACGCTGTTTCCAAGGCTGCGGACATTCAATTGGCGCGCAACTACGCGGTAGATCTGGGGCTGCAGAACATCCGCGTGAATGCAATTTTACCGGGCCTTATCCGCACCGGGTTCTCGACAGTGCTGTGGGAAGGAGAACGCGGTAAGCGCTTCATTGATCGCACACCGTTGGGGCGGCTGGGCGAGGCAGATGATATCGCCGGAGTGGCTTTATTTCTTGCCTCCGATATCAGCAAGTTTGTCACCGGTCAGGGCATTGTCGCTGACGGTGGTGTGATGATCTCGGATCCGTTTTTAGAATAATAGAAGCGGCACCGCCTTGGAAAAGCGGCACCGCGATTTGAAGTGTTTGAGGACCTACTGTACGACGATAAGAATGTCCTCGCCGTTGCGGTTGATGAACAAGGCTACTTGCCTATTCCCGTCCATGGCTTCGGTAAATTCTTCCACGTTAGAAATGTCGTTGCGGTTGATCGACACGATTACGTCACCGGCGCGCAAGCCAGCCTGGTAGGCTGGACTGCCGCGCTCGACACGGGTAACCACCACGCCTTTAACGGCAGCGCCGTTTTCGGTGTTGGCGAAGCTGGCCCCGGCCAGGCTCGGGCGGTCTTGCACTCGTTCGACGGTTTTCTGTACAGGGTTGCCGATGGTGACCTTGATGTTTCTTTCCTCTTTATCGCGCACGACGGTCAGTTCCACGGTCGTGCCAACGGTCAGCAATCCGACGCGATTTCTTAGGTCATTTGCGCCTCGCAGAGTATTGCCGTTGAACGCGGTGACCACATCGCCGGTCTTTAAGCCGGCGTCTTCCGCTGGAGATTCGCTCTGCACGCGGCTGATCACAGCGCCTTGGGTTTCGTCTACCCCCAGACTCTCCGCCAGTTCGGGCGTTAGATCCCCGATCATGATGCCGATCTGACCGCGGCGCACTTCGCCGTATTCGATGAGCTGCGCCATGACGGCTTTAACCATCGTGGTCGGCACGGCGAAGCCGATGCCGACATTGCCGCCGTTAGGACCCACGATGGCGGTGTTGATACCGATAAGCTCGCCGCGTAAATTCACCAACGCGCCGCCTGAATTGCCCGGATTGATGGCGGCATCGGTCTGGATGAAATCCTCCCAGCCCTCAATGTTCAGTCGTGCCCGGCCCAAGGCGGAAATGATGCCGGTGGTCACGGTGTCGGCGAGGCCATACGGGTTGCCCACGGCGATCACATAGTCGCCAACCTTCATGGACCGGGTATCGCCGATGGGGATATCGGTGAGGTTATCGGCCTCAATTTTCAGAAGGGCGATGTCTGTGCCTTCATCGCTGCCGATGATTTCGGCGGTCACCTTGCGGCGGTCCTTCAGTTGGATAGTAATTTCTGTAGCGCCATTCACCACGTGGTGATTCGTAATCACGTAACCCTTCCTGGCATCGACGATGACGCCGGAACCGCCGGACGAGCGTTCCTGCGGAGTATCCTGGCGAGGACCGCCGAAGAATCGGAACAAGGGATCGTTGAATAATGGATTATTAGCCACATCTACTTTGATTTTGACGCCGACATTGACGACAGCGGGCGCTACCCGCTCCACCAGCGGAGCCAACGAAGGGATGCCATCGCGTATGGTGAGTAGAGGCGATTGCGCCGCGTCTGTGTGACTAACCGCCATGGGGACGGCAAGAGCCACGACGAGGGCTGCGGTAATGGCGAGTGCTAATTGGTGTGGGCGTTTATTCATGTGTCTACGGCCTTTCGTCGTGTTTCTTTGTGAGCTGGAGCGTGAATGGAATTCACGCCGTGGCTACGCTCTGAGCAATGCATTCCGATGTTATCGGCGAATGTTAGCCGAACCGCCTTCTATATTAATCGGGGTAACAGGTATTTAATGTATAACTGCCTGCTGCCTGCATGCTGCGGCCGCGCCAGAAACCAGCGACGCCATTACCTCCGCCGGTGCTGCGCCGAGCGCGCAATGTCAGGAAATTGTGGCAACAGCTTTGATACGCATAGGGCACAGTTACGTGGTTTTTCTTGACACCGCGCGGTGCGGCATCGACCGTATGCCCTTGCGGAAGACTGGAGGGATCCACCAATGCCTCGAATTTCGACAAATCTCTCGCACGGGCTATCCCGCGCCCAATTTCTCAAGCTGGCCAGCGCCGCGAGTGTCGCGACGATGGCTCCGATTCCGCCGGTACTTGCCGCGGAACGGCCGTTGCTCGCGCGGTCCATCCCCAAGAGTAAGGACGGCGAACAACTTCCGGTGATGGGGCTCGGAACGGCTCAGGATTTTGGCGCGCGCCGCGACATTGAAGATAAGACGCAGGTACTTAAAATTCTGCTCGAGGGCGGCGGCAAGATTGTTGATACGGCAGCCAGCTATGCCCGGGGCAGCTCCGAGGAACTCATCGGCGAACTGTTGGAGCAAGACGGTCTTCGTTCAAAGGCCTTCATCGCAACAAAGTTCGGCGAGCGAGGCCGAGAGAACGGAATCGAGTCCATGGACCGGTCGTTCAAACGTCTGCGCACCGACCATATCGATTTGATGTTCGTTCACAACATGGTCGATGTTGATACGCATCTGCCGGCTCTGCGCGAGTATAAGGACCAGGGACGCATCCGGTATTTCGGCGTCACCAGCACAGGCCGCCGCCAAGATAACCTGACCCGGTGGATGGACGAGTTAGACTTTGTCGAATTTGCTTATGCGGTGGACTACCGCGGTGCTGAACAACGTCTTTTGCCTATGGCGGCAGACAAGGGAGTGGCGGTACTAGTCGCGTTGCCACTGGGGCGCGGCCGGCCGTTGAGCGCCATGAAAGGCAAGGACGTACTGGAATGGGCTACGGAAGAATTGGGTTGTCACACGTACGCGCAATTGCTGCTCAAATTTGTGGTGTCTCATTCGAGCGTGACCGCCGCGATACCGGGGACTAACAATCCCAAACATATGATTGAGAATCTTGATGCAGGGCGCGGACCCATGGCCGACACCAAGCAGCGCGCACGCATTGCTGCCCTATGGGACTAAAGCGGAGTTAGAATTGCCATCACGAAGCATCTCGGCCGGGACCTACGACGTGGAGAGTTCCTTAAGTTGGCCTGCGCCATCCGCCGGGTGATGCGCGGGGTGCGGGATTCAATGTCGGCCATCCTCGACAAAGTGACTCTGTCCGATGCCTTGAAGAAATAGAGATTCTCTCTTTCCGCACCTCGGTGGGGAATTGCCGTTCGAATTTTATTGCCTAGCGACAAGGTAGGGATATTGGCGGCGACAGTGGCGTCGAGGCTGAATAATTCTAGGCCGAATGAAGGCGCGCTCAAGGCGCCTGACCAAGAAAAAGATGCGGCTATGCGGTGTCCTCTTCTAGCTTTCAACAGGGACAGGGCGGCGAACACCTTTGTCGTTTTCGCATACGGTTTCCTGCTGCTCGTCATTTTAGGCTTAGGCTCCCCGGCTGATCTCTAAATCTGGAGGGTTATGAGTTCGAACCACACAATGGTAGGCGTGGCCCCGCGTTCTGGGGCGTGACACAGGGTACCCTGGGTTGGCACAATCAAGACACCCGAGAGGGCGGTCCGGCGGAAGACCGGTCTGAGAAAAACAATAAAACAGGAGCGCAGGATGGGTTTCTTGGTTTGGTGCAAGCTTAAACGGCGGTTCGCGCGCAGGCCGCAAACGTTGTCCGAACAGTGTTCGGCAGGATGTCGCGCGCGGTCGGTCACGTCCCAAACGGAACGCCCGGGCACCATCCGTTAAATTACGCGTATGAATTTCGTGGAATTTATCAGTCCAGCTTATTCGATGGCCGGTTTCATCGTAGGCCTTATGGTCGGCATGACTGGTGTCGGAGGTGGATCGCTCATGACTCCGTTACTGATTGTTGTGTTCGGCATTCATCCGGTCACGGCCGTGGGCACTGATCTCTTTTTCGCTGCAGCAACGAAAACCGGCGGCACGCTCTTTCATGGGTTTGCTCGCACTATTGATTGGCGCGTGGTGGCGCATCTGGCGACGGGTAGCGTACCGGCGACCATTGTCACGATTCTTGTGTTGTATCTGTTGGATATTAAAGGGACTGTGGCACAAGGCCTGATTGCTGTTGTTTTGAGCGGCGCCTTAATTGCCACCGCGCTGGTTCTCATTTTTCATCGACAGATTCTCCGGGTCTATGGCGCCTGGGTAGGCGAATTGCCGCCGCACCGCACGATCCGATTTACGATGATTGTGGGTGCTGTGCTCGGGGTGTTGGTATCGATCTCGTCTGTCGGCGCCGGCGCGCTCGGGACCACGGCCCTGATCGCGCTTTATCCGCGTCTTTCCTTGGTGAGAATTGTCGGCTCGGATATCGCCCATGCGGTACCGCTGACGTTACTGGCTGGAATAGGTCATTGGATTCTCGGCTCCGTCGACGGCTCGCTTTTAGGGTCGCTGCTGTTCGGCTCGATCCCTGGAATATTTCTCGGCAGCTATATCGCGGGCAGGATTCCGGAAAACCTTCTGCGGCTTATCTTGGCCACAACCTTGCTTCTTATCGCTCTGCGCATTTTATTTTAGGCGGCCAGTGCCGTCCGACCTACGGTAAGGAAATCTATAAAATGGCCAACGCCGTTAGAAGTTTTGCATTGCTTGTTATCGCTGCACTGGTCTGGCCAGCCGCGGCCCAAAATATGGAGCATCCGCCGCCGCCCAAAGCCGCGCCGCGCGTCGGGGTCACCGAGATGCCGCTCCCGCGTCCCGGCGGGATCATAGTTTTCGGCGCCACCGGGCTGCTTGGCTTGGAAGTGACACGCGCTCTGGTGGAGCAAGGGGTTGCGGTGACAGCAATGGCGCGCCCGACCTCCAAGACCGCTGCGCTCGAGGCTATGGGCGTGAAATTGGTGCAAGGCGATGCCCTTATTCTCGAGGATGTCATACGCGCGCTTAGGTCCGGACCGTTACGGGCGGTGATCTCGGTTCTGGGTGGACGTGGTGGAGATTACCGTGTCGATATCGGCGGCAATAAGAATGTGATCGAAGCCGCGCAAGAGGTGGGCGTTCCTAGGTTCATTCTAGTGACGGCCATCGGCGCGGGAGGCGGCAAGGCGGTAGCACCCTGGTACATCCGGTATTTCATGAGCGGTTACTTTGAGGCAAAAACGGCGGCGGAAATCGTGCTGCAAAATTCCGGGTTGGCTTACACCATCGTTCGTCCAGGCTTGTTGTTGAATGGCAAGCGCACGGGCGCTGCAAAACTCACCGAGGATCTAGAAACGTTCAGTTGGATCACCCGGACGGATCTCGGCGATCTGGTCGCCGACAGCGTTGAAGATGAAGCGACGTATGGGAAAGCGCTCATCGCTTTCGATCCGGTACTTACCGGCATTCTCTCGCTATTTCATTAAGGTCGGCTAGAACACCCGCAAACGCGGTTAACGCCGCGCCCGACGACGACAGGAGGCGCTTATGGGATGGTTTTTTATCTTCTTTTCGCAGGGGCGCTGGAAGTGGCGTTCACCACCTCCCTTAAATATGCCGCGGGATTTACCAAACTTACGCCGTCGCTCGTTTTTATCGTCGCATATGCGGCCAGCGCTTGGTTTCTAGCCAAGTCCATTCAGACAATTCCACTCGGCACGGCCTATGCGGTCTGGACCGGCATCGGCGTCGTTGGTACAGCTATGGTGGGGATCGCTATTTTTGGCGAACCAACGACGGCGCTGCGCCTCCTCTTCCTCGGCTTTATCATTGGGGGGATCGTCGGCCTAAAGGTGGTCTCCGAGTAGTGACCGCCGCCTTCGCCTATATCTAGTGAAGATTTTCGATGATCGCGGCAATGCCCTGCCCGCCGCCGATACACATGGTGATGAGTCCGTAGCGCTTGTTGATGCGCTTTAATTCATAAATTGCCTTAACGGTGAGTATGGCGCCGGTGGCGCCAATCGGATGGCCCATGGCGATAGCGCCGCCGTTGGGGTTGGTTTTGTTTAGGTCGAAGCCGAGGTTCTTAGCCACCGCTAGAGCCTGGGCGGCGAAGGCTTCGTTAGACTCGATGATGTCCATGTGGGCGAGTTTTAGGCCCGTCCTCTTCATAACATTTTGCACGGCTGGGACCGGCCCAATGCCCATCTCACTGGGTTCCACTGCTGCGTGCGCGTAGCCCACGAGGCGGGCGAGGGGCGCTACACCTTTCTTTTCGGCGACGCTTGAATCCATGAGGACCAGTGCGGCTGCGCCGTCGTTAATGCCCGATGCGGAGCCCGGCGTTACGGTGCCGTCTTTCTTGAATACCGGTTTCAGGGACCCGAGGTTTTCCATCGTCGCATCGTCCCGGACATGCTCGTCCTGATCGAAGGCGATCCCGCCCTTGCGCGTCTTGACTTCGATGGGAAGGATCTGATCCTTAAAAATGCCCTCGCGGCGTGCTTTCGACGCACGCCTATGGCTCTCCACGGCGAACGCATCTTGTTCGTCACGCGTGACCTGCCACTTTGTTGCAAGATTTTCCGCCGTCACGCCCATGTGGCCGTGGCCGAATGGGTCGTGTAGCACACCGAAGAGCATGTCGATGACCTTCGCATCGCCCATCATCTGGCCCCAACGTTCGGACGGCAGCGAATAGGGCGAGCGGCTCATGCTTTCCGCGCCACCTGCCACGGCGACGTCCACGTCACCCAACAAAATTTGCTGTGCGGCGGAAACAACTGCCTGCAAACCCGAGCCGCAAAGTCTATTGAGGGTCATGGCCGGTGTTTCGATAGGTAGTCCGCCCTCGATAGCGGCGACCCGTGACATATACATATCGCGCGGCTCTGTGTTGACGATATGACCGAAGATGCAGCTGCCAACGTCCGTCGGCTCGACCCCGGCGCGTCCGACGGCCTCCCTGACGCAGGCGGCGCCCAAACTGGTTGGTGCAATATCCTTTAAGGAGCCCCCGAACGTGCCGATGGCGGTGCGGACACCTGAAGCAAATACGACATCGCGCGATTGGGGCATGGTTGTCTCCCTAGGGGCTACTCACAATGGGGCGGCTTAAATTCGGCCGAGGAAGAAGTGGCGGGAGCGACGGGACTTGAACCCGCGACCTTCGGCGTGACAGGCCGACGTTCTAACCAACTGAACTACACCCCCGCATGGGCGACGGACCACGCCAGCAATGCGGCGGGTTCGATTACGAGGGCGGGGTTGTAACAGGACTTCTTCCTCTGCGCAAGGCTATCCTTTAGGGAACCAGGTTAAACCTCTGTTTTTCAAGGCGTTTGTCCGTGGCAAAACAACCTCATGAGCGAGTTGAGTTAGGCCGTGGCGGGCACGATTCTCAGATGAGTCTGGTGCTGCTGGCACGTGCTGCGCGGGGGCCTATCGGTGGAGGTGGTGTTCGGTCGGCTCCGTACTCCATATAGAGGAATTTCGCATCCTGAGGAGCTAAAAATGGTCCGAATCTGTCACTTAGCCACGAGTCCGGATTGCCTTCAACCAGCTCGCCCGATAGGGGCTTTATTCAGAGTCGAGAAGCCCTATAATACTTTGGACTAAAAACCAATAAGATGGATATAGCCAAAACGACGGCGACCCAATTGAGGCGACCTCGGCTCGTCGCCGGGAGCGCCGCTGCGCACGGCCGCGATAGGATCGATGTCCACAGTCCCCGACGATATTTTCTTGATCTGGGAAGATGAAGAGCCAGGCGGCAGGCAATGGTGGTTGGCGCGCGCACACGACGTCGCCGGCGAGGAAAAAGAATTTTTTATTGCTGAGGATGATTTGGCTGGGTATCTGGTTGGCGTGGTGCGCTGCCCACCCGCCGCCCGCTACAGGGTGATCGCAGCGGTGCCGCTGCCGGACCCTGCCGCCCGATCCATCGTGATAGCCGATATCAAGACCGCCGCCGCAAACTGGTTAGCGTCCGGCCTGCGCGGCAATCTTTGGCGGTGGCGCCTGACCCGTTGGTCTAAACTGGCCTGGAGCCATTTTCCGACAGCCCTGGCGGGTTTTTCTGTTGGTGGTGCGTTGGGTCTTCTGGTGGCGTTCTTCGCCGTATCTTCAGGTCTTGTAGGCTGGCCGATGTTGGCGGCGGGACTTGTTATCGGCGCTGGATCCGGTCCGGCACTGAAGTTTTTGGTGGACCGGCGCCCGAAAAACGCAGTCGCTGGGCCATGGACGCACTTTGCGATCATCGCGCTCGGAGCGGTGATGGGGGCGGTACTGACGGCAGGCGGTGTTTTCGCACTGTTCTGGGGGGGTTAGCTCACGCGATTGGTGTCGGGTCGTGCGGTCGGGTCGTAATTGAGGTTCGGCGCCAGCCAGCGTTCGATATCGTCAACGGCCATGCCCTTGCGGCGAGAATAGTCTTTCACTTGGTCGCGCCCAATTTTACCAACGCCGAAATACGCGGCCTGCGGGTGAGCGAAATAGAATCCGCTGACAGCTGCGGCCGGCCACATGGCGAAGCTGTCTGTGAGTTGTACGCCGGTATTTTTCTCAGCGTCGAGCAGTTTCCATAGCAGCGCCTTTTCGGTGTGATCGGGACAAGCCGGATATCCAGGCGCCGGCCGGATGCCGCGGTACCGTTCGGTAATGAGATCGTCATTGGAAAGGTTCTCGTCGGGCGCGTAAGCCCAGAATTCCCTGCGGACCCGTTCGTGCATGCGTTCGGCGAAGGACTCTGCCAAGCGGTCCGTCAACGCCTTGAGCAAAATGGAGCTGTAGTCGTCGTGATCGCGTTCAAACGCGGTCAACTTTTCCTCAATACCGATGCCGGCGGTCACCGCGAAGCCGCCGATGTAATCCGCAATGCCTGTTTCTTTCGGTGCGATGAAATCGGCAAGCGCCGCATTGGGCCGCACGTTTTCGCGCGCACGGTCGCGCAGCATCTGCTGGCGCAGGGTGTGCAGCGTAGACATCATGTTCTCTCGGCTATCATCGGTATACAATTCGATATCGTCTCCGACAGCATTGGCAGGCCAGAAGCCGATCACCGCCTTGGCGGTGATCCACTTTTCCCCCACGAGCCGTTGCAGCATGGCTTGGGCGTCCTTGTAGAGGTTTTGGGCCGCGTCGCCGACCTTTGGATCATTCAAAATAGCCGGATACCTACCCGCCAATTCCCAAGTTTTGAAAAACGGTGTCCAGTCTATGGTGCGCGTAAGTTCAGCCAAATCGTAGTCGTCAAAAACTTTAAGTCCGGATATTTGCGGTTTTTTCGGAACATGCTCGGCCCAGTCTATTTTTGTACGGTTTGCGCGGGCGGCCGCCAATGGCTGCCGCTTTTTGCTCTGCTGTTGCCGAGCGTGATTCTCACGCATTTTCGCGTAATCCGCTTTCACCCCGGCGCTATAATTTTCGCGCAATTGTTGCGAAATTAGATGGCTTGCCACGCCCACCGCCCGGGATGCGTCCTGTACATATACGGTGGCGTTGCCATAACCCGGAGCGATCTTGACCGCCGTGTGAACCTTGGAAGTGGTGGCGCCCCCAATCAGTAGCGGCACTGTGAAGCCCTCGCGCTCCATTTCCTTAGCCACATAGGCCATTTCATCGAGACTGGGCGTGATGAGGCCAGACAGGCCAATGATATCGACCTTTTCTTTGCGGGCAGCTTCCAGAATCTTGGCGCAAGAGACCATAACGCCAAGGTCGATCACGTCGTAATTGTTGCACTGAAGAACGACGCCGACGATGTTTTTGCCGATATCGTGCACATCACCCTTGACCGTCGCCATGAGGATTTTGCCGCTGGTTTGGGCGGTCTGGGACGGGTTCTTAGATTTTTCCTCTTCGATGAAGGGAATGAGATAGGCGACCGCTTTCTTCATAACGCGCGCACTTTTAATGACTTGCGGTAGGAACATTTTTCCCGCGCCGAACAAATCGCCGACCACGTTCATGCCATCCATGAGCGGCCCCTCGATGACGTCGAGCGGGCGTCCATTGTTGATCATTGCCGCCGCGCGAGCTTCTTCGGTGTCCTCGTCGATGAAGTCGGTGATCCCCCTGACAAGCGCGTGACTCAGGCGCGTGTTCACATCGGCTTCCCGCCAACTCATGTCCACAGCGCGCTGTACGGTGCCGTCGGTCTTAAATTTCTCGGCAATCTCCAAGAGGAGGTCCGTCGCGTCCGGCCGCCGGTTGAGGATGACGTCCTCCACCCGTTCCTTTAATTCCGCCGGAATGTCTTCGTACACTGTGAGTTGGCCGGCGTTGACAATGCCCATGTCCATACCCGCCTTAACGGCATGGTATAAGAACACCGAATGCATGGCCTGGCGCAGCGATTCGTTGCCCCGGAACGAGAAGGAAATATTAGACACGCCCCCGGACACGTGCACGTGGGGGAGGGTTTTTTTTATGCGCCGTGTGGCCTTGATGAAATCCACCGCATAATTGTTGTGCTCTTCTATGCCGGTGGCGACGGCGAAAATATTTGGATCGAAGATGATGTCTTCTGGTGGAAACCCAACCTTTTCCGTGAGTACTTTGTAGCACCGAGTGCAAATATCCACCTTTCGCTCTTCGGTGTCAGCTTGCCCCTTCTCGTCGAAGGCCATCACGACGACCGCCGCGCCGTAGCGTTTAACTTTGTGGGCCTGCCCGATAAAGGCGTCCTCGCCTTCCTTGAGACTGATGGAATTGACGACGGATTTGCCTTGTACGCACTTCAGGCCGGCCTCGATCACCGACCACTTCGAGCTATCGATCATGACGGGTACGCGGCTGATATCTGGTTCCGCGGCGATGAGGTTGAGGAACTTCACCATAGCCGCTTCAGAATCCAACATGGCTTCATCCATGTTGACGTCTATAATTTGCGCGCCATTCTCGACCTGTTGACGCGCAACACTCAGCGCTGCGTCGAAATCACCGTCGAGAATTAAATTTTTAAATTTAGCCGATCCGGTGACATTTGTGCGCTCACCGATGTTGATGAACGTGGCGACGGCCGCGTTACTGGTCGGATTCTCGACCACGGGCCCTTTACTCATGATGCCAAATCGAATGGCTCGAGACCGGATAGGCGCATGGCGGTATCGGTGTTTGGCACGGCCCTGGGCTTGATGCCAGCGACGGCGTCGGCGATGGCTTTGATGTGATCCGGTGTGGTGCCGCAGCAGCCGCCGACGATGTTGACCAGTCCGTCCTTAGCCCACGCGCCTAATTGATCGGCCGTCGTATACGGCGGCTCGTCGTATTCCCCAAATTCGTTGGGTAGGCCTGCGTTCGGGTAGACGCATATATATGTGTCTGCAATGCGCGCCAACTCCGCCACATGGGGGCGCAGCTGCGCGGCGCCGAGGGCGCAATTGAATCCGATGGCGAGGGGCTTAGCGTGACGCAGTGAATTCCAGAAAGCTTCCGGGGTTTGACCTGAGAGTAAGCGCCCCGACTGATCGGTAATGGTGCCGGAGATCATGATGGGCAGGCGTTCGCCGCTGTCTTCGAAAAATTCGTCGATTGCGAACAGCGCCGCCTTAGCGTTCAACGTGTCTATAATGGTTTCCACGAGCAGAAGATCAACACCGCCCTCCACCAGGCCTTCCACCTGCTCGCGGAAAGCCGCCCGCAGTTCATCAAAGGTGACGTTGCGGAATCCGGGGTCGTTGACGTCCGGCGAGATGGATGCGGTCTTGTTGGTGGGGCCTATAGAACCAGCGACAAAGCGCGGCTTGTCCGGCGTCCTCGCGGTTGCGATGTTTGCAGCTTGACGCGCCAATTTTGCACCAGCCACATTCAATTCGCGTGCCAGATTCTGCATACCGTAGTCGGCCTGGGCGATAGATGTTGAGGAAAACGTGTTGGTCTCGATAATGTCGGCGTCCGCGTCGACGTAGGCTTGGCAGATTTTTCGAATAATATCCGGGTACGTGATGTTTAAGAGGTCGTTGTTGCCCTTCAAGTCCCCGTCGTGAGACGCAAAATGCTCACCGCGATAGGCGGCTTCATCCAACTTATAGCTTTGAACCATCGTTCCCCAGCCGCCGTCAAACACAAGAATCCGGCGGGTAAGCGCTTCCTGGAGCGCGGTGATACGCTGCGCGCGATGGGTCATGGACGTGCCCTCGGAATCCGGCGGTCCGGCCTGCCGGACCCCGTGCCCGGCGGTGTCGTGATACCGCAAGATGCCAGCGGACTACTTAATGAAAAGGGAAAAAAAATGCAAATACGTGGGGTGGTCTACCAGTCGGTGCCGACGTCTCGCGGTAAATCGTTCTACACGCGGTTTAGCCCGCAGCAGGTTCATCTTGTAGCTCGGCGAGCCATGAAAGGACGCGCGCTTCGTTGGTTCCAAGGTCCCCATAGCCATAGACCGAGCGGCCATAGACGGCGAGTGTAGAGGCGCCACTATCGTTACTGTTTAACTGAACTAGCGGCTGCTAACGCGTTGCGGAAAGAGGGCCGGATTTCTGGCCCTCTTTGTTTACCTGGACCCGGCGGCGCCCGGGCTGTAAGCACGGCGCCATGGTTAGAGCCTCCCTCTCCCCCGAACCCGGCGAAACTCCTCGTCGCCGCAGCGACTGGCAGGTCATCAAAACCCTATTTCCGTTCTTGTGGCCGCGATCGGGGGTTAGCGATTCGCTGGAGATCAAGTCCCGGGTGGTTTTTGCTCTCGCCTTTATTGTTCTCGCCAAGGTTGCGACCGTCATCGCGCCTCTTTATTTGCAACGGGCGGTTGACGAGCTGGCTCCCGCCGGAAATACGCCCACTGCTCTCGCGGTACCGTTCGCACTGATTATCGCTTACGGCGGAGCGCGTTTTTTGGGCCAGGCTTTCGGGCAGTTTCGCGATGCCATATTTGCCAAGGTCGGCGTCCGCGCCGTCCGCTGGTCGTCCTCGGCTGTGCTTGCGCACCTGCACACACTATCGCTGCGGTTTCACCTGGACCGGCGCACCGGTGCGTTGGCGCGCTCCATCGAGCGCGGCCGCACAGCCATAGAGAGCTTGCTTTCCATCTCGTTGTTCAACGTCTTCCCCACCATCCTCGAGGTCGCGCTTGTCTTTACGATCCTTTGGCAAGCTTTCAACATCTGGTTTGGCGTCGTCGCACTGACCGTTGTTGTGATTTACGTGATGTTCACAGGGTTCACCACGGAGTGGCGCCTGAAGTTCCGACGTGAAGCAAATTTGATGGACAATAGAGCCAACACACGCGCGATCGACAGCTTGCTCAACTACGAGACGGTTAAAACGTTTAGCAACGAGGATCTCGAGGTTCAGGAGTACGACCGCCTCATGGGTCGGTACGAGAAAGCCGAAGTCCGAAACCGCTCCAATCTTGCGCTTATGAACGTTGGTCAAGCCTTGATAATTGCGGTTGGTCTGGCGGTCCTTATGGCTATGGCCGCGTCGGGCAGAGTGGCGGGCGAGATGACCGTCGGCGACTTCACCCTCATCAATCTGTACATGTTACAGCTCTCCCAGCCGCTCAATTTTTTCGGGTTTGTCTATCGCAACATCAAACAGGCCCTGGTGGATATTGAGAAGATGTTCGACCTTATGGAGGAGCACCCCGAGATCGGCGACAAGCCCAATGCCTGTGCACTAGAGGTTTCCAACGGCGAAGTGTCGTTCGAAAACGTGAGTTTTGCCTACGACCCGCGGCGCCCCATTCTAAAGAGCGTATCGTTTAAGGTACCGCCTGGAAAAATGGTGGCGTTGGTGGGGGCAACCGGCTCAGGTAAGTCTACCATTGGGCGGCTTCTATTCCGATATTATGACGTGGATAGCGGGCGCATCGCGATTGATGATCAGGATATCCGCGACGTCACCCAGTATAGCGTTCGCGCCGCAATTGGTGTCGTCCCGCAGGACACGGTGCTGTTCAATGATACCATTGGCTATAACATCGCCTACGCCCTGGCTGATGCGCCGCGGGAGGACATCGTTAGGGCTGCGCAGCTGGCGCACATCGATAGTTTTATAGAGTCGCTGCCCGATGGATACGAGACACTGGTGGGCGAACGCGGTTTAAAGCTATCCGGCGGTGAGAAGCAACGGGTAGCCATCGCCCGCGTCATTCTTAAAGGAGCGCCAATCCTGCTCTTCGACGAGGCGACGTCGGCACTCGACACCCATACAGAGAAGGAAATTCAGGCTAATTTGCGCGAGGTGAGTACCGGACGCACGACGTTGGTGATCGCTCATAGGCTATCAACCATTGTTGACGCGGATGAAATCCTGGTGCTCGGCGACGGAGAAATTATCGAGCGCGGTACCCACGATACTCTACTAGCGCACGCCGGCCCTTACGCGTCCGCATGGATCAGGCAGCAAAAATCGCTTGAGCAGAAGGACAGGGCGTCCGAGGACGAATTTTCCGCCGCACGGCTTGCCGAGTAGCGCTTGTTTGGATCAAGCCCTAAGGTCTGTACCCGCGCGACGAGACCCTCGCGGTCCATGATGTCGAAATAGGCGACCCCCGCCCTTTTGAGTTTAGGGTTAGTGAACGGGCCAATCTCCAACATTGATCCGGCTAAGGGTATCCCTTGCAGGAATGTTTTTCGCGTCACTGGCGCACTGAGGTCGTCGCGATGTGGCCGCATTGCGGACAGTGTGGCGAACAGCGCGTCTTAAAATGACGCAGTCCCTGAACATCGTGATGCTGTCTCTCCGGTTCTTAAATCTCCTGAAAAACTGGTGGGCGGTGCTGGGATTGACCCAGTGACCCCGCGCGTGTGAAGTGCGAAGTAGTGCTCTCCCGCTGAGCTGACCGCCCGTTTGGGCAAGATAACCACTGTAGACAGGCGTTGCTGGACCAAAGACATCCGCTTCTAAGACTCCGCTCAGAGGCCTATCGACTGGCCCCTCACGATATTCGGCCGCCGGCTCCATCCCGGGCCGGAACACTTCCAACAGGTCCGGGAGACTGCTATTATTCATGCCAAATTCCAGCGGGAACATGGGGAACCCCTGCTCGCTGCGCAGCAATTTGTCGGGAGGCGAGGGATGTCATTTGACGGTATTTTCGCGCGCGCCGAAACACGACTTATCGGTGCGGCAGTCGCAGGGTTTCTGACGGTAGGGGTGGTGGCCCCAGCAGCAGCGCTTGAAACACGAACCTATGTCGTAAGCTGGTTCAGTCAGGCCGTCAGCAACGCCGACGGAGATTGCGCTGGTGGCGTCAACCCCAACGTCGGCACCCAATACGAAAAGAACCTTGTCGCTCTCGGTAAGACGCCGGAAGAAGCCAAGGACATTATGCGACGCTGGCTGGTGGGCAAGGACGGCGGCGTTCTCTATGATCTTATGAACGAGCGCGGCCGCATCGACGGCGTACCGGTCAATGGCTACGCACATCCGGCCGCCGTGATCGACCCGAAATTGAATTCTGTGACGGGAAAAACTGCGTACGGTTTCGACCTCGACGGTAAGGGTGCCGAAGACCCGGACGGCTTCTTGGAGCCGGACACTGGCGAGAGCGGGATCGACAATCAGCTCTTCCGCGCCTTGGGATGTTCGCGCGCTTTTCGCGGTACCAAACGGGCGCCCGGCGCATTTTGGGCTTGGGTCTGGATCACCGTGAAAGATACGATGCCGGCATGGCTGATGTCCGTAAGCGGTGAAAACCTAAATAAGGATGGGCCAGTCACAATCGTTTTTGATCGGGCACTTGAATACGCAAAATCCAACCCAAACGGGGAGACGCGTCCATTCATGACCTACCGGGTCGACGCTGATCCTCGATCGCATAACGAATTTCGCGGCGAGATCAAAAACGGCGTCTTAAGCGTCATCGAACCGGCAGGTTTTTCCATGTTGCAGTCGACGATGTATGTGCCCGAGATCAATCTGCGCGACACGCATTTGCGCATGAATATGCATGCCGACGGTAGCATTGAGGGCTTTATCGGCGGGTATCAGTCGTGGCGCGATATCTACTTTGGACTCGCATGGGGCGGCACGGCGGCTGAAGTCACGGTGACAGGTGAACTGCCGGGCCTCTTCTATCTTCTGAAGCGCAATGCCGACGCCAGTCCCGATCCGCAAACGGGCGAGAACAGGGACATATCGGCGGTGTATCGCCTGGAAGCGATCCCGGCCTTTCATGTCAAGACTGAGCGGCAGCAGGCTTTGTCGGCCGAGCACTAGGGAATCTCTATGATGGGCTTAGGCCGACTCAATACCAGTCCGTTGCTGATTTCCGCTGTTGGTGTGGTCGTCGTTGGTTGCGCAATCGCTGGGGCAGAGATCGCGCTGGCAACCGACGTGGAGAAAAGCACATCCACCTCGAAGGTCGTGACACGTCTCCTGACCCCCGAACAATATGGGGCCGTGATCCACGATATCTTCGGTCCTCAAATCAGGCTAGGGGGCCGCTTCGATCCGGGCCTGCGAGTTAATGGGCTCCTCGAACTGGGCACGAGTCAAGTCAGCGTTTCAGAGACCAGTATGGAGCAATACGACAATATGGCGCACACAATTGCGGCGCAGGTTGTCGGGCCCGATCAACGTCGCCTCATGATCTCATGCGCGCCGGCATCACCTTCAGCGGCTGACGATGATTGCGCGCGGGAGTTTCTCACTGAAGCGGGGTGGCTTCTTTTCCGCCGGCCGATGTCGGAAGCCGAGCATGACCTTTACGTTCGGGCCGCACATGTTGCGGCCGAAGACGTCAAAGATTTCTACCAGGGCCTTGGCATTGCCCTTGCGGCACTTCTGGAATCTCCGCAATTCTTGTTCCGTCAAGAGATCTCGGAGCCTGTGCCCGGCCGCAAAGAGGAATACCGTCTCGACGCATTCTCTCGTGCCTCCCGGCTGAGCTTTTTCCTGTGGAACGCCGGCCCCGACCTACTGCTCCTCGCGGCGACGGAAAACGGTGAATTGGATACGCCGGCCGGCCTCGCTCGCCAGGTAAATCGAATGATTGCGTCTCCGCGTCTGAAAAACGGCGTCCGCGCGTTCTTTTCTGACATGCTTCAATTGGATGGTATCGATCGGTTGAGCAAGGACGCGGTCGTTTATCCGATGTTTAGCGCACAAGTCGCTGAAAATGCACGCGAGCAGACCCTGAAGACCATTGGCGACGTGCTCGTCACACGCGGCGCCGATTTTCGGGAAATCTTCACCACCCCGAAAACCTTCCTGACCCAGACGCTGGCATCGATCTATCGTGTGCCTCTCCCCGGCGACATGCCGAACGGTTATCCCGACCAGTGGAAAGCTTACGAATTTCCAGAGGGCGATCCGCGCGCCGGCATTCTGATGCATGTGAGCTTTGTCGCGCTGCACTCGCATCCCGGCCGAAGCTCGCCGACTCTGCGTGGCAAGGCTCTCCGAGAAATTATGCTCTGCCAAAAGGTGCCCGTACCCCCGGGTGACGTGAATTTTACGTTAGTGCAGGACACAGACAGCACGGTCTACAGAACTGCACGCGAGAGGCTTGCCGCCCACGCGAACGAACCCATGTGCGCCGGGTGCCATAAGATCACCGATCCCTTGGGCCTCGCCCTAGAGAACTTCGACGGCGCGGGCGGATATCGCACGACCGAGAATGGCGCCCCTATCGATACATCTGGAGCCCTGGCCGGCGTTAAATTCACAAACGGCGCGGAACTGGGTCAGACAGTTGCCGGGAGTCCAGACGCAATATCCTGCGTGGTCGACCGCCTATCGTCCTATGCGTTGGGTCGTGTGGTAGCACAGGACGAGGCAGCTTGGATTGCCAAGCTGAAACAGAGTTTTGCAGATTCTAGCTACATCTTCCCCGAGCTCATGCGCACGATCGTCATGAGTCCGGAATTTTTCCGTGGCGCACCCCCGCTGCAAGAGGCAAGTGAGACAACCATGCTGACCGCACCCTTGCGGTCAAATAGGGAGACACAACAATGAGCACCAGTGTGAAACGCAGAACCGTGCTTCGCGGAGTTTTTGGCGGCGCGACGATTGGCGTTGGACTTCCATTCCTCGATTGCTTCCTCAATACCAACGGCACGGCACTAGCATCGACCGGCGCGTCGCTGCCGGTATGCTTCGGGACATGGCTCCAATCGATGGGCTTCAATCCCGGCCGGTGGGTGCCGGACAAAGTGGGCCCCGGATTCGAAAATAATGTCGAACTAAAAGTGTTCGATTCCTACCGCAGCCGCATGAATATCTTCAGCGGCATGCGGTATTTTCTAGATGGGCGGCCGCATGTCACCCACGTCGCTGGACCTCAGATAGCGTCAACTGGCGGACTTTATGCGGCCGGGCAAGGCGTTAACGACTCCCGAGGTGAGTCCGGCCCCAGTGTTGATGCCGTGATTGCAGATCGGATCGGCCCGCGCACGCGATTCCGTTCGTTAGAAGTGTGTCTCACGGGCACACAAAAAACGTGGAGTCGCCGCAGCGGCAGTGTCATCAATACTTCGGAAGGCTCTCCGGCGGCGCTGTACGCGCGCATTTTCGGCCCCAACTTCCGCGATCCCAATGCCGCTGATTTCACTCCGGATCCCGCCTTGATGGCGCGCCGGAGTGTGCTGTCTCTTGTGGCTGAACAACGCAAGGAATTTGTGAGAACACTTGGTGCGTCGGATCGCGTACGCATTGACGAATACTTTACGGCGTTGCGCCACATCGAGCAGCGGCTCGCGCTAGATTTGGAAAAACCTGATCCGATTACCGCATGTGTGCAGGCGTCGGAAGCGCAAGAAAATATGCCGGGACCGATGGTTGAAAATGCGGAAAAAAATGCGAAGCTCTTTGGCGCCCTAATTGCACACGCTGTCGCATGCGACCAGACACGCGTGTTCAATGTCTGCGTTGATTCCGAAGACATGCACAAAGCGGGCAGTTCCATGACTTGGCACATGTTGAGTCACGAGGAGCCTATCGGCCCCACGCTTGGCTACCAGCAAGAAACAACGTGGTTCATAAATTGGGCAAACAACGTGTTCGTGGAGTTCCTCAATACGCTCGATAGCGTGAAGGAAGGCTCGGGTACGGTTCTCGATCGTATGGCGGTCTTGTGGCAAACCGACCATAGCGATGCCCGCAGTCACTCGCTGGACAACATTCCAGTCATCACAGTGGGCAATGCTAGCGGCCGCCTGAAAACGGGAATGCACATTCCCATGCCTGGCGATCCAGTGACGCGTGTTGCTCTGACCATGCAGCAGGCGCTTGGGGTTCCCGTCAATGCCTGGGGTGAACGTTCCAATGAGACGTCAAAGACGGTTACCGAAATCCTGGCTTGATCACAAGAGGGGGCGTCGAACGATGATCAATCGTAGCGTTATCGCGATTTTCGCGGGACTGATGATTACAAATGCGTTGACCGATGCTAGCGCGGAAATGACGAGCGAAGCACCCTTCGCGACGCCGCCCGGCATCACGCTGCAGCTATTGGGTAAGGCTCAGGGCTACGGGCTGGATGCGGAATCCGCGTCTTTCTTGACGCGCCACCAGATTGCCTACGCCGATGCGCGTGGCATGACTCTCTACACAATGGCTGCCGATCCTAACGGTAAATCCGTTTGCAACGGCGAATGCACCCGAACTTGGCGCCCGGCGCTTGTGGCGTCCGGCGTCAAGGCTCTAGGCAACTGGTCGATCATTAAGCGGGACGACGGCAAGTTGCAGTGGGCGCTAAACGGAAAGCCTGTCTACACATACATCAAGGATGTGGACATTGGCTCGGTCGGTGGCAACAGCCCAAAGATCCTGGGCCGCGGGCCGTTGGTAGGTCCGCGCGGCGCATTGAAGGGTGAGAAACCAAAGGAATTGCCGTTGCCCGAAGGCTTGTCGCCGGCGCTTTCGTTCCCTGCCGCAGGCGTCGATTTGCCGAATGGTTTTGCGATCAAGGAAATTCCGGATGCGCTCGGCCTTGTGCTGGTGAATCATGAAGCGCGCACGCTGTATACCTTCAAGGACGACCCGAACACGGACTCGCAGTCATGCGTGTCGTCACGCTCTTGCAACGACTGGCAGCCGCTCGCGGCGCCGCAGCTTGCGAAGCCGGTCGGAGATTTCGGCTTCGTCGTCCGAAATGATGGGATCAGGCAATGGACTTATAAGGGCAGAGCCCTCTACACCTACGCCTCCGATCTTGTCGGTAGTGATTACGCCAACGGGGTTGATGTCGATAGGGGATGGCAGGCGGCCTACGTGCTTCGCTATTACATGCCCGAAGGCGTGCGGGTGACCGAATCGCTTCGGCTCGGAAAAATACTCGCGACAGCCGCCGGTCAGACGCTTTACGTCCGCAATGGATTCATCACGCAGTCGGGCGGCGGGCATGGAACCCGTCACGGTAATTCGTTCCGTCCGGCCGTCGGGCGCGACCTGGGCGCCGATCCGCGCTGCCGTCGGGAGTGCGACAAATGGCACCCCTATCTCGCGCCTGCGAATGCCCATCCGCAGGGTTATTGGGGTGTCGTCGACCGGTCAGACGGCTCGCGGCAGTGGGTTTATAACGGCTACGCCTTGTGGACTTATGATGGCGACCAACAGCCCGGCGACATCATGGCGCAGGATACGTTCGATATTGCCTTTAGCGATAGTATTCACACTGTCCTGGATGTCGGTACGCCATATGATGGACCGACTGCACTTTACTGGACCGTGACGCCTCCGTAGAGCCCACGAGGGACCACGATCACTCTCGTTGACTGGCTGCCGACAAGCTAGCCTCAGGCACCAAGGTGAATGATCTCTGGTGACGTCTTAAAACAACGGAATCGGTTGCTTGTATGAAGCAAGAGATGCAGCGAAATAGAAAGTTTGACGATCCTTTGGTGACGGCCGAGGGAGAAAAGAGAGCGTGGGTAGGCCTAACCTCGCTGAAAACGCTATGGTTCAATACCGGCACACTCTGCAATCTGGCGTGCGCGAATTGTTACATGGAGTCGACGCCTAAGAATGATCGACTTTCTTACCTGACGTTGGCTGAAGCTGTCACCTATTTTGATGAAATAGAAGCGGAAGGATACCCCACCGAAGAAATCGGAATTACCGGCGGTGAGCCGTTTATGAATCCCGATATTATTCCCATTATGGAAGAAAGCCTGTGCCGCGGTTATCATCTGCTTATTTTGACAAACGCTATGCGGCCAATGATGAAGCACGAGAGCAACCTAATCCGCCTGAACAAAACTTACGGTGCGCAAATGACTGTTCGGGTATCCGTCGATCATTTCAAACGTGAATTTCATGACGAGGAACGCGGACCTCAGTCGTGGGCTCACATGATGAAAGGCCTAACGTGGCTTTCCGAAAATAGTTTTAAAATCAACGTCGCTGGGCGAACGCGTTGGGGTGAGGCCGAAGGAGTATTGCGTGAAGGGTTCGCCGCGTTCTTTAATAAACACAAGATACGTGTTGACGCTTATGACGAGAAGCAGCTTGTTCTTTTTCCAGAAATGGATTCCGACGCGCCCGTAGCCGAAATAACGACGGATTGCTGGAAGAAGCTCGGCGTAGATCCGAATGATATGATGTGCGCCACATCGCGCATGGTCATCAAGCATAAGAGGCAGGACAAGCCGTCCGTTGTTGTGTGCACGCTCCTGCCCTATGACCAGCGGTTTAATATGGGACACACATTGAAGGGCGCTGCGCGCCTCATTCAGCTCAACCACCCTCATTGTGCGAAGTTTTGTGTCCTGGGGGGGGGCGCATGCAGCAGATGAGAGGTTGGTTCTCGCCTTGGTGAAGCGCTCTGCTTGTTCGTTGAATACATTTAGAAGAGAAAAGATTTCGCCGGGCTACGTTCGGGTAGAGATAGATTGTTCATATTCTCTAATCCATTCGACCACACGGTGTTGTTCGGCGCTCATGGGTCGGGGCATTTCTCCCGGAACGTGTCGCAAATCGTCTTTGGTATCCACGTCCGTTAGCAGCGATAGGTGCGCTGGACGGGACGGTAAGCCCGCCTCTAACCTTTCTCGTGTCGTGCGACTACTCCAGGGCACGGAAGTCCAGACGCTGCTATCCAGAGGGACGCGCCCACCGAATAGATAATAGCCACCGTCGCGCGCCGGTCCGATGACGAAGTCATGATCGCCAAGAAAAAGGTAGGCCTCTTTGAGTAAGGCCGCCGAAATCTGCGGGATGTCGGAGCCGATAAGCAAAACGCGGTCATGTATATTCAGAAGAGTGTCATAGATGAAATTTTGTCTCTCGCCGAGGCCACCCTCGCCGGTATGGATGGTCTTCAAGCCTTCCCATAGCGGTACGCTCATGCCTTGTTCTTCGCCCACAGCCCAGAACGCGAAGAAGTCGGTTTCCTTCACTGTTTTTTCAACAGCCTTGAGGCTTAACACATAAAACTCTTCCGCCTTTGCCTTGCCGAGCGTGGTTGCTAGCCGAGTCTTGATCGGAGAGATGGAAAGCGTTTTCACGAATATGGCAATGGCAGTGCTCAATTCCTTGCCTTCAGCAGTTTTATGCATTCCGGCACGGACATAGTAATCCACCGCCATTGGTAGAGAAAAAAAAGTTTGAGCCAGCCTTGCGTTTCGTATTTGCGAGCACTCGTTATCAGATTGGATGGAATATGGATTAATCCGATGCCCGCCTGTCGTACTCTCCAGACAAACATCAGGTCTTCACCGTAAGGAACGTTTTCCGGATAGCCGCCCACCTCTTCGAACTGAGCCCTTGAAATGCAAAACCCCTGATCGCCGAAAGGCGTACCGAACAAACGGGAGCGCGCATTAGCTCCCCATGCGCTTAAGGCAGGCAGACCGGGCGTGTTGAATGCCAGATCGAAGTAGTGCAATCCGTCTGGTTGTTGCTGCAAGGATCGGTCGAGCGCATTTAGATTACCTTCACTCACTCGGCTGTCCGCATGTAAAAACCAGAGAAAATCTTTACTAGCTTTTGCGGCACCCACATTCAAACTTTTGGCTCGGTTGCCTTCGGAGGAAACGATGATCTCGGATTCGCCCTTGAGGGCTTCCAAATCGCTCAGGAGGACATCAAGCCGTGTTTCCTGAGGCGCAACCGGAATGATGATGCTTGTGCGCTCGAACACGAGTCCTACGCCTTTAGGATACGCAGCCATTCTTTTTGTTCCGAGCTCAAGTTTTCGTCAGCGGTCAGGATGGATGTTTTCAGGGCCTGGCGGATGTCGTCCGGTGTGTTCGTAAATGACGCTTTCAGTAGTTGACCCAAGATCGCCTTGGCTTTTTCCACTGCAGTACCGTAAACCTCCAAGAAGCTTTGAACGCTCACATGTTGCGCCGGATCCTCCATCCAGCAATCATAGTCTGTCACAAGGCAAACTGTGCAATAGGCAAGTTGTGCCTCACGAGCCAAGTAAGCTTCCGGCACGTTGGTCATGCCAACCACATCGCAGCCTGCAGCATCTCGCAGGAAAAAACTTTCCGCCCGCGTTCCCAGGCGCGGCCCCTCTACGCAAGCATAGGTCTTTTCAGTGTGGAGGGGCTGTTCTAGAACCTTGGCGCTATCCTGAATATCCTTTGCCAAGGCTGGGCAGGCCGGGAGAGCCGTTGAGACGTGTCCGGCGACCCCGCCGCCGAAAAATGTGTACTCGCGTTTGCCGCGCGTATGATCAAAATACTGCGAGATCAGCGCTAAGTCGCCGGGCTTCAGTTCTTCCCGCAAGCTTCCGGCTGCTGAGACGCTGAAGATTCGTCGCGCGCCCAGCTTTTTAAGGATAAAAATATTCGCACGGTAATTTACTTCGTGCGGCAGGTATTTATGGCCCGGGCCGTGGCGGGAAAGAAACAGAATGGTCTTCCCATTGTAAACACCTTCGACGACAGGCGCGGAGGGCTTGCCGAACGGCGTTTCCAGGTCATGCTCTTTCTTAACCTTTAGACCGTCTAGAGAGTACAGACCCGATCCGCCGATAACGCCGAGCATCTAGCAGCAAGCTCCTGATCCCGTTAGTGGGGACGAGGCTAGAGTACAGTCAAATGGTCCGTGATGGGTGGAAAAATCGCCTTCCACACTAAAGTGTTTAGCCAACCGCGTCCGGGCCAGCATGTTGGCCGTATTACCGCAAACCGGGACCGGCAGGCCTTTTTTAAATTCATGGTGATCGTCGAGAATGAAACTGTCCGGACTCTCGGATATCGTGCCCTTGTAATATGCAACGTGGCCGTAATTCTCGTAGGTATCTTCAAGATCGACCTTAAAGGCGCGTAACGTTATGGAGTAAAAATCTATCATCCCGGCTTTTTTCCGCACCTCGGGATCCTCCAGCGACAGCGGCCCCTTAGATACCGTGCGGAAATCAAGGATACCGACATCGCGAAGCAGCCGGCGGAAATCCTCGATGTACATGGCCCCACCCAGACACTCGCCGCGCAGAACGCTATCGTTTTGTAGGGTTTCCGGAATGCGCCGCCCGGCGAATATATCGGAGAAGTAAAACTCTCCCCCGGGTTTCAGGACTCGGAAAATTTCCTTAAACACGGCTTCTTTGTCCGTCGAAAGGTTGATTACGCAATTGGAGATGACGACATCGATACTGGCGTCTGTAATCCCCGCTGGTTTTAGATTTTCGATTTCGCCTCTCACGAACTTCAAGTTTGGTTTACCGAAACCGAACTTGTCCATGTGCCAAGCGAGGTACATGTTCGCGACGGAAAGTTGCTCTTCGGTGAAGTCGACGCCGATGACCTGTCCGTCCGCCCCCACCATCTGACTTAAGATGTAGGCGTCTCGTCCGGCACCGCAGCCGAGATCGAGCACCGTACGTCCCTCCGCCGCTGGTGGTAAAGGCGACCCGCAGCCGTAAAATTTTTCTCGCACCGTTTCATGGACGTTTTCCAGGAGCGTCTGTATGTGTGCAGGCGGTGCTTCTAGCAGGCAACACGCTTTGGTTTTTAGGTCGTCGCTTGTTTTGAGAACGTTCGCGTAATAATCACGGACACTTTCTTGAACCTCGATATTCATGTCTTTCCAGTTCTCCATAATGCGATAGAATGAACGGGTCGCTGTTGGGATCGTTAGATTAAACCTAACTGGTCTACAAAGGTTATGATATTGCAATCCTTAGGTTGTAGTTACCGCTACTCAGTCAGGGCGCATAAACGATGGGCCTTGAAGTTTCGGCAGGGGCTGCCATCCAGGCGTATATCTAACCCGATCCACGACGTTTCCAGCCAAACCGCTCTCGAATATATGATTTATCCACGACGAAGGCCGCGACGGCGAGGATTAGACATAACGCGGTGGAGACGCCGTGCAGTAGACCGATTTTTCGACTGGTACCGAAAATCGGTCAGGGTAACCTCCGGAAATATATAAGGCGAGGGCTGAACATGGTGAGCGATACCGGGATTGAACCAGTGACCCCGCCCGATACTCACATCGCGCCACCGCAGAAGATTACTTAGTTCGCACCACCGTCGAAATATTCGACGATGAGGCGCGCCACGCGGCCCATGCGATCCTCGGTCTCCGCTCTCAGTCCTACGACGAACATGTTGTAGAAGGAAATAATGATGGGCCCCGACCGCGCATAGATTATACCAACATCATTTGTGACAGCGTTGGTTTCCCCCGTTTTGTGTCCAACGGGTACTTGCAGGTAGTGCGGAATCTTCAGTTGGCCTGACTTTTGACCCAGCAAGATCCGCTTCATTTCTTCGCAGCTATCTTTCGATGCGATTGTACCCAGTTCAATGCCTTCGAGTAGGCGCCCCATTTCCCTTGGGGAGGCCGCCCCAAACCAATTTTCTTCGCTTTCTCCCAGTTGGTCTCTGAGCGCATTCACATCAAGACCGACAGAATCTGCGCCTATCTGCCTAGTCAATTCCTGGCGACGCTTATCATAATCTGGGTTGTCTTTGATTGTTGTGCAGCACAGCATGAATACATCTTCTGGCGCCAGTGAAGCATACTTCGTGTCAATTACATTGTAGCGCTGGCGAAAAAACTCATACGTCGTATGAATCTGGCGGAGGATGTCATAACCAGATTGTTGTAGAAACTCGTTTACCTTTTCCTTACCACCCACCTTCGCGATCACCATGTCGGTGGCTGTATTGTCGCTTGTAATGATCATCTCTGTGATCAGATCTCGAACCGTTGGGTTAAGGCCTAGGTCCTTGTATCTGTATATTCCCGACCCTCCCCGCATATCCGATGCCTTGATCTCCGCGCGCTCGTCCAGGTCTAGACGGCCCTCATCAGCCATGCGGTAGGCTAGCACCATTGTGGCCACCTTGATGGTGCTGGCACTCTCGAAGTGGTCGTCGCCAAGAACGCTGGCCTCCTCACTGGTTCCAAGGTGCTTTATGTAAATTCCAGATTTCGCGGGAAATTGAGAAAGCTCTGCTTCAAGTAGTCGGGTCAGGTTGGATTCTCTGGGGACCTTTGTTTCGGCCGCGCTCCATGCAAGGGACGGAAATATCAAGACGCCAGCAAGTACAGAAATAATCAAACGAAACTTTGTCATTCGTCCCTCCCAAAAGGCAGTTCTACGCGGAGTGTATCAACAGGAATGCGACTAGTCTTCAAATCTCCTATTTCCGCGCCATATTTGGAAAAAGACGCCCCCCTCCCCACCGCAAGCCTAACCATGGCAATCATAAATGGGGGTGTTGGGGCAAAGACCCCGACATTGTCGGTTCACGCTCGGAAATCAACTCCGGCGAAAAGGTGTGTACTGTACAGAACCCCGCGGAAATCCAGGACCTGCAACCCGCGAGGAACTCGCGCTGGGCGCACAAAGATCCGACAGAAATTTGACTAGTAATATTGCGCGAACCAGCTCTACTAACGGCGTTTTTTTTGCAGTTTGCGTTTTAGCAAGAAATTCCTTTGAGATTAGTCTATGCTGGCTTTAAGTAGGAGCAGAAGAACCTTGCGAACGTCACTGTTGGGAGATTTAGGTATTAGTTTGCGCGGTTCGATTAGCGGTGTCCGATTTGATTTGTTCACGACATTTTTTGGGGAAAATTTATATATAGGCCCGCAGCTATTTTACTCCGCGCAGCACAAGGAGGTTAGGATGCTACTCCGAGAAGAGAGTAAGCCCTTCCCGGGGTTTTTGGCCGACTGGGTGTCGTGTCGTTGGCGATTGTCTCCATCGGGGCTCTAGGTCATGCGACCACTGCGGAGTATGGTTAACTTCATAATGATCGCGACGTTACTCGCAGCGATCGGTACGGTCGCACGTGCTGACTCCGTGCAGTATTTGCAGTCAGCTGATAATCCCACTACCGAAGATTTCGTGCGGGAGTCGATGCCGCCGGGATTTAGCGTGGAAGCCACCGAACTTGAGGGGCCAGTTTTTGCCGACTCCCGCAGTCGGACATTGTATCGCTGGCACCTCCAGAGCCTGCGCAACGGCGACACTGGTGATCGCAGGGATGGTGCTTCCGCCTGTAATGGCCATATTTATAGAGAGAGCTCTGGCCTGATGAGCCCCTATCCGGCGGGTCTTTTGCTGCCGGAGCTCGATAAGCGGCTAAGCTGTGCTGATGTTTGGCCACCGGTAATCGCAACTGCGAATTCCGTGCCGGTCGGCAAGTGGACCATTATCAAACGAGAAAACAGCTCAAGGCAGTGGGCCTACGACGGCTATCCTTTGTATACGTCGATTTTAGATCGTCAGCGGGGCGATGTTTTCGGAGGCACGCGGCGGAGGGAAAAATCCGATGCTCCCGCTGTTCGCGAACCGGTGGGTCCCTCGCCGAACATTCCGCCTGGATTTAGGGTGAATACAGTTGCATCTGGCCGTTTGCTCGTGGGCCATGAAGGCTATTCCATCTACTTTCGGGATGGGGACGATTCCGATAGATCGAACTGCGATCAGGCATGTACGCGAAACTGGGAACCAGTACTTGCGCCGGAAACGGCACAGGCCCAGGGCGAGTGGTCCATATTCGAGCGTTCGCCGGGTATCAAGCAGTGGGCGTTCAGGAAAAAACCTCTCTACACGCATACCGCGGACCAGAAATTTGGGAGCCTTGTAGGCAGTGATGTGCCGGGGTGGCACAATGTCTACACGCAGCGGGCGCCGATACCACCGGAGGCGTTTACTGTTCAGGACACGCGGTCGGGCCATGTTCTCGCCGACGCGCGTGGTATGACGATCTATATTTACAACTGTGGTGACGATGCTTTGGACCAGCTCGCTTGCGATCATCCCGATACCACGCAGGTTTATCGCTTTGCGATTTGTGGCGGCGGCGATCCGGCGAGATGTCTTCGGACCTGGCCGCCTGTCCTTGCACCGAAAGACGCCAAGAGCGAGAGTCGGAGCTGGAGCGTGATGGACATTGACCCAAAAACGGGTCATCGCGCCGTCCCGGGACAAACCGATGCTTTGCGTGTCTGGGCCTTTCGCGATCGGCCGGTTTATAACTTCGCTGGCGATCGTAAGCCTGGCGATATCGCCGGCGATGCCTGGGGAGAGTTCTACGGGAACCGCAACGGGTTTAAGGCGTTTTGGCTAAGAGACGATTTTCGCAATAACGACGAATGATGACTGCGTCTGCAGCGTTACAGGAGATAGCCATGAAGCGTGATTTGACTGTAAAAATTGGACGGTCGGTGATCGGACCGCGTGTTCTTCTGGTCGCCGCAATGAGTATCGCGATTTGTGGTGCGGGCGGCGCTGCGGCCAAAGATGCCGCTGCAGGCGGGCTGAAAGACCGTACGATCGGATACGTTCTGACGAACAAATATTGGGCTATCCATCAGACCCCGGGCGCGAAGACAGAATGCCCTATGGGCTTCAATGACGGGCCGCGCGAGCAGTTTAAGCTGCTGTTTCCCGACAACGGAGAAAAGCGAACGCTTCTCAAAACCCAACTCGCCCGCGAGAGCGAAGTGTGGTTTCCGACGACCTCGAAAGAGCCGTATCCTTTTTACGAGGTGACTGGAGGAATCTCAATTGGGATGAATCTCGACGGAAAAGTCGATGACAATGACTTCACCAGCCCCGACGGCGTTGAGGGGATCGACAACCAACTGTACCGTGCTATCGGCTGCATCGCGAATTACAGGGGACCCGACGGCACTCTCTACCATTTTACAAATAAATATTATCAGCAGCATAATTACAACAGAGTGCTGATCGAACTGACGGGCGTGGATAGCCTGACCAGTGATAGCGATGTGACGGTGACCACATATAGAGGGCTCGACGGGCTGCTGGCCGACGCCACTGGCAGCGACTTTATGCCGGGCGGATCTCAAAGAGTCGATATGCGATGGGGAGAGGAGTTCATCCAGAAATTTAACGGTAAGATCGTTGATGGAATCGTGACCACTGAAGCGGCCGACCTGGTCCTTCCACAGACAGCGGCATTCCAAGATACTACGATTCAAACCATTCGCGGCTTGCGGTTTCAGCTGAAGCTTACGCCCGATGGGGCCGAAGGACTGATGGCCGGATATACAGATGTCGGGGGCTTTTACTATCAATTGAATGCAGCTTGGTCGACACACCTTCAGAGCTATGGCCAGCTTTCCTCGCCGTCGCTGTACAGGGCATTGCACAGGTTGGCTGATGGGTATCCTGATCCGGAAACTGGCGCCAACACCGCCATCTCCTCGGCCCTCGACGTAAAATTCACGCAAGTGTTCATCCTGCATCCGTCACAAGAGGTGGCGGCGAAAGTTAGGCGTCAGTCTAACGTGGCATTAGTTCAGTAAGGGCGACTGCATAAAACGCGCAGTAGAGTGCTGGCCAAATCGTGGCTATGGGTCTTTTGCCGAGAGCCCAAATTTGCATTAAGCGCCATGGCCAAACGGGGCCCTAATGTGTATCCACGCGTGTAAAGCGCAAAAACCTTCCGCTTATAGGTTAGCAGGCAATTCCATAAAATTATGCGTGTGAACGCGGAGCCTCCTTTTCGTCGGGGATTTTTGGCGGCAACAAAGCTGAAATTTGTAGTGACGACCGGGCGTCAGTAGAAACGGATGGAAACATACGCAGTGCAACCCGCAAGTAAACACGGGGCCGTTTGAACATATTTTACCCCCCACCGCTGGCCTCTTGAATCCAACTCCAAGAACGCTAAAAGCCGCTGTGTCGGCGACTCTTGGATCTATTAGAAAATGGTGGGAGGTACGGGGATTGAACCAGTGAGCCCACGCGTGTGAAACCCGAAATTCGCTTATCCGCTAGTTAGCCAGGAATACTGCAAAGTTTGCCCCAATGCGGCGAACTCCGTGGGGATCGATATCGCCGGATTTTGCTGAGAATCTAACTCCGACGAGATAGAGGGTCCCGAACGAGACCCCGCGGAAATCTAGGAACTGTAACCCGCGAGTAGCCAAAGGAATCCTACCCTTTAACCCTCACAGGTCCTACGCCAAAAATCTCCAGAACGCTCCCACAAGGAATATATCCCGATTGAGTTTACTTCAAACCGTGAGCTCCTCCATAAGGGGGACATTCAGGCTGCGACCAACCCTCCAGAAGAGCCTCATCCACCGAATAAACCTCCACCCTCAACGGGCGACAAACTGAGAGTAGGTCGTTGTCGTCCGATCCCCAAAGCGGTATCGATAAATCTCCACCGGGACACGTCGATATCGCACAAAGCAAATCGATCTCGGCGAAAAACTCAATATAATCTCCAACTTTTGCGGGCGAGGCCTTCATAAAGTACATCTCATCGTGATTGAGACCGGTCACCTGAAAGACGTTGAGTACGTCATGAACGTCCTGCTCAGCGAGACCATGGGGGAATATCGCTCGCGTCAAGTTCGAGTGACAATGATGATCGGCGTCTTTGCCCGTCAACAATTTAGTGATGTATGGATCACACCGTGTACCGAGCAAATCATGAACACGGGCGCCGTGCTCATCGGTGCCGTAGCCTGACAGGCTGTCATCCGTAATTGTGGCAAGCGGACGCATGTAAGGCAGGTTCGACCAGAGTCTGTCGTGAGTCGAGACGTGAGCTCCCTGAAGCTGCCGCGTGCGGGACGCCCAGAAACGCTCATTGGGATTGCGCGAATTCCATAGGTTTAAATCACCGACTTGGGGTCCCTTCGGTGTTGTAATTCTGAAAATATACCCTGCTGGCACATTCCAAGCGCCGCCGCTTCGTATGGGCACCTCGAATGATTCGATAAGTTGTCTGCCATATTTAGAATCCACGAGCTTGTTATAAAATCTGGTGTCAGGATCCAAAACGGATCCTGCGGCAGCGCGGTATGCCGCTGGATGATCTTTGATACTACTCATTTCGCTTTTCCAAACCCTAAATCATTTATCTGGTGTATTGCTGTAACACTGAGTGCCGCACCATTCACCAAGGTAATTTCTCATGCCCCAATCTCTTTCACGCTCCCTCGGCTCAGCTGAAACACTCGCACTTGCTTGTGGTGCCATGATCGGCTGGGGCTGGATCGTCATGGCGGGTCCTTGGTTGATAAGCGGCGGCACATTGGGAGCCGTTCTCGCTTTTTCGCTTGTGGGGCTGGGCGTGTTGGTGATCGCGTTCATTTATGCTGAGCTGGCGGCTGCAATGCCGAAAGTTGGCGGCGAACATGTATACAGCCTGCGAGCACTTGGCCGAACGGGCTCATTTATATGCACCTGGTCTATTTCGATGCTTTATGTGGCGGTTGCCGCATTCGAGGCGGTCGCTTTAGGAACGGGCGTTGAGTATCTGTTTCCAAATTTCAAATATGTTTTTCTATGGCAAGTCGCGGGCTATGACATTTATCTGACTTGGTTGTTAGTCGGCGTATTGGGGTCCGCAGTCATCACGATCATCAACGTGATCGGAATCAAGATGTCGGCTCTCCTCCAAATTATTTTGACTGCGGTGCTCGTCATTGTGGGTCTTATGCTTTTGACAGGCGCCCTTTTTGACGGTTCAGTGGCGAAGATGGAGCCCTTGTTCGCCAGCGGCGCTGGCGGAGTGGTATCGGTGGTCGCCTTAGCTGTATTTTTTTTCACCGGCTTTGATATCATCTCTCAAGCTGCCGAAGAAATAAAGTTATCGCCCCGAAAATTAGCCAACATGCTCGTCGCTTCGGTTCTTTGCGGGGCGCTTTGGTACATTGTGCTTATACTGTCGGTCAGCGCACTCCTTGATCAGCAAGCTGTTGAATCTTCATCTGCAGCTTCATCGTTGACTGCTGCCGACGCGAATGGTGTCGCGTGGGGAGTAGCCGGGTCAAAGATTCTGATCCTAGGGGGCATTGCTGGCATCATCACCAGCTGGAACGGTTTCATGATCGGCGGCAGTCGAGCGCTCTATGCGATGGCCGAGAGCAACATGCTCCCGCGAAGTTTGGCAGTCATTCATCCAAAGTATAAAACGCCTTACCGAGCGATCATCCTTATCGGCCTGCTTGCCGCCATTGCACCACTTTTCGGACGCCAAATCCTCATATGGATTACCGATGCCGCCGGTTTTGCAGTTACGATTGCCTATTTTCTGGTCGCCGTCTCCTTCCTCATATTGCGCCACCGCGAACCTGATATGCACCGCCCGTTTAAACTTCCAGGCGGCACAATTTGGGGGTGGGTTGGAATCGTAGTGTCGATTGCCTTGGCCTGCGCATACCTGCCAGGAAGTCCCGGCGCGTTGGTTTGGCCGCACGAATGGTTCATGCTGCTTGCCTGGTTCGGCGTTGGCAGCGCGCTTTTCGTCAGTTCATCCCGAAACAACTAGCGGCCACTGTACAGAACCCCACGGAAATCTAGAAACTGTAACCCGCGAACAATCCGTGACCCTCGCTACTCTTCTTAAAGCGCTTCTCAGGGTTACAGGGATCGTGGTCCCGATACGCAAAAGCTACTGTTTCCGCGACTCTTAGATCTTTTGGACGACGAATGTTAAATCGCCTGATTGAGACGGGGCTTCCAGAACGGCCGGAACAGCTCGATCTTCGGGCAGCGGTTCATGACGACCTTGAGGCCCGCCGCTTCTGCAATTTCGGCCGCCGCGTCATTGTGGACGCCAATCTGCATCCAGACGACTTTAGCTCCGATTTTAATGGCTTCTTCGGTGACAGCGTAAGCGGCCTTGGAGTTTCTGAAAATCTGGACCATATCCACCGGACTCTCGATCGACGATAAAGATTCATGGCATTTGAGGCCACGGATTTCGATGCCGGCTTCCATGGGATTGACCGGAATCATGTTATAGCCTGTTTCGCGCAGAACGCGCAGCACACCATAGCTGAACTTCGTCGGATCCGAACTAGCACCCACCATGGCGATGGTTTTCACCTCTTTCAGAATTTTGGCCAGATATTCGGCCGGATAGTCTTCGTCGTGGTTCATCGTGTGTCTTCCATGGGTTTTGGTCCCGTTTGGATACCCGCCTTTAACTCCTCGGGCTTGAGCGGACTTTGGAACGGATTTCGGTAAAGTTTATCATGAGATTCTACGCCAACGGCGAGCGTGCAGTTACTTAAGGGCCGGGAGACGCAAAGTAAAACATAACCATCGCCTATCTGACAGCTGTTGAGTGCGACGCCTTCGCTCTGATCCACCTCGCCCGTCAACAGCTTGGCTGCGCAGGAGATGCACCCGCCATATCGGCAGCCATAGGGCAGAGACACACCGTGACCTTCAAGCGTCTCAAGCAGTGGCCTATCTTCATTAACCTCGAAGGATTGCCCGCCATGGTTGACGAGCGTGATCGTGAAGTGTCGCGCCGCTTTGCCGTTCTCTATTATGTGTTTCGTCTCTCTCATTACGGCCTAGATCCAGATATCGGAGGTGCAGTCGCCGCCTGGAAAACGCGTCTCGTGACAGCGCGCAGGTCCGTTCGGCTCCTTGCCGAAATCAATGAAGAAATCGGGGTTGATCGATATGCCGCCTTTTTCGGTATCGCACTCGACCAACATCATACAGCCTCCGTTCTCGCGGATTTCGGGATAGAACTGGTTGTCCCAGGTCGAGAGGAGTGATGTGGTCACGTAAAGCCGTTTGCCGTCGAGCGAGAGCTGGATCATCTGAGGACCACCGGTGATCCTACGGCCATTGACTTCTGGCGCCTTGCCCAACAGGCCGCCCATCCAGACCTGGCCGGTCAGCTTCGGATTTGACGGATCGGAGATATCGTATTGACGAAGATCCCCGTGCAACCAGTTCGAGAAATAGAGAAATCGGTCGTCCATCGAAAGCAAGATCACGCTAATTAGGCCCGGCACTGGAATGGGCCATTCAGGATGATGTTCGTTTTCCACGTCGATGATCTTCTCAACGATCCACTCGCCATTTTTCTTGTACCAGTGGATGACATTGGACGAGAGCGCAGCGCCCACGAAGCCGTGGCTTGAATCTGGATTATGGTGAAAACGGACTTCTAGCGGAACCAGACCATCTTCGCCGAGATAAACCGAGTTCTCTACCCGCTTCTCGGTGAAATTCCAGAAGTGGATCTCGCGGCCGTATTTTAGGAGACCAACTTCCTCCAGGTCGAAGCCGGGCATGAAGGTATTCGGTGCTGCCCATTCGCTGGAGACCATGACGTTGTGCCGCGGCTGGTACCAGAAATCGTAATTAAATTTCATGCCGGCCAAGTCATTCTCCCAGTGCCCGACGATCCCGAAATTCTCATTGAGATGTAGGAAACCGCCAGGCGCTTCGCCCTTCGCATCACCCAGCATCGAGATGATGATGTCGGAGCCTAAGCAATGCACCGTATGTGGAGCAGAGAGATTAGTCTTTTCCTTAATCTCGGCGCCTTCGATCACCTTGTGCAGTCGGGGTTTCCTAGGATCGGTCACGCAATCCACAATATGCAGGTTGGAGCTTCGAACCCCGGGCACGATCAGATAGCGCCGCTCTTTAGTTGGGTCATGGTGACAGGAAGAACAAGCGTTCCATCCCATGTGATGTAACTCGTCACCTATGCCTGGCATTTCAAGCCGGTTGATGACCTGGGAATAAGTCGGGCTCTCGGGGTCGGCATCGATCGTGGCCAGATAATCCGGCTTCTGAATGCCGGTGCCGATATAAAGCGCGACGGTATAGAGCAGCGTCTCGCGCGGCGCCTTCATCGCTTCGGCCGGCGAAGCGTAACCCGGACCGCAGCATTCGGAATTGCCGTTGTCGGCCATATTTTGCCCTCTCTTCTGCCTATTTCCCGTGAATACCGTCTATCCCGCCATTCAGATTAGGTAAATGGGAAGCTTAATGCTGCCAAATAAAACCCTACTTGTAACCCGCAAGTTACCCGCGACGCTCATGGCCCTTCTTGAGGAGCTTCTCAGGATTATAGGAATCGTGATGCTGACCCGCTAAAGCCGCTGTCTCCGCGGCCTTTGGGCATCTGATGAAAATGGTGGGCGGTACTGGGATTGAACCAGTGACGCCACGCGTGTGAAGCGCGAAATTCGCATGTCCGCCAGTTAGTCAGGACTACCGCAGAATTCGTTCCAGTGCCGCCGATTTCGCGGCACGCGATGTCGTCGTGCCTCTCCGAGATTCGAACTCCGACGAAATAGGGAGCACCGCCCAGAACCCCACGGAAATCAAGAATCAGTAACCCACAAGTAACCCGGCGATAGAAGGCGGATGATCTCGGGCGAGGTCTTGAAATAGCGGAAGGGATTGTTCATCCGAGGACGCTACGAGACGCGATTTGTCGGCTCAAGCCGTTTTCCTCGGACAAAGTCCCCCGTGTTACTTGTGCATAAAAATTGCCTGCAAGGCGCGGTTAATGGCTAGACTAACTATCGCTTTCCTTCGCGCAGGGGACCCGTAACCCCCGACAGTTATTCGTTTCTAACCAACAACGGACAACACCGTGTATAGATATGGGCCGCCTAGAAAGACTATCTTAGTGCCATTTACTCTGACGCCGCGTTATTGTTGCTAAGAGGGAAATAAAAAGGAAAAATAGCTGCATGGCAGAGCGGTTTGATTTCGCGTTGGCGATTGGTGGTGCTGCCGGGCAAGGCATCGCGACCCCAGGAACGATTTTGGCGCGGATATTTTCACGCCGCGGGCTCTATCTAAATGCGTACAACGCGTATCAGTCGATTGTCCGCGGTGGCCACATCTTCCTGACCGTCCGTATCAGCAACGACAATGTGTATAGCCACGGTGACAAGCTGGACATGCTGATTTGCTTCAACCAGGACACCATGGATCGCCATCTTCGGTTGATGGAGGCAGGGGGCCGGGTGGCCTTCAACAGCGATACGATCACCCCCGGTGTGTCCGCCGCCGGCGTTCATATGTGTCCCATACCGGTCAAGGAATTAACCGACGGCAGCCGCAACAAGGTCATCCAGAACAGCGTTGCGCTGGGCGTCATCACTTCCCTGCTCGGGCTTAATTTCCAAGTTCTGGACGACGCCCTTTCGCTCCAGTTCGGCCGCAAGGGGCAGGAGGTTCTGGACGAAAATCTGGACGCCGCCCAGGCGGGTTACGAACACGCTGAAGCCCATCTCCAGCCTTTCGACGAGGCCGTTCCCAATGGCGCGAAACCGCTAGCGCTTTGGACCGGCAATCAGGCGCTCGCGATGGGCGGTGCCGCTGCCGGGGTCAAGTTCTATTGTGCATATCCAATGAGTCCGTCCACGGGCGTACTTCACTGGATGGCGCAGAACGCGCGCGACCTCAACATCATGGTGCGCCAATGTGAGGACGAAATCGCCGTCGCCAATATGGTCATCGGCGCCGCGCACACCGGAGCCAGATCCATGTGTGCCACCTCGGGCGGCGGTTTTGCGTTGATGACGGAAGCCATCGGCGCCGCTGCCATGATGGAAGTCCCGGCCGTCTTCATCAACGTACAGCGGGCGGGACCGTCCACAGGCGTCCCTACCAAGACGGAACAGGGCGATCTCTGGCAGGTGTTGGGAGCGAGTCAAGGCGATTTCGAGCGCTTCATCGCTGCGCCGTGGAACGCGCTGGACGCGTTCAACACGATTCCGGAAATGTTCAACCTCTGCGATAAGTATCAGTGTCCCGGCATTGTTATTACGGACCTGTTGATATCCGAGGGTACGTTCAGCCTCGATGCCGACGATCTCAACATGCAACCCACCATCGACCGGGGCGAGATGATCACCGAAGGCACGGCCAACGGCCACTATTTGAGGTATGAAGACACAGAAAGCGGGATTTCACCACGTGCAATCCCGGGCATCGAGGGTTACGTCCACGTGGTCGCCACTGACGAGCACGACCAGGATGGTGTTCTGATCAGCGACGAGTTTACGAACCCCCATAAGCGGAGGCGCATGGTCGAGAAAAGGGCCCGGAAGTTCGCCGGTGTCACCGAGGCAATAGCGGCACCATCACTGGAAGGCCCTGCTGATGCCGAAGTGACGCTGATCGGGTGGGGATCTACCTATGGCGTCATCAAAGAGGCGGTTGCTCAACTGGAAGCCGAGGGGATTACCGCCAATCATCTGCAAATCAAGTGGATCGTCCCCTTCCACAGCCAGCGGGTGACGGAGATCGTCAATGCGGCGAAGAAGACGATCATCGTCGAGAACAATTATTCGGGACAGTTTTTCCGGTATATGCGCAGCGAAACTGGTTTGAAAGTCGACGGGCATATTCGCAAATACGACGGCGAGCCGTTCATGCCCCACCACATCGCCGACGGCGTGAAGGAACAGATGGGCGGCAATACCGACCATTTCGTTCCCCACCAAGAAGTTATAGTTTAAGGAGATCGAAAATGGACGGAATTATCATCCACGATCTGGTCGTTGATCCCCAATCGGTTAACGACTTCAAAGGGAAGGTCGATCCTGACTGGTGTCCGGGATGCGGTGATTTCGGCGTTCTCAACAGCCTCCGGCGAGCCTGCGTGGATTTGGGGCTGAAGCCGCACGAGACCTTGACGATCAGCGGCATCGGCTGCTCCTCAAACTTCCCTGGATTTTTCAACTCCTTCGGTATGCACACCTTGCACGGGCGCGCCTTGGCGGTGGCCACCGGCGCCAAGATGGCGAACCACGAGCTGACCGTCATCGTCACCGGCGGCGACGGAGACGGCTTCGGCATTGGCGGCAATCATTTCACCCACACCGCGCGGCGCAATGTCGACCTCACCTACATCGTCATGGACAATCAGATCTACGGTCTCACTACGGGTCAGCTATCGCCTACGAGCAGCAAGGATATGAAGACCAAGAGCACTCCCTTCGGCAGCGTTGAGTCGCCTTACAACCCCGTCACGGCGGCCATTATGAACGGCGCCACCTTCGTCGCGCGTGGATTCTCGAGCGACGTCAAACATCTCTCCATGCTGATGCAGAAAGCGATCGAACATAAGGGCTTCTCGCTGGTCACGGTTTTCAGCCCCTGTCCTACTTTCAACCACGATAACGATTTCAATTTCTTCAAATCTCGGGTGAAGAAGCTGGAAGACGAAGATCACGATACCAGCGATTGGAAGGCCGCGTGCGAGAAGGCCATGGAGTGGGACGATACCATTTATACGGGGCTGTTTTTCCAGGACAAGAAGGCAAAAGCGCTTGGCGATTTGGAGCCCATCCTCGGCATGAGCGGGCCTTTGTGCAATCGCCCCCTAGGTCTGTCAGGCGAGCAAGTCGACCGCATTGTCGGCCAGATGATGTAAATAGCGTCCGCGGCATGCCCCGGGGTCCCCATCGCCCGCGGCGAAGTCACGCTCAATGGCGATGAATTGCGGGAGGGCGATGGCGCTGCAATCAGCGACGAACCATCCGTCTGGCTTGTATCCGACGTTGGCGCCGAACTGACGGAGGTCGTCGACGACAAAGCATATAAGGGCAAGGTCTCCGTTCGGATTGAGCCTATTAGCTTAGTCTTTAGCGGTACCGTCGTGTTCGAGGAAATAAATCAAGAGAACTTGTCCGTTCGTGCCGCCGTCCGAGGTGTTGATGAGAAAGGACGCGGCGGCGCTGATGCCAAAGTTCGTTTTGCCCTTGAGCCGAGTGCGAATGGGACTCGGGTCGTGGTCGATACAACACTGAATCTTAGCGGGTCGGTTGCCCAATATGGCCGAGCCAGTGGCGTGATCCGGGGCGTTGCCAATCATCTAACGACTGAGTTCGCCAACAACCTCAAATCGCAGATCAACGCCGAAAGAACCAATTCTTCTTCCCAACCTACGGACAGTCCAAAGGCTGCTAATCCCATTTCCGCATTTGGCCTGCTGGTGAAAGTTGTTCGGTCCTGGCTGGCCGAACTTTTCAGCTCTCGAAAGGGCATTGTCAGAGGAAAACTAACCGGTTCGCGAAGGCCGTGATATTGAGAGTCTCAGGCTGCAAGTTGTTGAGGAATGGCTTGGCTAAAACGATCAAACTGGACGATTTGCCTGCTGCGACACAACCGCGGATTCGAAAGTTGGTCGAAGCCCTTGCCGCACCATTCAATCCCTAAAGCTGACAGCTTTTTTCTGATTAGTTATCTTTTCTGCGATTTCTTCACTTCGGCGTGAACGGGAAATAGTAAGAACGCCGCTAACGGTGAGTAACTGCTGAGATAAGATGGTGGGCGGTACTGGGATTGAACCAGTGACCCCAAGCGTGTGAAGCGCGAAATTCGCGTGTTTACCAGTCAGTCGGGAATACTGCTGAATTCCCTGTAGTGCCGCGGATTTCACGGGGCGCGTTATTGTCGGACTATGCTGTGAATCTGACTCTGACGAATTAGCCGGTACCACACAGAACCCCTCGGAAATCTAGAAACTGTAACCTGCGAGTAACCCGGCGAAAGAAGACGCCAAAAATCTAGAAAAATATGGGTCAGTTTTAAGGGGGAAGGACATTCAGGGGTGCTATCGAGAGAAGTGGGCACAGGTCGGCATGAGTTTTACGGCATCAGCTTCTATCATCCCACCATGTAGCGAACCATCGCGGCAATTGCGCATTTGCATTCTGCCCATCCCCCGACGTAGGTAAAATTAATAAACGGCTTGTCCATTCGATTCGGACGATGTCTATATTGCTGAATCTTTTAGTGGCTCGGCAGAAAGTACTGTTGCCCGATGAGTCGCAATGGATCGGTATCGGCTTTCGGCACGAATTTTTGAACGCGGTTGTTCCAGGCATCGCCGACATAAAGGTTGCCGCTTGAGTCCACATCGAAGCTGTGCAGATTGTCGAATTCGCCGATGCCATCGCCCTGCACACCCCAATAGGTTAGCAGGCGACCATCAAGGTCGTACTTGGCGAAGCGGGTGTACTGCGCGTCCGTCACCCACAGTTTCTGATCTTCCGTGACCCGCACCTTCGTTGGGCTACCTAGGTTCGGCCATTCTTCAATAAAATTGCCGTCCTTGTCGAACACCTGGATGCGATGGTTGCGACGGTCGGCAGCATAAATGCGCCCCTGGTCATCCATGGTGATGGCATGAACCAGATCGAATTGCCCCGGGCCCGACCCTTTAGAGCCGAATTCAGAAATGTAGTTGCCGTCCGCGTCGAACCTCGCGATACGCCCATTTACGTAGCCGTCGGCGAGCAGGAATGTGCCATCGGGCAGAAACGCAATCGACGACGGCATATTAAAACGATTCTCGCTCCAACCGCTCTCGTTCTTTTCGCCGAGGTGCAACACCATTTCTTTACCGTCGTTGGTGAACTTGAACACCTGGTGTCCCAAATCCACCACCCAGAGGTGCCGCTCGGGATCGTAGGGATTAATGGCCAGCGAATGCGGTATGTGGCCAAACACATCGTTCCACTGACTCCAGTCCTCGATGATCTCACCGTTTCCGTTCAGCACCACGATTTGATGTAGCTGTTTCTTTTCGGACGCGGGCAGTTCCGATGTTGTACTGCGCTCGTCCATTATCTTGCCGTCAGCGGTGTGCATGAGCGAATTCGGCTGGGTCATGTGTTGGCCTGCGAAAGCAACAAAGATTCGCTCAGGATTGTCCACCAGAACTGCTGTAGGCGGCTGATCCCAGCGGTCGATGCCCGGCTTGAACCATCCTTCGACAACCTCATAGGGCCCGGTCTGGTCCATGCCGCCCTTTTCCATGGACAACGGCGTCAAATCCGGTGCCGGTGCCGGTGCTACCGCCTCCTTTTGAGTACACGCTGATACGCTAACCGCAACTAGCCCGGCGATCATGATCGTTTTCAGCGAAAGGCCGTTCAGCCCTTTGTTCGTATTCATAGTGTTTCTCCCAGAATCAGCACACGGCAGCGATTGGCGCTCCCGCATCTTGTTGGCTACAGCTTGGGCAAAATCGGCGCGTCCGTCCACGTGTAAGAAGGGAAGATTTATGCGCAAACGCGGAAATTGATGAAATGCGACGATTAAGAGTTCTGGGGGGCCAACTGGTGTGGAAATGAGAACTCCTGGGGCAGTCATAGAGCCGTCGACTGAATGGAGTCTCTAAAGAGATCTGTCGCCCCGCCGCCTTGGCCGAGTGGAGACGACTTGTAGCTTGAGGATCGCAATATCATGGCCTTCGCAGACCAGTCAGGCCTAATCTGGCGGTGCTTACCTATGTGTGGTTTCGCCGTGGTGACGGTGAACGGGGCTAGGACAAGGCAGTTTCCTCTGATAACGCCTTGGGGTACGCTTTCGCATATGTTTAGGTTTCTGATATGCGCGTGCCTCCGACAACCCACAATGGGCTACGTCGGATAAGGAGAAACTAGAACAATCCATGAGGCATCGGCTCTAAATCGCACCTTCGGAAATGGAGAGTTAAAAATGTCGTACCGCCCGTTGATGACTGGACTCATACTGGCCGCCGCTCTTTCTCTTGCCGCATGCTCAGAACTGGCAGCGCCGCCCGAACCCTACAATGTCGTTGAAGTGCCCCTCTCGCAAATTTCAGCAGACCTCGCTGACGGCAAGACGATTTCAGCTGAGATCACCCAAGCTTACATTGATCGCGTCAATGCCCTAGACGGCCCCTTGAACGGCGTCATCATGATTGCGCCCGATGCTCTGGAACAAGCTGCTGCGTCCGACCAACGGCGCGCGGCGGGGCAGGAGCTAGGTCCGCTGGACGGCGTGCCGATACTTTTTAAGGATAACCATGACGCAGTAGGTATGCCCACGACAGCCGGTTCGTATGCGCTTCTAGAAAACTACCCTGCCGTAGACTCTGAAGTGGTCAAACGGCTGCGCGCTGCCGGCGCAGTTATATTAGGCAAGGCCAATACATCTCAGTTCGCCGGCTACCGTACCATTACGGGCATAAATGGAAGCCCGTTCGGCGGCAGTACACATAACCCGTATGACATTACCCGTTCCGCTGGAGGATCGAGCAATGGTTCGGGGATTTCAGCGGCTATGAGCTTCGCTGCCGGTACGGTCGGTACCGAGACCGCCGGTTCAATTGTCTGGCCGTCGTCGTTGAATGGCGTTGTCGGCATTAAACCCACCATCGCGCTGGTCTCGCGGCGCGGTATCGTACCCATCAGTTTGACTCAGGACTCTGCCGGCCCTATGACGCGCACTGTCAGGGACGCTGCCATGATGCTCAATGTTATGGCAGGAACCGACCCGGGCGATCCGTGGTCGGTGGAATCGGATGCCAACAAGAAGGACTATGTCGCTGCTCTCAGCGATACCGCGCTGCAGGGTAAGCGGCTGGGCGTACTTCGCATCAGTGCAAACTACAACGACGCGGTCGCGCCTTTATTCAATGAAGCTCTTGGCGTCCTCGCCGCACAGGGCGCCGAGCTGGTGGAATTACCGTTAGACTCGCTGATCGATACCAGCGTGTATATGCGCACGACTCTACTCCATGAGTTTAAGGAGGATCTCAACGCGTACCTCGCCGGTACGCCGGACACGGTGACGGAGCGCTCGCTGGCCGATCTCATTGAGTTCAGCAAGACCCATCCGGTTGAAAGCACACACGCCATGGATATTTGGGAAGCCTCCGAAAAAACGGACGGCGGGCGCCAGAACCCCGAGTACATTAAGGTCTTGAACGAGGGGAAACGCCTAGCCATGGAGGAAGGCATCGACCACTTGCTGAAAGAACACAACCTAGATGCCTTAGTGTCCTTGCCAGGCGGCCCGGCTGAGGTGATCCCGCCCGACGGCACATCGTACTCAGTCTTTTTGGCCGAACATAAGCCGGGAGACTTTCCGCCTTCAGCCACCAATACCGCCGCGACCGCTGGATATCCGGTGATCTCGGTTCCTATGGGCCTCCTGGATGGTCTGCCTGTCGGCCTGTCGTTCGTCGGTACGCCATGGTCCGAGGACTTTCTGTTGTCTATCGCTTACGACTACGAGCAGGCCTCGCAAGCGCGTGTACCACCGCCGCGAGCGCTAGCCGTCTCAGACAGCTGATATTGGAATTGTCGGAGAAAAGCGGCTGAATAACGGTGGGGGCCACATGGGCTTGGGGAAGAGGTCGCATCTACTAGCGGCTGTTATTTTTGCGCTGGTCTCGATAATGTGCGTCGTCAGATCATTTGGGACAGATTCGAACCAAGATTGACAGAGTCAGAGTCCGCGCGAAGTCTTGGAATCCAGCGCCTTCTACGGTGCCGTTGGTTTATCACCGGATAGCGCGGGGCCGGGATCAAGGCCGTGTCGGCGAACTCTCGCGAATCGTACCGTTGTCCTTGCTGCGCCAAGACTGATCTATGCGCGTCAATGCAAGGGCCATTGCGGCTGGAAAGGCGGGATGGGCGTAGAGATCGTTGTGACCCGCGCCAGCAATTGTGCGGTCTAGAACGAGGGCGGGGACTGCGCGCCGGACCGCCTCGGTGCGCCGCGGCGCAATAATTGTGTCATCACCCGCTGTGATGATCGCGATTGGTGTCGTCAGGCCGTGCACAAGCTCTAGTGTCGGCATGTGGTGGCGCAGCAGCCATCCCACCGGAACCCAACTAAAATGCTCGCGTGCCAGAGCTTCGAGGGAATCGAACGGACTGATCAGGATCATGCCGTCAAGCGACCGTTGGCTGGCGAGGTGCGCTGCAACGCCGGTGCCTATGCTAAGTCCTACGACGACGACGCGCTTTGTGCCGATAATACTGCGGACATAATCGTAGACAACCGGAGCGTCCGCCAATAATCCGGCGGCGCTCGGTCTGCCGGTGCTGGGTCGATAGCCGCGATAATGGAAAGCGACGACTTCAGCGTCCGGAAACAAGCCATGCAGATAAACGGCGAGATCCTCCGCATTCCAAGCATTTCCACCGAAGCCGAGTATGACTAGTGAGTCACCGGGGCGGTCTCTTGCGGGTGGTATACTGACGCCGAGAAGTTTCTCACCGTCCGGTGTAGCGACCTCAAGCCTAACGGAGCTGGGCGGCAATGACCGGCCGGGGACTGCCGCTAGGCCGGTCGGGAACAGCAACCGGGTCTGGGTGGCGTACATCACCAGGACGACAGCGGTGTAAGTGATTACGAGCAGAAGAAAGAGCTTCAAAAGCCACATGCCGTTGCCTTAGCCTCCGTCCAAACCGCGATAGTCATAAGTTAGATTTTCAGAAACGGCTGAGCGAGGCGTGCAGCGAAACTCTTAAACCGCAGCGGTGCGTCAGTCACGACTAGACAGATACAATCCCCTTCGGGCGCCGCATGGGGCTGGTGCTGCAATTCCTCATTGGCTTCCTGAAAATCACCCACTCCGTAGTGGCCGGTCGAATCGGAAAAAGCGCCGCACAGTACGAGCGTCAATTCCAACCCCTTGTGAGAATGCACCGACACCGGTCGTCCTGCCGGAATACGCAGAAGGCGCGCCGTCGCGCCCTTTTCAGCCGTGGGAATGATCTTTTGGCGGGCGCCCATACCCAGGCGCTTCCATTCAACGCCCTCAATATCCGAACCGAGATATTCGCGAAGCGGTTGCGGAAAAACTAGTATGGTCGCGCTCGCGCACTCCGTTAACTTACGGTTGCGAACATCCTGCTCAACGTTTTTAATGCGCACTGAAAGCGCATCGAATGCGTTGTCGTTCACCGGCTCCAGTGCTGCAGCATCCAGTAAAGTGCCGCCGATCCCTTCCATAAGTGACGACGTATGACGGCAATCCGGGCAAATGGCTATGTGAGTCGCAACGGCAAGACTCCAGGCTTCGCCCAGCGCACCCGAAGCGTAATCTAAGATCAATTCATCGTTGGGATGGTGATTGATCGTCATATTTGCTCTCCCAGCTCTAACCTAATGCGCCCGAGCGCCAAACGGATTCGAGACTTGACGGTTCCGAGCGGTATTCCCAATTCTGCAGCCACTTCCGGATGGGTCTTCTCGTCGAAAAACGCGAGACGAAGCACTTCCTGTTGTTCCATTGGAAGGACCGATAAAATCTCTCTCAATCGGGTAGCTTCCTGCGCCCGAGACACAAGTTGATGGGGGTTGGCCTCATCGTCCCTGACAAAGGCCGGATCATTGAAATCAGGAGTCGGCCGGTAAGCTTTTCGCAAGAGATCAATCCCCACGTTTCGAGCAACGGCAAATACCCAGGTCGAAGCTGCGGCTTTCGCGGGATCGAAGAGGCGCGCCTTCTTCCATATATTCACAAACGTTTCTTGTACGATCTCTTCGGACGTTTCAGGGTCCGTTCCCTGGCGATAGACAAAAGCTCGAATCCGCGGCGCGAAATAATCGAAAAGGCTACGGAAAGCCTCCTTGTCTTGGTTGTCCGCCACCACCGCAATGAGCTGAGCAAGCCGATCAGCCGAGAAATCAGTATCAGTATCAGCGACCATAAACTTTGGGGTTCCTGTCGCGCGCGATTTCGAGGGAGGGCGGCGAATACGAAAGATAACCGCCGGCCAGTACACGCGGGCTTCGCCAGCGGAGGTTCTAAAACTGGAAACACCCTGCAGGGACTCGACATCGAGTGCAAGAACTCCATTCATGACCCTTTTTACGGGAACGGAGCGCGAATGGTTCATCTCCAGCGCCTTGTTTCTTTGCTTGTGGTGATCCAAAAGGGCGACGCCGCCGTATTCATAGAAAAATCTGGATCATCCCGCCCACCCCCGGTTAAACGCAAGACTAACCCAATGCAGCACGTACAGTCTTCCAAAAATCATGGGCTCAACATCGCTGTGATCGGGACCGGCATTGCTGGTATGTCGGCGGCCTGGCTTCTCAATCAACGTCATTCCGTCACGGTATATGAGAAAGGCGACAGGATCGGAGGACACAGTAACTCTGTAGAAGTGCCAACGGACGGCGGAGTCACGCCGGTTGATACGGGTTTCATAGTCTACCACGAGCGCAATTACCCGAATCTGACGGCTTTGTTCAGCCATCTGGGCGTTCCCACCAAGGACTCGGACATGTCCTTCGCTGCTTCGTTGGAAGGTGGGAGTTTCGAATACTCCGGATCAGGCCTCAACAGTTTATTCGGGCAGCGTACCGACGTGGTTCGGCCCCGCTTCTGGCAAATGGTCGGAGACCTGATACGGTTTTATCGCGAGGTACCCGCTCTCCTGGATGAGTTAGAGTAGAGCGATATCAGCCTTGGAGATTTCTTGCACAGATATAACTATAACAAGAGTTTCATTAACGACCATTTGCTACCCATGGGCGCTGCGATCTGGTCGACAACCGCCCCCGAAATAAAAGCTTGTCCTGCATCATCTTTCATTCGCTTCTTAGAGAGTAACCCGCGGGTAACCCGCAGCCCACATTGCCATTCTTAAAGTGCCTTTCAGGCTTACAGGGATCATGGTCCCAAAGTAAGAAAAGCCGCTATCTCCGCCGCCTTTGCGTCTCCAATGAAAATGGTGGGCGGTACTGGGATTGAACCAGTGACCCCACGCGTGTGAAGCGTGTGCTCTCCCGCTGAGCTAACCGCCCGACCGGCCCGGAGAAAGCGCATAGATGGCTAGCGTCCGAGCGCGAGATGCCGGTCTTAGGACCCGGTCCGGAGTCTGTCAACCGGGCTCACCAGCCGTGTGGGCGGTGGCAAGGAATACCCAACCCATTGGCTGGGTAACACATTTTTCACCAGGTCTTCACCGTTTTACCGCAAGGGGGCCTTTATAAAGTCAAGTTGGCGTGTCATTTTCCGCCTTTATCAGTTGTCCCGGTTTGTAATGAGCGCTCGCCCGTCTCCGCTGCTGCCAACCGCCGCCATCGTTCTCGCCGCGGGAGAGGGCACGCGCATGAAATCAGCGCGGCCTAAGGTTCTGCATGCTATAGGCGGACGTCCGATGATCAGCCACGTGCTGGCTACCCTGGGGGCGGAGCGCATAGCGCCAATCGTGGTGGTCGTTGGTCCGGACATGGACGACGTAGTTGCCGGTGTTTCTCCCCATCGCACCGTCGTGCAGCGCAAGCGCAAGGGGACCGGCCACGCGGTCTTACAGGCGAGGGGTGCGCTCAAGGCTTTTAAGGGCGACATCCTCATTGTTTATGGCGACACGCCGTTCATCGCTGGCGCGACGCTACAGAAGATGCGTGCCGTCCGGCGCAAGAAAAACCATGCTGTTGTTGTGCTCGGGTTTCGCCCAGAAGACCCTAGTGCTTACGGCCGTCTGATCATCGGCGCGAATGGTCTTGAGCGCATTGTTGAAGCTAGAGATGCGACGGCGGACGAGCGTGAGGTGCGTCTGTGCAATTCAGGTATCATCTTAGCTGAGTCCGGCACCTTGTGGCGCCTGCTCGCCGATGCGAAGACTGATAATGCTAAGAAAGAGTACTATCTCACGGACATTGTCGCATTGGCGCGTAAAGCCGGATTAGCTTGCGGCGTGGTGGACGGCGAAAACGAGGAGTTGTTGGGTATTAACACCCGTGTCGAATTGGCTCGCGCCGAAGAAATATTGCAGCGGCGGTTGCGCCAAAACGCGATGGCCGACGGCGTGACCCTAACGGACCCCGATACCGTTTATTTTTCCGCCGACACTAAGATTGGCCGCGACGTGGAAATTGGTCCCTTCACGGTATTTGGGTCGGGCGTGAGCGTGGATGATAATGTGATCATCAAGGGATTTTGCCACCTCGAAGGCGCGCATATTTCGGCGGGCGCTGTCGTCGGGCCATATGCTCGCCTTCGGCCAGGCGCAAAAATCGGACCAGACGCTCATGTCGGCAATTTTGTCGAGGTGAAAAAGGCTGTCTTGGAAAAAGGCGCGAAGGTCAATCATCTGTCCTATGTGGGAGACGCCCGAGTGGGTGCGAAGGCCAACGTCGGTGCGGGCACCATTACCGCCAACTACGATGGCTTCGGCAAACACTTCACGGTCATCGGGGCAGGTGCTTCCATAGGGTCCAACTCGGTGTTGGTCGCACCGGTGAAAGTAGGCGAGGGTGCAATGACAGGTGCCGGTGTTGTTGTGCGTAAAGACGTCCCTGCCAATGCGCTGGTTGTGAATTCGTCGCGTCAAGAAATCCGCGAAGGCTTTGCGGATAAATACCGCAAGATGAAACAAGGAGCCAAAGCAAAGGCGATGGCCAAGAGCACTGCCAAAAAGAAAATAAAGAAGAAGAAATAGACATGTGCGGCATTGTCGGTGTTATTGGACGTTCGAACGCGGCGGAGTGTCTTCTCGAGGGTTTAAGACGGCTTGAATACCGGGGGTATGACTCTGCTGGAATCGCGACTCTGGCGGATGGCGCTATCGACAGGCGGCGCGCCCCGGGCAAGATCATCAATCTCGCCCGGCGAGTGAAGGCGGACCCGCTGAACGGCACGCTGGGCATCGGCCATACGCGATGGGCGACTCACGGCGTGCCCAGTGAGAGCAACGCCCATCCTCATGCCAACGGGCGCGTGGCTGTGGTGCACAACGGTATCATTGAGAACTTCCAGGAATTACGCGACGAGCTGGAAGGCAAGGGACATGCGTTCTATAGCGATACTGATACCGAAGTTGTTGTTCATCTCATCAGCCAATATCTGAGCGAAGGTAAATCGCCGGAGTGCTCGGTCCGTGCGGCGTTGGGACGCCTGGAAGGCGCGTTTTCTCTCGCCATTCTCATCACCGATACGCCGGATAAATTGTTTGGTGCGCGGCGGGGCAGCCCGTTGGCTGTGGGGTATGGCGATGGTGAAATGTATCTGGGCTCTGACGCTATGGCGCTCGCGCCCATGACCCAGCGCATCACGTATCTAGAGGAAGACGATTGGGCTATCGTGACCCGTGATGGGGCCGAGGTGCGCGATAGCGCCGGCAAAACCGTTGATCGGCCGATCACGCAAACTGCGCTATCAGGCGCGCTCATCGGCAAGAGTGAATATCCCCATTACATGCTGAAGGAGATTTACGAACAGCCTCAGGTGCTGGGTGATACCCTGCGCGCACTGTTTAATCCGGCGGCACGTTCGATAACCCTGCCGCCGATGCCTTTCGACTTGAAAGCTGTAGAACGTATTACTGCAGTTGCCTGTGGTACGGCGTATTATGCTTGTCTTGTCGCCAAGTACTGGATCGAGATGTTGGCGAAAGTGCCTGTGGATGCGGACATCGGTTCTGAATTCCGCTACCGCACGCCGCCGATGGTGCCGGGCGGATTAGGAGTATTTGTTTCTCAATCTGGAGAAACGGCCGATACTCTGGCCCCGCTGCGGTATTGCAAGACGCAAAAGCAACACATTCTTTCAATTGTAAACGTACCTGAAAGCAGCGTCGCGCGTGAGTCCGATATTGTTCTGCCCACTTTGGCTGGTCCCGAAATCGGCGTTGCCTCCACCAAGGCATTTACCACCCAACTCATGGCGCTGGCTTGTTTCGCCATAAACTTGGCCAAAGCGCGCGGCGCTATCGGCGCCGACGTGGAAGCGCGCTTGTCCACGGCGCTGGTTGAAGTGCCGTCCCGCGTGGTGGATATGTTGCACATGGATGAGGCCATCGCCGACATCGCCGCGGATATGGTCGGCGCGCGCGACATACTCTATCTGGGGCGCGGCTTGCTCTATCCCATCGCTATGGAAGGCGCCTTGAAGCTTAAGGAAATTTCCTACATTCACGCTGAAGGCTACGCGGCGGGCGAGATGAAGCATGGACCCATCGCGCTGATCGATGAGGGCATCCCGGTTGTTGTCATCGCGCCCTCGGACGGACTATTTGAAAAAACCCTCTCTAACGTTGAGCAAGTGGTGGCGCGCGGGGGGCGCGTGGTTCTCATCAGCGACGAGGTGGGTATTAAGCGGGCGGGCAAGAGCGCCCACCACGCTATTTGCATGCCGAAATTGGACCCGTTTGTGATGCCGATTATTGCTGCGGTGCCCGTACAACTCCTGGCCTATCATATTGCTGTGCTCAAGGGTACAGACGTGGACCAGCCGCGCAACCTCGCCAAAAGCGTGACTGTGGAGTAGTTCGGTTGGGGGGTACTAGAAATGATTGAAACTAAATTCTTAGATAATTTTATACTTCAGTCTTCCACCGGAACCTAAAAACAAAACACCTTTATCCCCAAGAGATTCAAGATTTACAGATAAAAGTTTCTTTCGGGATGGGCACTCCTACCCATGTTCCTTGGATTTCCCTTTTGGGTCCGGGTATGTCCACTAGTAATGGTTATTACCCTGTTTACCTTTTTTATAAAAAACAAAATATCCTTGTCCTTACATATGGAATAAGTGAAACAGTTGTTCCAGAAGATACCTGGACATATGAAATACATAATTCGTCTCAAAAGATCTCAGAGTTTATAGATAATCCTTTCCGATATGGAGATTCGTACGTCTATAAACATTACGTGCCAAAGATTGAAAATAATGTAGTGCGTTATTTTGTTGACGAACAGGAAGTAGATAAAAAAATCATCTCTAGTGATTTAGAAAACTTAGTAAATAAGTATAAAAATTACTTGGATATTGCAGTAAAGGACGAGACTTCGGACCTGAGTAAAGGTCTATTTTATATGGAGCAGCAACTCGAAGATTTTATAATTGAAAATTGGGATAATACGGAATTCTGGAAAAAGTACGATCTCATCGTCGAAGATGGCGAACTGAAAAGTCAGCAATACAGAACCAGCATAGGAAATATCGATATCCTGGCAGTCGACAAGGTCTCAAAGGATTACGTCGTAATTGAGTTAAAAAGAAACCAAACTAGTGACGATACCGTAGGTCAAGTTACTAGATACATGGGATGGGTTTTGGAAAATCTACATAATGAAAATGTAAGGGGTATTATTGTTGCCGGAAAATTTGATGACAAATTATACCATGCTCAAAAAGTGATTAAGAATGTCGAGGTATTCCTATATGAAGTTAATTTTCGACTTAATGAGTATAAAAAAATTAAACTTGGTTGATTAGCATCCTTTCCACGAACCTGAGATCAAAATTGGATACAGTCATTTTACACTCTTTCGATGTCCTCTGATCGCGAATGCGTTTTTTCTTAATGATCGAGTGCACATGAGAACTATCGAATGTCTTCCCTCTTGCTGAAGTGTATCCTTCATCGTTCAACCAGTCTGCTATCTTCTTAAATGTCCAACCTTGGTCTCGAAAATCGGAGACCGTATCGTAAAGAAATTGTTGGTGCGGGGAGTAGGGCGCAACCCAAAGATTTGATGTGCGCAGATTTACGTCGAAGGTTAAATAGGTGATAACATTGCTCGGGTACCCCCTAACCGAAGTAGTCAGTGACGGTGGAGTAGCGCTGTCGCCAAATGCGCTGACATATCATACGCAAGGAGGAGCCGCATGCCGGAAGATCTTTTCGAGAAGGGCAAGGCCATTCGTGCTGATGTCCTGGGCCAGGACTATGTAGACAAGGCGATGGCGACTGCGGATGAATTTGGTGCGCCGCTTCAAGAAATTATTACAAGTCTAGTCTGGGGCGGGGTGTGGGCGCGGGACGGATTGGACCGCAAGACTCGAAGCTTACTTAACATCTCCATGTTGGCTTCGCTGGGCCGTATGGAAGAGCTGAGAATTCATCTACGCGGTTTACTTTGCAACGGATGCAGCAAGGTGGAGATTCGGGAGACGTTGCTCCAGGCCGCCATCTACGCGGGCTTTCCCGCCGCCATTTCAGGATTTCGCGCCGCGCGGGAAATCTTCGCCGAAAAAGGCGAGGATTAATTCTCTCATGTCGCAATACGACTACGACCTTATTACCATAGGGGCGGGTTCTGGCGGTGTGCGCGCCTCGCGCCTCTCGGCTCGTTTCGGTGCTAAGGTCGCGGTGATCGAGGAAAATCGTTTTGGTGGCACGTGTATCATGCGTGGTTGCGTACCCAAGAAGCTCTTAGTCTACGGCGCTCATTTTGCCGAGCACTTCGAAGACGCTGTGGGCTTCGGTTGGTCCGTGGACGGCGTGCGCCACGACTGGGGCGCCCTGGTGGCGGCCAAGGACAAAGAGTTGGACCGGCTGGAAGGCGTTTATCAGCGCATGCTTCGGGACGCTGGCGTAAAACTGGTGAGCGGGCGTGGTGTGCTGGTCGATCCTAATACCGTGGAGGTGAATGGCAAACACCTGACGGCGGACAAGATTCTCGCGGCTGCTGGTGGCTGGCCGGCCATCCCGAGCGTGCCGGGCAAGGAGCACGTCATCACCTCCAACGAGGCGTTGGATTTGCCGGAGCGGCCCGAACGCATTCTCATCGTTGGTGGTGGGTTTATCGCCGTGGAATTCGCTGGCATCTTCAACGCCCTAGGCAGTGAAGTGCACGAAGTCATCCGCGCCGGGCAAATCCTTCGCGGTTTCGATGACGATGTGCGCGCAACCTTGGCAGAGGAAATGGAAAAAAAAGGCGTTCGCATTCACCGCGACTGCGTCGTGCGCTCCATCGAGGAAACCAAGGATGGTTACTCGGTCTTTTTCGATCAAGGCGACGAGTTGGTGGTGGATTGCGTCATGTACGCAACGGGCCGTGCCCCCAATACGGGCACGCTTGGCCTCAAAGAACTGGGGGTAAAGCTCACAAAGAAGAATGCTGTGGCAGTGGACGAATGGAACCGCTCGAGCGTCGAGAGTATATTCGCCATCGGCGATATTACCGACCGCGTCAATCTCACGCCCGTCGCGATCAACGAAGGACGCGTGTTCGCCGAGACCAATTTTGGGAACAACTCGATTACCCTCGATTACGCCAATATTCCCTCCGCCGTGTTCAGCCAGCCGCCCGTAAGCGTGGTCGGCCTGACGGAAACCGCGGCGCGCAAAGGTCGCGCTGTGCGCGTGTTTATCTCCCGTTTCCGGCCCATGAAGCACACGCTTTCGGGCCGTGCCGAGTACATCATGATAAAAATGATTGTGGACAAGGAGACGGATAAGGTCCTGGGCATTCACATGGTCGGCGAGGACGCGCCGGAAATCATCCAGGGGCTGGCCGTGGCGCTGAAGTGCGGGGCCACCAAGGCGCAGTTCGATGCCACCATCGGCATTCACCCCACGACGGCGGAGGAATTCGTCACAATGCGCGATCCAGTGCCGGAACCGGACGCCGATACCGAAGAGATGTAGGGAGAAATCGTTGCGCGCTGTTGTTTGCCGTGAATGGTGCGAGTCAAACCGGCTCAAAGTCGCCGATCTGCCCAGCACACCGTTAAAATCTAGGCAGGTGCGCTTGCGTGTGCATGCCGCCGGAGTCAATTTCGCCGATACTCTCATGGTCGCGGGCAAATATCAGGTAAAGCCTGAATTCCCCTTCGCCCCCGGCCTGGAATGTGTTGGCGAAATCGTCGAGGTGGGCGCGGAGATCACTGATCTCAAAGTCGGTCAGCGGGTGATGGCTGTCTCCCGTTTCGGCGGCGCCTACGCCGAGGAACTCATCACAACGCCCGACCATGTTGTGCCCCTCCCTGATGAGGTGGATTTTATCACTGCGGCTAGCTTTCCCATGGCCTATGGCACCGCTCATTTCGCGCTCACCCATCGGGGCGGTTTGCAGCTAGGCGAAACTCTCGTCGTGACCGGTGCGGCGGGTGGCGTTGGCCTTGCGGCGGTGGAGCTGGCAAGCAACTGATCTCTATTGCGGCTGCGGCACAATTCGGAGATACGGCTTTGGCGCCTTCCATCCTTTTGGGAATTTCTTTTTTGCATCCTCATCCGAAACCGCAGGAACAATGATGACATCGTCGCCTTGCCTCCAATTGACTGGTGTCGCAACTTGGTGTTTTGCCGTCAACTGGCATGAGTCCAATATCCGCAGAATCTCATCGAAATTGCGACCGGTGCTCATAGGATAGGTCAACATTGCCCTAATTTTCTTGTCCGGTCCCATGACGAATACCGACCGCACGGTAGCGTTATCCGCTGGTGTCCTCCCCTCTGCGGCATCACCTGCCTCGGCCGGCAGCATGTCATAGAGCTTCGCCACCTTGAGTTCAGTGTCTCCGATGAGTGGGTAGTTCACGGCGTGACCCTGGGTTTCCTCGATGTCCTTGGACCATTTTTTATGCCCGTCCACAGGGTCCACGCTTAGGCCAACGACCTTGCAATTGCGTTTGTCGAATTCTGGCTTGAGCCCCGCCATGTAACCGAGTTCGGTGGTGCACACCGGTGTAAAATCCTTGGGGTGTGAAAAGAGAATAGCCCAGCTGTCCCCAATCCAGTCATGGAAGGTGATCGTTCCTTCGGTTGTCTCAGCGGTAAAATTTGGCGCCTCCTGATTAATTCTGAGTGTCACAACTTACCTCCGCTTGTTGCTCAGTTGGTTTTTCAGACCTTCAAACAGTACTCCCTTACCGTTTTGGTTAACACGGCAATCAGGGGCTCGAGCGAAGAGAATGCACCGCATAGTCTTCGCAGACAGTAGTTTCCTCTGACAATGCTCCACGCTTCACTCAGGTGTAGGCAACGCTAGTAGCGGGTCCCCGCAATCACCTCTAGCAAACAGCTGGTCAAGTGCTACCTTACGTATAGCATTAATTTTGGACAGAAAATTAAGGCGGGGAAGCTGCCACGCTGTAGTCCGTAGCGCTCCTCCGCTACCATTTTCGCCAGTTCTTTTATTAGCCGTTCGGTTCCAAACGGGCTGCGTTCCCAAACGTCTACAGTGGCTTGCTGGAGCGTTTTTGGACTTCATAGGCCGTAGGGGCGGCGCGGCGCAGCCGCACGCGCTCGGACCTGTATGCGGCTGGCGGCAATATTAAGCCCTGGCAGAACGGTTTCGCCATTGCAGGAGACCTGCTGTCGGCCGCGATAGTGCTTGGCGCAGTCGGGATGTTAGACATCCGGCTATGACACCAACATCTACTTCTTCGCGTCCCTTGCGGGTTTCATCCTCATGCTCGGTCTGATCGCAGGGCCCCTGCGGCATTTAGGTCGCTTTACCTTCGCGGACATCGCCGCTGTGCGTCTTTCGCCTGTGCCCATCCGTGTTTTTGCCGCCATAGCGGCGCTGGCCATAACACTCATGTACCTGATGTCGCAAATGATCGGCGCGGGCAGCCTGATCGAAATTCTGTTCGGGATTCCCTACAGCACCTCGGTCGTCATCGTTGGAACCCTCATGGTTACGTATGTTTCGTTTGGCAGAATGTTGGCGACCACGTGGGTTCAAGTCACCAAGGCGATTTTACCTGTTTGCGCGCCTGTGTTTTTGAGTGTTCTGGCTTTGGCGCATATCGGTTTTGATCTTAACGCCCTCTATGCGAAAGCGGCGGCCGTCCATGGGCGCGGCCGTGACTTATTCCAGCCTGGCGGCATGAACATGGGGCCGATTGCGGTTGTATCCCTTGCCATTGCGTTGTGTCTGGGGATCCCTGGGATGCCCCACATCCTCATGCGAACTTTTACAGTTTCGAATCCCGTAGCCGCGCGCCGCTCACTGGTCATTAGTATGGCGCTTATCGCGTTGATTTAGGCGTTAGTGTTTGTGGTGATCGGCGCCGCCTCCGTGGCGTAGGCCTTTCAGAAGAAGATGCGACCGAAAGTTAGAACGATAGCATTCGCTGCTTCGTTGGGGCCGACCAAGGCATTTTTTATCGATTGATGACGGGTACCTTTGCGTTAGTGGCCGACGCTGAAGCGGCGTGCATTAAGCTCAAGCAGAATAATCAGTTCTGCCGAACCAGCGCGGACGGCACATAGTGATTGGCCCTGTGGCTACTTTTTTCTCCCTTAGCGCTCAGGCTTTTGAAACAGCAATGTAAACCGATCACTCTCGCCGATCGCTGAATACTTTTCCCGTTCGTCATCTCCTGCGCGATACGACGGGGGCAGCGTCCATACGCCGCCGGGATAATCTTTCGTATCCTTTGGATTCGCATTAACTTCGGATTTCGCGACCAGTTTAAATCCCGCCTTCTCGATCAGGCTTATCGCATAATCCTCACGCACATATCCTGATTTCGCTTTGGGATCTTGTGGAGCGTTTGTGGAGGCCCGATGTTCGACTACACCGAGATAGCCACTAGGCTTAAGCGATTCAAATATTGTTGCGAACACCTCCTGCGCCGACCCTTGCGACATCCAATTGTGGACATTGCGAAACGTGAGCGCAAGATCCATTGACCCCGATTTCGCAGGCGCGGACGCATCCGCGCCCGACGTCAATACTGTGACTTCCACCTTGCCGTAGGTGTTGGGGTCTTCGGATAGCATTGACTTAAATGTCCTCAGCGACCGGCTGTAATATGGGGGACCACCTTCATCGGGAAAATGCGCCGCTACGTATCGGCCATTTTCCGAAAGGAATGGTGCAAGAATTTCCGTCCACCAGCCCCCACCCGGCCAAATCTCCATCACCGCGATGTCATCCCTAATGCGAAAAAATTTCAACACCTCAAATGGATGTCTGTATTTGTCGCGCGCGATATTGCTTTCGCTACGATGACTTGCCGAAACTACGCTCTTGATCTTGATTTCATTAACGCTACCCTTTGTGTGATCGTCAGCAATACTCATTGTAGATGTTGCAAGGGTTATAACCAACGTGGCGATACCAAGAACTTTGCGTCTTCCTTGAACTACCATAATAATATCCTTCTTAAGAGTTTGGACCAATCAAATCGTTCATCCGTCGATAAAGGTTCACGGGAGCTTACCCGCAACAACATTTTAGGTAAAAACGCTCTTTGTATATGGAAACTTTGATAACCTGCATGTGCGTCATGTGATAGAGAAGTCGCATTTATCTGCCCAGACTTTTCCCAACCATTTCGTATACGTCTCGTGAAGGCGTTTGTGCGGTGATAATGCGCTCTAGTTGCGTTTTGATTTGTAATTGCCGGGTTGGTGCAAAACGTTTCCACCGCCCCAAAGGCAGAACCAGTCTCGCGGCCATCAGCGGATTAAATTTATCAATCTCGAGAATGCGGTCCGCAAGAAACTTATATCCCGATCCGTCTATCGCATGAAAGTTGACAGAGTTCAAATTTGTAAAAGTGCCCACTAGAGCGCGAATCTTATTGGGGTTCTTGAGATCAAATGCGGGATGACCAAGTAGTTTTTTCACTACTGACAAGGTGCCTGGTAAAGGGGAGCTTGCATGAAGGGCAAACCACTTGTTGACCACGAGATGGTCGTTTTCGAACCGATCATATAGGTCCTGGAGAGCTTGAGAACGCTGGGGCGTATCAGTTGCGTTCAAGATATCGAGTGTGTCCATTCGCTCAGTCATGTTGTCGGCATTGTCAAACAGGTCTTTGACGTACCCGGCTGTTTCGGGGCTTTCAAGTGCGGCGATATAGCCCAGATTCACTCGCTTGAGCATGCGACGGCCCATGCCGGCCGCGTCCGGAGCATAGGGAATATCGGTTCGCAGTCCATTGTATAGTTCGTCGAATATTTTGCGATGGTGAGCCGCAATTTGTCGGCGGGCAACTTTGCGAGCCTTATGTAGGTTGATAGGGTCCTCTACAGCCATGCATGTAGATATGTAGTCCTCGGTCGGCAGTTCCAGTAGCGATGCTCTAAATGCGTCGTCTAGGCTAGTATCAACTGCGACCTTTCCCATGGCATCCAGGAATGCGGGATCGAGGCTTGGCGTATGCCCTTTCACTAGATGATCCAGGATGTCCAAAATTACGCTTGTCGAGTATTCCTGGCCGACTGCCCAGCGATTGAACGGATCTGAGTCGCGGGCCACCATGAAAGCTTGATCTGAGGATGTCTGCTTCCGCGCCATCGTGATGGGAGCCGAGAAACTCCGATTAATTGATAGGCGCGGATTGGAGGAATTTACATTCTCGAAAATGAAAACCCCTGTGGGCTCCTTTAATTCAAGAATGACGGTGCCCGTTGAGTGCGCCTGGTCATCGCCCTCAGTTTGTAATGGTATTTCTGTCCCTAACTCGTCTATAAGTCCGATGGCTAGAGGAATGTGGAATGGCTCCTTAATTGGCTGACCCGGGGTCGGCTTGCAATTTTGATGTAGCGTTAATTTGTAGATACCGGATTGAGGATCAAAAAATTCGTCAATCTCAACGTGCGGTGTGCCTGCCTGACTGTACCACAACTTAAACTGTTTGAGATCGGTCCCGGATGTTTCTTCCATTGTGGCAACGAAATCATCGCACGTGACTGCTTGACCGTCATATCGGGAAAAATATAAATCCATACCTTTGCGGAATTTTTCTTTGCCGAGGATTGTTTGCATCATTCGAATTACTTCAGCTCCTTTCTGGTATACAGTTGAAGTGTAGAAGTTATTTATTTCTATATAGTTATCAGGTCGAATCGGGTGGGCAAGCGGCCCCGCATCTTCCCTAAACTGAGAAACTCGCAATACACTGACATCGTCAATGCGCTTGTTGGCCGAGTTACGCATTTCTGCTGTAAATTCTTGATCACGAAATACAGTCAAACCCTCTTTTAGGCAGAGCTGAAACCAATCGCGGCACGTGACGCGATTGCCACTCCAATTATGAAAATACTCGTGCGCAATAATCGATTCGATAAGATAGTAATCGATATCGGTCGCTGTCTCCGGATCCGCAAGTATGAAGCGGTCATTGAAAATATTGAGTCCCTTATTTTCCATCGCTCCCATATTGAAATCACTTACCGCGACGATGTTAAAAACGTCTAGATCATATTCTCTGCTATACGCCTGCTCGTCCCATCTCATGGCACGCTTTAAAGACTCCATTGCATATCGCGAGCGACTTTCCTTTCCATGTTCGATGTAAATGCGAAGTTGGATAACCCGGCCAGATACGGTTCTGAAATTGTCTTCAATATATGCCAGATCCCCTGCGACCAATGCGAAAAGGTATGATGGCTTTGGGAAAGGGTCATACCAAGTTGCAAAATGTCGCCCACCTTCCATTTCACCGCTATCAACTAAATTTCCGTTCGACAGCAGCACGGGATACCCATCCTTGGGCGCGATAATCGTTGTGCGATATGTTGTCATGACGTCTGGGCGATCGGGGAAGAAGGAAATGCGCCGAAATCCCTCCGGCTCGCACTGAGTACAATAGACGTTGTTAGATCGAAATAGACCTTCAAGAGCCTCGTTGCCTTCAGGTGCAATCGCGACTTCTGTATCCAACGTGAAGGATTTGGGTGGCGATAGGATTTTTAGAATATTGCCGGTCAAAATGTATTCACTCACCGAAAGTTTCCTGCCATTTAGAGCAATACTAATCAAATCTAGGCTTTCGCCATTCAACTCAAGTGTTGCGGAACTTTCCGTTTCCGTAGCCCGGGCAACTTCTAGTGTGGCGCGCACCATCGTGCGCTCTGGATCAAGGTTAAAAGATAGATCAGCAGATATTACGCGGTAGGGAGGTGCCGTGTAGTCAGCCAAACGGATCGTCGGAGGAGTGGGCTTGGTTGTATATTGGGTGTTCATTGTGTTTATGTGGCCTGTTGCAAGATCGATATGAACCTGAAAGCTGTTTGGTCGGCGGGAGCTCGAAATGCTAGCCGAATAAGGTCGCCAGAATATTTTATTAATCCCCAACCACTAGGGCAATGTATCGGAAATTCTAGTCCAAGTTAGCCAAGTAAGGGGAGGTGAAGTAATGCCCGTTGTGGCAGGTACTTCCAACATCGCCACCCGTGTTCAAATCTAGCTCAATCTGCCGCAGCAGATGCAATATGTCTTCATCCGAATACCGCTTCCGGGCCGTCTACCACCCTCCCAAATCTAGCCCAAAACTCTAACAAGTTCTGGCCCAGTTTTAAGGGGCAGGACACTAATATTGCAATCCGCTCCGGCGCGGTTGGCGCCCTCGTCGATAGCTTTACCAGAGATTCTTCGGAGCTAAATAGTTTAGAGTTTTGCGTCTTTGCTTGCGGGATATACTATGATGATATTGAGTACGAGGGCACGGTCCATGCTATAAATCGCCCGATTACAATTGGTGGGAACACGGTCGACAATGGTGACTATATTTATGCCTATGATGACGGTGTCTTGGCCATTCCCCAGGACCAGTGGCCAAGTCTTCGCGACGCGGCCATGGTGGCTTTGAGGAAAGAATTTGAGGTGCGTTATGTTGTCATTATGGGTGAGGACTTAGATAAAGTGATTGGTAGGCATGGAGCGTTCTAATAATCCAGAGACGTACGGATTCGGCGAAGATGGCAGAAAATGGAATGCCTGAGACAGGTTCGTTCTCCACAATCTTACTGGCGGGCGATCGTGCTGCTGATCTCTTGGCTGAGATATCACCGTGTAATCGAAAGGCGCTGCTGAGCCTCAATGGCCGGCCAATGATTCTTCATGTTCTCGATACGTTGATGTCCACTCCTAGCGTCGGGTCGGTAACAGTGGTGGCAAACCGTGTGCGAGAAATCTCTGACTACTCAGCGGTTTGCGAATGGTGTTCATCCTCTGATCACCGAGATCGAGTTCGTTATACTGAAGGCGCGGGCAGTCCAGCGGCAAGTGTTGTCGCCGCCCTGGAAACATTACCTCTGCAGGGAGCTTTGCTTGTCACGACCGCTGATAGCCCACTTCTTACAGCTCAAACTCTCGAGCAATTTTGTCAGGCTACCTTGTTACTAGATGATGCGGATGTCAGCGTGGGCGTCGCGACCGAGCGCGATATTCGAGCAGCATTTCCATACGCTCGACGAACATATATTCGGCTAAAAGGCAATGGCTACAGTGGTTGTAATCTTTTTGCGCTTATGTCAGGAGTTGGCTCAAGGGCGGCGAGGATGTGGTGCGAAGTCGAGGACCGACGAAAACATCCATGGCACCTAATATCCTACTTTGGCTTATCTACCCTATTTAGAGCGCTGTTTGGTCAGCTCGACCTTGAAGGTGCTTTCGCTGCGATTTCTCGCTCCATGGGCCTGAGAGTAAAAGCTGTAATATTAACTGATCCTGTTGCGGCAATGGATGTAGACCGGCCTGAACATATACCCATCGCTGAGGCGGTTCTGAGTAAGGGGGGTACTGCCGTGGCACCAGCGCACACATGAACGTTGCTGCAGATGTAGTTGCAGCACCGCGTTCGCAGGCGGGTGGTGCCGATGACGTCCGAGAGTACCGCCGCATAGCTTTCTTGTACAATCACGAAGCAGGGCACCAAGTCCGCCATAGCGCTGCTGTTATTCCAGAGCTCATTAAACGATATCCATCTGTAGAGGCCACGGTTCTTGCGACTTCCAACACTCTATCTGAGGTTGTTCGTCAAGTTGTTGGGCCAGGTATCGATCATCGCTGCTCGTTTGTGAGCCTCAAGATTCCCGCTTGGCATAGGCCGTTCGCTCGGCTGGTCGACGCGGTTATCCCGTTCAGCAGGATTGATCAACTTTACTGCAACAAATCCCTTATTGCCGAGTTCGATGCTCTCGTCGTTACTGAGGGTACAAGCCTTTTTCTGAAGAATTTGAAGGGGCTGGAACATCTCAAAATTATTCGAATCGACCATGGCGGTGGTGATCGATCAATAGGATTTCAACCGTCATTTGCCGGCAATGATCTGGTGCTCTTGCCCGGAGCTAAGCAACGCGACCGCTACCTTGAGCTTGGCTACCTACGTGAAGACCAAATCGCAGTCGTTGGATATTCGAAGTTCGACACTATTAACGCTGATTTTGCCGCCCACCCAAGTTTATTTCCTGATGATAAGCCAGTTGTTTTGTACAACCCCCATCCAGAACCTCGCCTATCGTCATGGTATTCATTGGGCTTGGAAGTTCTCGAATATTTTTATAATTCCAAAGACTACAATCTGATTTTTGCGCCCCATGTCATGCTATTTCTCCGACGAATTCATATTTCGGCCGAAGGGTTTTCGGCGCGTTTTCGGCGCAATCTCCCTGAAAAATACCTTAGGTGCCCGAATATACTTGTTGATACAGGCAGCACAGCGAGCCTGGACATGACGTATACCCGCGCTGCCGATATATACATCGGCGACGTAAGCAGTCAAATTTACGAATTCCTCATAAAACCACGGCCTTGCATCTTCCTCAATTCTCATCATGCAGCTTGGCAAGGAAATCCGGATTACGCTTTTTGGAACTTTGGTCCGGTAATAGATAGTGTTGCGGTTTTGGATACTTGTCTCCGGAATTCACAAAAAGATCACTCCAAATATTGGTCTATGCAGGAGCAGGGATTTAGGACGACGTTCGATCAGCATTCGACCCCTGCTTCCGCACGGGCGGCCGATGCGATAGCGAAAGTTTTGGGGGACCTTAGGGCTTAGTAGAGTTTTCAAAGTCCGGATCGTTGATCTTTGTTAGGGATGTTACAGTGCAAATTCGTTGCCCAACGATCACCTTGCTGACGCGACGATGTACCTCTCCGGCTTCAGTAATAACCGGCTCCGGCCTCTCTTCAGTAATAAATCGTACGTCACCCGAAGCGGCATATTTCATGCACGCTGAATCTAACTGCGCTTCATACCATTGCTCATCTTTACCGTGCACGAAAAGCATGGCGTTATTTCCTTTGCGCCAGTCGGTAACTCTCTGCAGATCACTAAACTGAAGTGGCTCATCTGCACTTGGCGTACTAGAATAGCCAATCAGTATACTGCATGCTAAGGCAACAGTAACGCCGCTGACACATCTAACAGAATTTCTTAAAATATTGAGCACAGGATAAGTACACATCTTGACCTCAACAGGCTGGCTGGTCGTGAAAGTCTCCTCGGACAGCCCCCTCATTTTACGTATGCGGCACACTTGGCTCAAACCGTTGTCCCGGTCATTATGGGACGTGACCCGGAATGCTAAATTGGAAAATTGGAAGCTTAGGGATGCGCCCGACGGTTGTCGAATCCTGCTTTGAAGTTGCGTTCTGGTTGCTGGACAGGGCCACCGACGACGGTGAATACCTGCAGTCGCAGAAAATGAATCGGATTTTGTATCTCGCCTACGCCTATTACGGCATTCTGCAGCGCGGGGGCAAGCTCATGCCGGCAACCTTCATTGTCGCTGAGGAGGGCCCAATCGAGCCCACGGTATTCAAGGCATTTGCGCGCGGGCGGTCCATGGTTGACACTGCGCCCATAGACGAGGCTCCCCGCCATGTCCTTGACAGTGTGTGGCGACAATTTGGTGCCCATTCGGTGGACCATCTCGACAAGCTGCTTCGCGGTTACGCGCCGTATGCGGACGCGTTCGCGGTCGGGGCAGGTAGGGAAATCGTCTTTGAAGCGATGGCGGAGTTCTACGGTGCGGAAGGCTTGACTCGCCGCCGGTCCGGGATCAAATCCGCGCAGCCCGACGCTCCTGTGGCGCACCGCGTTCTTCGCCCCAAGGTGATGAGAAATCACGCACGCAAACCCGTGAACGTTCATCCCTGGATGCCCAAAGTGTGGACTGAAATCATCCGTCGGATGCGCCAGCGGGCAATTGGATGGGCACGTGCGCTTGCGTTATTGCTGGCGCTATTTTTTGCAGTCCTTCCCGGGGTATCCGCGCAAGGCCACCGGCCCTACGAACCGTTGGACCCTGCCAAAGCGCAATCTCTTCCTCAGACCCTACTTGCCATAGAGAGTAACGGGTCGATACACCATTTTTCGGTGGAACTAGCGGATACGCCGGACGAACATGCAGTCGGTCTGATGCACCGGAATTATCTGCCACCGGACCACGGCATGCTCTTCGACTATAAGAGCCCTCAATGGCCGCGGTTCTGGATGAGAAATACGTTCGTTTCTCTAGACATGCTCTTTATTCGTAGTAATGGCGAAATTGCCTATATCGCCGAGGATGCTGTTCCGCACTCCGAGCGGACGATAGGTCCTCGCCAACCGGTTCAGGCTGTCTTAGAGGTGCCAGCCGGTACGGTAGAACGATTAGGACTTAAAATCGGGGATACCGTCCGCCACCATATTTTCGGTAACGTTTCGTCATTTTGACGAAATATTTTATCGTTTCCGTGCCAACGTCAAACCGTCGCCGATAGGTACAAGGCTGAGTGTGACCCGCTCATCGGTGGCCAGCTTTTCGTTGACTTTTCGAATGGCGACTGTGTCCGCTTCCTGGTTGGACGGATCTGCCACTGCACCATGCCACAACACGTTATCGATGGCGACGAGCCCGCCCTGTCGCAAAAGCGTCAGCGCGTATTCGTAGTATATATCGTAGCCCGTTTTATCGGCATCTATGAAAGCGAAGTCGTAAGAACCGGCCTCTCCCGCACCAACCATGTCCTGAAGGCTCTCAGCCGCTGGCGCGAGGCGCAGGTCAATACGATCAGTCAGGCCAGCACCTTTCCAGTGCCGCCGGGCGATGGCGGTATATTCCTCATTGATATCTAGCGCGACGACCCGGCCTGCGGCGCCCATAGCTTTTGCCACACACATGGCGCTATAGCCCGTGAAGGTTCCCACCTCAAAGGTCTTTCTGCCGCCGATCAGCTCAACCAGGAGCGCCATGAACTGTCCTTGCTCTGGCGAAATTTGCATGCGAGCCGCCGAGTGGGACGCGGTTTCTTCCCGCAAGCGGCGCAGATCGTCATCTTCGCGGACGCCCACCTGTCTAATGTAGGCGAGTAGGCTATCGGTCAAACCGGTCGTTTCGCGGGACATAGGGTAGGCTCCTAAATCAATGTAGTGGGACAGTGCCAGGGGGAGCGGCGGGGCGTCAAACTTGGTTTTTTCCGTACTCCTCCCATGCCGAAGGCGTCTTGTTCGGGGGTTGGAAACCTCTTAGGTTCTGCTCGCCGAGACGCGGCAAGAGGCTTCGGGGCGTAGCTCAGCCTGGTAGAGTGCTAGCTTTGGGAGCTAGATGTCGGAGGTTCGAATCCTCTCGCCCCGACCAGCCGCACGCACCTATCATGGGAACTGGGAGAGCAGACAAGCAATGGCGGTATCAGTCAGAATCTTAAGGCCGGCTAAGACGGCCATGCAATCGGGCCGCGCGAACACAAGGCGCTGGTTGTTGGAATTTGATCCGGCCGACAGACTGGAGGCCGACGCGCTTATGGGATGGGCCGGCTCTCACGATACCAATCAGCAGCTCAATCTTTGGTTTTCGTCCAAGGAAGAGGCGGTTGCATTTGCCGAACGGAAAGGCCTGATATTCCGCGTTGAAGAGCCTAACCAGCGGGCTATCAAGCAGAGGGAATATGCCGATAACTTCGCCTTCAACCGCGTCTTCTAGGCGCGTATTGCAGCTGCTGGGACCCCGTAGCTCAGCTGGATAGAGCAACAGCCTTCTAAGCTGTGGGTCGCAGGTTCGAATCCTGCCGGGGTCGCCACCGCCGCATAGTGCCGCCCGAGGAGTCGAGGGTTAACCCAACTGCAATTCGCCGCATCTGGCCAGGAAAATGCTGATACAGCGGTCATGCCAGGGTGTCTGGCTGTCGGCCGCGTGAAATCCCACGTGTCCACCGTCCCTCGGCATCAGCAACGTCAGCAGTCCTTTGTCCGGCCATGTGCGGTCCAGATACATCTTGGGCGGTACCCAAGGGTCTGTGTGCGGATGAAGCAACAGCGCCGGTTTCTTGATCGCGCCCAGCAGCGGTCCGGCTGAGCTGCGGCGGTAGTAATCCTCGGCTCCCTCAAATCCATTGTGAGGCGCGACAATGAGGTCGTCGAAGGCATAAACAGAATCGATTTGCGATAAGACATTATGTGCGTCTACGGCCCGGCCTCCTACCCACCGGCGAGCGTCCTGCTTCATGCTTCGCAGTAGAAACCAATGATAGACGGCATTTCTCGGAGCCATGATTCGCTGCTGTGCGGCCTTCAAGTCGATGGGGGCGCATACCGCCGCACCACCCAACACATCCTCCATTCCTTCGTTCTCTGCCAAATATTTCAAAACAACATTGCCGCCGAGTGATACGCCCACGCAAAAATTCCTCTGGATTTAAGATTTGCGGGAAATGCGGCGATAGCGTCTCTCAGGTCGGCGCTCCGCCCGGCATGGTATTGGCCGTCACTTTTCCCCAGTGAGGGGCCGGCGCCCCGCAGGTTTAGGCGCAAGACAGCGTAACCTTGACTAAGATGATAGGCCGCGCTCACCATTATATTACGGCTGGTCTCGCAGCCTGTAAGGCCATGAACCAGAACAACGATGGGTTTCCCGGTGTCGGCTATCGGCCAGTTGAGGAGCGCCCACAGCTTGTCGCCGGACCCATCGTCCATCGGCAGGAACAGCCGCTCGGCGGCATACGGCGAGAAGTCTGGCGCCGGTCGCATGAGAGTGTTGTGAAGTGTTTGTAAATCGCCGCCATGCCAGGGTAGCCGCGGGCGAAAGGGCGGGAAGGCGATATCCCTCCGCCCCATCGTTAGTGGGTTTTCGTCAGTTCCGTTCGTCACTACCTACTCGCGTGAGTCCTACCTAGTGATTACCGCCGTACGCCTGGCTGCATTTTCATCGTTGCCCTAGACTCTATAGGGACAATGGTGCCTATGAGGAGAGGGATTGTGATGCTCGTTTTCCGCAGTTGGTTCATGGGTAAGCTTGGCATGTATGCTGCGTATCATCGGGACCGGCGCAATCAAGCGACGCATCACGTCGGCGTGCCACTCATCGTATTTTCGTTGATCTTAGCGTTGACGCAGGTACCGCTATTGCAATTGGGCGATGTCTCTGTGAGTGTCGCGCCGGTCGTTCTTGGCTTCCTGTTGTTGGGTTATGTGGTTGCCGTTCCGTTCGTGGGCGCTGTGGCCGCAATATTTTACATCGTCCTCTATTGGATTGCGGCGGTCCTGGCGGAAGGCTCCGTGTCCTCGTTGTGGACAATAGCCGGCGCCTATTTTGTTGGCGGCTGGATCACACAATTTGTTGGACATGTATTTGAGGGTCGGCGCCGGGCACTCACGGTCAATGCCATACAGATCTTTATGGCGCCGCCGTTTCTTATCGCAGAAATTTTGTTTGCTTTAGGGGCAGAGCGTTCTCTCGAGGGCCAAATTCAATCTCTCGCAGTAAAATATCTGCCGAAAGAAAGCGAGGCTTAAACTCGCCGCTCGCGAGCGTTCTGCCGTTGCTATTTTCCGGTAGGCCTTAGTTAGAACTCAAAGGCTTTGCCGGTGTTGTTTATGCGGTAGCCGACATATAACTCCAGCATACCTTCAATATAGGTCGCCGCAACCAGCGGGCCCAGGTCAATCGGCTCGAGCCGGGCGCCTTTCACCAACCGTGCAACACGTCCCTTGGCCTGGCGATCATCCCCGGCAAGGGGAACGCTTACCGGGCCGCCCGCCAGCGATCGGCCGTGCAGAATGGCCATTCCAAGCGTGTTGAAGGCCTTCACCACATGAGCGCTCTTCGCCCATTCCTAGATCATTTCTCCGCTTGACGTTTTCAGATCCGGCGGGGCTTCAAAGCGGCCATTCGTAACCTTCAGTCCGTTGATAGGGTTCATTATGACCTTACCGGACACGTCGCCTAACCCCTTCACGATGCCCTCGGCCGCTTTCCAGGGCAAGGCCAGAAACACGAGGTCGGTCTTCGCCGCGGCTTCTGCATTGGTATAAGCCGACGCATTGTTTCCTGTTGCTTTCACCAGCGCCGTCACCCGGTCTTCACCGGGTGTGCGCTAGCCATAGATGATCTTGTAGCTAAGGCCCGCCCACCGTTTTCCCAGCGCCCCGCCCACTTCACCGGTTCCGAGAATGGCGACAGAGGGCTTGCTTCTGTTTGCATAAGCAGAGCGGGTTATAACGTTTGGGAGAAGTCCGGTGCTCGCTGCTGCGGCCATCAGCGCGAGTGTTGAGCGTCGCTCGATCATTAGGAAACTCCGTATCGGTGAACAGGAAGGGGCGATGACAGATTATGCGCCGGTGGCTGGGCCTATTTCCAGCGGAAGGGTGTTATCGGCGCCCCATTCAACCCAACTGCCGTCATAGATCGCCGTTTCGGTGTTGCCCACCAAATACGCGCCAAGGGCCAAAGTGCACGCCGTCACCCCGGAACCGCAACTGGTAGCCAAGGGCTTGCCGAGGTCAATTCCGGCGGTCGCGAAGGCCCGTCCGATTTCATCGCCATCTTTCCAGGTCTTCGAGATGCCGTCCAGCAGTGCGAGGAATGGCAGGTTCCGGCTTCCTGGAATGTGGCCCGAGCGTAGCCCCGGGTGCGGTTCCGGGTCTGTACCCTCAAAGCGCCCTTTGGACCGGGCGTCTAGCACCTGGAATATCGGCGCTCCGATATTTGCGGCAATGTCTTCTTTTCGATGCAATCGGTTTGACCGTGCTTGAGCCCGGAATGTTTGCGGCACCACTTTAGGAATTTCTTTCGAATACGGGCGTCCTTCGGCGCTCCATTTCGTACGGCCACCATCCAACACGGCCACCTTGTAGTGGCCAAAGGCACGGAACATGAACCATACGCGCGCGGCCGCGCACGCGCCACCGAGATGATCATATACAACCACCTGATGGTCGTTCCCGATCCCTAAAGCGCCGACCTTTGCCGCAAAACTCTCGGCGGTCGGGAAGGCGTGTTCTTTGGATTTCGACATGTCAGCTACATCGTCGATATCGAAGAAAACGGCGCCCGGAATATGGCCTTCGTCATATCGGGTCTTAGCCGGTGCGACCCCGCCGGGCACGAAGTAACTTGCGTCCAGATTTTTTATCAGGGGATCGCTAAGATGTGCATCGAGCCAATCTGATGTCACGAGGCCGTCCGGGTTTGCGTATGTCATGTGCGATCCATCATTATTCTATCGTCTTCCATTTCTCGCGAATTTGTTCCCGGTTCAAAAAGAACCACTGTGCGGCGATAAGGGTCATCGCATTCGTGAGGGAGCCCTGGTTCATGAGGGACCTTAACTCATTTTCCCCGACGATTCTGACGCGAATGTGTTCGTCCTCGCCATCCGCGCCAAATATCCCGCCCGCGCGGCCCGACGACACGCGGCCAAGATACAGGTAGATGCTCTCAGACGCACCACCCGGGCTTACCAAATACCGCTGAATTGGCCAAAGGTCCGTCATGACTGAAGGCGAGATTGAAGAAATGACACGGGAAATCAGCCTGTTCGGCGATCTGGATGAGGAAACAAGAGTACGTTTGCTTGAGATCGCGAACAAATGCCCGGTTCATCCGACCTTGAGCGGGGAAATCAAAATTCGCTCGTCGCTGGCACCACCACCGGCCTAGTGCATATTTCAAGAAAACCAGACTTGGTTTTCCGGCGAGACCGGTCGATCACATGCTTTCGCGGGTTTGCACCCGCACGCCCTCGGTGACTTGATCGTTGGGATGCACAATCACCCATTCGCCCTCGCGAAGACCGCCGGTTACTTCCGCGTTCAGATTATTGCGCTCACCGATCGTCACTATCCGCAGGTGGGCGTGTCCGCCATCGCCGTCGCCATCATTAACGAATACCGCCCAATCCTCGCCCTGACGGAATAGAGCCCCGAGCGGAATTTGCAGCACCCCCGGTCGTTCCCGTATCACAACGCGCGTAATAACCCGATAGCCGTGGCCCAACGATGCCCATTTTTCCGGTGACGACAAGAAATCTGTGATGACATTGACCCGCTGCTCCTCAACGCCCAGCGCGGAAATTTTGGTGAACCCGAACGGCTCCACGCGCAGAACTTCGCCCTTCAGGGAGTTGGCTCCGCCCCATTCATCGATAATAACGCGGTCGCCCTTCTTCACTTTCACCGCGTCCGCAGATAGTAGATCGGTCACGATCTCCAGATTCGTTGGATCCCCAACCTCAATTAACGGTGTTCCCGTTGGCAGGACAGTGACACTCTGTTGCATGCGTTGCAGGATCCGGCCATTCACAGGGGCGCGGACCGAGATATAAGTAACGTTGCTGCTTCTCCCGCCATCGCTGCGCTCCGCACTTTCAATAGCGGCGCGGGATGTTTCCATATCTATGCGCCGCATGGTAATTATTGCTGCCGCCTGATCTACCGAGGCTCGGGCGGTGCGTACCAATAGCCACGCGCGGTCAAGTGTTGCGGCTGAAATGGTCGAATCCTTGTAGAGCTGTTCGGCGCGAGCCAACTCAGATTTGGCGAAGTCCAGCTCCGCCTTGGCCCTGGCTTGCTCGGCCACCGCAAGGCCGACACCGGCCTCCGCTTCCGAGCGCGAGCGTACATCAAGCAACGCTGGATCTTGGGGCTGAAAAAGGGCGAGCACTGTTTCTCCAGCGATGACTTCATCACCAACCTCTAACTCTATGCGTTCGACACGACCTGCTACAGGTGCCGAAACCACATAGACGCTTTTAACCCGCGTTTCGCCCTCGTCGTCGATGGTCACAGTAAGATCGCCTCGCGTAACGTGCGCGAAATCTGCCGGTATTGGTTGTGGGCGCATAGACCAAAGGATCAGCAGAACCACAGTCGCGCCAATACCCGCAATGGTTAACTTGCGGCGATTCCAAGACGTAACAGCTTTGCGTACTTGCTTAACAAACGATACTGACTCAGCCATTTTCTACTCTCGCGTCTTCAATACAGAAACCAACTCTAACTGATATACCCGCTGTCGGACCAAAAAACCGCAGATGATGGCCGAAACAACGACTACGGTTACGGAAAATCCATACGTAGAGTCGGCGATGATCAGCGGAAAGCTATACATGTCGGTGTTCAATGCCGGCGATATGAGCAGAGCGATGCCGTGCCCCAGTAAGCATCCTACGGGCAGGGCAATCAACGTCTGCAGTCCCAACTCGCCGAGAAGAATGTATGTGACTTCGGCGCGTGTAAACCCCAGCACCCGCAAGCTGGCAAGCGCGCGCGCGCGTTCCGACAAAGCGATGCGCGAGCTGTTGTACGTGACCCCGAATGCAATGAGTGTCGCGAAGGCAACGAATACACCGATCATTACGTACATTGTGCTTTCCATGGCGGTTTGAAAGCTATCCAACGCTGCCGTAGTGACGGATACACCCGCAACAGCTGGCATGTCCTTAAGGCGTCGGTAAAGTGCATTCACATGGTTTCTATCGGCCAGCACGTGAACGCCTGTAACCGTCGATCCCTCAAGCATCAACCGGTTGACGGCCTCTAGACTCATATAAGCGGTTAAGCCTATGTACTCTTCGACAATCTGCACCACAGGCAAATCTATCACTGGCCGGCGCTCCTGCATCACCTCGACTCGCACCATGTCTCCGATTCCGGCGCCCAATTTTGTCGCCAAATGTTCAGAAAGTGCGAGGCCGCCCGGCGGGGGTTCCACCGGATTGATGCTGGTGTTTAGCAATCTGTTGAGGTTGGCGTGCGATACAATGCCGGTTATGGCTGTGCGTTCCGTGAGTGTGCCTTTATGCAGCCGCACCGATACCGAGCGTACGCGCTGCGTCGCCAGCACGCCGGGCAGGTGTCTGATTTCCTCTTCTATGGCTCCGGCTCTGGGTTCAACGAAGGACACCGTCAGGGTCTGGCGTTCCTTCTCGAAGAACATGACCGAGATAACGTGTTGCACAGTGTCCATAAAAAATAGAGACGACACTAAGATGGCCACCGCAAAAGCGATGCCGGTGATAGTTAGTCCTGTCCGAACAGGCCAGCGGGTAACGTGTCGAAAGATCATCCGGGTAAGTTGGCTGACGTTAAATCTGGCGAACAAAGCGCTGAATCCGGTGCGCCGGAAGGCGGTTGGCATGGGCGGTGCCATGGCCACGGCTGGAGACAGGCGCACCGCGTGGCGGACGGCGCCAAGCCCGCCCGCCGCACCTGCCGCGGCGCTGACCAGGGCGGCCATGAAAAGCACCTGCGGCTCTACCCGGTAGGCCAACAGAGGAAACTTAAAGTAGTCGTTGTACAGTCCCATCACCGCATTGCCGAGCCACTGGCCAGCAATGACGCCCATGATCAGGCCGAGGCCGACCAGCACAAAGATCAGCTTCAGGTACTGTCGCCCGACCTCCCAATCCGTATAGCCAAAGGCCTTCAATAGACCGATCTGCTCGTGCTCGGTTGTAACAATCCGGGAAATGACGATGTTCAAGAGGAACGCCGCCACGGCCAGGAAAATCGGCGGCATCAGCCCGCCCATGGCTTCCAGCTGAGTCAGCTCGTTGGTCAGGAAAAAATGCGACATCTGGTCTTTGCGCCCGTATGCGCCCAGTCCGCCATGGGGCTTAAGAACATCGTCCAAGCGTTCGAGTACGTAACCTGTTCGCGCGTCCCGGCGCAGCGTTACGACAACATCGTTGAACGCTTCGTTCAGGTCAAAGGCAGCGGCCAGTGCTTCGCGGTCCATCCACAAGACGCCGAAGTGCTTGTCGTCAGGCATAAGCTCCCCAGGTGCCATGGCGTATATGTACTCAGGTGTCAGCGCGATTCCGACGATCCTGAGTTTCCGCTTCTTGCCGTTGATGGTCGCGAAAACCGTGTCGTCAAGCGTCAAATAATTGGCCATAGCAAATGGTTCGCTGATGACCACTTCCGAAGACCGGCCCGGCTCTACCAAGCGTCCGCGCCGTAGGTGGACTCCGTTGATGGCCGGATTACGTCCCTCGAGAATGGAGATCAGGCGTCCCGTTGCAGGTTCAGCCATGCCCTCCAGGTCCAGCGGGACGCTAACAACAATGCGAGTTTCAAGATTGGCGATGCCGTCGATGGCCCGCAGTCTTGTTTCGAGACTATTAGGCGCGCGCTTCAGTGAAGCGAATACGTCGGCGAACCGATAGTGTTCATAGAATGCATCCATACTCAGGGTCAGGGCGGAGACGCTCCCAAAGACCGCCACCATCAGGGCAATTCCGGCCGCCACGACCGTGGCAATAGCGAGGCCCTGACCCTTGAGTCGCCACAAATCGCGCAAGAGCTTGCGGTTCAGGGAACTGACCTTAACGGCCATCGACCAGGACAAAAGGTAACGCGTGATGGGATTCATCTCACCGGCCTCACCACGTTAGCTCTTCCGGTGGGCGCCGGTTTTCATTGCGCTCGACGCTGATGATATGCCCGTCAGCGAAGCGGATCACGCGGTCAGCCATCTCGGCGATCCCCGCGTTGTGGGTGATGACCGCTGTGGTCGTGTTCAGTTCCGCGTTGGCGCGGGCGATGGCCTGGAGCACGACAATTCCGGTTTTGCTGTCCAATGCCCCTGTTGGTTCGTCGCACAGCAGCACCGACGGATTCTTGGCAACGGCACGGGCGATAGCGACGCGCTGCTGCTCGCCGCCGGACATCTGCGCCGGAAAGTGGTTCAAGCGGTGGGAAAGTCCGACAAGACCCAGCGCATCGTCTGTGGTCATTGGATTTCTCGCAATTTCCGTCACGAGTGCCACGTTCTCACGTGCCGTCAGGCTCGGAATAAGATTATAAAATTGGAACACGAAGCCGATATGATCGCGCCGTAACAACGTGAGTTCCTCCTGACTCAACGCGGTTACCTCGCGTCCGCGGAAGTAAAGCGTTCCGGCACTCGGTTGATCAAGGCCGCCTAGGATGTTCAACAACGTGGATTTGCCACTGCCCGACGGGCCCAGAAGAACAACCAACTCGCCCTCGTAAAGTGTAAGATCCACGCCGCGTAGCGCGTGCACCCGGGTTTCGCCGGTCTCATAGACCTTAGAGATACCTTCGGCGCGAAAAGTCTCGTCGCCAGTCTGCGGTGAGGATTCGGCGCCGTGTGTGTCGAGGTAATTATCCGGTGGTGTCATGTCTGTGCTTTGATGCGTCGAAAACTGATTCTAAAGCTTATCCCGCGATCACAGCCGGAACATTGATGCGCTGCAAAACTAGCACGCTTGACCCTCCTGGCCTACCGTAACGGGCGTTTTCTTATGCATTCCGGCCATGCGCATTTACAATGCGCGCCGAAAGCGGGTTCTGGCATTGACAAATTGGCGCTGCCGTCCATTCACTGCCGCGAAAATTAGCGGTCAAATAAGAAGGAGAAATGGATATGGGCCTGGGTCTTTATATCGAAGATTGAGAGGTCGGAAAGACCTACAAGACCAACGGTCGGACGATCGAGCAAAGTGACATTAACTTGTTTGCTGGCCTGATCGGTGACTTCACGACCATTCACATCAACGCCGAATATGCGAAGACCATGCCGTATAGCACGCCCATCGCCCACGACCCGCTCACGTCGTCCTGTGCCATCGGCATGTTTGCCCAACTCGGTCTGGTGGATGGCACGGTGATTGCCTTGCTCAATTTCAATTTCGATATGAAGGCCGTTGTACGTGGGGGCGACACTGTTCATTCGGTGGTCACCATCGCCGAAGCGCGGCCGACGTCTAAGAAGGATGCGGGCGTTGTGAAGTTTGGCTTTGACATGCGTAATCAGCGTGACGAGACGGTACAGCTAGGAAGTATGACGGTTTTGGTTAAGTCTCGGACGTCGGAGCAAGGCTAGGCTGTTCCACGGCGACTCCTAACATTCCAGAAGAATTCCGCACCGCCTTCGATGCTTTTGAGGCGACGGCACGTGCCTATTCAAAAAACGCCTTCCTCTGCGTTCCCGCCGGAGCACCTTATGAGAGAAGGTCCGAGGTTCTCGTGGTTGAGTACGATTTTGGAACCGTCTACGGGCGGGTTCAGCAATTGCGGTCGCTATTTGAACGGTCCGGTATTGGCCACGGTCACCGCGTAGCGCTACTGTTGGGGAACCGTGCCGAATACGTTTTCTGTTTCTTTGCGCTTAACGGTCTCGGTGCATGGGTTACCGATCAATGCCGAGAACACCGCCGAAGAAATGCTGCACCAGGTTGTTCATTCGGACATCGATGTCTGCATAACAACCAACCGACGGCTGGCAGATTTCAAGAGGGTCGTTGAACGTTACAGTCCTCAGGTGTCGGTGTATTCTGTCGAAGATTTGCCCGAGGTCCTTAAGGTTCGTGTTCGTGCACTCGACCCTGGCGCGCCCGACCGCGAAACGATTGCCGCTGTGCTTTATACATCGGGCGCCACGGGCAAGCCGAAAGGGTGTCTGATCTCCAACCAATACGCTGTTAACGCTGGCGCGTGGTACCTCTCGCGCGAAGGGTGCCAAACTTTGGAGTTCGGCCAGGGCCGGGTGTTCAACCCATTCCCAGTCCATCATATGAATGCCGGTGTCGTCAGTCTGATGGCGATGGTGTTTTCCGCCAACTGCTTGGTGCTGTGGGATCGCTTTCACCCTAAGACATGGTGGCGCGATGTAGTTGCAACGGGTTCAACCGCTGTCCACTACATGGGTCTTATTCCTCCCGTTCTCGTTAAGCAGGACCCCACGCCAGAAGAACGTCAGCATAAGGTGAAATTCGCCTTCGGCGCCGGTGTTGATCCAGACATTCACGTGGAGTTTGAAAAAAGGTTCGGGATTCCGCTTGTCGAGGTTTTCGGGATGACCGAAACAGGCCGTACCATTTCCAACAGCATCGAGCCGCGGCACATCACCACCCGGGCTTTCGGAAAGGCGCGGGATGGTCTTGAAGTCATGATCGCTGACGACAACGACAAACCGCTTCCTGTCGGTACGCCCGGGAACCTACTTCTCCGGTTTGCCGGGCCCAATCCCCGCTTAGCTTTTTCTCGGGCTACCTTAACGATGAGAAGGCGACGGAAGACGTGTGGCGCGGCGGTTGGCTCCACACGGTGATGTCTGTAAACAGGGTCCCGACGGTATGCTCTACTTCGTAGATCGCAAGAAGAATATTATCCGCCGCAGCGGCGAGGACATCGCCGCTGCCGAGGTGGAGGCGGCCATAGCGGCGCACCCAAGTGTTCATACGGTCGCGTGCTTGCCGATTCCCGATGAAATGCGGGACGAAGAGGTCACGGCCTGCATCGTCTTGCAGCCCGGGGTCGAGGCCGGGCAGGACACGGCAGACTCTATTTTCGATCAGTGTTACAAGCAGTTATCATACTTTAAGATGCCGGGTTGGATCGTCTTTCGTGATACGCTACCAACCACCTATACGGCGAAAATTCAAAAATCGCTGATCTTTGCTTCGGATGAAGACCCGACCGCTACACCGCTGTCCTTCGATTTTCGCAACAGAAAGCGCCGCTCGGCCGCCGTGGTCGTTTAACCATCGGATTTCTAGTCGGAGACGGCCACTTGATTGCGTCCGCCGTGATTTGCCTTGTAGAGGGCCTTGTCGGCCGCTTGGGTCACGTCCAGTACAGACCGAAATCGTGAATACGAGGCAATGCCGCAGCTGAACGTGACACTGAAGGGGCCCTTTTCGGACTCGTATTTCATTTCATTTGCCGCTTCGCGAAGTTTATCCATAGCTTCTTTTGCTTTAGCTGTGTCTGTACTAGGCATGACAACCGCAAATTCCTCGCCACCGTATCGGCCCACATAGTTAACGCGGCGCAAGGACTCGACCTGGGAACAGCGCTACAACTTCTTCAAGGATACAGTGTATCACAATCTCTATGCCATCGATGACAATGTCGAGCTGATCAAGAATGCCAGGCTGTACTTTGCTGCGGCCGATGGTGCTGAAGTTGAAGCTGAAAATGCTTCGGAGGCCGACGGCGAGGCCAAGACTGCGGCGCCTCAAGAAGCAGGTGAAGATGGCACAACTGAAGACGCTAATCAGACACAGGACGGCACTGCCTGATGTGATCTTCCTGGGTTACTGTTTCGATCGCCAGTGGATTGGCCGCCCGTACGGCGCCGATGGCTGCGTCGGGCTCGGAGCCCAGTTCCACCAATAGCTGTGCGGCCATGAGGCCGGCGCGCCCGCGCCCACCGCGGCAGTGCACGACAATACGCGCGCCGCCCTTGAGACGGCCGCGTACCAAAGGCCCATACTCTTTCCATGCTGCTTCGAAGATAGCATCGGGTGCGCCGAAATCGACGATCGGCATGTGCAGCCAGTTGATCAACCTTTCCGCTGCGGAGCGCCCTAGGGAGTCGGCCGTTACAGCCGCCTCAGCTAACTCGGCGGTCTCCATGAGCGTGATCAAGGTATCGGCTCCAAATGTTTTGATCACGTCCATGTCAGCGGCTAAGTCGCGGTTCCATGGGCCTGTCACGGCATGAGACTGGTGCTTTCCTGGGCAAAGAGTCATGCCGATGCGGCCTCCGCCTGGTGTTGAGACCGCGGGGATTTCCAGCGGATGTGTTTGGCTGGTTTTCTCGGCCATGTCGCCACTAGATAAAGGCATTCTCGGCTCTGGGTCCGTCACAGAATTTTATGTACGTTTGCAGGAGGACGGCCAAGTGCTGCCTTGTCGCCATGAACCACGATGGGCCGTTCAATGATGATCGGATGTTTGACCATAGCCGATATCAGCTCTTTTTCATTCATTGACGAGGGGTCAATACCAGCCTCAGCCGCCTCTTTCTTGCGAACAATGTCGATGGTAGAGACACCCAGCATCTTCACAATTGCCGCAAGCTCAGACGCGGACGGCGGTGCGTTGAGGTACTCGATGATCTGCGGTTTTAGCCCCTTGCCCTCAAGTAGAGCCAGCGTCTGACGCGATTTGGTGCAGCGCGGGTTGTGGTAGATTTTTAGCGCCATGTTCTCCCCCGGTCAGTTTTTGACACAGCCCCAAAGTGTGGCGGCGGATTGTGCCGCGTTGGTACCCTGCGCCTCAAGAAGAAACCCCGGGCTGGCCTTTCTAGCCGGGAGCCGGGTGTGTGGCCACCTCGTGGAAACTAGAGTGGGGGTCAAGAGTTTTCGCTGAAGTTGAGGGACTTCAGTTATTTTGAGCGGAGACCGCTTATTCCCTTACGACACCGCGTACATCCACCAACTGCGAAGCGACGGCTTCGTTCAACTCGTTGTGGGCCGCTTATGCGGCTCTTATGTCAGTACAGACGCAACAACCGTGCCAAGCGGATGATATAAGATAAAACATATTAACGTCAATATGTTACGATATATTTGGTGCGGTGATGATCGGCTCGTGGCGCCTCAATGCTGCCGGGTTGAATCGCCCACTAGGAAAGCTCTGCCTGCCCGCAAGAAGGGCGTTAACGCAACCCTAGGCAATGCACAGCCCGTTGGGGGCCTGTGTGCCCAATGAATGGCGGATTGCACGGGCCCGCGCTGCTTTCCGAGGTGAAAAATCCAGGCTAAGGTCTGATGACGGTGGTGATCATATAGCGCGTGGTTGCCGCAGCCCAACACGGGGCGCTCACCACTGGTGAACATGGGGGAAAAGGGGAGCCATCCATGCAAAGAGGTCACTGGGGGTCGCGTCTTGGTTTTATCCTCGCGGCCACGGGGTCTGCGGTTGGATTGGGCAATATCTGGAAGTTTCCCTACACCGTCGGAAACAATGGCGGCGGCGCATTCCTTATCGTGTACTTGGCGATTGTCTTCACGATCGGCGTCAGCGTGATGCTCTCCGAGTTCGCCATCGGCCGGGCTGCTGAGCGCAGTCCCGTCGGCGCCTTTGCCAAGCTCAAGGGCGGAGCTTGGCCGGCGGTTGGTTTCATGGGTGTGATCGCCAGCACCGCGATCCTATCTTTCTACAGCGTCGTTGGCGGATGGACTATCGCTTATATCATAAAGTCGGTGGGCGGAATTCTAACGACATCTGACCCCGATACGCTCGGCGGACTCTTCAGTGGGTTCATTTCCAGCCCGATCGAACCGATCATTTATCACGCTATTTTTATGGCACTCACCGTCGGCGTTGTTCTGGCCGGCGTGCACAAGGGCATCGAGCGGTCGTGCGAGATTCTTTTGCCGTTGCTGTTTGTTATTCTGGTGATTCTCGCGGTTCGGTCCGTCACATTGCCGGGTGCGATGGAGGGGGTCGCCTTCTACCTCGTGCCGGACTTTTCCAAGATCAACGCCACTGTGGTGGGTTACGCCCTGGGACAGGCGTTTTTCTCGCTGTCTCTGGGCATGGGGGCGATGATCACATACGGGTCCTACCTGTCCCATCGCGAGAATCTATCCCAGGCCGCCATCTGGGTGACGCTCGCTGACATGTCCGTCGCCGTGATCGCCGGCCTGGTTATACTGCCCGCTGTATTTGCCTTTGGTTTCGACCCTACGGAAGGGCCGGGACTGGTTTTCATCACGCTGCCCGCGGTGTTCGGACAGATGCCGGCTGGCGCTGTCTTTGCCGTCTTGTTTTTTGTTTTGCTGACGATCGCCGCCCTGACATCCTCTGTTTCATTGCTGGAAGTCGTCATCACTTACCTTATCGATGAACGGAAGGCGCGCCGCGCACCTGCCGCCTTCGGCGCGGGCGCCCTGATTTTTACCATCGGGATTGCCTGCTCTCTGTCCATGGGCCCATGGGGTGGGTTCACGATCGCGGGAAAGAATATTTTCGACTTCTTGGATTATGCGTCGTCCAACCTCATGTTGCCGGTGGGCGGTATCGCCATATCGTTGTTCGTGGGTTGGGTGATACTGCCTCGGGCGACACAGGAAGCGACAAGTCATGGCGTGCACCCGTTTGTGTGGGTTAAACTGTGGCAGTTCATTTGCCGCTATGTGGCGCCCGTGGCTATCGTCTGGATTCTCATTTCTGGAATTTAGAGCTCGGCGGTGGCTTTTTGGTGCGTTCAGCGCATCGCTGCAATACTCATGGCCGGTGCAATCCACCGGCAAAGACATATGTCATGACGGAATTCCATAAAAACGGTAGCAATGATACGGGCGTCGGTCTGATCATCGAGGGCGCCGCCGGTATCGATCCAACCTCCGACGATGGAGCCCGCCGTCAGTTGCGGGACACACTTAGCCAATTTGCCACCGGCGTCACGATAATGACGACGATCGGGTCAAAAGGGGACTCGGTCGGCATCACCGTTAGTTCTTTCAATTCTCTATCTCTCGATCCGCCTCTGATTCTTTGGAGCATTGCCAATACCTCCACTAGCCACGGACATTTCCGTATCGACGACTCATTTGCGGTCAACGTGCTTGCCGCGGATCAAGAAGGACTCGCCACTTGTTTTGCGAAGACGGGAGGAGACAAGTTCCATGGAGTAGATGTGCTCTCAGGGTTGGACAACGTGCCGCTTCTCGGTGGGTGCGTTGTCTATTTCGAATGCTGCGTCTATGCGCGCTATCCTGGAGGCGATCATGACATCATTGTCGGCCGCGTGCGGCGCATCTTCAACGTCGGTAAGGCACCGCTGTTGTTTCATGGAGGCGCGTTGCGGGCGCTGGGTGAGCAGGCTTAAAAATCGCCGAGGCTAATTCCACCTACGGCGCTTGAACGGCGCCTCGAGCGTGCGCCATCAGGCCGGCAGCGGCGACTACTGAGGCAACTTGCCGGCCTTCATCAAATCAAACATTGCGCCATGTCGTTCAGCACGGGTACGGCTAGCTTATCTTTCTGAATTGACGCCCAGTCTTTCGTCAGCTTGAGCCTCTTACCGACGATGTTGCCTAATTCGTACCAGTCGCGGGCCGCCGCCACAAAGAACAGCGCCGGCGCTGCGAAACAATCCGCGATAGTGAGCCGTGCGCCCGCGGCGTATCTGCCCTTCAACAGAACGCGTTCCAACGTATCTAAACCCTTCGCCATATCCTGAAGAGTGGTTTTCATATCCATAGGTTCTGTAAGGGTGCCGCGCTTGTGTCGCACCAATCTCACAGCGGGAGCTTGCACGTATTCGCCGGCGACGGCGGCTACTAAACGCGTTTGTGCCGCTGCCGTAGCCGACGCCGGGACGAGCTTTTTGGCCTTCGATTTCGCGTCAAGATACTCCACGATGATCGCAGACTCGAACAGCGTCGTCGCGCCATCCTTCAACACGGGAAGCTTGGCGAAAGGATTGAGTTTATAAAAAGCGGGCGACTTAATGCCGTCCTTGGGCAGAGATAGGTCGTATTTGAACCCCTTTGCTCTGGCCGCCAAAACGACCCGCGCGACGAAAGGTGAAACAATCCTGCCGTAAATGGTCAAGGTTTTCGCCATGGTGTTTTCCGCCGCGACGAGTGGTTACGCGGCCTTTTGGGCTTGCCGTTGTTCCATGTAAGTTTTCATGGCCTCGCCCATCTCTTTCATCACGCCGCCAATCAGCTTGTTCTTGCTCGCCTTTGTGTAATAGCGCTTCAATTTTGTCCGCTTGCCTAGGACTGGACTGGACGTGACTTGCGGCACGATGGCGTGCAGGAAAAATAGTACGGGTGCAGCATAGCAATCGGCGATGGTGAACCGCGCACCGGCTGCATACGGCTTGGCAACGAGCAATTTTTCCGCGACGTCTAAGGCCTGGCTCAGCGCAGCCAGTTTTTCGTCCACCACTTTTTGGTCCCGCGTGGCGGGATCGGATTGAGCGAACAAACCGAACATAGCCGGCTGGACGTACTCGGCGAAAATCGCGCCGATCAGACGTGCCTGGGCCCCAGCCTTCGCGCCTGCGGGAACGATTGGCTTCTTTTTATACTTGGCGTCGATGTAATCCAGGATGACGCCAGACTCGAAAAGCACGGTCGATCCGTCCTTGATGGTAGGCATCTTTCTCATGGGGTTCATTTTAAGAAAGGCAGATGATTTTATACCGCCTTTGGGCAGCAACAATTTGTGCTTAATACCCTTGTAGCGAGCGGCGAGAACAACCCGTGCAGCGAATGGCGAAAGAATTGAACCATAAATATCCATCTTTACTCCTCGTTAGAAATATTGGTGAGCCCTGTACGGACAAGGCGGCGGATCATAGCTGAATCCTTCGTCGATGCACGTGGTAAGTCGTGCGGGCTGCGCCCAGGTATTCAGGTGCCGCCGCTTCTGCCCTTCAGACTTGCCAAGATCGCCTGATCGAAAATAACATGCCGGTGCGGGAAGGGGAGTTCCACACCGTTCTCCTTGAACAAATCCCAAAGCGCCAGAAAAGTCTGCCCTTTGACATTGGTTATGCCATCCTCGGGGTCGGTGATCCAGAACCGCAGCACAAAATCTATGGAACTGTCGCCAAACGCGGTGAGGTGACACACAGGTTCGGGGCTTTGTGCCACTCGTTTAGGGCTTTTTGCTGCTTCCACCGCTAGGCGCCGCACGTCGTGCGGATCGCTGTTGTACGCAACGCCAAAGGAAACTTCCATTCGCACCCGGTGGTCGCTGTGGGACCAGTTAATCACCTGATTCACCACAAAGTCGTCGTTTGGAATGAGAATTTCCTTGTTGTCCCGGGTCACCACACCCACGTACCGTGCGGTCATGTCTTTTACCCAGCCAAAGGTTTGGCCAACCTCGATAACATCCCCAGGCTTAATCGACTTATCTAGCAGCAGGAAAAGGCCACTCAAAAGGTTCGAGACTTGCCTTTGCAACCCAATGCCGACACCCACGCCGAGGGCGCCGCTGAACACTGCGAGGGCGCCGAAATTGATGCCCGTGGTGGGCAGAGCCACCAGCACCGCAAGCAGGACCAGCGCGCCGCGCGACAACTTAATAATCAGCACCCGCCCCCGCGGAGTGACGCCGGACATGTCCGCGATGCTCCGCTCGATGGCGCCCGCGATGGCCAGCGCGACCCAAATCAGGACAACCAACAGCGCAATCCCGCCGAACAGGTCGAGCATGCTCACATCTGCCGAGCCTATCGAGAACGTGAACCCGCCCAAGGCGTCCATCGTGGGGGTGAGCAGCCCTAATATGTTCAGCGCGGCAATAGTCCAAGCGATGGTCGCGACCACGCGGGCTACGAACCGATTTGCGATAATCAAGGAACTGACTGTGATGATCACCCACGCGGTCACGAGGCTGGCGATTACCTCCATAAGCCCCGATGAGGCGATCGCCGGAACCTGTTCGAAAACGCCGGCGGTGATCCACGCCAGAGCAATAAACGTTAAGCCGCCGGTTTCCCGGGCGATGGCTGTGCCGATGGATTGCAATAGGCCGGGTAGACTGCTTTGCCTGACCCATTCATCAAGTTGGGGGCGCAGCCTGCGGTGCGCGCCGAAAGCCAATAGGGAAATGAGGACCAGTGCCGCCGCCTGCGCAATAGTGGGCCACGTTGTGACGTGATCGAGGGTCCACGCAAGGGCTTCGCCGAACCAATCGGAGAGCTGTGCTATAAAGCGGTCTCCTGTCATACCCTCGCCTTTGCCGGCATGTGTTAGCTCCGCCGTTTACACAAGTGCCTTCTTGAACAACTCCAGGGTTCGCTCGTGCGCGAGCTCGGCGGCGCTCGCCTTATAGTGGTTCTTGTCTGTTTCGCGGCAGAAGCCATGATCGGCGCCTTCGTAAGCGTAAACCGTGATCTGTCCGTAATCCTTCAGACCTTCCTCCACCTTCGCCTGGGCGTCTGGAGGTACAAAGCCGTCTTCACGGGCAATGTGCAGAATTGTGGGCGTCTTGATTTTATCGGCCTCGCCGAGAAGATTATCTAAGCCCACGCCGTAGTAGGCCGAACTTGCATCCGTATCCGTGCGCGCGGCGGACAGGTAAGACAACATTCCGCCGAGGCAAAATCCGAGATTCCCGACCTTACCGTTACATCCTGGCATTTTGCGCAACGTCGAAATCGTCGCCTGAATGTCCTCGACGCCCTTGTCGGCATCGAAATTGCCAAACAACTCGAGCCCCTTGTTAAATTCGTCCTCTTTGGTGGGGTCCAGCTGAATACCTGGGCCTAGCTTCCAGAATAGATCGGGCGCCAAGGCCATATAGCCTTGGCCGGCCAGCCAATCGGCGACACTCCGCAGCCATCCGTTGATGCCGAAGACCTCTTGAATCACGACCACTCCCGGGCCGCTACCGCCGGTCGGTGTGGAGAGATAGCCCATAAAGGTACCGTCCTTTCCCGCGATGGAGATCTCCTTGCCGGTCATGCTTTATGTCCTCCCTAGTGATGTGTTGCGCAGGTGTTTGAGGCCTTAGTTGTAGATAAAATAAGGTCATGAGGCTAGTGGGAGCGGGGCATCTTTACTCCGCGCAAATCTTTTGCGGGCAAGGTATAAAAGTGAGCCGCCGCCGGGTACGATCTCGCTGGTCCAACGTTTGAGCCTTCCGCCGAACATTATTTAGACAGGGGTAGCACATGCACTCGTCGAACCGCCTGATTGTCGGCATCAGCGGTGCGTCTGGTATCATCTATGGCATCCGAATCCTTCAAGTGTTGAAAGGTCTTGGCGTTGAGACTCATTTGGTCATGTCCAAAACTGCGGAAGTGACCTTAGCGCATGAAAGCGACATGAAAGTCTCCGCCGTGAAAGCCCTGGCTGGCGTGACTTATTCCAACACCGATATGGGCGCAGCCATTTCGTCGGGTTCATTTCAGACCAGCGGCATGATTGTCGCGCCCTGTTCCATCCGCACCGTTTCGGAAATCGCATCTGGCGTGACGTCCACACTCTTGTCGCGGGCTGCCGATGTCGTGTTGAAGGAACGGCGCCGTTTGGTTCTTATGGTGCGGGAAAGTCCACTGCACACCGGGCATTTGCGGACCTTAACCGCGGTATCGGAAATTGGCGCGATCGTCGCGCCGCCCGTCCCGGCGTTTTATGCGTGGCCGGGAAGCTTGGACGACGTTGTCGATCACACTGTGGGACGGGCGTTGGATCTGTTCGATATCGATGTGGGCCTGGTGAAGCGGTGGGGCGAGGCGCCATCGGCCAGGCGATCCAGGCCCGGAAGTAGAAAAAAATGAACGCCGCGCCTACCAGCATCGTCAGAGACAATCCCCTGTGGAATTTTGTGACAACGACCTACAAGGAGCCGGGCGTTGAGAAGACATGCTTGGCGCTGCAAAACCGCCTTGGCGTCGACGTGAACATGGTGATGTTTTGCATTTGGCTGGCTTATCGCGGCGCGGGCGGCGCAAATCTCGCGCAACACCTCGGCTCGGCGCTGAAACTTTCGCGAAGCTGGCAGAGCGCCATGGTCGAGCCGCTGCGAACTGCGCGTAACAATCTGAAGGATCATACTGCAAGCACCGGCATGAGCGTGCCTGCTCGGGAGGCGGCCACCGCCCTCCGCGAACGCATCAAGGCGTGCGAGCTGGACATGGAGCATATGGAGACGCTCGCCTTGTACGCGCTGGCGCCCGAGGGCGAGGACCGGGGTATTGACACCCCACTCGCCGAATGCAAGGACACTGCGCAGAACAATCTAACTATCTATTTCGCCGCCATGGGTGTGAAGCTGGACCCGCTGGGCGAAACCCACGTCATGCGCATTCTCACGTCTGTATTTGGCGCCTGAGGCTCAGCCGGAAAACACTTGTGCCACGCCGCGCCACTTTCTTTGGCCACTTGAGATTCTCGATTGCCCAATTTTGCCGAGAGTGCATGGGCGTTTCTGCAGTGCCTACCTGGGGCCGATATGCGGGCTGACGCCCCCGGAAATCCGGATCGGTATCGGTTTCGGCGTTTCCGCTGCTCCAGGCGTCTGCTGACGCGGGCGCTGCCCGGAGTCGACCGGGCCGCACGGCCAGCGCGTGCTCCATCTCGGATAATAAAATTTCCGTCTGCGTTGAGGCTCTAGGGGTTGTCGGTAGCGGGGATTGAGAACCCCCAGATGTTGTGCCTTCCACCGAATTTCGATTTTTCTGGAACGGCGTTGGCGGACCCCCGGTTTTGTGGTGTGTTAGCAGCTGGTGCATATAATAAAAAACCGAGTTGGCCCTGCGCCGCTCCAGGTTTCTGGGACGCACCGCAGCAACCGCCCTCTCCCCTGTTGAGGGCGGTTGTTGGATTTCTGGCTCACGGCCGGGTAAAATTGAGCCTGGTGTTCGGGAAAGACCCAGCGCGAACAAAGGCGTCACGCCTTTACTGTGTTTAGCGGTCCACAAAGACCATGCGGTTTTGGCTATAACGAGACCCGGCAATGATGTCCGCTCTCAGCATACCGTTAAGTTCGGCCATGTCCTCACCGCTCAGCTCGACATCTATTGCACCGAGGTTTTCTTCCAGATAGCGCCGCCGTTTGGTGCCGGGAATAGGCACCACGTCGTCGCCCTTATGCAACAGCCAAGCCAAAGCGATTTGTCCCGCTGTCGCATTCTTGCGCGCAGCGAATGCATGCACGGCTGCGGCGGTTTTCATATTTGCATTGAAATTCTTGCCCTGAAACCGTGGGTCGTCTTTGCGGATATCGCCCTTGCTATACTTTTCCGCGCGCATCGCTGTTCCGGTGAGGAATCCGCGCCCCAAGGGTGCGAAGGGAACCAGCCCGATATTCAAGTCCTGCAGCAGCGGGATGATTTCTGTTTCCAGATTCCGCTCCCACAACGAATATTCGCTTTGCGGGGCCGTGACCAGGCACTCACTATGGGCCCGGCGGATGCTGCCCGTGCCCGCTTCTGACAGCCCAAAATAGCGCACTTTGCCGCCGCCGATCAGTTCCGCCACCGTCCCGGCCACGTCCTCCATGGGGACGGCGGGATCGACACGGTGCTGGTAAAGCAAATCGATGCGGTCCGTCTGCAATCGCTTCAACGAAGCGTCCACCACCTTGCGGATATGCGGGGGGCTGCTGTCGAGCCCGCGCGGAGGTTTATCATCAAAACGCCAGCCGAATTTAGTGGCAATGATCACCTCGTCGCGCACGCCCTTGAGTTCTCGGCCCAGAAGTTCTTCATTGATGAATGGGCCATAAACTTCTGCGGTGTCGAAAAACGTCACGCCGAGGTCCAAGGCGCGGTGAAGCGTCGCCACCGCTTCCGTTTCGTCCGCGCGCCCGTACGCAGTGCTCATGCCCCTGCAGCCGAGCCCCAGCGCGGATACCTCAGGCCCTTGTGATCCCAGTGTGCGTCTTACCAGCATGTTTCATCTGATTTCGTGGTCGGATCGGGCCATAACGGCGCACGTTCGCCGCCGGACAAAGCCGCGGCGGCCACGGCTACAAATGGAGAGAGATATGGACGAGGAGATCATGCGCCAGCCGGCCTGGGTCAGATTTTGGCCATGTATCTGGTGGGGCTCAATTTCTTCAGCTGCGCCGCGTTTATCTGGAAGCACGTCGAGGTCCGCTGAGGCTTGGGGCTATTTCTGCTCAGTTGGGTGGAATGGGCCAGCTTTACGAGATGCTCGGCTTTGTGCGCCTGCTCGGATTCACGCACATTCTGGCGTGGACACCGCTACTGATTTATCTCTGGCGGCGGCGAGAAATTATCAAAGTAAAACCTGTTCAGTCGCGCACTTTTTTCGCCGCGCTGTTCGTCATCAATCTTATTCCACTCGCGTTCGATTACACCGATCTCGCCCGTTACATCCTCGGGGAACGCGCGCCGTATTGATTTACGAAGGCGAGTCTGCGGGCAAATAAAGTGGGCGGTGCTTGCGCACCGCCCCAAGTTTCAGGGACGCACCTCTTAAACCAATCTCAATTTGACGGGTTGGTCAACTTTAAAGAACACTCACAGCACCGCGAGCATGCAGGCAACAAGGGGCGCCGCACCACGTCGCTGTGTGTAAGTTTTACAATCGCGATATCATTCAATGTGTTCAATCTCTCGGCGATGTACGAAAGTCCCGACACTCCCGGCAATAAGTCGGTCTGGTCGGGATCGCTGGTGATCGCCACGATCGAGTGCCAGCCCAGCCGTGTCAGCAGCATCTTGATCTGTCCATAAGTGCAGTTCTGCGCCTCGTCGATGACCACGAACGCGTTGTTCAGCCTACGTCCGCGCATATAGGGAATGGACGCAAACGGCATTACCCAGCTGGCCATGGGTTCGTGGCTGGGAGATCATGATTCAATTAACATTAAAGCGGACAATCAGTGCACAACGCGCCGTTATGTCGCCGGTCTCGAGGGCGATTTCGACGCTTTTGACACCAATTGGTCATGGGACACGTATTTCGCCAGAAGCACGACCCATAACTCGACCCGGGCACCGGACAACATCCTCAACGACAAGTTCAACCAGGCGGTTGATTCGTTTGTCGATCCGGCTACTGGCGCGACGGTGTGTCGCACGACCCTGACCAACCCCGGCGACGGATGTGTGCCCTATAACGTGTTTGGTATCGATGTGAATTCAGAGGCGGCCTTCAAATTTGTCGCTGGCACTGAGTATGCGATCACAATCCTGCCGCATGATGTGTTTGTCACCGGCGTCATCGGCGAGCCGTTCGCGACATGGGCCGGGCCGGTCTCCGTCGCGTTCGGCATTGAACACCACATTGAGAAGGTCAGGGGCATCGAGAGTGATAATGACCTGAACAGGCGTTTCTTTGCCGGTAACTATCGCGGCACGGACGCCACATTCAATGTGACCGAATGCTACATCGAAACGGTGGTGCCGATGGCCAAGGATGAGACAGTGGCTGAATCGCTCGAGTTGAACGCCGCCTACCGTGGTACCATCTACAGCGAGGCCGGTTTCGTTTCGACACACAAAGTGGGCGTGAGCTACGCGCCCACGACCGACTTCACGCTCGGCGCCACCCGTTCACGGGACATCCGTGCACCGAACCCGGGCGATTTGTTTAATGAGGGCCGAGCCGGCACAGGAACCGTCGATGATTCGTTTACCCTTACATCGCCAACGGTGATTACAGCGGAAGTCGGTAACCCGGGCGTCTGCTCGAGAAGGCAGACACGACAGGTGTTGGTATTGTCTTGCAGCCCACTGACTTCCCGGGTTCCAGGCCTCCCCTTCTTTTTCTAAGTCTCTTGTGGTCAAGTGCCGCAATCGGTTCCTCCCCCGGCATGACCGCAAGGCGCCAGTAGGGGAACAAAAGGCGAAAATTGCCCCACTAAAAGCTGAAAATTGACCAAAAATCCCAGAATCCATTCGAATTGAAAAGATAATGTCCTTGACTGCATCTATAATGGTGTCGCTAAGGGCTGGTGTCTGAGCGTGGATACGCCCCAATTTTGGTTTGGTTTGCGCAGGCGGATCTCTGGTTCGTTCGGGGAGCGGACGTCGGCGCACGATTGATTTGGCGCAAAGACACTATCGCCAGGAACTGAGATGGTCGCGATCATGAAATCCGGATCATCGGGCAAGAAAGAAGGGAAGGGTCGAGTGCATATGTTTATTAAAGAGTTGGTCCCGTTGTCTCGGGGACATGTTGCGCGCGCGCTTTGCGGAAGCGCGATGGGCCTTGTAGCTGCTTTTGCGCTTGCCAGTTGCTCTGGACCCGCTTCTCAAGATCAAGACGCGGCATTCGACGCCATGCAGGCGATTATAGCGGGAGAGCCGGAAAGCGAGGGCTCACCGGCACGTCTCCGGCTTATATCCGCGGAGCAGTATATTAACACGCTCGGCCATGTCTTCGGTCCGGACATCGATTTGGGCTCGAAGTTTCCGCCGCTGCAGCGAACTAATGGGCTGCTCGCAAACGGCGCCGCGATTGCGGGGGTCACCGCCGGTCAGCTGGAACAGTATCAGCGAACCGCCGCCGGAGTCGCATCCCAGGTCGTGGATGCCGAACACCGTTATTTCTTGATCCCCTGCAAACCGGCTTCCGATGAGGCCGCCGACAATGAGTGCACGGCTAAATTTCTAGGACGGGTCGGCCGCCTTATGTACCGGCGGCCCTTGGGCGACGTTCAACTGGACGCAGCGGTGGAAAAGGCAGGGGATGCAGCTGATCGTTTGGAAGATTTTTACGCGGGCATTGCGATCGCGCTCGAGGGAATGATGATCGGTCCCGAGATGCTGTTTATCGTCGAGACCTCGGAGCCTGACCCAGACCGGCCTGGCCAGCAGCGTCTTGATGCTTATTCCGTCGCGTCGCGGCTGAGTTTTTTCCTGTGGAATGCCGCGCCGGATAATGCGCTGCTGGACGCTGCTGAAAGCGGCGAGATTCTCACTGCGAAGGGGCGTGCTCGAGTGGTCGATATGATGCTGGCGAGCCCGCGGCTTGAAGCCGGCATGCGAGCCTTTTTCGACGACATGTATGCCTTTGACGATTTCGACTCCCTTGCAAAGGATCCTTTGGTTTATCCCTCTTTTACGGGTGTAACGGTGGCGGATGCGCGTGAACAGACGTTGCGAACCGTGGTCGACCACCTGATCACAAAGCATCAGGATTACCGGGATCTATACACGACGCGCTCCACGTTCCTTTCGCCGGCCTTGGCGGCTATCTATCAACTTCCCGCCCCTCCTGGCTGGTCAGGGCACGAGTTTCCGGAAGGCAGTCCGCGGGCGGGTTTGCTGACGCAGATCAGCTTCCTTGCCGTGCATTCGCATCCTGGCCGCAGCTCGCCAACGCTGCGAGGTAAGGCATTGCGCGAGTTGCTGCTGTGTCAACCGGTGCCCCGGCCGCCGCCCGACGTGGATTTTACTCTGGTACAGAATCCCAGCTCGAGTTACCCCACGCAGCGTGATCGTGTTAGCGCACACCTTGAGAATCCGGTTTGCGCGGGATGCCACAAGATCACCGATCCGATGGGCCTCTCGCTCGAGAACTTTGACGGCTCGGGCCGATATCGCGCAAGTGAGACGGGGACACTGATTGATGCGAGCGGCACCCTTGACGGTAAGGAATTCGGCGATGTTATCGGGTTGGCACAAGCTCTCCGCGACCATCCGGCGTTGCCATCCTGTCTTGTCGAACGCGTCTTTAGTTACGGCTCAGGTGGAGCTGCATCGCCGGGCGACCGGGCCTTGCTGGGCTACTTTGCCACGCATTTTGCGACACAGGGCTACAAGCTGCCTGAACTGCTCCGCATGATCACACTCAGCAAAGCTTTTTCAAAGGTTGTTGAAAAACAAGACCCGTCAGCGCCACCGGCGGAAACTGCAAGCGTGCTGCCGCTGCAGTATGCGGCAGAGCCTTTGAATTAAGAGGAGGATGTTATGAACACTCTGAACAGGCGTCGTGTGCTGGGCGGCATGTTAAACGGTAGTGCGGTTACGGTCGCTTTGCCGCTTCTTAACTGCTTCCTCAATGGCAACGGCACGGCTCTGGCGTCGGGCGATCCGATGCCGGTGCGGTTCGGGACTTGGGCCTGGGGTCTTGGGATGGCCGCCAAGATATTCGTTCCAAAAAAAACCGGTCCCAACTTCGATCTGCCCGAGGAAATTACGGCTCTGAAACCGATTCGCGACCATATTAACATCTTCACCAACGTCACGGCTTTCCGCGATAACTACGAGAACCTTTGCCATTACACTGGTTGGGTGATCAGCCGGACAGGCAGCGCGCCGAAGGACTCGACCGAAATTCCGGGAGAAACTATCGACGTTACTGTTGCCAATCAGATTAGCCGCACCACGCGTTTCAAGTCCTTGACCGCGACCTCCACGGGAGATGTTCGTCACACCTATAGCTATGAGAACAGCAACACGCCCAATCCTCCGGAATGGTCGCCGCTGAAGTTCTACACGCGCCTGTTCGGGCCGGAATTTCCGGATCCAAACGCGGAGAATTTCACGCCGGACCCAAAGGTTATGGTTCGCAGAAGCGTGCTGTCCGGTGTTATGGACGATACCCACCGCTTGATGCAGAAGGTGGGGGCGGAGGACAAAGCGCGGCTTGATCAATACTTCACCGGGCTGCGCCATTTGGAACAGCAGTTGGACCAACGGCTGACGAAGCCGGAACCGATCGAGGCCTGCCGCCCTGGCGCCGCGCCCGAGGCCGATCCAGGGATGGGAAAGGCCCAGGAGGTGGTGGCCGCCCGCCATCGGATCATGACCGAGCTCATGGTCATGGCTTTGGCCTGTGATCAAACTCGCGTTTTCAATATGGCCTATGCCAACGCGGGAGCTTCGACCACTAAGCCGGGCTATGAGAAGCCACACCATACCACGACCCACGAAGAACCTGTCGACGAGGTCCTCGGGTATCAACCAACCGCCTCGTGGTTCACGCGGCGGGCCATGGAGTCCTGGTCTGATTTCGTAAGCGCCTTTGCGAACATGAGGGAAGGTGATGGCACGTTGCTTGACAATGTCCTGATCTACGCCACCACCGACCACGGTTATGCACGGACCCATACGCTCGACGGGATGCCGGCCTTCACCGCCGGCCGTGCGGGTGGCCGGGTCAAGACCGGTCTGCACATCGATGCTGGTGGCACCAGTCATGCTCGCCTCGGCTACACGGCGATGCGTGTCATGGGCGTAGACACGCCCTCGTGGGGTACCAAGAGTAACAACACCTCGAAGGAGATCGGAGAAATCCTGGTCTAAGCCGGCGACGTAGGCTTTGCAACCCGTTCGGGAATTGGCCCGGCGGGAGTCGTGAGACCTGCGTACCTTCGGGGTAATGACGCCTGCAGTCAGTTTGCAAGGGATCTAAGTATGCAGAACCAACGGGATATGGTTAACGGTCTGGCCATTGCGGCGTTGATTGCCGGCATTGGCGCGGCTGCGCCGGCTAATTCTCAGGAATATTGGCAACGGGCTGACAATCTCGCCACGGAAGACTATGTGAAGGAGCCCATGCCGCCCGGATTTGTGGTCGAGGCCACAGAGCTGGAGGGGCCGGTTTTCGCGGACTCCCGTGGCCTGACATTGTATAAATGGCAACTCAAGGACTTGCGCAACGGGGACCTTGGTGACCGTAAGGACGCCGCGTCCACGTGCACTGATGAACTTCAGACGGTGAACACGGGCTTGATGAGTCCCTATCCCGGAGGGTTAGAACTTCCCGATCTCGATACGCGCCCGACCTGTGCTGCGGTGTGGCCGCCGGTTCTTGCATCCGAGGACTCCGAGCCGGTCGGTAAGTGGACCATTATCGAGCGAGAGGATGGCTCAACACAATGGGCCTATGACGGCTTTCCTTTGTACACTTCGGTTTTGGACAGCCAGCCCGGCAATGTTCTCGGCGGCACGAATTTACCGGAAGGAAATGATGGTCCTGCCGTTCGCATGCCGGTAGGTCCGCCACCGAACGTCCCGCCGACAGTTACCGTGACTCAACTTACTACTGGCCGGCTGATTGTGAATCATGAGGGTTACTCCGTCTATTCTTGGGATAAAGACGGTCCTAACAAATCGAACTGTGATTCTGCTTGTCTGCAAGAGTGGGATCCGGTGCTTGCGCCCGAAACTGCTCAGCCCCAAGGCGAATGGTCTGTCATCGAGCGCTCGCCGGGCATGAGGCAGTGGACGTTCAGGGAAAAACCCATCTATACGCATATCGCGGACACGCGGTTCCGGAGCTTTTTAGGCAGCGATGTGCCCGGGTGGCACAATGTTTTCACGCAGCGGGTGCCGGCACCACCGAAGGAGTTCACCATTCAGGATACGCAAATTGGCCATGTTCTTGCCGATGCGCGCGGCATGTCGATTTATGTCTACAACTGCGGTGATGATGCCTCCGACCAACTTGCCTGTGATCATCCCGGTAGTACGCAAGCTTATCGCCTCGCGATTTGCGGCGGCGGCGATCCGGAAAAATGCCTCGAGACTTGGCCGTATGTCCTTGCTGCAAAAGACGCCAAGAGCGACAGTCGCATCTGGAGCGTGATGGATATTGACCCAAAAACCGGACATTACGCTGCCCCGGGGCAGGCCGATGCACTGCATGTCTGGGCTTATCGCGGCCGGCCGGTTTTCAACTTCGTCGACGATCGCCAGGTTGGCGAGACTCGCGGTGACGCCTGGGGCGAATTCTACGGGGACCGCAACGGATACAAGGCATTTTGGCTGAGGGATGATTTTCTCGGTAACGCCGGGGGGGGACGGTAGCGGCTGCCGCTTAGGGGGCATCTAGTGAGGCGTGATCTGACAACGAAAATGGGACGGTCGTCAATTGCGCCGGCTGTGCTGGCTGCTGTGATGGCCATCGAGATTTACCGCGCGGACGGTGTTCGGTCGTGTTAAAAGACCGGGCGATCAGTCTTTATAAGGGTTATGGCATGCGGTTACGGTGGGATATGGTGAACGGCTTGGCGGTTGCGGCGTTACTCGCCAGCATCGGCACAGCCGCACCGGCTAATTCTCAAGAGTATTGGCAGCCGGCTGGCAATCCCACCACGGAAGACTACGTGCGGGAGACGCTGCCGCCGGGATTTAGGGTCGAGGCCACTGAACTTGAGGGGCCGGTTTTTGCCGATTCCGATGGCCGTACATTGTATAAATGGCAACTCCACGGTCTACGTAATGGCGATCTCGGCGATCGGAAGGATGGCGTTTCCACTTGCAATGACCATCTTTTCACCGAGAACTCTGGTTTAATGAGCCCTTATCCGGGTGGCTTTGAGCTTCCCGAACTCGACACGCGCCCGACCTGTACCGCGGTATGGCCGCCGGTTCTTGCAGCCGAGGACTCCGAGCCGGTCGGCAAGTGGACCATTACCGAGCGCGAGAATGGCTCGAAGCAATGGGCCTATGACGGCTTTCCTTTGTACACATCGGTATTGGACAGCGAGCCCGGCGATACATTCGGCGGCACCAAGCGAGAGGCCGCAGGCGATGGCCCGGCTGTCCGCACGCCGATGGGCCCCGCGCCGCACGTTCCGCCGACGTTTGCAGTGGCTGCCGTTGCAACTGGCCGCATGCTCGTGGACCACGTGGGATATGCCGTTTATACCTCGGATAAAGACGGTTCTAATAAGTCGAACTGCAGCACTGTTTGTTTGCAAGAATGGAACCCGGTACTCGCGCCCGAGGCGGCGGAGCCTCAAGGCGATTGGTCGGTCATCGAACGTTCGCCGGGTATCAGGCAGTGGACGTTTAGAGAAAAACCAATCTACACGTATATTGCCGACCCTAGGTTTCGAAGTTTTATGGGCAGTGATGTGCTCGGGTGGCACAACGTTTTCACGCAGCAGGTGCCGGCACCGCCGAGGGAATTCACCATTCAGGATGCGCGGATAGGTCATGTTCTTGCCGATGCGCGCGGCATGTCGATTTATGTCTACAACTGCGGGGATGATGCCCCGGACCAACTTGCCTGTGATCATCCCGGCACCACGCAGGCCTATCGTCTTGCGATTTGCGGCGGCGGCGACCATGCGAGATGCCTTGAGACTTGGCCGTATATTCTAGCTGCAAAAGACGCTAAGAGCGACACTCGTGTCTAGAGCGTGATGGATATTGACCCAAAAACCGGACATCGTGCCGTCCCCGAGCAGGCCGATGCACTTCATGTCTGGGCCTATCGCGGTCGGCCAGTTTACAACTTTGCCGGTGACCGCCGTCCGGGTGATACCGCGGGCGATGCCTGGGGCGAGTTCTACGGGTACCGCAACGGATACAAGGCATTTTGGCTAAGAGACGATTTTCTCGACAACGCCGGGTGACGGCAGCGATTGTAGCTCAAGGAGAGACCTATGAAGCATGATCTGACAGCGAAAATGGGACGGCCGTCAATTGCACCACGTGTGCTGGCTGCCGCGATGACCTTTGCGGCCTGCGGCGCAGGCAGTGCGACGGCCGAAGACTCCGATGCGGTTGGTCTGAAAGACCGCACAATCGGATACGCAATGACGATGAGGCATTGGGCCATATACCAAACCCCGGAAGGCAAGGTGGAATGCCCGCAGGGTTTTAATACCGGGCCGCGCGAACAGTTTAAATTATTGTTCCCCGAAGACGGGACAAAGCGGACGCTCCTCGAAACCCAGCTCGCCCGCGAGAGTGAAGTGTGGCATCCGGGACTCTCCGAAGAGCCGTATCCCTTCTACGAGGTGACTGGAAAAACCTCAATGGGTCTGAACCTCGACGGAAAGGTTGACCCCAATGATTTTGCAAGCCCTGACGGTGATAAAGGGATTGACAACCAGCTGTACCGCGCGATCGGGTGCATCGCGAATTTTAGGGGCCCTGACGGCACCGCCTATCATTTCGAAAACAACTATATGCAACGATTCAATTACAACAGATTTCTGATCGAGTTGACGGGCGTGGACAGCCTGACCAACGACGATGAAGTGACGGTGACCACATACCGAGGCCTCGACGGACTGCTGACTGACGCCACCGGCAAGGACTTTATTCCGGGCGGAACGCAGCGCGTAGACATGCGCTGGGGCAAGCGGTTCATTCAGAAATTTAGCGGCAAGATCGTCGATGGCATCTTGACCACCGATGCAGCGGACTTGAGCCTCCCGTGGTCAGTAACGTTCGACACGAATATGATACAATACCTTAAAGACGTGCGATTTAACCTGAGACTCACACCCCAAAGGGCAGAAGGGTTGATGGGCGCGTATGCCGATATCCATGATTGGTACTATCATGGGACTGTAGGCTGGTCGACTCACCACCAAAGCTATGGCCAGGAGTCATCGCCATCGATGTACAGGGCGTTTCACCGCTTGGCTGATGCCTACCCCGACCCTGAAACCGGCGTCAACACAGCCCTCTCAACAGCTATCGACGTAAAATTCACGCAGGTATTCATCCTGCATCCCTCGCAGGAGGTGGCGTCGAAGGAAGACGAGCGTCCGAACCGTGTGGCGTTAGCCAGCAGGTAACCTGTTAAGCGTTTAACGCGACATGAAGGGGGCATCGAACGCTGGAGATGCCCCCGTTAGACTGGCGGCCTTTCCAGCCGTTCTTTTCTGAGCCTTGGCGGCGAACGATTTGATGCGGCCAAGACTGTTTGCGGTGGAAAGCTCTTTATCGCCCCGAACACGGGCGGGGCCGCCCAATTGACGGACCCCGCACATACGAAAACCCAGAGCACAGGGGCCGCCGAAGAGATTGTGCCTGTGATCCTTCGGCATTTAAGCCGTGACCAGGCAGCCTTCTGAGCGCCGCCACTCAAGCTCTCAACCCGAAAGAAAGCACTCGCCCGCTCATCTGCGGCGAAGGCTACAACATTTCGTGAATCATCGAGAGCTTGGTACTCTATGCTGATTTGCTAAGATGTATTTCGGACGCCGGATAGGGTCAGCTTCTGTGCAGGCAATCCATGTAACTTTTCGGCCCATGGTGACCACGGCATTAGCGGCAAATCTCTCCAATTTGGGGGCGGGTATATGCGGGGTGTTGAGCGGGTCTTGAATCGGATTGAGGCTGTTGGCAATCGTCTGCCCGATCCAGTCACTCTATTTGTTATACTGATCGCAATCGTTCTTGGCGTATCGGCACTGGCATCATTCACCGACGTGAGCGCGGTTAATCCAGCGACCAAAGATACAGTAACTGCCGTCAATTTATTTTCGGGCGATATCGTCCAAAGATTACTCGTCGAAATGCCAAAAACTTTCTCCACCTTTCCGCCCTTGGGGACGGTTCTGGTCGCCATGCTCGGCGTTGGCGTGGCAGAACGGAGCGGACTAGTTGGCGTCGGACTTTCCAGCTTTGTGCGCCATGTTTCACGTCCGTTATTGACCCCCGCCGTGGTGTTTGCCGGTGTCATGTCCAGTATCGCCGCCGATGCAGGCTATGTGGTGCTTGTGCCACTAGCTGGAGTGTTGTTCGCTGCCGCGGGCCGTCATCCGATCGCTGGTATCGCGGCTGCCTTCGCGGGCGTTTCTGCGGGGTACAGCTCCAACTTACTTCTGACGCCTTTAGACCCACTGCTGGCGGGGTTGACCGAAAGCAGCGGGCGCATTCTCGACCCCGATCTGACGGTATCTTTGACCGCGAATTATTATCTGATGATCGCTCTTGTTCCGGTGTTTGTGATTATAGGCACATGGATCACTGACCGGGTGATCGAACCGCGCTTGTCGCCGCCTGGTGATAATGATGTTTTTCAGGAAAGCCAGGGCACCACCACGGCCGAACAGGCGAGGGGTTTAAGATTGGCGACGTGGACAGCCGTCGCGTTTTTGGCCGGGGTCCTACTTATCACGTTGCCGGAAGGCGCGCCGCTCCGCGATTCCTCCGGCGGGCTCGCGCCGTTCCTTGGCAGTCTCGTTGCGCTTATCAGTATTGGATTCCTGTTGATAGGCATTGCTTTTGGAATTGGGGCTCGAACAATCCGAAGCGACAAGGATGTAGTCGAAATGGCCAGCGGATCTATGAGCGATATGGGGCTCTACCTCGTCCTAGCGTTCGTTGCTGCTCACTTTATCGTCCTTTTTTCCTGGTCCAATCTGGGAGTCATACTCGCCATCAAGGGTGCAGAGGTTATAAGAGGAACGGGGCTCGGCGGCAGCACGTTGGTCGTTCTTCTCGTGGTCCTAGCCGGTTTTCTCAACCTGTTTATCGGCAGTGCCTCGGCGAAATGGGCGTTGATCTCTCCGGTTCTGGTGCCGATGTTTATGTTGGTTGGGACGGCACCCGAACTTACGCAGGCCGCCTACCGCATTGGAGATTCGGTCACCAACACCATAACGCCGCTCATGCCGTATTTCCCGATGGTGGTCGTCTTTGCGCGCCGCTACGAAAAAACGTTCGGCGTCGGAAGTTTGTTCGCCGTCATGTTGCCGTACTCCGTTACTTTTGGCGTCGGTGCTACGCTCTTATTGGTGATTTGGATGTTGCTTGGCGTTCCCCTCGGACCCGGCTTGGGGTAGGATAAGCTTATTTAGGAGCGTGGCCTCTCGAAAACAGCGTCAGCCACGAAAGGCACAGGAATATGAGCGATCTAAACTTGTGGGGTTATTGGCTCACAACGCTTGTGTTGTATGCGCTCCTGTTTCTTATGTGGCGCCGTTCAAAAATGCGCCTTTGGGCCCGCGTGCTGACCGGCCTCGTGTTTGGCGGCCTTGCGGGTTTTATCTTCGGTGGCGGAGTGGCCGGATGCGTGGACCCGGCGGCCTGTGCGCCGGCGTCTTCTAAGTTCATCGGCGATATATTTGTGCGCCTTATCCGTATGCTGGTTGTGCCGTTGATCTTCACCACCTTGGCGGCCGGTGTCATCTCAATGGGCGATCCCAAGCGTCTTGGTTCGCTCGGCGGGAGGACGCTCGGAATGTATATCGTCACCAGCTTAATCGCGGTCGTCATCGGCTTGGCCTTCGGCACATTGCTGAAACCGGGTGCCGGAATGGATTTGTCAAGCGTGAGTTCTGGAGCGATTGACAACGTTAAGGGCAAATTAGATGTCGCTGAAGGTGCCGGCGGCCTTACCGAACGGCTGGTCGCGATCATCCCAGAAAACCCTATCGCTGCCTTGGCGAATGGGGATGTGCTGTCAATTATCTTCTGGGCTATCATTTTTGGTATCGGCTTATTGATGTCGGGTGAGGGCGGAAAACCGGTCGCCAGAGTTATAGAATCAGCGGCGGAAGCGGTTCTCAAGGTGACAGAAATCGTCATGGAGTTGGCGCCGTACGGCGTGTACGCCCTCATCGCATGGGTTATTTCCACCCAAGGCCTCGGCATTCTTACTAGCCTCGGCATGCTCGCCTTGACTTGCTTGTTGGCTTTTGTGCTACATGCCGTTGTGACCTACGGCGCGATTATCAAATTAATCGCTCGGCTTCCCGTTAAACGATTTTACGAGGGCATTGTCGATGCGCAAGCGGTGGCGTTTTCCACGGCGTCGTCGAACGCGACTTTGCCTGTCACAATAGCGAACGTTTCTGAAAACTTAGGCGTGAACAAGGTGGTCGCTGGATCAGTCTTGCCGCTGGGTGCGACCATCAACATGGATGGAACCGCGATTTACCTAGGAATCATCACATTGTTCGCGTCGCAAGCTCTAGGTATTCCATTGGGATTCGACGGCTACCTTCTCGTCGCGATCACAGTAACATTGGCATCCGTTGGCACAGCGGGGATTCCATCCGCCAGCCTTCTTCTGGCCGCGACTGTATTCAGCGTTATCGGTATTACAACAGAACAATCGGTAATCGTTATCGCGTTGATTTTTCCGTTTGATCGTATTTTGGACATGATGCGGACGACCGTGAACGTAAGTGGTGACGCGGCGGTGGCTGTCGCGGTCGCAGGTTGGGAGGGTGCTCTCGACAAGGACGTGTTTGTCGCAAAGTCGGTTCAATAGGTCAGGGCATCAGGCCCGATCGGTTTTGCGTCTGGCCGTCGGCTCAGGCCGGCGGGTGGACATGGGGGATGCGCTCGCGTCGGCGCGTGGCAATTTGGTCGCCAGCGCAGGAGCGGGACCACATGGCCGGGACGAAGCCACATCAAGACCTCGCCGCCTTCTGGATGCCGTTCACTGACAATCGCGGTTTTAAGGCGCACCCGCCTGACTCCGTTCTGCCGTCCGGAATTCGAGGCATCGGGGCGCCGTCCGGCGCTCCCCGGCAAAAACTCATCATGATAACCCATCGAAATAATTGGACTGTATAAGGTTGGGCGGTACGAACCCTTGTAAGATGAGCATATTATGTATATTCACAGCTGGTCGGCTCGCTATGGGTTGACCTCGTTTGTCCCTCTTTTGAGAGCTAGCCCGGTCCCGCCCGTTTTGAAGTTTAGGCCCGCTGTGCGGTCGTGTAGCGGAATTCTTGTTCGGAGAAAACACATTATGCCAACTGGGACGGTTAAGTGGTTCAACACTCAGAAGGGCTTCGGGTTCATTCAACCCGAGGACGGATCAAAGGACGTATTCGTGCATATTTCCGCCGTTGAACGGGCGGGGATCGAGCGCCTGAACGAAGGTCAGAAAGTCAGCTACGACGTTCTAGAGGAGCGCGGCAAGTCTGCCGCCGGAAACCTCAAGACATTATAATGTTTCGAGGGGGCGGCTTCGGCCGCCGTCTCTATTTTATTAAGGCGAGTGAACGGCAAATTCTGGGAGGTGCTCATGTATATTGGGCCCTGTCCAGTGCGCGCATGTTTGCCTTGCTGCTGAATCGCCGCTGAGAGGGCGCGCTATGGCCAAAGAAGAATTGTTGGAATTCGAGGGCGTCGTCATCGACGTTCTGCCTGACGCGCGTTATCGCGTGCGCTTGTCCAACGATCACGAGCTCATCGCCTACACCGCCGGGCGCATGAAAAAAAACCGTATCCGTACCTTGGCGGGCGACCGGGTCACCATTGAAGTGTCGCCCTACGACCTTGATAAGGGTCGCCTTGTTTTCCGTCACAAGGAAACCGTGGACCAGGCTCCGCGTCGTCCGCAACGCACGTTCCGCAAACGCCGCTAAATGGAAGGAGTCTCGCGTGAAAACCCGAGTCAAGAATCCCGCCACTAAAATCGCGTCGCGCCAACATGCGTTCAGTCTTGGCCAGTCTGTCAATATTCTACCGCGGGCCAGCACGCGGACGTCCCGTGCTGTGGAACAATCGCTGCACAGCAGCCATTTCAAAATTGTACGGCTGCTGCCGGAAGAAGGCGCTGGCTTTCAGTACCGCGTGCAAAACGCAGCAACAGCGCAAGAACGCGTTGTCACAGAGTGCGAGATCAGCCCGGCCGATATTTAGCCGCAGCTGCTGCTCGGCCCCGATCGGCGCCCTAATTAAAAACCAATTCCTTGCCGTCAGACCATGATGCTGCGTCAGTAGCTGCCAGGTTATGCTACGGTGTTCGCGTGCAGATATGTGCGCAAGAGAGGGGGTACACATATGCTTAAAGATAAAGTTGCCATTGTAACCGGCGCTGCAAAAGGTCTGGGTCTCGGGATCGCCACCACCCTCGGCAAGAACGGCACCAAGGTTTGTATCGCTGATCTTGACGCAGACGCTCTGGCTGAAGTGTTAGCCGTCCTAAAGAGTGAGAACGTAGAAGTCGTCTCCGTCGTGGCCGACGTCTCCCGCGTACCCGCTGTCTGACGTCAGCACTACTGAGACAAACTAGTGTAATTGCCTAAAGGAGTGTTTTTGGCTCATCGTCACCATTGAGGAGTGAACGATGAGACATAGAACAGAACGTCATCAGGACGCCACACGAGCGGACTTTGAAGGACATCTGGCGCAAGACGCGCAAGCGATATTCCTCTGAGGAGAAGATCCGCATTGTGCTAGCCGGATTGCGGGGCGAGGACAGCATTGCCGAGTTGTGTTGCCAGGAGGGCATTGCCCAGGGTCTGTATTACAGCTGGTCGAAGGAGTTCCTTGAGGCTGGGAAGAAGCGATTGTCCGGCGATACGGCGCGTGAGGCTAATACCGGCGAGGTGAAGGACCTTCGCCGTGAGGCTCGTGATCTCAAGGAGGTCGTAGCCGAACAGGCGCTTGAACTGCGTCTGCTCAAAAAAAGCATGATCGGGGATGGGGGAGACGAGGAATGAGATACCCATCCTCCGAGAAGCTTGAGATCATCCGGCTGGCTGAACACTCGCACCTGCCTGCCAAGCGTACGTTGGATAAGCTCGGCATTTCGCGCACGACGTTTTACCGCTGGTACGACAAGTATCTGGATGGCGGTGTGGCGGCATTGGAGGATAAAGCTCCCAAGCCATCGCGGGTGTGGAACCGTATTCCTGACGACATTCGTGACCGGATCGTTGACCTCGCTCTGGAAGAGCCTGACCTATCACCCCGGGAATTGGCTGTGCGGTTCACAGATACGCAGGCCTACTTCGTCTCAGAAGCTTCCGTCTATCGGCTGTTGAAGTCCCATGACCTGATCACCAGCCCTGCGTTTGTGGTGATTAAGGCGAGCAGTGAGTTCAAAGACAAGACGAGCTGTATCAACCAGATGTGGCAAACTGACTTCACCTACATCAAGGTCATCGGTTGGGGCTGGTTTTATCTTTCGACCATCCTGGATGATTACTCGCGTTACATCATCGCCTGGAAGCTCTGCACGACCATGAAGGCCGGCGATGTGACTGACACATTGGAACTGGCCTTACAGGCCTCTGGCTGTGATCAGGTCAATGTCCGTCACAAGCCACGGCTGCTGTCAGACAATGGGGCGTCTTACATCTCTGGCGAGCTCGCCGAGTGGCTGAATGACAAAGGCATGGATCACGTTTGCGGAGCCCCCTATCACCCACAGACACAGGGCAAGATCGAACGTTGGCATCAGACCTTGAAAAACCGCATCTTGTTGGAGAACTACTTCCTACCGGGCGATCTCAAAGCAAATATCGGGCGCTTCGTCACCTCCTACAACCACCACCGCTACCATGAGAGCCTCGGCAATCTGACACCTGCTGATGTCTACTTCGGACGCGGTGAAACCATTTTACTCGAACGGGAAAGGATCAAACGAAAAACCATCAACCAACGGCGCTTGCAACACCGCAAATCCGCCGCCTAAAATGACAAACAAGATGGGCTAAACTCTCCGTTAGTTTAACAAGTCTTCTGTTCCAAATATTCCGACGACGCACAACTAAGAAATCACTCGTTTTTTGTTAGCGGGCGTATCCACTATCGGCCCAGTCCGCGCGATCCATCCGTCTGATATTTCAACTTTTTTGATAGTGTTGCGCTAAGGACACAAAGCGAGCGGACGGGTTGCTGGTGGACTTTCGTCCCCAGGTCGATGAGCCAAAAAAGGTCATCAAACATATATCTTTCAATATTATACAGGGAACCAATGTGCATTGTTTGTCCCGGCCTTGGGGCTGATACAAGGCTAGTAAACCACTTATGAGAGTGTAACGGGGAAAATTTGTTACATGGAATTTTGCAGTAAGGACCGTCAGCCGCAAAATACTTCTTCATAATTACCTAGGATCTTGTTCATAAATACCTAGAATGCAGTGCGTTTTACTGGGGTAGCGAGAGCACCTGTCGCCGCGTGCGGCGGGTACGGGGAATTCCTGAGAAACAATTATGTGGCTTGCCGTGCTTGTGATCCTACAGCGTCATGGACGTGGTCGATCACGACACGACAAAATGATTGTTGCCTTTATTAATTGATTAGACATTGAGGGAGAATCCGCATGCTTAAGGGGTATCGGTCCACGTTGGTTGGGACCACCAGCGTAGTGGCACTGGCATTGGCGTCTACAGCGCCGGCAGCTGCCCAGGACGAGCAAGAAGCTCAGGCCGTTGTCGGTCTTGAGTCCATCATCGTTACGGCGCGCCGCGTTGAGGAAAATATCCAGCGGGTCCCCATCGCCATCCAGGCGTTCACGCCTGAGAAACTGGCCGATCAGGACATCAAGGATATTTGGTCGCTGACCAAGAACATCGCCGGTTTGAACATCTGTTGTTCGCCGGGCGACACGTCATTCATCTTCCTCCGCGGCATTGGTAACGGTGCCCCCACTTACTTCGCTGACGTGCCGGCTTCGGCCAGCGCCTTGGGCGAGATTACCGTGTCGCTGCCCATCGGCAACATGTTCGACATTTCGAGCGTGCAGGTTTTGAAAGGACCGCAGGGTACCCTGTTCGGCCAGGCCTCCAACGCCGGTGCCATCATTTACAACCCCAAAAAGCCGGGCGAGGTCTTCGGCGGGTATGTTGAAGCATCCGCCGGTCAGTACGGGCGCCGGTCCATCGAAGGTGCCTTGGATATTCCGCTCCTCGATGACAAAGTCCTGTTCCGTATTGCGGCGACCACCTACGCCCGCAATGGTTTCGCCGTTAACGTCGTAACCAATAAGGATCACGGCGATCAGAACTACTACATCATCCGGCCGTCGCTCACGCTCCGAATAACTGACGACCTTGAAATTTACACCCTGTATCAGCACGACAAGAGATGGGACAATACGTTGCCGTTCCTGCTCGAAGACTTCAACTTCGACCCGCCGGGTAAGCACCCGATTGCGGGCACCTTGGCGTTCTTAAACCTTATCTTCGAAGGTATTACCAACTGGGACGCGGCGCGGGCGAAAGTGCTCGCCGATCAGATAGCCCTTGGTGATTATAAGTATAACGGCTTCAGCACCGGCTGTTCGCAGACCGGCGCAACCGACGGCAGCTGCTTGTTCTCCTGGGTTCGCGCCCACTTCCTTACCAATACCATTTCTTACAATATCACCGACGACATCACGATTAAGAACATCTTCGGCTGGAGTTTCGGCGGCAGAAGCTTCAGCGAACCCAGTGATACCGACGGTTCGCCCTTAACCGTGTTTGACAACGGCAGTCCGCGCAACACTAAGACTGTCAGTGGCTCTCCGCAGTGGAGCGACGAAATCCAGATAATCTGGAACAACTTGTTCGACATCGTCGATCTGCAGGCGGGCACCTTCCATCGGGCGCAGCATAACGAGCCGATGGTTCTCTACGCGCGCACCTTGGGTTTCGATGCATTGGCAAGTGCTAGAATCGGCAAGACCAGCAATCGCTCGCGGGCGGTCTATGTTCAGGCTAACGTCGACCTAAGTGCTCTTGTCGAAGGCCTGACCTTCACCGGCGGCATCCGCGAGACTTGGGATAAATCGGTCCAACAAAACTGGAGCCTAAACGCCACTACCTTGGCCGTTAACTCCGTGTCCGGCGGTGCTGGCACGCCCACGGGCGAGGGCCATTGGAGCAACCTCAGCTACACCGCAGGCTTCCAGTACCAGTACAACGAAGACATCTTGTTATTCATCACCAATGCCCGCGGCTTCGGCAGCGGCGGCTTGCAGAACGTGTACACCAAGGAGACCTTCCAGCCCGACGTGCTCACCAATATCGAGGTGGGCACCAAGGCCACCTTTGACGTCGGCGACTGGATTGTTCGCGCCAACGCCAGTTACTTCCACGGCTGGTTCAACGACGTGAAGGTGAGTGTCACTCAGCTCGCGCGCCGCGTTGCGACCGACCCGGACAACCTGATCGTGGTGACCGAGAACGCGGCTAAAGCGATCATTAAGGGCGTCGAAGCCGACCTGACCGTGGTCCCGACCGATTGGCTCGAAATCGGCGGTATGTATGCCTACACCAATACTAACTACACCGTATGGCCGTCGTTCCTAGCCGATCCATTGGGCGGGGCGCCGATTCCGATCAGCCTGGCCAACACACCGTTCAGTTACACGCCATTTCATAAGTGGACCGTGCGCGGCACCTACCACCTCCCCATCGACCAGTAATGGGGTGACATGGGCATGTCGGCCAACCTTACCCGCACCGGCAACATGTACAACAGCGCCAAGCGGTTTGAGCCTTTGGACCCGACCAATCCAAATACCGGTATCATTTGCTTCAAGGACCGGACCTTGGCCAACAACTACCCAGCGATCGTTGCTGATGGCAAGCGGGTGTACATCAACTGCATACCGCCGCACTACAACCTTGACCTCAACTTCAACTGGCGGAGCATCAACGGTGTCGATGGACTCGACGGCGTACTTTCGGTCACGAACGTGACGAACAACGAAGTCAACGAGGGCGGCTGTTATTGCGATGCTCCCCTCGCCGTGAACTCACCCACGCCGAATCCGCCGAGGATGTGGGCCATCAGGTTGAAATACGCGTTCTAATAGCTGTATTTCCAACTGAGTTGATCGGGCGGGCCGTAAGGCCCGCCCGATTGTTTTTGGGGCTTTAACTCAGTCCAAATTTAACATTGAATGGCCGCGTGACAATGGCCACCGTAGGTGCGGCGCTGAAGAAAGCGACGCATGCCACATGCATGATTTTGTTGATCATCCTAGCGGCGCAGATCTTCGGGTATTTTTGCCGCCGCTTCCTCCGCCGATTCCGACACCAAAACCGTTACCATGCAGTAGGCGCATTCGTTGCCGCCCAACCATTCGCTTGTCCGTAATGCTACCAAGGTATGGATGGCGCAGGTCGAAGAGGAAACAAACGGGCGCATAATCTTCTATTATTTTCCTTCAGAACAGTTGGGTAAGGCGAAAGACCTTTTGAGTTTGATCCAAAGCGGTGTTGTCGACATCAGCTACATCACCGCCGGGTTGATTTCCGATAAACTGCCTTTGGCCGTTGTTGCCGAGCTACCGGAGACGTTTGATACTTCTTGCTAGGGTACACTTGCCTATTGGGAGTTGGCGCGAAAGGGCGGAATTATTGACCGCGAGGAGTTCGAACCTTTGGGCGACCAGGCGCTGCTTGTGCTCGTCATGCCGCCGTATCAAATTTATATGGCGAAGGATCGGATAACGGGGTCGGACGATTTCCGCAGTCAAAAGATACGCTCCGCCGAAGGGGAAAAACCAGTATAATTCAATCTATTGAAGCGGTGCCGGTGTACGTGCCCGGACCTGAGGTTTTAGAGTCTCTTACGCGTGGAACGGTGGACGGCGCCCTGCTGTCTCACCCAAGCGTGACCGACTACGATCTTCAGCATCACGTGAAATATGCCACATTGGGTGAGAATTTCGGCAGCGCTGTGACCGCTCACATGATCAATGGAAAAAAGTTTGAAGCGCTGCCCGCTGATATACGGCGAATATTTGAGACTGCGGGTGATGAGATAACGCGGAAGAGTTGCGAAGCAATAGATGCGGAAGCGCTGTACAGCATTGAACGAATCAAGCAGGCGGAGCTTACCTATGTCAAACTGCCAGCAGAAGACCATGCAAATACCGTTCAGATGCTCTCCGGCATTGGACAACAGTGGGCGAACGATCTGGACAGCCGCCGCAAAGCAGGAACGCGGGTGCTGACAGCATTTCGCAAGGCGCTTGAAAGAGTGCGATTGGAAGATACCCAAAAAACATGTCAACGGCGGAGCAAAATTAGTCCACCCGGGCGGAGCAAAACTAGTCCACTTAACGTTATGCGGTACGCGGTGTTGGGGGGTTGTCCCGGTAGTCCATAGGAGGGACCCGCGCTGCTTCGTGTAGCGCTTGCGTTACGCGGAGCGAAGCAGCGTGGGAGGTTCCTGTGGGCCCACCGGGTCAACCATTGCACCGGCGGTTAAGCAGGTATTTTTGGGGATTTCCGCCGTTTTTGGCTTTGGTTGAGACGATAGCTCTCGCCGTTCATTTCCAGGATATGGACATGGTGGGTGAGGCGGTCCAGCAAAGCCCCGGTCAGGCGTTCCGAGCCGAATATCTCCGTCCACTCATCGAACGGCAAGTTGGAGGTCACCAGGATCGAGCCCCGCTCGTAGCGCTGGCTGAAGACTTCGAACAGCAGCTCGGCGCCGGTCTTCGAGAGCGGCACGAAGCCGAGTTCGTCGATGATCAGAAGGTGATACTTTGCCAGTTGCTTCTGCAGGCGCAACAGGCGTTTTTCATCCCTGGCCTCCATCAGTTCATGAACCAGGGCAGCGGCCGTGAGGAAGCCGACGGAGAGCCCCTTTTGGCAGGCCGCCAGACCGAGACCGAGGGCGATATGGGTCTTGCCGGTTCCGCTGTTGCCGAGCGCGATGATATTCTCACGACGCTCGACGTATTCGCATCGCGCCAACTCCAGAACCAGCATCTTGTTGAGCGATGCGATGGCCTTGAAGTCGAAGCTGTCGAGGCTTTTGACGGCGGGGAACCTGGCCTGTCTGATCCGCCGCTCGACCATGCGGCGCTCACGGTCGATCAGTTCTAACTCGGTCAGACGGACAAGATACCGCACATGGTCGGCGCCCTCGGTGGCGCATTGGCGGGCCAGCTTGTCGTATTCGCGCAGGAACGTCGGCAGTTTCAGGGTCTTGAGGTGATGGGCCAGCAACACTTGCGGCGTATCGGTCATGACGCGCCTCCACCCAACAAGCTCATATAACTGGCGGCGGCCGTGGTCGCCACGTTGGCCCGAGGCAGGTAGGGATAGATATCCAGGTCGAGTTTGGGCGGGCGTCGCTCGATACGGCACAGCACAAGGTGTTTGACGGCGTCGTAGCCGATCGCACCCAGGCGCAGGGCGTCCTTCACCGCGCCGTGAAGCACCTCGAGATCGAAGGTCTCCACAAGCCGAAGGACCTGGACGTATTCCCGCTTGCCGGCCTTGCCCATGCGCGCCTCCAGGAGACGGCGCAGGGTTGGGAAGGCATCAGGCAGTTCCCATCCGGCTAGCGGCGCGGCCTGATCCAGGGCACCGATCTTGTGCTCCAGCAAAGGCAGGTAGTGGATCGGATCGAAGACCATATCTTCCCGGTCGTAGGAACGGGGGTGTCGGGCAATGATCCCGGCGCCGCAACCGATAACCACCTCGTGGACATAGCCACGGATCCAGACTTCCTGATGGCCGTAGGCGACGGGCACGGAATAGTCATTCGTCCGGTAGCGCACCAGGGACAGCGAGTTGACCCGCGTGCCCTGCTTGTCGCACGCGTCGAACGGTGCCGGCAGTGGCCTCTTCAACGCTTCGCGGTCACGCACAAACCGTTCGCCGATGCTCTCGCGGTGGCCGCGCAGGACGTTGCCTTGCCGGTTGCGGCATTGCTCTTCCAGGTGGCCATTGAAGGCGTCCCAGCTCGCGAACCGGGGAAGCGGCGTCATGAAGTTCCGCCGGGCATAGCCGACCACCCCCTCCACATTGCCTTTGTCGTTACCCTTGCCGGGACGGCCGTAGCGGTCCTCGAAGAGGTAATGGGACTGCAGCCCGCTGAACGCCCGCGTTCGTTGCCGCGTGCCATCTGACAAGATGCGCGACACCAGACACTTGTCGTTGTCGTAAAGAATCGATTGGGGAACGCCGCCGAAAAAAACAAAGGCTCTGTTGTGCCCGTCCAGCCAGGCCTCCGTCGTCGCCGCCGGGTAGGCCGCAACGAAGCAGGCATCGCTGTGGGGAAGTGTCATGACGAAAAAATGCGCCCGATACTTGACGCCGGCGATGATCGCATCCGCCTCGCCAAAGTCCGCTTGAGCATGGCCCGGAGGATGTGACAACGGCACAAACATCTCACGCCGACGAAGGCGCCGTTCCCGAACGTAATCCTTCACGATGGTCTCTTTGCCCGTGAAGCCATGTTCGTCGCGAAGGCGCTCGAAGATACGCTTCGCCGTGTGGTGCTGCTTACGGTGAACCGTTCGGTCCTCCTCCAGAATACGGTCGATGATATCCGTGAAGGGGGCCAGTTTCGGGCGTTTCGGTGGCTGGCGTCGCCGATATCCCGGCGGTTCCGAATGCCGCAGCATCTTCCTCACCGTCTCGCGCGCAATGCCAAACCGACTTGCCGCCTCTCGCTGGCTCAGACCATCAACATGGCAGGCCAGCCGAACGCGCAGATATAGGTCCACGGTGTACATCCTCCCGCCTTCCATCTCAAAAAAGATCGAAGGCTACAGGTGGCAGAGTTTTACTCCGCCCGCGGCTGGGAAATCCCGCCGCTTCCGTGGACTAATTTGTCACCGCCGTTCTCAAAAACAACAAAGGCGCAGGATTGGTCATGGCCGAAGTAACCTCGTTTACCACGAAACCTTTGAATGCAGCTCGAGTTCTTATTACCGGCGGAACATCCGGCATCGGGCTTGAAGCTGCGATTCAGTATGCCCTTTCAAGCGTTCCGCAAATTCTTCTCAACGGCCGGGATGCCGGGCGCGGCGAGCAAGCGAGACAGGTAATTCTTAAAGAAGCACTAGGTGCTGAGGTTGATTTCATTTCGGCGGACGTCAACGAGATTGACGGCGCGCGGGCTGTATCAGGACTGATACGACCTAGCGACCGAGAGAACTCGGTCCGATATCGGCGATGCGTGTGCACCCCAACAGGGCCATGTCACGTTCTACCTCGGCGTGCAGGAGGGTGAGGACGCGTTCCACGCCCTTTTGACCGCCGGCGGCTAAGCCGTATAGGTAAGGCCGCCCGATCGAACAGGCGTTGGCCCCTAGGGCTAGCGCCTTGATGATATGCGTGCCACGGCGGATGCCGCCGTCCACGATCAGTTCAAGGTCGTCGCCGACCGCATCGCGGATGGGCGGTAGGCACTCGACGGCGCCGGGCGTGGCGTCCATCTGCCGTCCGCCGTGATTTGAAATCATGATGGCTGTCGCACCGATATCCCTGGCGCGCTTGGCGTCTTCGACGGACATCAGCCCTTTAATTACAAACGGCCCGTTCCACTCTTTCGCCAACCACGCTGCATCGTCCCATGTCACAGTGCGGTCGAATTGGTCGTTCACATAGTCCATCATATTCATGTTGTCCTTCAGGGCATCGACCTTATGAACCACGTTCGCCAATTGAAATTGCGGGTGGAGCGCGAAGTTTAGCGACCAGCGAGGATGCAGGGCGAAGCTAAGAAGGCTTTTGAGCCCGAACTTGGGCGGGACCGTCATACCCGTTATTTTGTCGCGCTCACGGTTACCGCCCACGGGCACGTCAACCGTCAGGCACAGCGCGTCATATTTGGCCGCCTTTGAACGCTCGACGAATTCGGCGGTCAAACTTCGATCTTTCAGAATGTAGATCTGGAACATTTTTGGGCCGTCCGATGCGGCGGCGATGTCCTCAAGGCTCGTGGTGGCCATGGTGGAGACCGAATAAAGCGTGTTGAATTTTGCGGCAGCGCGGGCGACACCCAATTCCTTTTCATGATGGAAAAGACGTGTAGTACCTGTGGGCGACAGAATCACCGGCCAGTCCAGAGTTTTACCGAACAGTTTAGTCTTGGTGTCTACCTGATCGACGTTTACCAGGTAGTTGGGCGTAAGAGCATATTTTTCAAAGGCTGTCGTATTTCGTCGCAGTGACGTCTCGTCCTCGGCGCCGCCGTCGATGAAATGGAACATGGGGGAAGGCAAGAATTTGCGAGCAAGCTCGCGGAAATGTGCAATGTTATGGCAGCGGTTGATCGACATAGAAAAAATTTCCCTCCCCGCAGACGAGACGGTCTGGACTATACATTAGAAGCGGCGCAAAAATCCGTTGTTTATGTCGGCGATATTCTTGCAACCGAGCAGCGCCAGGTCCCGTTCAATTTCTGTCCGAAGCAATGTCAATGCCCGTTCCACTCCTTTCTGGCCGCCCGCCGCCAAACCGTACAGATAAGCTTTGCCTATGGAGCAGGCGTCGGCGCCCAGGGCTAGGGCTTTGATAACGTGTGACCCGCGGCGCACGCCGCCGTCGACGATGAGCTCAAGGTCACGCCCGACGGCGTCTCTCATGTGCGCGACGCAATCGATAGGTGCCGGCGCACCATCCAACTGCCGACCGCCGTGATTGGAGATCATCACCGCGCTGGCCCCTGACCCCCTCGCTTTTTTTGCGTCTTCCGCTGCAGTGATGCCTTTGACCACCAGCGGACCATCCCATTTTCCCGCGAGCCACTCCACGTCCGTCCAGGTTACAGTACGGTCGAATTGGCTATTGATGTAGTCGATCACCGACATAGCGCCGCCGCCCAACGCATCAACGCGGTGTGCGACGTTCGCCAGGCGAAAATCCGGATCGAGTAAAAAGTTAATCGACCATCGCGGATGCAGCGCGAAGCTCATCAGACTGCCCAACGTAAAGCGCGGCGGCATAACCATGCCTGTGTGCTTATCTCTCTCACGATTTCCTGCGACGGGCATGTCCACGGTCAAACACAGCGCATCATATTTAGCCGCTTTACACCGCTCCATGAATTCAACCGTCAGACCTCGGTCCTTAAGGATATAAATCTGAAACATCTTCGGCCCATCGGACGCTGCCCCAATGTCCTCGAGGCTGGTCGTGCCGAGGGTGGACAGCGTGTACATCGTCCCGGATTTAGCCGCGGCCCGCGCGACACCCAGCTCTTTTTCGTGATGGAATAGGCGCGACATGCCCGTGGGTGCCAGGATCACTGGCCATTCGAGTGCCTTGCCCAGCACCGTTGTGCAAGTATCGATTCTTGAAACGTCAACTAGGTATCTTGGAACAAGTTCGTAATCATCAAACGCTGCCGTATTGCCGCGCAGCGTGATCTCGTCGTCGGCACCGCCGTCGATGTAGTGAAACATGGCAGCCGGTAAGCGTGATTGGGCTAGTCGCCGCAGGTGAGTGATGTTATGACAGTTGGCGGGCGTCATGCGTTCTGCCGCGCTAATCGTGGCTGTGGAACATGAATGGCGAGGCCGTTTTCATATTTTCGTCCACAATCAATTTGCGGCTCAGCGGCGGGAATGCCCGGTGGTTACAACCAATTCGGTCGCACGGCCGGCACCTTAGCCCAATTGGTGTGGCTAGTTTAAGCGTGTTTAAATCGTAACCATCCGAATACACAAGTCGAGGCGCGTGTGAGATTTCGTAGCCCAGACCTATGGCCAACTGTGTCTGGATCGCGTGATGCCCGTCATGGAGTCCGTCTACCGAACGAGCAATAGAGAAATATGCCGTCTTATCTGGCATCTCGACAATTTGGGCGACAATTTTCCCGGGATTGCGGAAAACTTCGTGTACGTTCCATCACGGACAGGCGCCACCATACCGGGCAAAGTGAAATCCACCGGCACTGAGACGCTTGGAGATATTTCCCGCCGGATCAATACGGATGAAAAAGAAGGGAATGCCGAGCGCACCGGGTCGTTGCGTGGTGGTGAGCCGATGACTCACCTGCTCGTAGCTCGCATCAAAGCGCTGGCACAATAGCTCAATATCGTAGCGCTTCTTTTTCGCGGCCTTCAGAAATTTCTCACAGGGCATCAGAACCGCGCCGGCAAAGTAACCGGCGAGGGAGATGCGCAAGAGGCGCAGTGTCTCGTCCTGCACTATCCGGCCTTGCCTGATGATGCCGTCGAGTAGCGGGCCGTGCTCTAGCAAGCCGATCTGGTAGGCGATCTGAAAATTCCGCGCAGAATAGGGCAGCGCCTCGGATAAGAATAGGCGGTTGCTGTGGCGATCAAAACGCCGCACCAGTTGGTCCATGAACTCAGCCGGCATGACCTGCACGGCCATGCTGTGGTGGGTCTTCAGGTGCTGGCGCAGCCCCGCGGGCAAGGTATCCGCCTTCACCAACGACTGGGTCCATAGAGTTTCCGCAGCGTTCTCAAGCTCGGGAAAGTGGTTCTTATGAGCGACGAAGAAATCGCGCACTTCTTCGACGGTAAAAGCGGTGGGCTCGGCCGGGTTGGTGGCGTTCAGGTCGGTCATTTCCTCGGTCAACCCTGCTGCCTGTTGGGCGGTCTGACGATAAGCGCGGTAGAGCGCGACCAGGGCCTGGGCCGCAACTGGGGTGGCCCCATGAAGGTCCAGAAGATCTTGGGTGCTCACCTCGTACCCCTCCAGCAAGGGATCGCTAAAAACCTCCTTAAGGTCTGAAATGGTCCGCCCACCCTGATCGCCGGCAAGACCCTTGAGGTTAACATCGTACGCGTCGGCTAGTTTGAGCAGCAGTTGGGCGCTCAAAGGGCGCTGGTTGCGTTCTAGCAGGTTGAGGTAGCTGGGCGAGATTCCTAAGCCTTCCGCCATTTGCACCTGGTGAGGCCCAAATCGCGGCGCAGCCGTCTAAGGCGCGGGCCGGCAAAAATTTTATTTGCAGTGTTCTTAGCCATGTAAATTTACATAATTTACAAATTCACAAGGGTCAAGAATCTCTTGTGTACAGAGTTACTCTTTTTATTTCAATTAGTTAAACCTCAGTCGCCTCATTCTGTAAAATTCATACCAATATTAAAACAAAAACCGTGCCGAGGGGGTCGATTTGCTCAAATTCTCCCAGCTCAATTACGGTATGTTCCAGCTGGCTAGCGGTTATCGTGATCGTGGCATGGCAGCCTATTCCGAATTGCAGGAAGCTGAGTTCGCCAGTGAAGCGCAGGGCTACACCGCCACGCGCCATCAGCGCGAAGTGGGCACCGGTTATTTCGACGCAGTATCCGAGGTGATCACCAGCGGCGCGGCCTCCACAAGAGCGATGGCGGAGTCAACCGAGACGGCTCAGTTCGTAGCTCCCCAGGCTGCAGAATAAGCGTTCGACTCTTCGTATTTGCTGGCGGATAGGCGTAGCCGTGGCGAATCTGGAGTTTCGATCTGGGCGAAATGGGGTGGTTTGGTGTGTTGACAACCCGCACCGGTGCTTGGCTAATGGAGCCGCCACATTTGTATCGGCAGATTCTTCGCTCTTAGACCCGGCAATGGTCCATGCGCTTTCAGTTCATGCTTCTGCTAGCCGCCCTTGTGGCGAGCGCGACGGTGCAAGCTGATCAGTATCTGTCAGTCGAAAAAGCGCAGGAGCTCCTTTTTCCTGGCGCGAATTTCACCCGGGCCTTCTTTTCCCTCAATGATAGTCAGAAAGAGGAGGTCATCGCGGAGGCTCAGGTGACCGTGTGGAGCCGCCATGTAAAGGTGTGGCGGGTCCTCTCGACCGGCGGGTGGTTCTTTATTGATCAGGTTGCCGGGCGTGACGATTGGATCACTTATTGCGGTGGGTCTTGACGAAAGTGGTGTGGTCATTGGGGTCGAAATTCTCGAATGTCTCGAGCGTTGGAATCAAATTCGCCATCCCGACTGGCGCGCGCAATTCGTTGGCAAACGTCGCGGCAAACCCGATTTGGAGGGTGACATTCTCAATATCTCCGGCACCAGTTTATCCGTGTCTCATATTACGGAAGGCGTGCGCTGCGTTCTTGTGACCCATGGCTTATTTGTCGCGCCACCCGCGAGTTGAGCGGGCGCGCCCGCTTCTGGGAACCCTAGTGACTATTAGCGTACAGGGATTGTCAGAGGTCGAAGCGCACCGCGCCATTGACCGCGGCTTCGAGAAGATCGCGAAGGTTCATAGTTTGATGAGCTTTCATGAGCGGGCGAGCGACCTCAGCCAATTGAATCGGTCCGCGCACCGCAAATCTATCACCGTACATTCATATACGTTTGAGGTATTAAGCCGTGCTATTAGCCTAGCAGCAGATACCAACGGCGTTTTTGACCCCACGATTGGCGGCCAGCTTGTCGAGTGGGGGCATTTACCGCCACCCGACTTTTCTGAAGCGTCCGATCTACCCGATCCTAAAGCGACGTGGCGCGATATTGAATTGATGAAAGGAAATCGTGTGCAGTTTCATCGTTCTCTGTGGATTGATCTTGGCGGCATCGCCAAGGGGGTATGCCGTGGACCGCGCCATCGAAGCGCTCGGGGTCGATCCAGGCGCACAGAGCTGTGTCAACGCCGGCGGGGATCTTCGGGTCCGGGGCCCATTGGTGGAGCGGATCCAGTTGAGGGTTCTGCTCGCCGGTAATACAACGCCTGTTTTGGAGATCGAGAATGGCAGCGTCGCCAGTAGCAGCGGCTATAGCCCCGACCGTTACGGCGCGGACCGAGCTCCTGGACCTCATGTGCACGGCACCCGCCGCTGCGCTGTCGGTGCCCGCAGTTTTGTCACGGTGGTGGCCGAGGACTGCATCATAGCCGACGGCTTGACCAAGGTCGTCTTGGCCAAAGGTTCAAAGGCCTAAACTATTAAGGGCAGAAAACATACCCGGCACGGCAGTCACTGCCTATTCGGAGCGTATCCATGCTGCCGAATGCAATCCTGAGATGTATCAATATAACAATGGCATTACAACGCGTGCTGTCACTCATCGAAGAACAGGTAAAGTGGCTTTACTCCGAGTGTAGGGCTCGCGAATTAATAAAAGAGCAGTCGCCCCTAGTAATCCTAGAATTTATAGGCCTTATCGCTTAGAATGAGAGTGGACTCGTTATGTTGCGAGCTAGCGGGAGCCCTGCATTACAGCAGCCCCGCCCGATCGAGTTTTCCCTGGTCTGTGGCGCGGGTGGTAACTGATTACAGGGGCGCGCAAGCAAATCAAATTGGAAAGGGTATGCAGATGCGTCTGTTGGCAAGCTTAGCGCTCTTGTTCAGTGCGGCCCTGTTGGGGCCTCTTGTTGCTAGCTCGGCGCGGGCCGACCCGAGTTCATCCGAAAACACTATCGGACTTGTTCTCACCGTATGGGACCTTGCAATCCGGGAAACACCTGACTCTCAGGAGTGTCCGCAGGGGCTGCAATACACCGAGAAAGAACAGTGGCTTGCTTTGAGCGAAGAGGAACGGACTAGTCTGAACGAACGCTTTGGCCTCCGATGGAGCCGTGGCCCAAGTGGCGAAAACGGCATCATGGCACCGGCCGGGATGCGGGATCCGTTGCCGTTCCGGGAAGTTCAGAGCGAAGTTGCCTACGGTTTTGATCTCGATGGAACTCGAGACGGACACGCGACCGCGCAGAGCTGCGCTCACCAAAAGTTCACCGACCTGGATACAGGTGAGGCGGTTGACCATCAGATGTATCGGGTTCTTGGTTGTGCGCAAGGCGCGCGTACGGGCGGATTTCAAAGGGAATGGGTGAAAACAGAGTTTCAGACGCAACCCATAAACCGAATCCTCCTTGAGATAGTTGGGGTAGACAACGAACGCAACGATGGCGACGTTCAAGTTCATTTTTACAAAGGGTTTGATGGACTTGCCGTAGACTCGGCTGGAGAATTTCTCCCGGGCGCAACCCATCGTATTGACAGGCGCTTCCCTCCGCTCTTCAGCACGACGGGCAAAATAGTAGATGGCATGCTCACAACAGATTCTGTTCCGATGGCGAGCTTTCCGATCAAGTGGATTAATCAAGTGGGCACGCGCAATATTATGGACATGCAGTTGCGCTTGAAGCTTGCGGAAACGGGCGCTAAGGGATTTATCGGAGGTTATGAGGACATCAAGGATCACTGGAATATGTGGAGACGCGGAGCGTCCGGCTCCCAGGACCTCTCGGCATGGAGCGGCGCATCAATCTATCAGGCGATGAATCGCCTAGCCGATGGTTATCCAAATCCACGGACGGGACAGTGCACTGCGATATCCATGGCTTATAGTATTGAGGCCGCCCGCGCCAACATTGTGCACTCTCCGACATCTCGTCCGATGGGGCAGAGTGCGCACGACGTCAGTCTCAGTATCGCAGAGCGTGAGCTGAAGGGGTACTAACGTGAACAGCACGAAGAATTTCCCAAACAATCGGGCTGTACGGCCCGTACGGAAAGGCGAAGGTCTTTCATCGGTTGGCGGTGCAGTCATCGCGCTCTTCTTGGCCGTGTTTATCCTTCAAATGCACGCCGGGGAATCCGCGGCGCGAAATGCTAGCGAACCAGACACGGTTGGCGCGCCACCTGGCATGCGACTGTTAACATCAGGTCAGTATGCAAATACTATCGCAGCTATCTTCGGCGCGGATGTTGCCAAGCAAGCAAAGGCAAATTTTGCGTCGATTAATCGCTTGGAAGGCTTGGTGGCCGTTGGTGCAGGCACCGCCCTTGTAACGTCGGGGTCATTAGCGCGATTGGAAGTCAGTGCTCGAATAGTGGCCCTTATGGCGGTGGATGAGGCCCACCGCAACTTCATTGTTCCGTGTGAGCCTGTTACGGTGAATGCTCGAGACGATGCTTGCGCCCGTAAATTCCTCGGGCAAGTCGGTCGCCTACTTTATCGTCGCCCGCTATCGCGTGTTGAGTTGGATGAAGCGGTCCACGTCACTGGGCAGTCTATCGGGCAGGCGGGAGATTTCTATTTCGGTCTTTCTGCCGCTCTATCTGGCATGCTTGTGGCTCCGCAATTCACATATGTTCAAGAGAACGCAGAACGTGATCCCGCGGGCGGTTGGCGGCTCGATGGGTATTCTAAGGCGTCGCGCTTGAGTTTCCTGTTGTGGGATTCTGCGCCGGACGACATCCTGCTCACGGCCGCAGAAAAAGGGGAACTGGATACACCGGAAGGACTGAGCCTACAGGTGAGGCGTATGATCGCGTCGTCCAGGCTTGAGATGGGAATTCGCTCCTTTTTCAACGATATGCTTATCCTTGAAAAATTCGATACACTGGCGAAAGATCCGGTAATTTATCCTGCGTTTACGCTGAAGATTGCAAGTGATTCACGCGAACAGATGCATCGCGTGATAGTTGATCATTTGATCGCGCGCGAGGGCGACTACCGCGACTTGTTCACCACGAGGCGTACGTTTCTCACACGTGATCTCGGAATGATTTATGGAGTGCCCGTGACCGACACTCGAGGAGGCTGGGCCCCGTATGAATTCTCACAGGACGACCCGCGTTCTGGTCTGCTGCAACAAGTGGGGTTTCTCGTTCAGTACTCACACGCTGGAAAAAGTTCGCCCACAAATAGGGGGCGAGGGCTCCGCGAGACCCTATTATGCCAACACGTCCCAGATCCACCGGGCAACGTCGATCTAGCGGGTTTTGTTGATGTTACCGCAAAAACCGCCCGGGAGCGGTTGAGCGCTCACAGAAGTGAACCCATTTGCGCGGGATGTCACCGAATAACAGATCCAATTGGTCTGGCGCTCGAGAATTTTGACGGGGCGGGCCAATATAGGGAAACCGAAAACGGGGTGCCCATAGACGCAAGTGGTGATCTTGACGGAGTGAAGTTCACAGACGCTGGCGACTTTGTCCAGGTTTTAAGTAAGAATCCAGTGCTGACGTCCTGTCTTGTAAATCGGTTATACAGCTACGGCGTAGGGCGCAAGATTGAGGAAAACGAATTTGAATGGATAAAGTATCTTGAGACTCGATTTGCAGAGGAGGGGTATCGCGTACCCGATTTACTGCGAACCATAGCGATGAGCGACGCTTTTTACTCCGTTGAATCGCCTGATTTAGCGGCTTTAGGTGACTAGCGGCGGGCCAGCCGACCGCTTCATTCTCGCTCCTACGTGAAGGAGAAATGCGATGCTGATTAATGAGATCAATGCAAAGATTCTAAACCGTCGTCGTGTATTGCGGGGAATCCTGCAGGGCAGTGTGGTCTCGGTATCACTTCCTTTTTTGGATTGCTTTCTTAACACGAATGGCACCGCACTCGCTGCCACCAACATCCCCCTCCCGACCCGTTTCGGGACATGGTTCTGGGGCTGCGGCATGGATCCTGGGATCTTTATACCGAAAGAGGTAGGCGCGAATTTTAAGCTGCCCGAACAGCTCGCTCCCTTAGCGAGTGTTCAACAGCACATTAATGTGTTTACCAATTTCCGCGTCTTAACGGATGGCGCGCCAAACCTATGTCATTATACGGGTTGGGTTGGTCTCCGCTGTGGGGCAGCTCCAAGCGGACGCAACGATCTTCCAGGTGAAAGCTTTGATACTACCATCAGCGACATAATCGGTGGTGGAAGCCGCTTCAGTTTTCTTAACTTTGCCGCGACAGGAAATCCACGGCACAGCTACAGCTTTCGAAATGCTAACGCGATACATCTACCCGAGACGTCCGCCCTTGAGGCCTATCAGAAGATATTTGGGCCGGACTTCCAGGATCCGAACGCCCCGACGTTCACACCCAACCCACGCACGATGGTACGAAAAAGCGTACTCTCGAGCGTTCTAGAGGCGAGCAAAGATTTGCGCAAGGATCTTGGAACAAGCGATAGGGTGCGGTTAGATCAGTACTTTACGTCTATTCGCGAGCTGGAAGGACGCCTCGAGTTACAGTTACAGAAGCCACCTCCGGCGCCGCAATGTGTGCCACCCGCGAGCGCTCCAGAAGAGATTCCGGTGGGACTCGATTCTGTGCTTGTAGCGGAAAGGCACAACGCGATGACTGATCTTCTGGTAATGGCATTGGCCTGTAATCAGACAAAGGTCTTTAATATGGTCTACTCTGATTCAGGGTCGAACGTGACGCTAACTGGATACGATAAGTCGCATCATGCGGCGACTCATGAAGAGCCTGTGGACCCGAAACTCGGTTATCAGCCGCACAACGCATTGTTTGTCGGTGAGGCCATGAAGTCCTTTGCGTATTTTGTCTCTGCGCTTGCCAAACAGCCTGAGGGTGATGGCTCGTTACTCGACCGCTTGTTGGTCTACGCGCACTCTGATCAAGAAGTGGCCAAAATTCATTCCCTCAATGGCATACCGATGATTACGGCGGGAAGCGCCAACGGACTATTCAAGACCGGCATGCATATTGATGGGAAAGGCGATCCCGGCTCCCGGGTCGGCTACACTATTCAGCGGCTGATGGGAGTACCTATTAGCAACTGGGGTCGTAAGTCGCTTCGTACATCGCGAGAAGTCACGGAAATAGTCGCGTAAAGATTCAGACACATATGGTGGTGATCATGCACAGGGTATTTATCTATACATCTCGAGCGACTTTTTGGGGTGCGTCACTTGTGTTTAGCGCCTCCCTGGCTCTCGCAAATGCGGAGCTTGCGGAGCCGATGCCGGCCGACGTTGGAGTGGGCACTTCAGAGGCGGGTGGCCCACTTTACACCACATCCGAAGGTATGACGCTCTACTCCACCAGCTTGGACGAGACGGCCTCGGGAATACCCAGGTGTAGTAATGCGCACTTTGAGACGGGGACCAATCATTTGGGCGAGAGCTACAAGCTATCCACAGCACAGCTAGAGTTGCAGAAAACCTGTCTCGAAAGGTGGCCAGCTTTTATCCCGAGTGACGACGCTAAGCCAGTCGGGAAGTGGACGATTATCGACAGGTCAGAGGGCTTTGAGCAATGGGCCCACAACGGTCGTCCGCTTTATACCTCCATTAAGGACGAGTTCCCGGGCGAGGTAAACGGGAGTGCAGGGGGCTATGGACGACGCGGCGGGTGGAGCACGGTGCAAATTTCCCTCGGTTTTCCACCCGGGATCAAACTTGTGCGAACTGTGGATGGTCTGGTGCTCGCGACAGGTATTAATCAGCTTCTCTTTGCCGCAAATATTGAAGCCTACGAAGTTTTCGCAGGCTGGGCGCCAGTGCAAGCGCCGGATTTGGCTGTTTCTAGCGGGGATTGGAAACCGGTCATGCGGCCGGATGGCTCAAGGCAATGGAGCTACAAAAACCAGGCGCTGTATTTGACCGGCAAGGATATGACCATGGAAAGTATCCGCGCTGCTGTTGCCGAGGAAGTAATGCAGCCGATCCTCTACCAGCGCGCCCAGGGAGCGCCGGCGGCCTTCCAGATGCAGTATACATTAGCCGGATGGGTCTACACAAACGATCAGGAGAAGACGCTTTATGTGTACAATTGCTCCGATCAAACTACCATCAGGATGTCTTGTGATGAGATAGGGGATCCAGCCGTTTACCGTTCGTCCATATGCGGATCGGGCGAGGATTGTGCACGTGAGTGGCGACCTGTTCTTGCAGCTGCAGATGCCGTGAAGGTTGGAGAATGGGACGTTCGCGAGGTTCCGGATCCGCCGTTCTCCGACGCCGCAGGTGCGTATGGAGAGAATGTTCCAATGGTACGCGCTTGGACCTATCGGGGTAAGCCGTTGTATACCTTTGCGGGAGATCACAAGCCCGGAGATATCAGTGGTCATGTCATCCGAAACTACGGGATGAGCAGTTTCAATGCTGTAACAGTGGTGGGTAATTCCCTTAGAGATGCTGCGTTGCGAGATTAGACTCTACGACGTAGCAATGCCGATTAAAGCGCTTTCGCCACAAGGGATGTCTGCATGCTAATAAGCTCATCGGTTATACAGCTACGGCGTAGGGCGCAAGATTGAGGAAAACGAATTTGAATGGATAAAGTATCTTGAGACTCGATTTGCAGAGGAGGGGTATCGCGTACCCGATTTACTGCGAACCATAGCGATGAGCGACGCTTTTTACTCCGTTGAATCGCCTGATTTAGCGGCTTTAGGTGACTAGCGGCGGGCCAGCCGACCGCTTCATTCTCGCTCCTACGTGAAGGAGAAATGCGATGCTGATTAATGAGATCAATGCAAAGATTCTAAACCGTCGTCGTGTATTGCGGGGAATCCTGCAGGGCAGTGTGGTCTCGGTATCACTTCCTTTTTTGGATTGCTTTCTTAACACGAATGGCACCGCACTCGCTGCCACCAACATCCCCCTCCCGACCCGTTTCGGGACATGGTTCTGGGGCTGCGGCATGGATCCTGGGATCTTTATACCGAAAGAGGTAGGCGCGAATTTTAAGCTGCCCGAACAGCTCGCTCCCTTAGCGAGTGTTCAACAGCACATTAATGTGTTTACCAATTTCCGCGTCTTAACGGATGGCGCGCCAAACCTATGTCATTATACGGGTTGGGTTGGTCTCCGCTGTGGGGCAGCTCCAAGCGGACGCAACGATCTTCCAGGTGAAAGCTTTGATACTACCATCAGCGACATAATCGGTGGTGGAAGCCGCTTCAGTTTTCTTAACTTTGCCGCGACAGGAAATCCACGGCACAGCTACAGCTTTCGAAATGCTAACGCGATACATCTACCCGAGACGTCCGCCCTTGAGGCCTATCAGAAGATATTTGGGCCGGACTTCCAGGATCCGAACGCCCCGACGTTCACACCCAACCCACGCACGATGGTACGAAAAAGCGTACTCTCGAGCGTTCTAGAGGCGAGCAAAGATTTGCGCAAGGATCTTGGAACAAGCGACAGGGTGCGGTTAGATCAGTACTTTACGTCTATTCGCGAGCTGGAAGGACGCCTCGAGTTACAGTTACAGAAGCCACCTCCGGCGCCGCAATGTGTGCCACCCGCGAGCGCTCCAGAAGAGATTCCGGTGGGACTCGATTCTGTGCTTGTAGCGGAAAGGCACAACGCGATGACTGATCTTCTGGTAATGGCATTGGCCTGTAATCAGACAAAGGTCTTTAATATGGTCTACTCTGATTCAGCGTCGAACGTGACGCTAACTGGATACGATAAGTCGCATCATGCGGCGACTCATGAAGAGCCTGTGGACCCGAAACTCGGTTATCAGCCGCACAACGCATTGTTTGTCGGTGAGGCCATGAAGTCCTTTGCGTATTTTGTCTCTGCGCTTGCCAAACAGCCTGAGGGTGATGGCTCGTTACTCGACCGCTTGTTGGTCTACGCGCACTCTGATCAAGAAGTGGCCAAAATTCATTCCCTCAATGGCATACCGATGATTACGGCGGGAAGCGCCAACGGACTATTCAAGACCGGCATGCATATTGATGGGAAAGGCGATCCCGGCTCCCGGGTCGGCTACACTATTCAGCGGCTGATGGGAGTACCTATTAGCAACTGGGGTCGTAAGTCGCTTCGTACATCGCGAGAAGTCACGGAAATAGTCGCGTAAAGATTCAGGCACATATGGTGGTGATCATGCGCAGGGTATTTATCTATACATCTCGAGCGACTTTTTGGGGTGCGTCACTTGTGTTTAGCGCCTCTCTAGCTCTCGCAAATGCAGAGCTTGCGGAGCTGATGCCGGCCGACGTTGGAGTGGGCACTTCAGAGGCGGGTGGCCCACTTTACACCACATCCGAAGGTATGACGCTCTACTCCACCAGCTTGGACGAGACGGCCTCGGGAATACCCAGGTGTAGTAATGCGCACTTTGAGACTGGGGTCCATCATTTGGGCGAGAGCTACAAGCTATCCACAGCACAGCTAGAGTTGCAGAAAACCTGTCTCGAAAGGTGGCCAGCTTTTATCCCGAGTGACGACGCTAAGCCAGTCGGGAAGTGGACGATTATCGACAGGTCAGAGGGCTTTGAGCAATGGGCCCACAACGGTCGTCCGCTTTATACCTCCATTAAGGACGAGTTCCCGGGCGAGGTAAACGGGAGTGCAGGGGGCTATGGACGACGCGGCGGGTGGAGCACGGTGCAAATTTCCCTCGGTTTTCCACCCGGGATCAAACTTGTGCGAACTGTGGATGGTCTGGTGCTCGCGACAGGTATTAATCAGCTTCTCTTTGCCGCAAATATTGAAGCCTACGAAGTTTTCGCAGGCTGGGCGCCAGTGCAAGCGCCGGATTTGGCTGTTTCTAGCGGGGATTGGAAACCGGTCATGCGGCCGGATGGCTCAAGGCAATGGAGCTACAAAAACCAGGCGCTGTATTTGACCGGCAAGGATATGACCATGGAAAGTATCCGCGCTGCTGTTGCCGAGGAAGTAATGCAGCCGATCCTCTACCAGCGCGCCCAGGGAGCGCCGGCGGCCTTCCAGATGCAGTACTCAATAGCCGGATGGGTCTACACAAACGATCAGGAGAAGACGCTTTATGTGTTCAATTGCTCCGATCAAACTCCCATCAGGATGTCTTGTGATGAGATAGGGGATCCAGCCGTTTACCGTTCGTCCATATGCGGATCGGGCGAGGATTGTGCACGTGAGTGGCGACCTGTTCTTGCAGCTGCAGATGCCGTGAAGGTTGGAGAGTGGGACGTTCGCGAGGTTCCGGATCCGCCGTTCTCCGACGCCGCAGGTGCGTATGGAGAAAATGTTCCAATGGTACGTGCTTGGACCTATCTGGGTAAGCCGTTGTATACCTTTGCGGGAGATCACAAGCCCGGAGATATTAACGGTCATACCGTCCGATACTACGGGGTGAGCAGTTTCAGGGCTGTAAAAGTGCTGGGTAATTCCCACGATGATGGAGAACGTTTCTTCGCCAGAGATTAGAATTTACAACTTGTTGAGAGCGTGTGCCTGGTAAGGTGCGAATGATTTGGTACGTCAAGAAGCGTTCGGCATAGATGCGGGGTGAGCTGCAATTGCGGTGGCATCTGGATGAGGTGTTCGTGCGGATCAATGGAGAAACTCACTATTTATGGCGTGCTATCGATCACGAGGGCGAAGTGCTTGAAGCATACGTCACAAAGAGGCGAGATCGTACGGTGGCGCTGAGGTTATAGCGTAAAACCATGAAGCGATATGGCCGGCCAGCAGTCATCGCGACGGACAGGTTGCGCTCATATCGTGCGGCGATGAGAGAGATCGGGAACACATCTCGCCAGGAGACTGATCGTTAGCTCAACAACCGGGCCGAAAACTCGCATCAACCCTTCCGATGACGAGAACGAGTGATGGCGAGATTCAGGAGTTCAAAATCGCTCCAGAAATTCGCTTCGAGCCACGCTTCATTCCACAATCATTTCAACCAGGAACGTCATTTCAGCAGTCGCCAAGTTTTCAAGTTCCATCGTTCAGCCGCGTTGGCTGAGTGGCGACAACTTGCAGCCTAAGTACCGCCCCATCATAGTCTCCGCAGACCAGTTAGCGTTCCTCTGACAATGCCCTAAAGCTCTCTCCCTGTAGCACAGGAAAGGACCTCCAAAGCCGTTTGACTACTACAATAAAAGGGGTGACTGTAAGGTGTCGAAAACCACCTTTTCGATTCCGGGCAATGAGCGAATTCACGTAATTCGTAAAACGCTCGGTGGCAGCTGACGCCCTTTAAAGAGGTCGGGCTGTCTCCGCTTTATGGAAGCGCAGTGACTCTGAAATTATGGTTCGCGGAACGCATCTCTTATGACAAATGAAACTAACGCTGACAGCGCGATCTACACGCTAGGTGAACTTCTTCGGGATACCGGAGCTAAACGGTCTGATGCAGACGCCATAGTATTTCCGGATCGGCGGCTGACCCATTCTCATTTGGCTGGTTCAGCCCGGGCTTGGGCCAAGGCGCTCATCGCCATGGGCATTTGTCCTGGCCAAAAAGTCGGCATTTTGCTGACGACTTGTCCGGAATTCGTGGAAATCATGTTCGGCGTTGCGATGGCGGGTGCGGTTGCGGTACCTATCAATGCTCGCTATCAGTCTGTCGAACTTTCATTTTTGCTGCGCGATGCAGACATTGTAACAGTGATCACAACTGGCCAAATCACTGATACATTGAACTTTATTGATAGGCTCTCCGCAGCGCTACCCTCTTTGGCTTCTGAATCCGATCCCAGCAGTTTGAAGTTGGCCGAGGCACCCGAGCTGCGACGCATTGTGTGCATAGGTCCGCCTCGTTCTCGCCCTTTCCTTCTGAGCGCCGAAACAGCGCTGAATGTTAATGGCCAGATTTCAGATGAGGAAGTGGACGCATTAATCGATAGCGTTGACCCGATGGACACAGCCCTACTTCTCTATACGTCGGGGACAACCGCGAACCCGAAGGGCTGCATAATTAGCCATCGCAGTATTGTTGCCAATAGCCGAAACTTGGGGCGGCGTTATCGCATAGGAGCCGTTGATAAAGTCTGGTCGCCACTGCCGATTTTCCACATCGCAGGTATTCTGCCGATGACTATGATCCTCGATGCTGGAGGGGCTTACCTGACGATCCCATATTTTGATGCTGGCACCGCGCTAGAGATGTTAGGTCGAGAGGGAGCGACAGTTGCTTATCCATGCTTCGTAACGATCATGCAGGACCTGATCACTCATCCATCCTTCAGTCAGACAGACCTATCCAAGTTGCGTTTGATGAATTCAAACTTCGCTGTCCAGCCGGCGTGGATCAAGGAAGCGATGGTCAAGGCTATACCTCAGGCGTTACAGGTTGGCACCTATGGCCTAACCGAATGCGCGGGAACTGTATCCACGAGCCGTCTCGACGACACATTCAAACTTCGCACACAGCGGCTGGGTGTACCGATTGACGAGTGGGAAGTACGAATTATTGACGTAGATACTGGCGATGAGATGCCACAGGGAGGACGTGGCGAGATTACGGTTCGCGGACCGAACATGCTTAAAGGTTACTATAATGCGCCGGAGGTGACGGCCAAGGCGCTCGACGAACACGGGTGGCTTCACACTGGCGACATCGGGTCGATTGACGAGAGTGGCAGCATGATGTTTCACGGTCGCATTAAGGATATGCTGAAGGTCGGAGGTGAGAACGTCGCTGCGGCCGAGATAGAGGCCGTATTACAAACTCATTCAGCTGTTAAGCTAGCTCAGGTCGTAGGCATACCGGACGAACGCTATGTTGAAGTGCCTGCCGCCTTTGTTGAACTCACCTTGGGACAAACAGCTGAAGACTCAGATCTTATTAGCCACTGCAAAGGTAAACTGGCGAATTTCAAGCTACCGCGCCACGTCCGTTTCGTCACGGAATGGCCGATGTCGACATCAAAAATCCAAAAATTTCGACTACGTACAGCGTTGATCAAAGAACTGGAGGAAGCCAAAGCTGCTGCACCGGAACAAAATTGAGGGTGTAGTGTCGAGATTAAGCGGCAAGACAGCCGTAGTTCTGGGGCGTTTAAGAAGGGTAACATGGGCCAAGCGATCTCGCTGAATTATTCGAGGAGTTGTGAGTGGAGTTACAAAAATTAGCGGATGTGCATGGTCTAGCCAAGGAATGTAAACCTAGACAACGAGCGAGAATCATCAATGATTGCAGCAACTTAATCTAGTGCTGTGACTTTATTATGACTAGCTTTGGGTAATGCTCATAGGTGGATCGGTTTCTCAGCACTGTGCGTCGTCAGAATATTTGGAACAGAAGGCTTGTTAAACTAACGGAGAGTTTGGCCCATCTTGTTTGTCATTTTAGGCGGCGGATTTGCGGTGTTGCAAGTGCCATTTTATGATGAAGCGGGGACCTTCTCGTAACGCGGTGATTGAAACCCGCCCCGTGCGGACATAGTTTGAATATATGGACACCCGCCCTGCGCCCGAGCTATCGGCACAATCCAAAACCTCCGCCCAGCGCCTTGCGGCGTTGCGCGCAGCCATGGGCGCGGCGGGCGTGGACGGCTACCTCGTGCCCCACGGCGACGAGCACCAGGGCGAATTCAATGCGCCTTATGCCGAGCGGCTCAAATGGCTGACCGGCTTTATCGGATCGGCCGGGCTAGCGATTGTGCTGACGGATAAGGCCGTGATATTCGTGGATGGGCGCTACACCCTCCAGGTCAAAACGCAGGTGGACGGCGCGCTGTATGAGTACGCGCACCTGGTCGACGACCCGCCGGACAAATGGCTCGCAAAAACCTTGACCAAGAATGCGAAACTTGGCTTTGATCCGCGCTTGCACACACCGCGAGGGTTCGCGCGCCTGGCAAAAGCGGCGGCGAAAACGGGCGCGGCGCTAACGGCCATTCCTGAGAACCTCATCGACAAAGTCTGGGACGATCAGCCTGCCCGCCCCACGGCACCTGTGAGTGTGTACTCCGCCAAATTCGCGGGGCGCTCGAGCGCCGACAAACGCGCGCTGGTGGCCAAGGTGCTGAAGGCCGAGGACATGGACGCCTTCCTGATCTCGGCGCTGGATTCCATCGCCTGGCTGTTCAACATTCGCGGCGCCGACGTGGAATATGCACCGCTGAGTTATGCCTATACGCTGTTGTTTGTGGACGGCACAGCCGTTCTGTTCATCAATGAGGCTAAAGTGAGTGCCGAGGTGCGCGCGCATCTGGGCGCGGACGTGCGCGTTGAGTCTTACGAAGGCCTGGAAGCGGCACTGGCGACGTTGGATTCAAAAGTGAACGCCATCGGCATCGATCAGGGCACCGCCTCGCGCTGGGTGGCTGACCTCCTTGAAGCCGCCAAACGTACCGCCAAGCCAGGAGCCGATCCGTGCACGGCCTTAAAGGCGCGCAAGCACCCGGCGGAACTGGACGGGGTGCGCGAGGCGCACGTCCGGGACGGCGCGGCGCTGACGCGGTTCCTCGCCTGGCTGGTGGCGGAAGGTCCCAAGGGCACAATTGATGAAGTGAGCGCGGCCGATAAGCTGGAAAGCTTCCGCGCCGAGAGCAATTTGTTTTTGGGCCCGAGCTTTCCCACCATTGCAGGGGCGGGCGCCAACGGCGCGGTGGTGCATTACCGCGCCATGCCAGAGACCGCCGCGACGATAAAGCCCGAAATGTTGTTTTTGATCGACTCCGGCGGGCAATACCTCGACGGCACAACGGACGTGACCCGCACCGTGGCCATTGGTATGCCGACACCCGAACAGAAGCGGCATTTTACATTGGTCCTAAAGGGCCACATTGCCCTTGCCCGCGCGAGTTTCGTGGTCGGCACCACCGGCAGCCAACTCGACGCCCTGGCCCGCGTCTCCTTGTGGGAGGACGGCCTCGACTTCGAGCACGGCACCGGGCACGGCGTGGGCACATACCTTGGCGTGCACGAAGGCCCGCAGCGCATCAGCAAGGTGGGGAATTCGGTGGCCCTGGAGCCGGGCATGGTGATTTCAAACGAGCCCGGCTACTACCGGACCGGGGCCTACGGCATCCGTATCGAGAATTTGGTAGCGGTGGTTGAGGCGGTGGCGCCCGAAGGCGCGGAAAGACCGCTGCTGGAGTTCGAGACCATTACCCTCGCGCCGATAGATGTGAACTTGGTGGATGCGGCGATGCTCGGCGCCGATGAGAAAACGTGGCTGAACGGGTATCATGCAAAGGTGCGCGAGACGTTAGGGCCGTTGGTGGACGAGGGGACGAAGGCGTGGTTGGAGAAGGTGACGGGGGAAATTTAATTTTACCGCAATTAAAAGTTTGTGTGTTTAAATTTGTCAATCTTGAGAAAGATGGCCGGGCCGGGCGTTCTGTCGAACGTCACCGCGTGCGAGCGCTTGAAAGGGAGCGTCAGCAGCGTGGCGGCGAAAAGCATGCCACCGGTGCCCGAAGACACGCCGGTGCTCACCGTCGAAATCGATGCGCCGTCGGAGCAGTTCGAACTGTCGTATCTGGAGGCCACGGCGTCGGGCATGACCACGGACCTTACGTCGGGCTGCGAGATCAAGGGCGGCGCGTCGGAAGGTGATGATGATGACGGTGATTCCGACGACGAAGACGACGAAGACGAAGACGACGAAGACGAAGACGACAGCAACTCATAACCTTTGCCCGTGGGCGTTCGGAAGGGCTAGGTTTGGAAGCGCGGCACTGGAGTCCCTGTCATTGCGCGGGATTGCGGCGGTTGCGGGACCGGGGCGGCGAGCGTTAGACTCGCTTCGCCGATAGCCGGACGACTTTCACGTATCCCGTTCGACTTTGCGTCTACGCCACACATGTAGCGGAGGTCAAACATGCGAACCTTATCTCCTACACTGTTAGTCGCGGCGTTTGTCACGGTGGCCGCGTCTTCGGCGCCCGCCGTGTTCGGCGCCGAGACTGAGCCGCGTTTTACCGAACATCCCGGTGTTGTCGCGTTGTCCAATGAAGGCAGCGAATGGCTGTACCGGAAGTTTCCGAGCAGCGTGCGACTATATGTTCATGATGGAGATTCGGCGGGAAAATCGGCGTGCAACGACGGTTGCGCCTTCGCCTGGCCGCCGCTGTTCCGGGAAGCGGGTAGCGCCACGTCAGTCGGCGATTGGGCCGTCTTCGTTCGCGACGACGGGCGCGAGCAGTGGGCCTACAAGGGTCAGCCCGTTTACATGCGTTTTCATGACTCCTTGCGGGACCCCATGGGCGACAAGATAGACGGGTGGCGATTCCTGGCGCCGTAGCGGCGCGCTTACTCGCCGTCGCCCTCGATGCCGCCTTCGACGTCGCTGTGCGCGTCGTCGAGCAACTTGAACTTTGCCATGGCGCGGGCGTTGAGGTTTTCGGCGAGGACCGGGTTGGCCTCGGCCGCCGCGGAAATTTCGATATACTCCTCGGCGGTGATGCCGGGCGCGCCGGCAATGGGGGTGTCCATCTCGCGTCGAGCGGCGGCGATGATGTTTGCCTGGGTCAGGACTTCCGCCATGTGCCACCCGGCGCGGACATGGAGGCGCACTGGCGGCACGCCAATATCGAGGGAGTCCGGAAATTCTTCGCCCAGGCGCGCGCAGCGGGCATGCGGCAGGTGGTGAATATCGGCAGCTTTTATCCCCAGGCCATGCCGCATCTTGTCGAGACGGATGCCTACGTGCTCTCGCGGGCCTTGGCGGACGAAGGCGCGCGGGCCTTGGCATCGGACGATTTTCAAGTGTGTTCGCTCAACGCACCGTTTGTTCTGGGCTGTATGGCGGGGCTGGATTTACCGCATCTGGAAAGACAGGCCAACTACGCGCTGGGGCGTATAGGCGGCGCGCCCGCGTTCGCCATTCCCGGCGGCGTGAACTTCATGTCGGCGCGCTCCCTGGCGGAGGCAACGCTCGGGGCGCTGGAGCGCGGCGAAAGCGGTAAGGCTTATCTCGTGGGTGACGAAAACCTAAGTTTTCATGCCTATCTCACCGCTTTTTTCCAGGCGGTAGGCCGGTCAGAGGACCTCGAAGTGATCGACCGGGAACACCCGATCCTGCCCGATGCGGTGCTATACGCCGGGCGCGGCGGAGAAATTTTTTATGAGCTCGATCCGGCGGACGTGGACCGGCTGTCCTACACCCGCGGCGACGTAGGCCGGGTTATTGGGGAGATTGTTGACCACTACCGGTGAGTATCGCTCCGGTTCTCGGAGCTGTAGGGCGTAGAATTTGGGCACCTGGAAGCTGCGACATGGGGGGCTGCCATGAAAACTATCGTCACTTCGGCATTTCTAATATTTCTGTTGCCTGTACTACATATTTCCACCGCCGCCGACAACGATATGGAGGACGCGGTGCAGGCCTAAAGCCATGCGGAGTACGACGACGCCATAAAATTAGCGCGTCCGCTGGCCGAGGCGGGCAATGCTGACGCCCAGTACCTACTGGGCATGGCCTATGCGGACGGCAACGGTGTGGCCAAAGACTTGGTGGAATCTTACATGTGGTACGAGCTGGTGGTCTGCAGTGGGGACACCGGTGCGGAGCTCGATCGCGACGACACGCGAGCCAACTCAAGCCGGATCAACTGACCGAGGCCAAGAAGCGCGCCGATGACTGGGTGCTCAAATAGGGTACCCCGCGCCGCTGCTTATTTTGCCATCATAAAGACGCTGCCGCCGTAGTCCGCTTCGGCGGGAATGATGGCAACGCGTTGGGTTTCGGGTCCGCTGAGGACCGGCAAGACGGTCACAATCTTCGCGGCGTGCGCGGCGGCGACAGCGGCCTCTGTGTCGCTGTGGCGTGCTAGCTTTTCGAGATTCAGGCGGGTGGCGAATTCCAGCTTTCCGCGGCCCTCGTCGGCATCGGACAGCGCGCGGGCGGGGGAGATCCATAACGAATCCACGGACTCGTGTCCGTCGTGTTCGGCGATGTGGTCTTCGGGCGCGTGCGCCAAAAAGAAATGGGTGTCGTAACGCTTTGGATAAACCACCGGGGTGATCCAGTGCGCGAACGGCACTAGTAAGTCAGCGGCTAACGTAAGATCTTCATCATTGAGAAGGTCGACAAATTTCATCTCGCCGGCCTTTACGGCCGGGCGCGCCGCCTGGAGCCCTGCCAAACGGTCCGGCGAAATGAGCGCGCTGTCCCCCCGGGGCCGAGCCAAAAAGACGCCACTTTCCTCGAACGTCTCGCGGATGGCGGCAACGAGAAAAGTCTCGCCCGGTGTGGCGGTAAGCTCGACGTCGGCATCGTCCACTCGTCCGCCGGGGAAGACGCGCGCTGCGGCGGCAAAGCTCATCTTGTGATGGCGCTCGACCATAAAGACTTCTAGTCCGGCGCCTGGCGCATCGCGCAAAAGAAGCACGGTTGAAGCTGGACGGGGGGTGACAGGCTCAGCGTTTTGCATGGCAATGAGTCCCCAACCTATACGCCGTCAACACTCAGCAGCAGCGTGCCGTTGTAGCCACCGCTGAACAGCTGGAAATAAGTTTCCGGCGGGTTTTCGAAGCCCTCGCGCATGTCCACCTGATGCGCCAGTTTGCCGGCTCTAGCCCAGCCGGCGAGTTCGGTGAGGGCTTCCTTACGGTCCTTCATAAAATCGGAGCTGATGAAGCCCTGAATGCGCAGTCGGTGGGTGATGATGCGGAACATATCGCGCGGTCCGGGCGTCGGTCCGGGGGGGTTGTAGTGGGCGATCCAACCGCATAGATGTCCGGCACAATCGGTTCCTGATTGCAGTTAGCGTATTGTCAGTTCAAGTCGGATCATGCCCTAGGCGGCACGCCACCAGTTGACACCCTGGGGGTCGGTTTCGCAAGCGGCACGGCCGGTGGCCGTGAGGTGATTGAGGTGGGCAATTGCCTCGCCTGTGGCCATGCTCAGAAGGTTGCCGGTGATAGGACGCCGGAAGAGCGCGCTGAAAACATCGATCGCGCGCTTGGGCTTGGCGAGGAGCACCTGCAACTTGTCCAAGTCGGTCACATGTCCGTCGATGAGTTGACCCAGCCTTGCGTGTAGCCCGCGGAACGGATAGTTGTGGGCGGGAAGAACCAGCACTTCGTCCGGTACCTCGCTCTTGAGGCGGGCGAGGGAAGAGAGCCACTCGCCCAGTGGGTCGGCGTCGGGTTCGGTTGGGAACACCGAGACATTAGACGAAATACGCGGCAATACCTGATCTCCGGAAATGAAAACCTTCGACTCCGCGCAATACAGACAGGCGTGTTCGGGCGAATGGCCGGTGCCCACCACCACGCGCCAGTCGTGCTCACCGATAGCAAACACATCGTCGTTTCGAATGCGCCGGAAGGACGCGGGCATGGCGTAAATAGACTCTCCGAAGCTGCCGAAGCGAGCCTTGTAGGTCTCGATGGCTTCGTCGTCCCACCCTGCAGATTGGTAAAAACGCACACCGTCGGCCGGGGCCTCGTGGCCAGTGTCGGCAGCCATAAGGCGGCAGGTGAGGTATTCCAATCGGCTCATCCAAAGGCGCGTATCGAAGCGGTTCACAAGCCAACCGGCCATCCCGCAATGATCGGGGTGCATGTGTGTGGAGATGACACGGGTGACGGGCTTATTTTTTAAAACGCCTTTGAACGCTGCGCGCCAAGCCTCGGTGGTTTTGCTAGAGCGCAAGCCAGTGTCGACGATGGTCCAGCCATCGCCGTCTGCCACCACCCAGACATTTATGGCCGGCAGGGCCGAGTGCAGCGGCATGCGCAACCACAGCAGGCCGGGCGCAACCTCTACCGCCGAGCCGTCACCGATTTCCGGCTTCTTCTCGAACGGGTAGATCAGATCAGGTGAGGGCACGATGCTGTCCATGCCTATGCATAGCCGAAAAAGCCCCCATGCGGCTATGGCGCAAATCTGAATAGCGACCTATGTAGCGGCATTGCCCACAGCACATACTCCTGAAAAGAAGAATTTTATGAAGGCGATCACTTATTCCCGGGAAGGAGGGCCGGAAGTGCCGCCCGGGTACGGCCTCGTGAAAATCCATGCGGCGAGTATCAATCCGGTCGATTAGAAATTGCGCTCGGGGATGTTGAAATTGGTCCCCGGGAGATAATTCTCGCGTATTATAGGGGCTGATTTAACCGGAACCCTGATCGAGATTAACGGGGAAGGCTCCGGACCTAAGGTCGGCGACGCGGTATGCGGTTTTGCCCACCCTACTAAACCCGCAGGGTCTCTGGCCGATGGTGGGTGTGACGGCGCATACGGCGTTGTTCAAGACGGGTGGATTGCGTGCTGGAACAAAAAGTTTTAGTCAGTGGTGCTGCCGGGCGTTACCAACGAAGTGAACGTTTCTCTGGACGTGCCGGGACTTTACTACGCGCTGCGCAAAACTGCCGATGCCGACCCTGATGTCGAGACCGGCATGAACATGTCGATTTCGGCGTCTTATTTCATCGAAGCAATTCCAGCGTACATTCAGCATGCTGGCGAAGGAGCGCAAACCTCGTCCTTGAGGCGGTGAGGTATCTCACACCGCCGCCGCTATTTTCGGCCGGGCCTTATGGAATTCGGTGCGGCTTTGGAGAGCCGCTCCCGCCCGCAAGAGCGATGCCTCTTGCCACCACGGCGAGGCCAGCTGAAGGCCAACAGGCAAGTGATCGCGATCAAAGCCGCATGGCACGGACAAGGACGGCATCCCCGTGGCGCCAATACCGTAGGTGAGGGAGGTCAGGAGACGTAAGCTCTCCAGCGTATCAGCGTCGGGTGAGATGGGGGGCGCTGTACACGGTGTTGTCGGGGTAAGAATAAGATTAACGTCTTCAAATGCGGCGCGCAGCGTGACCTGCCATTTTTGGAAGCGTCGGCGGGAAGCTGCGAAACGCACGCCGTCAACTTTTTCTCCGGATTTGAGACGCCGCAATAATCCCGCGCTGATGGATTCAGGCGCACTCTCAATTTGCGGGAGGTGGACCTCAAGCGCTTCCGCGGCAACGATGGTCATAACGGCCATGTTGGCGTCGCTGGCGCCCGGCAAATCGATGTCGACTAGTGTGGCGCCGCACGACTCGAAAACTTTCGTGGCTTTCTCCACGCATGCGGCAACGTCCTCCGCCAAGTTGTCGAAGAAAAAAGTTTTGGGAATGCCGATACGCATACCCGCGATACCGGCGCCAAGAGTTGTAAGCGGGTCTTCGACAGGCCGGTTGACGGAGTTGGGGTCGTCGGCATCATAACCGGCAATCGCCATGTATCCGGCGGCAACATCAGCGACATCGTAAGCCAGCGGGCCGGCGGCATCGAAATTCGTGGTGAGCCCGAGCCCCCCGGTGTTGGGCACGCGCCCTACGGTCGGGCGCAGTCCGGCGACACCACATAGGGCGGCGGGGATGCGCACAGAGCCCCCGGTGTCGGTGCCAAACGCAATCCGGCACATCCCGGCAGCGACCGCGGCGGCGGAGCCCCCGCTGGACCCGCCGGGAATGCGTTCCAGGTTCCATGGGTTGCGGCAAGGCCCGAAGTATTCGTTGATGGTCGTCACGCCGTAACAAAACTCGCTGAGATTGGACATACCAACAATCACGGCGCCGGCGGTCTTTAAACGTTTCACAACCTCGGCGTCAAAATCCGCAATGCGATGTTTATAGGCCCGGTTGCCGAACGTTGACCGCACACCGGCCACGGGGAGGCAGTCCTTGACCACAACAGGAACGCCGTGAAGCGGGCTGGAGTCTGTGCTGCTGCCACCGGTGTTATCTGCTGCCGCAGCTGCGTCACGCGCTACGTCAGCCGTAATGGTGAGCAGGGCGTTTAATTGGGGATTCGACCGCTCGATAACCTTGAGGTGGTGAGCAAGGGCTTCGCTGGCCGCGCCTGATGTTCCCACGTTCATAAAATCTCACTCCCGCACCACACTCACGTTTTCGGCGTAACGGTATCGGTTTTGGGGGCGGCGCGGCAACACTCGATCACGCCGAGGCGTTCGCCCGCAACCAGGCCCAAGTGGCGTCATCGGCGGGGAAGTAATGTTCGATCCGCAGTTCCTGCATGGCGATATTGAGGGCGGTGTCGGACATGCTGTGCCAGCTTTTGCCGGCGCCGCTGCTGCCACCTCGATTTCGACCGAGAACTCGACCACTGTTATGCGTCCTTAGGCCGGGGGGCGGAATCCGAAATAGGCATGCCATGCCCCGCCCGCGACCCAGCCGGCGTCGACCACCAGCTCAATACCGGTAATACCGGAAGCCTGGTCCGAGCATAGGAATGCCGCTGCGTTGCCGATTTCTGTGGTGCTGAGAAGGCGTCCCATGCACGAGACTTCTTCCAAGCCTTTGACGTTGCGCTCGCCTTTTGCCACGGCTTCCTCCAGAGCGGCGGTCCAGGTCGCACCTGGCGATATGGCGTTGACGCGCACGCCCGAGCGGCCCCACTCGGCGGCCAAGGTGCGGGTCAAGCCACGACCGCTGACTTCGCCGGGGCACAGGCATGCAGGGGCACCGACCAACCCGAGGTGATAGACGCAATCGTCACGAGGTTGCCCGGGCCGCGCCGCGCCATGCGGGCGCCGAAAGCGCGGCAGGTGAGATACGTGCCGCGGAAATCCACATCCATCACCTTGTCCCAGGTTTCCAGCGGAAGTTCTTCCGGCGGTAGCGGGGGCTGAAGCACACCTGCGCTGGTGATGACGCTCGAGACCGGGCTTACGTTAGCTTCGCAGGCCGCGGCGAATTGTTCCACCGTCTTGTCGTCGGCGACGTCCACTTCCATGGTATGACCGTTGATGGACGCGGCAACATCTTTGGCTTTTTTGATATTAAGGTTGGCGACGATCACCTTAGCGCCGCCCTCGGCGAGGCGCCGGGCGCAGCCCTCGCCGATGCCGCGGGCACCGCCGGGCACCACTGCGACCTGTCCTTGAAATTCTCCAGCAAAATCTCTAGTCATGCGTCCCTGCCTACCTGTGCGATGAATCATTGTATCAAGCTAAGGCCGGCTTGTTACACTAGGCTACGTACAGTAGTTCTTTTTGGAGGTTTTTATGTCGGATCAGCCCGATCTATCACCGCGCAGCGGTTTCGGCTGGCGGTCCACGGCGGAACAAGTGACGAGCGGTGTCAATTTAACCGGCAAAACCGTATTGGTCACAGGGTGCACCTCCGGGATCGGCTTCGAGGCTACGCGGGTGTTTGTCCAGCGCGGCGGCCATGTCATTGGCGTAGGCCGCACGCTGGACAAGGCGGACCGAGCGCGGCAGGGGGTGTCGGAGCCGGGCCTCAAAGGTCACGTAACCCCATTGGGCTGTGAGCTTGAGGACTTCACGGCGGTGGTGAATATGGCGGATAAGGTGCGGGCGATGGGCACACCCATTGATGTTCTTGTTTGTAATGCGGGGATCATCGGTCGGTCGCAATGTGAGCAGGTCCAGGGGGTCGAGAAGCAATTCGCCGTAAACCACCTCAGCCATTTTATTTTGATCAACCGACTGCTTGAGCAAGTGAGGGCGGCGCCGCAGGGGCGGGTGGTCATCGTTGCGTCGGACGCGCATCAAACGACGCTACCCGGCGGGATCGCGTTCGACAATCTAACGGGCGCGAATGGATACGGCGCGATAAAATTCTATGGCCAATCAAAACTAGCCAACCTGCTGACGGCGCGGGAGTTGGCGCGGCGGCTGATGGGCACGGCGGCCACCGTTAACGCGCTGCATCCGGGTTTTGTATACACCAATATTTTTCACAATCTTCCTGCGTTCTTAAGCGTCCCGCTCAGAGTGGTGGCGCGGCCGTTCATGAAGTCGCCCGCGGCCGGCGCGGCCACCACCTGCTACGTGGCGACCAACCCGGCGCTGGCAAAGGTCAGTGGTCAGTATTTTAGTGACTGTAATCCGGCCACACCCAGCGCCAATGGGCAGGACGACGCGTTGGCCGAGAAATTGTGGAACGTTTCGGAAGATCTTACGCGGGATTATTTGGTTTAAGCCGTAGACCTAACGCGCGCCCTCTGCATGGGCTGCGGCAAGCGCATGGCAGTACCGCGCCTCGTCAGAATCAGGATGGCCTTGGAGGATGACTGCACGTTTGGCCACAAGCGGAAGACTCCGGCGCTCGGACGATCAGTGGAGTCTTACATTTAGAGCGCTCGCAGACGGTAGCATTGAGAGCGGTCAATACCTCGTCCTTGGCTCAATAACGGTATTTTCAAACAGATTAGCGCTTAAGAATTGTTCGGCTGAGCCTCAATCTTTTTCCAGCGCTTTTGCATTTCCTTTAGCGAGACAACTTCAATCCGGCTGCTGACTCCCCAGGAATAGCTGAAGGGGTCCATAACTATGCCGGAGCGGTAACTGTAGAATTGATCGTGCGCGGGCCGTACCAAAACCGGCCCCGCCGCAAGAGCCTTAGCAATAAACGCGTCGGTATTTTTTACGGCGATTTGCAGTTTCATCGGCGATCCGCCCATGGACAACGGTCCCACGGTGCCCATTTCAGGAAACTCGTCCGAGGGCATGACTATACAATCGCCCATACGAAGCTCGGCATGACCGATCCGCCCGTCCTTGCCCTTCAGGCGGAAAGGCTCCTTCGCAACAAAAGCCTTTCCGTAGAATTTGATGGCCGCACCGGCTTCACGTACCGTCAGATAGGGGGTCAAGGTGTGAGTGTCTCTAGGGATCGGCGACGGTTTCCTGGCCGCGCGCTTCGTGGCCGCCTTTTTTGCGGGCTTCTTTCTTAGCGCCTTCTTCGGCAGTTTTCTTTGCGAGGTTCTTCTTTTTTGCCATGGATGAGCCCCACAAATTGGACGGCAGATACGGTACTATAACGTAGCTTGTGAGATGGTAAATCGGGATGCCTTGGGGCTTGTTGGGCTAGGGCACATTGGAAGAAGGATGGTGAGGTACGCCGAAGCCTTCGACATGAAGACGGTAGCTTGGAGTCCTAGTTTGACCGACGAACGAGCAAAAGCCGCGGGAACCGTGCGCGTGGAGTTGGAAGAACTCATGCGCTCCGCCGATTTTGTATCCGTCTACATGGTGTTGGCCGAAAGTACGCGTGGGCTGATCGGTGCCGCGAAATTGGCCCTGATGAAACCGACGGCATTTCTCATCAACACCTCGCGCGGGCCGCTGGTGCAGGAGGACGCGTTGATCGCGGCTCTAAAAACCAAGAAGATCGCGGGGCCGGCCTGGATGTGTTCGACATTGAGCCGTTGCCAAGAGATCATGCGTTTCGCGCGTTGGATAACGTCGTCATCACACCGCACACAGGCTATATCACCGACGAACAGTACAAAGTGTTTTTCGGGGAGGCGGTGGAAAATGTAATCGCTTTCGCACGTGGCGCGCCTATCCGCGTAATGACGGAGAACAATATGATTGCAGCGTTGAAGGCCAATTCATAAACCTCTAGTGGCGCCATTCCAAAATTCGCAAGAACCCGCAGCAATGTCCTCTACGAATTTTGGAATCAACGCGGCCCTAGCAATCTTAGATATCAGCCACACTATGTTTGCGCCTCATTTTCGGAAGGGGGAATCATGCCGACAAAACCGGCTGTACGGTTGCATTTAGACCGGGATGCCGATCATGCACGGATCGCTGTGGAAGAAGACGGACAAGTCCTCTCGAGCAATTTGAGCGTTGGCCAGTTGCAAAACCTGGCCACCACCGCACACACTATCGCTGCGCAACTGCAAAGTCAGCAAAGTGGACGGGGGCATGACATCGTGCATATGGCGCGCACCGTTGCTTTGGAGTGGTCCGTGCTGGAAGACAGCAATGTACCTGGCTCCATGATTTTCAGTTTCCGGACGGCAACGGGCTGGCTCGGTTTTGAACTCCACCGCGGTCAATTGCTGGAGTTGTCGGAGAAACTGCCCGACGCGTTGAAGGAGGCTGCTGCGCGCGCACCGCCTACCTAGCGCGGCTAGCTAGACAAATAATGAAAAGGGCCGCTTAAGTCATAGTCTATTAACTGTTTAATTAACTGCTTAGTATTGGGGATCGGGGCCAAATCGAATTAAATGATTGAGAAATGTGAAGTGGTGCGCGCTTCTAAACAAACAACAACATTGGGGGGCGGAAATGCATCAGACAAGAACAATAATGCAGATACTCATTGGTTGTTTTCTGCTGGCTACGACGTCGCTATCAGTCCATGTTTGAGTCAATTGGACAGATCCCGGTTGAGGCCGCGAAAAAGTATGGTGATAAGACGGCCTTAGTTCTTTCGGATCGAAAAATGTCATTCAATAAACGTCTCTCCAGAAAAGTTGTTGGGTTCAGTCATCTCGACGCGGATACCCTCGAATGGTCAAGGCCACCAGAATTTCGCCGCAGCTTACTTCGTCATTCGAAGGATCCCAATATGGAGAAAGCAAGCGGGCGCGTCAGGAGCCGATGAGCTCGGTGTATTCGGCCTCGGTCATCACCTTTACGCCATGGCTTTGGGCGTCTTTCAGTTTCGAACCGGCGCCGGGGCCGGCGACAACGACGTCGGTTTTCTCAGATACGGACCCGGCCACCTTAGCGCCCAGGGATTGAGCACGCGCTTTTGCCTCGCTCCTGCTCATGGTCTCAAGCGTTCCCGTGAATACGATGGTCTTGCCCGCGATAGGGGAAGCGGCGATGTTCGGCCGGGCGGCGGCCTCTATTGTGATTTGACTCACAAGGGCGTCGAGCACGTCGCGATTGTGGTTCTCGGTGAAGAATGCCACTAAGTCTGTGGCGACTAAGCTTCCGATCTGTTCAATATTTACGAGATCCCTGTAAGCTTCAGACTCTTCATCCTGCGCGGCGATCATGGCGTCGCGCCAAGCCTCATACGTGCCGTAGGCTTGGGCGAGGACGCGTGCGGTGGCTTGCCCCACTTGGCGGATTCCAAGAGCATAAATGAGGCGCTCCAAGGAAATCGTGCGGCGGCTGTTGATGGAGATAAAAAGGTTCTCGGCCGATTTTGTACCCCAGCCTTCGCGCGCCCTGAGGGGGGTGAGGGAGTTTTTGTCCTGCTCCTCCAGTGCAAACAGGTCCGCCGGGCCTGCGATGGTGCCGTCGGCAAAAAAAGCTTCGGTATGCTTGCCACCTAAACCTTCAATATTGAACGCATCCCGCGAGACGAAATGCTTGAGGCGTTGCACAGCCTGAGCCGGGCAGATCAGACCGCCGGTGCATCGGCGCACGGCCTCATCTTCTTCGCGCACCGCGAGACTTCCACAGACAGGGCATTTATCGGGGAACGTGTAGGGGGCACTGCTTTTTGGACGCTTGTCCAGTATGACCTCGACGACCTGCGGGATAACCTCGCCGGCTCGCTGTATCACTACCGCGTCATCCTGGCGAATGTCCTTGCGCGCGATCTCGTCTTCGTTGTGCAGTGTGGCCCGGCTGACCACCACACCGCCGACGGTCACCGGCGTTAGGTGCGCGACCGGAGTGAGGGCACCGGTACGCCCTACCTGAATTTCTATTCTTTCCAATACGGTTTCGGCGCGTTCGGCGGAATACTTGTGAGCAATGGCCCAGCGAGGTACACGGCTAACGAACCCAAGGCGGGCCTGAAGGTCCTTGCGGTTCACTTTATAAACAATACCGTCGATGTCGTATGGAAGGTTTGCCCGCTCCTCGCCAAGCTTGCTGTGGGCATCCAGCATTTTACCCACAGTTTTGCAGATGCTCGTGCGCTCGTTGACGGGGAAGCCCCACTGTTCCAACTGCATAAGAAAGTCCCAATGGGTCTCCCATCCTGAGCCTTCCAAAGCGCCGTAGGCATAGCAGAAAACTTTGAGCGGGCGCTCGGCCGTAATCTCAGGGTCAAGTTGACGCAGTGAACCCGCCGCGGCATTTCGCGGATTGGAGAAAATCTTGGCGCCCTTTTCCTCCTGCCCTTCGTTCATGGCCAGGAAGTCACCCTTTGTCATATATACTTCACCGCGCACGTCGATGAGTTTGGGGACTTCACCTTTAATCGTGTGCGGCAGAGCTTTGATCGTCTTGATATTAGCTGTAATGTCCTCGCCTTCGGTGCCGTCGCCGCGCGTGGCCGCCAAGGTAAGGTTGCCGTCCTCGTACCGAGCCGAGAAAGACACGCCGTCGATTTTGGGCTCGGCGGTCACTTCGATATTTCCGTCCGCCTCAAGTTTCAAGAAACGGCGAATGCCGTCGATAAAATCCCTGACATCCTCTTCGGCGAAGGCGTTGCCCAGGGATAGCATCGGGACGGTATGCGCGATTTTTTTGAATCCGCGGGCCGGCGCAGCACCGACGTTGTTGTTAGGGCTGTTGGCGCAAACAAGTCTTGGAAAGCGCTGTTCAATTGCGTCGTTCCGTTTGCGGAGCGCGTCGTAGGCCGCGTCGCTGATCGTAGGGGAGTCTTTCTGGTGATAGGCGATGTCGTGAGCGGCGATTTTTGCCGCGAGAGCCGCGAGGTCCTTTTTTGCCTGCATTTCTGTCAGGCTGTCGACGGCTATATCGCGAACCGATTTCATCACGACGCCGCACCCATCAAACTATCGGCGGCGGCACGGGCCTCGTCGGTGACGGATTCTCCGGCCAGCATGCGCGCGATCTCTTCACGGCTTTGTACGGTATCCAGAAGGTCCACCGTGGTGGTGGTCGCGCCGGCATGGGAGGTCTTGCTCACACGCCAATGGTGATCGCCCCGCGCGGCGACTTGCGGCGCATGGGTGACGACAAGAACCTGAACGGCCCCGGATAGTTTCGACAGCCGCTCGCCGACGGCATTGGCGGTGGCACCGCTTATCCCGGCGTCGATCTCGTCGAAGATCAGAGCGGCGCGGTCCTGGGTGCCGGCCAGCACCACTTTGAGGGCCAGCATAAAGCGGGCCAATTCACCGCCGGAGGCAATTTTATTGAGCGGTCCCGGCGGAAGGCCAGGGTTGGTCGCAACCTCGAAGCTAATTTTGTCGAGGCCTGCCGTGCCCCACGCCGACTCAGGTTTGACGGCGACAACGGTGCGGAATGTGGCCTTGTCCAACTTAAGTGGGGGCAATTCCTTGGCGACGAGCTTGTCCAGCGTACCCGCCGTGTCCTGCCGGGCTTTACTGAGGGTCCCGGCAGCTTTTTCATAGGCGAGCCGCGCGGATTTCTCGTCCGTCGCAAGGCGCTTAACCGCTTCGTTGCAGTTGTCCAGGGCGGCAAGACGCATGGCGAGGAGGTCCATCACAGTGGGCAAATCGTCGACGGCGCAGGTGTGTTTCCGGGCGACGGCTTTGAGCGCAAATAATCGCTCTTCCGCGCGCTCCAGGGCGGCTGGATCGGCGTCGAACATCGGGCCGATGTGATCCAGTTCACGAAAAGCCTCACCAGTTTCGATGGCGGCGCGTTCCAGCGACTGGCACAAGGCGTCTAATTTCCCGTCCGCAAGAGGCGCGACTTTGGACAGGCGCGTGAACGCCGTGCGTAGCGCGGACTCCACATCCACATTGTTGGACACCGCGTTGCGCGCTTCCGTGAGGGCGTGAACAATCTGTTCACCGTGCCGCAGGCGCGAGCGGGTTTGAGACAGCGCGGATTCCTCGCCGCTCCTGGGCGCCAGAGCTTCCAATTCGGTGACCTGATGGCGCAGGGTGTCTTCCTCGCTTAGGGCCCAGGCGAGGTTGTCCTGCGCGGCGTTTAGTTCTTCGGCAGTGGCGCGCCAGGTTTGCCAAGCGTCAGCACAAGCCTGGTCAGTAGCGTCGCCGGTCTTGGCAATACGGTAAGCATCGAGGGCGGCAAGATGCGTGGCGGGGTCGAGCAAGCCATGAGTTTCGAATTGGCCGTGTATCTCTACCAGCATATCCCCCACCTTGCGCAATAACCCGACGCTGACCGGCTGGTCGTTGACGAATGCGCGGCTGCGCCCGTCCGTGCCGACGACACGACGTAACACCAACATATCGTCGAGGCCGATATCCTGTTCGCTCAAAAGCGTATGAGCGGGATGGTTGTTTGCGATGGTAAAGGACGCGGTTACGGACAGTTTGTCGGCGCCGGAGCGGATCAGTCCGGCGTCGGACCGGCTGCCGATTGCCAAACCCAACGCGTCGATTACAATGGATTTGCCCGCGCCGGTTTCGCCGGTGAGGACACACAGGCCAGGCGCAAAATCCACTTCGAGCTTATCGACGACGACCACGTCGAGAATGGTCAGGTGCGTCAGCATGCGACCCTCACACCAGCCTGTGGCGGTTCCCGGCTGTGCGCAACATAGGGCGGCCCGCGCTACCGATTATCGTTTGCGGGAGTCGTGCCTTGCGCGTCTTTTGCGCTCTGGCCCGCGGCAATCTGGCTTGTTCGCTCGCCGTCCAATAGCGCATAGGCGTCGCCGTACCACTCGGTCGCGGGGAAGTTGTAGCCTAGGACCGCCGCAAACTTGCGGGCTTCGTCGGGCAGGCCCAGCGCGGTGAACGCCTCGGACAGGCGGTAGAGGGCCTCGGGGACGTGACTGGTCTCACTGTAGTTTTCCACGACATTCTTGAAACGGTTAATGGCGGCGAGGAAATGACGCTGGTTGAGGTAAAACCGCGCTATTACCATTTCTTTGCCGGCTAAATGATCTAGCGTCAGATCAAGTTTTAGCCGGGCATCGCGTCCGTAGGGCGATGTTGGAAATCGCGTAATGACATCTTGGAGACTTTGCATCGCCTCTTGTGTCATCTCCTGGTCGCGGCGCACGTCAGCGATTTGCTCGTAGTAACACAATGCTTTCAGGTAGTAAGCGTATGCGACGTCGCGGTTACCGGGGTGCACGGCGATGAAGCGATCGATCCGTGTGATGGCTTCGTCGTACTGGCCAGCGTGATAATGCCCGTACGCGGACATCAGCTTCGCTTTGGTCGCCCAAACAGAGTAGGGATGTTGACGCTCGACCTCATCGAAAAACATGGCGGCGTCTACATAACGGCCATCGTCCAGATATACGACGGCTTGGCTGTAAATTTCATAGACGCCCCGCTCGAGGTATTCGATCTCCTCCTTATTGGAGCATGCCGACAACGTGATCATCGTCAGTGCCAGGAGCGCCGGTACGGCGATCTTCTGTCGCAGGTTCGAAAGGGTTGAGGTCGCGCTTTGAGCCATCGATGCCGGATGCGTTGGATGTGGTTGATTTACACTATGCCGGTTCTCGCGCGCAGCGACCGACGGGCGCAGTATACCATGCCCAAGCAAACTGTCACGTAGCCTGAAGCAAGAGGGTCCTAGGCGTAGGCCACCATATCCTGTCTGCTGTCCAGCCATGTGGCCGGTTCCGCCGGGTTGCGCCAAAGGTCAACCATCTCCCAGCAGGATTCGTCGGCGTATATCTGCCGCATCAGGTTGGCTGTATCGGCGTGGCTGGAGCACCGTCCCGTAAAATGGCCGATGATTGGATGGCCAGTCAGATAAAGGTCGCCAATGGCGTCCAAGGCTTTGTGACGGACGAACTCATTCTCGTGGCGCAGGCCATCGTCATTCAGGATGCGGTCGCCGTCGACGACGATCGCATTGTCCAGAGTGCCGCCGCGGGCCAAGCCGGCTTCGCGCAGGGCGGTGACATCGGACAGAAGACCGAAGGTGCGAGCCTGACTGAGCTCGGTTTTGAAAACTTTCCGCCCAACCGTGAATGAACAGTTTTGCCGGCCTATGGCCTGGGCGCTGAAATCGATGTGAAACTCAATGTGCAAGCCGTCGGCATGAGGCCCGAGCGCGACCATCTTTTTGCCGTTGAAATACGACTTCCGTCTGACAATTTTTAGGGCTCTGCGGGGTTCGTCTTGTTCCACAATGCCCGCGCATTCCATCAGGAAGATGAAGGGCGAGGCGCTGCCGTCCATCGCCGGGACTTCGGGTCCGTTAATTTCGACAATGGCGTTGTCGACCTCGGCGCCGTAAAACGCCGACATAAGATGCTCCACCGTTGCCACACCGATACCGTTTTGGTCGGCAATCACGGTGCACATATGGGAGTCCACCACCCGTGACCACCGAGCCTCGATGGCGGCGCCGCCGCCCACTAGGTCTACACGTTTGAATACAATGCCTGTACTGGGCGCGGCCGGATGAAGCTTCATGGCCACGCGGACGCCGGAATGCAAGCCGACACCGGTACAACCGATTGAAGACTTTAGGGTTTTTTGAAGAATGGGGTTATTATTGCCGCCGGGGCTGGAATTGGCCAGAGACGCACCATAGGCGCGGGGGATACTAGCGTCAAAAGTCATATCACCGATCTTTCTACACGCACCGCGCTGGCACAGAAGCCTACTTCAGCACAGCAGCCACTTAAGTGTAGCAACCCCCGAGACCGTGCTACAGCTCGCATTGTTACGAATTGAAGCGTATTTACAAGGATAAAGTTATGAAAAAACAATATTTTGGCGGCATTTTACGGACATGTGGGCCTTGACGTAGCCACTTTCTTTTGCCTGCCCTCGGGAACCTGAACGGGGGCAGACCGGTGCTCCGGACAATTTCATTCCGCCGGCGAGGGGATTTTTTGCTCCCTTGCGATGTCAGGTTCTTCTCTCAGGCGTTCTTTTTAATGGTCGGCGGCGAGCAAGAGATAAACCCCCGGGCACAACAAAAAGCGTGAACAATGTGCCGATGGCAACACCAGAGGAGATCACCAATCCCATGTTATGGCGCGCTTCGGCGCCGGCACCGCTGGCCAACAGCAACGGCATGACACTCAGCACCATTGCCCCGGTTGTCTTCAAAATGGGGTGGAGCCTAATTTCCGCGGCTAGTTCCACCGCTTCACGCCTACCGCTGCCATCGCGTTGAAGCTTATTTGCGAACTGAACAATGAGAATACTGTGCTTGCTGATGAGACCCATGAGGGTTACCAGCCCCACCTGTGTGTAAATGTTAATGGACGCGCCGCCGACGCCGAGGTTGATGAATAGCAACGCCCCGGCGATGGACACGGGCACCGACACAAGGATGATCAACGGATCGCGGAAGCTTTCGAATAGCGCGGCCAGCACAAGGGTTATGATTATGAGCGCAAAGACGAATGTCGTTATAAAGCCCGTCTATTCTTGCATGAACCGACGCGACTCTCCGGCAAGGTCCGTTGTGTACCCCAGAGGCAATGTGTGCGCCGCAAGGTCCTGCATGAATGTCAGCACATCACCCATATAGACGCCAGCCGCCAAATTAGCTGAAACGGTTACCGCGTTCATCTGCTGAAAGTGGCCGAACGACCGGGGGGACCGCTTTGGTTGTGAACTTTGCGATTGTTGCGGAGTTCATCTCCATAATACTTTGCCCCTTGCCGGTGGGATACGCACCGTGCCTGGTACTACCTGTGCTTAAAGGTCGGTTTGCGTTTTTCAACAAAGGCCGTCATGCCTTCTTTGCGGTCCTCGGTAGCAAAAGTGGAATGGAAGACTCGGCGTTCGTAATGGACGCCTTCAGCCAATGTAGTCTCATACGCACGGTTCACCGCTTCTTTGGCCATCATGACGATGGGCATCGACAGATTGGCGATCTTCTGCGCCGTTTTTACAGCGTCGTCGATGAGGTCGGGGGCCGGGACAATGCGGCTGACCAAGCCCGAGCGTTCGGCTTCCGCCGCGTCCATGTTGCGTGCGGTCAGAATCATCTCCATCGCCTTGGACTTGCCAACAAAACGAGTCAGGCGTTGACTGCCGCCGGCGCCGGGAATGGTGCCGATACTGATTTCCGGCTGTCCGAACACGGCGGTGTCCGCGGCAACTATAAAATCACACATCATGGCCAGCTCACAGCCGCCGCCCAGGGCATAGCCAGCCACCGCGGCGATCACGGGCTTGCGGCACGTGGTGACACGCTCCCAACCTACCGTGATGAAATCCTTCAGGTAGGCTTCTATGTAGTCCTTGCCGACCATTTCTTTGATATCTGCACCCGCGGCAAACGCCCTTTCACTGCCGGTCAATACAATGGCGCGGATGTTTGCGTCCTCTTCACAAGCATCCAAGGCCACGCCTAGGTCGCGCACCAGTCCTGCGGACAGTGCGTTCAGGGCTTTCGGGCGATTGAGGGTGATGAGGCCCACATTGCCGCGGGTCTCGACGAGGACGTTTTCATAGGACATGGGCATTCCAGTTACTTATAGAGATGAAAGGGATGACTGCTATGTTTAGAGGGAAACCCAAAGGGTTTCAACGCCCGGGTTTGTCGAAAAATCAATAGCTAGAGGGCGTTACAGAGTGTTGCGGCGCTGGATGGTTATGAAAAGGGTCGGCGTCGGACGATAGGGGGTTTTTGGACATGCTCCTGTCTTCCGATTGTCGGGCACAGGCCCATCATCGAACGGCCGCTGTACAGGATAGCCGCATAGTTCCCATGGACATTGTGGACGAGCCCTTTGATTGGTGGTTGCTAAGCTAAACTGCCGCCCCTTCGCTCGTCACCACGATTTCCATGTCCGTGTTATAGTCACTCATCGAAGATTTTTCGATTCAAGGGCAGGGGCCATGCTAATACGCCATATAAAAAAATCGGACTCTCCGTCCTATGAGATCACGCCCCATAACGTGTACATGGATCGGCGCCGCTTCATGGAGGGTCTTGGGGTTGCCGCGGGGTCGGTGGCCCTTGGAGCACTGTCTTTGGCAAAGGCTCGCGGCGGGGTATTGCCGGTGGGCGGTGGCGAGATCGCCCGTATTTTGCCCGGCTACAGTAAACTCGGCGAGAAAGATGCGCTAACTCACCCCACCGCGGTGACCACCTACAATAACTTCTATGAATTCGGTACCGACAAAGAAGATCCGGCGGCCAACTCTGGCGATTTTAAGCCGCGCCCGTGGCAGATAACGATTGATGGGCTTTGCGCCAATCCCGGTACGCTCGACATTGAAGAGTTCCTGCGGCCGTACACGTTTGAGCAGCGCGTCTATCGCATGCGTTGCGTTGAGGCGTGGTCGATGGTCATCCCATGGGTGGGTGTTTCCCTCGGAGAGATCGTGAAGCGCTTTGAGCCTCTCGGCAGTGCGAGGTACGTGAGGTTTGAGACGGTATTCCGACCCGAGGAAATGCACGGGCAGCGCCGGAGCAGAGATAGAATAAATTCGTACGGTTTTCGCTCTCATATTCTTCGCTGGCCATATGTTGAAGGCTTGCGTCTGGACGAGGCCTCAAATCCCCTCGCCATCCTGGCGGTGGGTCTCTACGGCGAAGTCCTGCCCAACCAGAACGGCGCACCTCTGCGCCTCGTTGTACGGTGGAAATACGGCTTCAAGTCCATCAAGTCCATTGTCCGAATGATGTTCACCGAAGAAGAGCCGAGGAATACTTGGCGGATTATGAATGGCCGCGAATATGGTTTTTACGCAAACGTTAACCCCACGGTGGATCATCCCCGCTGGTCGCAGGCGAGCGAACGCCGAATCGGCGATTTTTTCCGCCGTGAGACGTTGATGTTTAACGGTTATGAAGAAGACGTCGGCCAACTTTATGCGGGAATGGACTTGGCCAAGTTCCACTGATGACCCGATGTGCTGAACTGGGCTGCTAATATACGCACAAAAAAGGTCCGCATCGGATGATGCGGACCTTTGTTTTAACCGAGGTGTCTAATGGAGGCGACATCACAGGTGCACACCATATAAAACTATCTGTGACGCCGCTCCCCCATTAGTTCGTTGGGGCGTGAGCTCTAGTTTGCTTGCCGGCGGAGGAAGGCCGGAATCTCCAGCTCATCTTCGCCGTGCGTACCGCGATCCAAGCCGCCGACGGAGATGTTGAGGGTGCCGGGCTTGTCCACTTTGGCTTGTGGTTCGGAGGCCTGAGATTCGTTCGCCTTGGGCGTCTCTTCGGCCTTTGGCTTCGACGTCAGGCTGCGGTAGCGGCTAAACAAGCTCACCCGGCCCGCTTCCGGTTGTGCTGCGGGTGCGGTCTCCGCGCTTGCGGCCGGGCGCGGTTCCGGCCTTTGCGGTGGCATCAACGGCAGAGACGGTGCGCTTGAGTCCTGCTTTGGCGCTTGACGCGGAACCATGGGCGCTGCAATGGGTTGCGGTTGCTCAATCTTGGGTTCGAACTCCACCCTCGGAACGAACACATCCCGCTGGCGTTCCGCAAGAGTCGGACGTGACGGTGTCAGACGTGACGCACCCGGTGCCGGCGCTTTGGCCAACGCTTCGACGATTACCTCGGTTTGCGATTGCGGCGGTTGAGGCGCCGGTGCGGTATCGTCTGCGGGCTCGCCGAGGTCCGCCACTGCATCCCGCGCTTCCTCCTCCGCTTGTTTGGTCGCCGCAGTCATTTCTGCCAATTCCTTTTCTTCGGTCGCCAATTCCGCCGTCCCCGTGGCAGGAGCAAGTGTTGAGCCGCCGAAACCGAAGTGCCCTAACGTAGGCTGCACCGATTTAGGTTGGGCTAGAGGGGACCGAGCCGTAGGTGCTGCGCTGCGAATCTCCGGCAAACGCCATCCAACGGCGCGAACTTCTGGACGTGCCGGCATCGGCCGCGGCTGGACGCCAACTTCGGACTCAATACCGGTTGCAACCACGGATACGCGGATACTGCCTTCCATCTGTTCATCGAAGCAGGACCCGAAGATGATATGCGCTTCGGACTCTACTTCGTCGCGGATGCGGTTCGCCGCCTCATCCACTTCGAACAGAGTGATGTCGGCGCCGCCGGTGATGTTGATGATTACACCCTTGGCACCGCGCATGGAGGTTTCCTCCAGGAGCGGGTTGGCGATGGCCGCCTCCGCAGCATCGAGCGCGCGGCGTTCGCCTTCGGCTTCCCCTGTGCCCATCATGGCGCGGCCCATCTCCTTCATCACCGTACGAACGTCGGCGAAGTCGAGGTTGATCATACCGGGCATCATCATCAGATCGGTAACGCTCCGCACACCGCAGTGCAGCACGTCGTCGGCCATTTTGAAGGCATCAGCGAATGTAGTTTTCTCATTGGCTACCCGGAATAGGTTTTGGTTGGGGATGACAATGAGTGTGTCCACGTATTGAGCCAGTTCCTCGATACCCGCATCGGCCAGGTGCATGCGGTGAATACCCTCGAACTGGAACGGCTTCGTGACGACACCGACGGTGAGAACACCGAGGTCGCGGGCAGCGCTGGCAATAACCGGCGCCGCGCCGGTGCCGGTGCCGCCGCCCATGCCGGCGGTGATGAAAGCCATGTGTGAGCCTTCCAGTTCACCTCCAATGATTTCCACTGCCTCTTCCGCCGCGTGACGTCCGATGTCCGGACGGGCACCGGCGCCTAGACCTTGGGTTGTGTCGCGGCCGAGTTGGATGCGGCGGTCGGCGCGCGATGATACCAGCGCTTGAGCGTCGGTATTGGCGACGACGAAGTCGACACCCTCCATGGCGCTCTGGATCATATTGTTGACGGCGTTACCGCCGGCGCCGCCGACGCCGACGACGGTGATGCGCGGCTTTAGATGCGCCTCAATATTGGTCTGTGGTACGGTAATGTTGATGGTCATTTGCAGCCTCTAAATTTTTTTAAGCTCGTTGTAACGATTGAGTGATCGATCACCCTTTTTAATTTCGAGTTTCGCAGGGCTGGTGGACCGGTCGATTGCCCCACAACCCGTATCGTTGGTCTGCTCTCCATCATCAGAAGTTCTCCTTTAACCACTGGCCAAGGCGGCCAAAGGAGTTTTTGTTTTTGGCAGCTTGCATCGCCGCATAGTCTGGTCTCGTAACGTGTTCCTGCAGGCCGTAACGCAGTAGGCCTCCGGCAGTGGCAAAGGCAGGGCTCGACACGGACTCCGGCAGGCCACGGATCATTTTAGGCCGGCCGAGACGCACTTGTTTGTCGAGCACAAGTTCAGCGAGATCGCGTAGTCCTTCGAGTTGGCTGGCGCCACCGGTCAGGACGACGCGGCGACCGGCTGATTTGCCGAAGCCCGAGACCTCGAGATGACTGCGCACCAACTCAAGGGTTTCTTCGACGCGGGCCTGTATGATTTGCACCAGCATGGATTTGGGTACTTCGTTGGCGCTGGTTTCGTCGTCTTCGCCCACAAGCGGCACCTTGATGAGGTCGCGCGCATTGGCGGGCGCTTGTAGTACGCTGCCGTGAACGGTTTTGAGACGCTCGGCCTTGGCTACGGGTGTGGACAGGCCTTTGGCGATGTCGCTGGTGATGTGCTGACCGCCCACCGGGATGGTCTCCACAAACACGACGTGGCCTTCGGTGAACACGGCAATGGAGGTGGTTCCGCCGCCCATGTCGATGACGGTGCAACCCAGGTCTTTCTCGTCTTCAACCAGGCAGGCAACACCTGAGGCGTAGGGCGAAACCACGCGTTCCGCGATGTCCAGGTCGCAGCGCTCGATGACGGTGCCGAGATTACGCGAAGGGCCGACCGCGGCGGTAACGAGGTGAATGTTCACCCCCAGCTTATCGCCGTACATGCCGCGCGGATCGATGATGCCATTGCTGCCGTCGATGGAGTAACCCGTCGGGATGCAGTGGATCAGTTTACGGTCGTTGGGATCGTATTGGGAACTGCCGTGATCCAGGACGCGGCGCACGTCGGCATCGCGAATCTGCTGGCCCGCGACCGCAAGCTCCACGTCCACGCGGGTGGACTGCGGTCCACCACAGGACATGTTCACGAACACCTTGTTGATACGCTCGTTAGCCATCTGTTCAGCGGTCTCCACCGTCGCGCGGACGCTGGCCTCCGCCTCGTCCAGGTTTATAATCTGGCCACAGCGCATGCCGCGGGAACGGTGATGCCCGACGCCGACCACCTGAAAGCTGTCCTCACGGCCCATCTTGGCGATAAAGCATGCGACCTTGGTCGTGCCCACGTCCAAGGCCGTGATAGTGCCGTTGCGTGGAATGTGTTTAGTCACGATGACGTCACTCCTTCTGCTCAAAACTTGCAATTGTGCGCATGTGAACCATGGCGCCTTTAGATTTCCTGCTGATCGTCGGCGTCGGGCAGTTTGGTTTCCGATGTCGCCGCCGGCGCAATGTCATTCCGAGGGCCGTCCCCAGCGCGAGGGTTGATGCGAACGATCACTTGGCCTTCCATGCGTAGGTCGATGAAGGCCAGATCCCGTTCAAGAATCCGGTAGTCGCGCTCAAGGTCGGCAAGGCGTGTCCAAGAGAGCACCACGTCATCTTCAGGCAAGAGGACCGCGACGCCGCTTTCATAGTTGTCGAAATGAACGTTCCAACGCCTGCCACTGACGCGCACCGCTGCCACAATCCGTGCCGCAAGATCAACGTTGATTGTGTTGACCAAGTTGAAGAAGGCCGCGGCATGGAGCGGTGCGTCGGGGCCAACGATAAGAGGTAACGACTGGTCGGCGCCGGGAACGTCGACAATCTCAACGCCGGTGTTATCCACCAGCGTGTAGCGCTCGCCGCGTTGCCAGAGGGCGTACGACTCGTATTCCTCCAGCACTACGTGAACGCTATCGGGCAGACGGCGTTCAACATTGGCCGTCTTCACCCAGGGCAGAGCTTCGATGGCTTGGCGCGCGTCGGCCACATCGATTGAAAGGATGGGCGCGCCCTGTTCGACGTCGAGAGCGGCCAGCAAATCTTCACGAGCGGTTTGGTTGCGCCCTTCGACGGTTAGGGCCTGTAAATTCAGTCCCGCCAACATTGTTGAGTCCACGACCACAATGCGCGCATCGTCTAACATCGCGGTGATTTTCGGCACCCAAGGTCCGGCAAAAGCATAAGTCATGACGCCGCCGCCGGCGGTAAGCGCCGTAAAAGCCAGAACGGTGCGTAGTCTCAGGCGTTGCATCGGGCGTGCTCCACCATCCAAAGGACCAAATCTTCAAAACTCATGCCTACGTGCGCGGCCTGCTCGGGAACAAGTGAGGTGGGTGTGAGGCCGGGCTGAGTGTTGACCTCGAGCATGTAAAACTCGTCGCCGTCGAACCGTAGATCGGCGCGCGATACACCGCGGCAGCCGAGAACATTGTAGGCGGCGAGGGACAATTCCATGGCGCGGTCGTACATCGGCTGTTCCAGTTTCGCAGGCAACTGGTGGATGGAACCGCCTTCAGCGTACTTGGCTTCAAAGTCGTAAAAGCCGCGTTCGGTGGTGATCTCGGTGACGGCCAAAGGCTTTGCGTCCATGACGGCGACTGTCACTTCGCGGCCAGGAATGAAACGCTCGGCCATGACGGACTCGTTGTCGGCCAAGCCCAGGTCACTGAGCGGCGGGCGGTTGTCGCCGTCGCGCACGATTTTCACGCCGACGCTGGAGCCTTCGTTGACGGGTTTGAGAACGTACGGGCGCGGCATGACGTCGCCCTTTTTCGCTTCGCCGACGGTGACAATGCGCCCCTCGGCGACGGGAATGCCTACCGAGGCAAACAAGCGCTTGGCTACCGGTTTGTCCATCGCGGCGGCGGAGGCAAGGCGGCCCGAGCTCGTGTAGGGGATCTCCATCATATCGAGGAGACCCTGAATGCACCCGTCTTCACCAAACCGTCCATGTAGGGCGTTGAACACGACGTCCGGCTTGGCGACGCGCAATGTAGACACCAGTGCGCCCATGTCACGGGTCACGTCGACAAAGATCACTGTAAAGCTTTTGGCCTTGAGGGCGCGCTCGGCAGCGTGTCCCGAGACGAGCGAAATCTCGCGCTCCTTGGAAAAGCCGCCGCATAAAACCGCGATACGGTGTATAGACCCGGCGCGCTTCATGACGCGGTTTTCCCGGTCAACGCGGTGGGATCGGCGGTGGTCACACCGACGCGCCGGATTTCCCAATGCAGATCGACGCCTGAACTTTCCCTCACGCGACGGCGCACGTCCTCGCCTAGGCTCTCCAAATCGTCGGCGGTGGCGCTGCCGGTATTGATCAAGAAGTTGGTGTGTTTGTCGGATATCTGCGCGCCACCAAGGGTCATGCCACGGCAACCGGCGTCATCGATGAGAGCCCAGGCTTTCTGTCCGGCTGGATTGACGAAGGCGGAACCTCCGGTGCGAGCCTGAGTCGGCTGACTCTCCTCGCGCTCTGTACGGATTTTGCGAATGCGCGCGGTGATGGCGTCCTTATCGCCGGGCTTGCCGCACAACACAGCACCGATGAAAATCCAGTCCGCGTCCACAGCCGTTTTTCGGTAATCAAAGCCCATATCGGCGCCGGTAAGAATGCGGGCGGCTCCGACTTCATCCATCGCCGTAGCGCTAACAAATATATCCTTGATCTCGCGGCCGTAGGCACCCGCGTTCATGCGCAGTGCGCCGCCGATGGTGCCTGGAATGCCGGTGAGAAATTCAAGACCGGCTATAGAGGCGTCGCGCGCTGCAGTGGCAACGCTGGCGCCGGCGATACCCGCGCCGCAACGAACGTCCTGTCCGTCCGCCGTGACCGTGGCAAAGGCTTTGCTCAGCCGAACGACAACTCCGGGCACGCCACCGTCACGCACTAACATGTTGGACCCGAGGCTAATCACTGTGAGCGGCACATCATGCGCGCGCGCCTTGAGAAACGTGCTCAGGTCTTCGGCGTCAGCGGGCGTAAATAGAACTTCGGCCGGTCCACCGACGCGGAACCAGGACAGCCGGCCCAAGTCGGCCATGGGCTCGTAGCTGCCCCGCACGGGCGGCAGACGGTCCATAAGGTCGGAACTGGAACGGCGAGCGGTCATCATGCGGCGCCTCCAGCACGCTTACCTTTGCCGGACTCGCGGATAGCCGCGAGGTCGGCGGGTAGAGCCTGCGCCCACGCGGTGATGTTGCCGGCGCCCAGGCATACGACAATGTCGCCGGGGCCTGAAATATCGTCGACCACCGCGGCCAAGTGCTTGGGCGAGATTAGCGCCGTCACCGCGAGGTGTCCGTGATTGTGTAAGCCGTTGACCAATGCGTCGCGGTCGATGCCTTTGATGGGCGCTTCGCCCGCAGGATAAACATCGGCAACGATGACGTGGTCGGCGTCGTTAAAACACTGGCAGAAATCTTCAAATAAAGTCTGTAGGCGGCTGTAGCGGTGCGGCTGGACCACTGCGATGAGGCGGCCTTCGGCGGCGGTGCGCGCGGCTTTAAGCACCGCTGCAATTTCCACCGGATGGTGACCGTAATCGTCAATGATGGTGACGCCGTTCACATCCCCGACTTTGGTGAAGCGGCGTTTCACACCTTTGAACTGAGTAAGGCCGCTGCGGATCGTTTCGTCAGGAATGCCCATTTCTGCGGCTACGGCCACCGCGGCCAAGGCATTCAAGACATTGTGTTGTCCGAACATGGGGACATGAATGTCAGAAATGACGCGTTCGCCGCCCGTGACGCGTTCAGAGATCGCGGCATCGAAATGTGCGCCGGACATATCGAGCACGAGGTTGAGGCCACGTACTTGCGCCGCCGGGCTGAGGCCGTAGGTGACGATTTTACGGTCGGTCAGTTGAGGCAGCAGCGATTGGACTTCAGGATGATCAATGCACAGTACGCCAAAACCATAGAACGGAATGCTCTCGACAAACTGGCGGAAGGCACTCTTCAGATGCGCGAAGTCACCATAAAAATCTAGATGTTCGGGGTCGATGTTGGTGATGATGGCAATGGTTGCCGGCAGACGAATGAAGGTGCCGTCAGATTCGTCAGCCTCCACCACCATCCATTCGCCGCCGCCGAGGCGAGCATTGGTGCCGTACGCGTTGATGATGCCACCGTTAATGACCGTGGGATCGAGGTTCGCACCGTCCAGCACGCTGGCGATGAGCGAGGTCGTCGTGGTTTTGCCGTGGGTGCCACCCACGGCCACGGACCACTTCAGGCGCATTAGTTCGGCCAGCATCTCGGCACGGCGCACCACCGGCAACATGGCCTTGCGCGCAGCGACAACTTCGGGATTGTCGGGCTTGACGGCGGAGGAGGTGACGATGACGCGGGACTCACCCAAATTTTCAGCGCGGTGCCCGACTTCGATCTTGATGCCGAGGACGCGCAAGCGATCCACGTTGACGTTCTCAGCGATGTCGCTGCCTTGCACCTGGTAGCCGAGGTTGTGCATCACCTCAGCGATACCGGACATGCCGATCCCACCGATACCGATAAAATGTATGATGCCGATGTCGAGCGGCATAGATTGCATTAGATGACTCCCCGTTTCATGGGCGCGGTGGAAATGGGCGGCGGCGCGGGTATGCGCTTTGCCGCCCGTGCCCCGTTCTCGTCGCGGATCAGAGCGGTGACGACATCGGCCAGCCGACTGGCGGCGTCAGGAATGGCGGCGGCGGCAGCAGCAGTGGCGGCGCGCGTCAATGCACCGGGGTCGTCGAGAAGGCGGGTCAGTCGCTGTGCGATCGCTTCGGGCGAAGCGGCCACCTGCGACATGTGCCAGCCACCCCCCACTCCGGCGAGCGCCTTGGCGTTAGCGGTCTGGTGGTTGTCTGTGGCATGAGGGTAGGGCAACAGAAGGCTCGGTCGGCCGGCAACGCTAACTTCCGCGACGGTAGAAGCTCCGGCGCGGGCGATAAGCAGGTGGGTGTCGCGAAGAAGGTCTGGGACATTTTCGAAAAATGCTTGCAGCACCACGTGAGCCCCCACCTCATCATAGGCGGCGTGGGTCCGGTCCAATTCTTCCGGGCGGCACTGTTGAGAGAATGTGATGCGTTGCTTCAGACCTTGGGGCAGCAGCTTGAACGCTTCCGGCAGCACATCGCTGAAGATGCGCGCACCCTGACTGCCGCCAAAGATCAAAATGCGGATTGGGCCGCCCGGAACCGGCGCCTTATACGGCGTGTTCCGCACTTCTGCGATGGCGGCGCGCACAGGTAGGCCGGTGCGCGCCAATCTTGTACCTCTAGGGGCCGGGCGTGCCAGGTCAAACGAGGTGCAGACGCGGTTGACGTGCTTAGCGACGAGTCGGTTGGCGCGCCCGAGCACGGCATTTTGTTCGTGAATGACGGTGGGTATACCTAGGTTCAGTGCAGCGACGACCGTCGGCGCGGACCCGTAGCCGCCGAAACCAGCAACCGCGGCGGGTTCCAACGCCGTGAGCAGTTTGCGCGCCTGGAAATACCCGGTGCCGAGCGCGAAGAAACCTTTGACGCGGCCAATAATACCGCGTCCGGCGATGCCCTTAGCGCTTACCGTATAGCTTTCGAGTCCGGCGAGTGTGCCACCGTAGGCGCTGCCCCGCTTGTCGCTGATGAGAGCCGGACGGTAGCCCTGGGCGATGAGTTCCTTTGCCAATGCATCCGCCGGGAACATGTGGCCGCCGGTCCCACCGGCCGCGAGTACGATAAGATTTGCAGAGCCATTACGTTCCGCCGTCATGAGCTAAGTCCTTCCATGTCGCGGCGGCGGCGCGTGAGGGCGAGTAACATGCCCATGCCGATGCCGAGGGCGAGCAGCGAGGAGCCGCCGTATGAGATAAAGGGGAGGGTCATACCCTTGGTAGGGACCATGTGAAGGCTGGAGGCCATATTGATCATAGCCTGCAGGCCGAACTGCACGGCAAGGCCGCCGACGGCGAGTAGTACGAACAGGTTCTCTTCGCGGGTGACCTTCAGAAGTGCGCGGACCACCATGCAGGCGAACAGCGCCACCACCAACAGGCACAGGAAAACGCCGAACTCCTCACCCGCGACGGCGAAGATGAAATCCGTGTGGGCACCGGGCAAAGCTTCCTTGACGCGACCCTCGCCAGGGCCACGACCGAACAGGCCGCCCTGCTGAAAGGCACGCATCGCCTGTGTTACTTGATAGGTGTCGCCGGAGGACGGATCTAGGAAGCGGTCTACGCGGCTCGCCACGTGAGGAAACAGAAAGTAGGACCCGACCACAGCGCCCAGGCCGGTTACGACAAAAAGGATTACCCAGATGATTGGCAGGCCAGCGACGAAAAACTGTGCACACCATACGGCGGTGATGACCAACGTCATCCCCACGTCCGGTTGTCTGAGAAGAAGCGTTGCCGTGCAAAGCAACAAAATCATGGCGATGAGATTGCCGGGGAAATCGTCACGCATGCGGTGTTCGGCGAACATCCAGGCTGTGACCACTGCGAAACAAGGCTTCATGAACTCTGACGGCTGAAGGGCTGGAAGAGGGCCGATATCTATCCAGCGTCGCGCACCATTGATGCTATCGCCCAAGAGAACGGTAGCAATCATAAGAAGCAGCATGATGACAAAGCCAAGTGCCGCCAGCCGGCGGACCGAGACCGCCGACAACAGGGAGACGATGAACATCACGAGGATGACCAGCGGCAAGAAGAGGGCTTGCTTGCGCACAAAATGGAACGTGTTCGCGCCGATGCGCTCGGCGGCGGGGGGTCCTGCGGCGAGATTTAGCAGAATACCGATGGCCAGGAGCAGGCCAACCGCGGCGAGCATCCATTTGTCCACGGTCCACCACCAGCGGCCGACCGTGCTTGTATCTAGACGGGTTAGGGTGCGTGCGTTCATGTCTGCGCTCTTTTTCCGTCTGGCCAATGGCGAAGAACCTCGGCGCGGAAGAGATCGCCGCGCTCTTCGAAATTCTTAAACATGTCGAAAGAGGCACACGCGGGGGATAGCAGCACCGTGGCAGGCGCGCTGTCTCTAAGTGCGGCGACACCTGCCTCTTCAACGGCTGTTTCCAGATCTTCGTAAAGCGCGAACGGCACGTGACCCTCAAGCGCGGCGGCGATGTCGTCGGCGGATTCACCAATCAGAAAAGCTTGGCGGACGCGCGGGAAAAGCGGTTTTAACGATACTATTCCGCCCTCTTTCGCCTGGCCGCCCGCAATCCAATAAATATTGTCGTAGCAAAGCAGCGCCTTTTCGGCGGCGTTGGCGTTCGTGGCTTTACTATCGTTGATAAAGGTGGTGTGGCCGACGGTGACCACTAGTTCCTGACGGTGCTTAAGACCAGGGAAGCTGACAATGCCGGATGTGATTGCGTCACCGGAGATACCATGCGCCAATGCCACGGCAGTTGCGGCGGCCGCGTTCTGCCAGTTGTGAGCGCCGGGAAGCGTGGGCGCCGCATTCAAATCAGTCAGCGTAATGGGGCATTGCCTAGTGGCGTCTATGAGAAGCCCGTGTTCCACATAAACGCCACCAGACACCGGTTGCTTCACGGAAATAGGAATGGTGGCGTGAACGCCATCGGCGGCCAGGGTGGCGCACAACGCTGCGGCGTACGTATCGTCGATTCCGATAACTGCCGTATGCGGATGGCGCTGTCCAGCGAAGATGCGCTGCTTAGCGGCGATGTAACCGTCCATGCCACCATGGCGGTCGAGATGGTCGGGGGTGATGTTAAGCAACACCGCCGTCTCGCAGGCCAGGTGTGGTACTAACTCCAGCTGATAGGACGACAGTTCCAAAACGTAAGTGCCGCCGAACCCCAATGGCTCGAGATCCAGCGCCGGAACGCCGAGGTTGCCGCCCACGGCTATTTCACGTCCGGCACAAGCGAACAGATGCGCGATTAGTGCGGTGGTGGTGGATTTACCGTTGGTTCCGGTGATGCCGATCACCGAGGCGTCCGTTTGCGATTCCAAAAGCAGATCCACATCGCAGGCAAGCCGCATGCCGGCTGCACGCGCACGCTCGGCTATGGCATGAGGTTTGGGGAATGTGTGCGGTACGCCGGGGCTCCACACGAGCGCCCGCACGTTGTCAAAATCGGGGTTGTCACCGTCGAAAGCGCTGAAGCCGCGCGCAGTGGCGCTGGCGAGTTGTGCCGCCTGATCATCCCACACGCGCACGTCAGCACCGCTCGCGCGTAAGGACTCTGCAGCGGATTGGCCCGATTTTCCGAGCCCCATCACGACTACGCGCTCGCCGGCATAGCGGAGTGTGGGAATCATCACGCCCGTTACCTCAATTTCAGCGTCGCAAGCCCGGCGATGGCCAGGATGACGGCGATGATCCAAAAGCGAATGACGATGGTGGCTTCGGCCCAGCCCTTTTCCTCAAAATGATGATGCAGGGGCGCCATCTTGAAGATGCGCCGGCCGGTCAGTTTGAAGGAGATGACCTGGATGATGACCGACACCGTCTCGAGCACGAACAACCCACCAACGATCCCGAGGACAATTTCGTGTTTGGTCACAACAGCAACAGCCCCGAGCGCGCCGCCCATGGCAAGCGAGCCGGTATCGCCCATGAAGACCATGGCTGGCGGCGCATTAAACCATAGGAAACCCAACGCTGCGCCGACGACGGCGCCGCAGAAGATGGAAAGTTCTCCGGCGCCGGGGATGTAGTGAACTTGAAGGTAGTTCGCGAAGACGATGTTACCGATGAGGTAGGCGATGATGGTGAACACGCCGGCGGCGATCATTACGGGCACGATGGCCAGACCGTCCAAACCGTCGGTGAGGTTTACGGAATTACCTGCGCCTACTATGACAAAAACCACAAAGGGGACATAAAACACGCCAAGGTCGAACAGCACGTTTTTTAAGAACGGCAGGGCGAGTTTGCCGGACATGTCCGGCGTGCCGATGGAAGCGATCCAATACGCGGCTGCTGCCGCAACCGCAATTTCGGCGAAGAGCTTTGTCCGGCCTTTTAATCCACCGGTCGAGCGATGTGTGACTTTTAAATAGTCGTCCAGGAGTCCAATGACGCCGTAGCCGAGTGTTACAAATAGGACGATTAATACATAGCGGTTGGAGAGATCGGCCCACAGTAATGTGGCGAGCGCGATACTGAGCAACATCATCAAACCGCCCATGGTGGGGGTGCCCTGCTTGGTAAAGAGGTGGCCCTGCGGTCCGTCGTAGCGGATGGGCTGGCCGTTTTGTTGCTTCGAGCGTAACCAGTTGATGATCGCCGGACCGAACAAGAACGCGATCCCAAGCGATGTAACAACGGCGCCGCCGGCACGGAATGTCAGATATCGGAATACGTTGAGTGCCGCAAACTGGTCGGAGAATTGGGACAGCATGTAGAACATCGACTCTGGTTCCCTATTGTCCGCTAGCGGCGCGCTGGTTGAGTTTGCTCGGCGCCTCGCGCCACCACCGCGCTCACCACAATTTCCATTCGGCTGCCATGAGATCCCTTGACCGCGATGACGTCACCGGGGTGCAGAGCTTGTGCCACAACGGGAGAAAGCGCCGCGGCGTCGCGGGCATGGGCGCCGCGCATGCGTTGTGGCAGTGCGTCGTGCAGGTTCTCCATGAGGGGGCCGGAGGTGAAAACGAGATCTATGGCCGCGTCTTGCAGACTGAATGCAAGATCAGCGTGCAGCGCTGCCGCCGCCGCACCAAGCTCAAGCATGTCGCCCAGCACCATTATGAGCCGCCCGGTCGAGCCGCCAACGGGCTGGTGCATTTGTGCCATGGTCTCAGCAAGAAGACGCACCGCGGCGGGGCTGGCATTATAGCTTTCGTCGATGAGGACGACGGACCCGCCCGGTACTGGAATGCGGGAACGCGCGCCGCGCCCCTCCGGTGCTGCCAATTTGGCGAGAGCCGCTGCTCCCAAGTGGAGATCGGCCCCAAGAGCTTCGATTGCCGCTAGGGCCGCGACGCTGTTCAATGCCCAGTGACGTCCGCTGACAATCATGTCGTAGGTAATGCGCCGGCCGTCGAATTCCGCGGCCACTTGCGTGCCGTCTGGTGTCAGCGACCACGCGACCAGCCGTGTGGCGGCGTCTCCGCCGGTGCCGAAGCTGACTGCGTGTTCGCATCGATACGCGGCCATGGCGGCGGCAAGGCGTGTGTAGTGCGGATTGTCGCGGGGTAGGATCACTGTACCGTGTGTTTCAAGCCCCGCCATGATGGCGGCCTTCTCATCGGCGATCTCGGCGACGGAGGCGAAAAACTCTAAATGCGCGGCTTCGACATTGGTGATGACTGCGACATGCGGGCGCACCAGTTTCGATAGCGACGCGATTTCTCCGGCATGGCTCATGCCGAGCTCAAATATGCCAAACTCGGTATCGGCCGGCATGCGCGCCAGGCTTAGAGGCACGCCCCAATGATTATTGAGACTGCCTTTGCTGGCGTGAGTCGCACCTTGCACCGAGAGACTAAGTTTGAGGGTTTCCTTTGTTCCGGTTTTGCCGACGCTACCTGTGACCGCAACAATGCGCGCCTTTGAACGCGCCCGTGCGGCTTTGCCCAAATCTTGGAGCGCCGCAAACGTATCTTTAACTATTTCCAGTTTATCGTGGTAACTGTCGGAATCCTTAATAGATTCCTGCACAAGCGCGGCAGCGGCGCCACTATCGAGTGCATCGGCGGCGAACGCGTGCCCATCGAAATTAGGGCCTTTCAGCGCAACAAACAAATCGCCTTTCTGCACCGTGCGGCTGTCGATGGACACGCCTGACGCACCCCAGGTTCCGACGTTGGTGCCGCCGGTGGCCTTGGCAACGTCGACTGATGTCCACAGCGGCGTCATGAGCTTAGGCCCCCTTGGGCGAGGATCTGGCGTGCAACTTCTGCATCACTGAAGGGAATGACGGTGGTGCCAACAATTTGGCCGGTCTCATGGCCTTTACCCGCGAGCAACAGGATGTCCCCGCTGCTCAACCCTTGGATGGCTGTTGATATGGCTTCCGCCCTGTCCGCGATCTCTATGGCGTCCGGGCAGCCTTGCAGAATTTCACCGCGGATGATCGCCGGATCTTCGCCGCGTGGATTGTCGTCCGTTACGTATACTGAGTTAGCCAGTGCGGCGGCTTTGTCGCCCATCATGCGGCGCTTGCCTTTATCGCGGTCGCCGCCGCAACCGAACACAACGATAAGTTTGCCTGTCACATGCGGGCGCAATGCTCTCAGGACAGTTTCAAGGGCATCAGGGGTGTGTGCGTAGTCCACATACACAGGCGCGCCGCTGGCGGCATGAACACCGACACTCTCTAGACGGCCAGGCACGCCCTGGAGTCCCTCAAGGGCCTTTACAGCTTGCGTCGGGTCTGCGCCGCTGGCCAGCACAAGCCCAAGAGCGCACATGGCGTTGCTGACCTGGAACGTTCCGGCAAAGGGCAGGCGGGCGCGGTGAGTTTTGCCGAGTACGATAACGTCGAGTATTTGGCTGTCTGCTTCCGCGTGGACGCCAATAATTTGAACGGCCGATCCCTTACGGCCGTAGGCGAGAACCTTGTGGCCGCGCATGCGGCAAGCAGCCTCAAACGCGGCGAACTCGGGACAGTCAGCGTTCAATACGGCGACGCCGCTAGCCATCATCACGTCGGAGAATAAGCGCATCTTGGCGGCGAGGTATGCCGCCATGGACCCGTGATAGTCGAGATGATCGCGCGAGAGTGTTGTGAATCCGGCGATGGCCAGACGGACACCGTCAATGCGAAACTGGTGCAAGCCGTGGCTGGACGCCTCCATGGCCAGATGCGTAATGCCGGTTTTGGCCATCTCAGCGAGCACGGCGTGCAAGCGCACCGGATCGGGCGTCGTCAGCCTGTCGTCAACACTCATGTCCGGGGTCAAAGCACCAAGCGTGCCCATATAGCCAGCATTGTGGCCCAGGCTAGCCCATAGCTGCTGTGTGAATTGAGCGACCGAGGTCTTTCCGTTGGTCCCAGTGACCGCGGCAACGATATCTGGCTGAGCGTTAAAGAAACGTGCGGCCATGAGTGCGAAACGGCGGCGTGGGTTGCTGTCAGTGATGAGGCGGATGGGCGCAGCTGCTGGATCAACACGCCCATCGCTCAGTTCCGTACCGGGGAGTGCCAGCACAGCCGAAGCGCCGCGCTGCACCGCTTCACTTATGTATGCACGTCCGTCCAGGTTCGTGCCGGGCAACGCCGCGAACAGAAATCCGGGCTGCACGGCGCGGGAGTCCGCCGTGAGGCCGGTGATATCCATATCTTTCAGCGCTCGTTGGTCCATGCCAGTTTCCTCAAGCAATTCACTGAGCCGCACTGCGGCCCCCACCACCTTGCTTTTCCTGCACGCCAAAAAGGCTGCCGGGTCTGCCGGCGCCCGGATTAGCGGAGACAGGATCGGGCGGTAGATAGAAGCCCACCGTCTCGGCGTCTGCAGCCGCGCCGGGCGCCGTGAAATTCGCAAACTGCAACCGCGCGTCGGGATGATTGCCGCTGCCGTAGACCTGAAGCAGTGCCGCCAATGGTTGGAAATTCTCGGCGTGACCCATCGGATAAACACCGAGTAGCGGCGCGACGTTCGCGATAACGTTTCCGGCCGTGGGCGCGGCATTCCATCCAGCGGTCGCGAAATTGTATGTCTCTTCGATACCCTGAGGCTCATCGAGCATGATAATTACCGCGTACCGCGGCCGATCGATGGGGAACGCCGCGACGAATGACGTGCGGCGCGCTGACTGAACATAGTTGCCGTACTGCGATACTTTTTCCGCGGAGCCGGTCTTTCCGCCAACGACGTAGCCCTTTACATCGGCTTTTTTTGCGCCTTCCAGAACCACAAGTCGCATGAGCGCGCGCATGATTCCGGACGTGCGTTTTGAGATTACGCGCCGACCATCCACCGGATTGCCGCCGGTTCGCCGGACAATGGTTGGTGGGTAAAGCGTGCCGCCATTGACAAGTGCGCTGACAGCGGAGACGACGTGAACCGGTGTGACGGAAATCCCGTAACCGTACGCAACGTTCATGATGTTGGACTCGCGCCAGACCGAGGGATAGTTGGGGCTGCCCACTTCCGGCAATTCCAAGTGCAGGGGCGACATCAAGCCGAACTTTGAGAGATAGTCCTTCTGAACCTCAGCGCCGAAGTCGATAGCCATCTTCGCCGCGCCGATGTTAGAGGAATGAATCAAAATTTCTGGAATCGTCAGCCAGCGCTTCTGGCCGCCGCGATAGTCGTTGATGGTGTAGCGACCAATGGATATGGGTTCGCGGGCATCGTGGAACGTGTCGAGCCGCGCCGATCCGGTCTCTAGGGCCGTAGCCGTGGTGAACAATTTGAACGTCGAGCCCATCTCATAGAGTCCAAGCGTCGCGCGGTTGAAGCGTGCGTCAGCCGAAGCCTGGCCCATGGATTTCGGATCGTAATCGGGAAGGGAAACCAGCGCGAGAATCTCACCGTTGCTGACGTCCATCACTACGCCGCTACCCGCTTTGGCTTGAAACTTGGCTATGCCTGCGGCGAGAGTTTTGCGCACTGCATGCTGAACCCGCGCATCTAGCGACAGCGCCAAAGGTTTGCGTCCATCGGTGAGAAGCTCATCAAAGGTTCGTTCGATACCGGCGATGCCATGATTGTCGGGGTCAGTGTTTCCGAGAACGTGTGCGAGCAACGCACCCTGCGGATACACACGGCTTTCCGAGTCTTCGAAATACACGCCGGGAATGCCCAGGCGGTTGACGTCCATTTGCTCGGTTGGTGTTAAATTGCGGCGCAGATATATGAAACGCTGACCTGAGCTCAGGCGCTTAATGACGTCGCCGTAGACGAGGTCGGGCAGGGTTGCTGTGAGTTTGTCCGTCGCCTCTTTGACATCCAATACGAGACTGGAGTCAGCGTAGAGGTTAACCGTGGGGACGTTGGTGGCGACGACGACACCGTTGCGATCAGTGATGTTGGCGCGATTGAACGGCGGCGGCGCTTCCTGCACAGCGGTAACGGGAAGAATTGGGTTTGAGTCCAGCACCATGAGATCCACTAGCCGCGCGCCGATCATGGTGAATGCCAATCCGAAGAGGCTAGCGGTGACGATCAATCGCATGCGACCGGTCTCGACAGCGTGCGCCGCCGTGCCCGGAATATGCACCTTGAGCTCGCGGTGGGGCTTGAGCTCTTCACCAGGGTATAGAAAGGGCCTGCGGCCCGAGGGTCGGACAACGCGCATCATGGCGTGCCTCCAGACCTGTATGTTGCTTTTGCACGAGTCGGTATCAGGTAGCGCTGAATGCGGGCAAAAAGTACCGGGCCGACGCTGAGGTGTTGTGTCGCGGTGAGGGCGGCAGGCTGTGGAGATGCCGCGCGCTCCTTCACTGGATCTTGCGTCAAAGATTGCGTCGACAGCGCTGTGTCGTTCTTCTGATCCTTCTGTGGGGGCAAGAGACCTTCGCGAAACGGTAGGGCGGACATGGTCTTAATGTGAACCGCCGAGGATTGAATAAAACCGAGATGTTCAGCCGATAGGCGACGCAACCGCTCAGGATCGTTGAAGTACGCCCATTCCGCCTCCAGAACGCGAACCGCATCCTGATTGCGTTCGATCTGTTCTTTCTTGGCGACCAGTTCCTCGTTCAGCGCCTGCACCTTGTATTTCAACATAAACATGGACACGCTAACGGCTACAGTTAAGACGATCCACATGAGTGCAGATGATTTCATGTCAGGCCTCCCGCTGCGGCTTTGAGCAACGGCGCGCTAGTGCGTTCAGCGATGCGCAGGCGTGCGGAGCGTGCGCGGGGGTTTTTCGCGGTCTCGGCGTCACGCGGCGTGATGGGGCGGCGGGACAGAGCCGTGAAGGTCGCGATGTTCTGTGCAGGACTTAGACTTGCGGGCGCATGGCGTGAGGGGCGGGCGGCCGTGCCCGAGCGTGCCTTCAAGAACGTTTTGACAATGCGGTCTTCCAGGGAATGAAAAGATACGACGGCAAGTATACCGCCGGGGCGCAGTAGGCGTTCGGCGCAATGCAGACCGCGTTCCAATTCACCGAGTTCATCGTTCACTAGGATCCGCAAAGCCTGAAAAGTGCGCGTCGCCGGATCGATGCCATCGCGGGAGCGGTGCACTTTGGCCCGGATGACATCGGCAAGACGCAGGGTGCGCGAGAACGGTCGGTTGCGGCGTGCTTCGACAATGGCGCGGGCAACACGGCGCGCATGGCGCTCTTCACCGTAGGTCAAAATGATGTCGGCAAGTTCCTTCTCGGACATCGTATTGACAATGTCGGCGGCGCTGCGGCCGCTACGCTCCATGCGCATGTCCAGGGGGCCGTCACGCAGAAAGGGAAAAGCCGCGGGTGCGGTCCTCGATTTGCATGGAGCTAATGCCGAGATCCAGAGCAACCCCATTCACCGCGGTTACGCCGTGCTCGGCCAACAATTCAGCCATGTTGCCGAAGCGCCCCTGCACAAGATGCAGTCGCCCATGAAACCTTTCGGCGAGAGCCTCACCGCGGGTGAGGGTTTCGGGATCGCGGTCGATCGCCCACACCACGCATTCCGCGGCCTCAAGCAGCGCTGTTGTATAGCCGCCCGCGCCGAACGTTCCGTCCACGTAGATGTCGCTGGACTTTGGCGCCAGGGCTTTAACCACTTCATTGAGAAGAACAGGGGTATGGTCGTACCGCGCAGGCGGGAATGTGCTGGTAGTTTCGGCCGTGCTCATGCAGTCTCACCATCGGCAGGCTTTAGACTTGCGGCCACGCGGCGTAGTTTTTCTTGCTTCACGACGGCAAGCGATGACGGCTCCCAAAGTTGGAATTTCCACCCGCGGCCGACAAAAGTGGCCTGGTCTTTCAGATGCGCCTTAGAGATAAATTCGTCGGGAAGAACAATACGACCGTCGCCGTCCAGCGGCAGCTCGCGTAGTTCTTCCATGATGAGTTCTGCCGCTTCATCTCGCGGGGCGGGTACAAAACTGTCGGTAAATCCAGAAAGTAGGTTTTCGAAGCGGTCGAAGCCGGCACCTTCCAGGCAGGATTCAAATAGTGACGGGTGCAGGGCGACACTGGTCAGGCCTCGCCCCGTAATCACCGCGCGAAAGGGCGCGGGCACGGAAACCCGACCCTTGGCATCAATCTTGTTTGTGAAACTCCCAAAGAACGCCTTCATAGCCGAGCCACCCTCTAGCCCGTTTCCCCGAGCCCAGGGCCCCGGCACACCTGCAATGTCCCCAAAATGTTAAGAACCCGCAAAACCGCGAACTTGGACCTTGATGGTATTTCATGGGAATTTATGGGTGTCAATGGGATAAGTCCCTAAGAGCTTGATTATGTTCTACTTTTGTTCTCTTTTGCCGAGAGATATGAGAGAGTCTATTTGAGAAATAATATTTCGTGATTGGCTAATTTTGTGCCGACTGTTCCGAGTACCCCCTAGGGATGGCGGATTGGGGGCCGCAACCGGGTTTTTCCGGGGCAGATGCCTCCCAGACCAGATTTTGAGAATTTTTCGGAAAAAATATGCGCCAGATGGCCTGTAAGCCGGGTTCTGTCCTCGGTGTTTCCACCGATGGATGGCCATTCCTCTAGGACGGATGTCGCCACCCGCCTCATGCGACCGACCCGGACGGCAGCTCGAAAACCCGCTTTTCGCCACGGAAAACCGCGCGAAAGGCCGTCCCTATTTGGTCTTGCTCCAGGTGGGGTTTGCCCTGCCACCGCCGTTACCGGCGGCGCGGTGCGCCCTTACCGCACCTTTTCACCCTTACCGGCGCAAAAGCACCGGCGGTATATTTTCTGTGGCACTTTCCCTAGGGTCGCCCCCGCCGGGTGCTACCCGGCACCTTGTTTCCGTGGAGCCCGGACTTTCCTCTATCCGGGCCGAAGCCCGGATAGCGGCCATCCGGCCATCTGGCGCAGAGGCAAAATGGGCGTCCTGTGTCGGAAGGTCAAGTGGAGTGCGGGCGGTCCGCGATGGCAGCGATGAGGCCACCGGTTTCGAGGTCCAAGGCGCCGTCAACGATGGAAGGGCGGTAGTGGCGTTGGAAGGCGCAGATTACATCGGCCGCGGCAGTTTGCGGGTCGAGAATATCAGCCCCCAGATCCGTAGATAGCGGTACCGCATAGCCGATGGCCGACAGGTGCGCGAGCGCGGTGCCGATGTCCGGCACGCCGTTCATCGGCGCCGCATCGTGCGGCCATACACCTATGCCACGCGCGGCCATGTCCTTCCACGGAAAAAGTTCGCCGGGGTCTGTTTTGCGCCCAGGGGCGACGTCGGAATGACCGAGTACGTTCTTTTGTTCAATGCCGTGCCGTTCCATGATCTCGCCGGCGAGCAGCGCGAAGGCGTCCAATTGTACGCTTGGAAATGCGCGGTAACCGTGGTCGTGGCCGGGATTGACCAGCTCGACACCGATAGAGGCGCTGTTGAGGTCGCGCAGTTCATTCCAGAATGAAACGCCGGCGTGCCACGCGCGCATATCCTCGGATACCATTTGGTAAATCAAACCGTCCTCGTCGATCATATAATGCGCGCTGACTTTCGACGCCTCATCGCACATGCGGTTCAATGCATCGCCGCACGACCGCATACCGGTGTAATGCACAATCAGATGCTGTACGTGCACGGCACCGTCCACGGGCTTACGTAGGTTGCGGTTGGGTGAAGGCTGATTGATGAAGGTGCGTGTCATATGCGCGTGCCGAGAATTGTCTCACGCGTGTTTAGAGGATTCCGGAAATGGGGGCAAATACCTCCGGGTCTCGAGCCTTTAAATGTGCGCTCGAACGAGCGCGAAAAGGCCAACGCCACAGCCAATCAGCAACTCAAAAGGCGCAGCCAAGATCGGTGTAAATGCCATCGTCACGGAAATTGAGATTTCCGAAATGATCGTGGAAATATCCAGCAAGAACGGAGTCGCGATGAACACGATTGCCGCAACTCCAAGCACAGCGCCCGCTTCAACGAATAAGACTAGACGCCGCCGATAAATCTTCGCCATCGTACGAGCGACAAAAGCATCGTCAATCAGATGCGAAGCGCTTTCCGCGAAGATTCGTGTCAGATCATTGTCGAGGTCGTCGCTCATTCGTCATTTCCGCATGCGCTAAGCCGCGCCCGCAAGTGCGCCGCACCGCGGGTGATGTGTGACTTTACCGTACCCAACGGCCATCCGGGAGAGGCCGCGATTTCCGAATGACTCATCCCCTCCGCACCGGCAATCGGATCACATGCTTTCGCCCTGCATCTCTCTTGCACGAATACACATGCGCTGGGCCGCCGACGCTGCCAGAAACAAGCCGACGCCAAGTGCGGCTAGAAACGCACCTGTACCAAGGACGGGCATGATTGGCATTTCGGCTTCATCCAAAAAAAGCTCGGGACGTCAAGGCCGACTCCGAAGGCGACAAAGACGAAACCGCCAATGACTAATCCTTCGAAAGACGTGCGCTTGCTTTCCAAGAGTTCCTCTACAACTGCCGGATCGAGCACCTGTCCGTGTTCGATGGCAGTGCGAATGGTCTTCCCAGTTTCTCGGCGCTGAATGAGACGCGCGGCTATCGACGTGACTGATATGACGCCGGTAACGATCCAGAAAAGCTCTTCTACACCCCATGACATCGCATTTCCCCCCTATGGACGAATACTGAATGTATAGGAGATGCGCGCAAAGGGGGATTTGGATGCAGGGTCAGAAAAAGTATGTTGTCCGGCCTTACGTCGTGCCGAACGCGTCGGGATTGATGCTGCCGGATCCGATAGCCTGTTTGATTTTTTCGATGGCCTTGGCTTCGATTTGGCGAATACGTTCCGCCGTCAGGCCGTACAAGCCCGCCAGTTTCGCCAAGGTCGCCGGGCGTTTGGACAGGTAACGGCGAGTGACGATTTCTTTCTCGCGCCGGTCCAGACTCGACATGGCCTCGTGCAGAATTTCGGTTTTGACCCGACGCTCCTCGACCTCGGCGACGATGTCTTCGGGGCTGGGCTCGTCGTCAGGGATGGAATCACCGAAGGTTAAGCCGTCGCTGCCGGGGATCGTTTGATGCAACGAGACATCGTTGGCGCTCATGCGCTGATCCATGGCGATAACGTCATCGCGGTTGACCTTGAAGTGCTCGGCTAGGGACGTGATGTCGGCCTCGCTCATGTAGTGTTTGCCTTCGGCGTGAAGATCCCGTTTCACACGGCGTAAGTTGAAGAACAGGCGTTTCTTCGCCGCACCGTTACCCACCTTAATGAGTGACCAGGTCTGCAAAACGAAATTGAGCATGGCGGCGCGAATCCACCAGCGGGCATAGGTGGAAAAGCGAAAACCTTTTCCAGGATCGAACCGCTCTGCGGATTGCAAGAGGCCGATGTTACCTTCGCCGATGAGGTCAGCAATTGGAACGCCGTAGCCGGAATACTTCTGCGCCATCTTGGGCACCAGGCGGAGGTGGCTGCCGATCAGTGAGTCGTAGGCCGCGCGGTCGCCCTTGGTGTACCAGCGCCGAACAAGGCGGCGTTCTGCGGGCCCGCTGAGCACCGGGTAGTTTTTGATTTGTTCAACATACGCACTGTGCTCGGATCGCGCGCCGGATCCAGCGTATGTATATGTCGGGTTTGACTTTGGATTGTGAGCCGCATTGGCCATGGCTGCGTCCTTTTGATCGCCCCCGCTAGCCCCTACCAGCCCATATAAAAGACCCCTTAAGCCCCATTATCAAGCAAAAAATAGGACTTAATCAGTCCTATTTTTAAACCCGTTACTGCGCAGGACCGCCCAAAGCGCCACGCAGGGTGGGAAAAGCCATATTTCTGGGCAAGTTGACGGGAGTCCGCAAAACATTAATTTACCTCCAGGTGGTTGTGACGTGAGAGGTCTGGGTCACCTTCGGAACTCTAAAGATTTCACACCTAAACAGTTCACAGAGGCCAAATCATGACGACTTACACCGCGCCCCTGCGCGACATGCGCTTTGTGTTGCACGAGCTTTTCGACGTGCCCGGCGCGCTCTTGAAGTTACCCGGCTTTGAGGAGGCAAGCGCCGACGTTTTGGATGCCGTGCTGGAGGAGTGCGCAAAGCTCTGCCAGGAGGTACTGCATCCCCTGAACCAAAGCGGCGACGAAGAAGGATGCATGTTCAAGGACGGCGTGGTGACCATGCCCAAAGGGTTCAAAGAGGCCTACAAGCAATACGCCCAGGGCGGTTGGTGCGGCCTGACAGCGAGCCCGGAGTACGGTGGCCAGGGACTGCCCGAGGCGCTTGATTGTCTCGTCGCCGAGATGGTCGGCTCCGCCAACCTTTCGCTGGGCCTTTATCCGGGACTGACGCAGGGAACCATCACAGCGCTTGTGGCGCTGGGAACGGACGAGCAAAAAAAGACGTACCTGCCCAAGCTCACCAGTGGCGAGTGGCAAGGCACGATGTGTCTGACGGAATCTCACGCCGGCTCGGACCTCGGCCTACTGCGCACCAAGGCCGAGCCCAACGATAACGGCTCTTACAATATTAGCGGCACGAAGATTTTCATTTCGTCCGGCGAGCACGACTTGACAGATAACATCGTCCATCTGGTGCTGGCGCGCCTTCCCGATGCACCCCAAGGCACCTGCGGCATTTCAATGTTCCTGGTGCCAAAAGTTCTGCTGAAAGACGACGGAACGCTGGGGGAGCGCAATAAAGTGTCGACTGGCTCCATCGAGCACAAGATGGGGATGAAGGCGTCGGTCACGTGCGTCATGAATTTCGACGGCGCTAAAGGTTGGTTGGTGGGCCAGGCGCATGAGGGTCTGGCCGGCATGTTTGTGATGATGAATAAAGAGCGGCTGTTCGTGGGCGGGCAGGGCATCAGCATCGCCGAACTCGCCTATCAAAACGCAGCGGTGTACGCGAAGGAACGGCTTCAGGGCCGCGCCTCAGACGGGGTTATGTACCCCGACAAATCTGCGGACCCGATTATTGTCCACCCGGACATTCGCAACCGTCTGATGTTTTCGCGCGCTATCGTTGAGGCGGAACGGGCGTTGGCGGTATGGACAAACATGCAAGCGGACATTTCTCACAGGCATACTGACGCTTCGGTGCGCCAGAAAGCAGACGACATGGTCGGATTGATGACACCCATCGTCAAAGCTGCCGGCACCGATTTCGGCTCGGAAATCGCAAATACCTGCCTGCAAGTGTTCGGCGGCCACGGCTACATCCGCGAGCACGGTATGGAGCAGATGGTGCGTGATGTCCGCATCTCGCAGATTTATGAAGGCACGAACGCGATCCAGGCCATGGACCTCGTGGGCCGCAAATTGGGTTTGGACGGTGGGCGCCTGTTCAACGGTTGGCTAAACGAGGTAGAGGCGACGTTGAAGCGCACGGAGGGGCGCAATGACATGGCCGAATTCACCGGGCCACTGAAAGACTCTGTTGAACGCCTAAAGGCCTGCACCCAATGGCTGTTCGAAGACGCCAAGAACGATCCCAATGCCCGGGGTGCGGCGGCTTGTGACTATCTGCGGTTGTTTGCCTTGACCGTGTTTGCCTGGGTGTGGACTCTCACGACCGAAACGGCATTGTCCAAGAAAAATGAAAGCGACTCTTTTTACGAGACTAAACTTCATGTAGGACGGTACTTCATGCGCCGAGTACTGCCGCAGATCGCGGGGCTAGATGCCGTCATCCGCGCGGGCAGCAAGCCCATGATGGCGCTGGAGGAAGCGGCGTTCTGATTACGCTCCCACGCATACGCCGGATGCAGAAGGGGCTGATCGGCGGCGCTAGCGTGCTGGTGGCACTGGCTGTTGTTGTCCTTATTGCGCCGAGTTTTATTGATTGGAACGGCTATCGCGGTTTGTTGGCCGCACAACTCAGCTCGGCGCTTGGCCGGGAGGTCACAATCACCGGTGATATGGACGCCGCGTTGTTGCCGCGTCCTGCATTTAAGGCCGCGAACATTAGCATCGGCGGCGGCGGCGCAGTCGACTTCATCAGTATCGAACAACTGGATGCTCACCTCGCTTTTGTTCCGCTTTTGACCGGGCAATTGCAGCTTCGTGCATTGGTACTTCTGCATCCGGAAGTGCATTTTACACAAGGCGGCGACGATACCGCTGGGTCATTTTTTTGCGCACTAAGGCCCTGTTCGGTCGCGCCGGTCCACGCCGAAGACGAAGCGGAGAATTCGCCGTTTGATCTAGCGGTCGAACGGGTAGAAATCGAAAATGGTGCGTTTACCGTTCGCGATGCCGCGAGCGGGGCGACGTGGCGGAGCACCGGCATTGAAGCGCAGGTCGCCATCGCGGCGCGCGGACATATCACCGCGTCGGGGACGCTCACGGTCGAGGGAACACCTTTAGCGGTAAATGGAACCCTTACGCCCGTCGATGCGGCAAACGCCGATGGGATCAACCTCACCGTTCGCGTTGTTGAAGCAGATGTGACGGCCAAGTTCATTGGGAGTGTCAGCCGAACACCCGACCGCGATTTTCGTGGTGATGTATCTGTGACTGGCGGCAGTAGCCGCGCGTTGCTCGCAATCGCCGCGCTGGTAGGGCCGCAAACGCCGCTTCCGGCGGCGTTGTTGCAACCGTTCTCGCTGGCCGCGAAGGTGAGCGGCACGACGAGTAGTGTTGCGACGGACGGCCTGACCATGGACATCGGCGGTACAGGTGCGAACGGTATCGTTGTATGGACGGGCGGAGAGGTGCCCCATCTTAATGTGGATCTGGACTTCGCCGCAGTAGACATCGAGGCATGGAAATTCGCGTCTGTAGCGGCATCTTCGCACTGCAGCAAGTTTGCTGCGCTCGGCGAGATTTTTGCGTGCGCCTATGAGGCGGACGCTCCCGGTGAGAACTTTAAAATTCCACGCTCTATAACCGCGACTGTCAATATCCGAGCGCCGCTGTTGTCCTACGGTGACGATGTGCTGCGCGATGGTACCCTGAATGTGTCGCTCTCGGATGGAAGGCTGGCGGTGCGGGAAATCGGTGTCACGGTTCCTGGCGCGACGCGGATCAGGGCTTTCGGCTTTCTTCAGGAGGGCGGCCCAATACCGGTGTTTGATGGGGTGCTTGAAGTAGAAACGCGGAACCTGCGCGAGGCGCTTACTTGGTTAGGCGTAGGTGAAAAATTGGAGCAAGTCCCGCGCGGCCGATTGTCGCATGCTTCACTGCGCACCGCTGTTCAGGGTACGCTCGCGCGGCTGTCTTTTGGCGACATCACCGCAGAAGTTGACACGGTGAGTGCAACGGGAGCCGCATTCGTAGCGCGCGAAGATCGTGTATCTTTTGGCGTCGATCTCACCATAAATGCTTTGAACCTGGATACCTACGTACCGGTGATGATAGACGAAGGGTGGCGCGCGCTCTTTTCGGGCGTTTCAGAAGATGCGGCGGGTAGCCCCGACGTTTACGGGCTTATACCAGTCTTTGATTCGCTCCAGAACCTTGCTGATGTGGACGCAGAAGTGCGTGTGACTGTTAACGCTCTGACGGCCGGCAGCGTTCCCGATGGTCGCGTGGGATTGGACCTGAGTCTTACCGACGGTGTCCTGAACATCCGCAGCGCGTCCTTCGACAATGTCGCAGGGGCGACAATATGGTTTAGCGGCGGACTGGGCGGTTTCGGGATAACACCACAATTCCAGGACTTCCAGTTTGATCTTCATACGGAAGACATAGGCCGGTTTGGCCGAGCTTTTGGCGTCAACGTTCCGCTCTCCATGCGAAGCCTCGCGCCTGTCACATTGACTGGCGTGTTGAGCGGTGGCGTGGCGCAGGCCGATCTGATTGCCACGGTAAAAATCGGCGACGTGACCGTGCATGGTAATGGTCAAGGACTGTCACTAGACCAACAACCGCAGTTGACACTGTCGTTTGACGCAAATCATCCTAGTTACGCCAGGTTGGTAGCGGCCTTGACGCCGACTTGGCCGGCGGGGGCAACCGATCCGGGCGCTGTGTCGTTGACCGCTCGGATCACACAAACGAACACCTCCACAATGATCGAAGACCTCAATCTATCGATTGGCGAAGAGCATGTAGTGGGCCGTATCGCAGTGAACGAAACGGCTGGCCGTAAGCAGGTGTCTGCGACATTCAGCGAGATCGCAGTGGCATTCGATCAACTTTGGCCGAACGATCCCACACTCCAATTTTCTGCTCCGGCGAGGGCATCGTCCTCTAGTCAAGCGCCCGCGCCGAATTCAAGTATTTGGTCGGACACACCGGTTGATTGGTCGTTTCTGGCGGATTGGGATGGTGAGGTGAGCCTGTCCGGTTCACGCCTCAACGTGCGCGGCGTCGACCTGCGCGATTTCGATTGTACAATTACGATTGCCGACGGTGCGGCGGAAATTTCCGCGTGGAGTGGTTACCTGTTCGGGGCGCGCGGTCAGCTGTCGTTGCAGGCTATCGCCGCGCCGGACCCGTCATTACAAGGCGAGATCAGTTTTAGCGGCGGCGACTTCGCATCGGTGGCCAAGGCCATAAATGGTGGCGGTTCAACCGGACTAAAACCTGGCGCCGGCGACGTGGATTTCGCGGGCCAATTTGTTGCGTTGGGCTCGTCACCGCGTTCGCTTATTGAAAGCCTGTCGGGAAGTGGCACGTTAAAAATCACCACTACCTCGGCGGGTACAGGCGTTGTCGCTGGGCTCCTTGGCGCTGTTTCTGCTGCAACTCAGGTGGAAAGTATCGTACCCCGCGGGCGGAACACTCCCGTGACCGTCGCCGCAAAACTCTCGGCTGAAAAAGGGCGTATAGAGATCGTTGAGGGCACAGTGAAATCCAGATCTTACGGCGGCGCGTTCACCGGCACGATCGATCTTCCGAAATGGCTGGTGGATGTATCGGGCCGCTTACGTCTGGAAAATCTACCTCGCGCGGATGCCGCTACGCAACGCACCCTGCCCACGTCGGTGCCCATCACCGTGCGTGGCCGATTGGATCTGCCAAATATTATTCTTGAGCCGTCTTAGTCGCGGCTCTGCAAATCTTTCAACACATACAAACGTATGGCGCTGGACAAATTTCCGCCGCGCGCCCGGTCGATGTCTGCGATAATGTCGCTTACCGATATTTTCTTCCGGGTGGCAATATCGTGCAGCGCTTTCCAGAACGGCTCTTCTATGGAAACGCTGGTACGGTGCCCGGCGACGTCAACGGAACGCTTGCGGATGCCTTGGTTCATGTTCTTGCACGCCGGCGACTGCGCGTTATCAATTCAAATCGAATCATAAGGCCCATGTACAATTTGTTTGGGCATGATCTTCTTGGAAATACAATTCGGACTTTTCCGGGTCATGTCCTAGGACGGGTGCGTCATATTCGCCGGTTTGATCCACTCGTCGAATTGTTTCGCCGTCACGTGGCCGGACTTCACGGCTGCATCCTTTAATGTAAGACCATCGGTATGCGCCATCTTGGCGATCTCGGCGGATTTATCATAACCGATGTGTGGGGTGAGCCCGGTCACCAGCATTAGAGAATTTTCGACGTGCCGCGCGATCACGGTCTCGTTGGCTCGAAGCCCGCGCAAGCAATGGACGACAAAACTGTCGACTGCGTCGGCCAGCAAACGGATCGATTGCAAGACATTGTAGACGATCACCGGTTTAAAGACGTTCAATTCCAAGTGCCCGTGCGACCCAGCGACCGTCACTGCCGTGTGATTGCCTATGATCTGGGCGCAAACCATGGCCAGCGCCTCAGTCTGAGTAGGGTTCACCTTGCCCGGCATGATGGAGGATCCGGGTTCGTTGGCGGGCAGGATCAATTCGCCGAGCCCAGACCGCGGACCCGAAGCCAGCAGGCGGATATCATTGGCGATCTTCATAAGGGAAACGGCAATGGTGTTCAGGGCGCCGGAACATTCAACCATGGCATCGTGCGACGCTAGAGCTTCAAAGAAGTTCGCAGCAGGCCAGAAGGGATATCCGGTTATCTCCCTCAATTCCTCGCAAAACTTCGCCGCGAACTCTTTCTTGGCGTTCAGCCCGGTGCCCACGGCGGTGCCTCCCTGGGCCAGCCGGTTCAGGCGGGGCAGGGTTGTCTTGACGCGGTCGACGGCAAAGCCCGCCTGCGCGGCATAGCCTGAGAATTCCTGGCCCAATGTGAGTGGCGTTGCGTCCTGCAAATGGGTGCGGCCGATTTTCACAATGCTCTCGAAGGCATCGGCTCGATTTTCCAACGTTCCTTGCAACTGATCCAGTGCCGGCATCAACTGGTTCGCGATTTCCATGGCCACGGCGATGTGCATGACCGTGGGGAAACTGTCGTTGGATGACTGGCCGCGGTTAACGTGCTCGTTAGGATGAACCGGGTCTTTGCCGCCTTTGTTGCCGGTCGTGAGTTCGTTGGCGCGACCGGCGATGACCTCATTGGCGTTCATGTTGGTCTGGGTGCCCGAGCCCGTCTGCCACACCACCAACGGAAATTCGTCGTCTAACTTCCCCTCGGCCACCTCTCCAGCAGCTTCGACGATGACATCGGCCAGATCAGCGGGAATTTCGCCCAGCGCCTTGTTGGTAAGAGCCGCGGCCTTTTTTTGCAATCCGAAAGCGTGGATAAGGGCTGCTGGCATGCGTTCGTCACCGATCTTGAAATTCTCCAGACAGCGTTGAGTTTGCGCCCCCCAATAATGCGTAGCAGGAACTTCTACGGCGCCCAGGCTGTCGGTCTCGGTGCGGGTGGAACTGGAGGAAGAAGACATGGTGGCCTCGCTTTCAGCGTAATGCTGAAAGGAATGCGACGGCGGCGTCAAGGGCGGCTGTCAGATTTTGGTCATGCGTGAGGCCAGAGGCTTTGCGCGGCTTGAGGTCGTGGTCGCCGTCTTCCGCCCAATGAATGTTGATGGATTTCGACAATTTAAGGCGAGAGACGGTCTCGTGGTTACCCATGGGATCACGCCCGCCCTGGCAGATGAGGGTGGGTGTTTTTAGGGTTTCCAAATGGGCGATGCGCGGCTTGTGGGCGCGGCCCGCGCCGTAGAAGGGGTAGCCGAGGCACAAGAGCCCGCGCACGCTGGCTTTGTGTGCCCCTTCGTCTGCGATCATGGTGGCCATGCGGCCACCCATGGACTTTCCGCCAATGACGATGTTGTCCGCGCCAATGCTCGCGATTACGTCCCGCCAGGTGTCCAGCAGTACCGGTTGGCGGTCCGGGGGCTTGCGCTTTCCGGTCTCCCGCCGCGCGGCCATGTACGGAAATTCGAAACGCGCCACACGAAAGCCGCGCGTCGCCAACCCGTCGGCGAAAAAATCCATGAAAGCCGTGTCCATGGGCGCGCCCGCGCCATGGGCGAGGGCGACCGTCAACGGCGTGTCCCTGGGGCCGGTCCAGAGATAGGTTGGGAGGGCCGTTAGCGCCTCGCTCAAGCGGGCGCGCCGCCGTTGGCGCGGAGCAGCGCAAGGAACTCGCGGCGGGTCTTGGGTCCGTAGGTGAGATAGCTCGGGTCTTTGTCATGCAGGTAGGCGGTTCGCGCTTTGCCAAGTGAATCAGTATCGGCTTTCTTCTTCAGCACGTTCGGGTCAAGGCCGTACACCCGTGCGCCGTTAAGGCCGAAGATTTTGCGTTTGCGCTCGGGAGACAGGGCGAGATAGCCGTATTCATTCTGGAATTTCTCTGAAATGTTGAAGGCGCGGAAGGCTTGAATCTGATCTTGCGGGCTGCCGTACCAGATGGAGTCCGTACCCCACAGCACGTTGTCTTCACCGACGGCGTTCATGAGTTTGCCCAACAGATGTGCCGCCTGCTGAGGGTCGCGCATGATGGTGCGCCACGTACTGCCCAATTCGGCATAGACGTTGCTTCCCGGTTCGATTTCGTTGTCCTCCATGGCATGAACTAGAGAGTCTACACCCTTGCGCACACGGGCATTGTAAGGCCCTTCGGTGATGGAGGGCTCATAGCCCGAGTGGTAGACCAAGAAATTCATGTCCGGGAACCGCCGCGCGACTGCACCTACATCGCGGCACGTTGAATGTTCGTAGGACACATCGCCCAAAGGCAGTCCCTTATGCACGCAGATATTGCGCACGCCCATGGCGCGGGCTTTTTCGATCATGCGGATGCCGGTGGTTTCGTCATCCAGCCAGAAACCGATCCCCTCTGGTCCCCACTGGGTGTAGGTCTTCCACCCCGCCACGTTATAGGTTTGGTGCACTTCTTCCATGCGCTCGATATGGCCGGGGAAGTTAGGATGACAGAGGCCATGTATGAGCAGGCGCGGCGAGCCCTTGGCCGCGGCCGCCAGTGCGCGCGTCGCCGCGGCCTCTTCCACATGCAGCGGATTGTCCGGCGCCGACGGCACGGACGACAGCACCGCCGCCGTGGTGTCGCTGTCCATGAACACCTCTTGGATTAAATGATCGCCGCCGATGCAGTCAACAAGGTTCGTTTCTTTGCAGTCGGGATTGTTGCGTGCGAAATTGGCGATGGTACCGTTCCACGTCGGTAGGTTTTTGCGCCACGTACCTTCCGGGTTCACATGATGAAGCTGCACGTCGAAAATAAATTCGTCGCCGCTGAGGATCGATTCCGCCGCCGCTACTTCAAATGCCGCTTCCTTGGGGAGTGCGTAGCTGCCGCCGACCTTACCTGTTGCGGCGAAGGTCTCGTTCATGGCTGCGAGGGTTGCCGCCGCGCCGCAGGTGGTAACGAGGTAAGCGCGTCGGCCCATGCCAACTTTTTTCGCGGCGCAGCCGACCTTCTCGTGCGCCGCGCGGTTGGCTTCTTTGGACACCGCGTCCAGGGGCATCGGCATGAACTCGCCGTTGGTGGTGGTGTCGATTTTGATGGGCAGGCGTATGCCCTCAGGATCGTGACGCCGCATGGTGGCCTCCTCTCGTTGGCGTGGCGATGACGGAAAAGATTAACAGGAGACCGATGCGCTCTTAAAGTATAGAAAAGGGGAAGGAATGCGCGGCATTAGATCGTGCGTTGAGTGGTTTTCCGCCCAATAGCAGTCCCGGCGGCGAAAAATACGGTGTTTTTTTTTGGCGTTCGCTGCGGTTGTCGCGGCGAACTTTACATTTCAGGAAACCTAGGGCAACGCTACCTCACGGAAAACAGGCCCAGGATGAAACATGACGGCGATGAATATTGTTCTGGTGGTTGCCTCGTTGCTGTTTGCCGGACTGTTTTTCCATCCGAGACTACTCATGGCCCCACTGTGGCATGCGACGGTTACACCCCTAGCCTCGATTATCGGGTCGGGGGGTTTCTTGTTGCAGGCCCGATTCTCGCTCATGCGGCGGGAACACTGGCGTGGCTCTCCATGCTGAGGTTGTCGGCGCGGCGCTTCGGCCGCGCGGTGCTGTTTTCTACAGGCGTGCTCATAGCGCTGATTGTCATTATTTTCGCCGTGCTGGCGGACGTATGAAGGCCGCCAATTCTAAAGCTGTTTGAAAAAATCGTTCCCCTTATCGTCCACGACGATGAACGCGGGAAAATCTTCCACCTCAATGCGCCAGACGGCTTCCATGCCCAGCTCCTCGTATTCGAGCACCTCGACTTTCTTGATGGAATTCTGCGCTAGCATGGCCGCGGCGCCGCCAATGGAGCCGAGATAAAAACCGCCGTGCTTCTTACACGCGTCGGTTACGGCCTTCGATCGGTTGCCCTTAGCCAGCATGATCATCGATCCGCCGTTGGCTTGAAACTCTTCGACATATGAATCCATGCGTCCTGCTGTGGTGGGACCAAAGGAACCCGAGGCATAGCCTTCGGGGGTCTTGGCGGGACCGGCGTAATACACCGGATGTTGCTTGATGTAATCGGGTAAGCCCTGGCCGCTATCGATGCGCTCCTTGAGCATGGCATGGGCGATATCGCGCGCCACCACCATCGGGCCGGTGAGGAATACGCGCGTTTTGATCGGATATTGATTCAATGTCTTGCGGATTTCGTCCATGGGTTTGGTGAGGTCGATCTTCACCACGTCGCTGGACAGTTTGCCTTCCTTAATCTCTGGTAAATATTGCGCTGGATTGGTTTCCAGTTGTTCGAGAAACATGCCTTCGCCGGTGATCTTGCCCAAAACCTAACGATCGGCGGAGCAAGATACACCCACGCCCACCGGGCATGAGGCGCCGTGGCGGGGCAGACGGATCACACGCACCTCATGGCAGTAATACTTGCCGCCGAACTGCGCACCGATGCCCAGCGCGCGAGTCATCTCCAGCACCTCCCGCTCCATCTCCAGGTCCCGGAAGGCTTGGCCGTGGGCGCCGCCTTTTATGGGTAGGCTGTCGAGGTAGCGGGCCGAGGCCAGCTTGACCGTCTTCATGGTCAGCTCGGCCGATGTGCCGCCGATGACAATGGCTAGGTGATAGGGTGGGCAGGCCGCGGTGCCGAGCGCCTTCACTTCCTCTTCAAGAAAGTTCTTCGGGCCCGCGGGGTTCAGGACAGCTTTGGTCTTTTGAAACAGGAAACTCTTATTGGCCGAGCCGCCGCCTTTGGCCATAAAGATGAACTTATAAGTGTCACCGGGTACGGCGAAGAGATCCATCTGGGCGGGCAGGTTGTTGCCGGTGTTCTTTTCTTCAAACAGGGATGTTGCCGAGAGCTGGGAATAGCGCAGATTGAGCTTGGTGTAGGCCTCCGCCACGCCCTCGCTGATTGCGAACGCGTCGTCGCCCATCCACCCAAACCTGTTGGCCCTTCTTACCCATGATAATGGCCGTACCGGTGTCCTGGCACATGGGCAGAATCCCCCCGCAGCGATATTGGCATTTTTCATCAGCTCCAGGGCAACGAATCGGTCGTTGGGTGAAGCATCGGTGTCGTCGAAAATCGAGCGTAGTTGTTTCAGGTGGCCGGGGCGCAGCAGATGAGAGACGTCGCGGAAAGCCTCAGCCGTTAGTTTGGTGATGGCGCTGGGTGCGACGGTAACGATGTCGCGACCTCTAAATGTTTCCACTGAAACGCCGTCGCCTGACAGCTTGCGGTACGGTGTTTCGTCGTGACCGAGGGGGAACATTTCGGCAAAGGCGGCATCCAGCATGTGCGGCTTCCGTGCTTAAAGGATTGAAGGTGTAGCCCGAGGATAATACACATCATGCATGTACCGCGAGTGTATTTGGCGGCGCGCGCGCAGCGCTTTGAGGCGTGATTTTACTTCTTACGGAAGGCGTCTAGGGTGACGACGTTGTCCGCATCTTCCTCACTTTCGTCAGCGTTTTCAGCCTTCGGCGCCGTTCTGCCGGACGATAAGGATACAGTCTTGCGGTTGTTCTTAAAATGTTTAGAAACCTTGGAAGAATCCACATGGACCAGACCGTCCACTGAGGAGTCAGGGGCATCGTCGTTGAGGTCTTCCTCGTCCTCGTCGACCTCTTCGAATTCCACATCAAACTGTAGGCCAAATTTGGCATGCGGGTCGGCGAATGCCGTAACCGCTTCAAAAGGAATCGAAAGATGCTGGTTGACCCCGGAGAAACTCAAGGCGATCTCGAAGTGATCGTCGTCGACCACCAAATCCCAATACTGGCGCTGCACAACGATGGTCATCTCATTAGGATGCCGCGCCTTCAAGGAGTCAGCCATCTGCAGGCCGGGGTGCGTGGTATCGAAAGTCACATAGAAATGATGCGCACCGGGCAGACCTTGCGCCTCGGTGATTTTTAGCGCTTGGCGCAATACACCCCGTAAGGCGTTTTCCACCATGCGTTCATAGCTGAGAGAAGTGATTTCCATTGTTCTATACGTGACCAGAGCATGTCCGCGATGGCGATATCCAGTATTTTTTTATGCTGCGTATTTTTGTCGCGTCGCGCAGAGGGTTCAACCGCTTTCGGCGGGCCAATACGTGCTAGGTGCGCTGCGACGCGCCGCCCACGGGCTATATTCAACAGATTCGCATTTTCCGGCAGACAAAGTGGGGGGCTTCTGTTGCCCGGTGCCCCCCGAACCGCGCTTACTGCCTATTAAGCAGCAGCGGCGTACGCAACGTTGTCGTTGGCACTTTTAAGATTAGCCCGATAACGGTGGTACAATGCCGGGAACAACTACTGTCTTTACCGCGCGCGTCGAGCCTGTTTCGCCCCCGCAGGGCCCGGTGAAACGATGTTTTCACCGGGCTGAATTGGTGGAGGCGCCGGGCACTGCCCCCGGGTCCGCTACGCCTATTTCACAGCAGGTTTAGCGCCATAGCCGCTTGCGCGGCAGTACTAATATAGGCCTGGGTGGTTAATTTTGCCACTAGTGCGGTGGATTTGCAGTTCCTGAGACCACGTGCAGCTATCATCTTGTTTGTGCATGATCTTTTCGGACGACTGGTTCCCATTTTTCCGGACTGTGCACTAGAGAATCGGTGCTGAATGGCGCTATAAGAAAAGCCATGCAGCAATATTTAGATCTCCTCGATCGGGTCCTGGCCTCTGGAGTTAAGAAATCGGACCGTACGGGTACCGGCACGCTCAGCGTCTTCGGCCATCAAATGCGGTTTGACCTATCCGCTGGGTTTCCGATGCTGACCACCAAGAAACTGCACCTAAAATCCATCGTGCATGAACTGCTGTGGTTTCTGAGGGGTGACACCAATATCCGGTATCTAAAGGAGAACGGCGTTTCCATCTGGAACGAATGGGCCGATGAGGAAGGCGATCTTGGGCCGGTTTACGGATACCAGTGGCGGTCGTGGCCCACGCTGGACGGCAGCAAGATCGATCAGATCGCCAAGGTTGTGACTGCCATCCTGACGAACCCGGACAGCCGCCGCCATATTGTCACGGCATGGAACCCAGCCGATGTGGACCATATGGCCCTGCCCCCGTGCCACTGCTTGTTTCAGTTTTACGTTGCTGATGGGCGCTTGTCCTGCCAGCTCTACCAGCGCAGCGCCGATATTTTCCTCGGCGTGCCGTTCAATATACCGTCTTACGCGTTGCTGACCCTCATGGTGGCGCAAGTGACGGGGCTGAAACCCGGCGAGTTCGTGCACAGCCTTGGCGATGCGCATTTGTACATAAATCATTTGGAACAGGCGGAGATGCAGCTAACCCGCGCGCCCAAGTCGTTGCCGACAATGACGATCAATCCGGGTATCGGCGACATCTTCGGATTTAGATCTGCGGATTTTACTTTGGCCGGTTACAAGCCGCATCCGCATATCGCCGCGAAAGTCGCGGTCTAGAAAAAGCAGCGGCGCCGCCGCGAGATCGCGGACGGCGCCGTAAAAGCCTAGAATTTCGAGAGAGTAATTTACTTTCCCTTGTTTTGATAGGCCTCCAGTGATACTTGCCATTTTTCAAGGGTCGCGTTGTATTCGTTGATTGAGCAGTCGTTGAATTCGGCGAACTCGTTAGAATACTCCTCAAGTCCGTTCGATGCGTTTTCCATTTGCTCGCCGGTTGCCGTGGCACCGTCATCGGGTATATCCGGCGGATTGGGTGTCGGGCCGCATTGCGATTCCGCCGCCCATGCGCCTGTCGTGCCGGCCAAAAGGACAGCTACCGTCAAGACAGCAATCCGGCTGCGCGCTGTTGTGGTCTTTGTCATGGTCTTGCCTCCTTGCGAATCTGACCGTGTTTCTTGAGTGCCGGTCCCGGTAAATCTAGGCTGGATCGAGCGACAGATGCGCTGTCACCAGCGTCCGCGCGAGGAGGTATGTCCTGGCTGCGGTAGGCGAAGTGTAGCATGGGATTTTCATCAAAGTCAGGGCATTTTCCCGAGTTTTGCAAGGCAGAGAACGGCGGTAAGGGAATATGAGCAAGGAGTTACAGGAGTCGGCGGGAGGCCGCACGATTCGTCAATCTGTTGCGATTGCGATGATCGTTGCGCGCGCCGAAAATGGCGTGATCGGGCGCGCTGGAAAGTTGCCCTGGCACATTTCAGCCGATGTGCAGCATATCAAGAAATTGACCGTCGGCAAGCCCGTTGTCATGGGACGTAAAACCTTGGAGTCCATCGGGCGTCCGTTACCGCGGCGAACAAATATTGTTGCACCAGAAATCGGGATTGGTTGGCAGAAGGCGTGCTCAGAGCCGAGAATCTCCTCTCGGCACTGGCTCTGGCGTATGACGATGCCCAAGGCTCCGGTGCCGACGAAGTCATGATCATCGGCGGCGCAGAAATTTATAGGCAGGCCCTTGCCCATGCCGCGCGCATCTACCTGACCGAGGTTCACGACAGTTTCGCGGGCGATGCTGTGTTCGACTTGGATTTGTCCGGGTGGCGGGAGGTATCTCGCGTCCACCACAAAGGCGACGAAGCCGCGAATCCCGACTACAGCTTTGTGGGGCTAGTGCGTAGACCCTAAGGCACCAATGCACAGGCCGCTGTCATGTCGGTCACTAAGCCGGCGCTTTGATTTTCCACGAGGTGTTGCACGTAGCCGGTTAGATTACTCTCCACCTTAACAACATAGTGATACATATCGCCGCTTGGCTGGAGCGGCGGAACTAAAGCCGCTTCGATCTCGGAAACGGTGCGGATGGCCTGACCATTGGCCGGGATTTGCCCGGCCCAATAGTCGGTGATCTTGTTGCCGGTCCTGGCGTCGTAAATGCCAAGCATCAGGTTTGCAGCCGACGAGCCTGTGTTGTGCACGATCAATGTGCTCGGATAGCCGTTACTCAATAGCGACGAGTGCACGCCAATGGCGGTCGTCGTGTCCGACGTGGTCATTGTGTCGCATGTGCTGAGGTTGGTGAGTGTTCCATTGGCGGGCTTCCATAAGACATGCTGAAAATAGCCCGAGAAAGTGGGTCGGATGGATACAGAATAAAAACTGGGCACAGAGAATGATGAATCTGCATTATTTTCCAGATCTTGAATAAAGAATTGCAACTCAGACCCTGCGGCGATCGATGAACTCGTCCATGTTCCCAGTACGCCGCCCGTTTGATAGTCGGCCAAAGTGACCTCAACGGTGCCCGATGAACTGCCGGAGTTATAGAACCTTAGAAAGGAGCGGGAGCTTGATTGTGCCGACGAAAAGACGGCAGCGACGCGAAGCCCGTCTGTGCTAGCCGAGGCAGCGGCCCCAGGGGTCCAACTTATCCAGTTCGAAACCAGGGATTGGCTGAAGGAGTCGTACCACGGTCCCCCGGACTGATCGTCAAGGTCGTTGCCGTAGGATAAAATGCCGACCAGGCGACCCAGACCGGTGCCTTGGTCGACCACGTAGAAAGGGCCGCCCGAACTGCCCCCGCTGCCGTCCACCTCGAACTCACGGACGTGGGAGTTTTCAAGCCCACCGGACTTCGCGGTTGCGGACCCGTCGTCTGTGTACTGGCCAAAGACATTTTGGCCGTTGACGTTGGCCGGGTACCCGGTACTGGTGATGCTCGCGGTGGTATCGCTGAATGCCACAGCCATAAAAGTGCTGGTGAAGGTGAACGGCGTGTTGAACTGAACCGTAGCAAAGTCATGCTTGTAATCGGTGACAATATAGCTGTCCTCGCCTGAAATTTCGGTCCAGGTCTGCGTGGTTTTAATAAAAGCGAGGTTGGAATTGGCGAACGGTCTAATGGGCGTGCGGTCGCCCGGCGTGTTTTGGTGCTGGGCGGGATAGAAGCGGGCCTGATCGGCAAAGCCGCCTTCGCCTTGATCGTGGATACAGTGACCGGCCGTCAGGACAACATAAGCGCTAACCAGAACACCGCTGCAACGGAAGCTGTTCCCGCTCGGAAACGTGACCGACAAGTACCCAACTGTATTCCATGGATACACCAGGGTATTCGATACCTTGACCCTGTCCTCAACGCCGACGGTCTGCGGTGCCGCAAATGAAATCGGCGGCGCCGTTGACGCCGCCGCGCCATGACTATTTTCTTTTGCGGGCAGGGGAGTTGCTTTCTTGAAGGACTTGATCGCCGGGATGGGCGGCACCTCGATTTCACCGGCCTTTTTCTCCGCGAGGCCGGTGCCTGGTGCCGGCCTGATGGCGCGTTTCAGCGGCATAGGCTGAACGTTGGGCGGTTCTATAACAACGTTCTGAGATGCGTGGGGTTCTTCCGATGTTGCCGCAGGATCCGCGCTCGGCGCGCCTACATTGGTGGCATTCTTGAGGAACGCCCGTGCTTCGCTAACGCTCATCTGCCGTGCTTCAGGAACGATGAGGCTGATGCACGCGAGGCGCTGTTTACCGCCCACGGTCGCGTAAATTTCGTGCCATTCGTGATATCGGCCGTTGATAACCTGCCCCATATGGCGCACGCTGGCGGCGGTTGCCGCGTCGACAGCTGCGCAATTGTACGATGACAGGTCGGGAATGTTGAATGGACGGCTTTGTGCCGACGCACTGTTTAGCCAGGACAGGGAGACGAGAGTCATCACGGCGGCCAGTGATGCACGCAATCGGCGAGAACGGCTGGTGGAGAGTTTGTTCATGGGTGATGCTCTAAGTGCTCGGTAGACAACGTACCGTGACCGCTAAAGATGGCGATATTGCGGCTGCAGCCACCCACAAACGTTCATAGACCGAGGTTCGACGCTACTATACCCCAAACAGCGTTTCGGTTTACACCGAAGATTTTCCGATCATGGAAATTGTCGGTGCTTTTCGGTCTCCTCCTGAGATTTTTTCCCAGATATTCTGTGCGATTTCGGTGTAGGCCAAGCTGTGCGGGCTATTGGGTTCCGCGGCGACAATAGGCGTGCCCCCGTCCGAGGTGACGCGAATTTTGAGATCGAGTGGAATCTCGCCGAGGAACGGTACGCCTAGTTCATCCGCGGTGCGGCGGCCGCCGCCGTGGTCGAATATTTCTTCGCGGTGACCACAGGCGGAACACATGTGATAGGACATGTTCTCCACGATACCGAGAATGGGAACCTCGACACGTTTGAACATGTTGAGACCTTTGCGCGCGTCGAGCAGCGCAATGTCCTGCGGCGTGGAGACAATCACTGCGCCCGCCAAGGGCACACGCTGGGACACGGTGAGTTGCGTATCACCGGTGCCCGGAGGCATGTCGATAATCATCACATCGACCTCACCCCACTTGACGTCGCGGAGCATTTGCTCCAGGGCCCCCATCACCATGGGCCCGCGCCATATAATGGGATTGTCCTCGGCCACCATGAAGCCGATGGACATGATCTTGACGCCGCTGGCTTCCAGCGGGAAAATTTTCTTGCCGTCTGAGTCGGGTTTTCGGCCGGACAAACCGAACATGCGCGGCATGGATGGCCCGAATATATCGGCATCAAACACCGCGACTGAGTGGCCCAGGCGCGCTAAGGCGACAGCGATGTTCGCTGCGGTGGTGGATTTGCCGACTCCGCCCTTGCCTGACGCCACAGCCACTATGAATTTAAGGCCTGGAAGATCGAGCCGGCCTCCGCCGCCCGACGGTTTTTGCGTTGTCACCGGTGGTTGCGTCTTTTCCGCTTGAGCAGTCAGAACAACGGTTCCAGATTTGACTCCAGGTAAAGCCCGCACTGCTCTTTCCGCGGCGGCACGCACCGGCTCCAGTTTTGGGCCCAAGCGGGCCGGAATCTCCAAGGTCACGGTTACGCGGCCGTCATCGACCACAACATCTTTCACCCAGGCCCGCGCAACGATGTCCAGGCCGCCGGTGCTGGAGTCCACATCCTTCAACGCGGTTACAATCTGTTTTCGGGTTACCGACACTTTGTCTTCGCCCGCCGTCCTAAGCTTGATCATTGTGGACACGTACCTGTCAGGTTGAAGCCCATGCCGGCAGCCCCGATATGGAGATTATTGGGATGGTACGACGCCGCGGCTTATTATCCACCTTTCGTTGCGGTCTTATCATCGTTGTCCTATAACGCAAAACAGTTCATGGTGAGTTCTACCGCGCGGCCTCTGGAGGCCCGCGAGTATAGTCAGCGAAGGATTAGTCTATTGATATACAAACAACAAGGCAGTGGTCCCTGGGGTGGTGGTAGCGGCGGTAACGGCGGCAATCCCTGGGGTGGGCGTTCCCCAGGTGTTGGTGGAGGTTCTCCTCCACTGGATCTTGAGGAGCTGCTGCGAAGCGGTCAAGAACGTCTACGCCGCCTCTTACCGAATGGGTTCGATAACTTGCGGGGGCTCTGGCTGCTGGCGGCAGTTATCATCGCTATATGGGGCCTCAGCGGCTTCTATCGGGTCCAGGCCGATGAACAAGGCGTCGAGATGCTATTCGGTGCGTACGCAAGGACAACCTCGCCAGGTTTACACTATTGGTTCCCATCACCTGTAGGCGACGTCCTCCGGCCCAAGGTCACACAAACGAACCAGATTACGGTCGGGTTTCGCGGCTCCGAGCCGAGCGTGAGCGCTGTGCCACAGGAAAGCCATATGCTCGCCGGCGACCAGAATATCGCTGACGTGTGGTTTGTCGTGCAATGGCGCATTCGCGACGCAGGCGACTTCTTGTTTAATATGCGTGACGCGGAGGGAACGGTGAAGGTGGCCGCGGAAAGTGCGGTGCGCGAGGTCGTGGGCCGCAACCCGCTGCAGGCCGTGATGACCAATCAGCGCGAATTGATTGCGCAGGACTCTCGCGATCTCTTACAGACGATTATGGATGGATACGGTGCTGGCATAACAATCCTCGATCTTCGCATTCAAAAAGCCGACCCGCCTTCGGAGGTGATTGATGCCTTTAACGAGGTGCAAAGAGCCAAGCAAGATGAAGACCGTCTTCGCAATGAAGCCCTTGCATACAGCAACGACATAATTCCCCGTGCTAAGGGTGAAGCGGCCCGCATGGTCGAGGGTGCGACTGCCGAGAGGGACAAATTGATTGCCGAGGCGGAGGGTCAAGCGTCCCGTTTTTCAGCCTTCTATCAAACTTACGCCGCTAATAAGGATATAACTATTCGGCGTATGTACCTGGAAGCAATGCAGGAAGTTCTGGGCCGTTCTCAAATAATCATGATGGATGAAAATGCCGGATCGGGCGTGGTTCCCTATTTGGCGCTACCGGAAATACAAAGGCGCACACAAGTGGAGCGACCCCAAGTGCAGGGAAGCGAACAATGAGCGCGCGTTTAACGATTTTAGTCATAGTCCTGATAGCGGCGTTTTTTGTGGCGCTTGGCACCGCATTCACCGTTCATCAAACGCAGCAGGCGTTGGTGCTTCAGTTCGGCGAACCACGGCGCGTTATCACTGAACCGGGTCTTCATTTCAAGATTCCCTTCATTCAAAACGTGTCTTATTACGACTCCCGCGTCCTCGATCTTGATCCGCAAGGTCAGGATATGTCGCTGGTGGACCAACGGCGTATCAACGTGGATTCCTTTGCGCGCTATAAGATTGTTGATCCGTTGAAGTTTTATCAAACCGTGGCGACCGACACAGCCTTCCGTGACCGGTTTGGAAACATTTTGAACGGTGGCGTACGCGATGCGTTGGGCCAAGCCGATTTGACCGATGTTCTGGGTAGCGGCCGCCAGCGGGTCATGGATCAGATCACCACGGCGGTGCGGCGCCGTGCTCCCGAGTTCGGTATTGAAGTGATTGAGGTGCGTATTGGACGCACCGAACTGACCGCCGACACGACCCAGGCCACGTACAACCGCATGCGCTCCGACCGTATGGCGGAAGCAGCAGATTTTCGCGGCCGTGGGCAGGAGCAAAAGTCCCGTATCGAAGCCGAAGCAAACCGTGATGTAACGGTATTGATCGCCGAGGCTGAAAAACAGGCGCAGATACTCATCGGTGAGGGTGAAGCGAAGAGCCGGAAGATTCTAAACGACGCACAAGGCAAGGATGCCACGTTCTACGCGTTCTTCCGTGCTATGGAAGCGTACCGGGCAGCATTGGGCGAAGGTACGACTATGGTTCTGAGCCCGAACTCGGAGTTTTTCCGCTACTTCGATCGGCTACCCTAATAAGACGGCGCATTTGTATTAACGCTCTGTTTCGTCTGTCTTTTGGCCGGTATTTTTGCGGCTGTCACGTCTGACTAGAAGCTTTACGGGGCCTGGTCGCGGCCTTGTCTTGCCGTAGCCTGGCGTTCCGGCGACAATCTCGGATAAGAGATTGCCTATTTAAGCCCAAGGAGGGCCGGTTTTGAGAAACATTCGCAAATTCGCGGCAGCGCTGCTTGCAGTCGCTGTTATAGCCGGCTCCGGTTTGAATGGCGCCGCTCAAGGTCCGTCTGAGAGTTTCGCTGATCTAACCGACAAGCTCAGTCCCGCCGTCGTCAATATTTCCACCACCTACTACCGCGGGGGTGATCGCGACGAGAACACCGGTCCCGGCGATGTCCCCTGGGAGGACTGGTTTCAAGAGTTTTTCGAACGCCGCAGGAACCCCGGCGGCGAGAACAATCGGCCGCAGCGGCGCCGGCAGACTTCGCTCGGGTCCGGATTTATTATTGATAAGGCCGGATACATTGTCACCAACAACCATGTCATCGAAGATGCGGATGAAATCTCCGTTATTCTCGCAGACAATACTGTCGTAGATGCCAAGTTAGTCGGCCGTGACGAGAAGGTTGATGTTGCATTGCTCAAGATTGAGTCGAAGAACGATTTGTCCACTTTGACATGGGGTGATTCCGATACCGCGCGCGTGGGTGATTGGGTGGTGGCTATCGGCAATCCCTTCGGTCTATCGGGCACTGTTACCGCAGGGATTATCTCCGCACGCGCACGCGATATTCGCGTCGGGAGCTACGACGATTTTATTCAGACGGACGCGGCTATTAACCGCGGCAACTCTGGAGGCCCTCTATTTAACATGGACGGCAAGGTTATCGGGGTGAACACGGCTATCTACTCGCCCTCCGGCGGCAGCGTCGGGGTGGGGTTCGCTACCTCATCTAACTTGGTTCGCCCGGTCATTGACGACCTACGCAAGTACGGTCGCACCCGCCGCGGTTGGATCGGCGTGCAAATTCAAAGCGTGTCGGAGGAAATCGCACTCAGCCTCGGCCTGGGTCGGGCACGGGGTGCACTGGTCTCCCAGGTGGTGAAGGGCGGCCCGGCGCTGGGCGCCGGTATCGAAGCCAGCGACATCATTTTATCCTTTGACGGTAAGTCCATTAATAAAATGAAGGAACTGCCGAGGGTCGTGGCCGAAACGGACATCGATCGCACTGTCGACGTTGAAATTTGGCATGAGGGGCAGAGTCAAACCGTGAAGATGAAAGTTGGTGAACTCTATGTCAAAGCGGAGCAAATCGTTGCCGGCATCGATAAGGACAAGCCACAAGAGCGCGCGGAACCGGAAGAAATCGAACTGGCCTATCTCGGTGTCACGGTGGTCGAGATCACGGATCTGATGCGCGAAGAATTTTCATTGCCGCCGACCATGCGCGGTCTGGTGGTGGTGGAGATCGACAACTTCAGCGATGCTGCCTTTAAAGGGCTACGGAAGGGGGACGTTATTGACGAGATTCAACAAATGAAAGTCCTGAACGTCGCTGATGCGCGCGTTGCGCTTCAGAAGGTGAAAGACACCGAACAGAATATCGCCCTGATCCGGATTACAACCAGCGGCGCTATTCGCTACGTGCCGGTGAAGATAGCCGGCTGATCCGGCGTGTGAAGTCTGCGGAGCAACTGTGCGGGTCGATTTCTATCATCTCGAGCGATCGCCGGTAGAGAGGGCGCTCCCGCAGTTACTGGAGCGCGTCCTTCAGGCGGACCATCGCGCGGTCGTGCTGGCGTCGTCCGCAGAGAGGGTCGAGGCCCTTGCGGGGTTGCTGTGGACATACAATCCAAATTCCTGGTTACCTCATGGCACCGACAAGGATGGTTCTCCGGCTGATCAACCGATTTGGCTGACAGACCGTGATGAAAATCCCAACGAGGCGCGCATGCTTGTGCTGACCGATGGAATGGTCTCGGCAAATTTGCCGGACTACGAACGTTGTCTTGATCTATTCGACGGTACGAACCCAGAGGCGACCGCGGCCGCGCGTGAACGTTGGTCCGCGGCAAAATCCGCCGGTCACGAACTCCACTATTGGCAGCAAACCCCGTCGGGGTGGCAGGAGAAAGAGGACTAAGAGCCGCCGCCGATTGCGTGTGGTGCTGGAGTTGTCTATAAGGCTGCGCACTCCAGCTTTGTTCCCACAACATTTTCATAAGGACTGCCACAGGTTCCTATGGCCACTGAACGCACACTCTCCATCATAAAACCCGATGCCACGCGCCGTAACCTCACCGGCAAAATCAACGCCATGTTGGAAGAGAGCGGATTGCGCGTCGTCGCGCAGAAATGCCTGTCGCTCACTCGCGCACAAGCGGAGGGGTTTTATGCGGTTCATAAAGAACGCCCGTTCTTCAACGACCTATGTGCATTCATGACCTCCGGCCCGGTCGTCGTGCAAGTGCTGGAAGGCGAGAACGCGGTGGCGAAGAATCGTGAAATTATGGGTGCCACCGACCCCGCCAAAGCGGCTGACGGTACCATCCGTAAGACGTTTGCAGGATCCATTGAAGCCAATTCGGCGCACGGGTCGGACTCTGCGGAGAACGCGGCTATGGAGATCGCGTATTTTTTCTCTGCGATCGAAATCGTCGGGTAGGGGAGGCCGTCGAAAGAGGCTATGGCGCCGGTGCTGTCTCGCCCCAACGTCTCATTCCTCGCCTCTCATAATGGCACGAATATGCGCGCGATTGTTACCGCGTGCCGCGCCGGAAAACTGACCGCGAATCCCTCGGTCCTCATCAGCAACAACGCCGACAGCGGCGCCATGGCGTGGGCAACGCAAAACGAAATTCCCGCCAATCACATCAGCGCCACCTCCGAAGCCTCTGAAGAGGCGGCGGATGCGGCTATCACAGCTACCCTGCGACGGTACGAGACCGACCTGGTGGTGATGGCGGGGTACATGCGCAAATTGGGGCCCGAGACATTGAGCGCGTTCGCAGACCGCATCCTCAATGTTCATCCGGCCTTGCTACCGAAGTACGGCGGAAAGGGCATGTATGGCCGCTTCGTGCATGACACCGTATTAAAATCTGGGGACCTGGAGACCGGCGTTACCATTCACCTCGTAGATGGAGTGTACGATCACGGGCCGGTTGTGGCGCAAGCGCCGGTGAAGGTAAAGCCGGGCGACACGGTGGAGACGCTGACCGCGCGCGTTCAAGCCAAGGAGCAGGAATTATTTCCCGAGACCTTGCGGCGTATTGTCAGCGGCGAGATCGATTTGGATAAAATTGCCGCGGCCGATAAGGCGGTTTAGCGGACTTCCCAACTTTCCAACCCCAGCATTTTAACCTGCGGCCCTTCGCCATGTTCGACAACCTTACCAATCTGCACAGCGGATTCATCGTGTTCACAAAAGATGGCGTGTGCTGCATCCATCTGATCTTCGGCGACGATGGCAACCATGCCGATTCCGCAGTTGAATGTGCGCGCCATTTCGGGGCCGGAAATTCCCGCAATTTTCGCGAGCCACGCCATCATCGGCGGTAGGATAATTGCGGCTGCGTCCACCTCGACGCTAAGGCCCTTGGGCAGGATGCGAGGGATATTTTTGACAAGGCCGCCGCCGGTGATATGGGCCAGAGCTTTGACGCGGCCAGCCCGTGCCGCGGCCAAGCAGCTTTTTACATATATACGTGTTGGGATGAGCAGTGCCTCGCCAAGAGTTATGCCCTCCGCGAACGGAGCCGCGTCACCATACCCGACGCCGCTCATGTCCACAGCGCGGCGCACCAGAGAGTAGCCGTTGGAATGAAAACCCGACGAGGTAAGGCCGAGAATGACATCACCAACCGAGATATTTTCACCTGTAAGTGTCTGACCACGCTCCACGGCGCCAACAGCGAAACCCGCGAGATCATAGTGGCCGGGCGCGTACATGCCCGGCATTTCCGCGGTTTCGCCGCCAATCAGTGCGCAGCCCGCCAGTTTGCATCCCTCGGCTATACCCGCAACGACCTCCTTAGCGGCGTCCACGTCCAGCTTTCCGGTGGCAAAGTAGTCGAGAAACAAAAGCGGCTCGGTCCCTTGAACCACAAGATCGTTCACCGACATGGCGACGAGGTCGATGCCAATGCCATGATGTTGCCCTGCTACCTGGGCTATCATGAGCTTGGTGCCCACGCCATCAGTGCAGGCGACAAGGACGGGATCTTTGAATCCGGCTGCCTTGAGGTCGAAGAATGCGCCGAAACCGCCAAGAGCGGCGTCAGCCCCACGCCGCGACGTGGCTTTGGCAAGCGGCTTGATGGCCTCCACCAAAGCGTTGCCTGCGTCGATATCGACCCCGGCGTCTTTGTAGGTTAAACCGTTGGACATGGATTTTATTTTTCCGGCGTCTTTGCGGATAGGGCGTGCCCCGCCGATGCAAGCACGGAAACAGGTTTAAGGCGATGATCGTGACGAAGGTGAACATACTGAATCGACCGCGCTTTGCAATGGCCGTGGCAGGGGCCTTAGCGGGCGTTTTGGTCCTATTGGCCGTGTGGGGAACGGCGACGGGGACGGCTCAGGCAGCCGGTGAACGGGATATTTTCACTGTCCGAGCAGTACTCGTGGATACCACAGCCGTAAACGTGGCTCAGGCCCGCGAGCAGGGTTTCGTCGCAGGCCGGATTGCGGCGTTCTGGAAGCTCATTGAGCGCCTGGTCGCACCAGAAGACATTGAGCGCGTCCCACAGCCCTCTGCCGGCGAAGTCATTACTATGGTCCGTGATTTTTCCATTGCGAGTGAGCGCAGCTCGGCGGTTCGCTATCTTGCGGAGCTGACCGTGCGGTTTCACCCCGGGCCCGTGCGGGCGTTGCTGCGCGCCGCGGGTGTTCTTTTCACGGAAACCGTCAGCAAACCTCTGGTGGTGATACCGCTCTACAGGGAGCAGGCAGGCGCGCGGCTCTTGCTTTGGGAGGACCCAAACCCTTGGCGCAGCGCATGGATGGAGCCAGCCGCGGATAACGGACTTGTGCCGTTCGCTCTTCCGCTGGGCGATATAGACGATTTGACGACACTGTCCGTGGAACAGGCCGTGGCCGGAAACAATGTGGCATTGGATGCGCTGGCCGCGCGTTATCAAACAGGCGGTACGCTCGTGGCTGTCGCTGAGGTTTCCACCGATACCCAGGCGCTTTCGGCACCGAGCGAGGAGTTAGAGCCAGGGACCGCCATTAACGTCCTGCTGACTTTGACCGCGCGTCACCGCGATCTGCTGACTGATCAGTTGGTCTTGTCTTACGCGGGTGCACCGGGTGAGGACCTCGAGGATGTGCTGGTTGCAGCGGCTGATACGGCGGCGGCGGCGGTCCAAAATACGTGGAAGGTGGCCAACCGGGTCGCCTTCGACTCTATGACTCAAATCACGGTACTGGTACCTGTGACCGGCATTCAGCAATGGGTGAAGGTCAAAAACCAGCTGGAGGCGGTACCGCTGATTGAGCGCCTGAATCTTCAGGCCATGACCCGGGATCGAGCTCAATTTACCCTGGTCTACGCTGGCAATGTCGGTCAATTCAATTTGGCCCTGGCGCAGAAGGACTTGGAGATCACCCAACGCGGCGACGTGTGGGTCATTGAGACCCTAATGCAGGGGGATGTGGACCTTGCGGAATTTTCCAGCCCTAGCAGAGGCCTGCCCCAACCGCCGGACGGTCCAGTGTTAGGCGAAGCAGTACAGTAGAACTCGCCGATGAACTTAAAGCGCCAACTGGCCTTTGACCTCAGGCATCAGCCGGCGTTCGGGCGCGACGATTTCCTGGTTGTTCGGGGCAACGAAGAAGCTGTGGCTCATGTTGACCGGTGGCCTGACTGGTCCGGCCATGCCTTGGCGATCTTTGGTCCGGCCGGGTGCGGCAAATCCCACCTGGCTCACGTTTTTGCTCTGCGCGCCGACGCGGCGGTCATAGCGCCCAGCGAGGTAACTGGCGGCACCGTGGCTGGGCTCGTGGAAAGAAACAAGTCGCTGGTGATTGAGATCGGCGAGTCCATATCCGACAGCCGCGCGCTCCTGCACCTTTTCAATGCCACGAAAGAACAGGGCGGGTATTTGTTGCTCACAAGTCGCGAACCGCCCTCTCGGTGGCCGGTAACCTTGCCTGATCTCAAATCACGCTTATCGGCGGTTCAGGCCGTGCGCATTGATGTGCCCGATGACGCGATGATTCAGGCTGTTCTTGTAAAGCTGTTCGCTGATAGACAATTGTCGGTGGGCCCCGATGTTGTGTCTTACATGGTTCAGCGCATGGACCGCAGTTTCGCCGCGGCTCGGCGGATTGTCGAATTGGCGGACACCGAGTCCTTAGCAGGCCAGCGTCCGATCACAGTGCCGCTGATCAAAGACGTGCTGAAGGGATTGGGGGAATAGGCGCTGACGCCGCACACTGTGGATATTAGAAAAGAGAAAATATTAGTGGAGAGGTTTGAGCGGACTCCCGTCAATGACGATGACGACTCATATTACGTGGCAACCGCAGTTTCTGCGGGAAATTGTCGGTTTAGATTCGTACAAAGAACAATTTAATTCCAGGGCGGGGGCCGACACATGCTAACCTCAATGAAGATATTAGCTGGACTGTTAGTCCTGAGCCTTGTGCTGAGCGGATGCGCGCAGCGCTAAATCCGGGTGCTGGTGTATGCCGCCGCCAGCCCGTTCCATCACGCTGGGTTTACGGGGGTCATCCAAGGCTTGCTTGTTGTCCGCGGAACGAAGGGTCCGTTCAAGATCGAACGGCCGGATAAGGTTAAGTGCACTGGCGCTTGTACAACCATGCAGGGAGCCTCGCCGAACACCTTTTCTCCTCCGGTACAGGGATGTGGTCGGGATCAGCTTAAGTACGGACGGAATGGAGCCGGGCATCGCAATCGGCTCCTGTGAAAATGGAGCGTCGTTCCAGGCCGAATACTACGTGATTTACAACACGGATAACGGTTTCGGCGTGGCGACTGACAGCCAAGGGAATGTGTACAAAACAATCTCGCAATAATGCAGCCCTAGAATTGTTCCCCGCAGTTCTGATGGCGCTCCCGAAAACTTGCATGACTCCCTCTCAGAGAAGTGTAGCGGAATTAGCAATTGTAGCAGGGATGCTTCCTGGAGAGGAAAGCGCTTTCAGGGGGCGCAATTCCCAGATAGTCTCAGGCTGCCGGATCAATCTAACCCAGGGAATGTGATGATGCTGTGCCGCTCTTCGACCTACTTTGCGTTGGCTATCTCCCTCTCGCTCGCAGCTTGTTCGGAAGAGGCGCCGCCGCTCACACCCTATGCGGTTGAAGAAGTCCCGCTTAGTCAGGTTTCTGCTGACCTGGCTGCCGCACATACGACATCAGTTGAAATCACCAAGGCCTACATCGCGCGCATCGAGACCTACGATGATGCCCTGAACAGCGTCATCCTCATTGCGCCCGACGCTCTGGAGCAGGCCGCCGCGTCCGACAAGCGCCGGGCGGCTGGACAGGCGCTGGGTCCGCTGGACGGCGTGCCGATTCTCCTCAAGGACAACATTGACGTTGTCGGCATGCCGACCACCGCAGGGACCTTTGCCCTTGAGGACAATATGCCCGCCCAGGACTCAGAAGTTGCGAGGCGTCTGCGCGCCGCCGGCGCGGTTATTCTGGGCAAGGCTAACACGTCGCAGTTCGCCGGTTTGCGCACGACCAACACTCTCAACGGAAGTACCGTTGGCGGCACCACGCACAACCCCTATGACCTAGCTCGGTCTGCCGGCGGCTCAAGCAATGGCTCTGGCATCGCCGCCGCGGCCAGCTTGTCCGCCTCCGCCGTGGGCACCGATACAACGGGCTCGATTGTCAGCCCGTCGTCTCTCATGGGCATTGTCGGAATGCGACCCTCCCTTGCTCTCATATCTCGGCGCGGGATCGTGCCCGTCAGCCTGACCCAGGACACCGCTGGCCCTATGGCTCGTAATGTGACGGATTTCGCCATGCTACTGACCGTCCTGGCTGGGACCGATCCGGCCGACCCAGCCTCCGCAGAAGCGGACGCGCACAAGACCGACTACGCGGCGAACCTGGATGCTGACGCGTTGAAGGGCGCACGGTTGGGTGTGCTGCGGGGCATGGGTGGTTACGACGAAACGACCCAGCCGGTGTTCGACGCCGCCCTTGAGGTGCTCGCCGCACAAGGCGCGGAACTGGTGGAGATTCCGCCCGAGATTTTCGAGGATCAAAGCCAGGAAGAACGCCTCATCCTGATTTACGACTTCAAGGAAGATCTGAATGCGTACCTAGCAGCAACGCCCGCGACGACGAAAGTTCGCACCCTTGCGGACGTCATCGTGTTCAGCAAATCCGATCCCCGTGAAAGCATGCACAGCACGGATCTCTTGGAAGACGCCCAAGCGACCATGGGCGGTCGCGAAAACCTCGAATACATCAAGACGTTGGAATACATGCGGCGCGCGGCCGGGCCTGAGGGCTATGACCGGGTCATGTCGGAGTACAACGTGAGCGCCGTGGTCGTACTGACGCGTGGCCCCGCGGCACCGCTCGTTCCAAACGGCACAGCGCGGCGGCACCCTATTTCCAAAGATACCAAGGGCGCCGTGCCTCCGAGCGCCAGTCAAATGGCATCGATAATCGGATACCCGGACCTCAATGTCCCCATTGGACTTGTGGACGGATTGCCCGTGGGCATGTCGTTCATCGGTCCAAAGTGGTCGGAGGAGATGCTGTTATCCCTCGCATATGCTTATGAGCAAGCCTCTCATGCACGAGTGCCTCCGACTGCGTACAAGCAGGCCGCTGCTACAGGCGGTTGAGGATTTGTGGTGCTCGTCCTCTCGCGCCTGCCGCAAGCAGCCCTGATAGTCTCGAACGGATAGCGCCAGTCATGACTCCCTCATCAATGGCCCCTGCATTCGCGTATGGTTGAGCCAAGTCCGCACCCGGCTGTAGGCGCACCAGTAGTCAGCCGCCGGTTCCTCAAGGGCTCCACACGGCCCCGACGATTGATTATCGGCCATTCCTGAGGATCGTCACTAAGATTACGGAATCAAATTAGACGGCGGCGACAGGGACCCACCTTCAGTTTTCGTAATGTGTCCGCCTACCGTACAACATGGTGATGTTAATACGCCGATTGAGGTAACCATCCATGAAATCGATGTCATCTGTTTCATGGAACAAGTCGGAGTTGAATATAACCGCGCGATTGGCGCGATAGGGTACAGTTATCGGTTTGGCACCGAAACGGTCAAGGAACGCCCGCATTGCAGATTCATTTCCATTATATTTCTCGGGTTCCCAGTCCTTTGGCGCCTTCACGTCCCAAATCACTACGCCACCGCTCTCGGAGTTGCGATTAGAATCATCCGGAGTAATCCAGAAATTCACGTTCACTGCGGCTTGATCGGCATGAATTTTAATCCCTTCAAGGCGGCTGTCGTATTTGAAGGCCCACAGCATCCGCAACCGATGATCCTCTATGATGGTTGGGAACGTATCACGTAACTCCTCGGCTACCTGCGCCAACAAAGGGCAGGCAAAGCCTTGCTCGGGCATTGCGCCTAGATAGCCGCTATCGTAAGACGTCCGCCACATGGTCGAGCCCCAACAGAAGCGCTGTAGTTTTTCCAGCGCTTCACCGGTCAAAAAGTTGTCGATCACGACGATCTGCGGCCGGCTTTTTTCCCATTGTGCCGCGGCGGGTTCTGCATTGGCTGGATTCATGGCGGTTGTGCTAAGCTTATCACCGTCCGCAATATAGAGTTCGCCATCCTTAACCAGCACTCCCTGTGCAGTGAGATAATCGCGTTGCTCGGCGTCATGGCGCTCCTTGTGCACTGAATGTGACGGCTTATCCCCGGTATTCGATTTTACCATTAGCTCAGCGGCCTGCCTGAAAACGGCTAGACCATCTGTTATGCGATTTAGTTCACACAGCAACCAACCACGTAACGATAACGACGGTAAAAAATCAACTTGGATTGCCAACGCCTTGTCCACATATGCCAACGCGTCTTCAAGTCGATGTACCGTTCGTAAGGTCGTGGCACGGGCGTGGTACGCTTCCAAATTGTTCGGTGCTATAGCGAGTGCTTTATCGTAGCTGGCCAACGCGTCGTCAAAGCGTTTGAGACTTCGCAATGCCTTGCCGCGGTTGGTCCAAGCAAGAGCGTGGCCTGATTGAATCTTTACTGCTCTATCGTAGCTTTCCAGCGAATCCGCAAAGCGATTCATTTCGTACAGCGCCGCACCACGATTGTTCCAGGCCTCGAACGAATTCGGGGTCTTAACAAGCATATTATCGAATGCAGCAACCGCCTCCGGATAGCGTTCCAGTTCCATTAACGCGTTGCCGCGATTGTAGAGTGCACCGACAAATGCCGGTTTGACGGCAAGCGCCTTGTCGAAATTGCTCAACGCCTCTTCAAGGCGCGTCAGCTCTAGCAACGCGGCGCCACGATTGGTCCAGGCCTCAGCGGTGAGCTGGATCGCCAGCGCTTTGTCAAAGGAGCCCACCGCTTCTTCAAGGCGACGCAATTTTGCCAAGATCACACCGCGATTATGCCAAGCCGCAGCGTCACCGGGTTCGCGAGCAACTACCTTGGAAATACTCGCCAGCGCCTTATCGTGCTGTCCAGCGTCCAGCAACAGAACACTATGCAGGGCAAGTGCTTCTCGGGCATCCGGGTTAAGTTTCAGCGCCGATTTAACCGCCCGCAGTGCGGCGGGCTGGCGCTGCTGCTGGTAGAGTAAAAAGGCGAGCATGTATTGCGCCGAAAAATTTTTCCGTTCAGCCTTCAGGACTTGTCCATAAAGCCGCTCCGCCTCCACCAGTTTACCTGCCTAGTGCAGCGAAACAGCTTGATTAAGCAAGAATTGCGAAGTCATCGACGTTCCGCTTGGCCGTCCCACTTACCTCTAAGTAGCAATTAGGCTAGCACTCCAACAACGTACCCACAAATAACTAGCTACCAAGCAAACCCTACAATTGTCCTGCTTATTTCGACCTGAATCGCATTTTCAATCGGCCAGTCCGGCATTGTATCCACGTCCCCTGCTCCCGCGCTTGGAACACTTAAAGCGAATAGCAACTGGAGGAGTGGTGTCAGGCTTCCCTAGTTTCAACCAAAGAAAATCGGTTCTGTGAAGGCAGTGGTGATTGTTGCCAAACACACGAAGGCCGGGGCAGCCGTTCCGGTCACGTAGGTAGGCAATAGTTGGTGGGTTTGGTGCGTCCTGAGTCCTCATCGACTCATTTTGTCGAAAACGTCGATTTTGTCATAGAGAGAATATTGGGAGGGAAGTTGGGCCTTCTGGGTCCGGTTGGCCAATGGCCGCTCGAAATCCGATTGGTGCGACTCGCGCTCTGCGGCCTTGGCGCGACGAAGAAGATGGAGTGTTTTCAACTAGATAGATCTCCATGTCCGAGGCGGCTCAATCGACAAGACTATTGCAATCATGATATCGTTTAACGGCCCGGATTGACAGCAATTCGATGAATTTCAGGTGCGCCGGATTGCCGGATTGTCGGTTGCGCTTTAAATCCGGTGCCGCTCAGCGGAGATAAGAAGTGACGTCAGCCGAAGCACTGCCTAAGCGCGCGCGCCGCGCCGCGAACGAAGCGCCGCCTGATATTGAATCGTTCGCTCCAGGCGAACGTTTCATCAATCGCGAGCTTTCGTGGCTGGCATTCAATACGCGTGTGATCGAGGAGGCGGGCAATAGGCACCATCCTCTTTTGGAGCGCGTACGGTTTCTCTCAATCTCAGCGTCGAACTTAGACGAATTTTATATGGTGCGTGTTGCTGGCTTGAAGGGTCAAGTCAACGCTGGCGTTGCTGAGCCATCGGCGGACGGCTTGACGCCGCAAGAGCAATTGGACCGTATAAACGAAATCGTGCGCTCTCTCTTTCACCAGCAAGATAAGATCTGGGGCGAATTAAGGGGCTTGCTGGAGGCTGAAGGCATCTACGTGGTTTCGCCTGATGAGCTAAGCGACGACGAGCGGAGCGATCTGGAAGCGCGTTTTCTCGACCACATCTTTCCGACTCTCACGCCTCTGGCGGTTGATCCCGCGCATCCGTTCCCTTTTATTCCCAACCTGGGACATGCGTTGGTTTTGCAGTTGGTTCGTATTGCCAACGGTGAAACCATGCGCGCGTTGGTCCCTATTTCGCCGCAATCTCAACGTTTCATCCGGCTTTCCGGCGAGGGCATGCGCTTTATTCTTATCGAGGACGCGGTGTTCATGTTCTCCGGCACGCTGTTTCCTGGATACAAAGTTATGCAAAAATGGCATTTCCGGGTGATTCGTGATTCCGAAATGGAGGTTGATGAAGAAGCGGCGGACCTAGTCCGAAGTTTTGAAAGCGCATTAAAGCGCCGTCGTCGTGGCACTTGCATCCGCCTAGCGTTGGCCGGGGACATGCCCCCGGGACAAGTGCGGCTCATCTGCACGGAATTAGAAGTGTCGGCCGAAGACGCCTATCAGATTGCAGGCATGATCGGACAGGCGGACTTGAAACAGCTCATCTCGGATGAACGTCGTGACCTTCAATTTCCGCCGTATAATGCTCGCTTTCCCGAGCGCATCAGTGATTTTGGCGGTGATTGTTTCGCAGCGATCCGCCAGAAAGATATTGTCGTCCATCATCCGTTCGAGTCATTCGATGTGGTCGTGCAGTTCTTGCGGCAGTCCGCGCGCGACCCCAAAGTTTTATCCATCAAGCAGACGCTTTACCGAACCAGTGATAACAGCCCAATCGTCAAAGCGTTGGTCGAAGCGGCGGAGGCTGGAAAATCCGTCACGGCCATGGTGGAGCTGAAGGCGCGTTTTGACGAGGAAGCCAATATACGCTGGGCGCGAGACTTGGAGCGGGCGGGCGCCAACGTGGTGTTCGGCTTCGTTGATCTTAAGACCCATGCCAAGATTTCACTAGTGGTGCGGCGCGACAAAACAGAAACACGCTCCTACGTGCACTTTGGCACCGGTAACTATCACTCTGTCACCGCCAAGACATACACGGATTTGTCCTACTTCACGTGTGATCCGGCCCTATGCGGCGACGCCGCGCGGGTGTTCAACTTCATGACCGGATCCGCGCAACCCGACTCGCTTGAGAAGCTGGTAATCGCTCCCTTGGGTTTGAAAAAAAAACTGATGGACTTGATTGAAGAAGAAATCAGGTTCGTGACGCAAGGCAAACCAGGGGCCATTTGGGCGAAGATGAACTCCATCGTCGATCCGGACATTATCGATGCCCTTTACCGGGCCTCTCAGGCCGGCGTGAAGATCGATCTGGTTGTACGCGGCATCTGTGGCCTCAGGCCCGGCGTAAAGAGATTGTCCGAAAACATCCGCGTTAAAAGCATTGTTGGACGCTTCTTGGAACATTCGCGAATTGTCTGTTTCGGCAATGGCTATGACATGCCCTCCGCCGAGGCTAAAGTGTACATTTCCTCGGCGGATTGGATGCCGCGCAATCTGATGGCGCGCGTGGAGACCCTTGTGCCTGTGGAAAATCCAACCGTTCACCAGCAGGTTCTCGACCAGATCATGATCGCCAATTTCAAAGATAATTTGCAAAGCTGGAATCTGCGTCCGGACGGCACATATGAGCGCCAATCAACCGATGGTACGCTGTTCTCTGCTTACGAATATTTTATGACCAATCCAAGTTTGTCGGGCCAGGGCAACGCTCTTGAGCGTGTCAAGAAACGTGTCGCAAAGCTGGTTCCCAGCCGGCGCTAAAGCTGATATCAAGCGCGGCATCCAGCGGCGGTGGCCGCGCAGTCAGGATCGATAAAGCTGTTCCCTTATGGCCCTTAAGGACTCGGCTAGGCACTCTGATATTGGAGCCGGCGCCCGTGAGCGACCGGTGGCCGTCATCGATATAGGCTCCAATTCCGTGCGCCTTGTGGTCTACAGCGGCATGACGCGCGCACCAATTCCCCTGCACAACGAAAAAGTTATCTGTGCTCTGGGCAAGGGCCTGGAAAAGACCGGGTGTCTGAATGCCGCCAGCGTTGGTATGGCGCTCGAAACGGTCGAGCGGTTTGTGGCCCTCGCCAAGTCGTTGGGGGCTGAACGGATAGATACCATGGGCACAGCTGCGATGCGGGACGCGGTCAACGGTGCTGAATTCGCCCAGGCCATTCAGAAGCGCTGTAAAGTGGAAGTGCAGATTCTATCTGGCAAGCAAGAAGCGCGGTGCTCGGCCTTAGGTGTGCTTTGCGGTATTCCCGACGCGGAGGGCGTGATCGCCGATCTAGGTGGTGGGAGCCTGGAGCTCGTTCAGGTGGGTGGTGGCACCATGAGCGAGCATACGACGCTCCCCCTAGGTCTATTGCGCCTGGATGAGGCCTCGGACGGGGATCAAGGTAGGGCTCTCTCCATCATCAACAAGGCGCTGGAGAAACATCAGTGGATGTCCAAGGGAAAGGACAGGACGCTGTACGCGGTCGGGGGGGCGTGGCGGTCGTTGGCGCGCGTTTGCATCGCGCAGATGGATTACCCGCTCCATGTTCTGGACAACTTTACCCTTGAGCGCCAGAAAGCCATTTCTCTGTTCGATGTGGTTGCGCGCCTGGGCTCCAAAAGTCTTGAGCAGATCAAGGGCGTTTCACGAGCGCGGTTGGCGACTCTGCCGCTCGCCGCCGCCGTGCTGGAGCGCATTTTGGAGATCAACGAGCCGCGCGAATTGGTTTTCTCGATTTACGGCATGCGTGAAGGTCAGTTTTTTAGCGCGCTGCCTGAGAGTACGCGCAAGCAAGACCCGCTCATTAGCCTGGCGGAGGAAATCGGGCGCAGCGCGGGCCGAGACCCGGAGGTCGGGCGCGAAACATTCGATTGGATGGCACCGCTGATCGAGAACGAGAGTCCTCAACAAAAACGCCTGCATTTGACGGCTTGCCTTCTGCGCGACGTGTGGTGGACTGAACACCCTGACTACCGTGCCGAACAGGCGTTTCTGCGCGTGTTACGGTGGCCGTTCTTGGGCCTTGGCCATGAAGACCGGGCCGCGTTGGCGCTGGCCCTTTATTATCGCTATAGCACGACGCCTACGGAGCGTATCGTGGTGCAGGCCCATGCGCTTCTTGATGAGGCTCACATTCGGCAGGTGAAAACGATCGGCCTTACCTTGCGATTAGCTTACGCGTTGTCGGCAGGCGGGCCCCGCGTTCTACGCAAAACATCTATACACGCCGCTAATGGGAAGCTCGTTTTGAAGCTCCCCCAGTCAGACCCTCTGTTTGCGACAGGTCCATATCCTCGGCGCTTAAAGCGGTTGGCTGATCATCTCGGTCTTGAAGATAGTGTCCAGTGGGTGTGAGCGATGCTACAGTTCCAGTTCTACCGGCGGCTGGTCGCGCAAGAGGGGGGATAACCGCCATTCAAGCTGATAGTTCGCATCGGGGAATCGCTTGGAGAATTCCTTAAACGCTTGCGCGGCGCCTTTACTGGTACCAGTTTTGTATTCCGAAGCGATCCATAACAAAATCCACCGCTTATCTATGTCTTCTCCGGATGAATCCGCTTCATTGATCGCGGTTTGTATGCGCTCAACTGCTGCCCCATAGTCCTTTAGCATGTAACGCGCTTGCGCGATCATCACAAGACTCTGAACGTCCTTTTCAGCGCCTACGGCATCAAAAAAGCGTTCACCTGCTTCGATGGACTTGTGATATTCGCCGGCATTGTAATGCAATGCCGCGATAGCTTTGATTTGGTTGGGAACCTCCTTCTCGGGCACCTGCCCAGTGGACAACGCAGAATCCAATGCGCTCGCTGCCGCGCCGTAGTTTTGTAAATTCACGAGAATAGACGCTATTAATGTCCGGATGACGTACGATTCATAGATCGTCAAATCCGGCTTGTTTGATGCGGCGTGGGCTTTCGCCAGGGCGGTCTCCAGTTCACCGCCGATCAGCAGCTCTCTCAACTGGTCCAATGTGGCGTTCATCTCGGGGCCGACCGACCGCGGTGTGTCGGCGGCCTCGGCTCGTACGTGAGGCGCCGCTGTAGCGACAACGCTCAGCGCAAGAACGAATACGGCCAACCGCACAGATACCAGGGTCATGGATGTGGTCCCCAACATTCGCAATGCAAAGATGATAGCAAATGCAGCGGATGTCAGCGTTCAAACACTTCGACAGCTTTGCCATCAGGGGACAGGCCGATCGCCAGACCGCCATGCTTCAGCTTCAAGGCGTCGGCCCCGAACAATTCGCGCCGCCAACCATGCAGAGCGGGTACATTAGAGGAATCAGACAGGGCTATGGCCTCGATATCGTCGCTGGACGCGATGAGTTTTTGCGCCACGTCGTGCGTCTCGGCCTTGGTTTTCAGTAGCAGTTTGAGAAGATCGATGAGAGCCTTTGGGGCCTGATCGTCACGTCCGCCTCCACCCTCGAGACGCGGGCACTTAGACTCGGGAATCGTTTGTCCCTTTGCGACAGCCTCCAGAACGCCCTCCACGTACTTTCCGCTAGCAAGTGACTTCGCGATCCGCGAGCGCTTTATGTCGTCCACAGTTTTGGGGAGACTGGCTGCCAATTCCAGTAGCGCGTCGTCTTTGGCCACGCGTTGGCGCGGCATGTCTAAGGACTGGGCGGTTGACTCGCGCCATTCGGCTAGTTCGCGCAGCACCGCAAGCAACCGCGGCGCTCGCGTGCGTGCGCGGATGCGGCGCCAGATTTCGCGTGGTTCTACTTTATAGGTCGCGGGGCTTGCGAGTACCGCGTCCTCCTCGTCCAGCCACGACTTTCGGCCGGTTTGTTCGAGCTTCTTTACCAGCGTCGTATAGACGGTCCGCAAGTAGGTGACGTCGCCTAAGGCGTATTGGATCTGACGTTCCGTGAGCGGTCGCCGCGACCAGTCGGCAAAGCGCTGCGATTTGTCGAGACGTCCACCGGTCAACCGCGAGACCAAGGTTTCATAACCCACTTGGTCGCCGAACCCGCAGACCATCGCCGCGATCTGAGTATCGAAGATAGGTTTCGGAACGGCGCCGGTGGCGGTATAAAAAATTTCCAAGTCCTGACGGCCGGCGTGAAAAACCTTCAAAACGTCGGGATTAGCCAAAAGCTCGAAAAGCGGCGCGAGGTCGAGGCCAGGTGCAAGGGAATCGATGCAGCGGGCGTCCTCAGGCCCCGCCACCTGCACCAAACATAATTTGGCCCAGTAGGTGGTCTCCCGCATGAACTCGGTATCGACGGCGATGAACTCGGTGGATTTCAGACCCTCGCAGAAGTCAGCCAGGGACGCCGTGTCGGTGATAAGGGTCATGAGAAAGTCTTAGCGGTTGACCTCACGGGCCGCAACCGCAGGCGCGTGACGTAATTTCAAGCCCTGTGATGGGCCCACGCAGAGATTTGACCGCCGCGAGTCTTGACAAATGAGTGGGTTCGGTGTGGTTTCACGCCGCCCGGGGGTCCGCCGTCGGACCGTGGGGGCTTTCGTTTATCCCCGTTTAGCAAGGATCTGGCGATGCACCGCTACCGAACACACACCTGCGACGGCCTTCGCGAGGAGGACGCCGGCAAGGAAGCACGTCTGTCGGGCTGGGTTCATCGCAAGCGTGATCATGGAAATCTGCTGTTTGTGGATTTGCGCGATCAATACGGTGTGACCCAATGCGTTGCCGATGCGTCCAGCGATGTATTTGGCGCTCTGGAGGCCGTGCGTCCAGAAAGCGTTATTTGCGTGACCGGAAAGGTTGTCCCCCGATCCGCTGATACTGTGAATGATAAGCTCCCCACCGGTTATGTTGAAGTGGTGGCGGCTAGCGTCGAGGTGCTGTCCGAGGCTGCCACGCTGCCCATGCAAGTCGCAGGCGATCAGGAATACTCGGAGGAAATGCGGCTAACATACCGCTTCCTCGATCTTCGCCGCGAAAAGATGCGTGAGAATATACTGCTGCGATCGGGCGTGATTGCCAGTCTTCGCCGGCGGATGTGGGATGCAGGCTTTGTGGAGTACCAAACGCCGCTCTTGACCGCTTCCTCGCCGGAAGGCGCGCGCGACTTTTTGGTGCCGTCGCGCCTTCATCCGGGCAAGTTCTACGCGCTACCTCAGGCGCCGCAGCAATTTAAGCAACTCATAATGACGTCCGGATTCGACCGTTACTTCCAGATTGCGCCATGCTTTCGCGATGAAGATAGCCGTGCCGACCGATCGCCTGGTGAATTTTACCAATTGGATTTTGAAATGGCATTCGTCACGCAGGACGATGTCTTTGCCGCCATTGAACCGGTGCTCGCTGGCGTTTTTGAGGAATTCAGCAACGGCCGTCCTGTGACGCAAGTGCCCTTTCCACGCATCGCCTACGATGAAGCTATGCTGAGATACGGCAGCGATAAGCCCGATTTACGTAACCCCCTGCTTGTCACCGACGTGACCGACGCCTTTAAGGGTTCCAACTTCGGCCTGTTTGCAAAAAATATTGAGAAGGGGGCCATAGTAAGGGCGGTGCCCGCGCCCAAGTCTGCCGATCAGCCGCGCAGTTGGTTCGATAAGCTTAATGAGTGGGCGCGAGGCGAAGGCGCTGGTGGGTTGGGCTATATCCAGTACAAGGATGGTGAGGCGCGCGGTCCCATTGCTAAGCATCTCGACCCCGACCGTGTGGCGGCTATCGAGGCGATGGCGGGGGCGAGTGACGGCGACAGTGTCTTTTTCGTCTGCGATCAGCCCGATTTGGCGGCCAAATTTTCCGGTCAGGTGCGTACCAAGATCTGCGATGAGCTCGGTCTTCTTGATCGCAACAAATTCATATTTTGCTGGATCGTGGACTACCCCATGTACGAGCGGAATAAGGATACCGGCCAAGTTGAGTTCAGCCACAATCCCTTCTCCATGCCCCAAGGCGGTTTGGAGGCTCTACTCCAGCGGGACCCTCTGACCATCAAAGCCTACCAGTATGACATCGTTTGCAACGGCGTAGAGTTGTCGTCCGGTGCGATCCGGAACCATCGTCCGGACATCATGTATAAGGCCTTTGAAATCGCTGGGTACACGAATGAGGAGGTAGAAGAGCGTTTTGGCGGCATGCTTAATGCGTTTAAGTATGGCGCGCCGCCCCACGGTGGCTCCGCACCGGGGATCGACCGCATAATCATGTTACTCGCCGACGAGCCCAACCTGCGCGAAGTGATACTCTTCCCCATGAATGGCCGGGCCGAAGATCTGCTCATGCAGGCGCCCAATTCGGGGTCGCCGAAGCACCTTAAAGAGCTTCACATCAAATTGGATCTTCCTAAGCAGGCCGGCCCCAAAATAACAGCGCCCGTTTCGTAAAGCGGGCGCTGAAGGTTTAATCGCCTGATGGGCGCGATAGATTACCGGGCTTTGATGCCCAGTTTGCTTTTTCGTTCTAGTTTAATTTTATACATGGCGGCGTCGGCGGCTCCGAGAAGCTCGCTCGTCTCCGCTTGCGATGCGTACATGTGCACGCCGCAATTGGCCTTGACCGAAATTTGTTTTCCACCCCACGCGGCGTAGGCTTTGTTCAACTTTCGGTCCAAGTCCTCGGTACGCCTTACGCCGTTCCTTTTATTGGAACGCGGTAGCAGGATCGCGAATTCATCGCCGCCCAGCCGGGTGACATAGTCGGTGTCGCGCACGTGCCCTTGCAGGAGGTTGGAAACTGTTTTCAGCACTTCGTCGCCTGCAGCGTGGCCGTAGGTGTTGTTGATGGGCTTGAACTCATCCAATCTACGAAAATAAGGGCTCCGCCTACACCATGGCGGCGGGCAACGGAAAACTTGTGATGTAAAATTTGTTCGAAGACACGGCGGTTTAGTATTGCGGTCAAGGCATCGGTCGTGGCGAGGTTTTCGAGCTCGGCGATGCGTTTGTCTTGTCCCTTCAGATGACTTGAAATTTCCTCAACCAAAGTGTGCGCCAACTGGGCGATTTGAAGGACCGATTGTGTGTCGTCAGGGGACTTATCCGGTGTGACTTATTCGGTGAATTGGACGAACTGCGTCAGTTTTGTGACGATTGACTCGTGCCCTTGCTACGCGCGTCCGTAAACTCTGGCTCGGGTAGACCCGCCATATCTTACTCACCTGTCCCCATGCCGGGCGCATTTTGTTGTTTGCGTTGCATGAAGGTCATCAGTTCCCGGTTGTTGGAATAATGGATTTTCAACTTAAAATAAAATTGCTCGTTTTAAGGGAAATTGTGGATTGATGGAATGACCCGCCCAATTTATTTTACAGCGCCATGTACCATATAAATAATTGTTATAAAGAATTAAAATATATACGGCGCGTCCGTAAACTCTGGCTCGGGTAGACCCGCCATATCTTACTCACCTGTCCCCATGCCGGGCGCATTTTGTTGTTTGCGTTGCATGAAGGTCATCAGTTCCCGGTTGTTGGAATAATGGATTTTCAACTTAAAATAAAATTGCTCGTTTTAAGGGAAATTGTGGATTGATGGAATGACCCGCCCAATTTATTTTACAGCGCCATGTACCATATAAATAATTGTTATAAAGAATTAAAATATATTTTTTCGGTGAGTGTTAGGCTGCTATCGGGACACGGTTACATCTTTTGCGGGTATACATTTTCCCTTGTTAGGTGTTGGGTTTCTGCGGTTGATGTGGCGCTCTGGCTCTCGCCTAGCTTTTTCCACTCAAAACTAACTAGGCCCACTCCGGAAACGTGGCGCTCCGCGAACGGTTATGCCACCGCGAATCGGGGTGCTAAGATTGCCCTTGTTTGCTCACAGGGAACGGGCATTGTCGTCCTTCCGCTGATCTGGCGCTGACCTGGAGTCCGCCGCGTGCCATTGCCCTCCTGCCGCATATTCTCGGTGCTGTTTGCCATACTTTTTGCCGGACCACTTTGCGCTGCCTCGAGCGTTGCCGCAAATGCTCAAGGTCTGATCCCGCATCGGGCAGTCTATGACGTGTCGCTTAAGAGAATATCTCAAAATGACGGTGTACGGGGCGCGCGGGGAACCATGGTCTTTATCATCGCCGACCAATGCGATGGCTACACTCTGGAGAAGACCATGAAGATGGACATGGCCTTCTCCAGCGGCGTCTACAACATGATCGACCAACGGTTTGCGTCGTGGGAAGCCAAGGATGGGCGCTCGTCTACGTTCCGTATGGAAATCATCGAAAATGGCAAATTAAGCCGGTCTCATCGCGGCCGGATCGATCTCATCAATGATGGTTCCGGGAAGATCACGATTGAATCGGACGGCACCACGAGTTTTGAACTGCCGCCCGGAACTTTATTGTCCACGACACACTTAGTCTCAGTCCTCGAAAGCGCGCGCGCCGGCGAACATTTTTTGAGCAAACTGGTAATTGACGGGTCATTTGATGATGGTCCTTACCAGGTCACCGTTGTTATCGGCACCCCCCAGTCCGAACCCGCCAAATTGGAGAAGCATGATCTGCACGAAATCGGGCGCGGGCCCCACTGGCCAGTGGGGATGGCATATTTTCCCTACGCGACGTCGGAGGACCTACCAGAATACGAGGTCTCGGTGGACCTTGTGCGCGGTGGGATCGCCCAGGCGATGATACAAGACTTCGGAGATTTTAGTCTAGGGTTCGAACTTGTGTATATAGAACCGTTGGCGGAATCGGGCTGCGGGGGTAGGCAAAGTCGGACACGGTGTCAATCCGAGTGCACGGAGGGAAAATGATTCGAATTTCACCGTCGGTCGCTGCGGCGGTATTTGTTTTGGCTGTAGCGGCGGATTTGTCGCGGGCCCCGGCTGCGGCGGAACTACCCTCTTACGCTGCGACCTATGAAATTCGCCTGACGCGAGCCAGCGCTACAACCGGTCCTCGCGCGGCTGTTGGAACCCTGGATTCGGTGTTTAATGAAACCTGCGACGGTTGGGAAACGAGGACGCGTACGGTTCTTGATCTCGCCTTCCGCGACAGTTCGAATTTCACTAACGAGCGTTACTTCGATTCCTGGGAGTCTAAAACCGGTCGCGACTACAAATTCTCGGTTCACACGTTCAAGAACGGCCAAACTATTGAAGCTTTTCAGGGTAGGGCGAACCTTAAGAAGGCCGGTGGCGAAGCCTACTACGAGGCCGTCGGCGAGAAGGGCGAACCTTCAGGGAAGTCTTATGCGCTGCCGTTGCCTGAAGGGACAATGCTGCCTGTCGAACATGCCAAGGCACTCTTGGATCGGGCCGAGAGGGGGGCGTCTTTTTTCCGCAGTGTGGTCCTCAACGGCGTGTCAAGAGCCGGTCCACGCATATTGTCGGTAGCCATCGGGGAACCGGTGGATGATGGCGAGACGCCGAGGATGGCTTTTGATGCGTCGCCAGAGGACGTCGCCCGGCTCCTCAATGCCCCGGCATGGCGCATGAGTTCAGCGCGTTTCAATCTTTATGAAGGACGTGAAATGCCCGACACAGAACTGTTTCTTCAACTCCATAAAAGCGGCGTTACTGAATCTTTCGAACAAACGTTTTCTGATTTTTCCCTGTCCGCGCGGCTGATCTACCTTCGGTACCTTGATCCGCCGCAGTGCGATAAGTAAATCGTCATTAATCTAAGGCCACAGCCAAGCCGCACCTCGCGCGCCGCTCTCTGGGCCATGGCGGGGCGGCACCAATTGCGTGGCGACAGCGTCAGAAAAAACGTACTTCGGCCACAGCTTCGGGACAGCACTGTAAAGACGGTTGATTTGCGAGAGGCCGCCGCCCAAGACAATCACCGATGGATCGAGAATGTTGATGATGCCTGCGCTTGCGCGGGCAAGCCGGTCCACGTACCGGTCCATGGTGAACATAGCCTCGTCATTGCCTTCATCCGCGCGCTGCGCGATTTCACCTGTGTCCACCGTTTGCCCCCAGCGCTCTGCATGATCCCGACTGAGCGCCGGGCCCGATAAAAATGTCTCGATGCATCCACGAAGGCCGCAATAACACGGGGGGCCGGGACTCTCGCCGCCTGCCGGTATCGGCCAGGGCAGGGGGTTGTGGCCCCATTCTCCAGATATGGCGTTAGGTCCGCGTACCAAGCTCTTGTTAATGATGAGACCGCCCCCGACGCCGGTGCCAAGAATGATTCCGAAAACAATAGGAAAATCGGCTCCAGCCCCGTCCACGGCTTCCGACAACGCAAAGCAATCCGCATCATTGGTTAGGCGAATTTGACGTCCAGTAGCTTTCGCAAGATCCCGGTCCAATGGCCGTCCGATGAGGCAGGTGGAGTTGGCGTTCTTCACGAGGCCCGTCGCCGGCGAGAGGGTGCCCGGTATGCCGACGCCGACGGGCGCGCCACTGTCGTCAGCGGACCGCACCAAGTCAGCAACGGCGCGGACAGTTGCCTCGTAATCGCCGCTTGGTGTGGGCACGCGGTGACGTGCTTTGACGGAACCCGTCCTGTCGAGGACAAGAATTTCGATTTTGGTCCCGCCGAGGTCCACGCCGACGCGTACGTCGGTCATTGTCTGTGCCATTTCCGTTACCGATATCCTATCTTGGTCTACCGATCCATGACATGAGGGATCACGTCTAGACAAGATATCCGATCTATGACACCCAAAGTTCATGAATGAACAGACGATTAGGTCCGTGGACGTCCTGCGCTTTCCTTTTCAGGAGCCGCCTGCGCCGGCTACGTTGATTGAAGTGGCGCCCCGGGTGCAATGGCTCCGCATGCCGTTGCCTTACGCGTTAAATCACATAAATCTCTGGGTCTTGGATGAGGGTGATGGCTGGACGGTGGTCGATACCGGCCTCAACACCGCAGAAACCCGCGCGTTGTGGGAGCAGATATTTGCCGGACCCTTGAAAGGTAAACCGCTCCTAAGGGTCATCTGCACCCATTTCCATCCCGACCACATGGGCCTTGCGGGATGGCTGGTGGAAAATTACGGCGTTCTGCTTTGGGTGACTGCAAAAGAGATCGCGACTGCGCGCTCAACCTTCGCTCAAAATGAGGAAACGATGACGCCGATCCTTATTGAGCATTACCGGCGCGCGGGCTTGGGCGACGCAGCGGCTCAGGCGGCGACCACACGCAGCAACGCGTATTCGCGGCGCGTCCACCCCCTTCCCAAAAATGTGGTTGTCATCGATCCGTCAAAATTGATCGAGGCGGTTGGCTTAAGTTGGCGTGTGGTGATCGGCGAAGGGCACTCGCCGCAACTGGCCGGGCCTTATGCGGAAGATTTGGGCGTGCTGATTTCGGGCGGCCAAGTTCTTCCGGGCATCTCGCCTAATATCAGTGTCCGATCCACGGAGCCGGGAACAAACCCCCTTGCAAAATTTTTAGAAACATTACCTCGTTTCGGCGCGCTGCCTGAAAACACGCTGGTTTTGCCATCCCACAAGTTGCCGTTCTATGGGTTGCGCGCGCGTGTCGGTCAGCTTATCGCGCACCACGCTGAACGGCTGGATGTCACACGCGACGCGTGCCGCCCGGGCGCGAACGTCGATGGAGTCCTGAAAGCAATGTTTCCGCTCGACTTTGATGCTCACCAACTCCATTTTGCGCTGGGCGAGACGGTGGCACATTTGAACTATTTAGTAGGCACTGGTGAAATCGAACGGAAAATCGACGGCGCCGTGGATTTTTACCGAACTTTGTCGTCGGCAACATAGTCGAGCCTACGCGCGCCTCATGCATTTTTTGCGGGGCGATAGTTTGTGCTAAAGCGTAGGTTCTGATTTTTCGCGCGGATACCATGACAACTTTGCTTCTCACCCACCAAAGCTATCTGATGCACGACACCGGGCCGCATCATCCCGAACGGCCCGAACGGCTGAGCAGCATTTTACGCGGACTGGATCAATCCGCGTTCGGCGACTTGATGCGTGAAAACGCGCCGCGCGCTGCGAAGGATGCCATTCGCCGGGCTCATCCCGGCGAATACGTCGATCACATCCTGGCCGCTATACCCCCAGAGGGCTTGCGTCAATTGGACGCGGACACGATCGTTTCGCCGGGTTCCGGCGAGGCGATGACCCGGGCGGTGGGCGCAGTCGTCCGCGCTGTCGATGCTGTTGCTGCCGGAGAGGCGGCCAACGCCTTTTGCGCGGTGCGGCCACCGGGGCACCACGCCGAATCACACCGGGCGATGGGGTTTTGTTTGGTTAACAATGTGGCTGTCGGGGCGCTCCATGCGCGCGTCGCCCACGGCTACAACCGCATCGCGGTTATCGACTTCGATGTTCACCATGGCAACGGCACCCAGGAGATGTTTTGGGACGACGCCGACGCTTTTTACGCGTCCAGTCACCAGTTTCCTTTTTACCCGGGCACCGGCGCGCGCCGGGAGCGCGGCGGTCACAACAACGTGGTCAATGTGCCTCTTGCGGCGGGCAGCCGGGGCGACGCGTTTCGCGGCGCCTTGACCGACGAAATTTTGCCTGCTCTCAGTGAATTCAAGCCCGATTTTGTTCTTATTTCTGCCGGCTTTGATGCCCATAAGGACGATCCGCTGGGTGGGCTAGGGCTAACCGAGGTCGACTTCGCCTGGGCGACAGCGGCCATCATGGACGTCGCCCGCGAAGTGTGCGGCGGAAGGGTGGTTTCCGCGCTGGAAGGGGGGTACAACTTGAACGCTTTAGCCGAATGTGTTGTGGCCCATGTGGAAACGCTGAAGGATCACTGAATGGCGAAATCACCTATCCCGCAGGATATCGCTGCAATGAGATTCGAGCAGGCGATGTCGGAATTGGAAGGCATTGTCCGCGATCTAGAAGGCGGAAACGTGAAGCTCGACGATGCCGTAAAGTTTTATGAGCGCGGCGCGGCGTTGAAACGACACTGCGAGACCAAGCTGGCTGACGCCCTTACGAAGGTTGAGAAAATCACCGGGGCGGGCAAATCTCTGGAGCCTATGGATCATGAATAGTGTTGCAGTGAATACGGCTCCCGCAGAAACCGGCACCGCCGACTTTAATGCTGCACTGAAATCCACAGCGGACTCCGTCAATGCGGAACTGGACCGCCTCCTGCCACCTGTGTCGGAGCCCGAAGGGTACGTGGTAGAAGCTATGCGCTACGCGGCGTTGGACGGTGGCAAACGTTTCCGTCCGTTTCTTGCTTGCGCTTCCGCTGATCTATTTGGTGTGCCGCGTACCCGCTCGCTGCGCGTCGCGGCTGCCGTAGAAATGGTGCACTGCTACTCGTTGATTCATGATGACTTGCCGGCCATGGATGACGACGAATTGCGCCGCGGCCGTCCAACCGTGCACCGCCAGTTCGATGAGGCGACCGCCATTCTTGCTGGCGACGCACTTTTAACCGAAGCGTTCGCGGTGCTTGCCGATCCTGCGACTCACACCGATGGAAACGTGCGGGGTGCGCTCGTCCAAGAACTGGCGCGGGCATCGGGCGCTGCGGGAATGGTGGGAGGACAGATGATTGATTTGCGCGCCGCACAGCTCGATTTGGACGATGACGGGCTGCGGCGACTCCAAAATCTGAAAACCGGCTGCATTATTGCCTGCGCGTGTCGGTCAGGCGCGGTCGCGGGGCAAGCGTCTCCAGAGCAAGTCGAAGCGCTGGGCGCTTACGGCATCTCAATGGGGCTTGCCTTCCAGATGGCCGATGACGTGCTGGACTTGGAGGGCTCGGCGGCGGAGACCGGCAAAGCCACGGGTAAGGACCAAGCGGCTGGAAAAACGACTTTTGTTTCGCGGCTGGGCCTTGAAGGTGCTAAGAATTACGCACGCGCGTTGGCTGATGAAGCGGTAGGCCATTTAGCGCCCTTCGGCGCCGAGGCTACGCTTCTAAAGGAAGCGGCGCTGTATGCCGCCGCGCGGCGCAACTGAGTCATAGCCGAAATATATGGTGCAGTACTCATGACCTCACAAGAATCGTCTCCCGAAATTCATCACACTCCTCTTCTCGACCGGGTTTCCTCACCGGCGGATTTGCGCAACCTGAGCATTGAGCATCTCAAGCAGTTGTCGCGCGAGTTACGGGCGGAAACGATTCACAGCGTTTCGCGAACCGGCGGCCATTTGGGCGCCGGACTCGGCGTCGTCGAGTTGACGGTAGCGATCCACCATGTTTTCGATACGCCGGGCGACCGTTTGATCTGGGACGTGGGCCATCAGTGTTATCCTCATAAAATTCTTACCGGGCGCCGGGATCGGATGTCGACTATCCGGCAGGAAGGCGGCCTGTCGGGTTTCGCGCTGCGCACCGAAAGCGAATACGATACTTTCGGGGCCGGCCACAGTTCCACCTCCATCTCTTCTGGTCTCGGTATGGCGGTAGCGCGAGATTTCGCCGGAGGTGACAACCATGTGATTGCCGTGATCGGTGACGGCGCCATGAGCGCGGGTATGGCCTATGAGGCGATGAACAATGCGGGCAGCTTGAGAAGTCGCCTGATCGTTGTTCTCAACGACAATGATATGTCCATCGCTCCAGCGGTGGGTGCTATGAGCGCCTATCTGGCGCGGTTGCTGTCATCCAAGCCGTACCTGACCATTCGTCAAGCTTTGAAGCAGGTCGCCTCGCACTTCCCCAAACCGTTGGAGCAGGCGGCTCGCCGCGCCGAGGAATATACCCGCGGTATGGTGACCGGGGGTACACTATTCGAGGAGTTGGGCTTTTACTACGTCGGGCCTATCGATGGGCATCGTATCGAACACTTGGTACCCGTGTTGCGCAATGTGCGCGAGAGTCAGGCTGAAGGTCCGGTTCTTATCCATGTGGTCACGCAAAAGGGGCGCGGCTATTCCCCAGCCGAGGCCGCTGCCGATAAGTATCATGGTGTGAGCAAGTTTGACGTAGTGTCCGGCACCCAGGCCAAGGCGACGCCAAAAGCGCTGTCCTATACCAGCGTATTCGCAAATGCGCTCATGGCCGAAGCGAAGGCCGACGGTAAAGTAATCGCCATCACCGCCGCCATGCCGAGCGGCACTGGTCTTGACAAATTCGCCAAGGAATTCCCGGACCGCTGTTTCGATGTCGGAATTGCCGAACAGCACGCTGTGACCTTTGCCGCGGGTCTCGCCACCGAAGGTTACAAGCCGTTCTGTGCCATCTACTCTACGTTCCTGCAGCGCGCGTACGATCAAGTGGTCCACGACGTTGCCGTTCAGAACTTGCCGGTGCGTTTTGCCCTTGATCGTGCTGGCTACGTTGGCGCCGACGGGGCCACGCACCAAGGCTCGTTCGACATGGCTTATCTCGGGTGCTTGCCGAATTTTACCATCATGGCGGCCGCCGACGAGTTGGAACTGATGCACATGGTCGCGACAGCGGCGGTCCATGACACCGGACCCATCGCAGTGCGTTATCCGCGCGGAGAGGGCGTTGGGCTGGAACTCCCCGAGCGAGGCACACCCATTCCCATCGGGAAAGGCCGGGTTCTGCGTGAAGGTACGAAGATCGCCTTTCTTAGCCTAGGCACGCGGTTGGCTGCTTGCCTGCGGGCAGCGGGTGATCTTGCCGCGCGCGGTTTGTCGACCACCGTTGCCGATGCGCGCTTTGTCAAACCGTTGGACGAAGCGTTGATTGACCAGTTGGCCGACACCCATGAAGTCTTTATTACGGTGGAGGAGGGCGCTGCCGGTGGCTTTGGCGCTCGGGTTTTGAGCCAATTGGCCTGGACCGGCCGTTTGGATAAAGGCTTAAAAGTGCGCACCATGACCATGCCGGATGCGTTTATTGAGCACGCCAAGCCTGAGAATCAGGTAGAGGCGGCGCATCTGACCGCGCCGCATATCGTTGCAACCGCGCTCAGTGCGCTTGGTCAGGAAAGCGTTGGCGCGGCCAGCGCGACGCCTGCACGGGCGTGACGCGCGAAAAGAATTCCAGTTTCAAACCCAAGGCCAGACTCGACCAACTTCTTGTGGACCGTGGCCATACTGAGAGCCGCGCGAATGCTCAGGCACTTATAATGGCTGGCGTGGTTTTCAGCGGCGATAAACCACTGCGTTCAGCGGGTGCAAAGGTCGCTGCCGACCTTCCCGTGACGGTGAAGGGTCCCGCCCACCCATGGGTCTCACGCGGTGGTCTGAAATTGGCGCATGGCTTGGAACATTTCGCACTCGATCCGGCGGGCGGCATTTGCCTCGACCTGGGGGCGTCCACGGGCGGCTTCACAGACGTGCTTCTGACGAAGAGCGCGGCCAAAGTCTATGCGGTCGACGTTGGCTACGGGCAATTGGCTCACAAATTACGCACAGACCCGCGCGTGATCGCTCTTGAACGCACGAACGCTCGGCATTTGAATGTGGAGCTGATACCCGATTCCATCGAGGCGCTGGTTTGCGACGCAAGCTTTATAGGTTTGCGCACGGTTCTGCCTGCGGCAATGGGGCTGACCGCGCCCGGCGCTTGGCTCATCGCGCTCATCAAGCCCCAATTCGAAGTCGGTAAGGGCCGCGTCGGCAAGAAGGGCGTGGTACGCGACCCCGAACTACACGCTGAGGTTTGCGAGACCATATCGGCCTGGATGAATGAGCAAGCCGGATGGCGGGTGCTCGACATTACACCCAGTCCTATCACTGGGCCGGAGGGGAACGTCGAATTTTTGATTGGCGCGGCGCGGTCCGGCGGAACGCGCTAGTTCGCTATGACCGGCGGCAGGTAAAGCTGTACGCCGTTGCGCTGAGCTACGCTGAAAACAGGTGCGAGAGTTTCGTTCATCCACGCCGTGGCCCGCACCAGGTTCACAATGCCGAAGGGAAATTGCCCATCTTCCAAAGCGTGAAGAAGGGCGCGGAAGGTAGATTCCGGTTCGGGAAACGGCACCAGCCAAACCGGATCGTCGACCGCAAGGCCGATTTGCGTTTTGGTGTAGTCGATGGCTTTGCCGAAGCCGCCTAACTCATCCACGAGGCCGGCTTTCAGTGCATCGGCCCCGCTCCAAACCCTGCCGCGGGCAACCTTCTCGATGTCTTCGACGCTCATGCCCCGGCCATCAGCAGCCTTGGTCGTGAAATCGGTATAGGCGGCATCCAGTATTTGATTGAGCCGCGCCAGTTCGTTGTTGCTGAAATCGGTCACGGAGCTGAACATGTCCGCCGAATCGCCGAAGGAGATGCGGTCGAAGTTCACGCCCAATTTTTCTGCCGCGTCGCCGAAGACCAGTTTGCCGAGAATGACACCGATGGAGCCGGTCACCGTCGCTGGCTGGGCGAAGATACGATCGGCGGGCATGGCGATGAAATATCCGCCCGAGGCTGCGGTATTGCCCATGCTCACGACAATAGGCTTAGACTTCGCTTTGGCGTTCTTGATCTCCCGCCAAATGATATCTGATGCCACATAAGACCCGCCAGGGCTGTCCACGCGGATCAGCAGAGCATCCACGTCGTCATCTTCCGCCGCATCGCGGATGGCTTTGCTCATGGGCGTGGAGCCGGCCCCTTCATCGACAAAAAAGGGATTGTCGCCGCCGCCGCGGGTGATTTCGCCGACGGCGTGAATGAGCGCAATCTGCTTTTCCGGTTGGGGTTTGTCGTTGTCCGGTTCGATCCCTAGATATCGATCGATGGTCAGGGAGGTCGCCGATCCCATGTCGCCCGACACTGCCGCCTCGAACTCATCGCGGTAGCCGATATGATCGATAAGGCCGCCGTCAAGCGCCTCGCCGGACAACAAAGGCCCGCGGTCGATCAACGCCGTCACGTCGTCCTCGGACAGGTTTCGATCTAGGGCAACGCCCTTCACGATCTGCTCGAACCAAGATCGCAGCAGCGCTTCTGTCGCCTCCCGGTTTGCTGGAGACATTTCCGAGTTGGTGAACATCTCCCCTGCGCTCTTATATTCCTTGCGCTGAACGAAACTCCCCTTCAGGCCAAAGCGCTCCAGAAAATCCTTCAAAAAGGGTTGTTCGGTCCCGATTCCTGCGACGCCCACGGTTCCGGACGGTTGCACCCATATATCGCTGAACGCAGATGCTAGATAATAGGCGGGCAGGGCGCCAATGCCTTCGCCGATGGTTTCGGAAAATAACAGTGCGGGCTTGCCGGCGCCGCGGAATTTGGCCACGGCATCGCGCACATCTTGAATCTGTGCCAGCCCCAGCGCTTGCTGGCTCAAATTGGCCTTAAGTGCGACAACCCGGGGATCATCCGCCGCGTTGCGGATGGCGATCACAGCGTCTTGCAGCGTTGTCTGGGACTTAAACGAAAGTCCCTTGATGCCCCGGCCTGCTGCGCCCTCCACGAAACCTTTGTCTAGGTTGATAGTCAGAATGATTTTGTCAGGTGCGGTTACGCGCATTGCGCGCAGGTCGTCCAGAACGAACAGCGTAAAAAAAATGGACGAAAGTAAAATTAGGGTGAGGAAGCCCAGGCCGGCAAGCATACCGACGGCGATTTTTCTAATTGCCTGTAACATCGAAGTCCTCGCCCAATCTTACTCGCCGCATTGCGCCTGATGGCGCAACAAGTGATCTACCAGCACTATGGCCAGCATAGCCTCGGCCACCGGTACTCCGCGAATGCCCACGCATGGATCGTGACGGCCCTTGGTAACGATTTCCGTATCTTTGCCGTGAATATCAACGGTCTTGCGCGGGCTTAGAATAGAACTGGTCGGCTTAATGGCGAGGCGCGCGACAACGGGCTGGCCGGACGATATACCACCGAGAATGCCGCCCGCGTGATTGGACAGGAAATTCACCACACCGCCTTGGCCCATACGCATTTCGTCGGCGTTGTCCTCGCCCGTCATAGCCGCCGTCGCGAATCCGTCACCGATTTCGACGCCTTTGGCAGCGTTGATGCTCATGAGGGCGCTAGCGATATCGGCATCAAGTTTGCCATAAACAGGCGCGCCCAATCCGGCGGGCATACCTTCGGCCGTTACCTCTATGACCGCGCCGGCAGAGGAGCCGTCTTTGCGGACTTCATCTAGATACCCAGCCCAGGTCTCGGCGGCGTTGGCATCCGGCGAAAAGAACGGATTGTGGTCGATCTCCGCCCAATCCCATTTTGCGCGATCGATCTTGTGGGGCCCAACCTGAATCAGGGCACCGCGAATGCTTATGCTGTCGCCAAGGCGTAGCGCCAAAATTTTGCGCGCAATGGCGCCGGCGGCTACACGCATAGCCGTTTCGCGGGCCGACTGGCGGCCGCCGCCGCGATAATCGCGCACGCCGTATTTTTTCCAATAGGTGTAATCCGCATGACCAGGGCGGAATTTTTCCGCGATATCGCTGTAGTCCTTGGACCGTGCGTCAAAGTTCTCGATCATCAACCCAACCGGCGTGCCGGTGGTGATGCCTTCGAAAATACCAGAGAGAATTCTCACTTCATCGGATTCACGCCGTTGAGTGGTATATTTCGACTGGCCTGGCCTGCGCTTATCTAGCCAAACCTGGATATCCGTCTCGGTCAAAGGGATGCGCGGCGGTACGCCGTCAACGACACAACCCAAAGCGGGGCCATGGCTTTCTCCGAACGTCGTGAAGCGGAAGAGAGTGCCGAAGGTGTTGCTGGACATCGCGTTACTCGGTGAGTTTAGCGCCAGCAAGCAGGTCCGATATGTCCTGCGCCGATTCAGGCGCTATCATGCCTACAGTGTGGTAGCCGCAGTCCACGTGATGAATCTCGCCGGTAACGCCGCTGCCCAAGTCGCTCAATAGGTAGAGTCCGGCTCTGCCCACGTCTTCGATGGTGACGTTGCGGTCCATGGGCGCGTTGAGTTCGTTCCATTTCAAGATGTAACGGAAATCGCCGATGCCGGACGACGCGAGAGTCTTGATGGGCCCGGCGGAAATGGCGTTGACGCGGATATTTTGCGATCCCAAATCCGTCGCAAGATAGCGGACACTTGCTTCAAGCGCGGCCTTAGCCACGCCCATGACATTGTAGTGGGGGGTTACGCGCTCGGCACCGAGATAGGTCAAGGTGACGAGGCTGCCGCCACTCTTCATCAACGGTGTTGCCAAGCGGCAGATTTCCGTGAACGAGTAGCAAGAGACCTCTAGGGTCTTGTGGAAGTTGTCGCGGGTCGTATCCACATAACGCCCGCGCAATTGATCCTTGTCCGAATAAGCGATGGCATGGACCAGGAAGTCTAGGCCGCCCCATCTCTTGTCGATTTCGGAAAATACGCTCTCTGCCGTCGCTGTGTTGGTGACGTCGCAGGGCAGCACCAGGGATGATTGCAGGCTCTCGGCGAGAGGTTTGACGCGGCGCTCAAGAGCCTCGTCCTGATAAGTGAACGCCAAGCTGGCGCCTTGTGCCGCAACCTGCTGTGCAATGCCCCAGGCAATAGAGCGATCATTGGCGACGCCCATGATCAAGCCCTTTTTCCCTGCCATTAAAAGCTGTTGTTCAGCCATCGCCAATGTCCAATTATGCAACCAAAAAGCTTTCAGGAACCAATAAGTTACGGCATCCTACACGAAACCATCCGATCGGCAAGGCAGGCAAGGCATGGCACCGGCAACCATACGCCTACGTGTATCTGAGAGTCTGAAAAGGGTCTGTCGGGTGCTTTGGGAGGCTGCCGAAGCCGCCCTGACCACACCCGAGAGAGTGATTCCGTTTTTTTTACGACGCATGGGCGAGAAACAAATTGGTCGCACGGCGGCGGCCCTTAGTTATTCCACGTCACTCGCCGTGATCCCGGCGTTAGCTCTGACATTTGCGATGCTGGCCGCATTTCCGCAGTTTGATGATCTTCGCACGCGCGCCCAGGATTTTATCGTCGGCAATCTTGTGCCCGATACCGGTCTGCGCATCAGCGAAACGATCGCCGGCTTCATCGAAGCCACCGGTCAATTGACCGCCTTCGGCGCTGTCGGCTTGATCGTGAGCGCCATATGGCTTTTACTGACCATTGAGGCAGCGTTCAATCATATCTTCCGCGTTCTGTGTCCGCGCCCGCTTCCCTTGCGCTTGCTCGTGTTGTGGACGGTTATCACTGTTGGTCCGCTGCTCCTTGGTCTCAGTTTCTCCTTATCAGGGTATTTTTCCTTTACGCGCTTGCTCTCCGAGACGCCGGAGGAATCCACCCTAGGTCTTGTGCTCGGCTCAATTACGCCGGCGCTCCTTTCTTGGGTCGCGCTTACATTTATTTATATTGTTGTGCCCAACAGGCGCGTGCGATTGCGCGACGCACTGATAGGAGCGGGGCTCGCGGCCGTCTTCTTCGCCGGTTTGCGTTACGGTTTCGCCCAGGTCGTGGTCGGTATGACGTCCTACCAGGCCATTTACGGCGCTGTAGCTGCGGTCCCGGTGTTTCTCGTTTGGATTTTTTTGATTTGGGTGGTGGTCTTGGCGGGCGCGGTCATCACCGCAGCGCGTCCCGACTGGCGCACCGCCAAGGCGGGTATCGGCACGGGGGCCGCTGGGCGGCTTCTTTTGGCCTTGGAGATTATTTCACAGTTGTCCACGTTTCTGCGGCACGGTCGGGGGTTGCGAACTGAACGGCTTGCGAAGCTGCTGATGGCGCCTGTGCCCGCTCTGGCCTCAGCGCTGGATGATCTACGCCAGGCGCGTTTTGTTGTTATGTCCGATGATAACCGGTGGGTTTTGACTCGTGATTTGACGCGCACGCCGCTTGCCGACCTCGTTTATCATTTTGGTTTGGGGCTAGACTTAAGCTCCGACGCCTTCTCGAAACTACGTGACAGTGAACTGGGGCGGCGGCTGAATTCCCATCTCAAGGGCGCGGCAGATTCAGAGCGCACATTACTGAGTGTCAGTTTGGCGCGGGTGGTCGCGTCGCCGAACGAAGCGCAGGCTATTGCGTCCCGCGAGGCAGCGGGCTCTTCGTAGTAACGGCTCCAAGGAGAAGGGGCGGTTTTTGTAAACCTTCTCATTCATTTGTTAGAACTGCTGATTTTTATACTTGGGCGTTAGCCCTCGACGATTTTCCACGACCCGTCCGGTTGGCGACAGGCCGTGCCATAGCCGGTATGCCGTTCGCCGCCGACGATAATTTCCGATTGAAACTCGCGGCAATAAGCACCGTTATCTGTGTTGCCGTCGCGAACTGGCGTGACTGAGCCGTGATTTCCTGAATCCGGATTGTTCCAAATAATGGTTTCGTTTAGTGGCGAGATATAGGCAACGCGCTCGGCCTGACGCATTTTCATGCGGTCCACGTCGTCCATGTTCCGGCCGACGGAGCTGCCGACGGCAGCGCCCGCCAGTGTACCGAGCGCGGTAGCGGCTAACCGCCCGTCGCCTTTGCCGAATTGCGAGCCCAGGAGGCCGCCCAGAACCGCGCCCAGTAGCGCGCCGCCCGACTCTTTTTGGCCGGCGGTTTCCGCGCAACTACCGATGATTAAAGCCGCGGCCAGCACGGCTACGGCCGTAGATTTCTTGGAAACGGTTGCAGGCATTGCGTTCACCCTATTTATGTCCTTTCGGCATCGGACCCTTGAAAATTCCTATTAGCCGCATCACTGAGGCGATCCGACTGATGACACAAATAATATCAACGGACAATGGTGGCAAAAAAAGGGCGACGCGGGGCCGGCTAATTATCGAAAAGATCGAAAACCTCAAGATTGACAAGGCGCTAACCAAGGCCGACTTTACCGGACTGTCTTGCCCCTTTTAAGACCCTGGTGTTCATGGATTCACCACCGCCTATTCCCAATGCTGCCGATCCCATCGCGTTATTTCGCCAGTGGTATGAAGACGCTATCGCCAACGAGCCCGATGTGCCCAACGCGATGAGTTTGGCGACGGCGACACCGGATGGCCGCCCAGCGGTTCGCATGATTTTACTGAAAGAGGTGAGTGAGCGCGGCTTTGTGTTCTACGCCAACACCGAAAGCCGTAAGAGTGCGGAGCTCGCGGACAACCGGTTCGCATCGCTTTGCTTCCATTGGAAATCCTTGAAACGGCAGGTGCGCGTTGATGGTTCGGTCGATTTTGTGGCCGACGCCGAGGCCGACGCCTACCACGCATCGCGGCCACGCCAAAGCCAACTCGCGGCTTGGGCATCGCAACAATCACACGTACTGGACCGGCGAGAAACCTTGTTGGCCCGGTTTGAGGAGATGCAAGCGCGCTTCAAAGACAAGGACATTCCGCGCCTGGAAAGCTGGAAGGGATATCGCCTGACACCGACCGCTATCGAGTTTTGGCAGGATGTACGTGACCGTTTGCACGACCGGCTAGTTTACCGGCGTGCCGCTGAAGTATGGAAAACCGAGAGACTTTATCCGTGACCACATCTGACACACAGTCAGCCGGTCAGGCTGGCGTTAAGACTCCTGACTCGCGCCGCGGTCCGGCGTTGATGCGGGCTGCGACCTACGCGGCGATAGCGGTTGCGGCTTTGCTTGTCGGTGTGAAGTCGTGGGCGTATTTTGTCACGGGATCGGTGGCGCTGTTGTCGAGCCTTGCGGACTCTGCGCTCGATCTCCTGGCATCGATCTTGAATTTTATGGCGGTCCGCGTGGCGCTCATGCCAGCCGATTCCGATCACCGGTTTGGACACGGCAAGGCCGAGCCGTTGTCGGGGCTTGGGCAAGCTGCATTTATCGCCGGCTCGGCCGTATTGGTGATGATTGAGGCGGCGACGCGTTTTGGCACCCATTCGCCCATTGCCAACAGCGAACTTGGCATTGCTGTTATTTTGTTCGCCATCGTTCTAACCGTCATTTTGGTTCAATTTCAGAATTATGTAGTCAGGAAAACAGGTTCGGTAGCGGTGGGCGCGGACTCGCTTCATTACACCGGTGATTTGCTGATGAACGCGAGTGTAATTGTGGCTTTGGTGCTGTCGGCGAATTTTGAGTTGAGTTGGGCAGATCCCGTGTTCGGAATAGGGATCAGTATGTTTCTTATCTACAACGCATCGAAAATCGTGATGCAGTCGATCAACTTGCTGATGGACCGAGAATTACCAGACGATGAGCGTCAGAATATTCGCGCTATCGCCCGCGAACACCCGAAAGTTCTTGATGTGCACGAATTGCGTACTCGATCTGCGGGACTTCATCAATTCATCCAAATGCATATTGTTCTTGAGCAAGGCATGTCGTTGATTGAAGCGCACCGAATTTCCGACGACGTTGAAAAAGCGGTACGGGCCGTCTTTCCCGCTGCCGATGTTATCATTCATCAAGATCCCGACGGCGTAGACGAATTTCACCCTGCGGTCGGCGGGCCGCTGCATTGACTGGCTCAGGCATTCTTGCCGCCCAGCATTGCGGCCTCTCAGGTTAGGCTGCATGATGACGTAGCCCGGCAGGCACGGGTCTAGGGAAAGTGCACGATGTCCACAGTGAAAAATATACTCGCCATAGTCAACGATACCTCAGGCGCGCGCGCGGCACTGGAAGCTGCGTTGCGCATGGCCAAGAATCTCGAGTGCCATGTAGACGCGCTGCATGTGCGCCCCGATCCTGTTGCGGCGCTACCTCTGGTCGGCGAAACAATGTCCGGTACCGTTGTTGATGAAATGATGGGAATGGCCGAGCGCGAAGCATCGGTCCGCAGCAAGGACGCACGGGCAATGTACGATAAAGTGATTGCCGGCGCTGGAATGATGGATGATGGAGTCGCATCCGGATCGGGCGGATGTGGCGTGAACTGGCTTGAGGAAACGGGGATCGAGGAACAGGTGGTTGCTCTCAGGGCCTGCCGGGCGGACATGATAGTGATCGCGCGGCCGACACCCGACAACGAGACTTCGGGTCTGATGACGCTGAACGCGGTCCTGATGCAGAGCGGGCGGCCGGTGATGGTACTACCATCCAGTCCACCGGGCATCGCCGGCTCCGTGGGGCCGTTCAAACGTATCGCCGTGTTCTGGAACGGTTCGAGGGAGGCCACCCGGGCCGTCGCCGCTGCACGGCCATTTTTCGCCGCCGCCGATCAAGTTGTGGTGCTGCGGGTGGAGGAAGAGGAATGGTTTGCACCCACCGAAGATCTGGAAGTTTATCTTGCGCGCCATGATGTGAAAGCAGTCGTATGCAAGGTTCTGCCGCGCGACAGCCGCCCGGGGCGGGCTCTCATGACAGCGACAACTGAAATCGGCGCAGATCTAATGGTGATGGGCGCCTACACGCAGTCGAAGCTGCGGCAACTCATCCTTGGCAGCGTGACGGGCTACGTTATGCATGAGGCGATGTTGCCGGTTCTCATGTGTCATTGACAGATTGCATATTGAATCTGGCCATACACAGTCCTAGTCACCGAACGGATCCCCTTGGCGCGTGGGCGCCGTCACATCCTCGGCACTAAGAAGTTCGGCAAATGGGCTTGGGGCGGCTTTCGCGCTGTCAAAAGGTAGAGAACGATCGAGCCACACGCTTTCATTTTGGTGCGATAGGATGACCGGCATCCGATCATGGATTTGGGCTCTGGCGGAGGCTAGGGCACAGGTGATTATGGTTATGCGATCGTCGTCGTAAAGACCGGCAAAGGAAAATCAGTCGTTACCGCAGGGCCGGGCGCGCATTTTCCGCTTTTCCCGTCCGGCGCTATTCCATTCGAAATACGCCGATGCGGGCACTAGGCAGCGCCGGCTAAGAAGCGAGCGAAATGTCGGTCGTGCGCTCAATGTTTCTGTTCGCGCGTTGATTATGGGTTGCGCCTGCCAGGAGACTCTCAGGCGCCAAGAGGCTTTGGCAGGCGACCGGCCCTGGTTGACCACGGGAACGCGACTGGTGGGTCTGATTTCAGATTGTGTGAGGAGAGAAGGCCGTCGGCATCGCGATCAGTCCGAATCGCGCCACAAGATGTTCAATTCTCGTGATCAGTTCGTAGCGCGCGCACATAAATTCCTTTCGGCGCGCCGCGCTGCAATCGGCTGCTTCCGTTCGACGGAAAAATTAGCTCGATTTCTCGGCGTCGGTCGATGTACCCGGCTGTCGCCCTCTATGCTTGCGGTATTCCAATGTCACGCTGATGTTATGCATTAGAATGCTTCCACCGGAATTGAACGTCATCGCCTTGTAGTATTCGGCCAGCGCCTTGTCGAAATCGCCTTGGTAAAAATAGATATTGGCTCGGTTATTGTAGAAGCTCCATTGACGCGGGCGCAAGCCGACGGCTTTGTCGCATGCCTCAATGGCTTCGTTAAATTTGCGCTCTCCGGACAACGCTATACACAGGTTGTTGTAGGCTGGAGGAACGTTATCCAACGTCAGTTCCCCGCTGCGTAGCGCTTTTTCGGCCAAGTCTGCGGCATCGCTCCAGCGTTCCCGGCCAATGGCGTAGGCGCTATCGTTCACCAGTTGATTGCCCGGCGCGAACTGCTGGGCGGAGGCGGGGACAATTTGAACGGCGCTGACCAGTAAGACGCTGGCGTAAATAGCGAAGCCGCTCGCCCACGTCGTCATATGATCCGTCATGGCAAATCCTCTCGCGTTAAACGATCAAAAATATATCACACCGATGAACAACGGCCCACTGCGTTCGAGATAGCACCCGGTATGTCGCACATTTGGTTGAATTCTACATGACCGCAAAGAGTTGCCGGATATCCGCGTTCGCGCGGCAAACCCGGCTGCTTGGCACCGTACCGCCGCCAGGGACAATCATCATGATGGCGCCGTGACTCGGCACCGGCCGCGCTGTCCCGCGGAGGACATCAAGGCATCGCTCGCCTATCACTTTTAAGTGCGCTGCAACCACCCGCCTTAGTAAACCGGGGCGTCCTCCTACCTGCTTTGCGACAGTCAATGTTGGGTCTTTTTTGCAACACTGACCCAAAAACGCCTCAGCGAGCCGGCTCGTCCAGTCCATTCATCTTTCAGTTTCGTGGCGGTCACCTACACTAGCCCGGCCTTGGGTTAGAGAGGCTTCAGGCAAGACTTTCATTCTGAGGACGCGTGCCATTGGCGGACTGGGGATGCCGGCGTTCACCGCCGGAGGGGGAGGCCGGGCGGCTCTTATTTGGGGCCGCCCGGTTCTTATTCAGCCCCTAAAAATGAAACGACATTTATACACCGAACCGCCGCTGGTCGTCAGGTCGCACGAACGAATAGGCCAATTCGGGAATCACGAGCACGCCATCGTCTACGCCGACTCGTTGGTGGCGTTCGTAGTGGCCCACGGCGGTGTCGGGGAAGTAGGCCGTCGAGGGACTTGGGCCAGAGGGGGCGGGGGTATGGGCCGCAATGTATATGCCAAACTCTAGCCCAGCATAAAGAACAAAACAAGAATACCTCAAAGACGACACGATTTTAATAGACGACACGACATAGGGTTCTTACGGTCTAACTCGCCGGAATATGTTAGCCTTGGATTGTTTTTTGAGAAAAACTGCGGCAGGTCTCGGGCGTTATTTAGAGGCATGCCTAAGCGGATGATCGCGCCGAGGGGCGCTCATGGAGGAGGGATACTATGGAGCAGATATCAGGTTTCGTTCCGACATTGCTTGGGGCGTTGGTTGTTCTGGCCGTGGGATGGATTCTCGCCGCGCTGATCGGTCGGGCTGTGCGCGCGGCGCTCAGCCGTATCGGCATCAGTAAGCGTCTGGCTGAATGGTCCGGAAGCTCGGAGGGGTTGGGGCTCGAACAATGGGTTGGACGCATCGTGTTCGTCATATTGATGCTGTTCGTCCTGGTGGGTTTTTTCAGGGTTCTCGGTCTCTCCCAGATCACCGAACCGCTGAGCGAATTCCTCACCGCGGGGTTCGGCTATGCCCCGCTAATTATCACGCCGGTTCTTCTTGCGGCCATAGCGTGGATCATTGCGACGGGTCTCCGCTTCGTGATCCGCAAAGCACTCAATGCCATCAACTTCGACGACATGCTCAAAGGAGTCACCGAGAGGGAAGGCGACAGTCTACCGATCACCAACGCTATCGCCGGGACGGTATATTGGCTGACGTTTCTTCTGTTCCTGCCGGCGATCTTAAGCCCGCTCAAACTTGACAGTTTGCTTTCGCCGGTCCAGGGCCTGATCGACAAAGGGCTGGCGTTCCTGCCGAACATCCTGGCGACGGCCGTCATTCTTGTCGTCGGCTGGTTCGTCGCGCGTATTGCGCGTAGCATTGTCACCAATGTTCTCGACGCCATGGGGGCCGATAGGTTTAGTCGCCAGACCGGCTTGCAAACTGCGCTTGGCGATCATCGGCTCTCCAACGTCATCGGGCTCATCGTTTTCATCTTGATCCTGATCCCGGTGCTGGTGGCATCGCTGAGCGCTCTTGAACTTCAAGCTATCACCGCTCCGGCCAGCAACATGCTCAATCAGGTGCTGGCGGCCATTCCCAATATCTTCGCCGCAGCGTTGGTTTTGGTGGTGGCTTATGTGGTGGCCAAAGTGGTGGCGGGCTTGCTGACAAACCTGCTGGCGGGCATCGGCTTTGACCGTGTGCTTGAGCGTATCGGCCTCGCGAAAGCCGAAACCGCGGCGGGTAGCCGGACACCGTCGCAGATCGTCGGCTATTTGCTGATTGTCGCGGTGGTGCTGTTCGCGGTGGTGGAAGCCCTCAGTCTTATCGAGTTCAACTCACTGGCTAATCTGGTGACCGAGTTCCTGCTGTTCGCCGGGAACGTGATCCTCGGGCTTCTTATTATCGGCTTCGGGCTGTTTCTCGCCAACATCGCGGCCAACGCCGTGAAGTCGGCGGGCCCGCCCCAAGCCGGTCTGCTCGGTGTTGCCACGCGCATCGCCATCGTCGTGCTGGCGGTGGCCATGGGTATGGACCAGATGGGAGTGGCGAGCGACATCATCAATATCGCCTTCGCTATCGTCGTCGGCGCTGCGGCCGTCGCAGTGGCTGTTGCGTTCGGGATGGGTGGGCGAGACGTGGCCGGTCAACTGGTGCGCCAGTGGACGGACTCGCTGACCAAGAAGTAGCTAACAGCTACTCAAGATAAGAAGACCGGACGCATACCTCGCGTCCGGTCTTTTCTTATTTTGGCGTAAGCGGTGCCTTATTCAAGATCATGTCGGCTGCCTTTTCGCCAATCATCATCGTTGAGGCGTGGGTATTGGCGGACGGCATGGTGGGCATCACCGAAGTGTCAGCGACGCGTAGCCTCTCCACGCCATGCACACACAGCTGGTCACCGACGACCGCGCGGGGATCGGTCGCTGGCCCCATGCACGCGGTACCTATAAAGTGAAACACGGTCGAGCCTTTGGCGCGCAAATAATCGAGAATCTCATCGTTCGTTTGCACCTCCTCGCCGGGCTGAATTTCACGTTCATAAAACGCGCTCAACTCCGGCGTGGACAGAAGTCTACGTCCCAAGCGGATCCCGAGCCGATGACGACAAAGTCGAACTCTTCTTTAGGTGCCGCCATGCGGAGCTCCCATCAGGGTGCCAGCTATTTGGTCGCTTCTTTAAGGTAGGCGATAATGTTGTTCTGCATGACTTTAGACGGGTAGCCCCCGAAGGGCATTTTCGTGCCTTTTATGAACGCCATGGGTTTTTTGATCCACGCCCGCAGGTTCTCGTCCGTCCATACAACGCCGGAAGCTTTCAGAGCCGGAGAATAAACATAATTCTCACGCAATCCCGCCGTCCGACCGATGATGCCGTGGAGATTGGGGCCGACCTTGTTCGGTCCGCCAGCCTCCACGGTATGGCAAGCCGAGCAGGGGGTAAATTGGCGCTTGCCCATCGCTGCGTCACCGTCGGCCATTGCACCTGACAGCGGCAACAATGCCAGTGCGCATGAGAGAAAAACTTTACGCATGGGCGGCGGCGATAAGGCCTATGGCGATTTCTTTTCGCAAACTCATTTAGATGCCTCCGTGGACTCTGGTAAGCGCAACGAACGGAACTTGGTAGCCGGGGCGCGATTAATTGCCAAGTCAAACTCACCCGCCTTTGAGTTGCCGCATAACAGGCCGATTTCCGGGCGGGCCAAAAACTATTCTATGGGATTTAAGGGGTCAACTAATCACTTTTGCCCAAATATTTGCCTCGCGGGCCGCCGTTTATCCTGCCCCAGAAACTAGGCAGGCCGCCGGAGGTAATCCGGCGGCCTGCCTGCAGAGCGCAGTACTCTTAGTGGGCCAGCGGATCAGGCCTAATTTGGAAGTGAACCATCTTGCCATAGGCACCGAAGCCGTCTTCCTTATGCCCTAATGGCACTTCGGCGTAGTTGGACCACAGACCGCGGCCCTTCCAAGTCGCCGGGTCGTACATGGAAACACGTCGCGTGGTCTTCGCCTGGTTGGGAAAATACTTGACGAACTTGTTCTTAGGATTCTCGCACGCCTCCTACGGTTGACCCTCGCCGCCGAGCATGGTCATCCATACCCGGCCCTTCTGATCGAGCATGGGATTGTGTACCGACAGTGTGTTCATGAGTTGGCCAGTACCCAGCATGTTCAGAATGGGGACAATTTCCGTCTCGTGCGTGATCGGATCTAGGATGGCCAAATTCGCCGCCAGACTGTCCACACCGTACACCGGGCCGTTGGCGTTGACTACCGGATCGCGTTTGTCGGATGTGGCTTCGTCGTGGACGAAGTGCTCGCTGGCCCAATCCCACAGCGTGATCACCAGATTTTTCTCAAGGCCCGACGGGCGCGGTGGCCGCCCCGGCACTGCGCCGTTCTCAATCCGCTCGGACCAGTCGGCGAACATGTCGAGGCCGCGTTGACGGCCAAAGCGGGTCATATTGTTCTGCATGGTCGCGGAAAACGCTCCGCCGTGCACGGCTACGGTCGGATCGCCTTCAGGGCAGGCCATCTTGAGGCGCTCATTCCATGCTTCGATCTTGTTTGCTCCGGCGACTTCGCGCGTCGACTTGGTGCCCAGCTGATGGCAGTAGTGGCACTGCTCTTTCAGATGCGCCATCCAGTGCTGCTGATTGGAGAAACCGGGATTAATGCCCTTGCCGCTGGGGCCGGAGCCCGGGAAATCAGCTTCCGCCGGCGGTTCGATCAGCGAGAACCAGTAATTGGCGGGGTAGATTTGCGCGCGTCCTGCTCGTTCGGCGGCGCGTTCAGTTTCAATGCGACGTCGCCGTTACCCGGCTTAGCTTCAACCGTATCGGAATCGATCCGACCATAGGCGCGTGTCCACAGGTTGTAGCTGGCGTCGGGCATATCCGGCAGCACGAAACGGCCCTGATCGTCACCGACGACGATCTTGATCATGCGCGTATCAAGCCTATCGGTTTCAGCGATGACCCAGGCGCCGGCCTCCGGTCCGTTCGGGCCTGTTACGACGCCCGCTATATCATCGCTATCGATACTGATAGTCGCGCTCGCGGCCAGACTTGGGGCGTTCGCGCCAATAAACGCGAGGCATGTCGAAGCATATAGCGCCGAGATCAAATGCCGTTTCATCGCTCCTCCCAGTAAGTCCCCGTTGCGATGGTGCCTCACCCGCACCGCCATGCCCATATCCTATCGGTTTATTGACCCGGGGATCTGGGGTGAAGGGGATTGGGGAAAGCCCAACGAGAACCCAAGGTCATCTTTAACAACGGGTGCGAAAAATCTAGTTTTTGTAGGTTTTCCGCAGATAGGAGTTTTAGCACCTCGACGCGTGGATCATGGACAAGACCGTGACCATTGCAGTTGCGGCGACGCAGGAAATCACGAATAGGGCTATAACACTCTCCTTTCAACGGCTTTGGCACCACGCTGGTTGGTGACGTCATATTGGGCGTCGCTTGTAACAATGCGATGTCGGCCCCGTGTCTGCTGTATCCAGCGCTGTTTGATAATGTAACAATCTGTAACTAACTTGCCTGTTACTTACAGATTGTTGCCATTATCCGTCTGAATTCGTTGCGCGTTTATTGGAGGGGCCCCCTGCCACCTATATAGCAACGGGACCGAGTAGCGGCAGCGCTGCAGGATGAGGGGACCGACACGTGTCCACGCCGACTGAGGCAGCGAAACCCCATATTCTCATCGTCGATGACGATGCCGAGATTCGTGAACTGCTGAGTCGTTTTCTGGCCAAGCACGATTTCCGGATCACAACCGCCAAAAACGGGCACGAAATGCGTCAGGCCATGCAAGACTGGTCATTCGACTTGCTGGTACTCGACCTCATGCTGCCCGGCGAAGATGGGCTGTCGTTGTGCCTGCGTGTCCGGGGCGAGTCCGGAATTCCCATCATCATGCTCACCGCCATGGGAGAAGACGTTGATCGCATTATCGGTCTTGAAGTTGGCGCCGACGACTATATCGCCAAGCCATTCAATCCACGCGAACTGGCCTCGCGTATCAAGGCAGTCCTGCGCCGGGCCACGTCGTTCAGCGTGCCGAATACCGGAGGCGGGCGAACCGAGAAGTTTATGTTTGCCGGTTTTGAGCTGGATCCGGCCACGCGTACGCTAAAGAAAGACGGTGCAGATGTTGACCTGACGGCCGGGGAATATGATCTGTTGATCGCCTTTGTCGGTCACCCCCGCCGAGTGTTGAACCGGGATCAACTGCTGGACATGGCCCGGGGGCGGGCCGCGATTCCCTTCGACCGTTCCATCGATGTGCAAGTTGGGCGATTGAGGCGAAAAATAGAAGCTAGCCCGAAGACTACGACGTTTATCAAAACCGTGAGAGGTGGGGGCTACATGTTCACGCCGGAAGTCACCACCAAATGAACCGGCTGATTTCTGATAGCCTGAGTGGCTGGGTCTTCGCGGTTCTCCTGGCCGTGATCGTCCTCATCAATGTCACCGCGCTTACCGTCTACCTCATATTCCGCGACGAGATCGCAGCTGCCGCAGCCGCGTCGTAGGCGGCCGACCAGATCATCGCCATCAAGAAGTTGGTAGAAAGCGTGCCGCAGGAAGAACAGATTGAGTTGATCGAGAAATTAAGTTCGCCCTCATCATATATCCTGTTAACGCAACGCCCCATCGTTCAGGAATCTGACGATCAACTCAGTGCGCAGGTCGTTCTTCGAAAATTACGGCGGGAGTTTCCGCCTGGAACGGATATCCGGGTGGATAGCCGCATTTCCCCGCGTGGATTGCCCGACGGCTGGCCCGAGGAGGGGGGAGTCGGGCAATCGTCCGCTGGTTCTAAGATGGTGGTAGCCTCAATATCTCGCCTTGCGTGAATCAAATCCGAGAGCGACTGTCCGCCTATGCGCTATAGAAGCTGTGCTTTATCGCCCGACTTCAATAATGTCGCGGCCCCATGTCCGCCATACCAGCGAAGTACGCCGGTCGACCTCAGTTCGCCGCTGGAAGGTTTGAAGATTTTTAGAAAGTCTTCGCCGTCGGAGCTTTTAACCGGATGCAGAATGCTGGAATGTGTTTTTATCTTCGATCCTGAAGGCTGAAGCTCCCACATCCGGCAATAATTTTCGACAGAAACGTCCATCACACCTAGCTATCACCATTCTATATATGTGATGTAAGAGAATGTTATAGGGGACAAAAATTCTTATGTCGCAAGCGCCGCTCATTTGGGTATTGACGGACGACCGCGTTGGGAATGCGGCTCAGGTACTGGGCGTGGCCGAAGCGTTGGGCCGTCCGTTCACCGTCAAGGGCATCCTTTACAATCCGCTCGCCAAGTTACCCGCTGCTGTCACCGGGGCGAGCCTTTTCGGCCTGACCCCGGAAGCGCGCGCGCTCATTGCCCCGCCCTGGCCCGATGTTGTGATTGCCGCCGGGCGGCGCACGGGGCCGGCGGCTCGCTGGATCAAGTGTCACGCTGGTAAGCCGGTTATCCTTGTGCATCTCATGTTTCCAGGCCGCCGGGGCGCCGCCGATTTCGATCTCATCGTCGCACCGAACCACGACGGCCGTTTGCCCACTGGCACTTCCTTCAACATCATGCGCATCACTGGCGCGCTGCACCGCGTCAACCGTGCGGGCCTCGATCTCGCCGCAGAGCAATGGAAAACGACCGTGGGCGGTATTCCGCGGCCGTTCATTGCGGTGCTGGTGGGTGGGGCGACACACAGCAAGCCGTTTCCGCTGGAACGCGCCGCTGAACTCGGGCGTCAGGTTCATCTTATGGCGGCGGAAGTTGGCGGATCAGTGTTGTTGACGACGTCCCGGCGTACTGGTATCGCGGCCGAGCGGGCGATCAACGATGCTGTTCCCGAACCGCGCTGCGTATTTTTGTGGTGCGACGGCGGTGAGAACCCCTATATGGGATTCCTCGCGCTCGCGGATGCCATTGTCGTGACGGGAGATTCCGTGTCGATGTGTTCTGAAGCCTGCGCCTCGCCCGCGCCAGTCTATATATATGCACCCGAGGGAATGACTGCGCCGAAACACCAACGACTCCATCAAGAGCTTTATGATCTCGGTCTCGCGCGGCCTTTCAATGGGCGTTTTGATGATTGGACTCATCCGCAGCTCCATGCAGCCGGTGAAGTGGCGCGCGCCATCGACGCGTTGATAGCCGGGCAGTTGCACAGCCCTGCCTGATTGGTGAATTCGCCGCTACCGAGTTTGGCCCCACGCTGACGGTTTATGAGAATCCGCCCACACGCAACGGTTAGATGTAGTTGGTGACTCCTATGGACGGAAATGAGCTCGGTGAAGATTCTGCTGCAGGATCTGAGCAAGCCGACACCGAAAACCTAGTTAGGAATGCGCCCCTAGCTCGGAGGCCGCGCCTGAACCCGAAGTCGCGTCTGATCCGTTCGCGGTCGGCGAGGGGCTTGAAGAAGCGTTGGGAGAGGAAGAGGGTGAGGAAGCGGTTGATGATTTGAGTGTTCCGGTGCAACCTTCGGCGGAGTCGCCGGCACCAGTTGGAGTGTTGCCGTTATTATGGGGGATGACGGCGGAGCCTCTCTTGATCTGTCCGCCCGGAAAGGTACGCTCACATGCAATGGTGAAATCGTCGGCGAGGTTCGACGAAAGACTCCATCGGTCACACGTTGGATATGGTGGTTTGGCTAGCAGCTCACTTGGGTATGCGGTAAGCACCTGAAAGCCGGGCAACTGGTTATGACCGGCAGCCTTATCCCGCCAAAATTTCCCAAGTCCGGCGCATCTTATGTCTTCGAGGTCGAAGAATTGGCACCGGTCGAATTGCAGGTGCAGTAGAGGCATCAGGTATCGTGGGCTATCCTCATGTATAAGCTCGTACCATGAATGGTTTTGATCTCGGTATCGCCGGGGGCTGCGCTTTGGTCTGCGCCAGAAGCGAAGGTTTGGAGCGCGCTTGCGCGACGGCGGTGGCGCAAGCGGGCGTCGCGGTGACCATCAACGGGCGCGATGGTGCAAAACTTAAATCCGCTGCGGAGGAAATCGCGCAGGAGACAGGTGCGCACGTCGCTTATGCCCAGCGCGATGTCACCACATCCGAAGGACGCACCGCCGTTCTCCAGGTTTGCTCCGCCCCGGACATTCTTGTCACCAACGCGGGCGGTCCGCGTCCAGACGCGCAGCGCAGTTGGGGTGATGCCGACTGGATTGCTGCGCTTGAGGCGCAAATGTTCTCCGCTGTTCTTCTCACCAATGCCGTGATCGGAAACATGATCGAACAACGCTGGGGTCGCATTATCAACATGACTTCCAACGCGGTAAAACTGTCCATGCCTTGGGTGGTGCTCACCACCGGTTCACGCATGGCGCTGACAGGTTATTCCGCCACCATCGCTCGCGAAGTAGCCCAGTACGATGTGACGGTCAATAACATGCTGCCCGGTCCGCATGACACGAAACGCTTGCGTGAATATTCTCCGTCGCGCGGTAAAAATCATGGCATGACCGTCGAGGAACTTCTTGTCGAGCGCGCCGCGGGCAATCCGTCTCGGCGCATCGGTCAGCCAGCGAATTCGGGGCCTGGTGCGCGTTTATCGCCAGCGCGCATTCGGGCTATGTAACCGGCCAGAATATTGTCCTGGACGGTGGCTCGTTTCCGGGCGTGACCTGATGCGCGAGGTGAGGTAGGACAATCGCACACATACGAAGGGAGCTTGCGATATGACACAAGGTTTGGACATGGGTATCGCGGGGCGCACGGCGCTGGTGAGCGGATCGAGCGAAGGCTTGGGCAAGGCCTGTGCGTTGGCGTTATCGAAATGCGGCGTCACCGTCGCCATCAACGGTCGCGACGAAGCCAAGCTCAAAGGTACGGCGGCGAAGATTGAAAAGGAAACCGGCGGTAAAGTCGTACTAGCGCCTGGCGACGTTACCACCGACGAGGGTCGCGCTGCCGTCCTCGGGCAGTGTCCGAAGCCGGATATTCTGGTGAACAACGCGGGCGGTCCACCGCCGGGCGATTTTCGAACCTGGGACGAGGAAATCTGGCTCAAAGCCCTGCGCGGCAATATGCTTTACGCGGTGTTCATGACCAACGCGGTGATGGATAACATGATTGAACAACGCTGGGGACGTGTCATCAACATCACCTCGCAAGCGGTGAAAATGCCCATGCCCCTCATCGGCCTATCCACCAGTGCTCGCGCGGGGCTCACCGGGTACATGGGCACCATTGCCCGCGAGGTAGCGCAATACGGTGTGACCGTGAACAGCCTTCTGCCTGGGTTTTTCAATACCAAGCGTCTGCGGCAGTATCTGGAAAACATTGCGGCGTCGCGCAACGTGACGGTCGATGACGTGGAAGTGGAGCGCACCGCAGCCAATCCCACGCGCCGGTCCGGCGATCCCGATGAATTCGGTGCGTGGTGCGCGTTTGTCGCTAGCGCGCACTCGGGCTACATGACCGGTCAGAATATTCTCTTGGATGGCGGTGCGTATCCAGGCGTGATGTAGGAAAGATCGTCTACGTTTTGTAGATCACCTCTTCCCACTCCTGAATCTTGCCATCTTTGAACACATAGACGCCGACGATGGGGCCTGGCGCCTCGCGTTTATCGGGGCGCACGGTTATATCGGTGCGCGAATGCACAACCACCGGACCGGTGGCGAAGGTTTCGTGGACCACCATCTCATAGCGCACACCACCTTTAAAAAACGTCTCGAACAACGCAGCGACGTTCTTGGCACCGGTGGTGGCGGGCTGGCCGCTAATCTTAAAACTGCAATCCTCGGTCATGTGGCGCATGATCTGGTCCACGGTCGCAGTCTTATCGCCCCACAGGCCGCAGAACACGTTGACCAACGCCACCTGCGCCTTTTCTTGTTCGGTCCAGGCCGACATTTTTGAGGTAGCGCGCGCGGACCCGGCGAATACGGCAAGTCCTGCCACGCCAGCCGCACTAGAGCAAAGAGCACTGCGCCGGTTCATGTTTGTGGTTCCGCTTTTCATAGGTCTAGCTTCCTTGCTTTTCGGGCACGCCGTCAGCGTGTCGTTATTTTGCCGACTGAGGAATTAGGGCCTCACCGGCATCTCGCCTATATTGCGTAACTATCAGGCGGTATTGCTGGACCATCTCCGTATTGACGGCGGGCTGCGCAACGCCTGGCATCGTTCCAGGCGTTGCGCAGCCCGCCGTCATGATAACCAGAATCGTGAGTGCCAATATGCGAAAAATCATCTGCGTCATCCCCTCCCCTCGGCCGATAAGCTGCGTTATGCATTCATCATTACGATAAGCCTACGCGTCTTTTTGGGAATGATCAACGTGAGCGTGCGGTCGCCGTTGCATTCGGCGCTGGCCCAGGGGTAAAACTGTATTGAGTTTATTGCATATTACCCGCCGAACCTTGGAGTCCTATGACCCGCCGATTTTCCTGGACGGCCTACTCTGACGAGCGCCTTTTGCAAATGCGTCTCAAGGACCTCAAGGTCACGGTCGAGGGCACGTGGCTCGAGGACTGCTTGTTTGAACTCTATGGCGAGCTTGAGCACCGCGGCCTCCGCATCAAACCCCATGCATGGATTTCCAATGAATGGTTCGCTCCGGACAGCACGCCCGGTATCGCGATCCCTTTCTATCTTGTCCATCCGCGACTTCGACGTCTTGAAAAGAAGAAGATGCTGGAGGTCGAGGGCGGTATGGCGCACGAGTGCATGCGCATTCTTCGCCACGAAGCTGGGCACGCCATCCAGCATGCGTACCAACTCCATCGCCGCCGCCGCTGGCAAAAACTGTTCGGCTTGTCGTCCAAACGCTATCCCAGCCATTATCGTCCCAATTCTGCCAGCAAGAATTTTGTCCAACACTTGCCGCTTTGGTATGGACAGAGTCATCCTGATGAGGATTTTGCCGAGACGTTTGCCGTGTGGTTGTGGCAGCGCTCTGCGTGGCGTAAACGTTACGCTGGCTGGGGCGCGCTCAAGAAGCTCGAATACGTTGACGAGCTGATGGGAGAGATCGTTGAGGAAAAACCCAAGCTTACGCGCAAGTTCAAAGTCGACCCGTTAAGCACGCTTAAGTACACGCTCGGCGAATATTACGACAAAAAACAGGCGCGCTATGCGGTGTATTATCCGAAGACCTACGATAAGGAGCTATACCGTATCTTCTCGGCCGACCCCAAACACCGCCGCTCGCCGCCCGCATCCCAATTTCTGCGGCACAACCGCACCCAAATCCGGCAGATGGTCGCTAAGTGGACGCGAGAGCATCAACTGACCTTGGATACCGTCATCGACAACATGATCGGCCGCTGCCGGGAGTTGAAATTGCGGGCCGTCGGTCCCCAGCGCCAGCTCGTGATGGATTTTACCATCTTGCTGACGGCCATGGCGGTGCGCTCATTGTATAATCCGTCGCGCCGTGAGTGGTTCGCGTTATGAAAAAGCTCCGCGTTCTGGTGCTGCTGCATCCCGACCTTATGCCCCCCAATACCCTTAGGGGACACAGCAAAAAGGATATCCATACCTGGAAGACCGAATACGATGTGGTGAGCACCCTGCGTGCCAACGGTCACGAAGTGCGGCCGCTCGGCGTACAGAACGAACTCAAGTCCATTCGCACCGAAATCAACGACTGGAAGCCCGATATTGTTTTCAATTTACTTGAGCAGTTCCATGGCGAGGCGGTTTACGATCAGAACGTAGCCAGCTATCTTGAACTGCTCCGCATTCCGTACACAGGGTGCAATCCGAGCGGCCTTATGCTTTCGCGTGGCAAGGATCTCGCCAAAAAGCTTGTGTCCTACCATCGCATCCCAGTGCCGTACTTCGCCGTTTTTCCCCTGCGGCGGAAAATCAGGCGGCGGCCTCGGCTCGAGTACCCGCTCATTGTCAAAAGTTTGAGTGAGGATGCATCCCTCGGCATCGCTCAAGCCTCGGTGGTGGACACCGAGAAGAAACTCATCGAACGCGTGGAATTCATTCACGATCGTATAGGAACAGCAGCAATTGCCGAGCAATTCATTGATGGCCGCGAGTTATATGTGGGGGTGCTCGGCAACGATCGCGTGCGCGTGCTGCCCATCTGGGAGCTCGAATTCGGCGACTTGGAGCTGGGCGGCCACCGTGTAGCCACCGAAAAGGTCAAACACGATCCGGACTATCAGGAACGGCATGATATACTGCAAGGTCCGGCAGAAGGTCTTTTGCCAGGGTTGGAGGCACGTATCGAACGTTCCGCTAAGCGTATCTACAGCACTTTGGCGTTGGATGGTTATGCTCGCATAGATTTTCGTCTGGGGGTTGACGGCGTACCGTATTTTCTCGAAGCTAACCCCAATCCCGAAATCGCCAAGATCGAGGAGTTCGCCAATGCTGCGCAACATGACGGTCTTGAGTACCCGGAATTGATCAACCGAATTTTGCGTTTGGGTCTGACACGAACCCGTTAGAAAGCGCATCCGTCCGAGTACTTAGCCCACGGGCCCGGTCACCAGAACGCGTGTCCCCCCACGAGGCGGCCCGCTCTTAGGGGAAGAGAGATCGCACGGTGCGATATTTCTTATATAATACATTTAAATCAATGTATTATGGTGTAACTACACCTTAATTAGAGCAAAATTCCTATTTTGGCAACCACCGGGCTACAACCGGAGCGAGGTTGGGGCGCTAGACGCACATATAATAGATAAGGCGCTGGCACATCCTGACCGAGAGGCACCGCCTAGTAATGTTGCTAATCTAGTTCCGCTACACTTCCCTGAGAGGGAGTCATGCAGGCCCTCATCCGGCCTCTCTACCAATATCTGCCCTACGACGGAATCGGCGTTAGCGACGAACTCTTACTCAGGCTGGCCCCAGCGCGGTAGGCTCGGCTGGTGTCACACGACGGAGGATACGCCATGACATTTTTCGCGCACTCATTTCTCGCATGTTTCTTGCTAGCCGCTGCCCTCGCCAGCCCGGCTATAGCGGGACCCACAGAGGATACCGAGGCCGCCTACGCTGCCGATCAAAAGGGCGACTTTGCGATAGCTATGAAGCTCTACCAATCTGCCGTCCGAGGTGGCGTTGTCTACGCCATGCACAATATCGGCGTCATGTACTTCGAGGGAAAGGGCGTCGATGTTAGCTACGTCAAGGCGTTGGAGTGGTATCACCAAGCCGCCGACAAAGGCTACCCGGACTCTCAGAACGCCATTGGGGGCATATACGAACGAGGGGAAAGCGTTAAGCGCAGCACGGAAGAGGCCGTGAAGTGGTACCGCCTTGCGGCGGATCAAGGCTTCTTGGCATCACAGAACAGTCTTGGCGTTATCTACGCTAGTGGTGATGGCGGCGTGGCGGCGGACTTGGTTCAGGCGCACCTATGGTTCAGCTTGGCCGCCAAGGAAGATGCCAGCGCTGCGTCACGCAGGGACCGCATGGCGGCCAGAATGACTCCCCAACAAATCGCAGAAGCAGAGAAGTTGGCCCGCAACTGGAAGCCAAAGTAGACACACCGAAGGTGGCGTCGGGCGTGCTGCCAAATCATGCCCTCTTCTAATATTCGCCCTATGCAAAATCGACGTTTTCGACAAAATGAGTCGATTGTGCGGCGTCAGCGCCTAAGCTCGTTTTTGAGCTCGGTGATTCGGTAGACACGTCCCGCCTGGACTACTATGTCGATGTTGGAGACCGCTGTGATGTCGACGAGGGGATTGCCGTCGATCACGACAATGTCGGCCTGTTTTCCCACCTCAATCGAGCCAAACCGCTCCTCCCATCCGAGAATTTCGGCCGAAGTGATTGTCGCCGATCGCAGCGCCTGTAACGGTGTCATACCGCCCTCGACGAAGTACTCAAGCTCCTGATGAGTGGAGAGTCCCGGAACAACCGGTGGCACAGGCTTTAAATCCGATCCGGTTCCCACCTTGCCGCCCATGTCAACAAAACGGGCCATTTGTCGAGCCTGCACGAGAATGCTTTCGCGCCACATATCCTTTGTGTCGCGGAAATCGAACACTTCAGGCACACGTTTAAATCCGCCCATGAACATCTGATAGATGTCCTGCTGGTAGAACTCGAACCAATGGGAACTACGCTTGGCGATCCCCTCCGGATCGGATAGCAAGTTCTGGATGGTGAGTGTGGGTACGACCGCAGTACCGTTTTCAACGAGCACCTTGAATATGGCGTCCAGTTTCTCTTCATTCACTTTTGGCCACAGGATGAACGTTCGGTAATAGCCGTTGTCGGTCAGCGATATACTATCCTCATAGTCCAGGGATTTCTGCAACAAGGCGACAGTGTGTTCGAGGCTGTCCACGCCCAATCGGGAAGCCTCGGCAGCACCGATTGTTGTGAAATGGCCCATCACTTTACGGCCGTGGCGGTGTGCTTCGTCGACCACGGCTTTCGTGATCTCCTCATCGCCATAGTTATAAAACTTGATCCACTCGGCGCCTCGGTAGGCAAAATCGCGCACCACCTCACGGGCTTCAAGGGCGTTGTTGACGATCGTGGTGCGTTCCACCTTGGGAAATCCCGGCGCTTGCTCAAAAGCAGGAAATGATCCGACAATAATATTAGGACCGTGCATGCGGCGGCTATCGATGTCGGACTTCATGCGGATCAGCGCGTCCATATCATTCGACATCGCTCGAATTGTCGTCACACCACCGGCGATGAACATTTTAAAAAAACGTTCCATGTCGATGTCAATATTTTCGATTGGTGTGTTGGCATGAACGTGCAGATCCAACATTCCGGGGATGAGGTATTTCCCACCGACATCAACGCGGACCGCATCTTCGGGAACGCGGTCTTCGTTGTAGGGGAAGTCGAAGAACAGACCGGTAATCTGATCGCCTTCGATGAGGACGCCAATATCTTCGTAAATCTCGCCGCGGATCACGTCGACGAGGTGGCCGCCGGTCAGATAAATTGGCGGATTCTGCTGCGTCAGACCAGGCCCGATCGACGCCAGAAGGCAAATGACCGCCAAGAACACGCCTCTCATCGTCGCCTCCATCCCAAATTGTTGATGCTGGCCGCACCGGGCAAACAGCATAGCGCAAACTTACCTGCTTTATGCCGTGTTGAGGAAGCCTTTTCCACTCCCGCCTGCTGGCAAAATTGGGAATGTTGGCATACTCCGATTTTTATTGCGCTTCCACGTGCCGCAATCTTGTCTTTAACGTGCAAGAGCATGTCTACACACTGTCGGAAATCTCAGACGTAATAATAAACTTGGGCCTTCAGTTTTTGCGGTTCACGTACTGTTCTGATGAGATTTTTGATGTGTATCGCATCCGTTACCCAAACGATCTGAGTTGCACCAATCTCGCCAACTGGGCAGCGTAGGAGAGTGGGAATCCTACGTTGTTCAAAGGCATGTACACCTTCGCCGTACAGAAGCCGTTCGCCTGTATCGACGTTAGAACGGGTGCTGCGGCACCTATCCATAAGTGGACACCATTAATTAAAGTTGGAAATAACTATATCCCGGCGCATTGCTGCGCCGGGATATATATAGCCCTTATATTTTCGGCGCTTCTTGCTGATGCTCGTAAAGTTCCCTTTAGGGACTATGCCTAGAGTTGGAAAACTCGCCCGGATCGTTTCCGCAACATAAGACGCGATAGATGCGCGTAGTGCTTCTCGGCCATGCGTGTATTGGCATGGCCCAGTTGCGCCGCGATAACAGCCATCGGCACGCCTTTCATTGCTAGTGTCAGGGACCGCATGCCGGCTAGAATGGCTCCCCAACAGATCGCAGAAGCAGAGAAGTTGGCCCGCAACTAGAAGCCAAAGTAGACACACCAAAGGTGGCGCGGGGTGTGCTGCCAAATCACGCCCTCTGCCAATATTCGCTCTATGCCAAAATCGTTACTTGAGCATGTCAATGCGAAGCTGGAGCAAGCCGTAGAGCTTCAAAAAAACGGTCACTTTGCAAAGGCACAGGCAATCTATGAGGAGATTCTCAAAGCAGAACCTCAACATTCGGATGCGTTACACTTGTTGGGGCTTGTCGCCTTTCAGACCAGCGATCCCTTGCGCGCTGTCGAGTTGATCGGTAGGGCAATAGAAATCCATCCCGGTACCGCCGATTTCCACTCTAACCTCGGCATTGCCCTGGCAGCACTCAACAAACTAGATGCGGCTATTTCCAGCTATGACAAAGCCATTAAAATTAAACCCGACTTCGTCGAAGCCCATAGCAATCGCGGCCTCGCCCTAGCGGCTCTTGAGCAACTAGATGCTGCAATTGCCAACTATGACAAAGCCATCGCGATTAGGCCGGATTTCGCGAAAGCCTACTCTAACCGTGGGGTCGCGTTTGAAACGATCGAGCAATTGGACGCGGCTATTAAGGATTATGATCAGGCGATAGCCATTGATTCAGATTTCGCCGAAGCTCACTTCAATCGCGGAAACGTCCTTAGAAAATTTGGTCAACTAGACGCTGCTATTGTTAGTTATGAGAACGCTTTTAAGATTAAGTCAGACCATGAATTTCTTCAGGGTACCTTGCTGAACACAAAAATGGAGATCTGTGATTGGAATGGGATTGACATACTCTTTAGAAATTTGAGAGCTCGGATTGAGCGCGGGGAAAGAGCGTCGCAAAGCTTTACAGTGCTTGTTGTCGACGACTCGCCGGCACTACAGAAACTAGCAGCCGAAATTTGGATGCGATCCAAGCACCCACCGAGGCCTTCTCTTGGCGCTATCCCAATGAATACTAAAACCAACAAGATTCGAATTGGCTATTATTCTGCAGATTTCCGGGATCATCCCGTATCGCATTTATCTGTGGAACTATTCGAAACGCATGATAGAGACGAATTCGAACTGATCGCCTTTTCATATGGCCCCGATTTACAAGACGCAATGCGCCAACGGGTATCGATTGCATTTGATAGGTTCATCGATGTGAAGGCAAAGAGTGACCGAGACGTTGCTCGGGCCTCAAGGCAACTCAAAATTGATATAGCAGTTGATTTGGGCGGCTTAACATCTGGTAGCCGAGCGGGCATCTTCTCTTACAGGGCCGCTCCAATACAACTGAGTTATATCGGCTACTTGGGCACGATGGGCGCCGAATATTACGATTATCTGATTGCTGACAAAACAATTATACCAGTCAGTTCTCAAAAGTATTACTCCGAAAAACTCGCTTATCTTCCAAACTATCAAGTCAACCCTTCTCAAAGGGTTTTCTCGGAGAAACAATTTACCAGGGAAGAGTTGGGGCTGCCTTCGGCAGGATTCGTTTTTTGTTGTTTTAACAACAATTTTAAAATCACACCGTCAACATTTGACATCTGGATGCGGGTTCTCAAAAAAGTTGAGGGCAGCATTTTGTTCTTATACGCGGATCATTCTCCTGCCAAATCGAACTTAAAACAAGAGGCCGCTAAACGTGGCGTTGAGCCCAACAGAGTTATATTTGCCGGACTGCTATCCCGGCCTGAACACCTTTCAAGGGTTGGCGTAGCGGATCTATTCTTAGATACGTTTCCCTACAATGCCGGCGTTACAGCAAGTGATGCGCTGTGGGCGGGAGTGCCAGTTCTGACGCGTATGGGTGAGTCGTTCGCAAGCCGGGTGGCCGGTAGTGTGCTACATGCCATTCAGTTGCCAGAACTCATTACATATTGCAAAGAAGAGTATGAATCGCGAGCAATTGAGTTAGCGACTAACCCGACCGAACTGTATGAAATAAGGAAAAAATTACGGGAAAATCGTCTCACCACTCCGTTATTTGACGTCAAATTGTTCGCCAAGCACATAGAAGCAGCTTATACGGCAATGCATGAACGGTATCTCGCAGGCTTGCCGCCGGATCATATCGAGATTCTTCCGCAAGAATACCAAGATGATAAGTTGGCCTAATTGCATAGCTGCTGATTTGCTCACTGAGCGCGGTTGATAGACTGAAACTTTTCCGCACCGTATCTGCGTCTGCAGCTTATTGCGGACTTGTGTTGGTGAAGAGGCGTCAGTCAGCGAGGAAAGTGCTCCATGGCTAGCGCCTTGAGTTCATCCTCCGCCATGGCCAGTTTGGTGGCTATGATCCAAAGGTCAAAGAAGTGGGGTCTTCGCATGGATGCCATTCTTTGAAACCCGGCCGTTTGCAATGTCTCCGATAGAACCTTCTGCGTGAACCCGCATCGATGAGCCATGTAAAAGTTTCCTTGAGCCATCTGAGGTCTATGGCCGTAAAGAATGTCAATAGGCGCGATTGGTCCAGCAGGCGATGTATAGGCGGTATCAGTTAATTTATCTTCTGCAATCAGTGCACAGACCGACTGTAAATCGGGACAGGTAATGACGACAAATCCATCGGGTTTGAGAACCCGTTTGAACTCGCTCAGACCCAAGGGAACTTCGTGAGGGTAGAGGTGTTCGATGTTATGGCTAGAGAAAACAGCGTCTACGGATTCAGCCTCTACAGCCGACATATCGGTCATCGTTCCAACCAAATCTGGTTGAACGGACTCGTCAATATCTAAGCGCAACTCTTTCCACTGATCGGATGTAAAGCCGGCAATGGTGTTACCATCGTGTTTGGGGCCGCAGCCAACGTGGAGAACGGTTTTCATGATTCCAATAATAGGAAAGGTAACGTGCCGATTCGATTAGGTTTCATATGTCCTGATTCTGCCTGTAACTGAAGATACAGCAAAAAATCAGCTTGCTATGGCTAATCTTTCTGCTCTGGCGTGAAGAAAAAAGGGGCCGGTCAATGCCGGCCCCATTTCGTTTAGTCGCGGCTATTTTAGCCGCCAAACGTGCGGACCGGCAGTCCGAGGACCCAATAGACCCAGACGAACAGGAACAGCCAGACCACGTCGACGAAGTGCCAATACCAAGCGGCGGCCTGAAAGCCGACATGTTTATGCGGCTTGAAGTGGCCGTTGGCGGCCCGGAAGCCGCAGACAGTGAGAAAGACCGTTCCCACGAACACATGAAAACCGTGGAAGCCTGTGGCTAGGAAGAATGTTGACGGGTAGATGCCGTCGGTCAGGCTGAATTCAGCATGGATATACTCATATCCTTGTAAACCCAAGAACAGCGCGCCGAGCGCAGCGGTAAGGAAAGTCCATCGGGCCGCTGCCTTGTTGTTGCCCTCCTCGATAAAGAGGTGCGCGCGAGTGACGGTGCCGCCAGACGTCAGCAGGATGATCGTGTTGTAGAAGGGAAGCTCCCACGCTTCCAGCGGTACAATGCCTTCCGGCGGCCATTGCAGCGTGGGGGGCGAGAACCCGAGGGCACTCCAAAAGAACGCCCAGAAGAAGGCGACAAAAAACATGACCTCTGAGGCGATGAACAGCACCATGCCATATCTCAGGCCATGATTCACCTCCTCGGTATGTACCCGTTGAACAACCGACTCCTTCACCACGTCGCGCCACCATAAGACCATAGTCAGAATCACAAGGGCGAAACCGGGGATGAGTTTGATGGCGCCTAGATTTTCCATTCCGAGGATCGGAACATCGCGAAAATATAACACCGCACCGATCGCGAGAAACCCAGCACCGAAGGCGCCCAGGGCCGGCCAGGGGCTGGGGTCGACCATATGAAAGGGGTGTTTGGCGTGGGCGCTCATGGAACGATTCTTTTTGGTTCTCTAATTGACGGTCGCGGCGAAAACAATCTGGGTGACAGCCTCGGTTTCCGCCGTGGCGCTCTCCTGCAGCATCATGTCGTCAAGAGAGCGGAAAAAGGTATATGACAACGTAATTGTGCGTACTTCGTCAGTCGTGCCGTTCTCATCCATCTCCGGATCTATGAAGAAGGACACCGCCATGTCGACGGCTTCGCCCGGCTGAAGGACCTGCTCTTGGAAGCAGAAGCAATCGATTTTGTTGAAGTATAACCCCGTCTTTTGCGGCGTCACATTGAATGTCGCCGTGCCGGTCGTTGGCACGTCCGAAGTATTCTTCGCCACGTAGTGAATAGTGCGGGTCTCGCCGAGATTGAGTGTCACCGATTTCTCGACCGGATAAAATTCCCAAGGCAGGGCTTTGTCCACATTGGCGTCGAAGCGCACGGTCACTGCCACGTCGGTGGTCACGGTGGGTGCCGATGTCGCGATTTGTGTTGTCCCATCAAGGCCCAACGCCCGGCAAAAGGCGTCATAGAAAGGAACAAAGGCGAACGACATGCCTACCATGCCAGCTACAACCGCGAATGCGGTCATGGCTAACCGTGCGTTACGTCGTTTCAATTCACCTTTATCCATCATCAATGCCTGTCAAGGAATCCGGAGCCTTTTTACTCGGCCGGATGAGCGGCGTGTCGCCCGCCAATGACCGGCGGCTCTTCAAAGGTGTGGAATGGCGCAGGCGAGGGGACGATCCATTCCAGCGTGTCCGCGCCTGCGCCCCAAGGGTTGGCCAGGGATTTCTTGCCCGATGTCATAGCATAGGCCGTCATGACGAGGAAGAATACAAACGATGCGCCGGAAATATACGCACCGTAGCTGGAGACCAGGTTCCATCCGGCAAACACGTCGGGGTAATCGATGTAGCGGCGCGGCATACCCGCGAGACCCAGGAAGTGCTGTGGGAAAAACGTTAAATTCACGCCGATAAAGGTTGTCCAGAAGTGGAACTTTCCAGCCCACTCCGGGTATTCACGCCCGGTCATCTTGTCGAACCAATAATAGAACGCCCCGAAAATACCGAACACGGCACCTAGCGAGAGTACATAGTGGAAGTGGGCAACCACGTAGTAGGTGTCGTGCATTGCGATATCCATGCCGGCACTGGCTAGCACGATGCCGGTCACGCCGCCTACGGTAAAGAGGAAGATAAATCCAACGGCCCATAACATCGGGGTGCGGAACGAGATGGACCCGCCCCACATGGTCGCGATCCAGCTGAAGATTTTGATTCCAGTGGGCACAGCGATGGCCATGGTCACGGCAATGAAATACGCGCGATAATTTACGCCCATGCCCACGGTGTACATATGGTGGGCCCACACGACAAAGCCGACAAAGCCGATAGAGGCCATGGCGTAGGCCATAGAAAGGTAGCCGAACACCGGCTTGCGCGAGAACGTCGACACAATATGGCTGACGATCCCGAAGGCCGGCAAAATCATGATGTACACTTCTGGATGGCCGAAGAACCAGAACAGGTGCTGCCATAGCACCGGGTCACCACCGCCACGCGGATCGAAGAACGCTGTGCCAAAGTTGCGGTCAGTCAGGAGCATCGTCAATGCGCCGGCTAGAACCGGCATCGCAAGAAGTAGCAGGATCGCCGTGATGAACGTGGCCCACACGAACAGCGGCATTTTGTGCATGGTCATGCCCGGGGCGCGCATGTTCAGGATGGTGGTAATGAAGTTGGTAGCGCCTAAAATTGATGATGCGCCGGCTAAGTGAAGCGCCAAAATGGCAAAGTCCACACTCATGTCCGGTTGTCCCGCCAAGCCGGACAGCGGCGGGTAAAGCGTCCATCCGGTTCCGGCGCCTTGGCCGGCAAGCATGGACAAGACAAGTAATAACAGAGCCGGTGGCATCAGCCAGAACGAGATGTTGTTCATGCGCGGGAATGCCATGTCCGGCGCCCCGATCAGCAATGGCACCATCCAATTGCCGAACCCGCCGATGAGAGCGGGCATGACCACAAAAAATACCATCAGCAGCGCATGCGCGGTCACTAGCACGTTGTAAAAATGTTTGTCGGTGATGAATTGCAGTCCGGGGTCCATCAGTTCCATGCGGATAATAATGGAGAACGCGCCGCCGACCAGTGAGGCTACAAAGGCAAACACCAGGTACATGGTGCCGATGTCTTTGTGGTTGGTCGAATTCAGCCAACGGGTGATCCCGGTCGGATGGTGCTCGCCGTGGTCGCGGCTGTGTTCGGCGTGAGTTGCATCGCTCATGGACAGTCTCTCCAAGTATTTACGGTCGCGGCCCCGGCTATCGGGCGACGGCGACTTGGGTGTTCGAGGCCGGGGCGATGCCAGCCTGCTGCCGTTCAACGTACTGTTGGAATTTCTCTTTGCTGACGACGTCCACGACAATGGGCATAAGGGAGTGTTCGACCCCGCACAGCTCGGAACATTGCCCGTAATAACGGCCCTCTTGTGTAACCCGAGTCCAGGTCTCGTTTATGCGCCCCGGCGTGTTGTCGAGTTTTACGCCAAAGGCGGGTACGGCCCAGGCATGAATGACATCGTTCGAGGTAAACAGGATGCGGATAGTGGTGTCGACCGGCAGCACGACGTGTGTATCGGTTTCGAGCTGACGATATTGCCCAGCGGCCACGTCAATCTGATCGTCCGGAAGCGCCAGGGAGTCGAAGGAAATGTCGTAATCGGGCAGCTCATAAGACCAGAACCACTGATTGCCGATAACCTTAATGGTCATGTCCGCTTCTTCGACGCGGTCCATGTAATAAAGCAAGCGGTACGAAGGAATTGCGATAACCACCAGGATCAATACCGGCACCGCAGTCCAAATCACCTCAAGGAGTGTGTTGTGGGACCATTTGGCGGGGACGGGGTTGGCCCGTTCATTGAATCGAAAGATGCAGATCAGGATCAAGGCCAGAACAAATAGCGTGATGGCGGTGATGATCCAGAGCAAGAAATTGTGCAAATCCATCATTTGCTCTGCGACCGGTGTTACCGGATTCTGGAAGCCCAATTGCCATGGTTTCGGAAATGACGGGGTAGGCATTTTCTCGGCGGCAAAGGCAGGAAGGGCAAAAAAGATGCTTGAAAGGGTGGCGGCGATCGCCAGTGTCACACGACTCACACTTAGTCTCCATTGTAGCCCGCAGGTGGCCCATCGTTTAAGCCGCCCGGCCAGGGCGTTCAACCGATATTCACAAGGTTTTTTAACTTTTTGAACCGCAGCTGCGGACTTTAATTCGCCCCTTGAAGGCCAACTCCTCTGCTCTGTCGCTAGAGTAGCCGAACGCTTCCAGCCCGTAAAGCCGCGGCGGCGGGGGGGGGGGTGCGGGTACCGGCAGGGGTTTCCTGAAGGCCCAGGCTCGGCTACATAGGCGTCGTAGATCACCCTTTGCCCTCCCGTATCTCCGGGTCGGCCCAATGCAAGGTGCGTCGTGCCATCCGGTGGTAGCCGCGAGCCCCCAAGATATGACAAAGCGCAGCGCCGGCGCCTTGTGCTTTTCGGCATAGCCTTGGCCGCGGTTTCGTTGTTCATGTATGTCAGTTTCATCGTGAAAACTGCGGTCAAGGGTCCTTGAGTTTATGCGTTATAACACAAAAGCTCGGACCGACCGGCTCTGCCAGCAACGCAATTCATTATCACTGACCTTTCGTGCATGACTGCTGCAACGATACTTCCCCATGTGAATGCGGCCCTTAACACGGTTTCCACGATCCTTCTCGTTATTGGATTCACGTTTATCCGAAGGGGACGACGGGAGACGCACAAAAAAGTTATGATCTCGGCGATGGCCGTGTCGGCGGTGTTTCTTGTTTGTTATGTCATCTATCACTTTACGGCGCCAATTTTTGTGTTTCCAGGTACTGGCTGGACCGTGTCTGCGTACTACACGCTTCTCATAAGCCACGTGATCTTGGCGACGATCGTGGCGCCTATGGTGGCGACGACGGCATGGCGCGCTCTAAATGGATCATTCCACCGGCACAAGGCCATCGCCCGGTGGACGCTGCCGATATGGCTATACGTAACCGTGACCGGCGTGGTGATTTATGCCATTCTTTATCACGTTTATCCTGCCAGCCCATGACGCGCCCTTAGGGAAGTCGCCGGGGGGGGGGGGGGGCTGAAAGTTCCGGGCCGGTAAAAGCTAAAAAAAATGGACGATCAAGAAGTTTCCACGCGGGCAATGCCGCCGTCGGCCGATGTGGCGGTGGATGGCAATATTGCCGGAAAGCTCATCCCCCATCTTGCATATGAATTACGGGGATGGGTGGGGCTGCCCCTTGCGGCATTGGCATTGGCCGGTTTCATGGCGCTCTTGCTGGCCTTGGCGCGCATTCCCGGCGCCGAGTTTTTGCTGCCTTGGACCGGCGAGACCTTCTTCCAGAAAGCATTGGTGGCACACGTTACGTTTGCATTTGTGGTTTGGTACATGGGAGTGCACGGCGCTATGACCGTGCTGGCGACCGCACAGTGCGCCGGCGGGGTCGAGGAGGTCGGACCGCTCAGCATCGTCGTCGGCCGGACTGCGCTCTACGGCGCCGGCCTAAGTCTTCTCATGATGCTAGTGCCCGCTGTGGCGGATTTGGGCGAGCCGTCGTTGAACAACTATGTTCCGGTGCTGGTCCATCCATTGTTTTACGCGGGCCTTGCGTTGCTCGCACTGTGTGTGGCGCTTCCGGTGATCCGCCTACTCGCTATTATAGTGCGAAGACGAGAGTTGGAGGCTTCCACGTTTGGTATTGCGGCCGCGGGGGTCATTTATCTTATCAGTCTTGTTTGTGTGGTGGCGGCCGCAGCAACCATTCCCCAGAACGCCGGCACTGTCGGCTCCAACGAGTATGTGATGTGGGGCGGGGGACATGTCCTGCAGTTTGTCAATACCGCGCTCATGCTGTGCGCGTTTTACATGCTCTCGCGCATCACATTGGGTGAAACACCGATCAAGGAGAACTGGTTCAAGGCCATGCTTCTGATCATGGTTGCCGGTGTGGCTACCGGACCGTCGTTGTACGTAACGTTTGAGGGTGGCGATCCGACCCTGCGGTTGGCTTTTACATACATGTATTGGTTTGCTCTGCCGGTGCCTGCGACGGTCATACTGGCGAGTGTCGCGTTGCTCCTTTACAAGCGCCGCGCAGATTTGTCGCATGGTGCACCAGAGGCGATCGGTATGGCAGCTGCGCTTGGCTTGTTCTCCTTCGGAGGGGTTATCGGATTCTTCGAGGGTTCCGCCGATACGCGCACGCCGAGCCACTATCACGCGATGCTGATCGCCGTGACCTTGGGATTCATTGCACTTTATTTTGCGTTGTTCCTGCCTTTGCTAGGGTTGAGGAATTCTCAGCGTGGCTTGCGGACAAGCATGTACTTGTTGTTGGGAGGGGGCCAGTTCCTGCATTCCCTGGGTCTATACCTGGGGGGGCTGGAGGGCGTGGTCCGCAAGACGGCGGGAGCAGCGCAGGGTCTCGATAGCGGTTGGAAAGTCGTGACGATGTCTATGATGGGGTTGGGCGGCGTTGTGGCTGTGGCCGGTGGTGTGATCTTCGTTGTGTTGACGGGCCGAATGCTGTTGGCAAGGGGTGATGGGGGTGCTACCGCAAGTCCCGTGACGTCGGCTGGGGCCGGGGCCGAATAAGCGATTTTAGGATTGAGGCAGAAGAAGCGTATGCAAGTCCGCAGCTATATCGAGCTCATGAAGCTCCGAATCGGATTTCTGATCGCCGTCAGCGCGATGGCGGGCTACGCCGCCATCGCCCATCAAGTGGATGCATGGCAGTTGGCCATACTATTTGTGGTGATGCTGCTCGGTTCGTCCGGCTCCGCTGTTTTCAACCAGTTTTACGACCGAGATATCGACCGGTTAATGCCGCGCACCGCCAACAGGCCGCTTGCGACCGGGACGTTGGAAGACGCTCGCCATGCACTTTGGTTTTCTGGTTTACTACTGGTGGCAGGGTGCGCCTTAGCGCTGCTGGCGTTCAACTGGGTTGTAGCGTTACATCTGTTTCTTGGGGCGTTCGTCTACGGCATCGTCTATACGGTGTGGCTGAAGCGACGTCATTGGACCAACATCATCATCGGCGGCGTGGCGGGGAGTTTCGCCGTTCTGGCCGGCGCCGCGGCAGTGGACCCGAACATCTGGCTGTTGCCGGCGCTCATGGCCATCATTCTATTTTTGTGGACGCCGTCCCATTTCTGGGCGCTCGCCATTCTCATTAAGGACGATTACGCCAAGGCAGGGGTTCCTATGCTGCCGGTTATCGCCGGCGATGCCGCGTGTGCCAAATGGATTTTCGCCAATACAGTGGCTCTGGTCGCCTCGGCCATCCTGCCGGTGGTGTTCGGCCAGTTAGGCTGGATATACGCCGTGGTCTCGATGGTATTTGGCGCGCGCTTCCTGTGGCTCAACTGGAAGCTGGTGGGTGACCCCTCTCGGGAACTGGCGCGCCGGAATTTTCTATTTTCGATGCAGTATCTCGCTGGTGTGTTTCTGGCGGTGGTCATCGACAAGCATGTACCGCTGTCGGTCCTCGGTCTCTAAACTTCAGTTCAGATCAACTGCGAATTTTTTCAAGTCCGCGAGTTCGGTGTAGTCCAGTGCGCCCTCATGGGTGGCTGCAAGAACAACCTTGGGCGCCATTCCCTCTTCAAACGCTTGTTGCCAGCGCGGTGCGCAGAGACACCACCGGTCGCCTGGCTTGAGGCCCGGGAAGCTGTAGTCCGGCGTGGGAGTAGAAAGATCATTGCCGGTGCGTTTGCTAAAGGCGAGAAACTCGGCAGTTGTGACAACACAAACCGTGTGCGAGCCTAGGTCCGCCGGGCCGGTATTGCAGCAACCGTCGCGGAAAAATCCTGTCAACGGCTTCGCCGAACAGGTGGTCAGAGATCCGCCCAGAACGTTCCGGGCCGGGCGTTGTGGTTCGCTCATATCGCGCATGCGTGTCCTCCAGACCTCCGGCCCACTATAGCGTAAAATGGTGACTGGTTCACTGACTAGCGCGAAGCTCGGCAATGAATTGGAAGCCAGTCGTCCCGCTGGCATAGGGAGGCGCCTGCCGACACTACGAGCAGCCGCGAACCAGTTTGAACTGATCGACATTGATGGCGTTGGCACGAAAACCGCCTTCGCAGTAGGCGAGATACATCTCTCACATGCGGCGAAACCTCTCGTCAAATCCTAAAGGTTCGATGATGGGCCAGGCGCTGAGGAAGCGGTAGTGCCACTGATTGAGCGTGTACGCGTAGCTTTCGCGAAACATGATAACGCCTTCGAACTGCAGTTTCGCCCGCTCGAACTGCGTTTTTAGGGAGTCGACAGACGGCAGCATACCGCCCCGGAAGATGTAATGTTGAATGCAATCCGCGTTACGTCGGTATCTGTCGAAGCGCTCTTCCGCAATATGGAGCGGGTTACTTTTTGGGCTTCCAGGCGGCGAACAGCTTTTCCGCCTCCGCAATTTGTGCCGCGGTCATCTTAGCTGCGACGCGATCGCGTCGCCCCGCGGCCATTTTATCTTCTTTGCCTGCGATGTTGAACCATAGGTGCGCCTGGACGACATCCACGGGTACGCCTTTGGCGCCTGTGGAGTAGATGATTCCCAAGCTGCTCTGGGCGGGCGGGTGCCCCTGACCTGCAGCTAGGAGAAACCACTTCACGGCCTGCGCTGGGTTCGGCCTAACGCTTTCTCCGAGCTGATACATATCTCCGACAGCGTTCTCGGCGTCGGGGAGGCCTTTCGCGGCGGCCTGACGGTACCACTTCATCGCCTCCACCCAACTACGCTTAACACCCTGTCCAGTATAATACATGGTACCCATGTTAAACATTGCGTACTCGTTGCCGCCTTTGGCGGCTCGCTGATAGAGCGAGATGGCGGTTTCATAGTCGCCCGCTTCCTGCGCTTTAAACGCTGCATTGGTGTCCTCTGCTGGTCCAGCAACGGCGGCGCTAGAGGCAAAGACGAACGCAGCTATGAACCCGATGAGAGTTATACGAATGGTCTGTGTCATGACGGACCCCCTCCGCTTGGCGATTGACATATAAGCGTACTACTCCAGGATCAGTAAGTGTACTACGCCAGGACCAGCTTTTAAATGCCTCCTCTACCAGCTGGGACCCAAGAAAACCCCCGGTTAAGCAGGTTTTTTCGCCCTATGCGTGCCAAACTGGCGCACCGCGCGTCAATAAGAGCCATACGGTCAATGGCCAAAAATCGACGCAGCCATCCGGAGCAGAGTGTGGGTGTCTAAAAAATTTGAACCCGGGCGTGGCGCGCCAGACACGGGCAACGACCCCAGGAGAATAATTCGGCAGGCTCCTATATTGTGGACGCGATCGCGGCAAGACGGAAAGAATATAGGTTCACGCTGCAATACGCGAATGACAATGCCAATCTATTTGTATCAGATATGAAAAACTTTGCTTCCAAATGACTATAGTTTTTAACCTCGCAGAGCAACGCAAAGCGATCAAACAGTTCGGGTATATGCCCAAACCTGTAAACTCAACCACCCTGTTGGTGTTGGGCGGCCCATGTAGGCTCCTGATGCGCGCCAAACTTCTTGCGCTATCCAGATGACTCCCTGCCGTCATTTTGGCGGGCGGGCAGGCGCGTCGTATGGATGGGGCCGATAAACCGTTTTGTGTTCTTGGCGGTAAAGCCCTTTTGTCCCATGTGATCAGCCGCATTCGACCGCAGGTGCCCGCCGTTGTAATAAGCGGCAATGGTGATTTAAGTCGTTTTTCGTGCTTGGGACCTCCCCGTCGTGCCGGACGCTGTAGCTACGGACCTGGGCCCTCTCGCGGGCTTGTTGGCGGGCATGTATTGGGCCAAAAGCCATAGCCCCGCAGCTGAATGCGTGGTTTTGTTGCCAGCTGACGTGCCGTTCTTGCCGCTAGACTACGTTCAACGATTGTCGGAGAAGCGCCAGGAGACGGACGCGGACGTTGTCATGGCGTCCAGCGGCGGACGGTCCATTTCGCCGCGGCTTTGTGGCCGGTTTATGTGGCTGGCGAATTGCACCAAACACTATCCAGCTCCGGTTCCTTCAGGGTTGAGGCGTTCGCGAACCGCCTCCAAACAGCTATTGTGGAATTCGACACCGCGCCCTTCGATCCATTCCACAATGTTAACTCGCCGGAAGACCTTGCCGCAGCCGAGGCACTGCTACCAACCGTGCAACGTGGCTCGGCCCATTACTAATTTCTTGCCCGACGTGTGACGACGAAATGGGCTGAGCCTAGCCGACTATTTATTTCCGAAACTCTGCTGTAAATTTGTGCAGCTCATCCAAGATTCATAGAATTCAATAATTTTTGCGATTGGAGCGAATTATGGAATCCCAATCTGAGGGCTGGTCGATCGAGCGGGTGCGCGTTCACATAGACGAGCATCTACCGGTCGCAAACCTGCTCGGCTTAGAGATCAAAGCGTTGAGTCCGTCATCCTGTGATGTCGTGATTATTAACCCTCCCAGTCTTCTCCGCCCTGGTGGATCGATCGCAGGGCCGGCTCTGTTCGCTGCTGCCGACATTGGAAATTATGCCATCATTCTTGCGGCGCGGGGTGATCCAAGTGCCGTAACAATTGACACGGCTATCCACTTTTTACGTCCAGCTATGACCTCGCCAATGCTCGCTCGCACTACGCCGGCGCGGTTGGGGCGCCGACTGGCGATCATGGAAACGGTGATTTTTGACGAAACCGAGCCAGAACGCCTTCTAGCGCGGGCCACATCAACTTGGGCATTTTCGTAGGCTGTCTTCAATTCTCCGATAGCGGACGCAGTTGTAAAGTCCCATCGGTGATCCGCATTGTGTTTGCGTTCTCCCGACAACCTCATCGATGAATTGGGCAACATTGGCAAGTGCCTTTCGGCCCTCCGGTAGGAAAAAGCTGTGGAGTTGCCAGACATGACGCCGCACAGTCCCATTGGCGCATTGATGTGGGGGGATGCAATGGCGGCGATCCGCTGACGAGTACCGATCGGTCACCTAGGAAGGGCCGAGTATGGCGCACTTTCAATGTGATGCGGCCCCGGTCTGGGAGAGCCATAAGGCAGACGAGCGGGAAGTCGTGTCCGGCTTGGGGGTGGGGATAGTATCTGCGCGAGAGGGGGACCCCATTGTTGAAACCGGTGCGCCTTTGCGTGTAAGCGAGACGGGCTCTGGAAAGTAGAAGCAGTGTCCAAGAGGCGCTGGCAAAACATCGCGGAAGCCAAAGCGAAAATTAGAATAAAGATACAATCGAGCGGATGGCGGGCAGAGATTCTCTATGCGATTCATTTTCCGTCCACCATTGGTCCTCAGCGTCCCATGGTTAGGGATGGGTTCAGAGATGGGTAGATCCAAAACTACCCACATAACTTCATTGGAAATAAATAATAATATACGTGTTAATGGTGGAGGGGGAAGGATTCGAACCTTCGTACGCTGACGCGGCCAGATTTACAGTCTGGTGCCTTTAACCACTCGGCCACCCCTCCGCAACCCAAGGAATTCCTTAGTGAAATAGGCTTCCTTCGACCGAGCCACCAAGTAGGATTTTGGTCCCTGCTTGTCAACGTGGAATCAAACCGCTAGGCCTGTGGCAAATAAGGTTTTTCACATGTCGAAGCACGAATCGCCCCGGCGCTCCCGCAACAATACGCGTTCTGTCGGCCGCCCTCAGTCCGCGCGCGGCGCCGCACGCCCGCAACACGGTTCCGATGATTTGTGGATTTACGGCCATCACGCGGTGGCAGCTGTGCTGGCAAACCCCGAGCGCAAAATTCTTCGCCTCATTGCTACGCCGGACGCGGCGGCCAAACTAAAAGAAGACGACTCCGTCCCGCGCGAAGCACTCACATATATCAGAAACGCAGCGCGCACGGAGATCGATACTGTTGTGGGTGCCAATAGCATCCATCAAGGCACCGCCGTTTTAACGCGGTCGGTCGGATATGACCTGCTCGCTGTCTTGGAACGGGTTTCGGTTGATCCCAACGCCTGCGTCGTTGTGCTGGATCAGGTCACTGACCCCCACAATGCCGGCGCCGTCTTGCGCTCCGCCGCCGCCTTTCGGGCGGCAGCCGTTATCGCGCCAGACCGCCATGCGCCCGAGGAGACCGGCACCATGGCCAAATCGGCTTCCGGCGCTTTGGACAAAGTACCTTATATTAAGGCAGTTAATTTGGTCCGCGCCCTGGAACACCTCAAGTCATCCGGATTCTGGCTTGTCGGCCTCGCTGCGGACGCGCCCGTACACTTGTCCGGCGTACCCCTCAAGGGACGCGTTGCACTTGTCTTGGGCGCTGAAGGCGAAGGGTTGCGGCGGCTTGTCCGAAAGGCCTGTGATCATGTCGCCTCGCTTCCGATGAGCGGTGATATGGAGAGTCTCAATGTCTCCAACGCGGCAGCCGTCGCCCTGTACGAAAAGGCCCGCCAGACCTCAGAAACTTGAACACGCGCCAACCTCGGATTGGCGGTTCGCTCCCTTGCCCTTTTTAGCGCTCCGCCCTATCGTCGCGCCGCTTTGCGTTGGAGCTTGGCCTTTACGCCGGATTAGCTCAGTTGGTAGAGCACCTGATTTGTAATCAGGGGGTCGGGGGTTCGAATCCCTCATCCGGCACCATATTTTTCAATGGTTCACCCAGAAATAGGCGCTTTTCATACACTTGATATGTGATTTGGGCTACCAGGGGGCTACCACCCGAACAAGGTTGGAGCGCCAGACACACATATAATAGGGAAGGGGTTGGCACGTCCTGACCGAGAGGCACCGCCTGGTACATTCGCCAATTCCGCTACACTTCCCTGAGAGGGAGTCATGCAAGTTTTCGGCTGACAATCGCCTAGCGGACTCTGACTCCGCCAATCTAGGTTCGAATCCTAGTCCCCCAGCTACCTCTTTCTTTAAGAAATTCAAAAACGTACACCGTATGAGGCGCACATTTTTTGCGATTTCCAACGCGCAACATGCTGCCTCATAAATTCCGCAGTTTCTCTTGCTTTACGAAGCCCTGCGGATTTCTCCGTGCAACACACATGCAACACGATGTTCACGAGTTGTTTTTGAGTCCGAGCCGACAAGTTACTTAAGCGCGGTTTCCTTTGACTCTTCTCATCCGACCAGTGCCAAGCCAGTCACCGAAGCCAACCCAGCCTTTGTCCGCGTAAACTTGATTTGGGGTTTTCGGAATATCTGCAGGCAATTTTCCCGATTTAGTGAACTGCCGCCACTTGGACCCAGACTTGAGTTTCAGCGATCTCGCCCACGTCCGCGCCGCCCGAAACGCGCGATACTTACGTTGGCTGGGCGCGATGGTGCCTGTACCCAGCCAGTCACCGAAGCCAACCCAGCCTTTGTCCGCGTAAACGTGATTTGGGTTCGCGGGAATATCAGCAGGCAATTTTCCCGATTTAGTGAACTGCCACCACTCGGACACAGACTTGAGTTTCAGCGATCTCGCCCACGTCCGCGCCGCCCGAAACGCGCGATACTTACGTTGGCTGGGCGCGATGGTGCCTGTACCCAGCCAGTCACCGAAGCCAACCCAGCCTTTGTCCGCGTAAACGTGATTTGGGTTCGCGGGAATATCAGCAGGCAATTTTCCCGATTTAGTGAACTGCTGCCACTCGGACATAGACTTGAGCTTCAGCGATCTCGCCCACGTCCGCGCCGCCCGAAACGCGCGATACTTACGTTGGCTGGTTGCGATGGTGCCTGTACCCAGCCAGTCACCGAAGCCAACCCAGCCCTTGTCCGCGTAAACTTGATCTGGGGTTTTCGGAATATCTGCAGGCAATTTTCCCGATTTAGTGAACTGCTGCCACTTGGACCCAGACTTGAGTTTCAGCGATCTCGCCCACGTCCGCGCCGCCCGAAACGCGCGATACTTACGTTGGCTGGTTGCGATGGTGCCTGTACCCAGCCAGTCACCGAAGCCAACCCAGCCTTTGTCCGCGTAAACGTGATTTGGGTTCGCGGGAATATCAGCAGGCAATTTTCCCGATTTAGTGAACTGCCGCCACTTGGACCCAGACTTGAGTTTCAGCGATCTCGCCCACGTCCGCGCCGCCCGAAACGCGCGATACTTACGTTGGCTGAACGAGATGGTGCCTGTACCCAGCCAGTCACCCAAGCCAACCCAGCCCTTGTCCGCGTAAACTTGATTTGGGTTTGAAGGAATATCAGCAGGCAGCTTCCCTTCTCGGCAAAGCCTCAGCCATTCGGCGACGCTCCTAAGCTTGAGCGATCTCGCCCACTTCCGCGCTGCATCAAACTCCCGCCAGTTGGCCCGACCAACGTGATCCCAAATCCGCGCATGGACTTTATCGATAAAATCACTGGGGTCGATCTTCAGGCCAACAGGAAAAGCACCCTCGATTTCGACAATTCGCCCTGTCCGAGGCTTGCCGCGATCAATCGCCCTAAATTCTTCGGCAATGCGATCATCCTGAGTGGATAACGCTGAAATCGTGCGCGCGATCTGCTTGAACTCTGTCGTTTCTGCAAAATCGTCAAAATCCTTGCCGTGAGGAACAATGATTGGGACGACGATGTGCCCGTAGCGCTTACCCTTAAAGGGCCGCAGGGCGCGACCTGCCGCCCTGAACGATGTCAACCACGCTTTGCTTCGGATCGGCGAACAAAACACAATCGACAGCCGGAATATCGACACCTTCTTGCAAACAACGCGCGTTTGTAATTAGGCCATATCGGCTATTTTCGTAGTCAATAAGCTCCCTCGCGCGGTCCCCTGCAGTTGTGCGGCTGGAAACATGGAACGTCCGAACGCGCTTAAGTTGCTTATCGATGCGGCCGAGGGCTTGCTGCTGTTCGCCGAACTGCTCAGCGGCCTTAATGCTTCGGTGAAACGAAATCGCGTGCTTGACCCCATATTTTGAGTATGCGCGGCGCAGGGCGATCCCTGCTGCTAGGGCTTGGGCTTCCTGCTCCTTAAGTCGCGACCCTTTCAGTTCAAGGTAGCGATTGTCCCGGACCAAATCGGCAATCCGTTTGTCGCTGATAGCGACTGTCAGTATTCGATAATCACAAATGATCGGCGGCTTAGAGTGGATAGCAGCCTTGAACGTCAAAGTATGAAAACGTGTTCCATAAATATTCTTATTATCCATCGATAGAACATGTCGGGGATTATAACTAAAGGTTGGCAAAACATCTTGTTTCCTGTCATAATAATACCCTCAAGTAAGGAGGTTGTTATGAATACGAAATATAAGGCTCCTGGTAAGGCTCATCGGCAAGGAATAACCCTTGTTCAACTTATGGACATGTTCCCGAGTGAAGCTGCGGCCACAACGTGGTTTGAGTCTATTATCTGGGGCGATACCCGGATATGCAGGAAGTGTGGAAGTGAACGTACAAAAAAATGCTCGCATAAGAAAATGCCGTATTGGTGTTCCGATTGCCGCTCTTATTTCTCCGTGCGCACAGGCACGTCGATGACAAACTCTAAAATCCCTCTTCGCAAGTGGGCGATTGCAATTTACCTGTGCCTTACCAGTTTGAAATCTATTTCCAGCATGAAGCTGCACCGTGACCTGGGCGTTTCGCAAAAAGCGGCTTGGTTCATGCTCCACCGTATTCGCGAGGCGTGGGCGGAGAAAGATGACGAACCCCGCATGCGTGGACCTGTTGAGGTAGACGAAACCTACTTCGGAGGACGAAAAGCCAACATGAGCGTGACAAAGCGAGCAACAATGCAAGGACGCGGTCCAGTTGGAAAAACAGCCGTGATTGGCATGAAGGATCGTGCTAGCAATCAGGTTCGTGCCCGCCGTGTAGAGCGAACAGACGCGGAGACGCTACAAGGGTTCATTGTTGAGCATGCGGACGCATTCACGCATGTCTATACCGATGACGCGACCGCTTACCGTGGCCTCCCCTTTCATCATGAAACCGTCCAGCATAGTGTTAAACAATATGTTCGAGGGAAGGCACATACGAACGGCGTGGAGAGCTTTTGGTCGATGTTGAAGCGATCGCACAAGGGAACCTTCCATAAGATCAGTCCAAAGCACTTAAATCGCTATGTCCAAGAATTCACCGCCAAGCACAACATGAGAGAGTCAGATACCCTTGCCCAGATGCGGGATACGGTCGCCCGCCTTGTTGGGCGCAATCTTCTCTACCGCGACTTGATTGCGGACAACGGGTTTGCCAACATGACGCGTTCGTAACGGCTCGATACGACGAAACAACGCACGTGCAAGAGTTTCCGGTGTTGCTCCCGCCAAGTCGCGTTTTGGGTCTAGCATGGGTCTCATAAGCAAATTCCTTTCCTCAGTCCGACCAATGACTCAACCATCAACCAAGTTCCTCATCTTCGTCAGAAGGAATAATATATATCAATGCCACCTCGGAAGTTACCTAACTTCTCGCACGGAACTATCGCGTAACATAATCACTTGCCAAGTTCCTCATCTTCGTCAGCGGTAGCGACACGTGTCGATTCCGTCTCAGAAGTTGTGTGATTTTCCACGAAGAACTTGCGCAATGCATCTGTGTGACCGAATAAATCCTCAATTGCTTCCAGCTTGAGACATGGGATCCCCTTGGCCTCCAAACTTATGCCTTTCTGGCGCCGTGTTCGCAAACGAAAGATGACCATTCCGTAATCTTCTTTTTCTGGACTGCTGTGCAGCACGATCGAGCAGTAGTGCCGGGCTTGCCTCAAATAGAGACGGCGTGAATCCACAATCCCACCGAGGATCGCTTTCAGGGTGTTTAGAGCTGCAATCTCGTATGATGTAAATTCCGGTTCCTCTTTTACTTTAATTTCGTCCTTGCCCTGTTCCTTTACTGCATCGCCCTCTTGTTTTAGCGCACTGACGAGACGGTCTAGTATCTTGTCGCTGATGAACTGATTAAATGCAGAAAAAGCCAGGGCCTTGAACATTTCGCGTACCGAGCCTGAAACTCTCCCTTCATAAACTTGCTTGATGATATATCTCACAAAGTCGTCTGAAGGTTTAGCTAATTCCTGGGCGAGTAGGCGTTTGATCTCAGCGGTATAGCGTAAGTCCCTTGCCGCGTCCTCGATTTGTGATTTGTCAAACTCGTCCTTGGTAAAACGCTTTAACTCCTCCACTTCCGGTTCTGTGAACTCCAGCATATTGAATTCGAAAAATGGACGTGGGTCCATGACATTTGACTGGTCAAGGTCAGAAAAGAACCGATAAAAGATTCCGTCTGTCAATATACCAACACGCGCTTCCGTAACACCAAAATACCGAAGCAACTGAGATACGGATTCACTAGAGAGTTTAGTTCCTAATTTCTTGCATTCGATCAGCACCACAGGGTTTCCATCCTGCATAAGTGCATAATCCACCTTCTCGCCTTTCTTAGTCCCGATATCTGCTGTGAATTCTGGAATTACTTCGGAGGGGTTGAAGACGTCGTAACCAAGCATCTGAAGAAAGGGTAAAATGAATGCGGTTTTGGTCGCTTCCTCTGTGGCTTCCTTATTTCTTAAATGTTTCACCCGCTCTGTGAAACGACCGGAACGAGTCCGAACTTCGTCAATAAAATCCATGCTACCGTCCTCCTAAATATCAGAACGGTGAATCTATCTACTTCTATCATCGTTGCCAACCTTTAGTTATAATCCCCAACATGTCCGTAGGCGCCACGCACGATGCGTTCAGTTGCCGTCATAAACAGTCGGCGCTTGATACGGACATTTTTGTCGTAAAGAAGGTGTGAGAACGACCTGGATTCCGGACCAACCGTGCGGTGGGCCTCATCCATGATCCTTAAATCAAAGGCGACCTTTGCCTTCTTGACGCCCCGCGCCAATACCTTGCCGCTCTGATAAGTGGAAAAGATGATCTTTCGCTTCTGGCTTTTGGTTTTCAGGAAAGCCTGAGAACGGCGGTGACAAATTAGTCCACGGAAGCGGCGGGATTTCCCAGCCGCGGGCGGAGTAAAACTCTGCCACCTGTAGCCTTCGATCTTTTTTGAGATGGAAGGCGGGAGGATGTACACCGTGGACCTATATCTGCGCGTTCGGCTGGCCTGCCATGTTGATGGTCTGAGCCAGCGAGAGGCGGCAAGTCGGTTTGGCATTGCGCGCGAGACGGTGAGGAAGATGCTGCGGCATTCGGAACCGCCGGGATATCGGCGACGCCAGCCACCGAAACGCCCGAAACTGGCCCCCTTCACGGATATCATCGACCGTATTCTGGAGGAGGACCGAACGGTTCACCGTAAGCAGCACCACACGGCGAAGCGTATCTTCGAGCGCCTTCGCGACGAACATGGCTTCACGGGCAAAGAGACCATCGTGAAGGATTACGTTCGGGAACGGCGCCTTCGTCGGCGTGAGATGTTTGTGCCGTTGTCACATCCTCCGGGCCATGCTCAAGCGGACTTTGGCGAGGCGGATGCGATCATCGCCGGCGTCAAGTATCGGGCGCATTTTTTCGTCATGACACTTCCCCACAGCGATGCCTGCTTCGTTGCGGCCTACCCGGCGACGACGACGGAGGCCTGGCTGGACGGGCACAACAGAGCCTTTGTTTTTTCGGCGGCGTTCCCCAATCGATTCTTTACGACAACGACAAGTGTCTGGTGTCGCGCATCTTGTCAGATGGCACGCGGCAACGAACGCGGGCGTTCAGCGGGCTGCAGTCCCATTACCTCTTCGAGGACCGCTACGGCCGTCCCGGCAAGGGTAACGACAAAGGCAATGTGGAGGGGGTGGTCGGCTATGCCCGGCGGAACTTCATGACGCCGCTTCCCCGGTTCGCGAGCTGGGACGCCTTCAATGGCCACCTGGAAGAGCAATGCCGCAACCGGCAAGGCAACGTCCTGCGCGGCCACCGCGAGAGCATCGGCGAACGGTTTGTGCGTGACCGCGAAGCGTTGAAGAGGCCACTGCCGGCACCGTTCGACGCGTGCGACAAGCAGGGCACGCGGGTCAACTCGCTGTCCCTGGTGCGCTACCGGACGAATGACTATTCCGTGCCCGTCGCCTACGGCCATCAGGAAGTCTGGATCCGTGGCTATGTCCACGAGGTGGTTATCGGTTGCGGCGCCGGGATCATTGCCCGACACCCCCGTTCCTACGACCGGGAAGATATGGTCTTCGATCCGATCCACTACCTGCCTTTGCTGGAGCACAAGATCGGTGCCCTGGATCAGGCCGCGCCGCTAGCCGGATGGGAACTGCCTGATGCCTTCCCAACCCTGCGCCGTCTCCTGGAGGCGCGCATGGGCAAGGCCGGCAAGCGGGAATACGTCCAGGTCCTTCGGCTTGTGGAGACCTTCGATCTCGAGGTGCTTCACGGCGCGGTGAAGGACGCCCTGCGCCTGGGTGCGATCGGCTACGACGCCGTCAAACACCTTGTGCTGTGCCGTATCGAGCGACGCCCGCCCAAACTCGACCTGGATATCTATCCCTACCTGCCTCGGGCCAACGTGGCGACCACGGCCGCCGCCAGTTATATGAGCTTGTTGGGTGGAGGCGCGTCATGACCGATACGCCGCAAGTGTTGCTGGCCCATCACCTCAAGACCCTGAAACTGCCGACGTTCCTGCGCGAATACGACAAGCTGGCCCGCCAATGCGCCACCGAGGGCGCCGACCATGTGCGGTATCTTGTCCGTCTGACCGAGTTGGAACTGATCGACCGTGAGCGCCGCATGGTCGAGCGGCGGATCAGACAGGCCAGGTTCCCCGCCGTCAAAAGCCTCGACAGCTTCGACTTCAAGGCCATCGCATCGCTCAACAAGATGCTGGTTCTGGAGTTGGCGCGATGCGAATACGTCGAGCGTCGTGAGAATATCATCGCGCTCGGCAACAGCGGAACCGGCAAGACCCATATCGCCCTCGGTCTCGGTCTGGCGGCCTGCCAAAAGGGGCTCTCCGTCGGCTTCCTCACGGCCGCTGCCCTGGTTCATGAACTGATGGAGGCCAGGGATGAAAAACGCCTGTTGCGCCTGCAGAAGCAACTGGCAAAGTATCACCTTCTGATCATCGACGAACTCGGCTTCGTGCCGCTCTCGAAGACCGGCGCCGAGCTGCTGTTCGAAGTCTTCAGCCAGCGCTACGAGCGGGGCTCGATCCTGGTGACCTCCAACTTGCCGTTCGATGAGTGGACGGAGATATTCGGCTCGGAACGCCTGACCGGGGCTTTGCTGGACCGCCTCACCCACCATGTCCATATCCTGGAAATGAACGGCGAGAGCTATCGTCTCAACCAAAGCCAAAAACGGCGGAAATCCCCAAAAATACCTGCTTAACCGCCGGTGCAATGGTTGACCCGGTGGGCCCACAGGAACCTCCCACGCTGCTTCGCTCCGCGTAACGCAAGCGCTACACGAAGCAGCGCGGGTCCCTCCTATGGACTACCGGGACAACCCCCCAACACCGCGTACCGCATAACGTTAAGTGGACTAGTTTTGCTCCGCCCGGGTGGACTAATTTTGCTCCGCCGTTGACGCCGCTTCCCCGGTTCGCGAGCTGGGACGCCTTCAATGGCCACCTGGAAGAGCAATGCCGCAACCGGCAAGGCAACGTCCTGCGCGGCCACCGCGAGAGCATCGGCGAACGGTTTGTGCGTGACCGCGAAGCGTTGAAGAGGCCACTGCCGGCACCGTTCGACGCGTGCGACAAGCAGGGCACGCGGGTCAACTCGCTGTCCCTGGTGCGCTACCGGACGAATGACTATTCCGTGCCCGTCGCCTACGGCCATCAGGAAGTCTGGATCCGTGGCTATGTCCACGAGGTGGTTATCGGTTGCGGCGCCGGGATCATTGCCCGACACCCCCGTTCCTACGACCGGGAAGATATGGTCTTCGATCCGATCCACTACCTGCCTTTGCTGGAGCACAAGATCGGTGCCCTGGATCAGGCCGCGCCGCTAGCCGGATGGGAACTGCCTGATGCCTTCCCAACCCTGCGCCGTCTCCTGGAGGCGCGCATGGGCAAGGCCGGCAAGCGGGAATACGTCCAGGTCCTTCGGCTTGTGGAGACCTTCGATCTCGAGGTGCTTCACGGCGCGGTGAAGGACGCCCTGCGCCTGGGTGCGATCGGCTACGACGCCGTCAAACACCTTGTGCTGTGCCGTATCGAGCGACGCCCGCCCAAACTCGACCTGGATATCTATCCCTACCTGCCTCGGGCCAACGTGGCGACCACGGCCGCCGCCAGTTATATGAGCTTGTTGGGTGGAGGCGCGTCATGACCGATACGCCGCAAGTGTTGCTGGCCCATCACCTCAAGACCCTGAAACTGCCGACGTTCCTGCGCGAATACGACAAGCTGGCCCGCCAATGCGCCACCGAGGGCGCCGACCATGTGCGGTATCTTGTCCGTCTGACCGAGTTGGAACTGATCGACCGTGAGCGCCGCATGGTCGAGCGGCGGATCAGACAGGCCAGGTTCCCCGCCGTCAAAAGCCTCGACAGCTTCGACTTCAAGGCCATCGCATCGCTCAACAAGATGCTGGTTCTGGAGTTGGCGCGATGCGAATACGTCGAGCGTCGTGAGAATATCATCGCGCTCGGCAACAGCGGAACCGGCAAGACCCATATCGCCCTCGGTCTCGGTCTGGCGGCCTGCCAAAAGGGGCTCTCCGTCGGCTTCCTCACGGCCGCTGCCCTGGTTCATGAACTGATGGAGGCCAGGGATGAAAAACGCCTGTTGCGCCTGCAGAAGCAACTGGCAAAGTATCACCTTCTGATCATCGACGAACTCGGCTTCGTGCCGCTCTCGAAGACCGGCGCCGAGCTGCTGTTCGAAGTCTTCAGCCAGCGCTACGAGCGGGGCTCGATCCTGGTGACCTCCAACTTGCCGTTCGATGAGTGGACGGAGATATTCGGCTCGGAACGCCTGACCGGGGCTTTGCTGGACCGCCTCACCCACCATGTCCATATCCTGGAAATGAACGGCGAGAGCTATCGTCTCAACCAAAGCCAAAAACGGCGGAAATCCCCAAAAATACCTGCTTAACCGCCGGTGCAATGGTTGACCCGGTGGGCCCACAGGAACCTCCCACGCTGCTTCGCTCCGCGTAACGCAAGCGCTACACGAAGCAGCGCGGGTCCCTCCTATGGACTACCGGGACAACCCCCCAACACCGCGTACCGCATAACGTTAAGTGGACTAGTTTTGCTCCGCCCGAGTGGACTAATTTTGCTCCGCCGTTGACAGGCGGTAGCTCTCGCCGTTCATCTCCAGGATGGAGACATGATGCGTGAGCCTGTCGAGCGGCGCGCCAGTGAGGCGTTCAGAGCCGAGGGTTTCGGTCCATTCCTCAAAGGGCAGATTGCTGGTGATCAGGGTTGAGGAGCGCTCATAGCGCTGCGAGATCAGTTCGAAGAGCAGTTCCGCGCCGGTTTTGCTGAGCGGGACAAAGCCCCTGTTTTGGCCTAAGAGCTGTTTAGCTCTCTGCGAGAAGGGCCTGCAAAGGCTTGTGCAACCTGGGATTTGCCGCCAGAACGTCACCCGAAGCGAGCATGGTCTTGCCCCCCACCAGGTCGGTGATGAAGCCGCCCGCCTCCTGTACCAGCAGCAAACCGGCGGCGATGTCCCACGGCTTGAGCCCAGCTTCCCAGAACCCGTCGTAGCGTCCGGCAGCCACGTAGGCGAGATCGAGAGACGCCGTACCCATGCGCCGCACGCCGGCGGTCCCGTTCATCACCCGCTCCAGCCTTGAGAGGAACTGCTTATGGCCGGGTATTCCCCGAAAGGGGATCCCCGTCGCGATGATGGCATCGCCCAGTTCAGTCCGCGCCGACACCCTAAGGCGATGGTCGTTGAGGAACGCGCCTTTGCCTTTTTCGGCAAAGAACATCTCCTCGGTGACGGGATTGAACACCAGCCCGGCGATGATCTCAGTGCCCATCTGCAAGCCGATCGAAATGGCGAAATGGGGAATGCCGTGCAGAAAATTGGTCGTGCCGTCGATAGGATCGATGACCCATCGATGCTGAGGATCGGCGCCCTTGATCTCGCCGGCTTCCTCCATAAGGAAGCCAAATTTGGGCCTGGCTTTTTCGAGTTCCCGCTGCAGGGTTTTCTCGGCCTTCACGTCGGCGGCGCTGACGAAATCGCCGGGGCCTTTGCGCGAAACTTGAAGCTGCTCCACTTCACCGAAGTCACGCTTCATCGCCCGCGCCGCTTTGCGCGCCGCGCCGGTCATAACGGTCCACAATGCCGAACCCAGCGCCATGAGATATCCTCAAGTATGTTGCGAAGCACCGCGCGGGCGCTACTTCGTCCGTTCTATGCCCCGAGCATTACTTCGCCCGTTCCACATACGTGCACTCATCAGTGTTCACCACAATGTGCGTGCCCGCTTCGATGAACGGCGGCACCATGACTTTCATGCCGTTTTCCAGTACGCTTGGCTTGTAAGACGAACTGGCAGTTTGGCCTTTGACCACCGGGTCGGCTTCGACCACTTCGAGGGTCACGTTCTGCGGCAGATCTACCGAGACCGGCTTACCTTCAATGAAGTTCATCTCCACCTCCATATTGTCCTGCAGGAATCCAGCCTTCTCGCCAATAAGATCGGCCGACAGGTTGAACTGATCATATGTTTTGGAGTCCATAAACGTATACATGTCGCCGTCCTTGAACAGGAACTGGCAGTCGTGCGCGCGTACTTCGAGGCGCTCTACCGTATCGGCTGTGCGCCAACGGCCCTGGCTCTTGGTGCCGGTAACGAGATCGCGTATCTCCACTTGAATGAAGGCGCTACCCTTGCCGGGTTGCAACAGCTGTATTTTCAGCACGGACCATTGCTTACCGTCGTGCTGGATGACCATGCCAGGGCGCATGGTGTTGGCCTGTATCTTCATGAAAACGCCTGATCGTTTATGGTGAAAGGGCGCCTCGGTCCCGTAAAGTCGCGCGCTTTTATCAGTTTGCCCGGCGAGTGGCAACGGCGCGGGCGTCGCGCGATCGGTAGAATGCTGCGCTTTGAAAGCGCTTGGTTGGAACCCGCCTGTGGTCTAACAGAAGCGTCACTCAAGAGGATTAAGACACGAATGCCGAAGGCGAACCCTTGGTGGTGTGAAGACGAAGTCAAGCGGCGGTGGCCATTTCTCGCCGGGCGGCGTGCGGCTGTAAAGGGCCTGCGCGCCTTCTTTCAGGCCGAAGGCTTTGTCGAAGTGGACACACCTGCGCTGCAGGTCTCGCCGGGGATGGAGCGCCACACCCGCCCGCTTGTGACACGACTCACCGAGCCCTTCGTGGGCGAGGGGCAGCCGCGATACCTTCACACCTCTCCCGAGTTCGCGATGAAAAAACTTCTCGCGGGTGGGCAGGGCGCGGGCTTGACCAAAATCATGCAGCTTTGCCGCGTGTGGCGCGACGGCGAGCGCAGTCCGTTGCATCACCCCGAGTTCACCATGCTCGAGTGGTACCGTATCGGCGCAGACTACACCGCGCTCATTGCCGATTGCGAAGCGGTAATGCGGGCGGCATCCAAGGCCGCCGTGCGCACTTTGGAAATGGACGGACTGTTTCGCTGGCAGGGCCGTACTTGCGATCCGGCCAAACCTAGCCAACGTCTCACGGTGCAGGATGCATTTGCTCGACATGCGCACATAGATTTATTGGTCACGATTGACGATCCGGCCCACCCCGCGCCGCCGCCCGGCGCTCTGAAAGCTGCCGCGCAGGCCCACGGTTTACACGTCGGTGAGAGAGATACATGGGAGGACATCTTTTTCCGGGTGATGATCGAGCGCGTCGAGCCGCACCTGGGCATCGGCGCGCCGACGATTTTGTATGATTATCCGGCGAACCTTGCCGCGCTCGCGCGGCGCAAACCGGATGACCCGCGCGTAGCCGAGCGATTCGAGCTTTATGTTTGCGGCGTCGAACTCGCCAACGCTTATTCAGAACTCACCAATGCGGCGGAACAGCGGGCGCGCTTTGAAAACGACCGCGACCTGCATCAACAGCTTTACAGCACCACGCCGCCGATCGACGAAGATCTGTACGACGCGCTCGCATCTCTGCCACCCTGCGCCGGTATCGCCCTGGGGTTTGATCGCCTCGTCATACTGGTCACCGGCGCCGAAGACATCACCGACGTCCTCTGGGCGGCTGTAGAATGATCGGCTCGTAACTGGACGTAGGAAGCTGAAGTGCGCTCACCTCTCGTTCGCTGGACCATCGGGCCGGGTCCACCGTTACAGGCGTGCTGGAACCGCTTTCGTCATAGCTGCGTCACTAAAACAACAATAAGTCGCAATTTTGATCTGCTAACTCGTTAGTGACAAGGGATTAAATCTCCGAAAACGAGAGAAATTAGGTAAAATCAAGGATAGATGTATTTTTCAATAATGGGGTGATCATTATAGAAATTACAGCTGACCCTAATAGGCCAGGCAGACGGAGGCCGCCCCAAACGGGCCTTGTTAATGACTGACTGGTCAGTTATAATGGGCTATGCAAACCGCCCGAAAATCCAGGCAAAGACGCGCCGATGCGCGCCCGAACGAGATTCTCGACGCCGCCGCCCGTTGCTTTCTCGAACGCGGTTTTGCGGGCGCCAAAGTGGAACACATCGCGGAAGGTGCGGGCCTCTCTAAAGGTGCGGTCTATCTTTACTTCAAATCGAAAGAGGACATGCTGCGCGCGCTTATTGAGCGCGGCGTAAAACGCGTTGCACTGGCCGTAGCCGATCGACTTGATACCGATAAGGGGGACCCTGTTGTCGCCCTAAGGGAGGCCGCAGGCATATTCTCCCAAATTCTGTCGAAGCCTGAGTTATTCGCCGTCCCACGCATTGTTATCGCCGAAGCTGGCAACTTTCCTGAAATCGCGCGCCTTTACCGCGACGAAGTCATTGACGTTGCCAAGGGCGCGGTGGTGCGCCTGATCGAACGCGGGCAGGCGGTCGGCGTCTTTCAACAAATGGACCCGCAGATCGCGGTGCGATCCCTGGTGGGGGCCATAATCATGCAACTGATCTGGCGCACCACCTTCGAGCGTCCCGGCGAGAAATCTCTGGACCCCCAAACTCTGGTGACCGGTCACCTCGACATCGTTTTAAACGGGCTTTGCATCCCGAAGGAGAGGCAATGAAAAGAACAGTACTCTGGGTGGCCGTTCTGGTGCTCGCTGCATGCGGTGATAGCGGCAGCGGCACCTACTACGGCTATGCCGAAGGCGACTACTTGCGCCTTGGTCCGCGCGATCCGGGCATTGTCTCGACCCTCACAGTAGAGGAGGGCGAGAATGTATCCGCCGGTGCGCCATTGTTCTCCGTCGATGGCGAGCGCGCGCGCCTGGCGATGGAGCAGACCGAGGCGCAGTTGCAAGCAGCGGAGGCCCGTGCCGCCGACCTTGCCGCCGGTGGCCGCGCGGAAGAAGTAAGAGCCGCGCGGGATCAACTCGACCAAGCCCGCGCCGATTTGAAACTCGCCGAGGAAAATCATGTCCGCGCGGTAGATCTTGTTGAACGCGGCGTCGCACCACGCCAGCGTTTGGACGAAGCCGAGCGTGCCCTGAACGCAGCAAGCAGCCGCGTGGCGGAGTTGGAAAACCGCGTACGCATTGCGGTTCTTCCTGCCCGAGACGATCAAATCGCTGCCGCGCGACAAGAGGCTGATGCGGCGCGCGCCGCTTTGGCTCAGGCGCAGTCCCAGCTGGACGACCGTTCGGTGCGCGCGCCCGTCGCAGGGCGCGTTGATCGCGTTTATCTTCGCCCGGGTGAATTTGCCGGTGCGGGCCAGCCGGTTGTGTCGGTTCTTCCGCCCGAAAATATCAAAGTCGTGTTCTTCATCCCCGAGACTCAACTCGCCCGGGTATCCGTCGGCGCCAATGTGACGCTCAAGTGTGATGGATGCCCAACGGAACTTCAGGGCAAGGTCAGTTTCATTGCCGCGCGCGCGGAATTCACGCCGCCGGTCATTTACAGCGACGACGAACGCAGCAAACTGGTCTACCGGGTGGAGGTGCGGCCATCTCAGCCGCGTATTTTGAACCCCGGCCAGCCGCTGCAGGTGCGGTTCACGCCATGAGCGATCGGGCTGTCCCCGCTATCGCCATTGAAGTCAAAGGCTTGACCAAGAAGTTTGGCGACTTGATCGCTGTGAACGGTCTCGACATGACCGTTCCCGAGGGCGTGATCTACGGCTTTCTCGGCTCCAACGGGTCGGGCAAGACCACGACCATTCGCATGATGTGCGGGCTGCTCACGCCTGACGGCGGCGAGGGGCAAACACTGGGGTATGACATTCTCACCGAGGGGCAGCAGATCAAAGAACGCATCGGTTACATGACCCAGCGCTTCTCGCTCTACGAGGAATTGTCCGTGCGTGAGAACCTCGACTTCATGGCGCGCATGTACGGTGTCGCAAATCGCCGCGCGCGCATTGCCGACATCATGGAGGAATATGGACTTACTGTTCGGGCGGAGCAGATCGCCGGAACCTTGTCCGGCGGCTGGAAGCAACGTCTCGCGTTCGCTACCGCGATGCTTCACAGCCCAAGACTGCTTCTGTTGGACGAACCGACGGCAGGCGTGGATCCAGCTGCCCGCCGTGATTTCTGGGACCGTATTCGCGGCATGACGCGCCAAGGGGTGACGGTGCTGGTCTCCACCCACTACATAGACGAAGCCGTTCAATGCGACCACATCTGCTTCATCTTCGACGGCCGCAAACTCATTGACGCGCCCGCGTCGGAAGTTCCGGCGCGCTCGGGTCTTCATACGGTTCGCATCGAAGGCACACAGCTCGCGCCGGTCGCGGACGAGCTGAAGTCTAAGCCGGGTGTGGAACAAGTAGCGCGTTTTGGCGATGCGCTGCACGTCTCCAGTCTTGATGAGACGGCTTTGGCGGAAGCCGTCGCGCCATATCGAGGACGGGAAGGGGCAAAAGTCATCACGCGCCCGACCGGATTGGAAGAAGTCTTCACCCACTTCATTGACAAGGCGACCAAGGGCACGGCGGCCAAGGATGTCGCGAGCGGGGAGGCGGCATGAAACTCTTCGATAAATTCCACCGCCTTTCGTGGACGCGCATCAGCGCTATCTTGGCAAAAGAATTCATTCAGATGCGCCGCGATCGCCTGACCTTTGCCATCATGATCGGCATTCCCATCATGCAGCTTGTGCTGTTCGGCTTCGCCATCGATACCGACCCGCGCAATCTACCTACTGCGGTTCAAATGCGCGACCATGGCGAAGCGGCCCGCGCCATCGTCGCTGGACTAAAAAATTCCACGTTTTTCGATGTCCGGTCGACGGCGGAGGGCGATGAGCATGCCGACCGGCTCTTGCGCACCGGAGGCGCGAACTTCGTGGTCATCATCCCGGAGAATTTTGAAGCTGATCTTATCCGCGGTGCCCGCCCACAAATTCTTGTCGAGGCGGATGCCACCGATCCCGTAGCCACGGGCGGTCCGGTAAACGCCTTGCCGCGGATCATTCAGTCGGCTCTTGAGCCGGTATTGGTCGGCCCACTGGCGAACCGCGCGCCGTCTGCGCCGTCTTATGAGCTCATTATCCACAAGCGTTACAATCCGGCGGGCATCACCGCCCATAATATTGTGCCCGGACTCCTGGCGGTCATTTTGACTATGACCATGGTCATGATCACCGGCATCGCCATCACCCGCGAGTACGAGCGAGGTACCATGGAGGCGTTGATGGCCACGCCGGCGCGACCCCTCGAGGTGATGATCGGCAAAATTCTTCCCTATGTGGGAGTCGGCTATATCCAGGTCACGATTCTTGTGGCTGCAGGCATGTTGCTGTTCGACGTGCCCTTCGGCCACGCACTGTTTCCATTGTTCATCGGCGCGAGCTTGTTCATTGTCGTCAACTTGGCCCTGGGTTTTCTTATCTCCACCACCGCCCGCAATCAGATGCAGGCCATGCAGATGGCCTTCTTTATCTTTCTGCCGACGATATTGCTGTCGGGTTTCGTGTTCCCTTTCGCCGGCATGCCCGGTTGGGCGCAAGCCATCGGCGAGATTTTGCCCACAACGCACTTCCTTCGCGTTGTCCGCGCTGTCGTGTTGAAGGATGCAGGCCTTGGCGACATGCTGGGTGAGATCTGGCCGATCCTGCTTTTGCTGGCCGTCATCACCGCGGCCGCCATGCGGCGATACAGAAAGACCCTGGACTAGGACGCAGCTAACGGCGCGTTATATATTGTAGATGGCAGATCAGATTCAGGCAGGGGAATCGCTGATTTGATCAATAAGGAGAAGATGTTTGCATATCAGCCGAATGCGGAAATTGGTAAAAGCTACAACGCACTTCTGTCCAATGCGCGTGAACTCATAGCTCAGATTAATACGCGTTTTGAGGCGGAGGATTCCGCGGGCATGCGCGATAGTCTTCCGATGGCAGGGCATGTTGTCGGGCGACATGTTACGAACACGATCAAAGAAGGATTTAATGAGAGGTTGGAGTTGGTAACTAGCCCAAACCAACTCTTTGTCGCTTACAATACCCTCGCGTCCTCTCTTGAGCAATTTTCGCCGGAGTTCATTCTACGTGTCAAATTGGCCGAAACTGAATGCATGACCAGCCAATGAGCATCAATTGTAGAAGTCGGTTGATGTAAAAAAGCAATCAAGCGCGCAATAAGCACGCTTTAACCGTGCGCACACCGTGCAAAAACCGCGTTAAAGGCGCGCACGGCGGCAGCGGGACCGTCCACAAATCCCCAGATCCCCGTGCAAACGGCTAGGAAATCCGCGCCCGCGCGCACCAATACCTCGCAATTATCGGTGGTAATGCCGCCGATTGCCACGCACGGCACCGTGGTCGTCTGCGACCAGACAGACAAGATTTCCAGGTCGGGGCGTGCGGCATTGGGTTTGGTAGCGGTGGGGAAGAACGCCCCGAACGCGACGTAATCCGCGCCAGCGTCCGCCAATTCCAAGGCCACATGCCGTGAACCCTTGCAGGTGACACCGACAATGGCGCTTCCAACCGTGCGCCGGGCCTTCGCGTACGGTGCATCAGCCGTGCCGATATGCACGCCGTCGCAGCCTAACTGCGCCGCGAGGTCCGGTCGATCATTGAGGATGAACGCCACATCGTGGGTGTGGCATACCGGTACGAGTGCTCTCACCGCCGCAATGATGGCGTCATCGTCGACATTTTTTAGACGCAACTGAAAGCAAGCCACATCGCCCGCCGCTAAGGTTTCACCAAGAACCTTGGCGAATGTTAAAACGTCCGGAATCGCGTCCGGCGAAACCAGGTACAGAAGGCAGGTTTGCTCAGATGGGGCGGGCACGATTGGCGCTTCAGCCGTCAGGTCTTGCCCTGATAAATATCGATTAAAGTTCCCAGTAGTTGTAGTGCGTCGTCCTTCGAGCGTTGGAAGGAGTTACGGCCAATGATGGAGCCGTTGCCGCCGCCGTCGCGGACGGCTTTGGCCTCGTCGAACAGACTCTGCCCGCCCTTCTTGCCGCCGCCGGAAAACACGACAATACGGCGCCCGCCAAAGCAGCTCTGAACCACGTGGGATACCCGCTCGGTGAGCGTCGCTCGCGGGATGTTCTGGGTCTCGTAAACTTCTTTCGCTTCCGGCAGATCAAGATGGTGTGTGGGCAGTTTTACCTTGATAATATGGGCGCCGGCGAGGGCGGCCATATGCGCCGCGTAGGCCACGACATCAAGGCCTGTCTCACCCTCTTTGGAGACGTATTGACCGCGCGGATAGGACCACACCACGGCGGCCAGCCCCGCGGCCTTGGCCTCGGCGATGAGTTCGCGCAAGTCATTCATCATGTCGTAGACAGCGCCGGAGCCTGGGTAAATCGTGTAACCGATAGCTGAGCACCCAAGCCGTAGCGCATCGTCAACACCTGCGGTAATGGCCTGGGACGGTGCTTTTTTCTCGCCGTTGAGGGCGTTGGCGCTGTTGACCTTCAGAATGGTCGGCACTGCACCGGCAAAGCTCGCCGCGCCGTCCTCGACCATTCCCAGCGGTGCTGCGAACGCCGAAAGCCCGGCATCCACCGCCAGCTGCCAGTGATAGTGGGGTTCATATCCTGCGGGGTTAGGCGCGAAGCTACGCGCTGGGCCATGCTCGAACCCCTGATCCACGGGCAAGATCACTACCTTTCCCGTGCCGCTCAACCGTCCGTGCATCAGGATGCGCGCCAGGTTTGTCTTGGTGCCCGGATTGTCGCTTTCATAAGCGGCCAGGATCTTCTTCACCTGCGCTGAGATCTTCATGTTTTTGCTATCTCCTGATCTGTCATAGAGCCGAGCGGCCGCCAGGACGTTCAAACTGTGGACATATAATGGCATGGCCGCTGGTTTGAATAGACATGATTCGCACCATCCTGGCGACAAGCGCCAGGGGCCTCCCGGTTGTGACCTCCGAGGGCCGTTGACGTCATTCCGACTCCCCCATATGCTTCATGCAGTTTTGGAGAAATACTCGCTATTTATTTGAAAGATATTGGGAACTGTGCGGTGAAACAAGTTCAGACAGCGCTCCAACAGTTGGACGATGCTGTGAGCTGCTTAGAGGCCGCGGCCGGCCAGGTTCAGGCCACGCCGCCGCTGGTGGAAGAGATCGCCGTTCTCGAGCAGAAGCTGGCTGAACTCTCGAAAGATAATAGCGAATTGCTGGAGTCCGCTGGCCGTGTGGCCGGTCGGTTGGACGTGGCCATTGGCCGCCTCGCAGCGGCCCTCAAGGGCTAGGAAGGATTCTAGATTGGGCCAAGTCGCCATCACCATCCGCGGACGTCAATATTCCATCGCTTGCCACGACGGTCAGGAGGCTCACTTAGCGCGCCTCGGGCGCTATTTGGACCAGCGGGCCGAGCAGTTGGTAGGCTCTTCCGCAGGCTCCGTCGGCGATGTGCTCCTGGTGGTGATGGTTGCGCTGGTTGTTGCCGACGAGCTGACCGACACGGTCGCTGAGCTAGAGAGCCTCAACGCGGCTGGAGCCAAGGACGCCAAGGCCAAGGCGGACGCGGAGACGGTAAGCGCGTTGAAAACGTTGGCCGAGCGCATAGAACGTATTGCTGTTCGGCTCGAAGGCACTTAAGTTGGCGGCGGAGCTGCCAGGTTCGTAAGGCCTTTGAACCCCCAGGGGCGATAGATACCGCTCGGGAGCTGTCCCTCGCCGGATCGTGGTCCGGTGATATGGTGCCCACCTTAACTCGTGGCCCATTGGGAGGTCATGCAAGGTTAACGGCCATGGCGGCTCCACATTCTTGTTTGCTGTACCGCGCTTGCAGCCTGCGGTCCGTAGTTTCCAGGTACCCTTTTGTCCCGTGGGACGTTAGACCGACATGACGTCCAAGGTTTCAGCTACCGCCGAGCTCAAAGCTATTCTGCGCCGTGAGGCTCTGAACCGCCGCCGCGAGGTTCACGAAAATCGCGCGTACGTGGCGGCGGCGGATTTAGCGAAGCGACTATCTGCTGACATCGAAGTTTCGGACAATATAATAGCCGGCTATTGGCCGATTCGCGGCGAAATCGACTGCCGACCGGCCATGGAAAAACTGGCGTCCGGGGGCGCCCAAATTGTGCTACCTGTGGTGGCTGGACAGGGTGAGGTCTTGATTTTTCGAGCCTGGAAGCCCGGCGACGAACTTGAGACAGGGCTCTTCGGGACCACCCATCCTGGGCCCAGGGCCGCCGTGCGCACACCTGGCCTACTGTTGCTGCCCTTGGTCGCCTTCGACCGAGTGGGGCACCGGTTGGGATACGGCGCAGGATACTATGATCGGACGATCGTCGGTTTACGCGCCCGAGGCAGTATTGTGGCTATAGGGGTTGGTTACGATGAACAGGAGATTGAGCGCATGCCGGCCGACGACCACGATCAGGCTATGGATGTGGTCGTGACGGACAAGCGGACCCTGTGGTTTAACGGGGCCGGATCGGGTCAATAGAGTTTTAGCGGTAAATTATGCGATTCTTGTATTGTGGCGATGTCCTGGGCAAGCCTGGCCGGGACGCCTTGGCGGCCCATCTACCGTCTCTGCGCGAGGACCTCGGCCTCGATTTTGTCGTGGCCTGCGGGGAAAACGCGGCTCATGGCTTCGGCATCACCGCAGCCATCTGCCAATCATTATTTGATACCGGCGTCGACGTTGTGACCCTTGGGAATCACGCTTGGGACCAGCGCGAAATTATTAGCTATATCTCCGCCGAGCCCCGGCTCCTGCGTCCCCTTAACTTTCCTCCAGAGACACCCGGGCAGGGCATGGGTCTGTTCCGCACGAGCGCGGGGCGGCGGGTGATTGTGATTCAGGTCATGTGCCGCCTGTTTATGGACGCGCTCGACGATCCGTTCCGAGCTTTGGAGGAATGCTTGCAGCGGCACCCATTAAAGGATGCCACCGACGTCATCATTGTTGATGTCCATGGTGAGGCAACCAGCGAAAAAGCCGCGCTTGGCCATCTAGCTGACGGCCGGGCCTCATTGGTGGTGGGAAGTCATTCGCACGTGCCCAGCGCCGATGCGCGCATCATGCCGGGTGGGACCGCGTTTCAAACCGATGCGGGTATGTGCGGTCCCTACGACTCAATTATCGGCATGAAGAAGGGGCCAGCAACGGCCCGTTTTGTTACCAAGATGCCAACCGAACGTCTTGAGCCGGCCGACGGCGAGGGAACCCTTTGCGGGGTCTACGTAGAGACCAACGACCAGACCGGTTTGGCCGAGCGTGTCGCACCCGTCCGGGTTGGGGGAATTCTCAGGCCGGCCCGGCCAGAGTAAGACTAGTCCGCGCTGTCGCCATTTCCTGGAATGGATCGAAAGTGGAAAGCTGCGCGACTCTATGCGCTGCCTACAACATTTGGTATAAGTCATAGGTTTTTCGTCATTTTATTGAACATTTGGCAGCTTAGAACGTACCGGAACAAGGACATCGATGGCCGGCCACTCACAGTTCAAGAACATTATGCACAAGAAGGGCGCGCGGGATGCAAAGCGCGCCAAAGTGTTCACCAAGCTAGCACGGGAAATCACAGTGGCGGCGAAGTCGGGTATGGCCGATCCGGCCCATAATCCACGCCTCAGGGCCGCCATTACGGCAGCCAAGGCCGAGAGCATGCCTAAGGACAATATAGAGCGCGCGATTAAGAAAGCGACTGGCGGCGACACTGAAAACTTTGAGGAAACGCGTTACGAAGGGTACGGCCCCGGCAATGTGGCCGTGATCGTAGAAGCGCTGACCGACAACCGCAACCGTACGGCATCCGAGATGCGCACCTTGTTCAATAAGAACGGCGGGAACATGGGTGAAGCCAATAGCGTCGCGTTCAATTTCCAACGCGTCGGCTTCATCCATTACAAGGCGGATGCCGGAGGTGAGGATAAAGTTATGGATGCGGCGATCAACGCCGGTGCCGACGATGTCGCGTCTGGTGAGAACGGCCACGATATCTACTGCGCGCCCGAAGATCTCCATGCGGTTCAAACACACATAGAAGAAATACTCGGTGAGTCCGAGACCGCCCGTTTGGATTGGCGGCCTTCGGTTTCCGTAGACGTGAGCGAGGACCAAGCCGAAACCCTTATGAACCTGCTGAATGCACTGGACGATAATGACGATGTTCAGCGCGTTGCAGCCAACTACGAAATGTCCGATGAGGTCATGGCCCGCTTCGGCGGTTAAGACGGCGGTGAAAGGCGACGCCGCTACTCAACCCACGCACGCGCCTGTGGCGCGGGAGGATGCTGTTCGAATTATCGGCATCGATCCCGGTCTGCGTCACACTGGGTGGGGGGTCATCGAAACTCATGGCAATCAGCTGCGCTTTGTCGCCGATGGTGTCGTGGAGCCCAATTCAAAGTTGCTGTTGGCCGAGCGGCTCAGAATTCTTTTCGAGGACCTGCAACAGATCGTGGCCACATATACACCCGACGAATGCGCCATTGAGGAGAGTTTTGTAAACAAAAATCCGGTTTCGACTCTGAAACTGGGGCATGCTCGTGCCGCAGTGATGCTGGCTCCGGCTACGGCTGGTATCCCGGTGTTCGAGTACAAGCCGAATTTGGTTAAAAAATCAGTGGTGGGCGCGGGGCACGCAGACAAGGCGCAGGTGGTCGCTATGATGCGAGTGCTACTACCGGGCAGCCAGTCTGCGACCAAAGACTCTGCAGACGCTTTGGCGGTCGCGGTATGTCACGCGCATCATCGCGCGACATTCTGGCGCATGTCAGTCAAAAGGGCAGAGTCATGATCGCCAAGCTGCGCGGGCGGTTGGATTCGACCGGCGACGGATGGGCCGTGGTGGACGTGAACGGCGTTGGATATGTGCTCTTTTGCGGCGCGCGCACACTGGCGGCGTTACCGCCAATAGGCCAGGTCGTGGAGCTCACGGTGGAAACGCATGTGCGGGAGGACCACATCCATCTTTTTGGCTTTACTACGAGCACAGAGCGCGAAATGTTTCGGACCCTGATCACGGTGCAGGGCGTCGGCGCCAAAGTCGGCCTTGCGATTCTTTCCGCATTGTCAGCGTCACAGGTGGTGCAGGCAATTGCCGCGGGAGATGCGGGCGCTTTCAAAAAGGTCAGCGGCGTTGGGCCAAAGCTGGCAGTACGCCTTGCCACCGAGCTTAAGGATAAGCTGCCGGTGTTTCCGTTTCCCGGATCGCGGTCGGTCGGGACTGTCGCGGCAGGTGGCAAAAAGAGCAATGGCGCCGTAGGCGCCAATATTATTGAAGAGGCGGTGTCAGCCTTGGTGAACCTAGGTTATGGGCGAACCGATGCCTACGGCGCCGTCTCCCGCGCAGTCCACGTCACAGGTGAGGCAGCGACCTTGCCTGAGTTGATCCGATCATCGCTGCGCGAGTTGGGTGGTGCTGATGGTTGAAGCACTCCAATCTGATCGCGTGATTTCCGCCGTGAAGCAAGAAGATGATAGCGACGCGTCTTTGCGTCCGAAGCGGCTTAAGGATTTCATCGGACAAACGGCCTTGCGGGAGAACCTCGGCGTTTTTATCGCCGCGGCGATACAGCGCAAGGAGCCCTTGGACCACGTGCTGCTGCACGGACCACCGGGATTGGGCAAGACGACGCTCGCGCAGATTGTCGCGCGCGAGTTGGGGGTGGGATTTCGAGCCACATCAGGTCCAATGATCGTGCGTGCCGGTGATTTAGCAGCGATCCTGACAAATCTGGAGGCGAACGACGTTCTATTTATCGACGAGATGCACCGCCTTAATCCAGCCATAGAGGAAGTGCTCTATCCGGCAATGGAGGACTATCAGCTGGATCTTATCATCGGAGAGGGACCGGCGGCACGCTCCGTACGCATTGAACTGCAGCCGTTCACCCTTGTCGGGGCAACGACACGGTCGGGCCTACTGACAACGCCATTGCGCGATCGGTTCGGTATTCCATTACGGCTTGAGTTTTATGACGCGGGCGCGTTGGTGGAGATCGTTCGGAGGGGTGCCAGAGTGTTGGGGCTTGAGCTTACGGAGGACGGTGCGCTCGAGATCGCAAAACGCTCTCGTGGAACACCGCGCGTTTCCGGTCGACTGCTAAAGCGCGTGCGCGATTTTGCCGCGGTGGATGGAACACCAGAGATCGATGCGGTGGTCGCCGACAAGGCGCTGCGGCGGTTGGATGTGGACACGCTAGGCCTTGATGCGATGGATCGACGTTATCTTGCATGTATTGCCGAAAATTACGGCGGCGGGCCGGTGGGCGTGGAAACACTGACCGCTGCGCTGGCGGAGGAGCGTGACACCGTGGAGGACGTCATCGAACCATTCTTGATCCAACAGGGGCTCATTCAGCGCACCCCGCGCGGCCGCGTGCTATCGGACAGCGGGTACCGGCAACTGGGTCTAAAGGCTCCGGCGCGCGACGCCACGCAGTTCGAGTTGTTGGACGGGCAAGAGGGGTCCGCTTGACCGTGGTCGAAATGTCTCCCGCGACTGGCGTGTTGAACGGACGGACGCACGTTCTGCCCGTGCGCGTTTACTACGAGGACACGGATGCCGGTGGCATCGTTTACCACGCCAACTATCTGCGCTTTGCCGAGAGGGGCCGTAAGGAGATGCTGCGCGCGGTGCGGATTGAGTTGGCACGATTGCGCGAAGATAACGGGTTTATCTTTGTCGTACAGAAGGATGATATACGCTATCGCAAGGCCGCAGCTCTCGACGACCGGCTGGTTGTAGAGGCGTCCCTTACAGGCGTTCACCGCGCGTCTATGCTTTCGAAGCAGACGATTTTTCGTGTCGGGGGGGGGGGGGGATGAGAAGGGCGAGGAACTATTCAATTTCAATGTCCACGTCGCGTGCATGGATCGTGCAGGTAAGGCGACACGATTGCCGCGCGCTGCGTAGCAAGTTCGAGAAGCTTCTTTGAGTAAGGAAAACGGATAGGTTTGGGTATGGAAAATGAGGTATTGGAAGCCGCTACCGCGATGGCGGCGGGCGGCGCGATAGATATTTCCGCGTGGTCGCTGTTTCTTCAAGCGGACGTGGTGGTGAAGTCCGTCATGATCCTGTTGGCTTTAATGTCCATTTGGAGCTGGGGGATTATCTTCGACAAGGTCCTGCGGATTCGCACATTGCAGCGCAAGGCCGAGCAATTTGAAAAGAAATTCTGGTCCGGTTCCTCTCTCGAGGATCTTTTTGAGCGTGGTGGACAACGCCCGGGCGAACCTATGTCGTCGATTTTTGTTGCCGCGATGAAGGAATGGCGCCGCTCCTCGGGAAAGACAGGCCAACCGGTAGCCGGTGTCGGCGCCGTGCTCAGCGAACGCATCGACCGGGTCATGAAGATCAACTTGGAACGGGAAATGGACCAGTTGGGTCGGCGCATGACGTTCCTGGCCTCTACCGGCTCTGTTGCTCCCTTCCTCGGGCTGTTCGGGACGGTGTGGGGCATCATGGATACGTTCACCGCGATCGGCGCGACGTCGGATACGAGTCTGGCGACGGTGGCGCCGGGTATCGCAGAAGCCTTGTTCGCAACAGCGCTCGGCCTCGTCGCCGCTATTCCTGCTGTCGTCGCGTACAACAAGATATCGAGCGATTTGTCGCGCTATGCGCTGCGGCTAGAGAATTTTGCCGGCGAATTTAGCGCTATTTTGTCGCGGCAGTTGGATGGGAAGTGAGTAATGGCGTTTTCAGGCAGTTCCTATAGTGGCATCCGACGCGATTATCGCATCTTCGCGCCGATGTCGGAGATCAACGTTACACCGATGGTCGATGTCATGTTGGTGCTGTTGGTTATTTTCATCATCACCGCGCCGCTGTTGACGACAGGCGTAAAGGTTAACCTGCCGCAAGCTCAGGCGCGCTCCCTACCGCAAGACAGTAAACCTTACCAAGTTACGGTGGAGAAGGACGGAAGCCTCATCATTGGAACGGAAAACAAGGTGACCCTTGATGAGCTGGGGGCAAAGCTTTCCGCGGCGCTGGAAGGTAATCGAGACTTGCGTGTTTACGTGCGCGGCGACGAGGAAGTGCCCTACGGACTTATGATGCAGGTCATTAGTGAGATAAACGCGGCGGGGGTTACACAGGCTGCCTTCGTCACACAACCGCCTAAAAAATCCCTTAGGGCTACTCGCTGAGGATTGATAGGCGTGATGTCCGGTACGGCACCGATGCTGGGAAACTCGACGCATCAAGGCTATGCCCTTTCCGTCATGTTGCATGTGACTGTTATTGCTATGGCGTGGACCGGTATGCCTTTTCTCGGGCGGGAGTTGCCCGAGGAGTCTCCACTCATTATTGATCTTGTTCCAATTGCCGAGATTACCGCGGCTGCGCCGAGACCTGCGCCTGAACCTGAGATCGACCCTGAGCCGACGCCGCAAACACCTAAGCCCGTTCAGACGGGAGCCCCACCGCCGTCAAAGGCTATGCCGCCGCCTCCCGAAAATGCCGTGTCGCCTCCGAAACAGATCGCCGAAGTGCCGCCGCCTAAAGTGAAGCCCAGGCCTAAGCCCAAACCGCCGCCGACAAAGGAAGACGACATCGCGTTCTTGAATAGGTTGGTCAAAGATCTGGATAAGAAGGACACGGCGAAGCCCAAGCCTGAGGCGCAACCCAATGAAAGTTTGCAGCTGACTAACAACTTCGCGCGCACGTTCTCCGACGCACCGACAATGTCCGAGTTGGATGTAATTCGCCGCCACATAGAAGATCATTGGCGCATTGACCCTGGGAAGGAAGGCGTCGACGAATTGAGCGTTGAAATTAAGATTAATGTGAGTACGGACGGTACCGTGCAGACAGCACAGGTTATGGACACGCCGCGCTACATGATGGATAACACTTTCCGCACGTTCGCGAATTCCGCCCGGAATGCCGCGCTGGCGGCGAGTCCGCTTCCCATCAATCCGAACAATGCGGATGCCTTTCGCGAAATGACATTGGTCTTTTCACCTAGAGGGCGAATCAACTAAGACAGTTAAGTCTATGACATGCGGGCGCTACATTTATCAGGCAAGTTGAACCTAATTATTAGGCTTGGGAGCATTATCAGGTGAGAAAAAAGGGTGCTATGCGGGACATGTTGATGCGGGCGATGCGTACGGTGGTGGTTTCCGTACTGGCTGTGCTTTTCGCCGCGCCTTTGGCGCAGGCACAGGTCCGTCTGGATATAACTCGCGGGCGGGTCGAGCCCATGCCCATCGCCATCACCGTTTTTCCAGGGCGCTCCGATGAAACGGTGCAGATGGGCAAGGACGTGAGTGCGATCATTTCTTCCGACCTCGAGCGCTCCGGGCTTTTCCGCCCGCTAGACCCTGCGGGTTTTTTACAGAGTTTCACATCTCTTGATGTGCAGCCTCGGTTCACCGATTGGCGCGCATTGAACGCACAAGCTCTTATACAAGGTTCTGTAGAGTTGTTGCCCAACGGGCAGTCAAGGGTGGCGTTCCGATTATGGGACGTGTTCGGTGCTCAGCAGATCGTCGGACAAGCCTACGCGACGCAACCAGAGAACTGGCGCCGCGTTGCCCATATCGTCGCAGATCTCATTTACCAATCAATTACGGGCGAGAGCGGTTACTTCGATACACGCATTGTGTATATCGCCGAAAGCGGTCCGGCCAACAAGCGCATCAAGCGTCTTGCCATCATGGATCAGGACGGCGCCAACCACCGGTATCTGACAGATGGCGCCAACTTGGTTTTGACACCGCGTTTCTCACCTATTAGTCAAGAAATCACGTATATGTCGTACTTCCGCGACGTGCCGCGTGTGTACCTGTTCAATATCGATACCGGCCGACAAGAGGTGCTTGGTGATTTTCCAGGCATGACTTACGCGCCGCGCTTCTCTTCGGACGGCAATAAGGTAATTTTGTCGCTGGCCACCAACGGTAACTCTGACATTCATGAGATGGATTTGCGCACGCGCCGCACGGCGCGGTTGACCGATCATCCGTCCATCGACACCTCGCCGTCCTATTCGCCCGACGGCGATCGGGTGACGTTCGCTTCGGACCGTGGCGGTAGTCAGCAGATTTACGTGATGAATGCCGACGGTTCCAACCAGCAGCGCATCAGTTTTGGGACCGAAGGGCGCCGAGGTCGGTACGGCACGCCGGTGTGGTCACCTCGCGGCGATCTCATCGCTTTCACCCGTTATGCTCAAGGGGATGGCCAGTTTTATATAGGTGTGATGAAACCTGATGGGACGGGCGAGCGCCTCCTAGCCCAGGGTTTTCTTGTGGAGGCGCCGACCTGGGCCCCCAACGGCCGTGTGCTCATGTATTTCGCTCAGTCCCCGACTCGCGCTGACGGTTCGGGCGGGCGGAGCAGGTTGTTCTCAATAGACCTAACAGGTTATAATCAAAGGGAAATGTTGACCCCGCAAAATGCTTCAGACCCGGCGTGGTCGCCGCTCATTCCCTAGGTCGAATGGAAACTGGGGAGCTCCGGAGAGCTTTACGGTTGAAGCAACCATGCCGCGAAGCGAGGCGTTTTAGGCGCTGCTTCTTTTTTACAACAGCGGAAAAAATTGTATAATATACGAGCCTTAGAGCTTAGCCGGGCGTGGCCAAGCTATTGCGTGGGTGCGTATTGCTGGTAAAAGGGTGGCGTAATTGCGCTTGGTTCAAAAAAACAGGCCTGTCAATATCGCGTTGTCATCATTCGTGAACTTAGGGGACACTACCAATGAACCTTAGATTTGTAAGCGTGGTCGCGGTGGCTTTGCTTCTAGCTGCTTGCGCCAAACCGCCGGTGGTAGAAGAAGTGGCGCCACCGCCACCGCCGCCACCACCACCACCACCACCGGCTGCTCCGTCGGGTCCGGCTGCGGATTCTCTCGAGTATTTCAACACGGTGGTCGGTAATGCCGTGAATTTCGATTTTGATGAGTACGATCTCCGCGCTGACGCGCAGGTCGTGCTCCGCGCTCAGGCCGCATGGCTGAACCAGAACCCTTCGCGTACGGTGACGGTTGAAGGCCACTGCGATGAGCGGGGCACCCGCGAGTACAACTTGGGCCTCGGCGAACGCCGCGCCAACGCCGCGAAGCAGTACATTGTGAGCCTTGGTATCGCGGAAAGCCGGCTAACGACTATTTCCTATGGCAAGGAGCGTCCGCTATGCGTCGAGTCTAGCGAGTCCTGCTGGGGTAAGAATCGTCGCGGTATGTCCGTCGCGCAATAACGATAAAAAACGGCTCCGGCTTGTAGGCCGGAGCCGTTACCTTTTGGGGCGTATGATGTCGGCGGAGCTCTAGCTCGCGGGCATATGCGCTTTATTGTTGCCTGGAACCCGGGCCACGCTCTGGTGGTTAGTCGGTTTTAGACCAGCCTAGCCTGCCGCCAGCTTTAACTGCGCCAATTGGGAATGACTTGTGATGACTCTTTTCTTTCAGTCCAACAGCCTTAGCGGTAGCGGTCTGCGACGCACAGCGATCACCCTCGGCGCTGGGTTGGCTGTCCTATTCGTGACGGTCCAGAATCCTACGATGGCGCAAAGTGCTCGCGATTTAGCGAATCGCATCGAGCGCCTAGAGCAAGAGCTGCAGAACTTGCAGGGTGACACTGGGGCTGGGGCGCCCGAAGACATGACGCCAGATGCCGCTGCCGGCGTTCAGGTGCGTGGGCTTAAACTTGAGCAATTGGTGGAACAATTAACTGGCCAGGTAGAAGAGACGCGTTTTCGCTTAGGGCAGATGTCTACACAGCTCCGGCAATTGTCCAATGACGTGAGTTACCGGCTCGCGACGCTGGAGCAAGCGTTGGGTGTCTCGGGGGCTGTGGCTGCTGGGCCGAGCGGCGGGATCGGTGCGGGCGGTGCAACCGTAGCCTCGGCCACCCCATCCCGCCCCGTCGCGGCATCAACTATCGCAGAAGACGCGCCTTTGTCGCGGCCGGTTTCCTCGCAGCCACGCCGCGCGCCGGCACAAACGGTCACGTCCGCACAAATTGCGGCCGGACCGCCCCAGAACGTCACGCCCGAAAGTCAGATGATACTGAGAACCGATGAGCAGGGGCAGGCGTTGCCTGCAGACCCCGAAGCGCTTGAAGCGCCGCCTGCAGAGACTAATGCGCCGCCCCCATCGGCACCCGCACCAATCGCGGTGCCCAACCCAGCGCCGGTGTCGGCTAACCAGCTGGCCGCGCTACCATCTGCAAACCGCGTATCTCTTCCCGACGGCACGCCGAAGGAGCAGTATGAGTATGCGTTCAGCTTTTTAACGCGTAACGATTTTGGTAGGGCAGAAGCGGCGCTGCGGGACTTCCTGACGCGTCACCCCGAAGATCCGCTGGCAGGCAATGCTCAGTATTGGCTCGGCGAGACCTACTATGTGCGCGGCAATTACAGGCAGGCAGCGGTAGAGTTCATGTCCGGCTACCAAAGGTATCCGCGGTCCAATAAAGGCCCAGATAACCTCCTCAAACTGGGGATGTCTATGGCCAGTCTCGGGCAGGCCCAGGGCGCATGTACGGCCCTGGGCCGAATCGCCAAGGATTATGCCGAGGCGCCGGAGCAGATTCGCAGGACAGCAGCTACGCAACGCACAAATCTTAAGTGCAAATGAACGCTGCCAGTTGGGATGCCGTGCTCGGCGCAATGAAATGGCTTTAGAAAATCCTGATACGTGGGAGACCATTCCTGCGGCGGCATTCGACGCCGCGATGGCTCCATACCGTCTGCCACCGGGCGCGCGGATTGCTGTTGCCGTGTCCGGCGGCGCGGACAGTATGGCGTTGGTTCTGTTGCTGTCGTCCTGGGCGGCGAGCCGTGACATTTTCTTGCATGCTCTGACCGTGGACCACTGCCTGCGGGATAACGCTGCTGTCGAGGCTGCGCAGGTGGAAGAATGGCTGGCCGCACGGAAGGTTCCTCATAGCATTCTGCGTTGGGAGGGCGGCGTTCAGGTTCGAGAGGTCGCCTCCAGCCCTCAGGATGCCGCTCGAAACGCACGCTATGACTTAATGACTGAATGGTGTGCCGATAACGACTGCTCACATCTTTTCGTAGCCCACCACGCCGACGACCAGGTCGAGACATTCCTAATGCGCTTAGCCCGTGGCAGCGGCGTGGACGGTCTTGCCGCCATGGCGCCGGGGAGTACACGCGGCGGGCTTACGATGGCGCGTCCGCTGCTGGGTTTCGCCAAGACGCAATTGATTGGTGTTTGCCGCGCGAATGGCCAACGGTGGCTTGAAGACCCGTCTAACGAGGATGCGGCAAGCACGCGCGTTCGCTTTCGTCAGGCTCAGGAGCTTCTCGAGCGAGAAGGGTTCACGCGCCACAGACTACTTATGACCGTCCGCCATCTGCAAAGAGCTAAGGTAGCCCTTGACCACGCCGTCACGGCATTTCTGGGCCGGGCCTGCACTTTCGATGGTTGTGGCGTCGTTCGCGCGTCAGTGGCGAGCTTGGTAGAAACCCCTGAGGAGGTGGGGCTGCGCAGTTTGTCGCGTGTCCTGACGATCGTCGGTGGTTCGACCTACGGTCCGCGTTTTGAGCGCCTTGAAGGCTTGTATCAGCGGGCCGTGCGCGGACCCTGGCGTGATGCGACGCTTCATGGATGTATGGTTGTGCGAGACGGTTCGGATCTAGTTTTTTGCCGGGAAGCCGCGAAGATTGCCGCCGATCAGCATATTTCGATGAATAAGGCGGTGATTTGGGATGGGCGCTTTCGTATGAGTCTTGGTCCGGTTGGCGGACTGCGAGCAAATGGGAGTTTTATCTTATCGCCTCTGACACGGGCGGTTTGGCGCACGCTTCGCGAGGAAAACGCGTCGTCGCCGCTCGAGGGGATGTGGCCCCGTGTCCGTGAAACATTGCCAGTATTTTTCGATTCATCGGGATTGGCGGCTGTTCCGCACGCTGCATTCGTGCGACCTAACCTCAAAGATCATGTGCGGCCAAGGGCGGAATTAACCAGTGTTTTCCGCAGTTCGCTGCCAAATCGGGGTGTGACTACGAAAATGGTACACTCCGAATAATACCTGAATCGCCCCCCCCTTTAACGCTTTGCTTGCGGTGGCGCTTTGACGCACTATTTATATCAAGTCGAACTAGAGGGCCTAGGTGAGCGCCGCAGACATTCCGAGCGTCGGGCACACTAGAAGCATAAAGTAGAGGGTGGACTTGAATATCAGCCGGAATTTAATGCTCTGGGCGGTCATCCTGGTATTCGTGATGGTCCTGTTTAACCTGTTTCAAAGCAACACCCCGCGCAATGCAAGCCGTGAAATCTATTTTTCCGACTTCATGGCGGCGGTGGAGCGTTCCGAAGTTCAGGAAGTCGTGATCCAAGGTGAAAACATCACCGGAGCATTCAAATCCGGCGGCGATTTTCGCACATATGCACCCGAAGACCCGGAGCTGGTTCCCACACTTCGCGAGCATAGCGTCCAGATTAAGGCAATGCCCAGCGGTGACAACGAGTTGTCCTTCTGGGGGGTCATCATTTCTTGGTTTCCAATGTTGCTCCTTATCGGTGTGTGGATTTTTTTCATGCGCCAAATGCAGTCCGGCGGTGGCAAGGCAATGGGTTTCGGTAAATCCCGCGCCAAGATGCTCACGGAAAAGCAGGGCCGAGTAACCTTCGAAGATGTCGCGGGAATAGACGAGGCGAAGCAGGAGCTTGAGGAGATCGTCGAATTTCTCCGCGATCCGCAAAAATTCCAGCGTCTGGGCGGAAAGATTCCCAAAGGTGTGCTTTTGGTGGGACCGCCGGGCACAGGCAAGACCCTGTTGGCCCGATCCATCGCGGGAGAGGCCAACGTTCCTTTCTTCACGATTTCTGGCTCCGACTTTGTCGAGATGTTTGTCGGCGTCGGAGCGTCCCGCGTGCGTGACATGTTTGAGCAAGGCAAGAAAAACGCACCCTGCATTATTTTCATAGATGAAATCGATGCGGTGGGTCGTCACCGCGGCGCGGGTCTTGGCGGCGGAAATGACGAGCGCGAACAGACGCTCAACCAACTGCTCGTGGAAATGGACGGCTTTGAGGCGAATGAAGGTGTCATTCTCATAGCAGCCACAAACCGTCCGGATGTTCTAGACCGAGCGCTCTTGCGACCGGGCCGGTTCGACCGCCAGGTTGTTGTGCCGAACCCCGATATCCTGGGCCGAGAGAAAATCCTGAACGTACACAGCAAGAAAACACCGCTGGGTCCAGATGTGGAACTTAAGGTTATTGCCCGAGGTACGCCGGGTTTTTCGGGGGCTGACCTCGCCAATCTTGTTAACGAAGCCGCACTTCTTGCCGCCCGCAAAGCCAAGCGTGTCATTGGTATGGTCGAGTTTGAAGAGGCCAAGGATAAGGTGTTAATGGGCGCCGAACGCCGATCCCTGATCATGACAGAGGACGAGAAGAAACTAACCGCTTACCATGAAGGTGGACACGCGCTGGTGATGATGCATATTCCGAGCCACGAACCCCTGCATAAGGTGACGATCATTCCGCGCGGGCGGGCCTTGGGTATCACGATGTTCCTGCCCGAACGCGACAAGTACAGTATGTCCAAGCAGGAACTTACAGCTCAATTGGCAAGTCTGTTCGGCGGCCGCGTGGCTGAGGAAATCGTGTTTGGCTCGGAAAAGATCACGACTGGCGCCGCGGATGATATTCGTCGCGCAACAGAAATTGCGCGGCAGATGGTCACCGAATACGGATTTTCGGAGCGACTTGGTCCGTTGCGCTACAATGAAAACCAGGGCGAAGTGTTTCTGGGCCACTCTGTAACGCAAACGAAGAATGTGTCCGATGCAACGGCTGGCATAATAGACGAGGAAGTGCGTAAGTTTGTCGAGGGGGGCGAGGAAGCGGCGCGAAAAATTATCACTGACCACCGCGATCAACTTGAGACCATTGCCCAAGGGTTACTTGAACACGAAACGCTTTCGCGCGTTGAGATCGAGGCACTATTGCGGGGGGAGACAGTCGATAAATCGGATAAGTCACCTCCTAAACCCCGTGAGCCCGGGCGGCGTGCGTCTGTGCCCACAACCGATACCGAAATAAGTAGCCGTAAAGCCGGGCCTTCTGGATTTGGCCCTGAGCCCGAACCGCAGCCGGACGGCTGAACATTTTGGTTCATGGACTATACTCAGGACCCCGCCGGATGGCGGGGTCCTGAGCATAGGAGATCAGGTCGATGTCCGATGCATGCCCTTATGTGACCCCGCGCGCGCTGCTAAGGGGACGGTCCGCTCTGGATGCAGTACTCCAGGGTCAGGCTTGGCCGTTGGCCGCGGGGTACGGACCTCTCGCTTTTGCTGTGGTTGAGATTTCCTACCTGAACAACCAGTCAATAAAAACCGCCCTGGTGCCTCGCTCTCAGTACGAAAGCCCTCAATGTGGGATCGAGAATGGGGTTAGGATACATGTCGACGCACGGCTTACGGAATTCGCGCGGTCCCGCCACCTGTTCGCGAGTACCGAACTAACTTACCCCCTTATCATGGGTATCGTTAACGTCACGCCCGACAGCTTCTCTGACGGCGGGAGGTTTCATGACGCTAACGTCGCCATCGCCCACGGTTTGTCGCTAAGAGATGCGGGGGCGTCCATTGTTGACGTCGGCGGTGAGTCAACGCGACCCGGTGCTGCGCCAGTTGCGCCCGAGGAAGAAATTGCGAGAATTGCTCCGGTGGTGCGCGGTTTGGTTTCGCAGGGTGTATGCGTGTCCATCGACACGCGCCGCTCAGCCGTTATGGCTGCCGCGTTTGAGGCCGGGGCCCGCATCGTGAACGACGTTACTGCCCTTGCCGGTGATTCCAAATCCTTGCGCGTTGTCACCAATGCGGGCGTAGCGGTGATTCTTATGCACATGCAGGGGGAGCCGCGGACCATGCAGAACAATCCGGCGTATGCATGGGCACCGGGAGATGTGTATGATTTCTTGCGCGCACGGATTGAGGCTTGTCTGAATGCCGGCATGGCACCAGAACAGATCGCGATAGATCCGGGCATAGGATTCGGTAAGAATGTTGCGCATAATGCTACGGTCATGGATCATCTTGGTCTGTTCCATGGCCTCGGTCGCCCGTTGGTTTTTGGGGCATCACGCAAGAGTTTTATTGCACAAATGAGCCTTGGTGAGTCGCCGGACAAACGTTTAGCGGGCTCCCTTGCAGCGGCACTTCATGCCGCCGCGCAGGGCGCCCATATTCTCCGGGTCCATGATGTGGCCGAGACGCGCCAAGCTTTGGCCGTTGCGGCTGAGGTTGCGGGAACGCCTCGTGGGGGCGCAGGTGCAATTCAGGAAGACGTAGTAAATTAAGGTTTGTACGTGCGCTTTGTTGCCATGCGTACCGCGCGGGATACAACGCTTGGCATGCCTCAGCTTGTCCTCCCTTCCATTCAGGTGAATATACGAGCCGGCGCACTACCCCCGGCCGAGGATAATGGGATCGCATACCTTAAGCTGTCGGTGAATGCTCTCTAGCGGCGCAGGAAGTAGAGGGAGTTTCTTATGTTGACTGATCTCCTGACAGTATTGTCGGGATCTGCCGTCGGCTTGTCAACGGCGGAGCAAAATTAGTCCACCCGGGCGGAGCAAAACTAGTCCACTTAACGTTATGTGGTACGCGGTGTTGGGGGGTTGTCCCGGTAGTCCATAGGAGGGACCCGCGCTGCTTCGTGTAGCGCTTGCGTTACGCGGAGCGAAGCAGCGTGGGAGGTTCCTGTGGGCCCACCGGGTCAACCATTGCACCGGCGGTTAAGCAGGTATTTTTGGGGATTTCCGCCGTTTTTGGCTTTGGTTGAGACGATAGCTCTCGCCGTTCATTTCCAGGATATGGACATGGTGGGTGAGGCGGTCCAGCAAAGCCCCGGTCAGGCGTTCCGAGCCGAATATCTCCGTCCACTCATCGAGCGGCAAGTTGGAGGTCACCAGGATCGAGCCCCGCTCGTAGCGCTGGCTGAAGACTTCGAACAGCAGCTCGGCGCCGGTCTTCGAGAGCGGCACGAAGCCGAGTTCGTCGATGATCAGAAGGTGATACTTTGCCAGTTGCTTCTGCAGGCGCAACAGGCGTTTTTCATCCCTGGCCTCCATCAGTTCATGAACCAGGGCAGCGGCCGTGAGGAAGCCGACGGAGAGCCCCTTTTGGCAGGCCGCCAGACCGAGACCGAGGGCGATATGGGTCTTGCCGGTTCCGCTGTTGCCGAGCGCGATGATATTCTCACGACGCTCGACGTATTCGCATCGCGCCAACTCCAGAACCAGCATCTTGTTGAGCGATGCGATGGCCTTGAAGTCGAAGCTGTCGAGGCTTTTGACGGCGGGGAACCTGGCCTGTCTGATCCGCCGCTCGACCATGCGGCGCTCACGGTCGATCAGTTCCAACTCGGTCAGACGGACAAGATACCGCACATGGTCGGCGCCCTCGGTGGCGCATTGGCGGGCCAGCTTGTCGTATTCGCGCAGGAACGTCGGCAGTTTCAGGGTCTTGAGGTGATGGGCCAGCAACACTTGCGGCGTATCGGTCATGACGCGCCTCCACCCAACAAGCTCATATAACTGGCGGCGGCCGTGGTCGCCACGTTGGCCCGAGGCAGGTAGGGATAGATATCCAGGTCGAGTTTGGGCGGGCGTCGCTCGATACGGCACAGCACAAGGTGTTTGACGGCGTCGTAGCCGATCGCACCCAGGCGCAGGGCGTCCTTCACCGCGCCGTGAAGCACCTCGAGATCGAAGGTCTCCACAAGCCGAAGGACCTGGACGTATTCCCGCTTGCCGGCCTTGCCCATGCGCGCCTCCAGGAGACGGCGCAGGGTTGGGAAGGCATCAGGCAGTTCCCATCCGGCTAGCGGCGCGGCCTGATCCAGGGCACCGATCTTGTGCTCCAGCAAAGGCAGGTAGTGGATCGGATCGAAGACCATATCTTCCCGGTCGTAGGAACGGGGGTGTCGGGCAATGATCCCGGCGCCGCAACCGATAACCACCTCGTGGACATAGCCACGGATCCAGACTTCCTGATGGCCGTAGGCGACGGGCACGGAATAGTCATTCGTCCGGTAGCGCACCAGGGACAGCGAGTTGACCCGCGTGCCCTGCTTGTCGCACGCGTCGAACGGTGCCGGCAGTGGCCTCTTCAACGCTTCGCGGTCACGCACAAACCGTTCGCCGATGCTCTCGCGGTGGCCGCGCAGGACGTTGCCTTGCCGGTTGCGGCATTGCTCTTCCAGGTGGCCATTGAAGGCGTCCCAGCTCGCGAACCGGGGAAGCGGCGTCATGAAGTTCCGCCGGGCATAGCCGACCACCCCCTCCACATTGCCTTTGTCGTTACCCTTGCCGGGACGGCCGTAGCGGTCCTCGAAGAGGTAATGGGACTGCAGCCCGCTGAACGCCCGCGTTCGTTGCCGCGTGCCATCTGACAAGATGCGCGACACCAGACACTTGTCGTTGTCGTAAAGAATCGATTGGGGAACGCCGCCGAAAAAAACAAAGGCTCTGTTGTGCCCGTCCAGCCAGGCCTCCGTCGTCGCCGCCGGGTAGGCCGCAACGAAGCAGGCATCGCTGTGGGGAAGTGTCATGACGAAAAAATGCGCCCGATACTTGACGCCGGCGATGATCGCATCCGCCTCGCCAAAGTCCGCTTGAGCATGGCCCGGAGGATGTGACAACGGCACAAACATCTCACGCCGACGAAGGCGCCGTTCCCGAACGTAATCCTTCACGATGGTCTCTTTGCCCGTGAAGCCATGTTCGTCGCGAAGGCGCTCGAAGATACGCTTCGCCGTGTGGTGCTGCTTACGGTGAACCGTTCGGTCCTCCTCCAGAATACGGTCGATGATATCCGTGAAGGGGGCCAGTTTCGGGCGTTTCGGTGGCTGGCGTCGCCGATATCCCGGCGGTTCCGAATGCCGCAGCATCTTCCTCACCGTCTCGCGCGCAATGCCAAACCGACTTGCCGCCTCTCGCTGGCTCAGACCATCAACATGGCAGGCCAGCCGAACGCGCAGATATAGGTCCACGGTGTACATCCTCCCGCCTTCCATCTCAAAAAAGATCGAAGGCTACAGGTGGCAGAGTTTTACTCCGCCCGCGGCTGGGAAATCCCGCCGCTTCCGTGGACTAATTTGTCACCGCCGTTCTCATCGGCTTCTTCCTCGGCTTTCTGGGCGGTGGTGCGTCTATCATGGCGGTGCCATTATTGCTTTATTTGGTGGGCATTGGTGATGTGCATCTCGCGATCGGGACGAGCGCGGTGGCTGTTGCTGTAAGCGCCGCCTTCAATCTCGCCCTGCACGCCAAACACGGCACGGTAAAATGGCCCTGTGCCATAGCGTTCGCTCTGAGCGGAAGTGTCGGCGCCTTGCTGGGGCGGCGTTGGGCAAGGTCACCGACGGCAAAAACCTCATTCTCGCTTTTGCGGTGGTTATGGTGGGCGTAGGAGTCTCGATGCTGACACGCAAACCGGAAGCTGGTGACCCGGACGTGCGTATCTCGCCGAAACTCGCTGCAGGATTAATCCCCACTGGGTTGCTGACAGGTGTCGCGTCAGGTTTCTTCGGTATCGGAGGCGGATTTCTTATTGTGCCCGGGCTTATCGGTGTGGCCAATATAACGATGCTGAACGCCATCGGTTCATCCTTGGTGGGTGTGACCGCATTTAGCGCGGCGACCGCGGCGAGTTATGCGCTTTCGAATCTGGCCGTCTGGAATCTGGCGTTTTTGTTTGTGGTCGGCGGCGCGGCGGGCGGCTTTTTGGGCCAAATGGTGGGGCACAGACTTGCATCGAAGAAGGGCGGTTTAAATAAGAATTTTGCTACGTTCATCTTCGTGACGGCCGCATATATGGCCGTGCAATCTCTGGCGGCGTTTTGATGTAAGGGCTGGTCCCTGGCGCTTGATTTAACCGGACAGAAAGCCCAAAACTGGCGCACCATTGACTTCAACAGGACTCCCATGGCGAGGCGAGCATTATTTGAAACTGACGGTGTGCGGGGTCTTGCGAACAGCGAGCCTATGACCGCTAATACGATCATGCGCCTAGGGATGGCCGCCGGGCAGCGGTTTACCCGCGGGGAACACCGTCACACGGTCGTGATCGGCAAGGATACCCGTCTATCCGGCTATATGCTCGAGCCCGCGCTGACTTCTGGGTTCGTGTCGGTCGGCATGGACGTGATTCTTGTTGGGCCCATCCCGACGCCGGGAATTGCCATGTTGACGCGAGCCATGCGTTGCGACCTTGGCGTGATGATTTCCGCGTCGCACAATCCATTTCAGGATAACGGGATCAAGTTATTCGGGCCGGACGGCTACAAGCTGTCGGACTCGATTGAGGCGGAAATCGAAGACCTGATGAACGGTGATTTGGGGGAGGCCCGCATTGCGCCGGACCGATTAGGCAGGGCCAAGAGGTTGGAAGACGCCGGGGGCAGGTATATCGAGTATACTAAAACTACGTTTCCGAGAGGACTTCAACTCGGCGGGCTTAAGATCGTTGTCGATTGCGCTAATGGTGCCGCCTACAAGGTTGCGCCGACCGTGTTTTGGGAACTTGGCGCGGATATCATAAAGGTCGGCGTCGAGCCCAACGGATTCAATATCAATCAGGATTGCGGTTCGCTTTTTCCCGACCGTCTGCAAGAACTGGTGGTTAGCCATCAGGCGCACATTGGTATTGCCCTAGACGGCGATGCTGATCGGGTGCTGTTTTGCGATGAGAGCGGCGAAATGGTCGATGGCGACCAAGTCTTGGCGCTTATCGCGTGCCACTGGCAGCGGACGGGTCAGTTGAGCGGCGGTGCAGTGGTATCGACAGTGATGAGTAATCTGGGCCTGGAGCGCTATCTTAAATCCATCGGGCTTAAGCTCGTGCGCACTAAGGTTGGCGACCGTTATGTGGTCGAAGAGATGCGGCAAAGTAGTTGCAACCTGGGGGGCGAACAATCAGGCCACATTATCCTGGGCCAGCATGCAACCACGGGCGACGGCATCATCGCAGCGTTGCAGGTGTTGGCGGCCCTCATGGAGGGTGGCAAGCCTGCCAGCGAAACTCTGCACCTATTTCAACCGGTGCCGCAATTGCTGATCAACGTGAGACTCGCGAACGGTATAGATGCGGAAACCGTACTTGGGTTGCAGCTTGTAAAGCAGGCCATATCCTCGGGAGAGCGGCGGCTCAATGGACGCGGGCGTGTTGTGATCCGAAAATCAGGGACCGAGCCTCTTATCCGCATCATGGCCGAAGGGGACGACGCCGCCGAGGTGAAGGCGGTCGTCGCTGAGTTGGAGACGGTCATCTCCAAAGCTGCCGCCTAACTCGGCGGCGGGAAGGGCATCTTGTCCGGCCGTGTGCTGATTGTCGCGGGCTCGAATTCCAGTGGAGGTGCCGGAATTCAGGCGGACATCAAGACCGTGACAGCCTTGGGTGGCTACGCCATGACAGCGGTTACTGCGGTGACTGTGCAAAACACTAAGGGCGTGTCCGCTGTTCACGAAATACCTGCTGATATTGTTGCAGCGCAAATCGAGGCGGTGTTGCCTGACATCGGCGCCGATGTTGTCAAAACGGGCATGCTATCGTCGGTGCAAATCATTGAAGCCGTCAGTGCGGCATTAGACGAATTCGGACCCTCAATCCCCAGGGTGGTCGATCCGGTCATGCGGGCCAAGGGTGGTCATGCTTTACTGGCCGCCGATGCTACCGAAGCGCTCGTGCAACGGTTGGTTAAAGGCGCCGCTTTGGTGACACCTAATTTACCTGAGGCCGAGGTTCTAACAGGCCGGATCATCAAGACGATAGGGGAGATGGAGGCGTCGGTAGGTGCTTTGCGGGAGCTTGGCGCCGAGGCCGTGCTTCTGAAAGGTGGCCATCTGACGGGAAATGCGTTGGTGGATCTCCTGATCACACCCAACGATGTAGTTCGTTTCGAGGGCGCGCGCATAAATTCCACGTCAACACATGGAACCGGATGCACTCTGGCATCTGCCGTTGCTGTGGGCTTGGCGGCGGGGATGTCCTTAAATGAAACTGTGTCTCGTGCGCGGGCCTATGTGCGAAAAGCGATCCTTTCCGCGCCGGGCCTCGGGCAGGGGCATGGGCCACTCAATCACGGGCATGCCGTGACGCCGTTTGAGTCTTGAGCAGACCAAACGTGGGGCGCCTTACGTGCTATCTGCCCGCCGACGTTGGACTTCGCAGGGCGTTCCCCATGCTATGCTCCCAATATTCTAGAACATTTTGGGCGCCACGAATACATTGCCGTGTTGCAAGAGTGGCGCTGTGTTCTCAAACTTGGTGGCGTTTTGCGGTCGTCCGCTCCTGACTTCGCGGCATGTGCGGCACTCTACTAGAACAGGGGCTTATTAACGGACTTAGCGGGCTCATTGGCCTCGTCAGCGGGGGGCAGCGAGATGAATTTGACGGGCATGATTTTTGATCAGCAGCTCTTGACCCAAGATTTGCTTTCTACAGGATTTCGCGAGGTGCGGCGCTGGGATCGGCGCACCATTGAACACGGGCATATCGATGATTTTTCCCGGGCGTACATTCCTCACATGGATAAGGAAAACGGCAAGCACGTGAGTCTCAATCTCGAAGGTGTTAAATAGAAGAATCCAGCGTTTCCAAGCACTTCACCTGCATTGACGCGGCAAGCCCCCATTTCTAAACTCCGGCGCCTTCGGCGCCCAGAGCGAACCAGCAATCGGCGTCGTTTTTCCTGATAAAGGTCACTTCAGCATGTCCGCCAACGCCAAACCGTCGGCCCGCCCGGCGCGTCCATACTTCTCGTCCGGCCCGTGCGCGAAGCGCCCCGGGTGGACGCCAGACGTTCTGAAAGAAGCCCTCGTGGGCCGGTCTCATCGCACCAAACCGGCAAAGGCCCGCATTAAGGTCGTGTTGGACAAGAGCCGGGCTCTGCTAAATTTACCCCACGACTACAGAGTTGCGATCGTCCCCGCGTCCGATACCGGGGCCGTCGAGATGATGCTTTGGCATTGCTTAGGCGCGCGGCCCGTGGACATGCTTGCGTGGGAAAGCTTCGGCGAGGGCTGGATCACCGACGTGGTGAAGCAGCTAAAGCTGAAAGACGCCCGTGTTATGAAATCCGACTATGGACGACTGCCGGATTTGGGTGATGTGAATTTTGATCACGACGTGGTGTTCACATGGAACGGCACAACGTCGGGCGTTCGGGTGCCCGACGGCGACTGGATTCCCCAAGATCGTAAGGGCCTTACCATCTGCGACGCGACGTCGGCTGTCTTTGCCATGGAGTTACCGTGGAACAAGCTGGATGCGGTGACATACTCATGGCAAAAGGTCTTGGGCGGTGAGGCGCAACACGGGATGTTGATTCTATCGCCGCGCGCTGTCGCGCGCTTGGAGAGTTATGTGCCACCGTGGCCGCTGCCGAAAATTTTTCGGCTGACAAAGGGCGGAAAATTGCAGGAGGGCGTCTTTCTGGGCGACACCATTAATACCGTTTCCATGCTTTGCGTTGAGGATGCGATCGACGGATTGATTTGGGCTGAGCGCATGGGCGGGCAGAATGGGCTCATTGCCCGCTCGGAAGCAAACCTGAAAGCGGTTTCTGACTGGGTAGCGAAGAAGAACTGGATTGACTTTCTCGCTGAACAACTTGAAACGCGCTCATGCACATCTATCTGTCTAAAAATTACGGCGGAATGGTTTACGAGCCTACCGACAGACAAGCAAGCTGAGGCGGCAAAGAAAATGGTGAGCCTGCTAGAGACGGAAGGTGTGGCCCTCGACATCGGGGCGTATCGGGATGCCCCGCCGGGTCTGCGCATCTGGGGCGGGGCGACCGTGGATACGAGCGACATCGAAAAGCTCCTGCCGTGGCTCGAATGGGCCCATGGCGAAGTTCAATCCGCCTAAGCCGGCGCAAGGAGAACAAGAGATATGGCAAGGCACAAGGTCCTTATCGGTGACAAGCTCAGTCCAGCTGCGGTCGAGATATTCAAGAATCGGAATATCGATGTAGATATTAAAACAGGGTTGAGCCCGGAAGAACTTTTGGCCGTAATTAAGGACTACGATGGCTTGGCGATCCGCTCGGCCACAAAAGTTACCGCGCAAGTCTTGGCGGTTGCCGACAACTTGAAGGTCATCGGGCGCGCAGGCGTAGGCGTGGACAACGTCGATGTGGAGGCTGCAACCGCCCGAGGGGTGGCAGTAATGAACACGCCGTTCGGGAACGCTATTACGGCAGCCGAACACACCATTTCAATGATGACAGCGTTAGCTCGACAGATACCCGCCGCGAACGCCTCTACGCAGGCGGGTAGGTGGGAGAAGTCAAAATTTATGGGCGTTGAGTTGTTCGGTAAGACACTCGGTGTGATCGGTTGCGGGAACATCGGTTCCATCGTGGCCGACCGTGCCATGGGACTGAAGATGAAGGTGGTCGCCTTTGATCCTTACCTCTCTCAAGAACGAGCTGACGACCTAGGTGTCGAAAAAGTGGACCTCGAGGGTATTTTTGCGCGGGCCGATTTCATCACACTTCACGTGCCGTTAACGGACACGACCCGCAATATCGTCGACACTAAATCCATAGCAAAAATGAAAAAAGGAGTCCGTGTAATCAACTGTGCCCGGGGCGGTTTAGTGAATGAATCGGATTTGAGGAAGGCGCTGGACGAGGGGCACGTCGCCGGCGCTGCTCTGGATGTGTTCGAGCAGGAACCGGCGAAATCGAATCCGCTGTTCGGCATGGACAAAGTGGTTTGTACCCCGCATCTCGGAGCTTCCACCAGTGAGGCGCAAGAAAACGTAGCGCTGCAAATCGCCGATCAAATCTCCGGCTATCTTCTTACCGGCGCGGTCTCTAATGCGTTGAATATGCCGTCGGTTTCCGCGGAGGACGCGCCTAAGTTAAAACCGTACATCAAACTGGCGGAAGACCTCGGTAGCTTTGCCGGTCAAACCACGACGTCGGGCTTGAAGTCCGTGACAGTCGATTATGCGGGCCATGTGGCGACGCTCAATACCCGACCGCTCACATCTATCGCGCTGAAGGGGTTGCTCTCGCCTCTTATGGAGAGCGTGAACATGGTGAATGCGCCAGTTATCGCCCGTGATCGTGACGTGCATGTACGTGAGGTGAAATGCGACGAACACGAGATCTACCAAACATACATGAAACTGACTGTTACGACCGAACGTCAAACTCGAAGCATTTCTGGAACGTTATTTGGTGGCAGCTTACCCCGCCTCGTGGATATCAACGACATCCACATCGAGGCGGAAATCGGTCCGCACATGTTATTTATGCTCAACGATGATAAGCCTGGCTTTATAGGCGCATTAGGCACGACTCTAGGCGAGGGCGGAGTAAATATTGCGTCGTTTCATCTTGGCCGTAAGAAAGGTGGCGGCGACGCTATCGCCCTCCTTGCACTGGACCAGGCCGTCGACGATGCTTTGCTTAGTAAAGTGAAGGCCTTGCCCCATGTCAAACAAGCACAAAGTTTGGCGTTCTAGAAAATCGATGCGCCAAGTCTTGTTGCTCGGTGGGCGGGGGCGTATAACCGCGCGTTTGCAAACATTTTCTAAGCGGACAATTGTGGATACTCATGCCCGAGAGAGCCTCAAAACCCTGCTGCCTGAAGGGCTGCGCGATATGCTGCCGCCGGATGCCGCATTCGAGTCCGACGCTGTCGATCGGCTAAAGCGTACGTTTGCCTCCAACGGGTATGAGCTTGTGAAGCCGCCGCTTGCTGAGTTCGAAGAAACTCTGTTGTCGGGCCTTGGGACGGCCATGGGCGCACGCATTTTCCGCATGCTCGATCCTGTGTCACGCCGTACTATGGGGATGCGCGCAGACATCACCACCCAAGTCGCGCGTATTGCTGCAACCCGTCTCGCGACAAACCCGCGTCCGCTAAGGTTGATGTATGCTGGCCAAGTTTTGCGATTGCAGGGTACCCATTTGGAGCCAGAGCGCCAATTCTCGCAAGCTGGTCTCGAGCTTATTGGTGCGCCTGAAGGGGCTGCGGACGCCGAAGTTATCGTAATTGTTACCGAAGCGTTAGCGGCGCTGGGTGTTGCCGGTGTGAGTGTGGACTTGGCGCTGCCCACCCTCGTGCCCTCAATACTTTCGGCCACGGAAGTTCCAGAAAGGAACGATGATCAACTGCGCGTAGCATTGGATCATAAGGATGTGGCCGAGATTAAAGCACTAGGGGCAGACGCAGGGGCAGCACTGACGAGTTTGGTGTCTGCCTCGGGCCCCTACGAAGATGCCGTTGCGCGCATAGCAAAAATTAAGCTTCCCAAACAAGCTGAAGCCGCATGGCGTGGATTAACTTCTGTCGCTGAAGCCGTATGCGCGGCGTCTCCCGATTTATCTTTAACCGTTGACGTCGTCGAAAACCGGGGTTTCGAGTATCATAGTGGCGTAACTTTTTCTGTATTCGCCCATGGATCGCAGCGTGAGTTGGGCCGGGGAGGGCGCTACCGCCTTGTCCACAACGATGGTAGCGAGCCCGCCACTGGTGCGACGTTTCTGGTCGACGCGCTCCTCGGCGTTATCCCGCGGAGAGCGCAAGCGAAGAGACTATATGTTCCGTTTTCTACGCCACGGGCTACGGTTGCTTTACGGCAGGGCGAAGGCTGGAGCATCGTCGCGGGCCTCGCAAAGAACGATGATGAGACGGCGGATGCGCGGAGTCTGAATTGCAGTCACATTCTGGCGGGCGGGAGCCCAAAAGAGCTTTAGGACAAAGGACACTGTTTTGAGATGGCGAACGTAGCGGTCGTCGGCTCGCAATGGGGCGATGAGGGTAAAGGGAAAATCGTAGATTGGCTTTCTGAGCGTGCCGACATGGTGGTGCGCTTTCAAGGGGGCCACAATGCTGGTCATACGCTGGTTATCGGCAATGAAACCTATAAGCTTTCACTACTGCCTTCCGGCGTTATCCGCGGGAAGCCATCTATTATCGGCAATGGTGTCGTCGTTGATCCGTGGGCGCTACTCGACGAAATCAAGCGCATTGGCGAGCAGGGCGTGGTCATAACGCCGGAAGTCTTGAAACTAGCGGACAACGCGTCGTTGATTTTGCCGCTCCATAGAAATTTGGACCAGGCCCGTGAATTTGCCGCCGGTTCGGAGAAAATTGGGACGACGGGCCGAGGGATCGGTCCCGCCTATGAGGATAAGGTCGGGCGCCGTGCCATTCGAGTGTGCGATTTGGCCGATGAAGCAACGCTAATTCTGAAAGTCGAGCGCCTATTGGCACATCATAACGCCTTGCTAAGAGGTTTGAGCCAAAAGGAAGCGAATGGCGCCGAACTTGTCGCTCTGTTGAAAGGGGTTGCGCCGCAAATCCTCCCCTTTGCGGTTCCCGCGTGGGAGATTCTGGCGGAGGCACGCCACGCTGGACGGCGGATTCTGTTCGAGGGTGCGCAAGGTGCGATGCTGGACGTAGATCACGGGACCTACCCCTTCGTGACCTCGTCCAATACAGTATCCGGCATGGCGGCCGTAGGTACCGGCATGGGTCCAAGTGCGGTAGGGTATGTGTTGGGAATCACGAAAGCCTACACAACGCGAGTCGGGTCGGGACCATTTCCCACGGAATTGTATGACAGCGTTGGTCAGACTCTTGGTGAGAGGGGCCGCGAGTTCGGCACCGTGACGGGTCGTGCCCGGCGGTGTGGCTGGTTTGATCCGGTCATGGTGCGCCAAGCCATCAAAGTCAGCGGTATCAATGGTATCGCACTCACTAAACTGGATGTTTTGGACACCCTTAGTGAATTAAAAGTTTGTACTAGCTACGATCTCAACGGATCGCAGATTGCTAGATTTCCCTCGTCTATGTCCGACCAAGCGGCCGTAAAACCCATATATGAATCCATGCCTGGCTGGGAAAAATCCACCCAAGGGGCTCGGAGTTGGGCGGATTTGCCGGCCAATGCGATTAAGTATATTCGCCGAATTGAAGAGCTAATTGGGGCGCCGGTAGCGCTGTTGTCTACAAGCCCACAGCGCGACGATACCATCCTTGTTCGTGATCCCTTTGCGGACTGAGTACAGGCCCGTGAAGAGTGGTTCCCGGCATTTATTTTTTGGTCTCGTTCACCAACACTTCCTTTAAGGATATCAAATCCTCAGGCAGCGAGCATTCAAATTGAAGTCGTTTGCCGGTGGCGGGGTGTAAAAATCCTAGGACCGCGGCGTGAAGAGCTTGCCGCGGGAAAGCCCTAATCGCCGCGCGCCCCTCCGCCGTGAATTCACGCAGCAATTGTGTTCTCCCGCCGCCGTAAAGCGAATCTCCGATAAGTGGGTGCCCTCGGCTCGCCATATGGACGCGAATTTGATGCGTGCGCCCTGTTGTCAATGTGCACCGCACGTGTGCCGCAATCGCGCCATAGGTCGCCTTCGTACCATACCTAGTTTCAGCGGCTTTACCTCCGCGAGCAACTATGGCCATTTTTTTTCTGTTGCGCGGGCTGCGGCCAATGGCGCCTGCGATTGCACCCTTAGGCGGTCGTGGCGGTTCCCACACGAACGCATCGTAGGTTCGGTCAATGGTGTGTTCCACGAATTGAGCCGCAAGGCCGGTGTGCACATCATGCGTTTTTGCGGCGACCAATAGGCCGCTCGTGTCTTTATCAATACGGTGCACGATACCTGGTCTGCGTATTCCCCCAATTCCCTGTAGGCTTTCGCCACAGTGGGCGAGCAATGCGTTTACCAAGGTTTGGTCGGGATTGCCTGGCGCAGGATGAACGACCAAACCTGGTGCCTTATTGATGACAATCAGACTTTCGTCTTCGAAGATAATATCCAGGTCCATCCGCTGTGCCACAGGGCGCGCGACTTCGGGCGCGGGAAAATGCACGATGACCGCCTGGCGGGGCTTGATCCGGTAGGCAGGGTCAAGCTGTGGAACATCGGCGATGGTTACAGCTCCCTGCTCAATCAATGTTCGAAGTCGTGAGCGCGACGCCTCGGGGAACACCTCAGCGAGCCACTTGTCGAGACGCGCGCCCGATACATCTTGTGGAACAATTACGATGCGTTGAGTCGCTGAGGGGAGAGTGTCTGTCATTGCAGCTACATGTTTACCGATTTAAGCTCAGCTACTGTACCCGGTGCCGCCCTTTTCGTCATCGCGTCATATAGGCCTGGATGCTGACCATGACACCTTGCCGCATCGAGTTTTTATCAGGACATTTAGAGGCAATGCGGAGTGCTGCTGCTGCTGCATATCCGAACGAATGTTGTGGCTTGCTTGCTGGCTCTGGCCTAGAGGTTGTAACGGTTACTCTTGTGAGGCAGAGCGCCAATTTAGCTGTCAACCGAAAGACGGAGTTTGCTGTGGATCCACAGATGCAATTCGACTTGATGCGAGAATTGCGCGGCACCCCATATCACATCGTTGGGCACTATCACTCCCATCCGAATGGCATTTTGGTGCCTTCCTCGCGCGACATCGCGGGGGCTCACGATCCGAACGCAATTTGGATCATCATATCCGTCAATGGCAACGAGCCAGCAATACTACGAGCTGTCACTATTCGATGTGGCGAGGGAGAGTTTTCAGAAATTCCGGTTGTAATTTTACCATAGTGTTGACATCCAGCAACTCGCTTTGGGTTTCTGAATCGCGCGAGCAATGGCATAGTCTTGGATGGAACCGGTCATCGAGGAAGGGCATAAAATGATTCGCGAGCATCTGATCTGTGTAGCCGCATGCGCCTTAATCCTGACGGCGGGTCCTGCCGCGGCGCAAAATGACATGGGGAATGTCGAAATAAAGACTGTCCCGGTCGCGGAAAACATCTACATGCTTGTGGGGGAGGGCGGAAACATCGGCCTTTGTGTTGGCGAGAACGCGGTTTTCATGATCGACAATCAATTCGCTCCGCTAACAGGTAAAATTGTAGATGCGGTTAGGCGGCTGTCCGACCAGCCAATTAAAGTTCTGCTGAATACCCATTGGCATTTCGATCATACGGGCGGGAACGCAAACTTTGGTATAGCAGGTACTACGATCATCGCTCATGACAGCGTGTACGCGCGTATGAGTACCGACCAAAAAATCCCGCGATCGGAAGCAATTACACCGCCGTCGCCACAGGTGGCCCTCCCAGTTATTACGTACGCTGAGGGTGTGACGATTCACCTTTGTGGTTATACTATCCGCGTGCAACGGGTTGGTCCAGCTCATACGGACGGCGATACCGTGGTGCATTTTGTTGAAGCTGATGTTTACCATCTGGGTGATACCTTTTTTAGCGGCTTTTACCCGTTTTTTGACCAAAGCTCTGGCGGAGACTTTAACGGGATGGTCAGCACCGCCAAACAATATGCAGATCGAGTTTCATCGACCGCTAAAATAATTCCTGGTCACGGCCCTTTGTCCACAAAGGAAGATCTCGTAATTTACGCCAAAGTTTTGGAGATAATTCGCGACCGTATCGCGGCCGCAATCAGAGACGGCAAGACTCTGGTCGAGATCAATGAGATGCAGCTGACCAAGGAGTTCGACATTGAGTGGGGTGATGGATTTCTCACTCCCGACGAATTTCGGCAGCTTGTTTACGCAAGCCTTGGCGGGAAATGAGGAAGGCCGCGATGAAGACTGGGATGGGTCGGGAGCCTTTCGTATGACATTCCCGTTTTCTCGGCGGGAGATATTAGGCTGCTCTGGCGGTGTAGCGGTGGGCCTGATTGCGGGCGCTAATTTTCCGAATGGAAAGGTTGCACTTAAACGGCGGAAGGTGGAAGACGGTCACGAAGCCGCTTCGGAATCCATCGCTATCCGCTTATTTTTCAACGAAAACCCTTACGGTCCCCCAGACAGCGCGAAACGAGCCATGCGGGCCATGATTGATGGAACCTGGAGATATGGCCACGAGGATGTGCGGCTGTTGCGTAGTGTGATCGCTGAACAAGAAGGGCTTCGGCCGGACAATGTCATTATCACCGAAGGTTCGGGGGAACTTCTAAAGATCGCCGGGTTGGTATTCGGCGCAGGCAAAGATGTCGTTTCAGCAATGCCGACGTTTACCATACTAGCGGACTACGCGATTCGAAATGGAGGGCGGATCGAGTGGGTGGACCTGGACAGTGATATGCGCGTCGATTTGTCGGCAATGGAAGATCGCGTTGCCGACCATACCGGTGTTATTTACGTATGTAACCCAAACAATCCGACCGGTACAATTGTAAATCCGGATGACTTACGTGGCTTTATTCGCGCTGTTTCGCAGCGTGCAACTGTGCTGGTCGATGAAGCTTATATCGATCTCACGGATGAACCGCAGAAAAACTCGATGGTGAACCAGATCAAGGCGGGACTGAATGTCGTTGTCTCCCGTACATTTCCAAAGTGTATGGTATGGCGGGCTTAAGGATCGGGTATGGACTTGGGCGTCCAGATGTCATCGCTCGTCTTGAGCAGAGGCGGATATCGATTCCAAATCTCTTAGGGCTAACAGCTGCATTGGCTAGTTATGGCGACCAACGTTTTCTTGCCTATAGCCGCGAAATGATTCGTGCCGGCATCGTATGAACGTGCACGTTTTTCGACGAGATGAGTCTGCGTTATCTACCGACGCAGGGCAATTTTGTGCTGTTTGATACCGGCCGCCCGAGCGCTGAGTTTTTTCATCATATGCGGAATCGCAATGCGCTGGTCGCGCCAATGATCGAGCCTCTTGGCTCGTGGGGACGAGTGAGCATTGGGCGTCTGGAACACATGGAGACGTTTGTCGATACTGCTCGGAGTTTTTTCCGGAGAACGTAATGCCTAAAAGGCGACAGCGCGCCGCGGCTGTTTCCTGCGCGCCGTCACCTTGGGCCAGCTGGCCATATCGCGATTATAACCTGGTCATATGGTATCTTCTGGTTGTTCGCATTGATGGCGAGATTGGCCCTGCCAACGATAAAGAAGATGAGGTCGGAAACAGCTTTCAGTGGGGAACGCCACGTGCCAGTGGTTCACCTAGGGTGTGGCGATGATATGAATCAGCGCCGTACCGTCGTCTACGATTTTCTCGGTCGCTATTTCAATAAACCGCACCCTAAAGGCTATTTTCGCGAGAACGTCGTTGGATTGTCGCAGCGGCGGTGCGGGAGAAATTCCGCGAGGACGTGGAAGCAGGATTGATGCCCCGCATAGTGACATCGCCCGAAATGCGGGAGACGTTGGCATCGCGATCAGGCCGGGAACCGAGTATCTCGAACACCCGGATTCCCACTCGCGGTTATTGTTGGCAAACCCCCGGCCGGCGGTGGTCCGGCCTGTTTCTTTGCAGACCGCTTAAGTTATGGAAGACAGGGCAAAGCTCGCCAACCCATAAAAAGTGGCCACCGCAAATTGTTTTCAGACTTTACGCACAAACACCGTCAGTCGTGATGGGTATGCCGAAAGAAGGTAAAGGCGAGGATATGGCGCCAGAGTGTCGTGCCCTTGCTTTTGGTCGAAAAGCCAAACTTATACAGCGCGTGGGCGTGGGGTGAGACTACTCAAGTTTAGCGCGCACTTGGATGTCGGGGGCGGCGAGACCCTTAGCCAAGACAAGCTTTATAAGCCGTGCGTCAAAGGTTTGATCTTCTCCTCTTTCCAGCACGGCTTCAAAGCGAGTTTCCCTCGCCGACCGCACGGCAGCCCCCCAAAGCTCCTCGGTTTCCGCGGGGCCGAGGATACAATACGACAGCAGAATTGCGGCGTTGCGCATAATTGAATCCATTGTGCCGTCGACGCCGCCTGCCCGAGACTCTTCCGCGACCGCCCAGTTGTAAATCACGTATTTCATGCCGTCGTCCAAACGAGCGGGGTGGACCTCCAGCTCGCCTAGGGTTCTGTCTAACAAATGCAGAGCCCATCGACGCTTACTTCCGATACCGAGAAAATCGAGTCCAAAAACCAAGGCCTGCATCCGAAGTGGAAGAATTTGTATAGGAACTAGCGTAGAGTAGTCGGAGCCCGAATTTAGTACTAGGTCTTCGCTAATGTTCCCGAACGCACCACCCGGGCATGCGGTAGGGGAAAGATGACGCCGCTCCCAGTCTGCTGACCGAGCACATCTGTGCTAAATGTGAAGCTGAGTTCCGGTGGGAACCCAGTAATCCTGAGGTGAAGGGTTCGCCGTTGCTAGCTCGCCTTGCCAAACCGTCGGACGAATGCGATTGCGGTTACGGAAGTGTTGTAACCGAACTCGACACTTAAGAACGCACAAAACGATCCAACGTGAGGCCAGACAGGTCAATTTCTGGCTCACGCCCCGCGAGTAGGTCGGCAACTGCCCGTGCCGAGCCGCAGGCCATTGTCCATCCAAGAGTGCCGTGTCCTGTATTCAGGAAAAGGTTCTCATAGGCTGTGCCGCCTAAAATCGGTAAGGAATCTGGGGTGGCGGGCCTTAGGCCGCACCAGGGGTTTAGTTCTATATATGATGAGGCGTGCGGGAAAAGACTCTGGGCGTTACGTTTGAGCGGTTCCACCCTTACCGGGTCCAGATACGTGTTCCACCCCGCCAGTTCAGCCGTGCCGGCAACCCGCATCGTATTGCCGAGGCGCGAAAACACCATAAACCGGGTTTCATCGGTTAGGCTTACCGTCGGCGCCTCGTCAGGGGTATCCAATTTGATACTTATTGAATAACCTTTTGCAGGATAAATTGGCAGGCGCAGGCCGAGAGGATCGGTCAGGTGGGGAGAGTAACTTCCCAGCGCAACTACGATCGCGTCTGCCTCCCAATCACCTTGATCTGTTATCACCCGTGAGACCCGGCGGCCCAAAGTTTCGAGTTTTTCGATGTTTACGCCGAAAAGAAATTTGACGCCACGTTCGACCGCCAATTTCTCGAGTTCTTCGGTGAAAAGATGGGCGTCTCCGCTCTCATCGTCTTGGCTCATTAAGCCGCCTGCAAGGTCGTTCTTAGCCGCGTGAGTCAGGGCGGGTTCCATTTTGACGCAGTCGCTGGGCGTGAGAATATCCTGAGGTAAACCAAGTGCGGACAGTTGTTCTGCCGTGGCGCGACCATGCGCGAATTCATCTGACGAGCGGTATATGTGCAAGATACCTTTGGTGACTTGATCGTATTGAATTCCCGTGTGTTGCCTAAGAGCCTTGAGGACAGAGCGGCTGTATAGAGCAATGCGGAGGATACGATCCATGTTGATCCGCGTCCGTTCGCTGGTGCAGTTGCGCAGAAACTTCAGGCCCCATGACCAAAGCGGTGGGTCCCAACGCCAGGGACGGAAAAGGAGCGGCGCGTCAGCCTGGAAAGTCCATAGGAAGGCCTGCCAAGGTACTCTTGGATTGGCCAAAGGTTTGGCGTGACAAGCAGAGATCTGGGCGCCGTTGGCGAAACTGGTTTCGAGGGCTGGGCCGGCCTGTCGGTCGAGCACAGTGACTTGGTGGCCGTCTTCAGCTAAAAAATAGGCAGTGGCGGTGCCTACTACACCGGCGCCCAGCACTAGGATCTTCATCTCGTTCGTGCCCGCGAATACATGTCGCCGTTCACTAATTCACTTGTTCAGCCGCATTGCGTTGCCGCAAGGTATAGACCATTGGCGTCATGAGCAAAAAATCCCGCTAGAGAGCGCCTGATGCGGATACAACAGGTATTGTTTATGGCTGCAAAATTAGCCAGTCGGGCATATTCGTCCCTGAAGGCCATTCCCCACTCATGCGCCGTGCTGACGGTGTCGCAGGCTTATGCCGCGGATCGGGCCGCTGCAGGGACTGGCATTTTAAGCCTTGAGCTCATGGAAGCGGCAGGATTGGCCATAGCCAAGCTGGTTCAGGGTTTTTGTGCGCGACGTCCGGTCGTTGTTCTGTGCGGCCCCGGAAACAATGGCGGTGATGGACTGGTGGCAGCCCGGCACTTGTCCGCAGCGGGCTGGCAAGTGCTCGTAGCTCTTCACGGTACTGCAGACCGGGTAGAGGGCGATGCCGCGGCAAATTTAAAACGATGGCGGGCCCAGGGCCATGCCGTGGTTCCAATGGAACCTGGAGTGTTGGACGGCCAGCCCCTTGTTGTGGATGCCCTATTCGGGGCCGGACTGAACCGTCCGCTGGACGGAAAGCCGAGGGAAGTGATCGATCTCATTAATACAGGATCGCTGAATTGCATTGCTGCAGACATCCCTAGCGGTGTGTGTGGCGATAACGGACAGATATTGGGCGAGGACGATGGAGCGCCGGCCTGCGCCGCGACCGTCACTTTCTTCCGACCGAAACCCGGCCATTTCCTCTATCCGGGCCGGGATTTATGTGGAGATCTGACGGTTGCGGACATCGGAATACCGGATTCTGTGCTGGAGAGCATCTCACCGCAGATGGCAATAAACGTACCTGCCCTTTGGACACTGACCAAACCCGGCTGGCGTGATCACAAGTATACCCGTGGCCACGCTGTCGTGGTTGGCGGTGGGAGTATTACCGGTGCGGCCAGGCTCGCGGCACGCGCCGCACGGCGGGCAGGCGCAGGACTGCTGACTCTTGCTATCCCAACCGAGGGCATCCCTATCTACGCGTTAGGTGAGCTAGGGGCATTTGTCCAAGCAGTGGATAACGTTGAGGATTTAGGCGTGGTATTGTCGGACCGCCGTCGAAATGGCGTGTTAATTGGCCCGGGTTGTGGTGTTGGGCCCGACACGGCCGTGTGGGTGCTTCAAATTCTAAACACGGATAAGGCTGTGGTCTTGGACGCCGACGCGCTCACCAGTTTTGAAGATGATCCTAGTCAATTGTTTGCGGCCATCAGTCGTCGAGCCGCGCCGGTCGTTATGACCCCTCATAGCGGGGAATTTGACCGCCTGTTCAGTGCAGGCAAAGACAAGCTGAGCCGGTCGGTCGCGGCTGCGGCGCTCAGCGGAGCCACGGTGGTGTTTAAAGGAGCCGATACAGTGATCGCTGCTCCCGACGGAAGGGCCGCTATCGCGACCAACGCCCCCCCGTGGCTAGCAACCGGTGGTGCGGGTGACGTTCTGGCGGGGTTCGTACTGGGCCTCTTGGTCCAGCAGATGCCCCCCTGGGAGGCAGCTGCAGCTGCCGTATGGCTTCATGGCGCTGCAGCCGAACAAGTGGGGCGCGGCCTTATCGCCGAGGATCTGCCAGAGATTCTTCCAAAGGTTCTAGGATCCCTTTGAATAGCTGTGGGTATCGACAGCGTGCTCGGAATCGCGGAATTCTGATCGCTTGGCTGCGACGGGGGGTTGATTACAGGAGTGGTTCTTGGCTATCTACCGCATCCTTTTAAGGCGCGTGGCGCACGAGTCTTTCTGGGGTGCGGGCACACGGCTGCGCACTGGGCTCCAGCGGGTGTGGTGGAATTGGTAGACACGCGAGGTTTAGGACCTCGTGTCCGTGAGGACGTAGGGGTTCAAGTCCCTTCACCCGCACCAGGCCGGGAGGCTTTCCTGGGCCTATGCGCTGCAAGCGGAATGCAGACTGCGCGCTGCAAGAGCAGATATAGATCTTAGTATGACACCCAGCGGGGACCGTGAGTTTTCCATGCAAGTAATTGACAAGAACACAGATGGGCTGAAGCGCGAATTCAATGTGGTCGTGGCTGCCGCTGCAATCGAAGAAAAAGTTGTAGCCCGTCTGACGGAGGTTGGTCAGCAGGTCCGCTTACCCGGTTTTCGGCCCGGCAAAATACCCCTGGACCTATTACGCAAACGATTTGGGCAGGCCGTTCGCGGTGAAATACTGGAAAAGACTATCGATGAATCAACACAAGCAGCCTTGACGGAAAAAGCGCTGGCGCCCGCCATGAAACCCAAAGTGGACGTCGTTCATTCGGACGAGGGAAAGGACCTTGAATTTTCTGTCCAACTTGAGGTGTTGCCGGCAATTGAATCACCCGATTTTAGCGGTCTTGAGTTAACGCGCCTCGTAGCGACAGTGACAGACGACGAACTCGAAAAAACCCTCGAGGGCATTCTTAAAAACCGTCGCACTAGGGAAACGATAACCGAGGACCGTGTGTCTACGAAGGGCGATGCCGTACTTGTGGATTACACCGGGCGTGTGGATGGTGCTCTGTTTGAGGGAGGCTCAGCCGAGGACGCCGTAATCGAACTTGGATCGGGCATGTTTATTCCGGGTTTCGAAGAGCAGCTTGAAGGAAAGAAGGCCGGAGAGGATGTAGCTGTAAAAATAAATTTCCCGGGCGACTATCAGAATTCGGAACTAGCTGGGAAGGCCGCCGAGTTCGAGGTTAAGTTAAAGGAGCTGTGTAAGCTCGTTGTTCCCGAAACTCGATGATGATTTTGCCAAGGGCATGAACGCTGCCGACGTCGAGTCTTTTAGGGCGCGAACCCGCGAACTGCTTCAAGAGGATTACAACAAGGCATCCCGATTGCAGTTAAAACGCCAGCTGTTGGATCGGCTAGCAGAATTCTCATTCATTTGATGTGCCGCAAGGCATGGTGGACCTTGAGTTTGATTCAATCTGGCGTCAGATGGACCAAGCTGCCAAGAGCGGCCAGTTGGAACCGGAAGATGCCGAAAAAAGCGCAGACGAGCTCAAAACAGAATATAGGAGCATTGCGGAGCGCCGTGTACGCCTCGGCTTGCTACTTTCGGATGTGGGGCAAAAGAATGGCGTTGAGGTGTCCTCGGAGGACCTAAGCGGTTCTGTAAGGGAGGAGGCGCTTCGCTATCCCGGACAGGAGACAGCGGTCGTAGAGCATTATAAGAATAATCAGCAGGCGGTGGAAGCTCTCCGGGCACCGCTATTTGAAGAGAAAGTTGTAGATTTTGTCATTAGCGTTGCAAAGATAACTGATGAGGTCGTCGGCGTGGACGAACTGCTGAAGGATCCTGACGAGCCCGATACGGTCGAGAAGCCGAAAGTCGCTAGAAAGAATGGCAAGGCTAAAAGAAATCGTAAGTAGAGGCCGTGCAGAAAATGTTGTGCTTGAGGGTAAAACTTGCGGCGTGCGGCCAATGCCCTATGGTGATTAAATTTAGGCGAGTTGGAATGTAGCGGCCAAATCGAATGCTTTAAGGTGGTGTATGAAAGATCGCGACTCATTTGAGGTTTACAACAATACCCTTGTTCCCATGGTGGTTGAACAAACTAATCGTGGCGAGCGCGCGTATGACATTTATTCGCGCCTACTAAAAGAACGCATTATCTTTCTTACCGGCGGTGTCAACGATAATGTCTCCGCGCTGATTTGCGCGCAGCTACTTTTTTTAGAGTCGGAAAACCCGAACAAAGATATCTCCTTTTACATCAATTCACCCGGCGGTGTCGTCACGGCTGGGCTCGCAATCTACGACACGATGCAATATATCCGCTGCGACGTTTCGACGATGTGCGTCGGTTTGGCCGCTTCTATGGGATCTCTGCTCTTAGCGGCAGGTGCAAAGGACAAACGATACGCATTGCCCAATTCACGAATCATGGTTCATCAGCCTTCTGGTGGCTTTCAGGGCCAGGCGGCGGACATCGAGATTCAGGCGCGGGAAATTCTCTTGTTAAGGAGCCGCTTAAATCAAATCTATGTTGACCACACTGGCCAATCCCTCAAGAATATCGAGAAGGCCGTGGACCGCGATAATTTCATGAGTGCGGCGGCCGCGCTGTCCTTCGGGTTGATAGACGTTGTGACAAAGCAGCGGCCCGGCTCGGTCGACAAGGATGACGCTGACGCACCGTCCTCGCCTTAGTTAAAACTTACCGGGAAGAGTTTCGATATTATTCAACCTTAAGTGTTGCCCCGTTTTTTGCGACTGGCGCCAATTAACCATTCGTGAAGGCTGATTAGGTAGTTTGGGTTTTGGCGAGCGTATGGGGTGTTCTCGGATTTGGCTCCGGAAACCATACATGAGGTACCGGCCCGCTCGGCTAGACGTTTGACTTGTAAGGGTTGGAGGTTGTGTGGGGCGGAAAGGCTCGGTTAACATACGAGATATAGTATTAGTACCGGAAATCGGCGCGCAATTTTCGATAACCACCGGTGGAGTAGGCGACGATGACTAAATCGTCTGGCAGCGGCGATACTAAAAATACCCTATACTGCTCGTTCTGCGGAAAAAGCCAGCATGAGGTCCGTAAGCTAATTGCAGGGCCCGCCGTGTTCGTTTGCGATGAATGCGTTGAACTCTGCATGGACATTATCCGCGAGGAAAACAAGACTAACCTCGTAAAATCCCGAGAAGGCGTTCCAACGCCACGCGATATTCTGAAGGTTCTCGACGACTATGTTATCGGCCAAAGTCACTCCAAGCGGGTTCTTTCGGTAGCTGTTCACAACCATTACAAGCGATTGACCGGCACCGTAAAGAATGCGGAAGCCGAAATCTCCAAATCGAACATTCTGCTGATCGGACCGACAGGTTGCGGCAAGACATTGCTGGCGCAGACGCTGGCGCGCATTCTGGATGTCCCGTTTACCATGGCGGATGCCACCACGTTGACGGAGGCGGGGTACGTTGGCGAAGACGTGGAGAATATCATTCTAAAGCTCGTTCAAGCGGCAGATTATAATGTCGAACGTGCCCAGCGAGGCATCGTCTATATTGATGAAATCGACAAGATATCGCGCAAGTCGGATAATCCCTCGATCACGCGCGACGTGTCGGGTGAGGGTGTGCAACAGGCTCTGCTGAAGATTATGGAAGGCACTGTCGCGTCGGTTCCGCCGCAAGGTGGGCGTAAGCACCCACAGCAGGAGTTCCTGCAGGTCGACACCACGAACATCCTGTTTATATGCGGTGGGGCATTTGCCGGACTCGAAAAGATTATTTCACAGCGGGGCCGTGGAACGTCGATGGGCTTCGGTGCAAACGTTCAGTCTGTTGATGATCGCCAAACCGGTGAAGTTCTTCGGGCAGTGGAACCTGAAGATCTGTTGAAGTATGGGTTGATTCCCGAGTTCGTAGGCCGTCTGCCGGTGCTCGCGACACTGGAAGATTTGGATGAGCAGGCGCTGGTCGAAATCTTGACGACGCCGAAAAACGCGCTCGCCAAACAGTATCAGCGCCTTTTCGACATGGAAAACGTGCAACTAACCTTCACGGACGGTGCGATTAAAACCGTCGCGCGTAAGGCCATCGCTCGGAAAACGGGCGCCCGGGGCTTGCGTTCGATTATGGAGGGCATCCTCTTGGATACGATGTTCGATCTGCCCGGCCTTGAGGGTGTCGAGGAGGTGGTCGTCAATGGCGAGGTGTCGGAGGGTCGTGCTAAACCCTTATATATATACTCAGATCGCCGTGAGGATGCGGTGACACTAGCATAAATTGGCCAATACCTTGACCCGGCGTCCGTACGCCCTATCTTTGGAATATGTGTTGTTCTGTATCTGGCGCCTGCAGTGCGGGCCAGGACATAATTCTAACGCGTGCTTATAAATAGAATCTGCTCCCTCCGTACTAGACGGTACGGTCCCGCTTATGAGGTGATCGGTGGATATCTCTAAAGGTCAGTTGTTCCCAGTCCTGCCGCTGAGGGACATCGTCGTTTTTCCGCACATGATTGTTCCGTTGTTTGTTGGACGAGAAAAGTCGGTACGTGCCCTCGAAGATGTCATGTCTGATGACAAGCAGATTCTATTGGTCGCGCAGAAAGACGCGTCTCAGGATGATCCTTCCACCGAAGAAATCTACGACGTGGGCACTGTGTCTATGGTGTTGCAGTTGTTGAAGCTGCCGGATGGCACAGTCAAGGTTCTTGTAGAGGGCGGGCAACGTGCCCGCATTTCCAGGCACAAGGACAACGATTCATTTTTCGAAGCGTATGCCGAATTCATCGATGAGCCGCCGGAAGAAGACAAGGAACTCGAGGCACTCGCTCGATCGGTGGTGTCGCAATTTGAGCAGTACGTTAAACTCAATAAAAAGATACCGCCGGAAGTCCTGGTTTCAATAAATCAGATCGACAATGCCTCGAAGTTGGCTGACACGGTTGCATCGCACCTCACCCTGAAAATCGCCGAGAAACAGGAATTGCTGGAGGTCAAAAGCGTTTCTGAACGTTTGGAACGCGTTTACGGGTTTATGGAATCCGAGATTAGCGTTTTGCAAGTTGAAAAGCGTATTCGCAATAGGGTCAAGCGCCAGATGGAAAAGACCCAGCGCGAATATTATCTCAACGAGCAGATGAAGGCGATTCAGAGGGAACTCGGTGAGAACAATGAGGGCGGGGATGAGGCCACGGAGTTTGAGGATAAGATCAAGAAGCTTCGTTTGAGTAAGGAAGCGCGAGAGAAGGCGGTGGCGGAAATTAAGAAGCTGAAGAGCATGGGCCCGATGTCTGCCGAGGCAACCGTCGTTCGTAATTATCTGGATTGGCTGACGACGATCCCCTGGAAAAAACGCTCCAAAGTCAGCATCGATCTGAAAAAGGCGAAAAGCCAGTTGGACCGCGACCATTACGGGCTTGAAAAGGTCAAGGAGCGAATTGTTGAGTATTTGGCGGTGCAAAGCCGTACAAAGAAGGTAAAGGGGCCTATCCTTTGCCTTGTCGGAGCACCGGGCGTCGGCAAGACGTCTCTGGGACGTTCTATCGCTTCGGCAACCGGTAGAAATTTTGTGCGGGTGTCGCTTGGTGGCGTTCGTGACGAAGCGGAAATCAGGGGTCACCGCCGGACCTATATAGGGTCGATGCCCGGCAAAATTATCCAGGGCATGCGGAAGGCCAAAACGTCGAATCCGCTATTCTTGCTGGATGAGGTGGATAAGCTGGGCAACGATTGGCGGGGCGACCCATCGTCGGCGTTGCTTGAGGTGCTCGACCCAGAGCAGAATTCGACATTTCAGGATCATTACCTCGAAGTGGACTATGACTTGTCCGATGTCTTATTCATCACGACGGCCAATACTTTGCGTATGCCCCAGCCACTGTTGGACCGTATGGAGGTTATCCGGCTGTCTGGATATACGGAGGACGAGAAGGTCGCTATCGCCAAGCGACACTTGATTGCCAAACAGTTTCCAGCGCACGGCTTGAAAAAGGACGAATGGCGTGTATCCGATGACGCGTTGCGCGATCTATGTCGCTACTACACTAGGGAAGCCGGCGTTCGTAATCTAGAGCGCGAATTGGCGAACTTAGCGCGCAAGGCGACTAAGGAAATCGTTCTGCGTAATTTAAAGAAGGTCGCGGTTACGCGCCGCAATCTTAAGAAGTTTGCAGGCGTGCAAAAATATCATTTCGGCGAAGCTGAACTTCAAGATTTAGTGGGTGTCTCTACCGGTCTCGCATGGACTGAAGTCGGCGGCGAGCTGCTATCGATTGAAGCCGTGATTATGCCTGGCAAGGGCGCGATCACTCTGACCGGAAAACTTGGCGACGTGATGAAAGAGTCGATCCAGGCGGCGCGGTCCTTTGTCCGCAGCCGGGCCATGCCGTTTGGCATTAAGCCTAAGATATTTGAGAAAAATGATATCCACCTGCATGTCCCTGAGGGAGCTACCCCTAAGGATGGCCCTTCAGCTGGCGTGGCCATGTGCACGTCCATCGTATCAGCGTTAACCGGTATACCGGTCCGCCGGAACGTGGCGATGACCGGCGAGATCACGCTTCGAGGTCGCGTGCTTCCCATCGGCGGGTTGAAGGAGAAGCTCCTGGCGGCTCTGCGTGGTGGCATTACGGCGGTTTTGATCCCCAAGGAAAACGAAAAAGACCTTGAAGAGATACCTGACAACGTCAAACGCAATTTGAAAATGATTCCGGTATCGACCGTTGATGAGGTGTTGGCGAACGCGATGGTCAAACCACTTGTTCCTATCCTCAAAGACGACGAGGAAGAAGAGCAACAAACATCGAAGCCAGGCGAAACTGATGGCGATGAAGAACCGTTGCTTACCCATTGACGGGTGGTCGTGACCCGTTGTAGCTCTGCTGGGTCGAAAGGACTGGGTGGTTGTAAAGCAAAGCTCGCTTTTACCAGTGTTGTCTGCGGGGCATCTTTGGTTAATTTGCGTGCTGTCAAAAGTGCGCACGTCGGAATAAAGTCGATTTAGGTCAGTTATCCCCAGAAAACTGCGAAAAATAATAATTTATCAGATTGACGCACCCAAAAACGGAGGCATACACTTTGTGTGTATCGTCGGAGTAGAGTGGAAGGCTTGGCGGTGCAGCGGGTCAGTAAACACGCTGATGTAGCCCGTTGTTCTACCGCTAACCCACCAGATAGAGCTCATTTGTCGCAGATGAAAAAAGGGGTCACATATGAATAAGAACGATTTAGTCGCAGCGGTCGCGAACTCTGCGGGGCTGACGAAAGCTGACGCTGCGAAAGCGGTCGACAGCGTTTTGGAAAATATTAGTGCTTCATTGAAGCAGCAAAATGAAGTTCGTCTTGTCGGTTTCGGAACGTTTTCTGTTGCAAATCGAGCGGCGAGTGATGGGCGTAACCCCCGTACCGGTGAAAAGATCAGAATTCCTGCCTCCAAGCGGCCGAAGTTTTCCGCTGGTAAGGCGCTGAAGGATGCGGTTAACTGCTAAGAGTTATGCGTGGGATTTGAGGACGGTGCCGGGCGCGTTTCTCGCGGCCGGCATTTTTTTGTGCCCGCGACACAGTGCGGCGGATTACGGACCGGTGCGGTAGGGGCGATTAGCTCAGTTGGTAGAGCACCTCGTTTACACCGAGGGGGTCGGCAGTTCGAGCCTGTCATCGCCCACCATTTTATGTTTTTTTATGTTTTTTGAGCGGTTGCTTGCAAAAATGCGTAGGGCTCTAGTGCCACCGTTTCCCACAGGCGCACCATTTTAAGGGGCTGATATCTATATATCGGTGCCGGATTCACGATAAGGCCATGGGATTGATTATCCGCAAGCGCGCCGTTCCTGAATTTCCAATACAGCACGAGCTGGACGGGCCTAAGTTATCGGTACGGTGTCTGGGCGCGCGAGGCCAGTGCGTTCTGTCGCGCGCGCAACGCGGGATCGTTGCCCTGCTGCTTAGCCTTTTTGTTGCGCCGTTGTGTGCTGCGCAGACCTACGGCAACAGCGCACCCCCAGCGACGAATGCGACCCGTTCCGGCGTTGGGGAGGAGGAAGGCCGCATCATCTATGTCAACGGCGGAGCAAAATTAGTCCACCCGGGCGGAGCAAAACTAGTCCACTTAACGTTATGCGGTACGCGGTGTTGGGGGGTTGTCCCGGTAGTCCATAGGAGGGACCCGCGCTGCTTCGTGTAGCGCTTGCGTTACGCGGAGCGAAGCAGCGTGGGAGGTTCCTGTGGGCCCACCGGGTCAACCATTGCACCGGCGGTTAAGCAGGTATTTTTGGGGATTTCCGCCGTTTTTGGCTTTGGTTGAGACGATAGCTCTCGCCGTTCATTTCCAGGATATGGACATGGTGGGTGAGGCGGTCCAGCAAAGCCCCGGTCAGGCGTTCCGAGCCGAATATCTCCGTCCACTCATCGAACGGCAAGTTGGAGGTCACCAGGATCGAGCCCCGCTCGTAGCGCTGGCTGAAGACTTCGAACAGCAGCTCGGCGCCGGTCTTCGAGAGCGGCACGAAGCCGAGTTCGTCGATGATCAGAAGGTGATACTTTGCCAGTTGCTTCTGCAGGCGCAACAGGCGTTTTTCATCCCTGGCCTCCATCAGTTCATGAACCAGGGCAGCGGCCGTGAGGAAGCCGACGGAGAGCCCCTTTTGGCAGGCCGCCAGACCGAGACCGAGGGCGATATGGGTCTTGCCGGTTCCGCTGTTGCCGAGCGCGATGATATTCTCACGACGCTCGACGTATTCGCATCGCGCCAACTCCAGAACCAGCATCTTGTTGAGCGATGCGATGGCCTTGAAGTCGAAGCTGTCGAGGCTTTTGACGGCGGGGAACCTGGCCTGTCTGATCCGCCGCTCGACCATGCGGCGCTCACGGTCGATCAGTTCCAACTCGGTCAGACGGACAAGATACCGCACATGGTCGGCGCCCTCGGTGGCGCATTGGCGGGCCAGCTTGTCGTATTCGCGCAGGAACGTCGGCAGTTTCAGGGTCTTGAGGTGATGGGCCAGCAACACTTGCGGCGTATCGGTCATGACGCGCCTCCACCCAACAAGCTCATATAACTGGCGGCGGCCGTGGTCGCCACGTTGGCCCGAGGCAGGTAGGGATAGATATCCAGGTCGAGTTTGGGCGGGCGTCGCTCGATACGGCACAGCACAAGGTGTTTGACGGCGTCGTAGCCGATCGCACCCAGGCGCAGGGCGTCCTTCACCGCGCCGTGAAGCACCTCGAGATCGAAGGTCTCCACAAGCCGAAGGACCTGGACGTATTCCCGCTTGCCGGCCTTGCCCATGCGCGCCTCCAGGAGACGGCGCAGGGTTGGGAAGGCATCAGGCAGTTCCCATCCGGCTAGCGGCGCGGCCTGATCCAGGGCACCGATCTTGTGCTCCAGCAAAGGCAGGTAGTGGATCGGATCGAAGACCATATCTTCCCGGTCGTAGGAACGGGGGTGTCGGGCAATGATCCCGGCGCCGCAACCGATAACCACCTCGTGGACATAGCCACGGATCCAGACTTCCTGATGGCCGTAGGCGACGGGCACGGAATAGTCATTCGTCCGGTAGCGCACCAGGGACAGCGAGTTGACCCGCGTGCCCTGCTTGTCGCACGCGTCGAACGGTGCCGGCAGTGGCCTCTTCAACGCTTCGCGGTCACGCACAAACCGTTCGCCGATGCTCTCGCGGTGGCCGCGCAGGACGTTGCCTTGCCGGTTGCGGCATTGCTCTTCCAGGTGGCCATTGAAGGCGTCCCAGCTCGCGAACCGGGGAAGCGGCGTCATGAAGTTCCGCCGGGCATAGCCGACCACCCCCTCCACATTGCCTTTGTCGTTACCCTTGCCGGGACGGCCGTAGCGGTCCTCGAAGAGGTAATGGGACTGCAGCCCGCTGAACGCCCGCGTTCGTTGCCGCGTGCCATCTGACAAGATGCGCGACACCAGACACTTGTCGTTGTCGTAAAGAATCGATTGGGGAACGCCGCCGAAAAAAACAAAGGCTCTGTTGTGCCCGTCCAGCCAGGCCTCCGTCGTCGCCGCCGGGTAGGCCGCAACGAAGCAGGCATCGCTGTGGGGAAGTGTCATGACGAAAAAATGCGCCCGATACTTGACGCCGGCGATGATCGCATCCGCCTCGCCAAAGTCCGCTTGAGCATGGCCCGGAGGATGTGACAACGGCACAAACATCTCACGCCGACGAAGGCGCCGTTCCCGAACGTAATCCTTCACGATGGTCTCTTTGCCCGTGAAGCCATGTTCGTCGCGAAGGCGCTCGAAGATACGCTTCGCCGTGTGGTGCTGCTTACGGTGAACCGTTCGGTCCTCCTCCAGAATACGGTCGATGATATCCGTGAAGGGGGCCAGTTTCGGGCGTTTCGGTGGCTGGCGTCGCCGATATCCCGGCGGTTCCGAATGCCGCAGCATCTTCCTCACCGTCTCGCGCGCAATGCCAAACCGACTTGCCGCCTCTCGCTGGCTCAGACCATCAACATGGCAGGCCAGCCGAACGCGCAGATATAGGTCCACGGTGTACATCCTCCCGCCTTCCATCTCAAAAAAGATCGAAGGCTACAGGTGGCAGAGTTTTACTCCGCCCGCGGCTGGGAAATCCCGCCGCTTCCGTGGACTAATTTGTCACCGCCGTTCTCACATCTATGACCGGCTTTACATCCAGAAATTCGACGTTATCAGTGCGGACGACCTGCTGCGCCGTATTCCCGGCATTCAAGATCTATTGAATTTTGGCGAAAGCGGGCAGCGTGGATATAAATGACCGTAGTAATTTTTTTATCACCGAAAGTGATTTCGTCCTCAAGTTTTGGCCCCATCCCGATGTGAACCCTTTTGTTGAAATTCGACCTGTCGGTGGCATCGTTGTGCGGTTGGCGGCGAGGGACATATTCCGTCCTACGGAAACTCGAACAGTGCAGTACTTTGACGGTAACCGGGCCGCGGCGAACCCCACTTTCAACGAAATACGACTCTGGCAATTTGGTCGGAGCGTCACTTTAAGTGTGCGCGGAACCTTTTAGGTGCTAATAACCCACCGTACAAGCTGGCGTCGTGGCTTTTGCTTCGGTTGTATTTTTGCTCTTCAGCGGTGGAAGAAGCCCTGTGTTGTCAATGCTTTTGCCCCCATGACACCACTTGACTTGGCTCCCTAGCGTCGTTTAGATCAGGCCTACTTCGGCGGGCGCTGGCGAGGGCGAATACGGACTATGCGACCCACCCTGACGCAACGATATAAGCTGTTTAGGACGTAAAAATAAACTCCTGGTGCGCTTGTAGGAGCGATCCAGTGGCAAGGCGTAGCGCCAATGCAAGACCTGCTTATGGAATATCTACCGATCCTGATTTTTCTCGGCGTCGCTTTTGGCTTAGCCATCGCTTTCGTGGTGGCCTCGCTCATCGCTGGACCGAACCGTCCAGATCCGGAGAAATGTTCAGCCTACGAGTGTGGCTTTGAGGCTTTCGATGACGCCCGCTCGAAGTTCGACGTGCGATTTTACCTCGTTTCGATCCTGTTCATTATTTTCGACCTTGAAGTCGCCTTTCTTTTCCCATGGGCGGTTAGTCTTGGAAAGATCGGGATGTTTGGTTTTTGGTCCATGATGGTGTTCTTGGGGGTACTGACCGTGGGCTTCATATACGAGTGGAAAAAGGGAGCCTTGGAATGGGAGTGACGGTTTCCGCAACGGCAAAGACTGAGGCTATTCGCGTGGCCGCTCCGGAGGATGCTCAGGTCGTGAGCCGCGTCGCGGACGAGTTGCAGGACAAAGGTTTTATTCTCACCAGTCTCGACAAGTTAGCGAATTGGGGCCGTGCAGGCTCGCTGTGGCCGATGACTTTTGGATTAGCTTGCTGTGCCGTCGAGATGATGCACGTGGCTATGGCGCGTTACGATATGGACCGTTTCGGCATGTTTTTCCGTCCCAGTCCGCGCCAATCCGACGTAATGATTGTCGCAGGTACGTTAACCAACAAAATGGCGCCTGCGTTACGCAAGGTTTACGATCAGATGCCGGAACCACGCTATGTGATTTCCATGGGATCATGCGCAAATGGCGGCGGCTACTACCACTATTCGTATTCGGTTGTGCGCGGCTGTGATCGTATCGTGCCCGTCGACATTTATGTACCCGGCTGCCCGCCCACGGCGGAAGCGTTGCTTTACGGGATCATGCAACTTCACAAAAAAATCCGCCGTGTTGGCACCATCGACCGTTAGTTCAGGTACCGTACATGAGTCAGCCTGCTTCCATCGGCGACGGCCTTCGCGAAACGGCCACCCATCTGAGCCAAGCATTGGCTGCGGACGTGTTGTCGGTGGATGTGGTGCGCGGCGAGTTGATCGTGCGCGTGCAGCGCGCATCAATCGTCAATGTTCTTAAGTTTTTGCGCGACGATCAAAAGTGTCGCTTTACGCAATTGTTGGATGTGTGCGGGGTGGATTTTCCCGAAAGGGAAGAACGGTTCAATGTCGTCTATCATCTCATCAGTATGGATCGGAATGAACGCGTGCGCGTTAAAGTGAAGGCTGGGGAGGAGACGCCGGTGCCGAGCGTGACGGAAGTTTTTTCCTGCGCGGACTGGTTCGAGCGGGAAGTATGGGACATGTACGGCGTGTTCTTCTCCGATCATCCGGATTTGCGCCGCATCTTGACGGATTACGGTTTCAATGGCCATCCGCAACGCAAGGATTTTCCGCTTACTGGTTATGTTGAGATGCGATACGACGAAGAGCAGAAGCGAGTAATCTACGAGCCGGTCAAGCTGGTACAAGATTTTCGCACGTTCGATTTTTTGAGCCCATGGGAAGGTATGCAACGTTTGCTGCCGGGTGACGAGAAAGTGCCCACGCTGCCGAAACAGGGTGCTTAAAGTGCCGGCTCAAGCGGAAATTGAAAACTATACTGTCAATTTCGGGCCGCAACATCCGGCGGCCCATGGCGTGCTACGGCTGGTTCTCGAGATGGATGGTGAGGTCATTGATCGGGTGGACCCACACATAGGTCTTCTGCATCGCGGCACCGAGAAACTTATCGAATACAAGACCTATTTGCAGGCTGTGCCGTACTTCGACAGGCTCGACTACGTTTCGCCAATGAGCCAGGAAGAGGCGTTTTCTATCGCGACAGAACGACTGCTTGGAATTGAAATTCCACCAAGGGCCAAATACATCAGGATGCTGTTCGACGAAATTACACGGGTCCTCAATCATATCATGAATATCGCCTCTTACGCGCTGGACGTCGGCGCCATGACGCCATTTCTGTGGACCTTCGAAGAGCGCGAGAAGCTTATGGGCTTCTACGATGAAGTTTGCGGCGCGCGATTGCACGCCAACTATTTTCGGCCGGGCGGCGTCGCCTGGGACTTGCCCATGGGACTCATGGAACGGATTTCCGAGTGGTCCGACGCCTATCCCAAGGTGCTTGATGACCTCGAGGGCCTGCTGACTGAAAACCGCATCTTCAAACAACGCACCGTTGACATCGGTGTGGTTACCAAAGATGAGGCCATCAATTGGGGGTTCACCGGCCCGAACCTGCGAGCTTCAGGCGTGCCTTGGGATTTGCGCAAATCGCAACCGTACAACGCGTACCATGAGATCGAGTTCGATATTCCCATCGGTAAGCATGGCGATTGCTACGACCGTTATCTGGTTCGCGTCGAGGAGATGCGCCAATCGGTTCGAATCATCAAGCAGTGCTTAGAAAAAATGCCGCCCGGTCCAGTGCGTGTGAACGACCGCAAAATACTGGCGCCGCCACGTCGTGAGATGAAAGTGTCCATGGAGGCACTCATTCATCACTTCAAACTCTACACCGAAGGATACAAGGTCCCGGAAGGTGAAGTGTATGCGGCGGTTGAGGCGCCAAAGGGCGAGTTCGCCGTATACCTTATTTCTGACGGTACGAACCGTCCGTACCGTTGCCGCATCCGGGCTCCGGGATTTGTGCATCTGGAAGCCATGGACATGATGCTGCGTGGTCATATGCTGGCTGATGTGCCGGCCGTACTCGCCTCCATCGATATTGTCTTTGGCGAGGTAGACCGATGAGCGTGCGCAGACTTGCAAAGAGGCAGCCCGATAAATTCTCGTTCAACGGCGAAAACCTTGAGCAGACTCAACGCGTCGTTGCCAAGTACCCGCGGGGAAGACAGGCGAGTGCTGTCATTCCCTTGCTCGACCTGGCTCAGCGTCAGGAAGGCTGGGTGTCGCGGCCGGCTATTGAATGCGTCGCCGAGGTATTAACCATGCCGGTAATACGGGTGCTCGAGGTGGCAACGTTCTATACGATGTTCAACTTGCATCCGGTGGGCAAGACACACGTCCAGGTGTGCACGAGCTTGTCGTGTGCTCTCCGAGGGTCGAGTAAGGTTGTAAAGGCATGCAAGGAAAATCTTGGCATTGGCCTTGGAGAGACTACCGCCGATGGTGCTTTCACGCTCAGTGAAGTGGAGTGCGCGGGGGCTTGCGTCAATGCGCCTGTGGCGCAAGTGGGCGACGATTATTTTGAAGACTTGGATTCTGACTCCATGGGTAAAATTCTTGAGGTATTTAAGCGTGGCGAGAAGCCGCCATATGGGTCGCAATTGGGACGAGACGGCGGGGCGCCGGCTGGTGAGTCCACAAGTCTGACGGACGATCCCACTAAGCCAATACCGAAACAGGACCTAGTCGCAGCTAAGGCGGCTTTTGAAAAAGTAAAAGCGGACGCCGCCACAGCAGCAGCTGCTAAAGCCGGCGGAAAGGCGTAGAGGCCGACGAAATGCTCGCAGATGGTGATCGCATCTTCACAAATCTCTATGGGCGCCACGATTGGCGCCTGAAGGGCGCGCGCGCGCGCGGTGATTGGGACGGCACCAAAGAATTGATGGAGATGGGTCCCGATTGGATCGTCGATGAAATGAAACGGTCTGGTTTGCGTGGCCGTGGTGGCGCGGGTTTTCCGACGGGCCTTAAATGGTCCTTTATGCCGAAGACCGAGGGCGACCGGCCCCACTATCTTGTCGTCAATGCCGATGAGGGCGAACCGGGTACCTGTAAAGACCGGGATATGATGCGCTTTGATCCGCATAAACTGGTGGAGGGCTGCTTAATTGCCAGCTTCGCGATGCGCGCACATGCCTGTTACATCTACATTCGCGGTGAGTTTTACAACGAGGCATCCAACCTTCAGGTGGCCATCGACGAAGCCTATGAAACTGGGCTTATCGGTAAAAATTCTTGTGGTTCGGGTTGGGATTTTGACTTGTACCTGCATCGCGGCGCCGGCGCCTATATATGCGGCGAGGAAACCGCGCTAATCGAAAGTTTAGAAGGCAATAAAGGACAGCCGCGTCTCAAGCCGCCGTTTCCAGCAGCAGTTGGCTTGTACGGGTGCCCGACAACGGTGAATAACGTTGAAAGTATCGCGGTCGCGCCGACAATTCTGCGCCGTGGCGCAAGTTGGTTCGCCGGGATTGGCCGACCCAACAACACCGGCACCAAGGTTTTTTGTATTTCGGGGAACGTGAATAAGCCGTGCAATGTCGAGGAGACGATGGGAATTCCTCTGCGCGAGCTAATTGAGCAGCACGCTGGCGGTGTTCGCGGCGGATGGGATAATCTGCAAGCTATTATTCCTGGCGGCGCTTCGGTGCCGCTGATCCCGAAATCGATTTGCGATTCCGTTCTAATGGATTTCGATTCATTGGATGACGTGAAATCACAACTCGGCACGGCCGCAATTATGGTGATGGATAAATCAGCCGACGTGGTGTCCTGCATTGCCCGGTTGTCGGTCTTTTATAAACATGAAAGTTGCGGCCAGTGTACGCCGTGCCGTGAAGGGACGGGGTGGCTCGCGCGCGTCATGAAACGCATGGTTAAGGGCGACGCGACACTACAGGAAATAGATACTCTCGAGCAGGTAACCTATCAGATAGAGGGGCACACCATATGTGCGCTGGGCGATGCCGCGGCATGGCCGGTGCAAGGTCTTATTCGTCACTTTAAACCGGAGCTTGAGCGCCGTATTCGCGAGTACCGCGACGCCAAAATCGGCGAGAAAGCGGCCTGAGGGCGGGCAGGGGAAGTAGCATGCCAAAACTGACCATCGACGGCATGGAAATCGACGTTCCGCCGGGGACCACAATCCTACAGGCGGCGGAGCTGGCTGGTGTGGAGATTCCCGTTTTCTGCTACCACGACCGCTTATCCATCGCGGGTAACTGCCGCATGTGCCTCGTGGAGGTGGAGAAATCGCCAAAGCCGATTGCTTCGTGCATGATGCCTGCCGGCGACGGGATGGTGGTGCACACCAAGTCAGATAAGGCGTTCAAGTCGAGAGCAGGAGTGATGGAATTCTTGCTCATCAACCATCCCCTAGACTGTCCGATTTGCGACCAGGCCGGCGAGTGTGACCTGCAGGATCAGGCGATGGCCTATGGCTTCGACCGCGGCCGGTTCGCCGAAAACAAACGGGCCGTGAGGGACAAATACATGGGTCCGGTGGTTTCCACCATTATGACCCGCTGTATCCACTGTACTCGCTGTATTCGCTTTGCGACGGAAATTGCGGGCGTACCTGAGATGGGGGCCACGGGGCGCGGCGAGGACATGGAAATCACGACCTATCTTGAAAAAGCGCTGGACTCTGAGTTGTCCGGCTGTGTCGTGGACCTTTGTCCTGTCGGCGCCCTGACAAGCAAGCCATACGAATTTGCGGCGCGGTCTTGGGAATTGCGCAAAACAGAATCTATCGACGTTTTGGACGCTGTCGGCAGCAACATTCGCGTGGATGTGCGCGGTCGGGAAGTAATGCGCGTATTGCCGCGTATAAACGAGGACGTGAACGAGGAATGGCTGGGGGATAAGAGCAGGCTGGCCTGTGATGGCCTTAGGTACCAACGTCTTGATCGGCCATATGTGCGTCGCCAAGGCAAACTTCGTCCCGCGAGTTGGCAAGAAGCCTTTGAGGCGATTGCGGCGAAAATGAACGGCCTATCGGGCGGCAAGATAGCTGCCATAGCGGGCGATACAGTCGATTGTGAATCCATGTTGGCTCTCAAAGATCTCATGAGTGCGCTAGGTTCACCGAACTTGGATTGCAGACAAGATGGGGCGGCGCTCGACCCTTCGGTTCGAGCGTCATATCTGTTTAATTCTACAATCTCTGGAATCGAGAAGTCGGACGCACTTCTCATAATCGGATCAAATCCGCGAAAAGAAGCACCAGTTCTCAATGCGCGAATCCGCAAACGCTATCTTCAGGGAGGTTTCCCTATCTATCTCATCGGTGAGCAGGCCGATTTGACATACAAATACGATCACCTCGACGATACATCTGATGCGCTGACCAAGATCGCTGACGGTAGTCATCCAGTGGCTACGGCTCTAAAAAATGCCAAAATGCCAATGCTCATCTTGGGAATGGGCGCGCTGACCCGGCCTGATGGAGCGGCAATTCTGGCCGCAGCCCGGCAGGTCGCGGACAGCTGCGGTCTCATTAGGGATGGCTGGAACGGTTTTAACGTTTTGCACACTGCAGGGGCGCGTGTTGGCGGGCTCGAACTGGGTTTTGTTCCGGATTCGAGCGGTAAGGGAGCGCGCGCTATTCTTGAGGGTGCACGCAAAGGCGAGATCGAAGTACTTTACCTTCATGGTGCGGATGAAATCGACACCAAGAACTTGGGCCGCACTTTTGTAATTTACCAGGGACATCATGGCGACCGGGGCGCGCACCGCGCGGACGTGATATTACCCGGAGCCGCGTACACTGAAAAAGACGGCACCTACGTCAACACCGAAGGTCGGCCGCAACATGCATATCGTGCAACCTTTCCGCCCGGCGCCGCCCGAGAGGATTGGGCGATTATCCGCGCATTGTCCGAAGTTCTGGGCAAGACGCTACCCTACGATAATTTTGCTCAGGTGCGTAAGCGCCTCTCTGAGACGAACTCCATGTTTACCTCGACTAACAATGTGCAGGCTGCTGAATGGAAAAGCTTCGGCACCGCGGGTCCAATTGATGCCGCGGGTTTCGATTATCCGGTGAAAAATTACTACATGACCGATCCCATCAGCCGCGCGTCTCAGACGATGGCGCGTTGCACGGAAGAATTCGTCACTGGTGAGGCGAAGAAAACGGGGACCCATGGCTGAGTTTGCAAACGACTACCTAGTTCCCCTTGCGTGGATCGTCGGAAAAATTTTCCTTTTTGCCGTGCCGGTAATGTTGGCTATGGCGTACCTGACCTACGCGGAGCGGCGCATCATCGGTGCTATGCAGCTCCGTAAAGGGCCGAACGTCGTCGGGCCGTTCGGCCTGCTTCAACCCTTTGCCGATGCCGTCAAGCTGCTCTTCAAGGAAACTGTTGTTCCGACGGGTTCGAGCCCCGTGGTCTTCTTCCTGGCTCCTATGGTGACGTTCACCTTGGCGCTTATGGCGTGGGCGGTTATCCCGGTGAGTGATGGATGGATGATTTCCAATTTGAACGTAGGCGTACTCTATCTGTTCGCCATTTCGTCGTTGGGTGTTTACGGCGTCGTCATGGCGGGTTGGGCCTCAAATAGCCGCTACGCGTTTCTTGGCGCGATGCGTTCGGCGGCACAGATGGTGTCCTACGAGGTTTCCATTGGCTTCGTTATGATTTCGGTGCTGCTAACAGCAGGTTCCCTGAATTTGTCCGAGGTTGTACTTGCGCAGCAAGGCATGTGGTTTTTCATCCCGCATTTTCCCATGTTCATCGTGTTTTTTATATCGGTTCTTGCGGAAACGAACCGGCATCCGTTTGACCTTCCAGAAGCTGAATCCGAATTGGTCGCCGGCTTCATGACCGAATACTCGTCTATGTCATTCGCCCTGTTTTTCCTCGGCGAATACATGAACATGATCATGATGTCCGCCGTAGTCACGGTTCTGTTTTTGGGTGGATGGTTGCCGCCTCTTGAGATGGTGCCGTTCACGTGGGTGCCGGGTTTCGGGTGGTTTATGCTCAAAGTGGCATTTTGCCTGTTCGTGTTCATCTGGGTGCGCGCCACTTTTCCACGTTACCGCTATGACCAGTTGATGCGCCTTGGTTGGAAAGTCTTCCTGCCATTGTCGCTGGTTTGGCTGGTACTCACGGCCGGCTACTTGGTCTACACCGGCAGGCTGGTAGAGTAAGGAGGGGTTTAAATGGCATTCCTTGATCGCACCGTTCGAGCAGCCCTGCTTTGGGAACTTGCCTCGGGCATGTTGCTGACTTTGCGGTACCTATTCCGTCCTAAGGTCACGATCAATTATCCGTGGGAAAAAGGACCTATTTCACCACGTTTTCGCGGCGAGCTCGCGTTACGCCGCTACCCGAATGGCGAAGAACGCTGCATCGCTTGCAAGTTGTGTGAAGCCATTTGCCCGGCGCAGGCGATAACCATAGAGGCGGAAGCCCGAGCTGACGGTAGCCGCCGAACGACGCGCTTCGATATCGACATGACTAAGTGCATTTACTGCGGCTACTGCGAGGAAGCGTGCCCAGTGGACGCTATCGTCGAAGGACCGAACTTCGAGTATGCCACGGAAACGCACGATGAGTTGCTCTACAACAAAGATAAATTGCTAGAAAACGGTGACCGTTGGGAGAGCGAACTCGCCAAACGACTGGAGCTGAGTGCGCCGTATCGTTAACGATGAAACATTGAATTTCTGCACTCTTATTAAAGAACTAGAGGGAAGCGGCTGGGGTGCCAAACGAGCTATACGTTAGCCATAGCCGTGGGAGAGGGGCATGATCGTTGCGTCGCTCAGCTTTTATCTGTTCGCCATTATCGCGGTTGTCAGCGCGCTGACCGTCATCTTTCAGCGCAACCCCGTGCATTCGGTGTTGTGGTTGATCCTGACGTTCTTCAATGCGGCGGGTCTTTTTGTTCTCTTAGGCGCCGAATTCGTCGCCATGATTTTAGTGGTTGTGTATGTGGGTGCCGTCGCGGTGCTGTTTCTGTTCGTGGTGATGAT
>CAXXRP010000011.1:0-114343 GCA_963662375.2 Rhodospirillaceae bacterium
ACAAAGAATGGACCTGCACCGCAAAAGTGGAGAGTTACCTTCTCACCTAAGCCGCCATACTTTCGCACTTCACCGGACTGATGCTGCCCAGATATGAATGGCGACGACGCGGATTATAAAATCCATTGATATAATGGAACAGGGCGTTTTGTGCCTGTTCCCTGGTTTCATAGTGTTCCCTCCATATTAATTCTGCTTTCAATGATTTGAAGAACGTTTCTACAGTCGCATTGCCATAGCAATTCCCTTTGCCAGACATCGAAGAGAGAAAGCCGTGATCTTTGAGAAGTTTCCGGTAATCGTTGGAGCAATACTGCGAGCCACGATCAGAATGATGAATGACCCCTGGTGGCGGTTGTCGCAATGCAATGGCCCTTTTCAGAGCCTTGATCGGCAAATCCCGTTTGAGCCTGTCGCTGACGGCCCGGCCAATGACACGGCGTGAATACAAATCGATGATCACCGCAAGATACAGCCAGCCCTCTGCCGTCCAGAGATAGCTGATATCACCGGCCCATTTCTGGTTTGGTCCCGTGGCCTGAAAATCTCCATCCAGAAGGTTGGGAGCTATGTTGTGGTTGTGATTACTGTTTGTCGTGCGTTTGAATTTATGAGTTCTGACGATGCGAATATCGTTCTCCCGCATCAACCGCCCGACCCGGCGTTCACCAATGACGATGCCTTGATCCCTGAGTTCATCAGTCATTCGCTTGCGACCATAGGCCCGATAATTACGGGCATGTTCGGCACGAATATGGGCCAAATAGACCCTGTCGTCGCGTTGGCGCTGACTGGCAGGGCGAGACACCCAAGCGCAGTAGCCGCTTTCACTGACCCTCAGGACTTTGCACATCCTGCAGATTGAAAAATTGGCCTTCTCCTTTGCGATGAAATGAAACCTCATCGGCCTTGGCTCGCGAAGAAGGCCGTCGCTTTTTTTAAAATGTCCCGCTCCTCACGCAATGTCCTGTTCTCCTTGCAAAGGCGAGCCAATTCCTTGTCTTTATCATTATGAGGGGCCGGACATCAGCTCAGTGTGCTTATGACTGGTAATCCACTTGCCTAATGTAGACAGACCAATGCCAAGATCGGCGGCAACTTGCTTGTGTGATAGCCCGCTCGTCAATGCAATCCGAACGGCTTCAGAACGAAATTCCTCAGTTCTTCCGATACCCATATGGGCCTCCTGTTGAGTTTAAACTTTAACAGAAGGCACTCTCCATTTTACCGGTACCAGTCCATGCACACCGTGGAGCTTTATAGACGAGTCCGGCTTGCGTGCCATGTTGATGGGCTGAGCCAGCGAGAGGCGGCCCGTAGGTTTGGTATTTCCCGAGATACTGTAAAGAAAATGCTGGCGCACTCCGTGCCGCCGGGATATCGGCGCGGTCAGCTGCCGAAGCGACCGAAGCTGGACCCATTCACGAGCATTATAGATCACATTCTTGAGGACGATGAGACGGTTCCCAGGAAGCAACGCCATACGTCGAAGAGGATATTCGATCGTCTTTGCAAAGAGCACGGCTTCGACGGCGGGCAAACCATCGTCAAGGATTACGTGCAGGAGCGTCGTCGGCATTGTTAGTCTGACAATGCCCTGTTGAAATAGCGGAAGGGATTGTGCATCGCCGGAGGCTAGGAGACCTTAATTCCAAGCTCAAGCCGATTTAGTCTGACAATGCCGTGACAATGCCGCTGCAAGTGTCTATTCCATCATCGACTGGGTGGCACGTTGATGAAACGCAGAGGAAGCCGCGAGCCACGCAGAAAAACTTATAACGCGAAAGGCAATTAAATGAACCCTCAGCATATGGCACAATTGGTCGCGGCCGGCATCGGTTTGCTACTGTTACTGTTCGTCGTATCATTTTCTTGGTACACCGTCGATGAGACGGAGCGTGGCGTTCTCTTGCGCAATGGCGCAGTCAAATCTCTTTCCGATCCTGGCTTGCACTTCAAAGTACCGTTCATTGACACTGTTCAGAGAATCAGCGTTCAGACGCATGTCACCCGCTGGGCCGACCAAACGGCAATGGCAACGTACAGCCGAGACCAACAGCCTGCTAATATTGCCGTAAGCGTGAATTACCGCGTGACGGACCCGATGGCGCTCTATGGCGAATATCAATCCATCGGAAATATGCTCAACCGTCTTGTACTGCCCACCACCAATGAGCAGGTGCGCAATGTGTTCGGACAATTCAACGCAGTGGCAGCGGTGCAGGAGCGTGCACGACTTAATTTTGAAGTCGAACAAGCGATCAGAGACAACATCGATGGGCCACTCGTCATCGAGAGGGTTCAAATTGAAAACATCGACTTCTCTGATGCCTACGAAAACAGTGTTGAACAGCGCATGCTGGCTGAGGTCGAAGTCCAACGACTTCAGCAGAATGCCCTGCGCGAACAAGTTGAAGCCGAGATCGTTGTCATTCAAGCAACGGCAGCGGCAGAGAGAGTTCGCCTTGCTGGTAACGCGGAGGCGGCAGCCATCGATGCCCGCGGGCAAGCGCTACAGAATAATCCCCAGCTTGTCGGGCTTGTCGCCGCCGAGAAGTGGAACGGAGTGCTCCCAACCACAATGCTTCCCGGCTCCGCCGTCCCGTGGATTCAAGTGCCGCAATGAAAGGCTAATGTCCTGGCCCCTATAATTGTACCACTTGATCTGGATTTATCCATGATGACGGCGGGGTTATGGGATGGCATTGTCAGACTAAATCGGCTTGAGCTGAAAAGTAAGGTCCCCTAGCCTCCGGCGATGCACAATCCCTTCCGTTATTTCAATAGCTCGCCCGAGGTCATCCGCAGCGCTGTGATGCTGTATGTCCGTTATCCCTTGTCGCTGAGACAGGTTGAAGATCTCTTGTTTGAGCGCCGCATCGACATCTGCTATGAAACCGTGCGGTACTGGTGGAACCGCTTTGGTCCATTGTTTGCCGCCGAGATCCGCAAGCGCCGGGTTCAACGTCATTGGTATTCGAACTGGCGCTGGCACCTTGATGAGGTGTTCGTGCGGATCAACGGGAAGACCTTCTATTTGTGGCGCGCGGTTGACCACGAAGGTGAAGTGCTTGAGGTTTTTGCAACGAAACGGCGGGATCGCAGGGCCGCACTCAGGTTTCTGAGGCGTGCGATGAAGCGTTATGGCCGGCCGGCCACGATCGTCACGAACAGGTTACAGTCATACCGGGCAGCGATGAAGGTGATCGGCAATGCTGCCGCCCAGACCTGCGGTCGTTGGCTTAACAACCGGGCGGAAAACTCACATCAACCCTTTCGAAGACGGGAAGGGGCAATGGCTCGGTTCAGAGACATCAAGACCCTACAGAAATTCGCCTCCATTCACGCCTCGATCCACAACCACTTCAACCACCAACGCCATCTCAACCGCCGCGGTATTTTCAAACAAGCCCGAGCCACCGCCCTGACCGAGTGGCGTCAACTTGCTGCCTGAAAGTCCTGTATTATGGTTTCTTCTGCTCCGGGCTAGTTAGTCTGACAATGCCCGCTCAAGGGCCGTATGAAAGGTCGTTACGCGGTATCTGTCTCCGGCAATTGGCGGGTGATATTTCGTTTCGAGGAGAAACACGCCGTAGATGTCGATTATCTGGATTACCACTAGGAGCCCGTGATATGGCGATGAAGAACCCTGCCCATCCTGGCGCCATCGTGCGCGAGGACTGCCTAAAACCGCTGTCCCTGTCGATCACCGAAGGTGCAAAGAGGCTGGGTGTCGGGCGCCAGACGCTTTCCAATCTGGTGAACGAAAAGGCGTCCGTCTCCATCGAAATGGCCTATCGGCTATCAAAAGCATTCGGTTCGACCCCCGAAACCTGGCTTGGCATGCAACTGGCCTTCGATCTTGCCCAATCGCGTGACTTGGAACGACGGATCAAGGTCAAGCGCATCGCGGCCGCATAGCCACAGCGCCCCCGCCCAGTTGCAATATGGCATCGAAAAAAGCGCTCAACACCAAGAACCTAGAAGCTCTCGGGGTACAGCGGCTGGCCGAATTACTGATCGAGATCAGTACGGGTAATGCTGCAGCCAAGCGCCGTCTTCGACTGGAGCTTGCCGGCGGGGCGGGTCCGGCCGAGGTTGCCAGGGAGGTGCGAAAACGTTTGGCGACGATCCGCCGGTCGCGCTCGTTCGTCGATTGGCAGAACCGTCGAGCTCTTGTGGAGGACCTGGAGATCCAGCGCAGGGCCATCGCCGAGCAGGTTGCCAAAACGGATGCCGTCGAGGCGCTCGACTTGATGTGGCGGTTCATGGAGCTGGCAAACTCAATTTTCGCGCGTTGCGACGACAGCAGCGGAAGGGTGATCAATGTTTTTCATACCGCCGGTACCGACCTGGGCGGAATTGCCTGCGTCGCCAAGGCCGACCCGCACAAGCTGGCTGACCAAGCCTTCGAAGCACTCACCCAAAATGACTACGGCCAGTACGATGATCTCATCAGCGTTCTGACACCGGCTTTGGGGCGGGAAGGATTGGAGCATCTGAAGCAGCGCATGGTCGAGCTTTCGAACACGCCCGTTTTACGTCCAGCCAAAAAGGATCGGGTAGAGATCGGCTGGTCATCCTCGGGACCCATCTACGAAGACGCTATGGCCGAGAACTCGCGGCCCAGCACCGTTCGCATGGCTCTGCAGGATATCGCTGATGCCCAGTGTGACGTCGATGCCTTCATCGGCCAATATGAAGAGGAAACCCGCAAGGTACCTAAGATCGCCGCCGAGATAGCACGGAGGCTCTTGGCGGCGGGGCGCGCCGAGGAGGCTCTGCGGACGATTGATGCGGCCGTTCATCGTCATAGCGACAGCTGGGGTTGGTCTGACTTCGATTGGGAGGATGCCCGGATTGATGCGCTGGAGGCGCTCGGGCGGACCGATGAGGCCCAAGAGGTCCGATGGAGCTGTTTCGAACATTCCCTGTCCGACTCCCATCTCCGGGCCTACCTAAAGAAACTTCCCGACTTCGACGATGTGGACGCCGAGGAGAAAGCCCTCGATCACGCCCAAAGATTCCCCAATAGACTTGGGTCCTTGTCTTTCTTGGCGTCCTGGCCGGCCTTGGATAAGGCATCCGGACTGGTGATTGAACACGCGAAAGACCTGGATGGCGACCACTACGAAATCCTGATCCCTGCGGCAGATGCATTAGCAGCCAAACATCCCCTCGCCGCCACGCTGGTCCTGCGGGCCATGATCGATTTCACCCTGAGCCGGAGACGATCGACCCGTTACAAGCACGCGGCTCGCCATCTGCTGGAATGTTCCAGCCTGTCCTCAAGCATCCAGGACTTCGGCACCTATGAAACGCACGAAGCCTATGAGGCCTGGCTCAAACGTGAGCACAGCCGTAAGCAATCCTTTTGGAACCTCGTCGCCTGAGAAAAAGGGCTCGACTGTTGATGATCCATCTTTCAATAAGAACCTTTTGCCTTGAAGAATCTTGCCCCAGCTCTTGCTCGGGCATTGTCAGACTAGAGCATTTCCGTGTCTGAATGAATCCTGAGGGATTCACACGCCGTAAATTTTGTGATTCAAACTGCATGCGGGGTAGGAGGTCAGCATGCATGGCTCAGTATCTATAAGAAGATCTTCGCATCAGGGTGATCGGCGCGATTGAAGGCGGGATGTTGCACAACGGGGCGGCCAGGGCATTGTCAGACTAAAATAGTATGTTGGAATTTTCTGGTTGTTGAGCCAGCTTCGTCACCCGCACTTGTCTGGTCTAAGCCAGACAAAACTTGTTTTTGCGGCATTGTCAGACTAAATCGGCTTGAGCTGGGAATTAAGGTCTCCTAGCCTCCGGCGATGCACAACCCTTTCCGTTATTTCAATAGCTCGCCCGAGGTCATCCGCAGCGCTGTGATGCTGTATGTCCGTTATCCCTTGTCGCTGAGACAGGTTGAAGATCTCCTGTTCGAGCGCCGCATCGACATTTGCCATGAGACCGTGCGGTACTGGTGGAACCGCTTTGGTCCATTGTTTGCCGCCGAGATCCGGAAGAAGCGGATAGACCGGCGCAACTGGTCGAACTGGCGCTGGCATCTTGATGAGGTGTTCGTCCGCATCAATGGCGAAACACACTACCTAAGGCGTGCCGTTGACCATGAAGGCGAAGTGCTTGAGGTCTATGCCACGAAACGGCGGGATCGTGAAGCCGCGCTTGAGTCGCAACAGGTCCTGAAGCAGGCTATGAAGCGTTATGGCCGGCCAGGGCCACGATCGTCACGGACAGGCTACAGTCATACCGGGCAGCGATGAAGGTGATCGGCAATGCGGCCGCCCAGACCTGCGGTCGTTGGCTTAACAACCGGGCGAAAAACTCACATCAACTCTTTCGAAGACGGGAAGGGGCAATGGCTCGGTTCAGAGACATCAAGACCTTGCAGAAATTCGCCTCCATTCACGCCTCGATCCACAACCACTTCAACCACCAACGCCATCTCAACCGCCGCGGTATTTTCAAACAAGCCCGAGCCACCGCCCTGGCCGAGTGGCGTCAACTTGCTGCCTGAAAGTCCTGTATTATGGTTTCTTCTGCTCCGGGCTAGTTAGTCTGACAATGCCGGTGGGTGGGTGGTTACCCAGCTCCACATGTAGTGGATGTCCCTCAAGTGAGGTTGAGCGAATGCCCGCGCTTTTTGGTGGTCGCCAATATTGGAGACAAATCGGCAGCCAAGCCTTTTCTCCAGCGGCGAGGCCAGCAATCACCCCACGATATCGGCAATGCGGCTCGCGATATAGCTTGAACCTCCGATGGGCTAATTGGTCTCAGCGAGGTGCTGTCACATTAACTGGGTGACTTGTTAATGTGACAACCTACGGAAGGAGCCCGGGAGCCCTCAGGCCTCGACCGTCATCTGCACAAGGGCCAGACCTGATACCAGGAATCGCAACGGAAGCGCTGCTCGCAACGCACGAGCTGCGACTCGTAGCTGCGGGCGGTATCACTCACCCGCTCCGCGGTACGCTGCACTACCGGCTTATCCCTCCAGCTGCCGCGGCTGTAGCCGCCCTGGCCTTCGTGATAGGCAAGATAGAGCCGGTAGGCGTCAGTACGGGGGATGCCCAGCCGGCGCCAAGTGTTGTGGTTGTACCAGCCGATGAAGTCTAGCGCGTCTTCCATGTCCGAACGGCTCCTGAACAGCCGGCCCCGCTCCTCCTCATACTCCCGCCACACTGGATCCTGGGCCTGGGCGTAGCCCTTGGCCGACGATGCCCGCCCCAGCGGGACGAACAGGAACCACTGGCGAGGTGGCCTCGCGTCAGCCCGATAGCTCGACTCGTGGCGCACGAACGCCATCTGAATGTGCATCGGCGTTCCCCATTTCTCCGCCGAGGCGCGGGCGTAATCGTACCATTCAGGATATTGCTCGAAGACCGCGCACAGGTCGGCCTGCCCCGTCGGGGGCAAGGAGACGCACGCCGCTGTGAGCACGGCCGAGGCAAGGGTGACACATGTGAGATTGACTGCTTTCACTCCATCGGTTCTCCCGAATCAGAGCTGCGCCGGAATGATACCTGAACGGCTTCGCCACGTTAACCGGATGCACTCCAAATCTCGGTAAATAGTCGATGGCTTCAGATTATTCGATGACCGGTAAACAGAAGTGAACTGATGACGGCGCACCAACCAAGGCCCGCGGCCTAATCCCGAGCGCGCGGCACACTCTGGAAAGGGCGCACTCGAAAGTCGCGCCCCGCGCTGCGACGGTGACGCAATTTCCATTTCCCCGGCTCCTTGCTCGCACACGCGAAACGAAAGAAGCGATGAAATCCAACGGCGACAACCACACCAGGACGGGCATTGTCAGACTGACATTGTCAGACTAACTAGCCCGGAGCAGAAGAAACCATAATACAGGACTTTCAGGCAGCAAGTTGACGCCACTCGGCCAGGGCGGTGGCTCGGGCTTGTTTGAAAATACCGCGGCGGTTGAGATGGCGTTGGTGGTTGAAGTGGTTGTGGATCGAGGCGTGAATGGAGGCGAATTTCTGTAGGGTCTTGATGTCTCTGAACCGAGCCATTGCCCCTTCCCGTCTTCGAAAGAGTTGATGTGAGTTTTCCGCCCGGTTGTTAAGCCAACGACCGCAGGACTGGGCGGCAGCATTGCCGATCACCTTCATCGCTGCCCGGTATGACTGTAACCTGTCCGTGACGATCGTGGCCGGCCGGCCATAACGCTTCATAGCCTGCTTCAGAAACTCAAGCGCGGCTTCACGATCCCGCCGTTTCGTAGCGAAGACCTCTAGGACTTCGCCTTCATGGTCAACGGCACGCCATAGATAATGTGTTTCGCCATTGATGCGGACGAACACCTCATCAAGATGCCAGCGCCAGTTCGACCAGTTGCGCCGGTCTATCCGCTTCTTCCGGATCTCAGAGGCAAACAACGGGCCAAAGCGGTTCCACCAGTACCGCACGGTTTCATAGCAGATGGCGATGCCGCGCTCGAACAGGAGATCTTCAACCTGTCTCAGCGACAAGGGATAACGGACATACAGCATCACAGCGCTGCGGATGACCTCGGGCGAGCTATTGAAATAACGGAAGGGATTGTGCATCGCCGGAGGCTAGGGGACCTTACTTTTCAGCTCAAGCCGATTTAGTCTGACAATGCCTATGGGCCTTACCAAGCACCATGATTTTGGTGGCAGGAAGAACAACCGGACGGAGAATTCTCACTTGCCAGTCCGACAACGCGAACGACGAATGCAGCGTTTCAAATCAGCTCGATCAGCGCAGCGGTTTGTCTCTACCCACGCCACCTTCTACAACACCTTCAACATCCAACGCCATCTGATTTCCCGAAAAACATTGCGCCAGTTTCGCAACCACGCAATGGGCTTGTGGCAAACCGCCACCGCTGCCGCTTGAGCTTGAGTTCCATCCCAATTCGCGGCACGACCGTTCAATAACGTGACAATGCCGCCCGATGACATAGACAGAAGGGATAGAGTACAATACTGTCTGAACAATACAGAACTCGCAGTGCTCTTTATTCTGCGTAAAAGTAGTCAGGGTAAATGTGGGAAGCATGAACAAGTATTTCTCATCTGCCTTGGTGGTGGCGGTTTTCATTGCCTTGATGGCGGGGCCGGTGCAGGCCGAAGGATTCTATGTCAGCGGCGAGTTGGGGATGAACTTCGGTAAGTCGCTGGGTACGGATGGGCACGACACCGACCGGACCAGTGTGTGTGACGAGTACATCAACCCCCAATTTATGACAGTCAATAACACGCCGGGTTGGGCGAACACGAACTGCACCGGCCCGAATCGTGGTTCGGACAGCGTTTGGGAAAATGATTTCGGATCCGGTAAAGGCGTCTTGTTTGGCGCGGCGCTTGGCTACTATATCGGTGACTCCAGGTTTCGAGCTGACCTGGAATACTTTTACCGCGCCACCGGTTATGACGAGACCTCCGAGATTACCGTTGGCGGAGGGGAGGTTCTAAGCAAGCTCGTTCAGGAAATCGTAAGGGCGGAAGAGCGCATCGGTGATCTGAATTCGCACAACCTGTTTGCCAACCTGTATGTGGACTTTGCGAACAGCAGCCGGTTCACGCCGTATGTCGGATTTGGCCTGGGTGCCGGGTTTGCCGGACTGGAATACAACGGCGTATTCGCGCGGGACATAGACCCGGCAAGAATTACAACGGGGAATGCTCCCGACGGTGGTCAAGCGCTGCCCAACGCAGCTCAAATCCAGGCAACCCTTGCCGGCACGACCACCACCGAAAGCGAGAAGCTCCACGATACGCTATTTGGCTACCAAGTGATGTTGGGCGTGGACTACGCGCTCACCGAATCGCTGCTGCTGGGGGTCAAGGGGCGCTGGGTCAGCTTTAATTCATTCAGCGGCAAGGATGAGTGGGATCAATTGCGCTCTCACCCGTCCAACCTTCGCAAGGACGCCAGCGAGACGGTAGTATACGACATCAGGTCGGACGACATCGAGATGTTTGGCGTCAGCCTGAACCTCAAATACCGGTTCTAGGAAGAAAAAGACTTGATCAGGATTTCTCTGCCCACTGTCCTTGCTGTGACAATGCGTTCGTGAGGAATGCAGCGGGCGTTGCAGAGGCAGCCAAATGTCCGTCGTCAGGATTGTCCGTGCTCGTTGGTTTCCCCGCACGCGCGGGGATAGACCCTATGAATTAAATACAAGCCAAAAATTCAAAAAGCCCATCTTATGTGCTCAAAATAAAGCCCCGCTTCAAGCGGGGCTTTATGGCGTTTATCTTTTGGCTTAGGAGCGTCAATAATCGATAAATGACGCTCGAGTTCCGCCGATAACCGTCCTACTACCGCTTGGCGAAAGCCGGACCTCCGGCCGGCTGTCGATGCGAATGCCGTCAAGCGATACGAAGTGGTGACGCGGCTTCGAGTGGAGTCGGGACGTGGGAGGATTCGTTTTTTAATAAAAAGAATGGTGCCGGTGCGGCTTGCCGTGCTGATGTCAAAATCGGTAGTTGCTTGACGAATTTCATGTTGATCGAAGAAATTGATCGAATGGCGTTGTCACACTAACAGGGTGACCTGTTGCTGATGGCGCAGTAATGTCGCTGGATGCAGAACATCTCCTATGCCCGGTACCGCTTTTCACCGGTGATCATTCAACACGCTGTCTGGCTATATATTTCCGGTTTCCCCTCAGCTACCGAGATGTTGAGGATCTGCTCGCTGAACGTGGTATTGATGTTTCTTACGAAACGGTCCGGCGCTGGGCACTGAAGTTCGGGCAGGCCTATGCCCGGAGACTGAGGACAACGCGCCCTCGACCAGATGTCCGGTGGCACCTTGATGAGGTGTTCGTTTCCATCGCCAGCAAGCGGATGTATCTATGGCGCGCTGTCGATAGTGAAGGCGAAGTGCTGGATATCCTGGTTCAATCACGCAGAAACAAGAAGGCAGCGCTCAAGGTGATGCGCAAACTGTTGAAAAAGCAAGGCTTTGTCCCAGATACTTTCATCACAGACAAACTGCCATCTTATGGTGCTGCTCTGAAGGATTTGGGCCTTACCAGGCACCATGATTTTGGTGGCAGGAAGAACAACCGAGCCGAGAATTATCACTTACCAGTCCGACAGCGGGAACGACGAATGCAGCGCTTCAAATCGCCAAAGTCTGCCCAGAGATTCCTCGCCATCCACGCCGCCGTCTACAATCTCTTCAACGTCCAGCGCCACCTGATTTCCCGCCGGACGCTTCGCCGATTTCGCACCTCAGCCATGGCGGAATGGCGGGCAACAACAACGGTCGCTTAACGAACGCAATCGGGGAAAGCCTTTCACCCGCCGCCATTAAGTTGACAGTGCCCCGCCGGCTTCAATCGGCCGCGTACAACGCAACGGGGGACGAGCGCTAGCGGCACAGAAGGCGTTCGACGGGCGCTGTCAGAGGAAAGTGGCCGTGCCACAAAATTTGAGCCGCCTGTGGTTTCAAGCGGCAATTTGACGCCATTCGGCAAGGGCGGCCGATCGGTTGAATTTGAAATTTTGGCGGCTGCGAAGATGACGTTCCTGGTTAAAATGGTTGTGAACCGAAGCGTGGATCGAAACGAACTTTTGTAGAGATTTAGCACTCCTGAATTTCGCCATCGCGCACTCTCGTCGCCGGAACGGCTGGTGTGAATTTTCGGCTCGATTGTTCAGCCAGCTACCGGTCTCCTGGCGCTCGGCATTTCCGATGACCTTCATCGCCGCCGGGTAGGACCGAAGCCGGTCCGTCACGATCACTTCCGGGCGACCGTATCGTTTCATCGCTTTGCGCAAAAACTTCAAGGCAGCCTTGCGATTCCGCCGCTTGGTGACAAATGACTCCAGCACTTCACCTTCGTGATCGACCGCCCGCCAGAGGTAGTGCGTTTCGCCATTGATACTCACGAAAGCTTCGTCGAGATGCCAACGTCAGGGCGAAAGCAATCGATGGTGAAGGCGCCGTTTTCGAATCTTCGCCGCGAAAATCGGGCCGAAACGGTTCCACCAGGCGCGAACCGTTTCGTGGCTGATATCGACGCCGCGTTCGTACAGCAAATCTTCGACCTGCCGCAGCGAAAGCGGATACCGGACATACATCATCACAGCCAAGCGGATGATTTCCGGCGACGTCTTGAAATATCGGAAGGGATTGCTCATCCGAGAATGCTACGAAACTGCCATCTTCGGCTCAAGTGAGTTTTCCCTGACACTGCCTCTTGTCGGGATGCTTTCCTTTGGGACTTATATACGATAGTGCCGAAATAGCTTGACATCCCTCCAATTATTCGGCACTATTGTGTAAGAAAAGGGAGGGGATTATGGCCCATAAAGCACCTGGAAAACACTATCGAAAGGGTATCGACCATCTTTGAACTGCATGAGTTATTCCCAGACGATGTAACGTCGGCAAAATGGTTTGCCGACCAACGCTGGCCCGACGGCCCCCATTGCCCTCATTGCGGATCATTGAATGTCCAATCAGGCACAGCACACAAAACAATGCCTTATCGTTGCCGTGAAAAGCAATGCGCGAAGCGATTCAGCGTTAAGACCGCAACGGTAAATAGAGGGGTCAAACTTGGGCTATAGGGCCGGGGCGTTCGCCATCTACCTGATGAACACCAACATCAAGGGTGTTTATGAAGTTGCACCGCGAATTAGGGGTCACACAGAAATCAGCGTGGTTCATGGCTCCTCAGGGAAGCGTTGAAAACGGAAGGGAGCTTGTTTGCTGGACCGGTCGAGATTGACGAAACCTTCGTTGGTGGGAAAGAGAAGAATAAGCACGCCAGCAAAAAGCTCCGCGCGGGCCGTGGTACGGTTGGCAAGACCGCAGTGGTTGGTGCCAAAGACAGGGCGACCAATCGCGTGAGCGCCCAAGTGGTAGACGGCACAGACGCGAAGACTTTACAGGGTTTCGTTGGCGAAAACGCAGTCACTGGCGCGACGGTCTACACCGACGATCACGGCGGGTATCAAGGCATGCCTTTCGAACATGAAACCGTAAAGCACAGCGTCAGCGAATACGTCAACGGCATGGCACACACCAACGGCATCGAGAGCTTCTGGGCGCTGCTTAAGCGCGGTACCACGGATCACTGAGCGAGAAGCACCTGGGCCGCTACGTTGGCGAATTCGCCGGTCGCCATAACGACCGTCCCGCCGACACCATTCAGATGGCGCTGATGGTGCAACGCATGGCCGGGAAACGCCTTACCTACAAGGACCTGACCACCGTATAAGTGAGAGGGCGGCTAGGCCATGCGATTCAATCTTAGGGCCCCGTCGTCATTTAAGGCGCGGGGTCGAGCCAAATCACCACGACGTTCAAATAAGCACTTAGGTCCGGAACCTCATCGCCTGACATATCAAGACGTCGCTGCGTTAGAGGCCAAGACACAGTGTTCGTTCGCCATCAATACGAACACTAAAATAGAAATCACCCATGACATCCTCGCCAAGGAACGCAAAGTCATGCCCGGAGAAAAGACACACCGAGAAGTCTAAGAATCCAGAAATTTCTGCGAGCCGATGGCTTCCTCTCAAAAGGCCGGACGTTCCATCCGGAACTGCAGGTAAAACAATAGCGAGAGTCATTCAGCACAATTCTGCGAAAGCAGCTGTTTCCCGCTTTTGCGCGGTGCGCAAGGTAGCTTGGCAAAATTGGCTGGGACTGCAGAGACGCTCAGAAACCGGATGGCAGCTCTAATTTTGAGCGCGTTCGATCACAATGCGGATTATATAGAACGCTTTGCGAAGGTAAGCCCGAATGTAGCCCTTCCTGATGCTGAGATATTTTCCCCCGCAAACACTCCCCAATAAAACTTGGCGGGGTAAAGGTGTCTGTAGAAGCGCTTTCGTAGATTAACCAAAACCAATAAAATTCGTATTGGAATTGGCGCCCTTCGCTACTCCAAGGGCAAGCCCCTCCCTACGACTGTGGGTGAGTGGCAATCCGCTTTCCTGTTTGGCTATCTCAATGACACAAACGCGGAAGAGGAAGCGGAGCCAGAGCACAAGCTGTGTGTAACGGTTGGCCTATTCTGCAAATTTCAGCGCCGTCCGATCCGCCGATACCGTCTATGGAGGCTGCATGTGAGTATCGCAGAGAGGTGGCCTAATATACAACCACCGCCTCAGTTCTAGGCCGATCCAAATAGCCATTTATATGCGAATCACGAAATGCGAGGATTCAAACCGGAACTGAGACAATGACTGAAGAAGCTAAGCCGAAAGCCGTGCGCTACCAGCCATCGAAAGCTGAGTTGAACGAGCAGATCCACCTCCAGGGCCGATCTCCAGAGGCTGTCGCAAAGATTGTCACACAGGGCGGCGCACCGCGCCGTGAGCCTGAGAAGACGGATAGCTAAAGGAGAGACGCAATGGCATACTACTAGTGAACAAGAATGCACAGGCGAACGGAGATCACGAGGTGCACACAACAGGATGCCGATGGTTGCCAAAAACTGAGAACCGACCTATCTCGGCGATTTTACCTCCTGCACCCCGGCGGTTGCTAAAGCCAGAAAACGCTATACGAAGGTGAACGGATGCTACTACTGCTCGCTCGCGTGTCACACTAGCTAGAGCTCTGCAACTTCCTTCCAGGCCTCCATTGATTCTAGCTTCTGCTGAACAAGCAGGACACGGCCATCCTCAAGGATGATGTTGCCCTTCATCTTGCCGTGGCCGCAGCAACTAGCAACAGTGGAGATACCTCCGGCGTTCAGCGCCGCGACGATGTGATGTATGCAGAAGTCGATGCACTGCACGCGCCCGTTGAGCGGCATGCAAACCTGATTTCTTAGAGTTTTCTCGCCCCCTGGGGAGTCGCATTGCTGGCAGGGGGCTTTAACCATGCGGACCTCCAGATTCGGCACTATCGTATATAAGTCCCTTTCCTTTCGGCTTGCGACCAGACGTCATTACATGTACTCCCTATTTAATTCCCCATATTTGATGGGAATGTACGGGAAATCACAAGATGGCGCAAGACGTCGATAGCTTCCTAATCAAGCTTATACAACACTTTTTGGAAAGTCTGGGATGCACTAAGAAACGTTTGTGGCGGAGAGGGTGGGATTCGAACCCACGGTACCTGTTAAGGCACTCTGGTTTTCGAGACCAGCCCGTTCGACCACTCCGGCACCTCTCCGTGGCCTGATTGATGACCGAAGCTTAAAGGACCACCCCGGCTCCGTTTTTAGGCGCGCGGACCCTAACCGAAGGCCACAGACACCGCAACGCTAGTGGGGTAGGTAAGGCCTCCTTCTCCAGACCTCCGCTCGCCTAGGTCCGGGTCAATAGTAACTAGTTGTAAAACATAGGATAAATTGCCCACCTAGTGCATGCGATCTCTGGCGGCCGAAAGGGCGAGCGCCATTGACTTGAGCGCCCGCCTCAGTATATTCACGCCGCTTCCGCGCGGGTTTATATGCGATTTCGCCGTGACCCGCCATTTTCGTTTCTTCAGGACCTATGACCATGTTCGCAGTGATCAAAACAGGCGGCAAACAGTATCGTGTCAGCAAAGATGATGTGATCGCTGTGGAAAAGCTGGATGGCGAAGACGGTGCGACGGTCGTGTTCAACCAAGTCTTGATGCTCGGCGACCAAGTAGGGCGGCCTCAGGTCGCAGACGCCAGAGTCGTCGGTGAGGTTTTGCGACAATTCCGTGACGATAAAAAGATCATTTTCAAGAAGCGCCGCCGGAAACACTACCGCCGCCGCAACGGACATCGCCAATACCTGACCTTGGTGAAAATCACGGACATGGGCACGGGCATTTCAGTCGCCCCCGCAAAAAAGGCGGTCGCACCCAAAGCCGAAACGGTCGCGGCGCCTGTGGAGAAAAGAGCGGCCGCCAAAAAAGCGGTGGCGGGCACAACGGTGGAGAAGGCGCCGGCCAACAAAGCCGTCAAGAAGAAGGCGCCGGCCAAAAAAGCCGTCAAGAAGAAGGCGCCGGCCAAAAAAGCCGTCAAGAAGAAGGCGAAAAAGACGTCGTAGACCGAACCGGCGAGGAGATAAAGGAATGGCGCATAAAAAATCCGGCGGCTCGTCCAAAAACGGCCGCGATACAATCGGCAAACGTCTTGGTGTCAAGAAATTCGGTGGCCAGCACGTGATCCCCGGCAATATCATCGTCCGCCAGCGTGGTACGAAGTGGCACCCCGGCAAGAACGTAGGCCTGGGCCGCGACTACACCATCTTTGCGCTGTCAGAAGGCAAAGTGAGTTTCAAAGCCTCGACCAAAGGGCGCGTGTACGTGTCTGTGGACCCGATCGCCAGCCCTGCGGAACCGATGCCGCAATAACACCCGGCGGATATTTACCGCCGGCATCCACGCTGGCGGTCCTGTGGTTGGGAAGGAGACGGATCGCCGTCTCCTTTTTTATTGTGTGCGTGAAACCATGTTCGACCTGACCATCAAGACTGAGCGTTTAACCCTCCGGCCCTTCAGGCTAGAGGACGCTCCGCATCTGTACGAGTTGGCTAACGCATGGGGTTTGGCGAAAATGACGGCGCGGATCCCGCACCCCTACCCCGTGGGTCTCGCGGCGAAATGGTCGATAATGTTGACATGGTTTTGACCCGCGACGCCTGGGCGGCGAACCGGGTATAGAAGGCAGTCATGAAATTCCTGGACCAAGCCAAGATCTATTTGAAGGCGGGCGACGGCGGCAACGGCTGCGTCGGATTTCGTCGCGAGAAATTCATTGAATACGGCGGGCCCGATGGCGGCGATGGCGGGTGCGGCGGTGACGTGATTTTCGAGGCCGCCCCTAACCTCAATACACTGATCGACTTCCGCTACCAGCAGCACTTCAAGGCGGTGCGGGGCGCCGACGGCGCCGGACAAAACCGCTCCGGCCGCAACGGCAAGAGTATGGTGATCAAGGTGCCAGTCGGCACAGAAGTTCTCAGCGACGATAAGGAATATGTGCTTGCGGATTTAAGCGAAGACGGCCAGCACATTACTTTGCTCAAGGGCGGTAACGGCGGTTTCGGCAACACTCATTTCAAAGGTCCTGCAAATCAAGTGCCCGATCACGCCAACCCGGGCCTCGCGGGCCCGGAAATGTGGGTTTGGCTGCGCTTGAAGTTGATAGCCGACGTTGGGCTCGTCGGCTTGCCGAACGCCGGTAAGTCAACTTTGTTGGCCTCGGTTACTCGCGCACGCCCTAAAATCGCCGGTTATCCTTTCACGACACTTCACCCAAACTTGGGCGTGGCGCACGTGAATGATTTGGAATTTATCATCGCCGATATTCCGGGACTGATTGAGGGAGCACATGAGGGAGCGGGCTTGGGCGATCGTTTTCTGGGTCATGTGGAGCGCTGCGCGGCGCTGCTGCACCTGGTAGACGGTACCCAGGATGACGTAACGACGGCGTACAGAACCGTGCGTAACGAACTGAAAGCTTACGGCAGTGGCCTGGCTCAAAAAAGAGAAATCGTCGCACTGAACAAATGCGACATATTGGATGAAGCATCCTGTAAAGAAAAACTTCTACTTCTAGGCAAGGCATGTAGAAAGAAAGTCTACGCTCACTCCGGTGTGTCCGGCGAAGGACGGAGTGAGGTGCTGCAAAGATTAGCAAAGATTGTCTCTACGTCACGGTCGGACGAACCTGACGACGCGTACGATGATGATATGGAATATAGGGGCGAAGGGTGGACGCCATGACCGCGGCGCAGTCTGTACAAGAGTCACCACTCGCCGCAGCAAAGCGTCTAGTTGTGAAAATCGGTTCGGTTTTGCTTGTCGACGAGGAAACTGGAACGCTGCATCACGCCTGGTTGGACGCCTTGTGCGACGATATCGCGGACGCGCAAGCTCGCGGGCAGGAGGTTATTATCGTCACGTCCGGCGCCATTGCCATCGGCCGCGGACCACTTGGCATGAAGGGCCGCAAGCTGCGCCTGGAGGAAAAACAGGCCGCAGCGGCGACCGGACAGATGCGCCTTACGCACGCCTATCAACAATCGTTGGGTCGCCACAACATTACGGTGGCCCAGGTGCTGATCACCCTTGATGACACAGAAGATCGGCGCCGCTATCTCAATGCGCGTAACACGCTCGATACCCTGCTTAAGCTTCGAGCGGTGCCGGTGATCAACGAAAACGACTCCGTTGCCACTGCGGAAATCAGATTCGGTGACAACGACCGTCTCGCTGCACGAGTCTCCCAGATGATCAGTGCCGACACATTGGTCTTGCTTTCAGATATTGATGGTTTGTATACGGCGGATCCACGCGACGATCCTAGCGCCGAGCTAGTGCCCAAGGTGCGCGAAATCACGCCCGCTATTGAAGCCATGGCTGGAGCCGCGTCCGACCATGGCTCCGGCGGCATGGTAACCAAGCTCATCGCCGCAAAAATTTGTATGGGCGCGGGCTGTAGGATGGCGATTATCCCTGGCAAACTCCATCACCCGCTAGCCGGGTTGATGAAGGGTGGGCGTTGCACTTGGTTCCTGCCTGCGGCCGAGCCGCGTGCGGCACGCAAGCGGTGGGTGGCCGGCAGCCTTCAAACCTTGGGGGTCTTGATCGTGGATGACGGTGCGGTCACCGCGCTCAATAGCAGCAAAAGCCTGCTGCCCGCCGGGATTGTAGATGTGTCCGGCGAGTTTGAACGCGGCGATGCAGTGGAGGTGCGCTCCAAGGATGGTCAGGCACTCGGCAAAGGAATATCCGCGTACGCAGCGGCGGACATTCGCGCCATTAAGGGACAGAAATCAGAAAAAATAGAAGAAATATTGGGTTTCCGTGGCCGCAGTGAAGTGATTCACCGCGACGACCTCGTGATGGGGTCGTAGTGCGTCGCGTGCTATGCTGAATGAGAACCGGAGAACGGCTATGGACGGCACCGTAGGAAACGAAAATTCTATTGCGAATATGATGGCGGATTTAGGCCGTAATGCTCGCAAGTCATCACGTATTCTCGCCGGTACGCCGGCCACAGCGAAGAACATGGCTCTTAGAACCGCCGCAAGCGTTCTTCGCGAAAGCGCCGAACAAATCAAATCAGCCAACGCAAAGGACATGGCGGCCGCGCGCGAAAAGGGTCTGAGCGCGGCTATATTGGATCGGCTGGAGCTCAACGAAGCACGCATTGCCGCCATGGCAAAGGGGCTGGAAGAGATCGCAGAGCTGAATGATCCGGTAGGCGAAGTTATTGCCACATGGCCACGGCCCAACGGCCTTAAGATCGAACGGGTGCGCACGCCATTGGGTGTGATCGGCGTCATATACGAATCCCGACCTAACGTGACGGCCGACGCCGGCGGATTATGCTTGAAAGCGGGGAATGCCTGTATCTTGCGCGGCGGCTCGGAAAGTTTCCATTCATCGCGCGCTGTCCTCGCCTCTCTTCAGATTGGCCTACGTGACGCTGCTATGCCTGAATCGGCCATACAAATGGTGCCCACGACGGACCGGGCCGCGGTCGGCGAGATGCTCACCATGACCAAGTACATCGATGTCATCATACCGCGCGGCGGGCAGTCGCTGGTCGATCGGGTTATGCGTGAGTCTCGCGTACCCACATTCCTACATCTGACAGGTCTCTGCCATACTTACATTCACAGTGGCGCGGATTCCGAGAAGGCACGCACGATTGTGCTCAACGCCAAAATGCGCCGCACCGGCATTTGCGGAGCTACGGAAACACTGTTGATTGACGAAAATGTCGCTGACAGCATTTTACCGCCGATTCTCGATGATCTTATCCGAGCCGGATGCGTGGTTCGCGGCGACACCCCGGTGCAAAGTTTAAATCCGAGCGTAGCCCCCGCTTCCGCCGCGGACTGGGACACAGAATACCTGGATGCCATTCTATCGATAAAAACCGTGAAAAACCTCGAGGATGCCGTAGCGCATATCATGGCTCACGGCAGTGAGCACACCGATGCCATTATCACCGAAGATCAGGTGGCAGCGGACCTGTTCATGGACGCCCTGAGCAGTGCTATCGTCATGCATAATGCATCCACGCAATTTGCTGACGGCGGAGAGTTTGGTATGGGCGCGGAGATCGGCATTGCGACAGGAAAGCTTCACGCTCGCGGGCCAGTGGGTGTAGAGCAGCTCACCACGTTCAAATACAAAGTGCGCGGTGATGGGCAGACCCGGCCCTGAGTCTGTGCAGACCATTCCCTCTTTTGGTGACCGCCGGCGGCGACGCATTGGTATATTGGGCGGCTCATTTAATCCGGTCCATGGCGGCCACCTTCACATCAGCCGTGAGGCGTTGAAACGCCTGAAACTCCATCAGGTATGGTGGTTGGTCAGCCCACAAAATCCCCTAAAATCAACCGAAGGCATGGTTCCTGTACGCCACCGCGTGGCTACCGCGAGAGCCTGCGTGAATGATCCGCGCATCTTGATTGCAGACCTAGAGCAGAGCTTGGGAACCATCCGGACGGCTCTGACCCTTCGAAATCTTTGCCAGCATTATCCAAATATGCATTTTGTTTGGCTCATGGGCGCGGACAATCTTGCCGAAATCCCCCGCTGGTGGCGCTGGACGACCATATTTCACACCGTGCGCGTTGCGGTATTTGACCGCAATCCGTATTCTTATGGTGCGTTGGCGGGCGGCGCGGCGCACCGGTTCGCGCAAGTTCGAGTAAGGAGGCCTTTGTCCATCTGGTTTCGCACTCCTCCCTCTTGGGCTTACCTGGCCATTCGTCGCCATCCCGCGTCAGCGACAGTGCTGCGCACTAAAAACGGCGCAGTAAAAGCAGCTAAGTCAACAGAAGGAGGCCAACATCCGCGCAAAAAACACTCCGCCCGACCTGGAGAAAATGGTCGACACTATTCTCACCACACTTGATGCCCACAAAGCTCTAGACGTTTTGTCCATCGACCTCGCCGGTAAAACCAACATCGCAGACCGCATGATCGTCGCCTCAGGCACGTCCAGCCGTATGGTCGCCGCCATGGCGGAGCACGTAATGGCCAAACTTAAAACTCTGGGCTTCAGGCCCAAAAGTGAGGGAGAGAAACACGGCGACTGGGTACTAATCGACGCAGGAGATGTCATCATCCACTTGTTCCGCCCTGAAGTTCGGGCCTTCTACAATATCGAACGGATTTGGGCCGTGCCGGCAGGCGCTTCCACCGAAACCGTGAAGCACGCGTAGACCCATAGTTCAGTAACGCCTATATGCCATGAAAATTATCGTGGCGGCCGTGGGCCGCTCCAAAGCCGGTCCTGAACGCGATCTGTTTCAATCCTACACCGCACGTCTGCTCTGGCGGGTTGAGCTGAAAGAAATCGAAATCAAAAAGGAGCTCGATACAAACGTACGTCGTGCTCGCGAAGGGGAAGCGCTATTGAGCGCCGTTCCCGTCCGCGCCCACATTGTTGTCTTGGACGAGCGGGGCAAAAATGAAACAAGCGAAGAATTTGCCGCGCGCCTTGGCCACTGGCGCGATGACAGCGCCAGAGCTGTGGCATTTCTTATTGGCGGCGCCGACGGCCTTGATGACGTGGTCCGCGACCGCGCGGAGGCCGCCCTGTCTTTCGGCAGGCTAACGTGGCCGCACATGTTGGTGCGTGCACTCTTGGCTGAGCAGCTATACCGCGCGCATAGTATATTGTCGGGCCATCCCTATCACCGCAGGTGAGAATTGTTTTATGCCGCCGCAAGAAAATCCTGCGAGTCCTCTGACATTTACGGCTAGCCCGCTGGACCGGGCGGCGCTTCTGCGCCCGAATGAGAAGAAAATCAGCGCGCTTCTGACCAACGGAAAAGCGCGAATTGTGCCGGTCTGGAATCAAAGACATCTGATATCACCCGAGTCGCATGCGCTCATACTTAGTTATGACGAAGCAGTGAATCATATTGATCATCCGGCAACGCCCTTAGTGTTTTTGGGCCTCGCAAATGGGGAGCCTTGGTTTGCCCTAGGGTTTCCGGGAACCGATACACCGCCGGATATGGGCGTGCCGGGAAAATTTGCCGTGCTCAACGATGTGGTGAGCCTGTTGCCTGCCGGCGACGCCACCGTATTGGCTCACGCCCGCGCCATGGTAATTTGGCATTTCAACCACCTGCATTGCGGGCGATGCGGAGCGCCGTCTGTGATCACTGAGAGTGGTCATAGCCGGACCTGCACGGATGCGGCCTGCGGATACCGTTCGTTTCCGCGAACAGATCCAGCGGTGATCGCCCTGGTGACCAATAGCGATCGTTGCCTCCTCGGACGTCAAGCGCAGTGGCCGGCGGGCATGTATTCCACTATTGCCGGCTTCGTTGAGCCCGGAGAAACCCTGGAGCAAACCGTACGTCGCGAGGTACGTGAAGAAACCGGTATTGTACTAGGCGACGTCGAGTATCTAGCGTCCCAGCCCTGGCCTTTTCCCTCGTCGATTATGCTTGGCTTCCGCGCTGAAGCACTAACCACTGAAATCAAACGTGATGACGGCGAATTGGAGGACTGCCGCTGGTTTACCCGTGCGGAGCTGAATTCTTTCGGCGACAGAGATACAGTTAGCCCTGGTTTTAAGCTCCCCGGCCAATACTCCATCGCCCGCTTCCTTACCGAGGAATGGCGGCGGGAGGAATTAGTTGGGCTATGTCCTCTTCCGGACTGAGTCAGCCGGATAGACGCCGAGTACGGTCACATCTTTTGAGAAAAACCTCAGCTCTTCAAAAGCAAGCTGCAACGGCCGCTCGTCGGGGTGCCCGTCGACATCCGCATAAAACTGCGCCGCTGAGAAATGCCCGTCGACCATATAACTTTCCAACTTGGTCATATTAACTCCGTTGGTGGCGAACCCGCCGAGTGCCTTGTAAAGCGCCGCCGGTACGCTGCGTACACGAAACACGAATGACGTGACGTAGGGACCCCCTTTGTTCGCGTTCGTTTTTAGTGGTTCGCGCGACATGATGATGAACCGCGTGGTGTTGTGTGCAGTGTCCTCGATATTGGCGGCCAGTGACTTCAAGCCATTGATTTTTGCTGCCAATTTCGAGGCGATGGCGCCCACGCTCATATCTTGGCGCTCGGCAACGTCTCTAGCCGATCCGGCCGTGTCGGCGGCGACAATGGGCATTAGCTTGTTCTTGCGCAGAAAATTCCGGCACTGCCCAAGGGCGTGCACGTGGCTTTTGACCCTTTTCAAGGTCTTCAAAGATGCTCCGGGCACCGCCAAGAGATGGTGATGCACCGGCTGAAAGTGCTCGCCGACGATGTGCAAGCCCGAGCGCGGTAATAAATGATGAATATCCGCAACCCGGCCCGCGACGGTGTTGTCCACTGGTATCATCGCAAGCCGCGCGCGCCCTTTCCGCACGGCGGCGAAAACATCTTCAAATTGCGCGCACGGCATTGTCGCCATCTTGGGGAAGCGCGCACTGCACACGAGATGAGAGTACGCGCCGGGAAGGCCTTGGAAGGCGATAGTAATCATCGGCTTTGGCGACTGTTTCTTAGCCACCGCTGTGTTTTTCACGGATCTCGCCATAATCTCTGTCCTAGGACACCCCTATAAGACGGCGCGCCCGTTCCAAATCTGCAGGAGTGTCGACGCTAAAGGAAATAGTGTCTACCAGCGCAGCGGCTATGCGCATGCCGTGCTCCAAGGCCCGAAGTTGCTCGAGACGCTCGCGCACCTCAAGCACCGTCGGCGGCAATGCGACAAAACGGCGCAACGCAGCGCGGCGGAAAGCGTAAATGCCGATATGATGATAGTGGTCACCGTCACCTGACGGGATACAGTTGCGGCTAAAATAGAGCGCAGGGCCGATGCGTGCACCCGGACTCAACGACAGCGCCGCCTTCACCACCGCCGAATCTGAAAGCTCGCTCTCCTCGGTGATCCTCGCCACCAATGTAGCAATATCCACTTCTTGATTTTCTAGAGGCGTGATGGACGCAGCCACGAGAGCGGGGTCGAGGGTGGGCAAATCGCCTTGGACGTTAACCACAACATCATACTCGCCCTTAGAATCATACGCCTCGGCGGCGGCGTGGACCCGGTCGGAGCCGGACGGGAGGGCCGGATCTGTCATCACCGCCTGCCCTCCAGCAGCGCTCACCGCGTCAACGATGGCCTGATCGCCCGCAGCTACAACCACGGGCCCAGCGTCGGCCTGGACCGCCCGGCGCCATACATGGATGATCATGGGTGCATTGCCGATCATAGCGAGCGGCTTGTCCGGCAGACGCTGGGCCTTTAGGCGGGCGGGAATGACGATTAAGGCAGGCATGGTAATCCCTAATTCCGGCCCCGAACTAGAATGAGCTAATGTGCACGGGCTCGGGGCCGCGGCGAGAAATACAGGAGGTGGATGGTCTTTCCAAGGGCTTCCGGACAGGCGGCTCCGGAGACCGTCAAAGGCAGTGCCGCCTTGATTCGTATTGAGATTTGGGGTCAAACCCAGTATGCACATCGCAAATCCGCGTGGGGATCCGTGGCATGCCTAACAAAATGACTCTTTACGCCGTTATCGCGGCCTTTTGGTTAGCTTTTTTGGCCATTCTCGGGGTGAATCTGATTGGCGGCATTGTCATGCCCCATGAGGAAGAGGTGGCCACCACGGGTTATCCCATTGAGGTGCCGGAGGAAGAAGTGGCTGTGGCCGCCGCCGGCGAGCCTGAGGAGCGCCCGAGCGCGCTTCCGCTCATTGCCGCAGCGAGGTTTGAAGACGGTGTGAAAGGCTTTCGTAAGTGCCAGTCTTGTCACAACGTTGAGCCGGGCGGCCCCAACGGCACCGGCCCCAACCTGCACAATGTCGTCGGGCGCATGATCGCGAATATCGGCACCTTCGGCGGGTACAGCGACTCTCTGCGGGGCATCAGCGGCGAGTGGACCTATGAGAAGCTTGACGATTACCTCGAAGACCCGAAGCGCTTGGCTCCCAGGGGCACAATGTCGTTCATAGGCCTCAGAAAAGTGGCTGAGCGGGCGGCGGTGATCAAATTCCTCATGGCCAATACGGAAAACCCACCGGCGGTGCCCAAGATCGCCGTGGAAGACCCCGCCCCCGCCAGGGAAGCCGATACCGCGGCCGAAGAGCCTGCCGAAGACGCCGCCGAATAATACGTTGTTATGGCGGGGGCCGGTTTTTCAGACGCCTGTATTGCGTTGCTTCACCGCCTCGCGGACCGTAGCGGCGAGATTGCGCTTCAGCATTTCCGCGCCTCGGGCGCTGTCGACTCCAAGTCCGACGACACGCCGGTCACCATAGCCGACCACGACGCCGAAATCGCCATGCGTGAGATGATCCGCGACACGTTTCCCGATCATGGCATAATCGGCGAGGAACAGGGGCGCGAACAGGACGACGCTGAATGGCTGTGGATTCTCGATCCCATCGACGGCACCGCGTCATTCATCAACGGCGTGCCGCTGTTCGGCACACTCATCGGCCTGTGGCAACGCACCGAAAACGGCAAAGGCAAGCCCGTGCTTGGTTGCATCAATCATCCCGCCCTTCGGGAACGTTGGACCGGCGGGACGGACCACCCGGCAACTTTCAACGGTAGCCCCACCGCGCCGCGGGAGTGCCTTGCACTGGCGAAAGCGTCTTTGTATTACACGGGCGCGCGCTTGTTTACACCCGATGAGGCAGATGCGTTCGCCGCGATTACGAATGCCGCGGCGCGGACACGTGCAGGGGGCACCGACTGCTACCACTACGGGATGGTGGCCTCGGGCTGGATCGACATAGCCGTGGAATCAGGCATGAAACTGCATGATTACGCCGCTCTCGTGCCTGTGCTGCAAGGCGCGGGCGCCTCCGTATCCGATTGGAATGGTGACCCGTTGGCCCTAGAGTCTGAGACGACAGTGAATGGGCGAGTACTGGCCTGCGGCGACGGCCGCGTTCACGCCGAAGCCGTCAAGATGCTGCGACGCAAGTAGTACGCCGCGCACCTGCAACGCCGATTTCAGGAGACGACCGCCATGCGCCGGGGACTATCAACACTGACCGTTGTGTTCTTTATCTGCGCGGCAGCGGCGCCCTCCGAGGCCATCGTGCGCGGCAAACCGGTGCACGGACTGGCGCTTTACGGCGAGCCCAAATATGGGCCGGGCGAAGTTTTCGATTACGTCAATCCCAACGCCCCGAAGGGCGGGACATTTCGAACAAATTCGCCAACCCCCACATTTGATTCCTTCAACCCATTCATCATTAAAGGCACCCCCGCCGCAGGCTTATCCTTTCTAGGCACTAACAGCTATTTTATAGAGGGCCTTACAGTGCAGGGCAGCGATGAACCGTTCACTCAGTATTGCCTCATCTGCGAGACCATGGAACTAGCCGAAGACAGCTCTTGGATCGAGTTCGTTATTAGGCCCGAGGCAAAATTTCATGACGGCTCATCTGTGACCGCCGACGATGTGATTTTTTCGTTCGAAACACTGATGGAGAAGGGTCACCCTTTTTATAAGCTTTATTGGGGTGACGTAGAAAAAGCGGAAAAAATGGGAGAGCGAATGGTACGGTTCTATTTCGGCAACCTGGACAACGCGGAACTGCCGTTGGTATTGGGTCAATTGCCGATCTTGAGCAAATCGTATTGGGACGACGGCGTGTTTGAGTCCGGTTCGCTGGAGGTTCCTGCATCATCCGGCCCATATCGCATTTCCAGCTTTGAACCTGGTCGTTTTGTGACCTACGCGCGCGATCCAAACTATTGGGGCAAAGACCTTCCCGTTACGGCGGGAACCCATAATTTCGATGAGCTTCGCATCGATTATTTTCGAGATACGCAAGTCGCCTTCGAAGCCTTCAAAGCGTATCAGTTCGATCATCTAGTCGAGAATACGGCCCTGCGCTGGGCAACCGGATACGACGAAGACGTCATAGAGTCCGGGCTCATGAAGAAAGAATCGTTCAAAGACGGCATGCCAGACAGCACGCAAGGCTTTGTCATGAATCTTCGCCGGGCGAAATTCTCCGACCGGCGTGTGCGAGAGGCCATGGGGCTGGCTTTCGATTTCGACTGGAGCAATAAGACTCTCGCCTACAGTCAATATGAACCGATGGAAAGCTTCTTCGGTGGATCGGAGTTGGCCGCGACCGGGCTTCCGCAGGGCCTGGAGCTTGAAATCCTCGAGAAGCACCGAGGACCGGTACCTGACGAAGTATTCACCACGCCCTTCTCGCCTTCGCGCACGGACGGCTCGGGCAACAATCGCGCAAACCTTCTCAAAGCCAGGCAGTTGTTAAAGGCGGCCGGCTGGGAGATCAAAGGCGGCGTACTGACAAATACCAAATCCGGTGAGACGTTTGAATTCGAGTTCTTGCTGGGCCAATCCGGCCTTGAGAAATGGATTACACCGTACCTAAGCAATCTCGAGCGCTTGGGAATTAAGGGGCGCATGCGCACCGTCGATTCAACTCAGTACGTTAACCGAATCAACGAATTTGATTTTGATATGATGGTCGGCGTTCCCAATCAAAGTATTTCGCCGGGAAATGAACAGCGCGAATTTTGGGGATCAGACGCTGCAGACAGGCCTGGTAGTCGAAATTATTCAGGAATTAGTAACCCTGTCGTGGACGCCATTGTTGAAGGGTTGATCGCCGCTCCGACGCGCGAAAGCCTCGTTGCTCATACTCGCGCCCTGGACCGTATCTTATTATGGAATCACTATTTTGTACCCGAGTTGAGTGTGCCCGCAACGCGGCACGCATTTTGGAATAAGTTCAGACACCCGGAGAAAACCTCACTACAGGGACCAGACTTAGCGGCTTGGTGGTACGATGCGGATAAAGGTGCCGTCATTGATGCCAGATTCAACGTAAGTCGAGGGAAATAACAGTGAGGTGTGTCGGATGGATCTTTTGATCTTGGACAAGTCGCCTTGAAACAACCGTTCATCGGAATCTTGGTCGGGGCACTTCTGCTTTGCAACATATCCACACCGTCACATGCCATCGTCCGCGGCAAACCGGTGCACGGGCTGGCCTTATACGGAGAGCCAAAATACGGCCCGGATTTCGAGCATTTTGAGTATGTGAATCCGACCGCGCCCAAAGAGGGCACGCTCACGCGCGGGCTTATCGGCACCTTCGATAGCTTTAACGCCTTTTCATTTAAGGGTACTCCACCACCTCCGGCGTTTTTGCAATTTATGGCCAACGGCTCATTTTTCTATTTCAACGAGCCGTTGATGTCGCGCGGCGCAGACGAGCCCATGGCTCTGTATTGTCTAATCTGCAAAACCGTCGAAGTGGCCGAAGACAACTCTTGGATTGAATACACAATTAGGCCTGAAGCCCGCTTTCACGACGGAACACCCGTGACGGCAGACGACGTCGTGTTCTCGTTCAATATTCTAATGAGCAAAGGCCACCCTAGGTATAAATTTTACTGGGGAGACGTGGACCATGTTGAGAAATTAGGAGAGAGTCGCGTCCGGTTTAATTTCAAGACGACGCAAAATACTGAGTTGCCGATGCTTGTCGGCGAGCTCCCCGTGCTTAACAAAATTTTCTGGGAAGCACACGACCTTGCAACGGCGACTCTTGAAATACCCATTGCCAGTGGTCCCTATCGGATCGATCAATTTGAACCCGGGCGGTTTTTTACGTTCAAGCGGGATCCCAATTATTGGGGCAAGGATCTGCCTGTCACGCGTGGTTCGGCCAATTTTGACGAGATGCGTTTTGATTACTATCGGGATAGCGATGTATCGTTTCAAGCTTTCATGGGGGGAGCGTTCGATATACGTGGCGAAGGTAATTCTACCCGCTGGGCGACTGGATACGATCAAGGACTCATCGACTCTGGCGCGTTGATCAAAGAGGCTTTTACTGACGATCAACCTGATACCATTCACCCGTTCGTCATCAATTTGCGACGCGACATATTCACCGATATCCAGGTGCGCGAGGCCCTTGCGTTAGCGCTCGATTTTGACGGCACCAACAGAACTGTCGCTCATGGCCTGATGGAGCCGTTCAGAAGCTTTTATCAAGGTGCTGATCTGGCATCGTCAGGCCTACCTGAAGGCGAGGAACTGGAAATACTAGAACGATACCGTGGTCAAATACCTGATGAGGTGTTCACGACTGCCTTCGAGCCGCCACGCAACGACACCGACGGCGCGTTGCGCGACAATCTTCTCAAGGCTCAAGATTTGCTCGCAAACGCGGGGTGGAAGATTCAGAATGGAGTTTTGGCGAACGAGCAAAGCGGCGAACCATTTGAGTTCGAGTTCTTGTTGCGCTTGCCCATATATGAAAGATGGGTTGGGCCTTATCTCAAAAATCTTGAGCGGCTCGGCATCAAGGGCGTCATGCGGATGGTGGACCCCACCCAGTACCTCAACCGCATGGACGAATTCGATTTCGATATGGCTATCGGCGCGAGACCCTTGTGGGGAGGTCAGAGCAACTCCCCCGGCAATGAGCAACGGGAAATGTGGAGTTCTGATGCCGCCGACCGGAGCGGCAGCGAGAATTGGATCGGCATCAAGGACCCGGCGATCGACGCCATCATTGAGGATTTGATCAAAGCGCCGACACGAGAAAGCCTTGTCGCGCACACGCACGCATTAGACCGCATACTTTTATGGAATCATTTCGTCATTCCGGCCTACGTCGAGCCAAATATATGGTGGGCGTACTGGAACAAGCTGGGACGACCTGAGTATACACCCGCTAGTGGGCCGCAGCCCGCCGTTTGGTGGTTTGACGAAGCCAAGGCCGAGAACCTTGCTAATCTGCGTGATGTCAGCAGCAGCGCAGTGACAAACGGGAGCGCAAGCGGCTTGAACAGTTTATTGATTTTCGCGCTTGTTGCCGCCGGCGCTGTTATTGCAATAGTTGTTTTCCGCCGGCGCCGAACATAGAAACTACAACACAAGGTAACAGCGCACCGTGCTTGCCTATATCCTGCGTCGCCTAGCGCTCATCCCGCTCACCCTTCTGGGCATCATCACCTTGAACTTTCTCATCGTTCAGTTGGCGCCTGGCGGGCCTGTGGAACGCGTTCTAGCTGAAATACGAGGTCTAGACGTTGGCGCGACAGACGCTTTCACAGGCGGCGGGAGCGACACCGCGCGATCAGGTGGGTCGGCCGGCACCAGCACCTACCGCGGCGCCCAGGGGCTCGACCCCGAGTTCATCAAGGAAATCGAGCGCCAGTTTGGCTTCGACAAACCCGCGCACGAGCGCTTCATTCTTATGGTGACCAACTACGCCCGGTTCGATTTGGGCGAGAGTTTTTACCGGTCCATCGACGTGGGCGAACTCATCGTTGAGAAAATGCCCGTGTCCATTTCGCTCGGCCTATGGTCCACGCTCATTATTTATCTGGTGTCCATCCCCTTGGGCATTTCCAAAGCGGTCCGCGACGGCACACGCTTTGACGTGTCCACATCTTATTTGGTGGTGATCGGCTACGCAGTGCCAGGTTTCATGTTCGCGATTTTGTTGATCGTTCTGTTTGCCGGCGGAAGTTATTTCAACTGGTTCCCATTGCGGGGTCTATCCTCGGATAATTGGGAAACCTTAAGCACCTGGGCCAAGATCACCGATTATTTCTGGCATCTGACTTTGCCGGTAACGGCCATGGTTATCGGTGGCTTCGCCTCGCTGACGATGCTTACAAAAAACTCGTTCCTGGACGAGATCAATAAACAATACGTGCTCACAGCCAAGGCAAAGGGCCTAACCGAGAACCGCGTTTTGTATGGGCACGTGTTCCGCAACGCCATGCTCATAGTCGTCGCCGGATTTCCCTCCACCATCGTCAACATGCTGTTTACGGGGGCGCTGCTGATCGAGGTGATTTTTTCCTTAGACGGTCTTGGTCTGCTTGGCTTTCAAGCCACCATCGACCGCGATTACCCGGTTATTTTTGGGACGCTCTTTGTCTTCAGCCTGCTTGGCTTGGTGCTCAATCTTATCAGCGACATCACCTACCACGTCGTTGATCCGCGCATTGATTTTGAGGCGCGCGAAACATGATAACTGCACTCAAACGCTGGGCACAAAGCCCCCTCACTCAGCGGCGCTTGACCAATTTCAAGGCCAACGGCCGGGGACTTTGGTCGCTATGGATTATCACCGCACTGTTCGTCCTAGCCCTCGGCGCCGAGTTTATTGCCAACGATCGGCCCTTGTTCGTGTTTTTCAAGGGCGAGTTTTATGTGCCGGTCGTTGCGGACTACCCAGAGACAACTTTCGGCGGTGTGTTCGAAACGTCGGCCGACTACACCGACCCGTTCCTAATCGATTTGATCGAGGCTGAGGGTTGGATTATCGAGCCGCTGATCCCGTACAGCTTTGACACCATCGATTTCAATCTGGGCCGCCCGGCGCCTGCACCGCCGTCGGCACGCCATTGGCTAGGCACCGACAACCAGGGACGCGACGTGCTCGCCCGCCTAATCTACGGCTTCCGGCTGTCGATGCTTTTTGCGCTCGCCTTGACGATAGTTTCCACAATAATCGGCGTCGCCGCCGGGGCCGTGCAGGGATATTTCGGCGGCCTTATCGACCTTATTTTTCAGCGCTTTATAGAGGTTTGGGGCGGGCTGCCACAGTTGTTTATAATAATTATCGTCTCGTCCATTGTTATTCCTGGCTTTTGGACGCTGCTGCTGGTGCTGCTCCTTTTCAGTTGGACCTCACTGGTCGCGGTGGTGCGGGCGGAATTTCTACGGGCGCGCAACTTCGACTATGTGCGCGCCGCCAAGGCCCTGGGTATGAGCGATGCCGGCGTCATAGTAAAACACGTGCTGCCGAACGCGATGGTAGCCACCATAACATTCCTGCCTTTCATTCTTTCGGGTGCCGTGGTTGCTCTCACCTCGCTGGATTTCCTTGGCCTTGGCATGCCGTCGGGATCGGCCTCCCTGGGCGAGCTTTTGCGCCAAGGTAAAGAGAACCTGAACGCGCCATGGCTCGGATTTACGGGGTTCTTTGCCATTGCCGGCATGCTAACGCTGCTGGTGTTTGTCGGTGAAGCGGTGCGTGATGCTTTCGATCCCCGCAAGAACTTCGCCTGACGGATCATCTGAATGTCATCCTCCCATCTCCTGCAGGTCTCAGACTTAGGCGTTATTTTCGGTAGGGGCGATGCAGCTGTTTCCGCAGTGAAGGGCGTATCCTTCACCCTTGATAAGGGAGAAACATTGGCGCTGGTGGGTGAAAGCGGCTCGGGCAAAACCGTGACTGCCCTTTCGATCCTCGGCTTGCTGCCCTATCCGCGCGTCAGGCATCCGACGGGACGCATCACCTTCGCGGATCAGGAACTCCTCAATGCAACAGAGAGTGTGCTGCGAAAAGTGCGCGGCAACCGCATTGGTATCGTCTTCCAAGAACCCATGACCTCGCTCAATCCCCTGCATTCTATCGAAAAGCAGGTCGGCGAGGTGCTGGACGTACACGCCGGTATGGAGGGTAAGAAAAAGCACGCTCGCATTCTCGAACTGCTTTCCCTGGTTGGATTGCCCGATGCTTCGAAACGCCTGACGGCGCTACCTCATGAACTGTCCGGCGGCGAGCGCCAACGTGTAATGATCGCTATGGCATTGGCACTGGGCCCCGACATGCTTATCGCCGACGAGCCCACCACAGCGCTGGACGTGACAATACAGGCGCAGATTCTAGAGCTCTTGAAGGACCTTAAACAGCGCCTGGGCGTGGCCCTCCTGTTTATTACGCACGACCTCAACATTGTTCGCCGGTTGGCGGACCGGGTCTGCGTGATGAAAGACGGCGTCATTGTCGAACACGGCCCTGTATCTGAAATTTTTAAAGCTCCACGCCACGACTACACAAAGCGCCTCATGGACGCCCAACCCAAGCCGACACCGCCGCGACCCATGGAGGGCGATGAAATCATGGGCGCGGACAATTTGAAGGTCTGGTTTCCAATCAAGAAAGGACTCATCCGCAGGACTGTCGATCACATCAAGGCTGTGGACGGCATTTCGCTCTCCGTTCTCGCCGGGCGAACATTAGGCGTTGTAGGTGAAAGCGGATCAGGCAAAACAACTTTGGGCCTAGCCTTATTGAGGTTGATCGGCAGCACGGGTGTTATCCGTTTCCAGGGCGAACGGATTGATGGTCAACCGTCGAAAAACCTGCGGACCCTACGCCGTCATATGCAAGTGGTCTTTCAAGACCCCTTTGGCTCGCTGAGCCCCCGCTTGTCCGTCGGACAGATTGTGGAGGAAGGCCTCACCGTACACCGTCTGGGAGACTTGGCGGAGCGCAACGACCGCGTCGTGGAGGCGCTAAAGGACGTCGGTCTGGATCCAGAGGCCCGCCATCGCTATCCCCACGAGTTTTCCGGCGGGCAACGCCAGAGAATCTCCATCGCCCGAGCCATGGTGCTGCGACCCAATTTTCTGATGCTGGATGAGCCCACAAGCGCTCTAGACGTGTCGGTGCAGGCGCAAATTGTCGACCTGCTTCACGCGCTTCAGGAAAAATACAATCTCGCTTACTTGTTCATCAGCCACGATTTGCGCGTGGTGCAGGCTTTAGCGGATGCCGTTATCGTCATGAAAGACGGTGTGGTCCGGGAGGCCGGCGCAGCGGCGCAAATCTTCAGCGACCCCAAGGACCCTTACACCCGCGCCCTTATGGCAGCCGCCTTGAACCTCGCGGTTACCCCTTCTTAACCAATGGGCGCTGCGCTTAGGATGCAAAGATATGGGCGTTGACGAGACCAGTACTTGCAGCGCCCCCGCACCAGGATCATAGTGCCAAAATCCAAGTGCTAAGTCGCGCTCCGCGATATTGAACGGGCCCATGGCTAACGACGACGAAGACTCCAAACAAGCCGTTTATGACGTCAATGTCGACATTTCCGTCGTGCTTGGCCAATCGAACCCGCGTGTTAATCAGCTACTGAAACTCGGGCGCGGTGCCGGTGTAGAGCTGGAGCAAAAAACATTCGATCCGGTGCAAATTTTCGCCAACTAAGTTGTGATCACGCGCGGCGAGGTCGTCATGACCTTCGGTGACAAAATCGGCGTAACGCTGATGGATCTAGTGAAATCCATCTACAACAAGCGCAATGAGGGAGCGGCATCGGTGAATCACGCAGGGCACCGCGGGTTCACACTTCTGCGTTGGAAGATCGATCCGTGATCTTCTAAACACATTCTTCCCAAATCATTGCAACCCTCCAATTCGTAGGCATAGGTCCGCCGCCGTTTCATGCGCACGCTCTACCACCACACTCTCCTGGCGAGCGCACGAAAGGCGCGCCTCGCCTTGGGCGAGAAACGCTTGGATTTTGCGGAACACGTTACGGAACCGTGGCGCCGGGACGAGGAGTTACTTGTGCTCAATCCCGCCGGCGAGTTGCCGGTGTTGGTGGAGGAAGACGGCACCACCCTCTGCGGCGCAAACACCATTTGCGAATATCTCGATGAAGTCTATCCCGAGCCGAATTTGCTCGGTCGTACTCCGGCGGCGCGTGCCGAAGCTCGCCGGCTGGCCGACTGGTTTGACGGAAAATTTCACAATGAAGTAACGCGCCATCTAGCAGGCGAAAAATTGACCCGCCGGATCAGCGAAAATGCTGCGCCGGACTCGCGCGCCTTGAAAGCGGGTCGCAAGAATGTGCACATTCACCTTCAATACATCGCTTGGCTGACAGAGCGCCGCAGTTGGCTTGCTGGCGACCATGTGACTGTGGCGGACATCAGTGCCGCCGCCAACATCTCACTCGTGGATTACTGCGGCGACATACCCTGGACAGACCACCCTTTAGCCAAAGAATGGTACGTGCGCTTCAAGTCGCGGCCTTGCATTAGGCCGCTTTTGCGGGACACGGTCGCCAACATTCCACAGGCGCCTGTTTACGCGGACCTGGATTTTTAAATTCAACGTCATGGAACTTTTTCGACGTTGACGTCCAATGCTTCAATGTTGGCGCGGGCCGCTGCGGCTGCGGGCGAATCGGGCGCCAGCTGGATTGCCTGAAGCCAGTCTCGACGCGCGGCGGCCTTTTTATTGTGCAGTTGATTGAGGATTCCCCGCTCGAGCAACGCGCCGACATTTTTTGGGTCGGCTTTCAGGGCGCGATCAGCATCTTCCAGGGCCAGATTCGGTGCGTCCACATAACGGTACGCGCTGGCGCGAAAGGCCAAGGCATCGGCGTTATCGGGATCAACCGCGATTACGTCATTAAGATCGTCAAGAGCTTCCCAGTAGTTCTGCGCAGCAGCCAAAGTCTCGGCACGATCTACGAGGATCTCCAGGCGATGGCGGTCAATCAATGGGAGCAGACCTAACGCTGTCGTCTGCGCCGAATAAGCTCTTTCCAATTCACCTTCCAGCAGCCATGCTTGCCCGGCCTGCGCGAGCAACCCGGCCCGAACAACTGTTCTCGCCGTTGAGTCTTCAGCCATTTCCTCCAGACGCGTAGCCGCCTCGCCGAATTCGTTTAGGCCAATCAAGGCCACAGCCTGACAATGCCGGGCTGGCTCGCCGCCGCCAAGGCCAAGCCACATGCCCGCAAATTCGAACCCACGCTCCGGCGTTTCCCTCGCCATTATGAGGCACCCATCATAGGTCGCCGCGGGATTTTCCAAATTCGGCGCCGGGAGAGGTTGCACCGTAGCGGGAGAAGACTGCTGAGCCCCGATGACCGGAGTTACGCCTGCAAGGAAAAAAACTAATCCTATAGCCGCTAGGCGCGTTCGTATCACAATCTCGCCTTGCGCGTTATCTCATCTACAACCGCATAGAGCCGGTCCAGATCTGCTGCTTCAGATAGGCGATGATCACCGTTTTTCACAAGAATAACGTTCACGTCGTCACCAGTGATGTTTTGCGCAAGACGCATGGAAGTTTCCCATGGAACGGCCATGTCCTTCTGGCCATGAATTAAACGGACAGGGCACGAAATAGGTATCGGCCCGCGCAGGACCAAATTCTGCCGCCCGTCCTCGATCAGGTTGCGGCTGATGGAATAGGGTCGTTCGTCGTAATCGCTTTGAACGTCAACGACGCCCTTTTTCTGCAATTGCACCCGTTCCGCTGGCAAGAATCCGGCCCACATGAGGTCTTCGGTAAAATCCGGACTCGGCGCTATGCCGATCAGGCCGGCTACGCGTTCAGGTCGGGTCAACGCGGCACGCACCATCACCCAGCCGCCCATACTGGATCCCACAAGGATTTGCGGGCCTTCCGTCAAATGATCGATGACCGCTGTGGCGTCGTCCGTCCAACGTGAAATGCTTCCGTCCTCGAAGTGGCCTGAGGAGGCCCCATGCCCAAACATGTCAAAACGAATACAAGCCTGCCCCCGCTGCAAACAGTGTTCGGCAAGCGCCAGGGCCTTCGTACCGTCCCGATCGGACATAAGTCCGTGCAGAAAGACGACGCCCGGCCGAGTACCAGAAATCCTATTGTAAGCAACCGTGGCCCCATCGGAGCGTTGAAGAAATTCGGGAGAACGAGCCGTCATGCTAAATGTACGTACCTGCGACGCCCATGTTACAGATAACCTAAGGCAACCCTAACACTATCGCCCTGGTCATTTCATCCGTGGTCGGCATGCAATCCGCAACTACCATCAAGACAAATCTTCAAGTTCTGCCGCGCCTGATCATGGGCGGTGTTGAGCGCGGGGCGGTGGACATCGCAAAAGCGCTGATTCAAGCAGGTTGGCGCGCGCTCGTGGCGTCGGCTGGAGGACCTATGGTACGCGAGCTGGAGCGCTGCGGCGCCAAGCACATTACCTTGCCACTGCACACAAAAAACCCCTTTGCCGTTCGCCACAATGCGCAGCGCCTAACGGACCTTATACGCGCCCAGGGGGTCGATATTGTGCACGCCCGATCACGCGCGCCAGCGTGGAGCACAAAGCAAGCCGTGGCGGCGGCCGGCGTTCCGCTGATCACAACTTTTCACGGCGTGTATGGCCTCGGCCCCTTTGGCCTTAAAAAACCCTACAATCGCATCATGACGGAGGGAGAAATTGTCATCGCGGTTTCTGAATTTATCCGCTCCCATATCATGATCAACTACGCCGTCTCGGCCGAACGCATTCGCGTTATTCATCGCGGTGTAGACTTAGAAATCTTTGACCCGGCCCGCGTACCTCCAGCTCGGCTGATTCAATTGACATCGAAATGGCGCCTCCCCGACAACGCGCCCGTTATTATGTTGCCGGGCCGCTTCACAGCCATCAAAGGGCACATTTTGCTTGTCGACGCGCTCGCCGAACTGGCGCGACGCAATGCCGACAACCTCGACGTTCGCTGCCTGATGGTCGGAAAGGATCAGGGGCACACATCTTATCGCCTCGGCATCCTCGATCATGCCGCTTCACAGGGTGTCGGCGGTAATGTCCACATCATTGATGACTGCAACGATATGCCTGCCGCCTACATGGCGACGGACGTCGTCGTATCTGCGACAACCCGCCCCGAGGCGTTCGGCCGAGTCATGGCAGAGGCACAAGCCATGGGCAGGCCGGTTATAGCGCCATCGCACGGCCCTTCCGATGAGGTTATTGTACCAGGCGTCACCGGGTGGTTGTTTACACCAAACGATCCCGTATCTCTTGCCGACGCGCTAGAGAAGGTATTACAACTGCGGCAGGACGAACGCGGGGCGCTTGCCGACATCGCCGTAGCGCGGGTTCGCGAGCATTTTTCTAACGCCGAGATGTGCTCCAAAACCTTGGATGTATACAACGAAGTCCTCGTCCGACATGGAACTGGACTCCACGCCGCATCATGACAAGTCCGTACATCCTTGTCGTAGCCGCGCGAGGGCCGGAGCGATTTATCCCGGCTTTGGCGCCGCGGCGACCTGCCCTTCCGTTGTCCTTTACGACGACGCGTCGGATCCGACGCTGGTAGGTCAACAGGGCGATAACGTTACTATCCTCAGGCGCCGGCGGCTGGAGGACATTTCTGTGGGCGAGGTCGTTTCAGCAATACGGAAGAGTTCAAAAATCGGTGGGATTTGAGCAACACCTCCAGGGTAGCTGGGTGCCAAGACCGCCGATTGCTTGACATAACGCGGCAGAGCCCTAGATTTCGCGGGCTTTTCGAGCTTGTCTCATAATTTTGGACGCTGAAGCTAATGGTCGCCTTCACTTTGCCAGACGGCAGCATTCGCCATTACGACCGGCCCGTGACGGGCGCCGATGTCGCCGCCGACATTGGCCCCGGGCTGGCAAAGGCCGCGCTCGCCGTCAAAATTGATGGTGCGATGAAGGATTTGAGCGCGTCCATCGAGCGCGATTGTGAGCTTTCCATCGTCACTCGGAAAGATTCTGATGCTTTGGAACTCCTGCGTCACGACGCCGCCCATGTCATGGCCGAAGCAGTGCAGGAACTGTATCCGGGGACCCAGGTAACCATAGGCCCGGCCATTGAGAACGGGTTTTATTATGATTTCGCGCGCGCCGAGCCGTTCACGCCTGGCGATCTGGTAAAAATTGAAGCGCGCATGCGCGACATCGTGGACCGAAATGACACCATTGCGCGCGAAGTTTGGGACCGCCATGACGCTATCAATCATTTCACGGGTGCCGGCGAACACTACAAGGCCGAGATCATTAATGACCTGCCACAAGATGAGCCCATTTCCATTTACCGGCAGGGCAACTGGCTCGACATGTGCATCGGGCCTCACCTACCGTCCACAGGCAAACTGGGCAAGGCGTTCAAGCTGACAAAATTAGCTGGGGCTTATTGGCGCGGCGATTCCAACAACGCGATGTTGCAGCGAATTTACGGCACCGCCTGGGCAGACGAGAAGCAACTTAAAGCGCACCTTATCATGCTCGAGGAGGCGGAGAAACGTGATCACCGCCGCCTGGGGCGCGAAATGGACCTATTTCATCTGCAGGAAGAAGCCCAAGGTTCAGTGTTCTGGCATGCTAAGGGCTGGACTTTGTACCGTGTTCTTCAGCAATACATGCGGCGGCGCCTGGACTTCAATGGCTACGCAGAGGTCAACACGCCCTTGTTCATGGATCAAAGTATGTGGGAGCGCTCTGGGCATTGGGAAAAGTTCAGGGACAGCATGTTTTTTTCAGAGTCCGAGGACAAAACCCTTGCTGTAAAACCAATGAATTGTCCAGGTCACGTTCAAATTTACAACCAGGGCATCAAAAGCTACCGCGACTTGCCACTGCGCATGGCCGAATTTGGTTGTTGTCACCGCAATGAACCGTCCGGCGCCCTGCACGGCCTGATGCGCATGCGGACATTCACGCAAGACGACGCTCACATCTTCTGCACCGAAGAACAGGTCATCTCTGAAACCAAAGCGTTTATCGGCATGCTGCAAAAGGTCTATGCGGATCTTGGCTTTACGGATGTCCGAGTAAAATTTTCAGACCGCCCGCCCGTTCGGGCCGGTGCCGACGACGTATGGGACAAGGCCGAGGCGACGTTAAAGGAAGCCACCGATGCGGCGGGCTTGGCTTGGGAATCCAATGCTGGCGAAGGTGCCTTCTACGGCCCCAAATTGGAGTTCGTTTTGCGCGATGCCATTGGCCGAGATTGGCAGTGCGGAACCCTACAGGTGGATTTCGTCTTACCGGAACGCTTGGGCGCAAACTATATCGGAGAGGACGGCCAGCGCCATCGGCCTGCCATGCTGCATCGCGCGATTTTTGGATCAATGGAGCGCTTTGTCGGAATCCTGATAGAACATCATGCAGGCAAGTTTCCGCTTTGGCTCGCCCCGGTTCAGGCGGTTGTGTGCGCGATCACCGAAGACAGCGACATCTATGCAAGGGAAGTGGCGGAGGCGCTAAATGCCTCTAGCTTGCGTGTGGAGACCGACCTGCGTAATGAGAAAATCAACTACAAGGTGCGGGAACACTCGCTGGCCAAGGTCCCAGTCATAGTGGTCGTGGGGAAAAAGGAAGCCGAAGGGCGTACAGTAGCTCTCAGACGCCTCGGCGGCGCAGTCCAAGAAATCCTTGCGCTGAAAGAAGCAACCGATAGACTTGCCAAGGAAGCCACCGCCCCTGATATGCGATGAGTGGCCTTCTAGATTTCGATTTGCGGCGCATATGCACCGTGCACCGCAGTCTCCAATCACCAGGGTTAACAGAAACAGGAGATTGATACATAGCTAAATTCGACCAGCCGGCGCGGGCATCCAAGGATGGACCCCGCGTCAACGAGCAGATTAGTAATGCCACGGTGCGCCTTATTGGCACCGATGGAGACAATGTCGGGGTCGTAGACCGCGACACCGCCCTCCGCAAAGCTGACGAGGCGGGACTTGATCTGGTGGAAATTTCTCCCAACGCCGATCCGCCCGTCGCAAAAATCATCGATTACGGTAAGTACAAGTACGAGGAACAGAAGAAGAAAAACGAGGCGCGAAAGAAGCAAAAGAGCATCGAGGTCAAAGAGATCAAGTTGCGGCCCAGCATCGATACTCATGACTACGATGTGAAGATGCGCAATATGAAACGCTTCCTCGAAGACGGCGACAAGGTCAAGGTAACCCTTAGATTCCGCGGACGTGAAATGGCCCACATGGAATTGGGCCATCGGCTTCTCAATAGAGTGAGGGCCGACTTCGAGCCCATCGCCACAGTAGAGCAAGAGCCCAGGCCGGAAGGACGCCAGATTATTATGGTGGTGGCGCCGCGTTGATGGGGGTTCTGGCGCGTCGTTAAAAAATTCATGGAAATTTGATGATAGGGAGCGCGCGATGTCTCGTTTGGAGGCGTTTCAGAATGCGTGGACGCCGCACGCATTAGTAGCGCACCTTTATTGTGGGCGCGGTGACGTCGCGCATGATGCAGGCGTCAAACGCGAATCGCCACCACTCGTATTGGCCAGCGAGGTCGATATCTAGCACTTCGATCCGCAGATCCTCACTCAACGAGAGATGCTTATTGCCCGGACCAATAAGGTGCTGGCGGATAGCGCTGATCACCCCAAGTACGCAGTACAGATTTCACCAATTGCTCCTACTCATGGCCTCAGCGCGGGGCGAGACGAACTAACATCCCGAGCCCCCATGGCCAACCCACGAGATTCACAATGGCACATCTCTATGGTCATGGTGTGGCCCCCTCAGGCGTCTCTTGGATACCTTGCAAAGGACCCATCTTACGGGTATAAGCGCGCCGTTCCGGCCCTTTTTGGGCTGGAAATGGACATGTGAGGGGACAACCCGCACTCTCGACCCAAAGGGCGAAAAGCTATACAAATTAGGCTTTTAGGGCATGCCTCCGGGTCGGGCTAAAAATCTACGAATTCCGAAAGGACACAAAATGCCCAAGATGAAGACCAAAAGCTCCGCCAAAAAGCGGTTCAAGGTTACAGGAACGGGTAAGGTCAAGGCTGGGGTCGCTTTTAAGCGGCACTGTCTGTCCGCAAAACCCCAAAAGATGAAGCGCACATCGCGCGGAACCATGGTTCTCGCCAAACCCGACGGCATTATCATCAAACGCAATTTCCTACCTTACGGCTGAACAGCATTTTCGACGGAGAACCGCCATGTCACGCGTACACCGGGGCGTTACCAAACACGCTCGCCACAAAAAGGTCCTAACTCAAACGAAGGGCTTCCGGGGCCGCCACGCCACCAACTACGAGATTGCCCGCAATCGCCTCGAGAAGGCGCTGCGCTATGCTTACCGCGACCGCCGCCTAAAGAAGCGCGATTTTCGCGCGCTCTGGATTCAGCGCATCAACGCTGGTGTGCGGCTCCATGGCCTGACCTATTCCCGATTTATTAACGGGCTCAAAAAGGCGGGTATAGAACTGGACCGCAAGGTTCTTGCCTATCTCGCTGTACACGAGCCCGAAAATTTCGCCGGCTTGGTAAAGCAGGCCCAAACCGCTCTCTGTTAAGTCGAGCCGTCGCTCGCCGATCATCTGATTTAACCGAATCAACCAAGGGGCCGCCATCCGGGCAGCCCCTTTTCTTTTGCCCGCAGAGATAAGCAGATACGGTACCGAGACATGGCCCAGAATTCTATAGATCAGCTACGCGGCGACCTCCTTGTCGCTATTCAAACCGCTCAGGACAGTGCGGTGCTCGAGGAGGTGCGCGTCGGCGCACTCGGCAAGAACGGTCGCATAACCGCGCTGATGAAAGATCTCGGCGCGATGGAGCCGGAAGCGCGCAGGGCATTCGGCCAGCAAATCAACGCCCTAAAGGATGAAGTGGGCGGAGCCCTAGAGGCTCGCAAACGGATCTTCGAGGCCGCCGCCTTGAATGCACGGTTGGCAACGGAGACCATGGACGTCACGCTACCCGTACGCCCTGAACCCGAAGGCTCGCTGCACCCCATTAGTCAGACAATGGAAGAAATCGCGGCCATTTTTGGCACAATGGGCTTTGAGATTGCCGAGGGGCCCGACGTGGAAGACGATTTCCATAACTTCACGGCGCTCAATTTTCCGCACGGCCATCCGGCGCGGGAAATGCACGACACGTTTTTCCTTCAAGAGGCCGAAAGCGGCGATCGCTATTTACTGCGCACCCACACCTCACCGGTGCAGGTTCGCACCATGATGAACCAGAAGCCGCCCCTTCGCGTCATTATTCCCGGGCGCTCGTACCGCTGCGACTACGACATGACGCACACCCCCATGTTCCATCAGGTCGAGGGGCTGATCATCGATACCGAAACCCACATGGGGCATTTGAAGGGGTGTTTGGCGGAATTTGTACGAACTTATTTCAACGTAGACGGCCTACGAGTGCGCTTTCGCCCTAGTTTTTTCCCGTTTACCGAGCCGTCGGCCGAGATGGACATCTGCTGCAGCCGCGAAGGTGGAGAGCTAAAAATCGGCAACTACGGCGACTGGCTGGAAATCCTCGGCTGCGGCATGGTGCACCCCAACGTACTGAAGGCCTGCGGTCTTGACCCGGATGTATACCAGGGTTTTGCTTTCGGTATGGGGATCGAACGCATCGCGATGCTGAAGTATGGTATTCCTGATTTGCGCACCTTCTTTGAATCTGACTTGCGCTGGCTGCGCCACTACGGCTTCGCCGCACTCGATGTGCCCAGCATCACCGGGGGGCTGAATCGATGAGCGCTGGGGATTTACCAACCTTGCCGCACGCTTCGTTTGCGGACTCGCCATCGATGGCCGACGAACTGCTGGCGCTTGTGCTTATAGACCGCAAGACCGCGACATGCGCTGACCTCGATCCCTATGAACGCGAGGGTATCCCAGTTCCAACACCAAGCTATCGCGAAGTTATTGTCGACGGTTCAGGCAACCCGCGATGCGACGTGGAGCACACTGATGTATTCATCAGAACGTTCGAATCCGTGGACGCAACATTCGCACGGGGTGAGGGTGAATGCGATATCTCGCTAGAGAATTGGCGTCACGAACACGAACAGTTTTGCCGGCGCATAAGCGTTTTTAGGCGTGACGGACTCCTCGTTTGCAAACGTTTTAGTGTTGTCGAGAAACAAGAGCCAACGGAGATGGCGTCGTGAAATTCACCCTCTCCTGGCTCAAGGACCATTTGGAAACATCTGCGTCGATTAACGATATCGCCGCCAAACTGACCGCCATTGGCTTGGAGGTCGAGCGGCTTGAAGACCCCGCTGCGGCCCTTGATGATTTCATTGTCGGTCATGTGACCGAGGCTAAGCAGCATCCCAATGCCGCCCGCTTGCGCGTGTGTACAGTGGACACGGGCACGGAGACCTTGCAGGTGGTCTGCGGCGCTCCGAACGCACATACCAACATGAAGGCCGTGCTGGCTCGCATTGGCACCGTCATCCCGGCCTCAGGGGACAAACTCAAAAAGAGCAAAATTCGCGGTAAGGAAAGCCAGGGCATGCTTTGCTCCGCCCGCGAATTGAAACTGGGCGAGGACCACGAAGGGATTATCGAGCTTCCCCCCGAAGCTCGTGCTGGCGCGCCGATAGCAGATATTCTTGTGCTTGATCCGGTCATCGAAATCACTCTGACCCCGAACCGGGTTGACGCATTGGGCGTGCGCGGTGTTGCGCGCGACCTCGCGGCGGCGGGGCTGGGCACACTCAAATACTTGAACGACACGCCTGTCCATGGCGCGTTTGAAAACGCGCACAAGGTTGCGATGAACTTGCCGGCGGATGAGGAATACAAATGCCCGCAGTTCGTCGGGCGAGCGATTCGCGGCGTGAAGAACGGCCAAAGCCCTGTTTGGCTGAAGGATCGATTAAATGCTGTCGGTCTTCGGCCCATCTCGGCATTGGTGGACATCACCCAGTACATCACCCTTGACCTTGGCCGGCCGCTGCATGTTTTCGATGATGCAAAATTGATCGGCGCTGTGGGCCCACGCCTTGCAAATAATGGCGAGTCTATCGCCGCGCTGAATGGCAAGACCTACGAACTCGACAGTTCTATGGTGGTCATCTCCGACGAAATGGTGTCGCTTGGCATCGGCGGAGTCATAGGTGGTGAGCCCAGCGGCGTTACAGATACAACCACGGCAGTGTTCCTCGAGTCGGCATTGTTCAATCCCTTCAACATAGCCGAAACCGGGCGTAAACTGCAGATCAACTCCGACGCCCGTTATTGTTTTGAGCGCGGCGTAGACTCGGCGTCCGGCGCATTGGGCGCAGAAGTAGCCACGCGCATGATTCTCGAGATCTGTGGCGGCGAGGCATCGCAGTTGGAGATAGGTGGCCGCGCACCTGCGCATCAGCGGAAAATTTCCTTCGATCCGACTCGGGTGAAGTCTCTGGGCGGCGTCGATGTCGCTGAAGGAAAAACGAAGTCCATCCTCGAACGTCTGGGCTTTGTTGTGGTGACGGGCAGCCCGTGGACCGTCTCGCCACCCTCCTGGCGTTCGGACGTTGAAGGCTGGCAAGATCTCGTTGAGGAGATTCTCCGCATTCACGGCTACGACAAAATTCCCGAAACCACATTGCCCCGGGCGCCCGTGCCCAGGGTCGTATCCACGCCGCAGCAACGGCGCATCGCTTTCGCCAGGCGCACGCTGGCTGGACGGGGGCTAAACGAGACGACGACATGGTCATTCCTGCCTAAAGCGCAGGCCGAACTGTTCCTCGGCGATTTGCCGATCGTCCTGCTGGCCAATCCCATCAGTTCCGAGTTGGATGCGTTACGCCCGTCGTTGATTCCCAACCTCGCCGCCGCCGCCGGTCGAAATGCCACGCGCGACATGGCTAACAGCCGATTCTTTGAAATTGGGCCCCGTTTCGAGGGCTCGAGACCGGGCGAACAGGTGCTGATTGCTTGCGTGCTGCGCGCCGGCCATACCGGGCCACGTCACTGGGCTGGGGGCCGCAGGCCAGTGGACGCCTTGGACATCAAGGCCGACGCCCTAGCGGCCTTGCAAGCAGCAGGCCTTCCCGTATCAGCGCTTCAATCCAGTGCTGGACCGGATAACGGCGCACCGAGTTGGTACCATCCGGGCCGCTCGGGAACCCTTAAGTTGGGCAATCAGGTTCTAGCTGTTTTTGGTGAATTGCATCCGGCGGTCCTTGCGGCACTGGACGTCAAGGGACCGATGGTCGCCTGTGAGGTTTTCATTGACCGCTTGCCGCAGCCGCAAAGGTTCCCGGCTGCGGCGCGCCCGCTCTTAAAGACGTCATCCTTTCAACCCGTAGACCGGGATTTCGCCTTTGTGGTCGATACCACGGTGGCCGCCGAATCCCTTCTACGGGCTGTGCGCGGCGCCGATAAAGAGTTGATCTCAGATGTTGGGCTGTTCGATACGTATGAGGGGCCACACATCGGCAACGGCAAGAAATCTCTCGCGGTCGCCGTCACCCTTCAGCCCCAAGACTCGACCCTCACTGACAAAGAGATTGATGCGGTCGCGAAGAAGATCGTATCGGCGGTGAAAAACTCTTGCGGCGGAACGTTGCGCGCTTGATATAACAGCCGTCATTACATGACCGACCTTTTCCTCATTCGCAACTTCGCCATTATTGCACACATCGACCATGGCAAGTCGACATTAGCCGACAGGCTCATTCAATTTTGCGGTGGCCTGACTAAACGCGAGATGCATGAGCAGGTTCTCGATTCCATGGACATCGAGCGCGAACGTGGCATCACGATCAAGGCGCAGACGGTCCGCCTCGACTATACCGCCGAGGACGGAATGACCTATCAGCTTAATCTCGTGGACACGCCGGGTCACGTTGATTTCGCCTACGAGGTTAGCCGGTCGCTGGCGGCGTGCGAGGGATCGCTGCTGGTAGTGGACACCTCGCAAGGGGTCGAGGCACAAACACTGGCTAACGTTTATCAAGCCATCGACGCAAACCACAACATCGTTCCGGTATTGAACAAGATCGATCTTCCAGCAGCGGAGCCGGCACGCATTCGCCAGCAAATCGAGGACGTCATCGGCATCGACGCCTCCGACGCAGTGGAGACGTCGGCAAAAACCGGCGTCGGCATCAAGGACGTTCTGGAGGCGATCGTCACGCGGCTGGGCCCACCCAAGGGTGACGGTGATGCACCTCTCAAGGCCCTTCTGGTCGATTCCTGGTACGATAGTTATCTCGGCGTCGTCATTCTTGTGAGAGTCAAGGATGGCGCTCTCAAGAAGGGCACCAATATCAGATTCATGTCAAACGGCACCACGCATCAGGTGGACAAGGTTGGTGTGTTCACACCCAAACTGCGCGATGTGCCCGCTTTGAGAGCCGGCGAACTCGGCTTTCTGACCGCATCTATTAAAGCGGTGGCTGACTGCTCCGTGGGCGATACCATTACCGACGAGTTCAAGCCGACTGTCGTACCTCTATCGGGTTTCAAGCCTAGCATTCCTGTGGTCTGGTGCGGCTTATTCCCCGTAGACGCCGCCCAATTTGAGGTGCTTCGCGAAAGTTTGGCCAGGTTAAGGCTCAACGATGCGAGTTTCCACTTTCAGATGGAAAGTTCAGCTGCGCTCGGATTCGGATTCCGATGCGGATTTCTTGGCCTCCTGCACATGGAAATTATACAGGAACGCCTGGAACGGGAATTTGGACTGCACCTCATCACAACAGCGCCCAGTGTCGTGTACCGCGTTCATACGACGGACGAAAAGATGAAAGAATTACACAATCCAGCGGACATGCCGGAAGTTACACGCATCACGTCCATCGAAGAACCTTGGGTCAAGGCGACCATTCTCGTTCCCGACGAGTACGTGGGCACGGTGTTAAAACTCTGCACCGAGCGCCGCGGTGAGCAGGTGGATTTGACCTACGTGGGCAACCGCGCCATGGCTGTTTACCGCTTACCACTCAATGAAATCGTTTTCGATTTTTACGACCAGTTGAAATCCATTTCGCGCGGGTATGCCAGCTTTGATTACGAAATCGCCGACTACCAAGATTCAGACCTCGTGAAAGTCAATATTTTGGTGAACGCCGAACCAGTGGATGCCTTGGCCTTTATGGCTCATCGCACCCATGTGGACGCCCGGAGCCGGCATATTTGCGCGCGCCTGAAGGACTTGATTCCGCGCCATCTGTTCAAAATTCCCATCCAGGCCACGATCGGCGGAAAGGTCATAGCCCGGGAAACCATCGCCGCGTTGCGCAAGGACGTAACTGCAAAGTGCTATGGCGGTGACATTTCGCGGAAGCGGAAGCTTCTCGACAAACAAAAAAAGGGGAAAAAACGCATGCGCCAATTCGGCCGTGTGGAAATCCCGCAGACTGCGTTCATCAATGCACTTAAGATGGGCGAGAACTAGGAAACGGTCCAGAAAAATGGGACCTGGCTTTCCCAAAAGATCACGTGCAAAACATTAATATGCTAGCGCTGCCCATATGACCGGCGACGTGGGGCCCAATCAACCTTGCTGAGAATAATTACTAGCGAATGGTGCGGAAAACGCGCTTATGGTCGCGACGCTTGCGGCAAAAGTACGTAACGACAATCCCAATGGCACCGGGCACGCTCCACGCGGGCGTCGCCATGACGCCGATACCGGCCGCGCTGACAATTCCTGGGGAATCGGCATTGAGCGATGGCGATTGGCCGACGAGAAGGGTCCATATGTCGGCAGTGATCAACCCGGAGTATCGACCGGCGCCCAGAGCCATCACTGCCTCTGCCGAGGCCATGAAAATGGCCAAAACGACCAGCGTCCAGCCGAACGCTCGCACAAATATCACTGCACCCTCACGACCCCGAGTCTGTTTCTTATCCGTTGATTGAGGCCTACCCTATAACACCCTTTGTTTACAGGGTAACTTTTGATCGTTTCGAATAGAGACCATATAGCAAGCCTATGATTTTAGCACTTTTGGCGACAAGCCTGTGGAACATGGGGATAATTTTATTTTGGGGATTATATCCCAACGTTGACTTTCATGGAATGTGCGCATAGCATGGCTGGATGGATTGGAAGGAAAAGGCTGGGAACGGTCCAGCCGCCATTGTCACGGGTGGTATTTCTCTGCTTTGGCTCGTGGAGCGCATTATCGGCCTCGCTGGCATCCCAGACGACTTTGCGACTTGGCTGCGAGCAATGAACCTGATCCCCACACCATTGGCAATGTTTGCGCTGGGTGCCTTTACCTTGTTCCTTTGGGCGCGATGGAGTGCTTCATATGGCGGTCGGTTAAGCCCCAAACAGAATAGAATAATTGGAGAACTGGCCGCTTACGCGGGCGGCAATATAGGCATCACCGCCGAACGGTGTGCGAAGATATGGACGGCCAATCCGCGCAAGTTGTCCGCCATAGCAGATCAGGTCCAGAGAAACATCAAATCAGGCGTCCTAGAAGCCGAGCCGTATCCTGGGATTGAATATGGTGTGATATCCATTCGCAATTTCACGGAATTTCTCATCAACAAAAGCGTGCTAGACAGGTCTAGCGTCCTGAAGCACGCCCCACATATCTTTCAAGACTTGGAAAATGACTGAGCCTAATTGGCAAAACCGGACACTCTGGACCGCCGATAACCTGGACGTAATGCGCGGCATGAATAGTGCGACCGTCGATCTGATCTACCTCGACACACTATTCAATTCAAAGCGTGATTATTCCGCACCGCTTGGGGACACAAAATCTACCGCAGCCTTCAAGGACACTTGGAGCCTGGATGATGTCAAGCTGGAATGGGTTGAAGACATTGAGACGGACAACACTGCCAGTTGGCGCGCGATGTCCTAATGGCGATATTTGCCATACTGAGCTTACTGATAACAGGAGATAGATATGCCCTACAGACCCAAGCTAGACCCGAAAGTGGACTTGAAGGGCGCGACACCTGAGAAGTTGGCCCGCGCCCTGTTTCGTCCTATCGAGCCTTTACCGGGAGGCGTTGGAGAGTCCGTTGCTGGCGATCAAGTCACGGTAGAGAAGCCTCCGGCCGACAAGGCGGGCAACCGTGTCACGCATCTGAACAAGCGTGTCTGAGTCGCGCACGTTATGCTTGCCGGCAAACTCTTGAACGTACCGATTGAGTTGTTTAGGGCTGATCTTATGGAACGTTCCCTTATGCGCTCTCTTGAGCATCGACCAGAAGCTTTCAATGCCGTTGGTGTGGGCCATGCCGCGCACGTATTCGCCGACCGAGTGCAGAACCGCCTCATGCTCACGGTCCATGCCTTGATAGGCCGTTGCGCCATCGGTAAACACCTTGGCATCTTCTGCCGTGTTGTCCTCGACAAAATCCTGAAGCGTGTCGGCATCCGTGGACTTGACCACCTTGGCTACGACTTCATTACTGTCCCGGTCCTTAATGCCGACAACGGCGGTTTTGCCAGCCACGCCCCGGCCCGTGTTCTTGAGGGCCTTGCGCTTGGCCGCACTCATGTTGCGGCGCTTGCCCGAAACGTAGGTTTCATCCACCTCGACAGGGCCGTCAAACGGCTCATCGGTGTCTTCACCCGCCCACGCCTCACGAATGCGGTGGAGCATGAACCATGCTGCCTTCTGGGTGATTTTGAGGTCCCGATGCAGTTGCATGCTGGAAACCGATTTAAGGCTGGTCAGGCAGAGATAAATCCCAATCGCCCACTTATGCAAGGGGATTTTGGAGTTGGCCATCGGGGTGCTGGTGCGAACGCTGAAATAAGACCGGCAATCGTTGCAGAAATACGGCATATAACGGTGTTTCGCATGGCTGGTCTTGAAGCTACCGCACTTGGAGCAATGCCGCTCACCGCCCCAGATCGTGTCTTCAAACCACTTGGTAGCCGCTTCCTTAGTCGGGAACATCTCCATCAATTCGATGATCGACATTCCCTTACGGTGCGATTTTCCAGGGGCTTTCTTAATCATTTTCTTCCTTCCTTTCATGCTAATGAGATTAGCAGATCAGAAGGGGTTTGTCAACGTTGGGATATAATACCCTTTATTTTTGGGGGGTACCAAGCCTGCCGGGTTTGTTGCGACAGCTGGACTGCTCGGTTAGGTTCTGCGCCTTCCAGACAAGCCCGATGATCGTACCAGTCTTGCGACTCGGGGATTTTTTGGTGCCGGAGGGGTGGCCGAGTGGTCAAAGGCGCACGCCTGGAAAGTGTGTATACGCCAAAAGCGTATCGTGGGTTCGAATCCCACCCCCTCCGCCATAATCCTTTCTTAGTGCATCCCAGACTTTCCAAAAAGTGTTGTATAAGCTTGATTAGGAAGCTATCGACGTCTTGCGCCATCTTGTGATTTCCCGTACATTCCCATCAAATATAAGGAATTAAATAGGGAGTACATGTAATGGCGTCTGGTCGCAAGCCGAAAGGAAAGCATCCCGACAAGAGGTTGACGCCGGTTTTCGTGCGCAAGACCTCCGAAGCTGGCCGGTACTGCGACGGCAATGGCCTTTACCTGAAGATCGAGCCATCCGGTGCACGACGATGGGAGCAAAGGCTCGTGATCCAGGGACGGCAGCGGACGCTCGGGCTTGGTGGGGTGCAGCTAGTATCGCTTGCAGAGGCCCGCGAGAAAGCGCTCGCCAACCGCAAGAACGCGCGCGTTGGCGGCGATCCGATGGACCTTCGGCGGCAAGCCAGCATACCAACCTTGGAGGCTGCTGCAGCGGCCGTCATTGAGCTTCACCGGCCAAGCTGGCGTAACGCCAAGCACGCCGCACAGTGGGAAGCTACTCTGCGTACTTACGTCTACACTCGTCTGGGCAAACGCCCGGTATCGGATATCGACACAGCAGATGTCCTCAACGTGCTCATGCCGATCTGGCACGAGAAACCGGAAACCGCGCGCCGGGTGCGCCAACGCATCTCGACGATCATGAAATGGGCAGTGGCCCAAGGCTTCAAGCAGGACAACCCATGCGGTGACGCCATCGGCGCTGTGCTTCCCAAGCAGAATGGCAAAGGCAAGCTCCATCATCGGGCTCTGCCGCATAGCGAAGTCGCCGGCGCCATAAAGGCCGTTCGCACGTCCGGTAGCGGTGCGGCTGTCAAGCTGGCCTTCGAGTTCCTGATCCTGACCGCTGCACGGTCCGGCGAGGTCCGGCTCATGACGTGGAGCGAAGTCGACACAAACGCAGTAATTTGGACCATTCCTGCTGAGCGAATGAAAGCTGGGCGCGAACACCGTGTCCCGCTGTGTGCGCGGGCTCTGGACATACTGGCTGAAGCACGGCAGCTCGGGAACGGAAGCGGTCTGGTCTTTCCCGGAACGCGGCCCGGCAAGCCGCTCTCCGACATGACGCTATCCAAGCTGATGCGTGACCTTAATTTGGACGCCGTGCCACACGGCTTCCGGTCGAGTTTCCGCGATTGGGCGGCTGAATGTACCAATGCGCCTCGCGCTGTCATGGAGGCGGCACTGGCCCATGCGGTCTCTAACAAAGTGGAGGCGGCTTATGCGCGTTCCGACCTTTTCGCACGACGTTCCGAGCTGATGGAGCAATGGGCCGAATACCTAACCGACAGCTGTGAAACAAAGGTCGTTCCAATGATCCGACGGAGGAGCCAAGCAGATGCGCAAGTGAGAACGGCGGTGACAAATTAGTCCACGGAAGCGGCGGGATTTCCCAGCCGCGGGCGGAGTAAAACTCTGCCACCTGTAGCCTTCGATCTTTTTTGAGATGGAAGGCGGGAGGATGTACACCGTGGACCTATATCTGCGCGTTCGGCTGGCCTGCCATGTTGATGGTCTGAGCCAGCGAGAGGCGGCAAGTCGGTTTGGCATTGCGCGCGAGACGGTGAGGAAGATGCTGCGGCATTCGGAACCGCCGGGATATCGGCGACGCCAGCCACCGAAACGCCCGAAACTGGCCCCCTTCACGGATATCATCGACCGTATTCTGGAGGAGGACCGAACGGTTCACCGTAAGCAGAACCACACGGCGAAGCGTATCTTCGAGCGCCTTCGCGACGAACATGGCTTCACGGGCAAAGAGACCATCGTGAAGGATTACGTTCGGGAACGGCGCCTTCGTCGGCGTGAGATGTTTGTGCCGTTGTCACATCCTCCGGGCCATGCTCAAGCGGACTTTGGCGAGGCGGATGCGATCATCGCCGGCGTCAAGTATCGGGCGCATTTTTTCGTCATGACACTTCCCCACAGCGATGCCTGCTTCGTTGCGGCCTACCCGGCGGCGACGACGGAGGCCTGGCTGGACGGGCACAACAGAGCCTTTGTTTTTTTCGGCGGCGTTCCCCAATCGATTCTTTACGACAACGACAAGTGTCTGGTGTCGCGCATCTTGTCAGATGGCACGCGGCAACGAACGCGGGCGTTCAGCGGGCTGCAGTCCCATTACCTCTTCGAGGACCGCTACGGCCGTCCCGGCAAGGGTAACGACAAAGGCAATGTGGAGGGGGTGGTCGGCTATGCCCGGCGGAACTTCATGACGCCGCTTCCCCGGTTCGCGAGCTGGGACGCCTTCAATGGCCACCTGGAAGAGCAATGCCGCAACCGGCAAGGCAACGTCCTGCGCGGCCACCGCGAGAGCATCGGCGAACGGTTTGTGCGTGACCGCGAAGCGTTGAAGAGGCCACTGCCGGCACCGTTCGACGCGTGCGACAAGCAGGGCACGCGGGTCAACTCGCTGTCCCTGGTGCGCTACCGGACGAATGACTATTCCGTGCCCGTCGCCTACGGCCATCAGGAAGTCTGGATCCGTGGCTATGTCCACGAGGTGGTTATCGGTTGCGGCGCCGGGATCATTGCCCGACACCCCCGTTCCTACGACCGGGAAGATATGGTCTTCGATCCGATCCACTACCTGCCTTTGCTGGAGCACAAGATCGGTGCCCTGGATCAGGCCGCGCCGCTAGCCGGATGGGAACTGCCTGATGCCTTCCCAACCCTGCGCCGTCTCCTGGAGGCGCGCGTGGGCAAGGCCGGCAAGCGGGAATACGTCCAGGTCCTTCGGCTTGTGGAGACCTTCGATCTCGAGGTGCTTCACGGCGCGGTGAAGGACGCCCTGCGCCTGGGTGCGATCGGCTACGACGCCGTCAAACACCTTGTGCTGTGCCGTATCGAGCGACGCCCGCCCAAACTCGACCTGGATATCTATCCCTACCTGCCTCGGGCCAACGTGGCGACCACGGCCGCCGCCAGTTATATGAGCTTGTTGGGTGGAGGCGCGTCATGACCGATACGCCGCAAGTGTTGCTGGCCCATCACCTCAAGACCCTGAAACTGCCGACGTTCCTGCGCGAATACGACAAGCTGGCCCGCCAATGCGCCACCGAGGGCGCCGACCATGTGCGGTATCTTGTCCGTCTGACCGAGTTGGAACTGATCGACCGTGAGCGCCGCATGGTCGAGCGGCGGATCAGACAGGCCAGGTTCCCCGCCGTCAAAAGCCTCGACAGCTTCGACTTCAAGGCCATCGCATCGCTCAACAAGATGCTGGTTCTGGAGTTGGCGCGATGCGAATACGTCGAGCGTCGTGAGAATATCATCGCGCTCGGCAACAGCGGAACCGGCAAGACCCATATCGCCCTCGGTCTCGGTCTGGCGGCCTGCCAAAAGGGGCTCTCCGTCGGCTTCCTCACGGCCGCTGCCCTGGTTCATGAACTGATGGAGGCCAGGGATGAAAAACGCCTGTTGCGCCTGCAGAAGCAACTGGCAAAGTATCACCTTCTGATCATCGACGAACTCGGCTTCGTGCCGCTCTCGAAGACCGGCGCCGAGCTGCTGTTCGAAGTCTTCAGCCAGCGCTACGAGCGGGGCTCGATCCTGGTGACCTCCAACTTGCCGTTCGATGAGTGGACGGAGATATTCGGCTCGGAACGCCTGACCGGGGCTTTGCTGGACCGCCTCACCCACCATGTCCATATCCTGGAAATGAACGGCGAGAGCTATCGTCTCAACCAAAGCCAAAAACGGCGGAAATCCCCAAAAATACCTGCTTAACCGCCGGTGCAATGGTTGACCCGGTGGGTCCACAGGAACCTCCCACGCTGCTTCGCTCCGCGTAACGCAAGCGCTACACGAAGCAGCGCGGGTCCCTCCTATGGACTACCGGGACAACCCCCCAACACCGCGTACCGCATAACGTTAAGTGGACTAGTTTTGCTCCGCCCGGGTGGACTAATTTTGCTCCGCCGTTGACATATCAGTGCTATGGGCGTCAGCAGCGATAGAGCGCCCGCTTGGTGCGGCGGACAGGAAAGCACCGCGGGCGCTGTCGACACGGGCGCGGATCACGGCAATAAGCCTCACCAACCACGATGCATGGGGCGACTTCAAGGGCAGTCCGCAGCGCCCATGGAGCACTGGTTCGGGTATTGTCAAGTTGAGCTGTTTGGTTGGAAAAGGTGCTCATTGCGGTACTTTCCTGACCTTCGCAACAAGGCCTTTGATGGTCGCGGGATTGTTGTCGAGGTTGACCCCTCACAGACTTGTACGACGCTTATAGGCGAGCTGTGACAAATATTTGAGGATTTCCAACTTCGATTCAATGTCGTCCCTGGTCAACCGAAGACGGTAGCGCCCCCATTTTTTGTCGTATTCGAGCGTGTTGAGTTCGGCGTTGTGTCGATCCTAGTATCAAGATCATCGGTCTGAGGCAGCTTAATCTCGAACTTGAGCCGGGCCTTCTGAGGTTTGAACCTCACAAAATTAAACGCCTGACCATCCTTCTCTAGGCCGATATAAAACTTGTTGAATTTCAGATTCAAAGTCGGATCGAAGCCACAGAGGATTTCCAGTAGCTGATCGGCCAAACCCACGGTCTCCTTTGTGCCGCGTTTCTCCCAGTAGGCGCGGTCGGTTGGTTCAGCTTCGGCATCTTCATCCTCGTTGACAAGCCCCCGCGAAAGCTCGTCCAAGACCTTCGTGAAAACAAGCGTCAGGTTGTCACCTAACTTGAGAGCCTGCATATGTATTGCGATCAGTGGCATTGTGCCGTTGAAAAGGGAAATAACATTCAAGAAGCGGCTCGTGATGTCCTCCGCTATGAGAACGGCGCAATGGTCATATTGCGGATAACGCTTCTTCTCGATATCCCAATACTCGATCGTACGGATAATGTGAGATTCGTCCGTTGATCCGAGTTGAAGCTCCACCTCGTATCTGCGTTGGGTGTCGGTGTCTTGAAGCAAAAGATCAAGACGGCCCGCACGCGGCTGTATTCTCTCCACATCTCTGAGCACTAAATCGCCAAGGCCGAGGACGGTGGGATCGTCAGAAATAATGTTTTGAACCCACTTTTCATTAAACTCGGGATGATTCTTCAACTGCATCAGATCCGGCTTCAGGTATTTTCTGTTCATTTCATGTCATCCACTGTTTCGGCTGGTTGTACAGCGTGGCGGCTTGTTTAGGAAATTCCGGTTGTTGTTGATAGTATCAAAATGCCCTTTTTGATCTTCCTGTCGCTGTTTTTGCAGAGATGCATGTTGGCCTCGGAGGGCGCGACGCGGCTGATGCAGGTATGGGCATTGATGAAGGCCGGATACTGGCCCTGTTTTTCGGTGAAGCTGGACTGGTACCGGTAAAATGGAGAGTGCCTTCTGTTAAAGTTTAAACTCAACAGGAGGCCCATATGGGTATCGGAAGAACTGAGGAATTTCGTTCTGAAGCCGTTCGGATTGCATTGACGAGCGGGCTATCACACAAGCAAGTTGCCGCCGATCTTGGCATTGGTCTGTCTACATTAGGCAAGTGGATTACCAGTCATAAGCACACTGAGCTGCTGTCCGGCCCTCATAATGATAAAGACAAGGAATTGGCTCGCCTTTGCAAGGAGAACAGGACATTGCGTGAGGAGCGGGACATTTTAAAAAAAGCGACGGCCTTCTTCGCGAGCCAAGGCCGATGAGGTTTCATTTCATCGCAAAGGAGAAGGCCAATTTTTCAATCTGCAGGATGTGCAAAGTCCTGAGGGTCAGTGAAAGCGGCCACTACGCTTGGGTGTCTCGCCCTGCCAGTCAGCGCCAACGCGACGACAGGGTCTATTTGGCCCATATTCGTGCCGAACATGCCCGTAATTATCAGGGGAATTCAATGGATAGAGGCTTGACAATTATGTCTAAAGATCAGATAATTAGGTTCAAAGGAGACCATGCAATGAACCTAATCTCAATCTTCAAAATGTACCCCGATCAGCAAGCCTGCATCGACCACATGGAAGCGATCCGATGGGGCGATAGCCCATTCTGCCCGTACTGTGCCGGGGTTCGTGTCGCCCGAAAAAAGGAGAATAGAAAAGTTGGCCGATGGAACTGCCAAGACTGCCGCAACAGCTTCAATGTGTTGCAAGGCACCATTTTTCAGAAGACAAAGCTGCCGCTGCAAAAATGGTTCCTCGGCATAGCCCTAATGGTGAACGCCAAAAAGAGCCTTTCAAGCTGCCAGATGGCAAGAGACTTGGAAATGAATCAAGGCTCATGCTGGTACATGCAACAGCGTATCCGTGCAGCCATGGCTAGCAAGGAACGTCACTTCCTGAAAGGTATCGTCGAAATGGACGAAACTTATGTAGGCGGGAAGCCACGCCGCAACAAGCGCGACGACGACCCGCCCAAACGGGGACGCGGCACTAAGAAAATCCCGGTTATCGGCGCGGTAGAACGCGGCGGCAAGGTCGTTGCCCGTGTAGCCGAAGATCTAAGCGGTAAAGGGATCATGCAGTTCATCAAGAACATGGCCGATACCGCAGAGACCATCTTGGTCACCGACGAATATCCGGCCTATAACGTGCTAGACCGAATCATGGCGCGCGTAAGCGTCAATCACAGCGAGCGGCACGTAGACGGGGATGTCTACACGAACACGATTGAGGGGTTCTGGTCACACCTGAAGCGCGCGTGGTTCGGCCAGCATCACCACTATTCGAAGTCTTACATGCCCCTCTACATCGCCGAGGCATGTTGGAAATACAACCGCCGGGGCCGTGAGGATGGTTTCGATGGTTTTTTTAATGCGGCGATGGCGTGAACATAAAGGAAGATACGATGTTACCTGAAACATCCCCCAAACAGGGCAAAGACATGGAAAAGTCCGATGTTGTGTCCGATCCGGATGCTGAATCTTCTGACGGACCTTCGCGGCCAGAGCTAGGCGGCCGCGGTTGGCCACCGAAACCAGGACCAGGGCCCGCTAACGGCGTTCCAATGGATAAGGATGGTCGGCCTATTTACACTTCTTAACGTACTCAACCATTTCCTTGTATGCTGTGTCGGCTGTCAGTTGCTCTTTCGCTGCAGCACAAAGGCCGACGGCGTAGTTTACTGCCGATGCCATACTGGATTTCCAATCTCCCCAACCATTTGGCAGCCTAACATCGAAGTTGCCTGACTTGTAAGAAATCGTGACAACCACACCGTCTTGGTCTGTAACAGTTGCTGTTTTTCTGTCATCTAAGATTTCGATGGAAAACTTTTTGTTATCACGGGTTATTTCGCAGCGAGACTGGACGATATTGTCATTCATAAAGAGTATCTTAGTAGGGGCGGACTCTGGCCGTCAAGCCTTTATCCATTGAATGCCTTATCAGGCCTATGGTCGCAAGCGAATGACTGATGAACTCAGGGATCAAGGCATCGTCATTGGTGAACGCCGGGTCGGGCGGTTGATGCGGGAGAACGATATTCGCATCGTCAGAACTCATAAATTCAAACGCACGACAAACAGTAATCACAACCACAACATAGCTCCCAACCTTCTGGATGGAGATTTTCAGGCCACGGGACCAAACCAGAAATGGGCCGGTGATATCAGCTATCTCTGGACGGCAGAGGGCTGGCTGTATCTTGCGGTGATCATCGATTTGTATTCACGCCGTGTCATTGGCTGGGCCGTCAGCGACAGGCTCAAACGGGATTTGCCGATCAAGGCTCTGAAAAGGGCCATTGCATTGCGACAACCGCCACCAGGGGTCATTCATCATTCTGATCGTGGCTCGCAGTATTGCTCCAACGATTACCGGAAACTTCTCAAAGACCACGGCTTTCTCTCTTCGATGTCTGGCAAAGGGAATTGCTATGGCAATGCGACTGTAGAAACGTTCTTCAAATCATTGAAAGCAGAATTAATATGGAGGGAACACTATGAAACCAGGGAACAGGCACAAAACGCCCTGTTCCATTATATCAATGGATTTTATAATCCGCGTCGTCGCCATTCATATCTGGGCAGCATCAGTCCGGTGAAGTGCGAAAGTATGGCGGCTTAGGTGAGAAGGTAACTCTCCACTTTTGCGGTGCAGGTCCAAAGTTACCCGAACTCTATCGCAAGAAGGTTGAATACCTGGGCGAGGCCCTTAGCGACCCGACAATTCGCGATGAGGCCTTCTCGATCCTCCGCGACCTCATTCAAGGGGTCGTCGTCACGCCGGGACCAAAGCGGTCGTTCAGCGTGGAACTCATTGGAGAGATTACCAAAATGATCGCGCTGCCCGACGATAAGGCGATGATCGACGAAATTTCGGTAAAGGTGGTTGCGGGGGCCCGCAACCAACGTTGTCTTCACTTGGATGAAGTGTGGTTGTGAGAGCCCGCAACCAGCGTTATCTACACCTGTCTGTTGTCCTTTTCGAAAACCTCATCCGCCCCTGGGCGGCTTGCATCATGCAGACCGGCGGGTGAGGTTTTCGGTAAGGACAGCCTGCGGCAGTTCGTTTTTTCCTACGAACCCTTGATAGGACCGTTAGACTGTCTACCCATTGAACACATCGATTAGGTCATCGTAGGAGGAGAGTCAGGTCTTGGGGCGCGGCCCATGGAACCGCGGTGGGTAGATTCGATCCATCAATAATGCCGATCAGCTGATGTTGCTTTTTTGAGCAGTGGGGTGATGTCTGGAAAAAGCGGACCGGACGAAAACTTCACGGTCGCACATATGATGAAATGTCTGCAATTGCGGCTATAGCTTGATTCCGAGACCAGCTAGATCGCCCTGGCATGTCTGACGTTGGCCGCCTGTGGCACACATTGAAAGGTTTTACTATGGGAGGATTTCTGGTTTATCTCATCGCTGCGCAAGCCAATCCTAAATAGGTTGAACTACAACAAAACGGAGACGCGTCATGAGGTGGGGTAGGCTGGTGGTGGCCATCGCATTTTCGCTCATCGCTCAAAATGCACACGCACAGCAACTCGAAAAGGCGATTTTTGCCGGCGGCTGCTTCTGGTGCGTTGAGTCGGATTTCGACAAGGTGCCAGGCGTGGTCGCGACGGTCTCCGGCTATGTCGGCGGCAAGACCCAAAACCCGACCTACGAGCAGGTCTCGGCTGGTGATACAGGGCATTACGAGGCGGTCGAGATCACCTACGATCCGACAAAGGCCTCCTACGAGGCGCTGCTCATCGCGTTCTGGCATTCGGTCAACCCGACCGATGGCGGTGGTCAGTTCTGCGACCGCGGCCAGTCCTACCAGACCGCCGTATTCGTCGCAAACGAGAAGCAACGCAGCCTGGCCGAAGCTTCCAAGACCGCAGCTCAAAGGATGCTCGGCAAACCGATTTTATCACCGATCCTCGCCGCCACGCGGTTCTACGCCGCCGAAGATTATCACCAGGACTATTACGAAAAAAACCCACTCCGCTATCGCTACTATCGCTGGGGTTGCGGCCGCGACAAGAAGGTCAAGGACATTTGGGGCGAGCATGCCTATGAGGGCATCCCCGGCCTCGGAAAAAACCAACGGAGCATGGTTACACCTGTCCCTTGCGAAAAGCCTATCCTGTCAGAAGGGTCTGAAGGTCCGCTTCACCACCGTGGCCGCGCTTGTCGATGAGCTCATCGAAGCCGCAGACGAGCGCCGCCTGCAGCGCCTTCAGAAGCAGCTTGCCAGCCGGGATCTGCTCATCATCGATGAACTCGGCTTCGTACCTCTGTCAAAGACGGGGGACGAACTGTTCTTCGAGATCATCTCCCAGAGCTACGAACGCGGCTCGATCATCATCACGTCCAACCTGCCGTTCGACGAATGGACCGAGGTCTTCGGATCGGACCGCCTCACAGGCGCCATTCTTGACCGCCTGACACACCACGTACACATCCTCGAAATGAACGGCGAAAGCTATCGCCTCAACCAGAGCCACATCCGTCAAACCAAACCAGCCTGAGAAGGCTTGAACACGTGGGTCCACAGGCCCCTCCCACGCGCGCCACGTCGCTTGTGCGTGTGGAAGCGCGCCGCGGACGCGCGCGGGTCCCTCCCGTGGACTACGTGGACAAGCCCGCTAGCGCCAAGTGGCCCAATTTTACTCCGCCATTGACACGGAGTTCAATAGGATGCGATTTGCCCATTATAGACCCCCATATCTGCTTCAAGCAGAGGGAATCACAAAAGCGCCGTCAAAAGAATCACGAACCTGGATAACAGCAATACACTTTAGCCGAAGGCATCGGAAGTAGGGCGGCGTTAGGCCGTTACCCTTGGTGCCTCCCGCGCAAGCTTCAAAAAAGGGAGACACAGGAGATATATAGGTACTTCATCCTTCGCCGAATAAAATCCGAGACCCCCCCTACCTTCATCAATGCGCGGGTCCCATTCCAATCATTGCGAAACCATCATGCCGAGTGCTCGACAACCTAAATTGCCGTGCTTTTTTCTTAGGCGGCTTACCCACCGGCCGCCGGTCCAGGCTTCCCGATCGCCGATCGGCACTAATCGGTGGCCACCTTGATCAAGCCCTTCGGTATCGCGCCGGGCACAATCCGCGCCAAAGGGATTGCCACGGATGGCAGACCCGCGAAGGTTTGCAAACGCATTGCCCTCGTCAAGGTGTGAAAAAACCATTTGATCGAAGAGATACCATCCCTATCCGTCACAGCGTCACAACCCTTGCCTGACAATGGTTGCAGCGATTCTCTATCCGGCACAAACCGAAACTCTGTGACGGATAGGAAAACGCGGAAAGCCCCGGCTGATAACGGTTGTGACGGTGTGACGGATACGCGAGCCCCCATAACGCTATTGTAGGCCATCGCTTTCCAGCAATAGAAACGCGAGGTTAAGGTACGTCGTCGTTTCGTGACCTGTCACTCGGACGTGTCACAATCGGATACCCAAATATACAGATCCTGGGCTAGCGACAAATTACTGTGGCCAGGGTTGACACGGTAGGTCAACAGCGCCCATTCCGCGGCTTCGCTTCGCGTCAGACACGGCTCGCCACGAAGCCCCGTGAGCCCCTCTTATCGGCTACCGCGACAAAACCAAATGATAACTGAGGGGTACTCTCGAATGGCCGACTCTTCCGCCGCCCCAGTGGCCGACTTTTTCCTCCGTCATTGGCGAGTGGCAGCGTTCTTGTCCGCGCCGGCGGCACTAGACAATTGTAAGTCTGTGTACAGGTGCCAATATTCCTATGCGGTCCCGTAGAATGCCGGAAAAGCTCACACTATTTAGGTGGGAAATTGGGAGTGATCTAGGATGAGCAGAAGAAATAACAATAAATATCAATAATATAAATACATAACACAGCAGACACCCACTCCGCCAGTTTCTTCCGTCCTCTCGTCACCCGTCGCTCCTAAAGTTCGCCGCCCAAAAACATCGATGAGCCATAGGGAATTTTTGCATGACCGGTCTAACAACGCAGCTTACGGGTAAGGTAGCGCTGATCACCGGCGGCGGCGCGGGGATCGGGCGCGGCATCGCTGAAGCTTTTGCGGGTCTGGGAGCGACCGTCGTTGTCGCGGAAATCGACGCTAAGCGGGCAGAGGATGTGCGCGGGGCACTCGCCGAAATTGGAAGCACTTCGCTAGTTGTCACGGCTGACGTCCGAAAAACGGACGCCGTTTCGGGACTCATCGGGCAGATCGAGCAGGCATTCGGCCGGTTGGATATTCTTGTGAACAATGTCGGAGACTTTCTCGGACATCACGCACAGTTCGAGCGGTTCACCGAGCAGCAGTGGGACGATCTCTACAATATCAATCTGCGCCACATATTTGTTGTGACCCAGGCGGCGATACCTCTGATGCGCGGCAGCGGCGGTAGTATCATCAACATCTCGTCTATAGAAGGATTTCGCGGCATTCCCGCCTGCGCTGTATATGCCGCGTTTAAAGCCGGCGTAACCGGATTTACAAAAAGCCTCGCACTTGAGCTCGGGCCCGACGGCATCCGCGTTAATGCCATCGCTCCGGAAACGACGGAGACATCGCAAGTACCCATCGGTAGATGGATCCCGCAGGAGTATCAGGAACACGTAAAACGTTGGATTCCATTAGGGCGGTTTGGAACGCCGCAAGACACTGCGGGTTGCGCGGTGTTTTTAGCTACCGATCTATCTGCGTGGGTGACAGGTACGACAATTCATCTGGACGGCGGCGCATTGGCGGCTGGCGGATTTTATAGAGCGCCTGACGGGTATTGGACAAATCTACCGGTGGTGACCGATCGCGGCATCAAACCACCCGGACGTAAAAAATAGAGATCAATCGACGCTTGCGTGGCCGCGTATGCGAAGTAATAGTACCCGATATCATCAAACTGAGGGATGGACACGTGGAACTGAGTGACAAAATCCAAACAACGATCCACGGGTATTTTGATGCGTTCAAAAAGGGAAGTGTAGAGGGGGTAGTAGCCCTGTTCGCCGCAGATGCCACCGTGGAAGACCCGGTGGGAACAAAGGTACGAAGCGGCGCGGCTAACCTTCAAAAATTCTACACAGACGCTATGGCCATGAAGTGCGCAATTACACCGACTGGGCCGGTACGCATCGTAGAAAATGAAGCCGCTTTTCCGTTCCACGGTGTCGTTCAACTGCCCGACAAAACCATGGAATTTGATTGCATTGACGTCATGACTTTTAACGACGACGGTAAAGTCCTGACCATGCGCGCGTTCTGGGGCCCAGGAAATACTAGCTATACGGCAAAATAGCAGCTCTTCGTTTTCACCGTTGCCCTGGCGGAATCATGTCAACGAGGACAGTTTGAGTCCATTCAATGATGAGGGTGCGGCGCGAGAATCGCCATTGTCCGCCCTGGCGCAGCGCACCTTAATAGCTAAGTATGTAGACCCACGCTGGCCGAGTCAGACTCTTTCGGGTGCCAGATTTGCGCAGAAATCCACCTGAGCCTTGAATACTGCCGCCCGGTCTGCTTCGCTCGTCGCTAGGGTTGGCAACAACCCTTGTGGGGAATCAGAGGGAGCGCCATGAACCGAAGCCTATTCTGCATTGCTGCCATCGCCGCAGTATTGGCTACCGCCCCGGCTTCAGCGCACTCGGGGCAAGACTCACGGTCTGGTTGGCAGGACAAATTCCGACCACTGGACGATATATGGCCGACCCCTTCAAGCATGCGGACGGCCTCTGGCACCCCGGGTCCGGATTACTGGCAGCAAAAAGTCGATTACAAGATGGCCGTTTCTTTGGACGATGCCAAACAAAGCCTAAGCGGGCAAGCGACCATCACCTACACCAACAACTCGCCCGATACCTTGCGCTATCTCTGGCTCAATTTGGATCAGAATCACCTCACCCCCAATTCCGATTTTATCAATGCCCGGACCTCGGGCACCGATGGCCGCATGACGTACGATGGCCTGCGCGCGCAAAAAATTTACGACGATACGGTTATGGGGCTGCGAATCATGGAAGTGACCGACCCTGCCGGCAATGCCCTTCCTCACACGTTCTCACAAACTATGGTGCGCGTGGACCTGCCGGCGCCATTGCCATCGGGCGGCGTTTTTACTTTCAGCGTAGAATGGAATGTGCACCTCGCCGACGGCAACGCTATCAGCGTACGCGGCGGGTATGAATATTTCAAAGAGGATGACAACTACATCTACGGCGTTGCCCAGTTTTACCCGCGCCTTGCAGCCTACTCAGATACTGACGGGTGGCACATTCAGGCGTTCGATAGCAGCACCGAATTCACGTTGGAGTTCGGAGACTATGATGTCGAAATTACTGTTCCGTCCGATCATATCGTCGCCTCAACGGGCTTATTGCAAAATCCGGACGCTGTTCTAACCGCGCAACAAAAATCACGCCTTGAGGAGGCGCGTACGGCGAAAAAGCCCGTCCTCGTCGTAACTGAGGCTGAAGCAATAAGAAACGAAGGCAACCGTGCGCGCGGCACCAAAACATGGAAATTTGTGGCTGAAAACGTGCGCGATTTTGCCTTCGCCTCAAGCCGTAAGTTTATTTGGGACGCGCAAGGGTATCAGGTCCCAGAGACCGGCAACGTTGTCATGGCCATGTCGTTTTATTCTAAAGAAGGCAACCCGCTGTGGGCGCAATATTCAACACCGGCGCTTATTCACACCATGGATGTCTACGGCAAATTTGCATTTCCCTATCCGTACCCCGTTGTTCAATCTGTAAATGGGCCTGTAGGCGGCGGCATGGAATATCCCATGCTCGCGTTCAACGGACCGCGTCCGGAAAAGAACGAAAAGACGGGGGAAGTCACCTACTCCCGCGGTACGAAATCTTTTCTCATCGGGGTCATAATTCACGAGGCCGGTCACATCTGGTTTCCCATGATTGTGAATTCCGACGAACGGCAATGGACGTGGCTTGACGAAGGTTTGAATTCGTTCCTCGACAACCAGGCGCAGTATTTGTGGAAGAAAACTACCCCGAACTCGACGAGGTGAACAGCATCACCGGGTATATGAAATCTCCCGATGCTCGGCCGATCATGACTAACGGCGCATCCCTCGCTAAGCGAGGTGCCAATGCATATGCCAAGCCTACCGCTGCATTCACGATCTTGAGGGAAACCGTTCTGGGGCGGGAACTTTTCGATTTCGCCTTTAAGGAATACGCCCGGCGGTGGAAATTCAAACGTGCGACGCCATACGATTTTTTCCGCACGATGGAAGATGCGTCGGGTGTCGATCTGGACTGGTTTTGGCGCGGCTGGTTTTACGGCGCCAACCACGTCGACATCAGTCTCGACAACATTACTGGGTACACCATCAATACCCAAGATCCGAAAATAGAAAGGGCGTTCCAGCGAGATCAGGAGGAACGCGAACCAAATACGCTTACCGAACGGCGCAATGCCGACCTCAAAAAATTCACCGATACTTACAAGGGACTCGAAGACTTCTACAGTGAACACGACGAGTTCACCGTTAGTAATGCCGACCGCAATAAATACAACGCGCTCGTCAAGGGGCTGGAGGATTGGCAGAAGGATCTACTTGAGGAAGATGCTAACTTTTACCTTATGGAGTTCAGCAACGAAGGTGGCGTTGTCATGCCGGTGATTCTAGAAATCACATATAAAGATGGCAGCAAGGAGGAGCTGCGCATCCCCGCCGAGGTCTGGCGTCAAAATCCAAAGTCTTTTGCCAAGATGGTGATCCGCGACAAAGAGATCGTGTCTGTCGAAGTCGACCCCAGCCGGGAAACCGCTGATACTGAACGCGCAAATAACTACTGGCCGCGCCGGATCGAGGACAAGCGCCTGGAGCTATACGAATACAAGCGTGATCGCCGCGATCTTATGAAGGATATGAACGTGCCCCTCAAAAGCGAGGGTGACGAGGACGAATAGAGCGGTTTTCTGGGTAATCTTGTCGCCTTCGCCCCCCGGGCTCGCATTTATTTCAAGTTTTATATATTTCCACTTTGCACCGAATTACCGCGGTCGGATGGGGCTGTTGGCGGCATAGTTTTGCATGAGCGCCGGTTTCCATGGACGACGCACGGCCTCAACTTGACGAAAAAGGTGATATACGCGACGACGCTCCCGTGAGCGCTGTGCAGAAGACCACCGTGCTGCAAAAGACGGTTCGCGGCCTTATTGTTGTGGTGTTGATCGCTGCCGCGATCAGCGGGCCGCTCCTCTACCAGCGGGCTCAGCGGTATCCCTCCACGGAAGACGCCCACCTCCAAGCCCATGTCGTGCAAATCGCGCCCCAGATCAGCGGTGCTGTCTCCAAAGTGCACTTGACCAACAACCAGCACGTGGAAGCGGGCGACCTGCTGTTTGAAATTGATCCGGCGACCTTTGTGATCGCGGTTGAAGCTGCGCAGGCTGCACTCGATGAAGCCGTTGACGATGTCGGCGCTAGCGGCGCCGGCGTAGCCGCTGCCGCGGCGCGCGTGCGCGAAGCCGAAGCCGAAGCCTCTCTTACTAATGCGCGGCGCGAAGCAGCGAGTGGACGCTCGCTGAGCGCGGCGGGCAATTTATCCACTTCGGCGCTCGACGCACCCGAAACGGCGCTCAAACAAGCGGAAGCAGCCTTGGCGGCATCGCAAGCGGACTTCAACCGAGCGCAGCAAAAGTACGGGGGATCGGGCGAAGACAACGCTAGACTGCGGACAGCGAGCGCCATGATGCGCAAGGCGCAGCTGGATCTAAGTTATACCGAAGTGCGTGCACCGTCTTCCGGGTGGGTGTCGAGTTTTACATCGCGTCACGGTGCATTCGCACCATCGGGCGGCCGGTCTTCGCGCTGGTGGAAGACAATGAATGGTGGGTAGACGCTCACTTTAAGGAAACAGATCTCACGCGCATGAAACCGGGGCAGCCCGTCGAAGTCACCGTCGATATGTACCCGGCTGTCATGCTACGCGGCGAAGTCGACAGCGTTAGCGCGGGGTCGGGTGCAACGTTTTCCCTGTACCGCCGGAAAACGCCACGGGCAATTGGGTCAAGGTCACCTAACGCTACACCGTGCGTATAAACATGTTGGATGAACCGCCGGACCCGACGCAGCCTCTGCGGGTGGGCCGCAGTGCCGTTGCGACCGTTGATACCGGCGAACAGTAATTCTCCGGGACCAAAATCCTGAGCACCGCGACCGCGCCTCCCGCTGAAGAAGAACTAACCGGCATTGCCCGCATCGCGACCATCGTCGCTGTCATGCTGGCCATGATGCTTGAAATTATTGATATGACGGTGGTCAACGTGTCGCTACCCCACATCATGGGAAGCTTCGGCGCGACAACGGACCAGGTGACGTGGGTGGTCACGTCTTACATGGTCTCGGCAGCGGTCATCATGCCGCTGACCGGTTATCTCAGCCAGCTCCTGGAACGACGGCGTCTATTACTGCTGAATATCGGCAGCTTCATGGCTGCATCGGCAGCCTGCGGCGCGGCTCAAAGCCTTGAGAAACTGGGGCTCTTCCGCATTTTGCAGGGTGTCGCCGGGGCTACGATGGCGCCGCTTGCCCAATCCACCATCATGAGCAGCCTATCGCGCGAACAGCGTGGCCGCGGTATGGCCATCTGGGGATTGGGGATGATGGTTGCGCCCGTCATGGGTCCGACTATCGGCGGGTACATTACTGAAGCACTGAACTGGCGGTGGATTTTTTACATCAACATACCGGTCGGATTGTTCGCGCTCCTGCTCGCCTCCGCATACGTTACTGCCGTGCCTGGCGCGCGACCCCGCACCGACTGGAAGGGACTTGTTCTTCTGACTTGCACGATTGGCGCGTTACAGTTGATGCTCGATCTGGGCCACTCCGAGGATTGGTTCAAATCCGTGACAATTCAAGCCCTGGCGGTGGCCGCCGTGGTAGGGGGCTGGCATTCGCCAGCCATGCGTGGAACCGTCCGGGCGTTATCGTTAATCTCAGCGTCTACAGGGATCTCAATTTCTCGTCGGCATCGCTACTGGTCGCCGCGTTCGGCATGAGCGTCTTCGGCATCATAACCATTCTGCCGCTCCTAGTTCAAAACGTCATGGGTTACCCAGCAGACATAGCCGGCCTCATCATGGCGCCGCACGGCCTCGCCGTTGCCGCGTCGATGTTCGTGATCGGGCGCATCATCAACAAGGTCGACCCTCGCGCGCTGATGTTCGCGGGCGCGCTGGCGATTGCGGGGGGGAACTTTTATTTACGTTCTACTGCCCATCGACACGAGTCCTGGATGCATCGTGATCCCGTCCATTGTGCAAGGTATCGGCATGGGGCTGTTTTTCTTTCCCTCCGCAGTCATTGCCTACGAAACGCTTCCCCGCCATCTCATGGACGGCGCTGCCGGTATGTTTGCTCTAGTACGGTCCGTCGGCGGGTCAGTAGGAATTGCAGCGACGAGCGCCGTGATCGCTTCGCGGGGCGAATATCATTGGCAAGTGCTTCGGGAACATATAACGCCGTACAATCCCGATCTGCACCGGTGGCTTGGCGAACAAGGCCTGGCGCTGACGGACCCCATGGCCGGACCCCGCATTATCGGCGAAGTGATGGTGCAGGCTCAAATGTTGGCGTTCGGCGATGCGTTTATGGTCATGTCCGTTGTTATCGCCCCGCTGGCATTCATCATTTTGCTTATGCGCCATCCCAACCGGACTTTGCCCCCAATTCAGCAGCAAATTTCCTGATCAGGAAACAGGCGTACGGTGCGGCTGCACTAAAAGGTTTTTTCGAGCCACGCTGCCATGTCGTCCGCAACGCGCGCTTCGTAGCCGTCGAAGGAATTGGTAGCGCCGTCGGGCCCACCGTAAAAAATATACATCGCCTCGTCGCCAGCAGCTTCTGTGAACTCGATGAGGTATGCGCCTTGCATGAACGGATCGCGCGAGCCACCCAGCGCGAGCACCGGAATATCAAGATCCGTGATGAGCTTCGTGTGAATCGCCTTTGATCCCGGTCCCCAGTAGCTCAAGAAACTATTGGCGTAGTAGTACGTGAAACCCGCACCCGGCACGGGCAGGTACATGGGCTGGCGCGCATCTTCATCGTACGCGGCCTGCGGAAATGGCACGTTGACGAGGTGCGTCCCACCATCACCATCGCGCACCGCTTCCTGTGCTTCCAGAACCGCGCGGGCATACCGGTCCTCGCCCATAGCCAGGCGCGCGTGGCGCGGCATATCGCGCATAGGCGCGAGATACACGGCGCCGTTGATGCGATCGTCGCTTGCTTGAGACAAATAGTAGCTGAGCCAAATGCTTCCCGTTGAGTGACCGGCAGCAACCAGCGGACCATGCTCGCCTTTCTCCATCAAATCTACCCACAGCGCGATATCCGAGGGGATGTCCTCCAACGTTCCGGAGACAATCCCGCGAAAACCCGACGAGCGCGTCTGGAATGCGAGTGCGGTGTACCCCTTCTGGGCCAAACGACGACCAAGCCAATGAGACGTAGACCGCATGATGTCGCCGGTCCAACCATGAGCCAGAAGGATCGCCGGCTTATTTTTCTTGTCCGCGGAGTTTGCCGGTGCGTAGAGCACGCCGGTTAGCGTCGCACCATCACGAGTGACAACATCGACCAAGCGTGTCGTGATGCGCGGGACGGGCGCGATGCCGATATCGGCGAGCCAGCGGGCTGTGTCGGCCACCAAAATATCGCGAGCGCCCGTGAAATTGTGCCCCGTGCGCGGGTAGTATTTCGCCGAGGTCTGCGGCGCTAGAAATGCAACCGCCTCAAGCTGTTCCAGCCGCCCTTTCTGCACCGTTGAATCTTGTTCTCCGGCAGCGAGCAGCAACGGCCGATCTATTCCCGCCAAATTTGCGGTCAGAGATGTCTTGGCTGTCGGCCCATACCAATCGAGGAAACTTGTGGGTGTAAAAATCAATCCGTCACCGAGATCAACAAAAGCGCTGCGCCCGCCTTCGTTGATCGCCTTGGACGCGGCGTCGACGGTGTCCCAATACATATCCTCACCCACCTCATCGCGCCAAGCCTCGGTGAGGTTCCGGCTGGGAGAATAGAAAACAACTGCCTGCACGCGGTTGTCGCCGGTTTCCACGACGTAGCGCGCGGCAAGGAGCGAGCCCAGCCCGTGACCTGAAAGCACCACGCCGCTAAAACCGCGCGTCGATAGCATATCAACGGCGGCGCGCACATCGGCGACAGCATCATCAAAGCGGCTGAAGGCGTAGGATTGAACGTAGCGAGGTTCCAAGCTCAAATTGACAAAGCCGCGCTCGGCCAAGCCCTCTGCGGCGAACCGCGCGGCATCGGCGGCACGTACAGGACTGATACCGGGTCCGTCCGGCAAATGTAAAATAGCCGGCCCGCCGCTATAAGCACCACCCGCCGGCGAGGTGAATACTGCCGGCAACTGCAATCCGTCAGATGTTGTGACGGTGACGATTTCTTGGGTGACGGAGGAGAGCTGCTGCGCACCCGCGCTAAAGCCCACCGGAATAAACGCCAGCGCGGCCGTAACCGTCAATAAAAATTTCATAACCCGCGTCATCGCCCCTGATGGCATCGCTGATCGCCGCAACATTCAAACAGACTTAGGAACGGTAACGCGACGCTCCCAGTTTAGCGGCTTCCCAGTGGTCGCCATTCCCGGTTGATAAAACGTCAAGCTAACCTTACCGCCGCGCTGCTCGCAGAGCAAAGGCCAGCACCGGTAAATTTGTTGTTATAGTAAGGCAAAAATATGATGGGGGACGATTTACCGAAATGCACCGAGAATGGTGCGCAACGCGGCCGTCCACTGCTAAACCCTGGGCTGGCTTCGGCGCCGGGGCGCGTGCCCACGGCATGACGTTTCGGCGACGTCTATTACAGCCGTGCCGGCCGGCTGGCCGAGGCACGCCATGTATTCCTCGGCGACGGTGGTTTGCCTAGCGATTGGCGAGATGGCAGACCTTCGCCATATGCGAATTGGGCTTTGGCACGGGCCGAAATTTTCTCGCCCCCGGGGAGGCCGCACGGCGCGCGCGATTGAGAAACGCAAGGCTGCATTACATCGCCGTTGAAGGTTTTCCACTGCTTCAAAGTGAACTGAACGGGGCTCTACTCGAGTGGCCGGAGCTCCGCACATTGGTCCGCGGATTGATGCGCGTTTATCCGCAGCCGCAACGGGGGTTTCACCGGGCGTTTTCATACGGTGAATTGCTTTTTCACAGGGAACTGAGGACAGGATCGAATTTAAGGTCCATCTCTTGCGCGGACGGGCGGGTAGCGATGGTCGAAAGCTCGACCCTGACCTCAGTTTCCCGCCGAAGTGTTCAGCGCCTTGGCATCAAATTCGCAGCGCCGTTTCGTTCGATGCGTGCTCTCGCATTTTGCGGGGAGGAAGAGTCTTCTCCCGTCCGGTCCGGGACGGTTCCCTTGCGCGAGCGGGAGAAGACTAAAGACCTAAACCCTCACCGGGGTAGGAAATGACTCGTGGTTAGCGAGGGTCAAGGCCGTATCACAAGATCTTTCTGAACACGGTCTCGAGGTTGGCATGTGCCTATAAGTTGCTACACTCCGTTAATAAATGTGGGAATTATTCCCACAAACATTGGAATTATAGGAGCGCATTACGGAGTTGTCAACAAAATGTGGGAATTATTCCCACGTGTGTATATACTGGGTTTGTGGGCCCAAGGGGCCTGGGCCCGTCTGCGCGAGACCCGTTTTTGTCAGGACTTTATTTTTTGAAAACCGCGACCGAATGACCGAGACATCATCGTCCTCCGGGACCCCGCCCAAGTCCCTCATGGCCGCTGTCAAAAGATTGCTGCGGCCGTTGGTGCGTTTGCTGGTCGCTAAAGGTGTCGGCCTTCCGGCAGTCATGGAAATTCTAAAGGACGTCTACGTTGACATGGCTATGCGCGAGTTTCCGGTGGCGGGCAAACGTCAAACGGATTCGCGCGTGAGCCTACTGACCGGCGTGCACCGCAAGGACGTGAAGCGCCTGCGCGAAGCCGCGGACCAGACGACAGACGACAACAGCATTACCGCGCCGCGCTCGATTGGCATCGGCGCGCACGTAGTGGCGCGCTGGGTAGGATCGCCGGAGACCACCGACGATCAGGGCCGGCCTCTCCCCCTCCCCCGTACAGCCCACTCACCCGGCGCGCCGTCATTCGATGCCCTGGTGGAGGGCGTGTCCAAAGACGTGCGCCCGCGCGCGGTTCTGGATGAATGGCTACGCCTTGGCGTTGCGCAACTCGACAAGGACGCGCTGGTGCATCTGAACCAGGCGGCCTTCGTGCCGGAAAAGGGTTTTGAGGAAAAAGCCTTTTACCTGGGGCGCAACATTCACGACCACATGGCCGCCGCCGCTCACAACTTGTTGGGGGGCGGCGACCCGACTCTGGAACGAAGCGTTCACTACAGCGACTTGACGCCGGACTCCGTGGCGCTGCTGAACGAGGCGGCCAAACAGGAGGGGATGCGCGCGCTGCTGACCCTAAACCGAATGGCGCTGGACCTCGCGGCCCAGGACAAAGATAAGACCGAGGCGACACAACGGGTCAATTTTGGCTTGTACTTTCACCAAGGCCCAAGCATTTTCAATCACTTAAGCCAAGGTGATGGCGTAAAGACTGAAAATTCAGGAGAATAGCGTGGGGGCTTATGCATACCCGGTGTTAAAGGTTTAGAAGACACAAAAGAGCCACCAAAAGAGGATTAGGTTCGGCGCAATGATCAGGGGTTTTAGCACTCGCCCAGATACCGGGCAAAGCGGAAGCACGCTGCCGCATATTGCAGCGGCGCTGATGCTGTGCGCCCTAGCTGCGTGTTCCACAACGATCCAGACCGCATACGACCCGGGCAACGGTGACGGCTTGGGTGGAACCGGCATTGTCGGCACCATCTCCGGCTTCGGCTCGATCATCGTCAACGGCCTCAAACTAGAATTCGATCCCAGGACCACCCTGGAGACGAACGGCAAACCGGCGACGCTTGAGGCGCTGAAGGTGGGCCAGGTGATTCGCGCCGTGGCCAGCAGCAAAGACGGTGGACTGTATTTGGATGCCATCGATATTCGCCACGCGGTGACCGGGCCGGTGAGCACAATTGATCACGACGCGGAGACGATGATGGTTCTCGGCCAAAAGGTGCGCCTGAACCTCGGCGGCGACCGCGCAGCGATAAGTGCGTTCAAAGATCTCAGCGGCGGCGACGTGGTCAGTGTGTCCGGCCTGCGCTGGGCCGACGGCACCATCATCGCCTCGCGGGTCGACGAGCGGACCAAGGACGAGCGGCTGATGGTGCGCGGCACCGCCGCCGTAGTCAATGATGACACCGTGCAAGTGGGCGGCCTGACGATTCCCTTAGACGGGACGGTGGTGAGCGCGCCGGTGACGGGCGCCCAGGTGTTCGCCGCGGGCCGGATGATCAACGGCCGGTTCGTGCCCGACGTTGTCATGGGCGAGGCCCCGCTGCCGTTCGATGAAAATGTGCGCGATGTTTCGCTCAAAGCCTATGCACCGAGGGCCGCGAGCGGCAGCGGCCCGGTTTCCATTCGCGGTGTGACCGTGGACGGCGCAGCCCTGCCCGCCGGAACCCAAGAGAATGACCACATCGTGATCACCGGACGCATTGTTGCACCGGACAAGATTGCCGCGACCGGCATCGAGAAAGTACGCACGGTGGTGACCATTCACGCGGTGCGCGGAGCAATGCGCCCGTCCACAGTCCGGCCCGATGTTCCCTCGCACAGGCCGGAGCGGGTGGCCCCGCCCGAGCGACCGCCTGTGGACCGGCTGCAGTGGCTGAAGCCGGATGTTCCCAAACCGCAAAAGCCGCAGATCGAAAAACCCCAGAGCGTGCTGCCGCCGATGGCGTAGTTGCGGAGCGGCGGAGCGCACCGCTTCGAATCGGCCGTCCCCATTTCCCATGACTACTATGACGGGATAAGACCCGACTGAAAGATTGGCACAAGGAAGCCGAGACCTAGTGGACGATCATACGTCAATTGTAGATCGCGAAGAATGAGAAGCGGAGCGGCCATGACGGCACGGTCATAGCATCATTGCTTTGCGATGACCTGTCCCACTTTCGGTGGTCGTCATGGTACCATGAGACGAGCCCGTTCAAGTGCAGGTAGGTGCCGATGGACACGCGAAGCGTTTCTCAAATTTTTCGGCTTGCAGCCATTATGGTTATGGCCATGGGACTTGGTGTTGCGTGTGCAGAGGACGTTCGCGATACGCGCTCAGTTCTAAACATCATTTTTCCAGCTGATGTTGAAGCTAAACTCGCATTGTCGGCCGCACCGCAACATTTACGCGCCGGCGCCACGGTTTACGTGTACGGAGAAAAAGGGTTCACGAAATTTCGCGATGGAATAAACGGTTTCACATGTTTGCTTAATCGTGACGGCTTCCTTTATGGTGGTAAAGCGTTCAAGCCGACATGCTGGGACGCGGATGGACTTGCGAGCTACGTGCCGGTGATGTTGCGCGTCGGAAAACTTCTTGCTGCTGGAAAATCTACAGGCGAGGTGCGTGTGGACATTGACGCGGGCTTTCGCGATGGCCGCTTTCACCGGCCAACGCGAACCGGCATCGCCTATATGCTTGCTGGCGACGTTGACCTCGATACTAACACCGGCAGAGTCACGTATACGGCATTTCCCGGCCATTATATGATCTACGCGCCGGGGGTGACCAACGCCGACCTCGGGTATTCGGCCGACGCCAGCAGAATTAACCGAAGCTTGCCGTTCATATTTGACGCCGGTACTGGCGGGTCGGAGTTGGCCTACCTCATCACCGTTCCCCACCACTGACCAAGACCCTTGCGCCCTACCTAATGGCGCGCCGCAGGGGCGGAAGGCAGAAAACGCCTTATTTTCTGCGGATTTCTAGGAGTGAGACGCTGAAAACCCGGCAGAATATTCAGGATCGTGCCGGTCGACACACGTATATTAATATCGCGAAATGTGGTAGTCCCAGCCTACGTTAGCGGTTGTTGATCGCTAGATTTTTGACCGCTCAGGGAACGAGCGCGAGCGCAAATGGGGGAGACTGTTATGAACAGACTCAATAGACGTCGTGTACTGCGGGGGATGCTGAACGGTGGCGCGGTCACGGTCGCTTTGCCGCTCCTTAACTGCTTCCTCAACGGCAACGGCACAGCGCTCGCGTCTGGCAGGCCAATACCGGTGCGGTTCGGAACCTGGTCCTGGGGCCTTGGAATGAACCAGAAGGTATTCATTCCGAAAAAGACCGGCCCTAACTACGACCTGCCCGAGGAGATCGTATCGTGGGCGCCGGTTCGTGACCACATCAACCTCTTTACTAATTTCACGGCCTTCCGCGATAACATGCCGCTCCTCTGCCATACTTCCGGCTGGGTGATCCAGAGAACCGGCAGCGCCCCGAAGGACGGAACCGATATTCCCGGAGAGACCATCGACGTTACCATCGCCAATCAAATTAGCCGCACCACGCGGTTCAAGTCTTTGACGATGACCTCGACGGGTGACGTCAAGGACACCATAAGCTATGAGAACAGCACTTCGCCCAATGCACCGGAATGGTCGCCGGTAGCGTTTTACAAGCGCCTGTTCGGGCCGGAATTCCCCGATCCCAATGCGGATAGTTTCACGCCTGACCCCAATGTCATGGTTCGCAAAAGCGTGTTGTCCGGTGTTATGGATGAGACGCGTAGCTTGATGAAGAAGGTGGGCGCTGAGGATAAAGCCCGGCTTGATCAATACTTCACGGGTTTGCGTCATTTGGAACAGCAGCTCAAACAACGGCTGACCAAGCCGGAGCCGATTGCAGCGTGCGTCCCCGGTGCCGCGCTCGAGGAAGAGCTTCCGTCGGGCAAGCAAACCGAGCTGGTGGCGGCCCGTCACCGTATGATGACCGAACTCATGGTCATGGCGGTGGCCTGCGATCAGACCCGTGTCTTCAATATGTCTTATGCCGCACGGGGAACTGACACCCTCAAGGTCGGCTACGAGAAACCGCATCATACCTGTACGCACGAAGAACCCCTCGACAACGCGCTCGGGTATCAGCCGACCGCCTCATGGTTCACGCGGCGGGCTATGGAGGCCTGGGCCGATTGCGTAGGCGCCTTTACGAAGATCAAGGAAGGCGACGGAACGCTGCTTGACAACGTTCTGATCTACGCCTCTACCGATGTCGGTTATGCCAGGATCCATTCGCTTGACGGCATGCCGGCCTTCACTGCCGGCCGCGCCGGGGGCCGTGTGAAGACCGGTCTGCACATCGACGCCGGGGGCACCAGTACTGCTCGCCTCGGCTACACCGCCTTACGCGTTATGGGCGTCAATACGCCCTCGTGGGGCACCAACAGCAACAAAACCTCCAAAGAGATGGGAGAAATCCTGGCCTGACGGATATCAGACGCCGCTCGGGCCGCGTGAGAACCCTGCTTGCTGTCAGGAACGCTTAGGTAAGATCGGGATTTATTAGGAGCGGGCAACACCACGCCTATGCCGTGCACCGGCGGGTGTGGAATACCGACGTGCCGGTGCGCCCGAGGTTAACGCCAGCGATACGTGATGCTGAGGCCGCCGCCAACGGTGGGGCTGTTGCTCGAAAACCCCTTCACGCCGTAAGCCAGAAACGACCAATCGTCGGTGATGCGGACGTTCATATAACCGGTGCCTTCCTGAGGCGTGGCCGCACCACGAATGGACGGCTGGCGGATGTCGTAATATGCGCCGAAGGTAAGAACGTCATCGACGGTGTATTGCAAACCGGCGCTGCCGTAGACTACATCGCGTAAATCGAACCCGGCGGGAGTGCCGGTGAAGCGGTAGCCAACCGTCGCGAAGGGCACGAAATTGCCGATGGCCTGAGCAACGTCCATCTGCACGGCAAAATCCCAGGCGCCGGTGCCAAGGCCTTTACTAAAACTGGCGGTGGGGGCCTTGATGCGCCCCGTCAAATCGACAAACATGCCGCGGTCGTAAAGCGATTCAAACGAATAGGTTGCGTAGAAATTGATATCGCCGGGGCCGTCCGCCGCGCCGGAGGTGCGCACGCCGAGTGATTCGCCGGCAGACGAGCCATCGATGAGCAGCGCCGGTCCGGAGACCTCGAGGTATGCGAACACTGCGCGAACGGTCCACGGGCCTTTGGCGGTCTGGAGGGTGGCGGGTACGTATACAATGCTGGTGCGTTCGTCCGCGCCATAGAAGCCGGAACTGATGTCGAAACCGGTGCTGGCCCGGTACTGCCAGAAGGCGTGGGCGAAGGAGTCCTGTGCTGAGGCAGGGGCGCGGTTAATTATACCAAATACGATTAAAAGGCCCACCAAGACAGTGTGTTTCATTTCGCCCTCACCTTCGGCAGAGGCTCGCCGCGACGCTGGTCTTGATAAATTCCCCGTAGGGGGCGGGTGCAGCCAGGGGCGAGTCGGGCTGGGGCGACGCCCAAAATTCTGCCCAAGATGGAAACAAATCATGGAATCCACCTTCGTAAGGAGGTTGACCCGGCCAACGCATTTTGCTCTCGCCAATAGGCGGTGTGTTGAGATCAGTGGCGTACCAATACAGCGGAAGGCGGCGGCGGAAAAACCAACGGCCTTCGACGCGTGCGTAGGCATCGAAATACATCATCTGCATGATGACCCACGCGCCGTCCGCCTCGTGCCCGTTCTTGGAATAGACAATGCCTTGGGCGTTTTCCGGGTCCGTGAACTCGATGATGTGGCCGCCGATGTGATGAGATGTGCCGGCGAACTGAAGACGGTGGGTTTCATCAAACCATTTCTTGAGCACAGCACGCCCCGTTTCGGTTTTACTCACGCGCACGTCTTCGGGAAATAAATTCACCCGGGCGTCCACATCGCGCATGTCCAGGGCCAGCGCATACTTCGCGGCCAGCTGGCGAATCTCGGCTAATGACTCGAGGCGCTCAATGCGCGCGTTCAGATCCGAGGGCGAGGCCTGAGACACGGATAGATTCCTATTCGGCCACGTAGAGTTGCGCGGCCTTGCTGCCGTCCACATTAAGACAGATGCCCGTGGTGTAACTGGACTCATCAGACAACAGACAAAGCACGGCCCCCGCCAGCTCACGCGGATCGCCGCCGCGGCCCATGGGTATGGCCTGCGCCGAGCGTTCAGCGCGGGCAGGGGCGGTTTTGGTGAACTCCTCCATCGCCGGCGTCATAATCTGTCCAGGTACAATCGCGTTGACGCGCACCCCGTACGGCGCAGCTTCCATCGCCGCCACGGCGGAGAATTGAATGAGCGCGGCCTTGGAGGCCGAGTAGCTGGCCATGCCAGGCATGGCACGAATACCATTGAGCGAGGAGATATTGACGATAGAACCGCGCTTTTGAGGAATCATAACGCGCAATGCCTCGCTGGTGCCGATGAACACCGCGTCCGCATTAACAATAAAGTCGGCGCGCCAGTCCTCCAGGGTTGTGTCGAGCACCGATGCGTAGGCCACCGACATGGCATTGTTCACCAAACCGTCGAGGCGCCCGCACCGTTTAGCGAGATCGGCGATAGTCTTGGCGTAAACGCCCAAATCGGACACATCCAGGACGACGGTTTCGGCATAACCACCGAGGCCATGAACCGCTGCAAGGGTTTCTTCCAACGGCTCGCGGCGGCGCCCGCAGATGGCAACATGCGCGCCTTCCTCGGACAGCAGCTCGGCGCAGGCTCGCCCGATTCCGGTACCGCCACCGGTGATGAACACCACCTTGCCCTCCATGCCTCCTATCAATTTCAGCTCCTTTTTTTAGTCGCCGCACAAGGGTCATACAGCGCGGCGAGCCTGTCAAACGGCCGCGTCAGGGACCGGTTCTTAGGGGAGCGGCGGCGTGGTGGCGGCCGTGCCAATGACTTCCATTTGCGCGCCCGCCTTAGTGAGCTGTTCGACAGCACGGCGCATGGCGGCACCCAGACCGACAATCGTCAAGGCGAAGGCTTCGATCTTTATATTGAAGCCGACCAGACTCACCAGCCATCCGGTCATAGTGGCGCCGATATTGGCACCGTAAATCACGCCCAGCGCCTGATAAAGGGTTGTGAGGCCGGCGTTGACAAAGCCGATGGTCGCCACTGTAACCGCGCTAGACGATTGCACGATACCCGTGAAAAGGATCCCGGCAGCGACACCGCGGCCCGGCGTGCTAATCCAGCGGGAGAGAATGTCGAGCAAGCGCTCGCCGGCGGCAAGGCTGAGCCCTTCGCTGATCATGGCAATGCCGAATGTGAACAGCCCGCGGCCGCCCAGAAGGGCGCCGAACACGCCTATGCTCATGGCGTCGTCCCCCCAACCTATGAAACTCCGCAAACAGTATGGCCTCATGCGTCGATGAAGGGTATAGGCAGAAACCCTTACGGAGCACCCCCTGCAATGTGCTGGAGCTGGCTGACTCGATCGAGGTTCTCTGTCTCCAATTCATAGGACTTCGGTACCTATCCGTGTCCATGCTCATCTCTTTGCGGTACCGGTACCTAGATGATTCAAGCGGTGGCGCCGATCGTTAGCCGGGCGACAACGCTTTCATTTCAGCCCGGAGATCGTCGATCAAATCGTGGCAATCGGGAAGATTATGCTGCTCGGAGTCCAAGATCGCCTTGAAGGCCTGGGCCTTGAGCGTCAAAATATCGATGTCGTTCCCAACGCCTTCGATGCGCGCGGCGTCGAGGACAATGTCCATAAGGCGGTCGACAGCGTGCAACCGGCCCCACAGGTAATCGTTCTCGCGGTAGGCGCGTGAGAAAAACGCGCCGAAGTGATGGAACTGTATTCCCTTGAGAGTCGCCGCGGCATCGCCCTTGCGAAAAGCTTGCGCGTCGTCGGGGCTGAGGCGGTCAACACGAATTTCGTCGAATTCATCAAGATCGCGCCAGTTGGTGATGGAAAAGGTCAGCACGTCCCACACTGCGAAGCCGACGTAGTGCTCGATCAGCTCGCGCCGCGCTGCCGCCGGCAGCGGCCTTGACTCGCCCACGCCCTCCACAAGCGCCACGAGGAGTGCATCGGTGCGTTCGTTGTCGCGCTCAAGCCCGAGATCATCGCCCACAAAAGCGAGTGTTTCTTCGATGGACGCGGCGAATATTTCGGCGACGGCTGTGGGACTTGTCTCCAGTGTCGGGTCGGCCTGCATGGCGTGGGCGATTTCATTTACCATTTTCTTGACCGCTCTGACGGTTTCCCGGCTGAGATCATGCTCACCGTCCAATGGTGAACCGACGCGGGCGGTCACAGGCCGCAACAGCGCAAGGGCGTCGTAGAGGCCGGCCTTGATACGATCGAGCCGCTCGGTGCCCAATCCCTGATACTCGGCTTTGGACAAGCGCGTATAGAGCTGATTCACGGCACGCACAACGAAGCGGATGCGCCGCTGGCGGTAGCGCACATCGAACCGAAGCAAAAATTTGAGCCAGGGCGGCGCGTCGCCGCCGGGATTAAAGGTTGTCGAGAGGTCCAGCGCATCCGGCGTAACACCCGAGAGCCGGGTCCAAGCCTGAATGACGGCAACAATGCGCGTGAGCTCGCGGCTACCGCGTTCATAGCCGCCAATGAGGCCGGTCAATGTCGCAACATCCTCAATGACGGCGGAAAGCTTGAAGCGAAGATAACCTTCATAGGCAAAGCCGGCTTGCTGGCGTGCCTGGTTGTTGGCTTGCTCGCGCAAACCACCCACGTCCTGGCCCGTAATCTTACGGTCGAACACGTCGCCGGCGATCGCGTCGGCAATGGTGCGGATATGCGCACGGGCGCTTTCCACAACCACTTGAAGACGGCGCACCTCGGCGTTGTGGGTATTTACCCGTGCGAGATCCTCGTGGATCGGTTCGTTGCGCGGGATGTCGGACAGCGCGCCCTTGAAGGTCTCTAACCAACCTGGCACACGGCCCCATGAGTGGCTCTCGTCGCCCTTGGGGTGAGGGTCGATGTAAAGCAACCTCCGGTCCACATGACGGTAGGCAGCACGGCCGTGGATGGCTTCGATGGCGTGGGAAAACGGCTTGTTGTTGAGCACGCTGCCGTCGATGAAGGCCGCATCGCTGGGGTTAAGGTTGGCGCGCAGATAGGGGCGGAAATTGCTGTGTATGAAATCAGCGCGTTTCGTCCAGCTGAGGCCATGAGTCGCGATGAGGCGATCGATCTCGGCGAACTGCGCCGGTGGAAAAGCGCCTGGAAAGGACGACGTCGCGCGGGCGGCGAAGGTCAGGCCGGGCAGGCTTTCGCGATCGAATCCGGTTTGCTCTTTGCCGCGCGGCCATTGGCGGTAGGCGAAGTGAAGAACCTGCCGGTGCTCGCGATCACGGATCACCGGCGGATCGTGGATAGGCGTTTCGGTGACATAACCGTGGAAGTCGGTGACGGTGACAAATAAATCCAGTTGCTGGCCGACCGGCACCAGAGAACTTCCCCGCTCGATCGGATCTCCCATGGCGGAAAAACCGCCGTATAGCACTTCAGTAAGATTGTAACCGTCGAACGGCGGTTTGAACCAACGCGAGCGCAAAAACATGGACAGCTTTCGCTTCAAGTCCTTGTTGTCGCCAAGATCCTTGCGAAAATACCAGAGAAACATCGACACGAACGGGCGGAAGTACCACTTGCGCCAAGGTCCGGCTTTCACGTGCACGGGCATAAGATCGGCCACGTCGGAGTGCTTGAGCCAAAAGTCACGCACGGGATCGATGTTGAGATCGTGAGCCAGCGCGCGAGCAAGAATCACGCTGTTGATTCCACCGGCGGAGGCTCCGGCGATGACGTCCACTATCACGCGGAGATCGAGACAGCGGCCGATGAGTTTCAAGAGGTCAAAATATGCCCGTTCACTGTCCACGGAATCTTCGCGCGGCTGCGCCACGGCATCATACGAGACATCCGTATCCTCGCGATTGATGTAGGTGTGATAGTCCCGCGACGCCCGGACCAGTTTGAGAAGTTCTTTGGTTATGCCATGCATGTACACGGCGAGTGAAACGCCGCCATAGCACACCAGGGCAAAGCGCAGTTCTTTCTCTTTCACTTAGGCTCCCATGCGTCACGACGCGCATCAGCGCAGGATAGGCGCGTTATACGATCTTACCTTGATCGAAGCACCAGGCAAAAGGCGGCGCTGGAAACCGCGGTTATTCCGCCGGCTGATGATCGGAGGTGCCAGCGCCGGGCCGACAGGCGGCCTCATTCGGCGGGCGCCGGCCCTGATGCGTCCTCGCCGCTGGGGACGGCCGGACTCCTGGGAAATGATTTCTCGTAGTCGCGCAGTTCCTCGGCCAAGCGCCCCGGCGAGCCGGTGTTGCGCGCCCAAAGCTGATAGAACACCGGCACCACGAGCAACGTGATGAAACTGGCGAAGGAAACGCCAAACACGATCACAACGCCGATTGCCCTCCGGCCCTCATAGCCCGCGCCAGAGGAAACGACCAAAGGCATGGCGCCCATGACCGTCGCCAGTGCAGTCATGATGATGGGGCGCAAGCGGATGGTAGAGGCTTCGACAATAGCATCCCGGAATTCCATGCCCGCGTCGCGCAGCTGGTTGGTGAACTCAACAATGAGAATGCCGTTCTTGGCGGCCAGGCCGATGAGTACGATGACACCGATCTGCGAGTAGATATTGAAGCTCTGGCCCGTCAACAACAGCCCAACCATAGCGCCCGCCATGGCCAACGGCACCGTCATCATGATGATGACGGGATGGATGAAACTTTCAAACTGCGCAGCCAGCACCAAAAACACGACCAGCAAGGCAAGGCCGAAATATAGGTAAATGAGCGAGCCGGATTCCTTGAGCTCTTCGGCTTCACCACGCCAGCTAATCCTTGCGTGATCTGGAAGAAAATCACGGGTCATCTGTTCAATGTCCTCAACCGCCTGTCCCATGGGATAGCCAGGCACGGCATTGGAGGTGATAGTGATGGACCGCGTCCGGTTATAACGGTTGAGCGAATTACTGCCCGCCAGTTCTTCGATGGTCACGAAACCCGACAAGGGTATCAGAGCGCCGGTGGTGTCTGAACGCACATAAATATTGGAAATATCGGACGGCGTTTGCCGGTCATCGTCGCGGCTCTGCAATATGACGTCGTACTCACGGCCACGGTCCAAGTATGTCGTGACCTTACGCGAGCCCAACATGACCTGAAGGGTATGCCCAATCGTGGCAGTGGATACACCAAGATCGGCGGCGCGATTGCGATCGATGTGAAGGCGCATCTGCGGATTGGTTTCGTTATAATCGGACCGCAGCCCCGCCAAACCCGGGTTCTGCGCCATCGTGCCAAACATGATGTCGCGCCATTCCCGAATTTCTTCATAACTATCGCCGCCGAGGACCAATTGAAGGCCGCCGGCAAACGGATTCTGGCCGATGCTAGGTGGCAACGTGGGAATAAGCTGCGCCCCGGGTATGGCGCGAAGCTTCCCCATGATCTCGGGGATCATTTCGCGCGAGGACCGGTCACGGTCCTTCCACGGCGCAAGGCGCATAATGATAGTGCCTTGGTTCGCGGTCCCGCCACCCCCCGGCCCGCCGAAGGGCACCATTTGCATGATACCCTCGGCCTCGCCTGACGCCACATAGCCCTGGAAGATTTCGGCCGCCTTGGTCGCCTGCGCATTTGTATATGCAATGCTAGACCCTTCGGGGGCGCGGACCACGGTGAATATGGCGCCGCGGTCTTCGATCGGCGTGAATTCCTTGGGCACCAGCACAAAAAGACCTGCGGTGATCGCGATGACGGCGATAAAAAGGGCGAAGACTTCTCGCGGGTGGTCGAGGCCCATCACAAGGCTTTTGCGGTAAAGCGCCTGTACGGTCCCAAACAACGCCTGCGACCGTCGGGCCATCGGGCCGTTGTCGAGGTCCGGATGCAAAATCTTGCTGCACATCACCGGCGTTAAGGTGAGGGCGACAAACATGGAGAATATCACCGCCGCCGCCACGGTCACCGCAAATTCAGTGAACAAGCTGCCGACGGTGCCTCGCATCAGCATGACCGGCACAAACACCGCAGCGAGCAACAGCGTGGTCGCCAGTACCGCCATACCCACCTGCCGCGCGCCGCGGTCAGCAGCCAAGAGTGGCGGCTCGCCGCGTTTCATACGCCGGTGAATGTTCTCGACCATGATGATGGCGTCATCGACCACGAGACCAATAGCGAGCACGAGCGCGAGGAAGGTGAAGATGTTGATGGAGAAGCCAAGCCCCCAGAGGACGATAAACGTCGCCACCAGCGACACGGGCACCGTCACGGCGGGAATGATCGCCACCGATACCGTGCCCAGGAACAGATAAATGATGACCACGACCAAAACCGCCGCGACGGACATGGCAATTGCGACTTCGTTCATGGACTCGGATATGTACTCTGAAAAATCGTAAGCGACCTCCATGCTGAGATCGGCGGGCATGGTCTCGTTGATGCGTTCGACTTCCTCGGTCACCGCCTTGGTCACTGCAAGCGACGACGCACCGGGCCGTTTCACCAGGCCAAAGCCGACCGCATTGCGCCCGCGATTCATGAAAACGCTGTTCGGGTTCTCGGCGCCCACTTCGACGTCGGCTACTTCGCCGAGACGCACCAAGTAGTCATTATCCCCGCGAGCAATGACAAGTTGCGCGAATTCTTCCGGAGTTTGAAAATTGCGGACGGTGCGCAAAGTGAAGTCGCGTTGCTTAGATTCCAATCGCCCGGCGCCCAATTCCACGTTCTCGCGGCGCAGTGCGCCTTCCACGTCGGCGACCGTTAGGTCACGGGCAGCGAGCGCGCGGCGATCAAGCCAAACCCTCAGCGAGGGCTTTCGGAACCCGAACATGATGGGAAAAGCAACGCCTTGCACCGACGAAATGCGGTCGCGAACATAGCGTTCCACGTAGTCGGATACCTCCAGGGGCGTTCGGGAGGAGGAAGATACCGTCATGATCATGATGGGGGAGGAATTGGAATCCGCTTTTTGGATGACCGGGGCCTCTGCATCGGGCGGCAAACGGCTCGCGGCGCGGCTGACCTGTTCGCGCACATCGTTGGCCGCGGCATCAATATCGCGGCCCTTCTCGAACTCAATAGTCACCCTGCCGGACCCGTCGCGCGCGGAGGCGGACAGCGATTTGACCCCCTCAATACCGCTGATCTGCTCCTCGATGATTTGGATGATTTTGGTTTCGACGATTTCAGCCGATGCACCGCGGTACTCTACGCGCACAGAAACCACAGGCTCTTCAATGTCCGGTGTTTCGCGTACCGGCAGTTGCGTGATGGCGAAAGTGCCAAACACCAGCAGCAGAAGACTAGCGACGATCGCGTCAACTGGACGTTTGATGGAAATGTCTGAAAGAAGCATGGCGGGCCTGTGCGCGAACGAACCGCAGCGCTCCTATCCGAGTTGCGGTTGAGTATCGCCCGGTGCCGCGTCGGCGGCATCACTGGGGATCAAAATTTCCACCTTAGCGCCGGGACGCAACCGCATGGTTCCCTCCGTCACCACCAAGTCGCCTTCGCTCAGACCGTCCACAACCTCCACATAGCCGGGGCGGCGGCGGCCGATGACGATTTCCTTGCGCTGGGCGACACTCTCGTCGTTGACAACATAAACGAATTGCTGTGTGCCGTCGGGCATTAGCGCATGTTCGGGAATCATCAAGGAGTTGCGGCGGTCTTTGATCAACTCAACGATCATCAGCATGCCGGGCCTAAGGCGGTGGTCGTCGTTAGAAATGACTGCACGGATTTCCACGGAGCGGGTGACGGGATCAATACGGTTGTCTACCGCTGAGACTTCGCCGATGAAAACTTCGCCGGGATAGGCCTGTGACGTCGCCTCAATGTCTAACCCGGGACGCAGGCTCGACAAAAACGTCTCTGGAACGGCAAAGTCCAACTTCACCACGGAGATGTCGTCAAGGATGGTGATAACCGTGCCGGGGCTGACCAACGCGCCGGGGCTAACCCGGCGCGTGCCCAGCACGCCGGAGAACGGCGCCCAAATGCGAAAGTCGCTGACGCGCGCGCGCGCAGCGGCGACATTGGCCTCGGCTTTTTTGACCATGGCCATCTGCTCGTCCACGCGAGCCTGAGATACGTTGTTGGATTTGGACAAATCGATAATGCGCTCGAGCGTTTTGCGTTGCTCTTCCAAATTAGCTAATTCGGCGTCGAGGCGCGCGTCTTCCTCCGCCGCGGCGACAACAACAATTAGTTCGTTTTCCCGCACCGTTTCGCCGTCATCAAAATTGATTGTGCGAATGACACCCTGGGCTTTGGCCGTAACGGTAATGGATTCGTTGGCCGACAACGTTCCAATAGCCTCAATGCGGTCAGCGAACGTCTCAAAGCGCGCCGGCGTAACATAGACCAGTTGCGCACCGGCGCCTTGGCGGACCCCCCCGCTGGGGCCCCCGCCGGACCCCGGCATAAAGATGAACCACGCCGCAGCGGCTGCCACGACACCCGTCAGCGCAAGGGCAAGAACCCTTCTAGATGGCATTCATGTATGGAAACCATTGTCCTGGGGCCCGCCGCAGGCCGCACCCAAAGGCGCGCCACGCGAAACTCCTAAGTTGCCCATTCAGGCGGACTTATACCCAAAGCACCGCAGCGAAGCCATTGGATACATGTAACTCATTGTAAAACGCCATAAATACCGTGTTTCCCCGATCGGGCGGGGGCACGGGCCACCGTGCGTCATACGGCAGCCAAGTATCACAATTTGGTGGGTTTTCCGGGGTCCGAAAAACCCCGCCGTTGTCGGCGGGGTTGATGAGTTAGGTAAATGGAACTTGTCAGCAGTGCCTTGCCCGTCGCGCGCGGGATGGACACAGTCACTTTGTGCCCTAGGCCTGCACGGGACGGACCTGCGAGAACTGACAGTTTGGGCAAATCTGACCTGTCAGTTCCGACAGGTCAGGCCGGAAATTGGGCGTCCGCACCTTCCTACAAGCTGCGGGCACTCCTAGCGGTAGTGCTTGAAGTCTTCCGTCGCTTTGACGAGCGCGGCCCGGATGCCCGGCTCCATCGAGGAGTGGCCGGCGTCAGGCACAACCCGGTACTGGGCCCCGGACCAAGCACGCGCCAAGCGGTCAGCGGTGGCGACAGGACAGACCATATCGTAACGGCCTTGCACGATAACGGCGGGATGGCGCTCGATGGCTTTTAGACCTGCGATCAACTGATCGGGTGCAAGAAAACCACGGTTCATCATGTAGTGGGCCTCGACGCGGGCCATGGACAGAGCACCGCCATAGTATTGGCCCGCACCCTTTGCGCCATTGGCTTTAGGATCGGATGGGATAAGGCGTGAACACGCATTTTCGTAAGCGCACCATGCGGCAGCGGCCGGTTTGTAAACAGCGGGGTCCGGATCAATAAGGCGCCGGTAGTAGGCCCCTAGCAGATCACCGTGTTCCGCGGGCGGAATGAATTGCGAAAACGACCTGTAGGCTTCAGGAAAAAAGTGCCCCATACCCTTTCCCTCGCCGCCCATGAACCAGGCCACTTCATCGTCGCTGAAGAGAAATACGCCGCGCAGGATGAAGCCGATGCAACGGTCCGGATGCGTCTGGCCGTAAGCCAATGCCAGTGTCGAGCCCCAAGACCCGCCAAAGACGATCCATCGCTCAACGCCCAGATGCCGGCGCAGCGTCTCGATGTCGGTGATCAGGTGATCCGTTGTGTTGTCGGTCACCTCTGCTTCGGGTGTGGAGCGCCCGGCGCCGCGCTGATCAAAAAGAATGATGCGGTAAGCAGCGGGATCGAAGAACCGGCGGTAAGCGGGCGCGGTACCCGCCCCAGGTCCGCCGTGGAGGAATACCACGGGCACACCATCAGCATTTCCCGACTGTTCCCAATACATCCGGTGCGGCGCGCCAACGTCGAGCACACCGCTATCATAAGAATCAAGCGGGGCAAAAAGGGGTCTCTCATCACCGATCCTCGGCTTCCAGCGGTCTATACCCGTGCCAATGTTCTCCAAAGCAGCGATAACACGCTCTCCTATATTGCTCCGTGTTGGCCCGCCTTATTGGGCCGCAAAACCTGCCTTCATATCAACTGATTCCCTACCAAGGGTAAGGATTTCGTGGATCGCCACAAGTGCCGCAGGCCCCGGGCCAGACTTGACGCGGGTGTATTTTGATACGACATAAATAGGACCAGCCGCGCCGCATGGGCGGGCGGCGATTTGAGGCGCCCGTAAGGGGCCGTGACGTTCTCGCTCTGCATGAGGAGGCGGTAGATGACTAGAGTTTCGGTTTTTTCCAGCCCGCTGCTGCTCGGCTTCGATCATATCGAGCGCGTGCTAGAGCGCGTCAACAAGACCGCAGATGAAGGCTACCCGCCCTACAACATCGAACAAACCGGCGAGCACCGCCTCCGCATTACGTTGGCTGTCGCGGGTTTTGCCGAAGACAATCTGAACGTGACGGTGGAAGACAATCAATTAGTCATCCGCGGCAAGCAGCAAGACGACAGTGGTGAGCGTATCTACCTGCACCGCGGAATCGCCGCTCGCCAATTCACACGGGGCTTCGTGCTAGCGGAGGCCATCGAGGTGCGCGGCGCAGAGATAGTCAACGGCCTGTTGCACGTGGATTTGGAACGGCAGGTTCCGGAACCGAAGGTGACGCAGATCGAAATCAGTAGCACCACCAAAAAGAAGCGCGTGCCCAAGGCCATCGATATGAACCCAGACGGATAAACTTCCCGTGCTGGGATTAGGTGTTCCGCGCGGCGGCTGCTAAGTTTAAGGGCCGCTGCGCCTGATCGCTCGGAAGGAGGTTCAAGATGACTGATAAAGACAAGAAATCGAACCAAACCGAACCGGTTGAGGCGCTCGTTGAAAGCCATTTCGGCCCGCAATCCGCGCCGGTGGCGTCGACCCCGGTGGATTTAGCGCGGCTTGGACTTAACCAAGTGGCCTACGTTCGCTGCTCCGTCGTGGATAACGTGCCCGTGTGGGCCATTTTCAGCGCATCCGGAATGCCGTTGGGGGCGGCGCCGAATTTGGACCAGGCCTGGGACGCGGTGACGCAACACGACCTGGAGCCTGTGCACGTGCACTAAACGGCTCTTGCCGGTTACGGTTTTCCAGTTACATCAAAGTACCTCTGGTCAGGGTCCAAGCCCCTTCGCGGAGTGCAATTGGCCATGCTATAACACCGCCCACCGGGCGGTGCGCTGGGTCCCCGTAGCTCAGCTGGATAGAGCACCAGATTCCTAATCTGGGGGTCGTGGGTTCGAATCCCGCCGGGGACGCCACTTTTCCTTATATTTTAGAGTTACTCTTTGCGTTTGGCACACTTTTTAGCACACTAACTTCTTGCATTTCGCCCGTTGCGAGCTACGGTCATCTCAATAGGCCAACAGAAGACGGGGAGGTGGCTTAACAACCGAGCTGAAAACTCGCATCAACCGTTCCGGCAACGAGAGCGAGTGATGGCGGGATTCAGAAGTTCACAATCGCTTCAGAAATTTGCTTCGGTCCACGCTTCAGTCCATAACCATTTCAATCAAGTCCGCCATCTCAACAGGCGCCAAGTTTTCAAGATCCATCGTTCAGACGCGTTGGCTGAGTGGCGTCAACTTGCAGCCTAAGTGTCGTTGCATCATAGTCTTTCAAACCAGGTGGGTTTCCTCTGACAATGCCGCTGCTTGTGCAGATATCACAATGCGATTGAGAACAATCGAGACGAATTGGCTTCTTGTTCGGAAATCCTAAAAAATGGGCCACCCCTCTGGGGTTGGCCCATTTGTCTTCAGGTAGAAACAGCGCAGGTCTACACCCCGTATGCGGCTGTCCGGAGTGCCGCCTTACATCGTGAAGCGGATCCCGGAGCGGAACACACGGCCCAAGACGTCGTAGAACCGGCCGTTGGCGCCGGTGAGCGCATAGCCGTAGCCGCCCGGACCGGTAGCGACCAGCGCCGGATCCTTGTTCGTCAGGTTCCTGACATTGAAGAACCATTCCGCAGCCGCACTCTCACCCACTGCGAATTTGTAGGCGAATGACGCGTCGAAGTAGACCGCGCCATCGATGCGGTTGTTGTTGACGGTGCGGTTGGTGCTGGTCGACGGGGGACAGGACGAAAGGCACTGGACGTTTGAGTTTTTGTAGACGCCGGCACTGACGCCGCGGGCCGTCAAGTTGGCACTGATCGTGTCGTTGGTATAGGTGGCATTGGCTACCCAGCGCCAGTCCGGCGGCCCGTTGGAGGTGTTCTCGCCGGCGGTATCGGTCGGGGTGTTGATGCCGTTGCTGGTATAGTTCTTGGTGTAGTGAGTTGCCAGGAAACGCAGCGCCACGTCGCCGGGCCAGCTCGAAATCAACTCATTCGCCGGCATGCGGTAGCTTGCCTCGATATCCAGCCCACGCGCGATCTGGTTGACGAGGTTGAACGGCGAGCGGCTGACAAAGGTAATATGCTTGTCCGTCGTAAAGGTAATCCCGCTGCACAAATCTTGGTTGCCTTCGAAACAATTGTCGATGATCGCCTGAGTGCCGATTTGGCCAATGGCGTCGTTGATATTGATGTTCCAATAGTCGATCGATGCGCTAAATCCTGGCATGAACGCCGGCTGCAACACGACACCAAAGCCCGTGGTGTTGGCTTTCTCGGGGCGAAGAAGGGGATTGCCCTTCCTCGATGCGACGATGATCTCCGTAATACCGCCGAGGAAGGGGTTGAGAATGCCCGGCGAGCCACCGCCGCCGGCAGAGAAAAGTTCCTCCATGTTGGGAGCGCGGATATCGCGCGACCGGGTGACGCGGAACCTGATGTCGTCGATCGGCGCATAGGTGGCGCCGACCTTCCAGGTCGTGACAAACCCGGATGTACTGTATTCGGTCGCCCGGACCGCCGCGTTCAGCTCCAGCGACCTGGCCCAGTCCTGATCCGTGGCCAGCGGCACAACGGTCTCTACGAAACCTTCCGTCACGCTGACGCTGCCCGACGTGACCTGGTAGTTTCCGTCCCACCAGCCGAAGGCCCGGTCCCGCTCGCCGTTGATCCCTTTTGGCACGGCTATTTTGCGATGCTCGATGCCGAGCGCGAGCGACACCGGGCCGGCCCACAAGGAAAGCGGCTCGCCGCTCGTCGAGATCGCATAAACATCCTGCGTGTATTTCTGGGACCGGAAATTGCGCTCGCCCTCGCCCTCGACATAGTCGACCGCCATCGGGGAATTCACGCCGATTCCCATGGGGTTGTAAGGCAGGCAGGTGCTGGTGGGATCGGTCAGTGTCACGCGGCAGACCGGCTGTCCCGTGATCGGGTCGGCCACCGCGTCGACCGCCCTCGGGAAGTTGGGATAGGCGATCGCGTTGTGCGCCGTGTTGGTTTCGTGCGAAATGCCCATCTGGATATACGCGTCCCACGTCCATTCCGTGTCGTCGAACAGGTCGAACGAGCCGTTGGCGCCGATGACATAGCGGTTAATCCGGCGTTCGTGCGATGCGGCGTTGATGGGCAGGTCGGGATGCATCGTGCCCATTTTGAACTGCGTCACGCCCAGCGACAGCATTTGCGCCAACACCGGAGCGGGGATGAACGGATTATCAACCTTGATTCTGATAGAACCGGTATCCTCGATCGAGCAGCACCAATTGTAACTGTAGTTATGGGCCCAGGCTGCTTGCGCGAAAATGGTAGCGTTATCCGTGACGTCGTAGCTGACCCGCGTGAACACGTTCTGGCTCACCTCCTTCGAGATCAAGCCTCCGCCGGCCTCGGTACCGCGGACATTGGAGACGGCCCAGTCGCCGCCGCGCATGTCCGGATCGGAGACCAGATCGCCGTAGGTAAATTGATACGGCGCGCCGCCCGGACCAAAGGCGGTTCCCCGGAGCGCAGTGTTCGAGATGATCCCGCCCGAGATCCCGTTGCTGATCCCGACGTCCTTCAGCAGAAGCCGCGCGGGCTGGCCGTTAGTCGCGGTATAGTTGGGATTGCGCATGAACTGCCGGCCCTGGGTATTCCAGTCGCGGTCGTTGACGGGAATGCCGTCGGCGTGGCTGGCCTCCCCGCTGACCAGGAAATGCCCGCGTTCGCCGGCAAATGCACTGCCGGCGGTCAAAGAGACTTTCCAATTCCGGCGGTCGCCGTAGGTTGTGACGCCGCCGGACCCTTCGCCTTTCACGCCGACGTATTCCTTGTCCAGAACGAAGTTCACAACGCCGGCCAGAGCGTCGGACCCATAGGCGGCCGAGGCCCCGCCGGTGACGATGTCCACGCGCGACACGAGGCTTTGCGGCATAAGATTGATGTCGACGAGTTGCGAGAGGTTGATGCCCACTGTCCGCTGGCCGTCGAGCAGGACGAGGGTGCGTTGGCCGCCAAGCGCACGAAGGTTCAGGACATTGACGCCCGACAGGCCGTTACTGATGGTGGCGTTGGTGGTGGTGGGATTGATGCTCCCCGCGAACACCGGAAGGGTGTTGACGTAGTCGGCAAGGTTGGGCCCGGCGGCGGTCTCAAATTGCTCCACGCCGATCACGGTAACGGGTGTCGGCGCCTCATATCCATCACGGACGATGCGCGATCCGGTTACGACAATCTGCTCGACGTCCACTGCCGCGGCCTGCGCTGCATCTTGTGCATGCGCCGCAGGAGCCCCCATTGCCACTAGCGCCAATACTGCAGTCGAATAACGTAGTCTTTTCGCAAAAGCAGTGCTCAAGCGTACGTTCATCACTCTACCCCCCCAAGGTTTGGATGCTCAAATCAATACACGAGCCGCCTGCCCTTCAAGCAGCCAGCTGCACATCAAATAATTTCGTTTTTACAAAACACCACAGTGCCGAAGCCGTCGCATCGGAGTTATTATAGCCACTCTGCTTAACCCGCGCTCGCACATTTGCTTTGCGCGGCGGCAAACGCCCGACTAAATCCGAGGCATGTCTATTTTTTGCACTATACATATATATAAATTGAAAGTACCCCAATATGTATAGCCATGTTTGTAGAATAAACCCTGCCGGCTGTGGCGTCAATCCGCCGCCTGGTATGGCGGCTCAGCGCGCCAAGCGCGGTGTCAAACAAATAGCCTAGTCCGCCGATTGGTTATACCCTTTCGGCGACTCCGGTCCGAAACATCCTTCCCGTCATGAAAAATCCCGGTGGCAGCGGGATCTTTGCCGGCAAGATTTCTGGAGTTGGGGAAGGCTTCCCCACCAGTGGCGTCGCTGTCGCGGCATGCGGGCACCCGCTGCATTGCTGGGGACCTGGGACGATTTGGCCTGTCACCGCCGTGCATATCAGGATCGAAGACGAGATCGCCAAAGGTGAATCGATAAGAAACGCCGCCGGGGCGCGTCGCCGTGCCACGCGGCGCGGTATCGGCAATGATGCCGCCCGCGATGCCGTTGGTGTGGGCCGTCCCTGGGTGTTCCAGTCGCGGTCGTTGATCGGGACCCCATGCTCGTGGCGCGCTTCGCCGCTGACGGGCAAGTGTCCGCGGCGGTCGCCAACTGGCCGTGCCGCCCATAAGCGAAACCTGTTACGTGGGATCGTCGCCGTCTGTGGTTCCGCCCAAAACTTCGTCCTTGATGCCAATGAACTTTTGTCCGGGACAAAATTCACGACTCCGGCGAGGTATCAGAGCCGTAAGCGGCCGATGCGCCGACCCTGACCGCATCTCCGCGCGAAACCAAGATTTGCGGGAGCAGGTTGACGTGGACACGGTCCCTCGCCGCTACCTATTTGTCTAGACTTATGCCCATGCCCGCAGCGCGTCTGGTTGCGGGTGCGCGACCGTCGCATCAGGTGTTTTACGAGCATCAGCGGGCAGTTAGCTTAACCATCCCGCGGCAGAAACGATGTATAGACTGCACCTACGGAACGCGCTAACACACGGCAATCGGGCCTCTAGCGCTGAATCTAACATTAGTTTTTCTAAATAAAATCGCATACGAAGCGGCCTTGTTCAGCCGATGAAGTCGCTCAAAATTGACCATGATGATCGGGGAGGAGCGCTCAATGTTTCTAAAGAATGCCTGGTACGTCGCCGCGTTGGATCACGAAGTCGGGCGCGACTTGAAGGCGACTACCATTCTCGGCAACGAGATTGTCCTGTATCGCAAGTTGGACGGAAAGCCAGCCGCCCTCGAAAACGCATGTCCCCACCGCAAAACGCCGCTGTCGATGGGCCGGATCAAGGGCGATGACGTCGAATGCGGCTATCACGGGCTCACCTTCGATTGTACCGGCACCTGCATCCGCGCGCCGGGCACCGAGCGTATACCCAAGGCGGCATGTGTTAGGTCTTACCCGGTGGAACAGCGCTACGGTCTGATCTGGATCTGGATGGGCGATGCCGCCAAGGCCGATCCCGATACTATCGTTCCCGTCGAAAATTGGGGAAACCCGGACTGGGGCGTGAATCGCGGCGGGTCGATGACGGTGGATTGCAACTATCTCTATTTTACCGACAACCTGCTCGATCCTTCTCACGTTGCCTGGGTTCATCAGACTTCATTCGGCAGCGCGGAATGCGAGGATGCGCCGCTCGAAACTATCGTCGGAGATGATAGGGTGACGGTGTCGCGGTGGATGTTCGATGCGCCGGCGGCACCGTTTTATCAGCAATTCCTCAAGTTTTCCGGCAATTGCGACCGCAAACAGCATTACGAGGTGCGCTATCCCGCCCACGCGGTCATCAAGGCCATTTTTGTTCCTGCGGGCACCGGCGGCGAAGGCCGCCCGTTCCACCAGGATGTGTTCATAATGGATAGCTACAACCTCATGACCCCGATCGACGAGAACCGTACCCAGTATTACTGGTTTCAGATGCGCAACTTCGCGCCCGACGACGAAACTGTGTCCGAGGTGTTTTCCCAATCCGTGCGTGATGCTTTCGAGGAGGACCGCGCCATCCTCCAAGCCGTGCATAAAGGCATGGCTAACAAGCAGACACCCAACCTTGACCTCAGCCTCGATCGGGGGCCGTTGCATTTTCGCCGCCGGCTTGCGCAGCTCACGGCGGCTGAAGCGCCCGCGCTTGCAGCCGCCAAATGATATTTTCGCGACCGTTGGAAGCGACACCAACAACCGGGTTCGATCGCCTCCGAGTCACCGCCAAAGTCCGCGAAAGCCAGACGATCACCTCGTTTCATCTCGAGCCGGCCGCCGCCGGCGCGTGGCGGCCGTTCGTGCCGGGGCAGTTCCTGGTCTTCAAGCTGCCGGCGCCGAACGAACGCGGGTTCCTCCTGAGGAATTACAGCATTTCCTCCGCTCCTTCGCGACGCGGATTCTACCGCATCACGGTGAAGCGCGAGAGCGCGCCCGGAGCGGCGCTGCCGGACGGCGCCGGGTCGTGTTATCTCCACGACCAGGTCGCCGTGGGCGACATCCTGATCGCCGACGGACCTCGCGGGGAGTTCCAGCTTGACCGCACCAGCGCGCGGCCCGTGGTGCTGTTGAGCGGCGGCGTCGGTTTGACACCAGTCGTCTCCATGCTCCACGCGCTTACCGCCGACTCCGGCCGGCGCGTGTATTTCATCCATGCCTGCGACAACGGCGCGGTGCATGCGCTGGGAGAGGAGGTGCGGAGCCTCGCGGCGACCCGGCCCGGACTCACCCTCCATACCTGCTATCGCTTTCCGGGCGACGCCGACACCGCCGCCGGGCGCTATGACAGCAAGGGCGTCATTACCCGCGCGCTCCTGCAGAGCTTGCTGCCGCTCGACGACTACGATGTCTATATGTGTGGGCCGCCGCCCTTCATGCAGGCGGTCTACGGCGAGCTGCGCAGCCTCGGCGTGCCGAAGCCGCGGATCGCCTATGAATTCTTCGGCCCGGCGACCGTGCTCGACCTGGACCATGCCGATGCGCCGCCGCCGGTGGTGCCGGCCCCTAGCGACGTCAGCGTGGAATTCCGCGGATCGGGGCGCAGCGTCGTATGGAACGACGCCCATTCTCTGCTCGACTTCGCCGAGAGCCAGGGGCTGGAACCGGAGTTCAGCTGCCGCGCCGGCGTCTGCGGGACCTGCAAGACCGCGCTGATCGGCGGCGAGGTGGACTACTTCCAGGAGCCGCTGGACGATCCAGGGCCGGGCAACGTGCTGATCTGCTGCTGCAGGCCGAAAGGTTCGGTTATCCTCGATCTCTGAGCCAGCCGCGAGCGCTCACCGCTTCGGCCAGATCACCGGAAACCAGTCCTCGCGCAAGCACTGGCCAGGCTTCATGTCGTGCTCCGGGTAGGGCGGCGACGTGCGGCCCGAGCGTTCGACGTAACGCGCATCGTCACCAACCCAACGCAGCGACAGGACCCGCCGCCGGTTTGCGCCTATATTCCCGCGCGCGCCGTGGGCCGTATGGAAATCGAATAGGACGGCGTCGCCCGGCGCCATCTCCCACTCTAGCACCCGCAAATCGGGCTCCTTGTCCGGGTCGGGCACGGGACGATAGCTGCCGTTGGCTGCATAATAGTCGCTGTCATCAAGCCAGCGCACCGGCAGCACCATCTTATCCCAGCGGTGCGAGCCGGCCACCAGTCTAAGGGTCGCGTCCCTCACGGGGTCGATCGGAATCCAGAAGCTGACGGTTTGCGTGCCCTCGACGAAATAGTAGGGCGTGTCCTGGTGCCACGGTGTCGGCTTCTGGGTTCCGGGCTCTTTCACGAGAACGTGGTCGTGAAAAAACTGCGCGCGCTCGGACCCCATCACCCGCGCCGCGACTTCTGCCGCCCCGGAGTCTTCGACGATGCTGCGGAATTCAGGAATGCGTTCCCAATTGCAATAGTCATCGAAGAAACGGCCGGATTCGCAGTCGCGGGTGCTTTCAGCGGCGTAGGGTCCCGGTGCGTGCATGTTGCGTTCAATGCCGGCTGCAATCACCTCGACCCAATCAGTGAACACGCCGCGCAAGCAGATCGCGCCGTCCCTGCGGTAATCTGCGATGTCGCTGTCACGCACCTCATGAGCAGTCATCGTCGCATTCCTCATCTCGATAGTGCCGTTTTCCCGCCGGTAGTCCCTTCACCAGAAATGACTGTACATAATAGTCTCCCGCAACAGGGTCTGTGCGCGCGGGGTTGCCAGTGATGGGTGATTGGTCATGAGGACTGCGCTCCGGCGTTAACTCCTCACATCGCAGAATGCCTGTGGGCGAGGACCGACCGCGCGGCCAAGGGCCGGATCCACCGCGGCAATTTCCGTTCAGTAGACGACGACGCTCCGGATTGACTCGCCGCGCGTCATCAGGTCGAACCCTTCGTTGATGCGCTCAAGCGGCAGTGTATGAGTGATCAAGTCGTCGATATTGATCTTTCGGTCCATATACCAGTCGACGATCCTGGGGACGTCTGTCCGGCCGCGCGCGCCGCCGAAGGCCGTGCCGATCCAGCGGCGGCCGGTGACCAGCTGGAATGGGCGAGTCGCAATCTCCTGGCCTGCGCCGGCGACGCCGATGATCACGCTCACACCCCAGCCGCGGTGGCAGCACTCGAGCGCCTGGCGCATCAGGGTGGTATTGCCGACGCACTCGAAGCTGTAGTCGGCGCCGCCTTTGGTCAGCTCGACCAAGTGGCCGACAAGATCGCCTTTGACCTCCTTCGGATTGACGAAGTGGGTCATGCCGAACTTGCGGGCGAGCGCCTCGCGCGTCGGATTGATATCGACCCCGACGATCATGTCGGCGCCGACCATCTTGGCGCCTTGAATGACGTTCAGCCCTATGCCGCCCAGGCCGAATACGACGACGTTGGCCCCGGCTTCCACCTTGGCGGTGAAGATGACCGCGCCGATCCCCGTTGTCACACCGCAGCCGATGTAACAGATTTTGTCGAACGGCGCGTCTTGGCGCACCTTGGCGAGAGCGATCTCCGGCAACACGGTGTAGTTCGCAAATGTCGAGCAGCCCATGTAGTGGAACACCGGCTTACCGCCCATCGAGAACCGGCTGGTGCCGTCGGGCATCACCCCCTTACCCTGGGTCGCCCTGATCGAGGTGCAGAGATTGGTCTTGCGGCTGGTGCAGGATTTGCACTCGCGGCATTCCGGCGTATACAGCGGAATGACGTGGTCGCTCTTCTTGAGCGACTTCACCGCTGGCCCGATGTCGACGACTACGCCGGCCCCTTCGTGGCCGAGTATGGCAGGAAAAAGGCCCTCAGGGTCGGCCCCGGATAAGGTGAATTTGTCGGTGTGGCAAATACCGGTCGCCTTGACCTCGACCAGCACCTCGTTGGCGCGCGGTCCTTCGAGTTGCACCGTTTCGATCGACAGCGGTTTGCCGGCCCCTACTGCGACCGCCGCACGAACGTCCATAGTCATTTCCCCCGATCGGGACGTCTAAGCCTTCAGGACGCCCGATGCCTTCGCCGTATGAGTTGCGATTAAGTCCATCAGCGGCGGCGATAGGCAGTCGTAAGGCTCTAGCCCCAGTTCATTTAAGCGGGCGCGAACCGCACCCTGGCGCTCGGGCGGGGATCCTGACTCGATGATCGACGAGACGAAGGCGGCGAATTCTGGCGCCGACCAGCCGCTCTGCGGCGAAAGCTCAGTGTGGATGAAATCGAGTCCGTGGAACGGATGCTTGGCATTCTCGATGCGTCCATACATGTGCACGCCGCACTCCTTGCAGGCATGGCGCTGGATGGTGGCGCTGCTGTCCACGACCTTGAGCTTATCGCCGTTCTTGGTCACGGATAGTTTGTCCCGTGGTAAGACGGCCACCACTGAGAAAAGTGCGCCGTCCGGCTTCCAGCACTTGGTGCAGCCGCAGGCATGGTTGTGGGCGGTCTGCCCCGCGATGGTAACTTCGATGCGGTTGTCCCTGCATCTGCACAGCAGCGTGCCGCCGGCAAAGTCCTTCGCGGCCGGCTTGATACCCTCGTCAACCGACGGATGAATCGAGATTGCGTCCATGTCCCCCTCCTCGGTCCGGTTTGGCTGGCGATTATGGAGCGGGAACAAGCGCCCCCGCAAGCCCCAGGGCGAAAATTCTGTCGCCTCTCAGGAAACACCTGCCGCATACTTCGCAAAGGGTACGGTTCGCGAAAATCGGCGTGCCGACCAGCCCGCAGGAAGCCATGGTCCACAGGCTTACATCGCTGGAAACGAGCGGCGTCCCTGCTCCGCAGCGTCCGGTTTTCTGGGCTGCGGCGCTGTCGCGGCTGTGCGGGCGCCTGCACACCGACGGCTTCGGTGCCGACAGTATTGACGGCCGTATTGCGTATGGCTCGATCGGCCCGCTCAAACTCTGCCAGATCGACGCTACCCGCCACCGCGTCGCCCTTTCCGCGGCCTGGGCGGGATCCGGGCAGCATCCGCTGATGAAGGTGGTGCCGCAGCTCAAGGGCACTTCGGTGTTCGAGCAGGACGGGCGGAGCATCACCATCACCCCGGGGGGCGGAATCGCTTACGACGTCGCGCGCCCGCATGTAATCTCGAGCCAAGCCAAGACCAAGCATCTCGTGGTGATCGTTCCGCGCACGCTCGCGGCCCTGCGAGGGTTCATGGACGACGGCATGCGCCCACAGATTTTTCCGGCGCGCGCGGGCGTCGGGCGGCTGGCCAGCGACCTGGTCAAGTCGACCTTCAAGGAGATTGACACCATCACCGCCGATTGCGAGGAGGAGCTCGACGAATCGATCCTCGATATCATCGGCTTGCCGCTGCTGCTGCAGCGCGGGCTGCAGAGCCCGGCGCGGCGCGGCGATCTCCTCAAGACCCGGACCAAGCACTACATTCGCCGCAACCTGCACGACCCGGAACTCTCCATCGAGCATATCGCCGCGGCGCTCGGCTGCAGCAAGCGCTATCTTCATATGGCGTTCGCCGACGAAGGGGTGACGATCGCCAAATACATCTGGATGACGCGCCTCGAGCAGTGCCGAGCGCAATTGGCGAACCTTTCGCCGGAGGGCGCGACGGTTACAGACGTCGCCTTTGCCCTGGGGCTTCAACAGCTCTTCCCACTTCAGCCGCATCTTCAAAGAGACGTCGGGGTGCCGCCGTCTCACCTGCTCCGCCAGAAGCCTCGGTGACCGCAGTCACCGCTACGCCACGTCGTCGACCAGCGGCGTGACCTCATTTGACATCCGCAGGTCCCATCGCGTCCGCATCACGCTGGGTGCGGGCGTTCCACTCCTGCACGACCGGCGCTGGTGTCGGACGGTCGAGCAGACTTCCGACGATGAAGGCGACGAAGCTGCCGGCAAAGCCCGCGTAGATTGGAAGGTTGGCGTAGATGTCTTGCATCACTGCCATCCCGCCAAAGGTCAAGGCGATCCCCACAATGATGCTCGCAAGCGCGCCCTTGATGGTGGCGCGCTTCCAAACAATGCCGCCGACGATCGCAACGAAGGGGCCTGCAATCAGGATGGCGCAGGCGATCGTGAACCCCGCAACCACATCATTGATCGACGCGGCGGCCGCGAGCATGAGCACCCCGATGATCAGTACGAACCCCCGGCTTGTGCGTACCTCTTGGAGGTCCTGCCTGGTGTCATCCGTACCCAATGCAGCGGCGCTCGGCAGCCCGCGGTGCCGGATCGTCCGCAGAATGTCCTCCTTGGCCACGGTCGCGGCGGCAATCAGTGCTCCGCTGGAGGTGGACATGACCGCCGCGAGCGCCGCCGCGACCACAAGCCCAGTCAAGCCGACCGGAAGGAGTAGTCGCGCGGCTTCGACGTAGACCTGGTCGCGATCCGTGATGGCGGGAAGAACAACCTTGGCCGACATGCCGATCAGGCTTCCGGCGAGCGCGTAACAGAAGCAGTAGACCGCCGCCGCAACGCCGCCCCACTTCGCGACGGCGGAGCTGCGCGCCGTGAACACGCGCTGCCAAATATCCTGCCCCACGAGCATGCTGAGGATGAATAGGATGAAATAGCTGATCATAGTGCCGAGCCCGATGTGGGTCAGCGAGAACGCCGTGTCCGGCAAATTGGCGCGCAGCCCCTCGAAGCCTCCGGCGCCGATGAGCGCGGCCGGCAGAAGCAGGAACAAGAAGCCGAAGGTTTTAACCACGAACTGCACGAAGTCGGTGAGCGTAATCGACCACATGCCGCCGAGCGTTGAGTAGAACACGACCACGCTGCCGCCGAGCAGGATGGCGGAGACCTTCGAGATGCCGAACAACACGCCTAAGATCGCGCCGTAGGCAATGGTCGAGGTGACCGCGATCATGAAGGTGTAGGCCAGTATCACCACGCCGGAGATGATGCTCGCGCCAAGGCCATAACGCAACTCCAGCATCTGGGGGATGGTGTACACCCCCAGTCGATTGATCAGACCCGCCATCAAGAGGCTTATCAGCAAGAGCCCAAGCGCAATGGAGAACACCATCCACACGCCCGAGATGCCATACTGGTACCCGAGGCCTACGCCGCCAACCGTCGAGGCGCCGCCCATGACCAAAGCGCCCATCGTGGCGGTATAGAGCACGGGCCCCAGGCGCCGTCCGGCGACGAGAAAGTCTGACTGGCTCTTTGCCCGGCTCTTGGCATACCAACCAATGACGATCATTAGGACGATGTAGATCCCAATGACAATGATATCCATCCCATCATCTCCCCCTACGGAGGCCGCCGCAACCGCACCCTTGGTCAGCAGAGCTGCGCACAGGCCCCGGTAGCTCGCCGGCTAATTGAATATATTTTTTACGCTGAGCTTCTCCGTCCTCTTTCCAAGATTTCGGAGTCGATCCGCTCTGCACCGTCCGTCGCACATATTTGCCCGGCGCCTTCCAAATCGCTCAATCACCTGCGCCGTACTATACTGCCGATTGTGCGGCATTATCTATACAAATGAGCCGCAGGGCAGCCGTCACCAACACGTCCGCCAGGACGTGAATCCCAGATCGCCTTTGAATTTGCTGCCCAAACGGTAGCGGCTGCCGGGGTAGGTGAGCCAGGCGATCGATGAGATGCCGCCTTCGACGCGGGCCGCGCGGTAGAGCAGAAGGCAAGGCTCCGTGCTTTTGATCTTCAGCAGCCGGCAGGCCCGCGCATTAGGTAAGGACGGCTTCGACCAGATGCTCCGCCTCCTTGATCGCCGCGACCGCGGCCAGGATCTTGTTGGGCGTGGACCTCGCAAAATCAGCCTTAAGGTACCGCGGGAAGAGGCATGGATTAACGTAGCGATCCTCGAGATGGATGGGGACGCCGCTTTCACTGTGAACGATGACCGATGGGATAAGCACGATCCCAAAGGCAGCTCAAACGCGTCGGTGAGCGCCCGGGGCGCCATTTCAGACCGCAGAAGATGCACACGCGAGGAATGGACATGGCCGCGCTCGACGATCTCGTCGGCAATGCCGCGAATCGTCAGCAGCTCCGATTTCGGGCGTACATCGGTGACGAAACTGCCGAGACCGGGATGGCGGTGGACGCGGCCTTCGTTTGCGAGCTCGCGCAGCGCCCGGTTCGCCGTCATCCGGCTTGCCTTGAACACCTTTACCAAAGCCGCTTCAGCCGGAATCTGGTAGTGCACCGGCCATAACCCGGAATCGATATTGCGCAGAACATAGTCCTTGACCCGCTGATAGAGCGGCACCTGCCCGGTCCGCGGTATTTCAATTGCCGGAATCATGGAGGGAGAGTAATCGCGCTCACGCCGCCGTCGCGTTGCGCGCGGCGGCGAGGTCGACGTCGCTACCGAGCTTGCTTGCGGAATAGTAATAGAAGTCCCAGATCGTGCCTTCGAAATCCGGCGGCGCCAGGGGACCCGAAGTATAATAGCGCGTCTTCATGCCTTTTTGAACCCCTTCGAGCTGTTCCTTGTCCTCGGCATTGAACGCGAGGCACAGGTCGCGAAAGGCAATCACCTCGGGATGATCGGGATCCGCGACGTTTCCGGCAAGGCCCCATTTTACGTCCACCGTATCGGCTTCGATCGGCTTGACCACCATGTACAGGGTGGTGTTGGGAGTGATCGACAGGACCAAGTTAGGGAAGACGCTGAAAAGCACCGATGTGCGCTGCTCCTCCGGCGTGAGATCTGAGTGGTAAGGTCCACGCTCCGGGACTTTCGGATCGTATCCGGAAGTATAGGCGGTCATGCCTTCCGGCGCCGGGATCTTCTTGCATAGCGCCGTCGGTGTGATCGGATGGAGGGTTTTCGCGTGAGCGACGCTCAAGTGGTACCCCTCCATGAAATTCTCGACCAGGCACTTCCAGTTTGTTCGCCACACTTCATGGCCGACAAACTGATGGTGCCTGCCGAGTGCATGATAGTTGTTGATGCTCGGCAGAAAGGCTTCCAGCCGCGACGCTAGCGGCGCGGCGTTGCCATCGAGGTTGACGAAAATAAAATCCTGCCAGATCTCCGCCTTGAACTCAGGCAGGCTGCACTTCGCCTTGTCGAAGGCCGCCGCCCGGCCCATCAGCGGCGCATTCAAGATGCCGCCGTCGGTGCCGTAGCTCCAGCCATGGTAGCTGCAGACAAATCGTTTCTTGTTTCCCGCGCCCTTGGCGACCAAGTTTGCGCGGTGGCGGCAGACGTTCGACAGCACTCTGATATTGCCGTCCTTGCCGCGCACGACCAGGAGGGGTTCGCCGACGAGGTCTGTGGCATAGAAATCGCCGGCTTGCGGCAACTCGGCGACATGGCCGACGCAAATCCACTCTTGCCGGAACAGGGCTTCGCGTTCGAGTGCGAGGAAGCTCTCCGACGTATAGTATGCGGGCAGCATGGTGTGGGCGGCGCTTGCCGGCGCACCCTTCAATGCGGTCAATTGCGCGCGGATCCTTCCTACTTCGTCGCTGCGCCCGATATCGCCCATTTTGACCCCCCCCCCGCATATTTGCTTCCGGCATTGTCAGATTAAACCCAACCGGTCTGCGAAGGCCAGGATATTGGGGCCCTCAGGCTGCAAGCTGCCGCCACTCAGCCAGAGCGGCAACGCGGTTGAGCTTGAAGGCTTTGCGACTGATGAGATGACGTTGCTGGTTGAAGTGGTTATCGACTGAAGCGTGGATTGAAGCGAATTTCTGAAGCGATTTCGAAGTCCCGAATCTCGCCATCGCTCGCTCTCGTTGCCGGAACGGTTGATGCGAGTTTTCGGCCCGATTGTTGAGCCACCTCTCAGTCTCCTGACAGGCTTCGTTGCCAATTTCCCTCATCGCCGCACGATATGAGCGGAGCTGATACGTCACAACGATTTCTGGACGGCCATATCGTTTCATCGCTTTTCGTAAAAACCTCAGCGCTGCCGTACGATCGCGCCTCTTTGTGACGTATGTTTCAAACACTTCGCCCTCGTGATCGACAGCACGCCATAAATAGTGAGTTTCGCCATTGATCCGCACGAAACCTCGTCCAGATGCCAACGCCATTGCGGCCCACCCCGCATCTGTGCCGAACGTTTCTTCTTGATTTCAGACGCGAACGTCGGGCCAAACCGATTCCACCAAACCCGTACTGTCTCGTGGCAGGTATCGATCCCTCGCTCATGGAGCAGGTCCTCGACCTGCCTTAACGAGAGCGGAAATCGAATATACATCATCACAGTCAAGCGAATGATCTCGGGTGAAGTCTTGAAATAGCGGAGGGGGTTTTTCATCCGAGGACGCTATGAGACGCGATTTGTCGGCTCAAGAAGTTTTCCTCTGACAATGCCATCGTTGGCCCTGCGCGCGGCCCCGGCATTTGTCCTGTCGCTCGGGGCGGTTTCTGGTGTATAATCTCCTCCAAATCTTGGTACTATGCGGTGACGGTCGCCGGCCGTTGCACGGTGCTTCGCCGCCGACCGCCGGCTTTATCCGCTTGAGGTGGAAGATGCAGTCCACGCAAAGCCCTGTCTAGAACCGGAGTGCGACCATGTCAGCGTTTCCAGCGGTAGCGCCGCGCACTGATCGGCGGCGGGCCCTTCGCCCGGCGTATGTCGTTGTTGCCCTGGCCGCCAGCTTCCTGGGACAGCCGGCAGCGGCGACCGAAACCAAGGGCTGGGTCGTAAGCTGGCTTGGCCAAGCCATGTACTCGCAGGACGGCGATTGTCCGGACGGCATCAATCCGCGCTGGAAGGAACAGCGTCTCAGGGTTCTCGCCGATCTCGGCTATACCAAGAAAGAGATCGACGATCTGGTTAACGAACAACTAGCGGGCAAAAGCGGCGGGCGCATCGGGCCGCTGATCGTCAATCGCGGCCGGCTCAATGGCGAGCCGGTCAATGCCTATCTCTATCCATCGGCCGTGGTCGACCCGAAGCTCCATGCGATGGGCGGGAAATACGCCTACGGGTTCGATCTCGACGGCAAGGGACCGAATTCGCCGCACGCCTTTGAGGACCCCGAGACCCACGAGAAGGGCGTAGACCATGAGTTGGCGCGGGCGTTCGGCTGCATGCCCCAATTTCGCGGCTCGCTGACCATCACCCCGGGCAACTGGGCCTGGACCTGGTCGCAATTGAAGGATAATCAGCCCGCCTGGGTGATCACCCTCACCGGCGAGGATCTGAGCAAGGACGGCGATGTAACGATCGCCATCGACCGGGCGATCGAGTTCCTGCGCTCCAACAGCGACGGCAACACCCGGTTCGACATGACCTACCGAGTCGATCCCGACCCGCGCTCGCAAAATGTCTACTTAGGCAAGATCAAGAACGGCGTCGTAATCTTGCGTGAACCGGGAACTAAGAGCATTCATCTGCTCCAGGATCCGCAGGTCGCCCCGGAATTCCGCATGAGCAACGTGCAGATGCGGCTGAAGAGGAACCCCGACCGCACTCTGGAGGTCATGCTTGGCGGCTACCAACCGTGGGCCGATTTGTATTTCAGCTTTGCGTCCGGCGCCGCCGGCAACGAGACCGCCCAGACCGGCGACATCCCCGGGCTCTACTACCTCATGAAAAAATACGCAGACGCCGCGGCGGACCCCAGGACCGGACAGAACACGGCGATCTCCGCGACCTACTATCTCACCGCCGTGCCGGCCTTCGTTCGCCCTGCCGGCGCCGACAAAGATGGCAAAGTCGCGGCGCGTTAGCCGGCATTCACGCAAGGAGGCTTAAGGTATGATGCCCCTACTCCCGGCCCGGTCGCGACATCGCCGAGGTATTGCCACTGCGGCCGTGATCGGTATTGCCTGCGCGCTGTTGCCGATCAGCGCACTGAATGCCGCCGCGAAGAACGCGACCCCGAGCTCATTACCCGAAGCAGAGTTCCGGCGCATCAGCGCAGAGCAGTACCGCAACATCATCCACGACGTGTTCGGCCCGACCGTTGAGCTGGGCGGCCGCTTCGAGCCGGAACTCCGGCTCAACGGCCTGTTGGCGGTCGGTGCGAGCAGCATCGCCGCCACGGCAGTGGGCATGGAGCAGTTCGACGCGATAGCCCGCAGCATTGCCAGTCAGGTGGTGAACCAAAAACACCGCGAGCAAATGATTCCCTGTCAGCCGGCGGCCGTCACCGCTCCCGACGACGCCTGCGCGCGCCGGTTTCTTGGCAAGGTCGGGCGCCTGCTTTACCGCCAGCCGTTGCCGGGGAGGCAGCTGGACGCTCACGTCGGCGCGGCGCATGTCGGCGCCGAAGGCGTGAAGGACTTCTACCGGGGCTTGGCCTTGAGCCTCGGCGCGATGCTCTCCTCGCCGCAGTTTCTGTTCCGCAAGGCAACGCTCGAGCCCGATCCGGAGCAGCGCGGCGGATACCGCCTCGACGCGCATGCCAAAGCCTCGCAGCTGAGCTTCTTCCTCTGGAATGCCGGTCCCGACCTGCTGCTTCTTAAAGCGGCGGAAAGTGGCGAACTCAATAGCCGCAAGGGCCTGGCCCGCCAGGTCGACCGCATGATAGCCTCGCCACGCCTCGAGGCCGGCGTACGCGCCTTCTTCGTCGACAACTTCCGCTTCGACGACACCGTCTCGATCACCAAGGATGTGGCGCTGTTTCCGAAGTATAACGCCCAGGTCATGGCTAATGCCCGCGAGCAGACGCTGCGCACTATTGTCGATCTCCTGCTCAAACAGAAGGGCGACTACCGTGACCTCTTCACGACCAAGAAGACGTTCCTGACCCGAGAGCTCGGCGCGATCTATCGCGTGCCTGTAGTCGGGACCCAGCCGAACGGCTCGCCCGACACCTGGGAGCCGTTCGAATTTCCGCCCAACGATCCCCGCGGTGGCATCTTGACGCAGGTCGCTTTCACCGCGACGCATTCGCCCGCGGGACGCGGCTCGCCCACTCTGCGCGGCAAGGCGCTACGCGAGATTATATTGTGTCAGAAGGTGCCCGCGCCGCCGGGCGATGTGGATTTCACCTTGGTGAACAATACCACGAGCTACAATACAGCCCGGGAGCGACTGGCCGCGCACGCGACCGAGCCCATGTGTGCGGGCTGTCACAAGATCATGGATCCGATCGGCCTCGCCCTGGAGAATTTCGACGGCGCTGGCGAATATCGCACCACCGAGAACGGAGCGCCGATCGACGCCAGCGGCGAGCTCAACGGCGTGAAATTTTCCGACCCCTCGGGGCTCGGCCGTGCCGTGCACGACGACCCGGCAGCCGCGACTTGCCTCGTCAACCGGCTCAGCGCCTACGCCCTCGGCCGCGTGCCTGCGAACGCCAAGCAGCCTTGGGTGGCATTGCTGCAAAAGAGTTTTGCTGCCAACGGCTACCGGGTACCGGAGCTGATGCGTACGATCGCGACCAGCGACGCGTTCTATCGCGTCGCGCCCAAAGGAGAACCCAGTCCCCCGAAACAAAAGGCTGCCGCCACGACGTTGCCACAACCGGAGATACGGAAATGACGACCACGATCAGCCGCAGGCGTGTTCTTCGCGGAGCAATGGACGGCGGAGCTGTTTGCGTTGCTCTGCCGTTCCTCGATTGCTTCTTGAGCGGCAACGGCACCGCGCTTGCGGCGACCGGAACGCCGCTTCCGGTCGCCTTTGGTACCTGGTTCCAGGCCTTGGGCTTCACCCCCGGTCGCTGGCTGCCCGACACGGTCGGCCGCGACTACCAGAACAAGGCCGAATTGAAGGTGTTTGATCCGTTCAAGGCGCGGATGAACCTGATCAGCGGCTCCAAGTATTTCCTCGATGGGCACCCGCTGGCAACCCACATCACTGGCCAGCAGATCGGCATGACCGGCGCGATCCCGACCAGCCTCGCGTCCGCGCCCAGCATCGACAATCTGGTCGCCGACGTCATCGGCACCCGCACCCGCTTCCGCTCAATCGAAGTATCGCTCGACGGCAGCCGGCGCAGCGTCAGCATCCGCGCCGGAAGCGCGAGCCGCACCCCGGCGGAACCCTCACCGGCGGCGCTCTACACCCGCATCTTCGGACCGGAATTCAAGGATCCGAACGCGGCCGACTTCACGCCGGACCCCGCCGTCATGGCGCGCAAGAGCGTGCTGTCTTACGTCACTGACGCACGCAAAGCCTTCGCAGCCAACCTGGGGGCGGCGGACCGGGCGCGGCTCGACGAGTATTTCACGTCGGTGCGCCAGATCGAACAGCAACTGGACATCGAGCTGCAGAAGCCCGCGCCCATGCAGTGGTGCCTCCGCGCTGAAGGCGTGACCGAGGCGACGCCCGGCGGCGTGACGACGGACGTCGAGATTAACAACAGGCTGTTTGCGAAGCTGCTCGGTCATGCCGTCGCTTGCGACCAGACCCGCATCTTCAACGTGCTGATGCAGGAGTCGCAAGGCGGCGGCGGTTTGCGTCAGGCCGGCAGCACCGAGAGTTGGCACGGCTGGACCCACGAGGAGCCGCTGGACGACAAGATCGGCTATCAGCTGCAGGTCGCCTGGTTCGTCGAGTGGGCGAACAAAACCTTCTTCGATTTCCTGCACGAGCTGGAGAGCATCAAGGAAGGGCCCGGCACCGTGCTCGATCGCATGGTGATCTTGTGGCAGACCGATCACGGCAATGCCCGGACCCACACCATGGATGCGCTGCCAATCATCACCGTAGGCAACGGCGGCGGCCGCTTTAGGACGGGGCTGCATATTTCGATCCCGGGCGATCCGACGACGCGCGTCGGCTTGACCATCCAGCAAGCGCTGGGCGTGCCGGTCAACAGCTGGGGGGCGCTGTCGAACCAGACGTCAAAGACCATGACCGAGATCTTGGCCTAACCACCGAAAGGAACCCGCCGCATGGCAGCGAACAGTCTTAGGGCTCGCGGTCTCACCGCTTTTTCCGTCCTGGCGCTGCTGGTGGCCGGTCATGGCGATGCCTTCTCTGACGGCGAAAGTTTCCGCAAGGGCAGCAGCGGCGCGGACATCGGCATCCTGGCGGTGCCCGAAGGCATCACCCTCGAGCCGCTCGGCGTTTCCCAAGGCTACCAGTCCAGCAAGCTCATCGCCACGCGCCCACCCCGCGACGAGATCGCGTTCGCAGATCCAAGGGGGATGACGCTTTATACCTACGTGCCGGATCCTCTCGGCCAATTCACTTGCGTCGCGGAGTGCGCTCAGGTGTGGCGTCCGGCGCTCGCGCCGGCGAAGCCCAAGCCGATCGGCGACTGGTCGGTGATACCGCGCGACCAGGGCGCCAAGCAGTGGGCTTACAAGGGCAAGGCGCTGTACACCTACGTCAAGGACATCGATCCGGGTTCGGTCTACGGCAACAGCCCCGCGCGCTTTGGCGGCAAACGCAAGAATGGCGCGGGCGAGGTGGTTGGCGGAATCCGCCGCGCTGCCGCCGTGCCTGACGTTCCGCTGCCGCCGGAATGGAAGGTGGCGCTGTTCTATCCGGTGAGCGGCATCAAGCTGCCGGCCGGCTTCGGTGTCAAGGAGGTGCAAGATGCGACCAGCCTCGTCCTCGTCAATCACCGCAACATGACGCTCTATACCTTTGCCGGCGAGCCGAAAAGGGACAAACGCCAGAACAGCCCGTGGCTCCCGGCCGAAGCCCCGCAGCTCAGCGATCCCATCGGCGACTTCAACTTCGTGGTGCGCGACGACGGCATCAAGCAGTGGACCTACAAGGGCAAGGGCCTTTACACCTGCGCCTTCGACCTCGCGCCCGACGATGCCCACGGCATCGGTGTCGACAAGCAGTGGGATGTCGCCGCGCTGTACCGCTATTACAATCCCCCCACCGTCACGATCCAGAACACGCCCACGCAGGGCAAGGTGCTTGCGACCGCGAACGGGCTCACCCTGTACCGCCGCGAGGCGCATATCGTGCAGTCCGGCGGCGGACACGGCTTCAGGCGGGGGTCGCCTTTGCGGCCGGCGGTCGGCCGCGACATCGGCATCGCTCACGTCGGTTGCGACGGAGAGTGCCGAAAGATCTGGCACCCCTATCGGGCGCCGGACGACGCCACGGCATGGGGACAATGGACGGTGATCACGCACCCAGACGATTTCCGGCAGTGGGTCTACCAAGGTTATTCGTTGTGGACCTACGACGGCGACAAGAAGCCCGGCGACATCACCGGCCACGACCGCTATGACCTGCTGTTCGCCGACAAGCCCGACGCGCCGGCGGCGCAAAGGACGGTCATCGATATCGGCACGCCGCAAGATGGCGCCGCTGGCCTTTACTGGATGATCGCTATCCCGTAGCGGAAAGCGCAGGTTTTGACGGAGAGCACCGCCGCAGGGTGTGTGGCGGTGGAATTGGGGCAATTTTCAGCAAGGAGAACGTCATGGCGCGAGCGTTAATGCGGTGCTTGTTCCGGATCGTGGCGGCTGCTGTCCTATCGACAGCGCTGCCGGTGCTTGCCGCTGACCCGACGCCAGCGGCGGGACCACCGCAGTATAAAGTTGATATCGGTTGGCCGAAGCTGCCGCTGCCCAACAACTGGGCGCTTGGCGTCATCGGCGGGTTGTTCGTCGATTCCAAGGATCATGTGTGGCTGGTGCAGCGGCCCAACACCCTCGAGCCGTGGGCAAAGGGAGCCGCGACCAACCCGCCACATGCGATCTGCTGCATCCCCGCGCCGCCGGTGATCGAGTTCGACCAGGACGGCAACGTGGTCCAGGCCTGGGGCGGGCCGGGGCAGGGCTATGAATGGCCCTCGAACGAACACGGCATTTTCGTCGACCACAAGAACAATGTTTGGATCGGCGGCAATGCCACCCGTGCCGGAAGGGGCGGCCGGCCGGCCGACGGCATGGTGGTGAAGTTCTCCCGCGACGGCAAATTCCTGATGCAGATCGGCCATGCCGGCCCCTCCAAGGGCAGCCTCGACCAGACTCAGCTCGGCGGCGCCGCCGACATTGCCGTGGACGCCACTACCAATGAGGCCTTTATCGCCGACGGCTACGGCAACCATCGCGTCATCGTATTCGACGCCGACACCGGCAAATTCAAGCGCCTGTGGGGCGCTTACGGCAAGCCGCCCACCGACGACAAGGTCGGGCCTTACGATCCCTCGGCGCCCCCCCCGCCCCAATTCCGCATCGTCCATTGCATTCGGGTCTCCAAGGACGGCTTCGTCTATGTGTGCGACCGCGACAACAACCGCATGCAGGTTTTCAAGCGCGACGGCACGTTCGTTGCGGAGTACACCTACGCCAAGCAGACGATCGGCACCGGCAGCGTAGGTAGCATCAGCTTCTGGCCGGATGCGCAACAGAGTATCCTCGCTCTCGCCGACCTCGGCAATTTCCAGACGCGTCTCGTTCGCCGCGCCGACGGTAAGGAGCTCACGGTGTTCGGCCATTTCGGCACTTATGCCGGCGAGATCGATCGCAACCATCAGACCGAATTTGACTCCCGCGGCAACCTCTACATTTCCGAAAACTACCGGGTGCAGAAGTTCACCCTGGTTTCCGGCCAGCGGCCGAAATAGCCGACGACCTGACAGATTTTCTGTACCTGTCCCTTCCACTTACCTCATCCGAGCGTATTCGTGATGAAGGCCGCTTCACCGAGGGATTATTGCTCCGGCGCTTACGCTGAGGTCGTATGCCTGTTACTACAATAGGGCGCGGGCGCATCCATTTCTGACCCTAATTATCACTCTGCTCCAACTGTGACCCCCGATTTCCTGCCAGCTGGCGAACGGCCTCGGCGACAAATTCGTGCAGGTCGCCACAATCGGTAGCAACATATGTGATGATCTGCGCGCGCATCCGCGGCTCCCAAAACTTTCTCAAGTGATCCTCAATCCCTGCGACAGCTTGCTCACGTCCGTAAGGCGCGAAAAACTGCGCGATCTGATTGGCCATATGGACCATCTTCTCCGGCGTCATTGCTCCGTGCCCGACTTGGTTCCGGAAAGACGCTCGGGATTGGCATAGACCGTTACGCTGTCGGCCCGTGCAAGCGCCACAAGACTGAGGCCCGTACGGTCGGCGATGGCCAACGCCAGGCCGGTCGGCGCGGAAATCGCTACCAGGACCCGGATACGGGCCGCCACCGCTTTCTGGGCCATCTCAAAGCTGCACCGGCTGGTGATGACGGCGAAACCACTTGCCGGATCAATCTTCATCCGCGTCATGGCACCGATCGGCTTGTCGAGTGCATTGTGACGGCCGACGTCCTCGCGCACGACGACGATGTGGCCACCGAGATCGGACCACGCAGCGGCGTGAATGGCGCCGGTAGCGCAGTTGAGGGCATTGTCAGAGGAAACCCACCTGGTTTGAAAGACTATGATGCAACGACACTTAGGCTGCAAGTTGACGCCACTCAGCCAGAGCAGCAACGCGGTTGAGCTTGAAGGTTTTGCGACTGATGAAATGACTTTGCTGGTTGAAGTGGTTATAATCCTTCCGTGCGGCCGGCAAGCGCAGCAGAAAGTGCGGGATTGGCGGCTGCCATTGCGGTTAGGCACTTGAAAAATGAGGTTTCGAAAGGATGCTGCGTACCGAATAATAAATATTCAACGGTTAGGACAAAGGGTTCAAGCCGTTGCGGCCAGGAGAGAGTATTCTTTAACGTCAAGTGTAGAGTAACGACGGTAGCTTAGGAGAGTCTTATGGAGCGTTATTTACCGGTGAAAATTCGATCATTGATCGCCTCACATGTGTTGCTCACCGTTATAGCCATCGCTATTTCCAGTACCAGCGGTGTCGCGGCCGAAGATAATTCGGGGACTGCGCTGAAAAACCGTACGATCGGCTACGTCATGACGGAGCGGCGCTGGTCGATCTTCATGCCTTCCGAAGGAAAGGCCGACTGCCCCCACGGCTTCAACAACGGCCCACGTGAGCAATTCAGGATTCTGTTTCCTGATGATGGAAAGCAACGGACAGTTCTTGAAACACAGCTCGCTCGCGAAGGCGAGATATGGGTCCCGTCAAATACCAAAGAACCTTATCCCTTTTACGAGGCCGGCGGAAAAATCTCCCTCGGCATGAATCTCGACGGCCGGGACGATCCCGAGGATTTCGTTAGCCCCGAAGGCGAGCGGGGGGTCGATAACCAGCTTTACCGCGCCATTGGCTGCGTCAACGGGTACGGCGATGGAGTCGAGGCCCCTGTGGACCAGTATGATGAGCAGGTCATGCAAATGCGTCCGTATAACAGAACGCTGATTGAACTGACGAAAGTAGATAGCCTAACTAACGACGATGACGTGACAGTGACCGCCTACCGCGGGCTTGATCCACTACGGACGGACGCGTCCGGCAAAAACTTTATGCCGGGCAGCTCCCAGCGCATCGACATGCGCTGGGGTAAACGCTTCATCCAGACGTTTCACGGTAAGATTACCAACGGGGTACTGACCAGCGGGGCCGCCGACTTGACCTTACCGGATGCTATCGTGTCCAACGCCCACCCAGTCTTGCCCATCCGCGATCTGCGGTTCCGCTTGAAGCTCACCCCCGAGGGGGCGGAAGGCCTGATGGGCGGCTATGCCGATATCGAGGGATGGTACCTCCAGCTGAATACCGGTTGGTCAACGCATCACCAGAGCTATGGCCAGGTTTCGTCGCCGTCGCTGCATAGAGCTTTGTACCGCCTGGCCGACGCCTATCCCGACCCAAAGACCGGGATTAACACCGCCATATCGTCGGCGTTCAACGTGAAATTCAAACAGGCGTTTATCCTGCACCCGCCCGAAGAAGTAGCGTCGAAAACTGGCGAACCGCTGCACACCCTAGCGGAAGCAGAGTAAGTGCTTTCGGCCGATTAGCGGAGACCGCTCGGATACCCGCTGCTGTTGGTAGCTCTTGTCCGACATCAGCGCTTATGGGGCAGATTGAGATGATTGCGTAACGGAGAATTTTTGGCTCATCGTCACTATTGAGGAGTGAACGATGAGACATAGAACAGAACGTCACCAAGATGCGGCCGACCGGACTTTGAAGGACATCCGGCGCAAGACGCGCAAGCGATATTCTTCTGAGGAGAAGGTCCGTATTGTGCTGCCGGGCTGCGGGGCGAGGACAGCATCGCCGAGCTGTGTCGCCGTGACCCAAGACCGACGTTCGCTGGATGAGGCTGTCAGTCTTTGCGCCACACAGTCGCGAGCCACGGCGGGTTATGGCGTGGCAGACCTGGCGGGCGGTAATAATGCCGCATCTCGGTAAATCCCGCAGCGGTGACGTAATCGCGCCAGGTGTCGAGATTGAGGTAGCAACCATAGCGGTCGTCGCTCAATCCTTCTTCATTGTTTCCGCGTGGGGTTGAGCAGAACAGAACGCCCCGCACGGCATTGTCAGAGGA
>CAXXRP010000012.1:0-132738 GCA_963662375.2 Rhodospirillaceae bacterium
AAAGGTGGTTGCGGGGACCCGCTACCAGCGTTGCCTACACCTGAGTGAAGTGTGGTTGTGAGGACCCGAAACCCCCGACAGTTCGTGCTGCCAGCTATCGACATCTGAAGCGCCTACTCCGTCTTCTCACGGCGGCAATGAGCAAGATTTGCCCACTCATCCGGATCGTAAACAGGGTAATTGTGTTCGAAGTTGCTCAAGACCGCACCGTCTCGTAGCAGATATCGATCCCTCGTTCATGAAGCAGGTCCTCGACCTGCCGTAACGACAGCGGAAATCGAACATACATCATAACAGCCAAGCGGATAATCTCTGGCGAAGTCTTGAAATATCGGAAGGGATTGCTCATCCGAGAACGTTATGAGACGCGATTTGTCGGCTCAAGTAGTTTTCCTCTGACAATGCCGGGCCGAGAACTCGCATCAACCGTTCCGGCGACGAGAGCGAGCGATGGCGAGATTCAGAAGTTCTAAATCGCTGCAGAAATTCGCGTCAATCCACGCTTCAGTTCACAACCACTTCAATCAAGAGCGCCATCTCAACAGCCGCCAAGTTTTCAAGATCCATCGTTCAGACGCGTTGGCTGAGTTGCGGCGACTTGCAGCCTGTGCGCCACTGCATCATAGTCTTTCAAACCAGGTGGGTTTCCTCTGACAATGCCCCCTCAGCCCTTCAAATAATGATCCCAGAAGGCCACCGTCCGGGTCCACGCCAAATTCGCCGCCTCGGCATCATAACGCGCCTGGCTCGTGTCGTTGTGAAAGCCGTGGCCGGTGCCTGGATACATGTGAATACTGTAGGGTACGTTCTGCGCATCCATCGCCGCCCGAAAATCGGGGATGCCCCCGTTGATGCGCGGGTCGTTACCGGCGAAATGCATCATCACGGGTACGCTCAACTTGGCCACGTCCTCCGCGCCCAGCACGCGTCCATAGAAGCCGGCGGCTGCACTCAAGCCTTCAACCTCTACCGCACTTCGCAAGGCGATGCCGCCACCGTAGCAAAAGCCGACCGATCCAACCCGTCCCGAACTTTCGGGATGCGCGGCCAGATACGGCACAGCGGCCATCACGTCGCCGCCAATGCGCGCGCGGTCGGTCTTGGCGAATAGATCGCGGGCAGCTTCCTGATCTTCTGGCGCGCCCCCAGCAACGCTTAGGCCATCCGGTGCCACTGCCAGATATCCAGCGAGGGCCGCGCGACGAGCGACGTCCTCAATGTGTTTATTTAGCCCGCGATTTTCGTGAATCACCACTACCGCCGGGAGCTTGCCGCCGCCCTTGGGCCGCGCCTGATAGGCGCGCACCGGTCCAGCCACGCCGTCATAGGTGATGTAGCCTAAATCAAGGCGCGCATCGTCCGCATCAACTTGACGGCCATACGCGTAGTTGGGCTCGACCAGCGGCAGCACCGCCGCAGCGCCCGCCGCACCGACAACGCACGTGACGCGCGCCAGAAATTCGGATCGCGACAGCGAGGTGTGAATGTACTCGTTGTAAAGATCGATAACGCGAGGATCTATTTTGGGCATGGCATGGCTCCCGTTCCAGACGGAGAAAAAAAGAGTAGGTGATATTTTAAGACTTAGGAAGCCTGGGGGAGCGACCTTAATTCTCTTATTTCCCAACGGATCCCATTCGCACGACTAATTAGGCTGACTCCCTTCGGCTCACGCTTTCATCACCGATGGGAAGCCATCGGCCCGGCCAGAACTTATGAACGCTGTGCGTTAACCACCCAGTGGTGCCCACTTTCGGCACCTACGGGACGCCAGTTTTCCAAAACCATTCGTGGTTAATGCTTTTGCCAGGACCACGCGTGCCCAGTTCGTCCGCTACCCCTAATGTTACAAGTCTTCCCATAACGCGGCGATACGCGCACTCTGTTTGGTATCGGCCATCGGCCCACGCCCAGCATCAAGATTCTCGGCCATGTGCCGTGGATTGGACGTCGCCGGAATTGCAACCGTGACGCCTGGATGAGACACCACGAACTTCAGCGCCAGCTGCGCGTAAGTATGGCAATTCAATTCTTCCCTCGCCCACTGCGGCACTTCTTTATCGCGCATGGGCCTGAGCACTGCCCCGATCCTAAACGGCATGGCGACAAATACAGCTACACCTTTGTCCTGAGCAGCTGGCAACAACCTGTTCTCCGCACCTCGCCTCGCTACTGAATAAGCAAACTCAACGAAGTCCAAGTCGTCCATCCAGGTGGCAAGATTGTCTTGGCGCCGACCTGTGCTGGTCACACCCATATACCGGATGCGGCCTTGGGCTTTGTAGTCTTTCAAGGTCGACAAATGCGTATCAACATCGACCATGTTGTGGACATACATCAGGTCAATCATGTCGGTGCGCAGATGCTTGAAGGACCGCTCCATTGATTGGATACCATTCTCCCGGCCGCGCTTGCCAAACTTGGTGGCGAAAAACGTACGGTCACGAAACCCCATCTGTTCAACAAGCTCACCGCTCAATTCTTCGGCGTCGCGATAAGCGGCCGCGGTATCGATAACACTCCCCCCGCCCTCGAGCAGTGTCCGCACGACTCCGGCTTTGCTGGCCATATCATCCGCATCACCGCGCCGGGAAAACGTCCGTGCCGTACCTAGCCCGATCACTGGCAGCTGTTCGCCGTCTTTGCTCTTGGGAATCGCTTTTGTAGCCATCGGCTCGGCAGCGGCGATTGACGGCAGCGCGGGCGCCAGCAACGCGGCGCTCGCCGCACTCGTCATCTTGAGAAAACGGGAACGAGTTAAATCTTGTGAGAAATTGAAAGGATTACGGCGCATTTTGAGTCCCTTGGGCAATTATGGGCCGAGCCTACGGTCGATCCGGGGCGCAGACGTGTCAAGCAAAACGTCTGGTGCTGTCCTAAATAGGGGCGAGGTGTCCTAAGTCGACCAGGCCGGGAAAAATCGCTACACTACCTTTAATCTTTCGCGGGTAATGCACCTTTCCGCTGGCTAATGCGGGAGAGCTTGAATTCATAATAATCGCGGACATAGGCATAATGTTCGGGAGAGGGCTTGTGTTTGAAGCGGACGAATATTTCTGCGCCGTTGTCATCAATCAAACGTTCCTCATGCCATAGCGAGGGATCATCTACTAGGGGCAGCGTCGGTGGTATTAAAGTCGGAATCTTGTCAGGAGACGTTGTCTCTGACGGCTCAACTGGTCTTGCTTGCTCCATCAGAATCCCCGCTTTATGTCCGTCCACGAAAACCCATTTCTGACCCTCATGCACCTGGATGGCTCGGATGCGTTTCGGCTCGGAAAACTGAAGTTGACCATTGACCTCCGCTTGGATCAGATCGCCGATCTCTAGATCGGATCGACTGTCCTCGCCTTTCCCATCAGACTTTGGCTCAGTCTTTCCCTCACCATTATCAGAAATACTATCAGATAGACACAAATTGACAACCCGAAAAGTATCGTCAAAGACACGGATAAAACTACTGGCACCTTCCTGCGTGAATCCATGATCGTGAACTAACTCGCTGACGCAGTGGTCGTCTGCTGGCCGTCCTGTCGCCCAGGTGAGAACGGCGGTGACAAATTAGTCCACGGAAGCGGCGGGATTTCCCAGCCGCGGGCGGAGTAAAACTCTGCCACCTGTAGCCTTCGATCTTTTTTGAGATGGAAGGCGGGAGGATGTACACCGTGGACCTATATCTGCGCGTTCGGCTGGCCTGCCATGTTGATGGTCTGAGCCAGCGAGAGGCGGCAAGTCGGTTTGGCATTGCGCGCGAGACGGTGAGGAAGATGCTGCGGCATTCGGAACCGCCGGGATATCGGCGACGCCAGCCACCGAAACGCCCGAAACTGGCCCCCTTCACGGATATCATCGACCGTATTCTGGAGGAGGACCGAACGGTTCACCGTAAGCAGCACCACACGGCGAAGCGTATCTTCGAGCGCCTTCGCGACGAACATGGCTTCACGGGCAAAGAGACCATCGTGAAGGATTACGTTCGGGAACGGCGCCTTCGTCGGCGTGAGATGTTTGTGCCGTTGTCACATCCTCCGGGCCATGCTCGAGCGGACTTTGGCGAGGCGGATGCGATCATCGCCGGCGTCAAGTATCGGGCGCATTTTTTCGTCATGACACTTCCCCACAGCGATGCCTGCTTCGTTGCGGCCTACCCGGCGGCGACGACGGAGGCCTGGCTGGACGGGCACAACAGAGCCTTTGTTTTTTTCGGCGGCGTTCCCCAATCGATTCTTTACGACAACGACAAGTGTCTGGTGTCGCGCATCTTGTCAGATGGCACGCGGCAACGAACGCGGGCGTTCAGCGGGCTGCAGTCCCATTACCTCTTCGAGGACCGCTACGGCCGTCCCGGCAAGGGTAACGACAAAGGCAATGTGGAGGGGGTGGTCGGCTATGCCCGGCGGAACTTCATGACGCCGCTTCCCCGGTTCGCGAGCTGGGACGCCTTCAATGGCCACCTGGAAGAGCAATGCCGCAACCGGCAAGGCAACGTCCTGCGCGGCCACCGCGAGAGCATCGGCGAACGGTTTGTGCGTGACCGCGAAGCGTTGAAGAGGCCACTGCCGGCACCGTTCGACGCGTGCGACAAGCAGGGCACGCGGGTCAACTCGCTGTCCCTGGTGCGCTACCGGACGAATGACTATTCCGTGCCCGTCGCCTACGGCCATCAGGAAGTCTGGATCCGTGGCTATGTCCACGAGGTGGTTATCGGTTGCGGCGCCGGGATCATTGCCCGACACCCCCGTTCCTACGACCGGGAAGATATGGTCTTCGATCCGATCCACTACCTGCCTTTGCTGGAGCACAAGATCGGTGCCCTGGATCAGGCCGCGCCGCTAGCCGGATGGGAACTGCCTGATGCCTTCCCAACCCTGCGCCGTCTCCTGGAGGCGCGCATGGGCAAGGCCGGCAAGCGGGAATACGTCCAGGTCCTTCGGCTTGTGGAGACCTTCGATCTCGAGGTGCTTCACGGCGCGGTGAAGGACGCCCTGCGCCTGGGTGCGATCGGCTACGACGCCGTCAAACACCTTGTGCTGTGCCGTATCGAGCGACGCCCGCCCAAACTCGACCTGGATATCTATCCCTACCTGCCTCGGGCCAACGTGGCGACCACGGCCGCCGCCAGTTATATGAGCTTGTTGGGTGGAGGCGCGTCATGACCGATACGCCGCAAGTGTTGCTGGCCCATCACCTCAAGACCCTGAAACTGCCGACGTTCCTGCGCGAATACGACAAGCTGGCCCGCCAATGCGCCACCGAGGGCGCCGACCATGTGCGGTATCTTGTCCGTCTGACCGAGTTGGAACTGATCGACCGTGAGCGCCGCATGGTCGAGCGGCGGATCAGACAGGCCAGGTTCCCCGCCGTCAAAAGCCTCGACAGCTTCGACTTCAAGGCCATCGCATCGCTCAACAAGATGCTGGTTCTGGAGTTGGCGCGATGCGAATACGTCGAGCGTCGTGAGAATATCATCGCGCTCGGCAATGTTCAGCGGAACCGGCAAGACCCATATCGCCCTCGGTCTCGGTCTGGCGGCCTGCCAAAAGGGGCTCTCCGTCGGCTTCCTCACGGCCGCTGCCCTGGTTCATGAACTGATGGAGGCCAGGGATGAAAAACGCCTGTTGCGCCTGCAGAAGCAACTGGCAAAGTATCACCTTCTGATCATCGACGAACTCGGCTTCGTGCCGCTCTCGAAGACCGGCGCCGAGCTGCTGTTCGAAGTCTTCAGCCAGCGCTACGAGCGGGGCTCGATCCTGGTGACCTCCAACTTGCCGTTCGATGAGTGGACGGAGATATTCGGCTCGGAACGCCTGACCGGGGCTTTGCTGGACCGCCTCACCCACCATGTCCATATCCTGGAAATGAACGGCGAGAGCTATCGTCTCAACCAAAGCCAAAAACGGCGGAAATCCCCAAAAATACCTGCTTAACCGCCGGTGCAATGGTTGACCCGGTGGGCCCACAGGAACCTCCCACTGCTGCTTCGCTCCGCGTAACGCAAGCGCTACACGAAGCAGCGCGGGTCCCTCCTATGGACTACCGGGACAACCCCCCAACACCGCGTACCGCATAACGTTAAGTGGACTAGTTTTGCTCCGCCCGGGTGGACTAATTTTGCTCCGCCGTTGACACTGGGTCGACCTGAACAACGCGCTGGGCCTGGGTAAAGACGTGCCCGTGGTGCCAGGATCCAACTCCGACTCATTGATTGCGTTCCTTCCAGATGAAGAGCGGTTTGTGACCTTGCGGGTGCCGTACCCGATGGGTTTCTTCACCCGCTGGGCTGACGGCCGGATTGATGACCCTGCCGGCGGATGGAAGGGTCGGGGTGCATACGCCACCAACAGTACAATACCGGTTTGGCACCAGGAAGGAGACGACCCGACCGCACCGGCGCAGCTGGTTAAATTCCAGGTCCGTCCGGACCCGCTTGCACATTAATTGCGAGAACTGTATCGCGCGGCTTTTTGCGTGAGATGAGGTGGTCCTGGTTGTTTGGACAGATTGGCAGCGCCGTTAAGGTGTATTCCGGTTGCTGATCACGCTGCCAAAGCTTCAATCATGTCGAAAGCCTTTTGTGGCCGTTGTACCTGTGGAGATGTGGGCAAGGCGCATGCCTTGTCCGGCATCTCCACAGACCGGCATCTCCACAGACCGGCAGGTCGCGCAAGCCTCCGCCGCCATCGAGCGTGGCCAGGAACGCCACCGTCCCTTGGGCATGGACTTACAACGGAAAGCGATTAGACGAACATAGACGCGAAATCGAAGAACGGGGCGATTAGCTGAGACCGCCCAGGTGTCGGTGCGCCGCTACCGATTTGGCCCGCCACTCCCACGGCTTCACAAACTCACCTGCCCACATGCCTCGACTAGCCTCGCGGGCTTCAGATTCAGCAGCTGCATATGCGCCTTTTGAGTATTGGGCATAGTCGAGAGCCAACCCCGACGACACCATGACCGCACCAATGTCTCGGCCATCGGGAAGAACACACACAGCAACAATGCGCCCGTAGCGATCCTTGTCCCGCTCATCGCAGCTTAGAGATTGATTGGCCACTAATTCACGCAGAGCCTTTCCGGCCTCTTGACCGCAAAGCCATGTCACACCGTCACGCTTGCAAGTCTGTTTTGACTCAGGGGCGTCAATTCCGAATATCCGTATGCGCTCGCCTGATATTTTTAGGGTGTCGCCGTCCGTCACTTCGGCCGCGCCTAAAACGTCAGCGCAGGAGGGGGCCGATAGTAAAACTAGAAGCAAAGTAGATAGAGCAAATCTAATCAGAGAACTGTCTCGCTTCAGGGACACTTTACGTGAAAGAATTCACGAATGGAGGAACGCGAAAACTTTGCAGTCTGAGCCTACTTTTTCCGGCGCGAATGATAGGCTATCACATGGCTGCACAAGACCGCAAACATGACCGTCTATGGGGACGTTGTAGGGAGGGTCGGTGAAGATTAGGTCGACAGCTTCGCCGTCCAAGAGTGTGGCGTAGTCCAAGAGATCCCGGGCGTCACCGCAGAGCACGCGATGGCGCCCGCACTGCCAAAGATCACCTCTCCGGCTCACCACCGCTGTAGGCAGAGCAGGGGTGAAGTCTTCTGGGCTCGAGGAGGGTCCGTTGGGATCACGCTCTTTTGCTGCATCAAGCACCAAGTCTATCTCAGTCAGAGAAAAGCCGGTTAATTCAACATCGAATTCAAGATCCACTAAGGCCTGAAGTTCCATCGCCAGCAAATCCTGATCCCAGCCGGCGTTCAATGCCAATTTATTGTCCGCAAGAACGTATGCACGCCTCTCCGTTTCGGAGAGGTGGGAGAGGCGAACCGTGGGTACGCTCGCCATACCAAGATGCTTAGCTGCCGCAACTCGGCCGTGGCCGGCCAGGATCATGCCGTCATCGGAAATCAGCACGGGATTGGTGAAGCCGAAACGGGTGATGCTGTCGGCTATTTGCCGGACTTGGCGCTTGGAATGCATACGAGCATTGCCGGCGTAAGGCTTAAGTTAAGCGATTGGTAGATCTTCAATGACGCGATTAAGCGACCCGCGTCCTGCTGGCTTTGACAATGTAGAATTCACGGAACACCCTTTCGTATTGTTGAGTAACAACCTCTCCATCGCTTCGAATCGTTTAGTTCGTTTTCTCAAATTGTTCGTATTTACAAATTCATTTTATTATAACCACAATTATATACTGATGAATTTCATGTGCACTGAGTTATCCCCAGAAAAATGAAATCTCGTGTTCTTATTCACAGATTTTTTAAGATCGAAAACAGATCAACTCATCTCACATTCGTTCTTTCGAATCCCATTTCTATAAAAGTGAGTCCCATTTAGAGATCGCATATCTCACTTCTGTCCCACCAACCGACCAACAGATCCCATTTGAAACGAAGCGCGTTTGTAATTGACGCGGACTATCCCGATGTAGCACCGCTTGATCTCCAAAATAATATGGACAGATGTCCATACGCAGATTGCGTCGGAAGTGAGATGATCGCGTTGACGCTTATGATTTCGGCTTCAAATTCCCGGCGAAATGAGCAAAGCTGCGCTTCCCCACGGGAGCGGAACAGTTGGCCGGGATATCTGTAGGTCCGCTTTCGGCTGTGGCTCCGGTTCGGCCCAGTCCTTCGGTGGGAGCGAGGTTTTGGACGAAAGCTCTGTAACCGAATTCGGCTAATTTGCTCCTTTTTTAGAGCGAAAAATCAGCCTTTTGCTCGAACTTTCGACTTAGTATTTCGCGGCGGTAGAGTTATCGTGCCCGAGCAGGCTCCGGTCGGGCCACGGACCCGATGACCGAGCGCCGTGCGGCGGGGCTGGACGTGGCTAGCCCTACGCCTCATCCACCATCGAACAGCGATGGGTTCGTGCGTTTGTGAATGGGCTGATTTCCACCTAGCAATGGGCGGGTTCTGCATAATCGGTCGACCGAATTTACCGGGTACATTGACACTGTCGGTGATCGCTGTTTGCGCCCTGTACCGGCGCTGTTAATTCCCTGTATCCGAGAGATGATTTCCCTGTTCCGAGATTTAGGGAATTTCCGACTAATACGCCGCTATGGCGCAGTTTCGGCGGGCCATACGCGTACGAAGATGCTCAAAAGATATAAATTTTCCTGTAATTACCCTGCTTAACAGGGAAACAGAGTCAGAGAGCGGTTAGGCGCAGACTGTCCACACCACCAATCCCGATAGAGATTCGCTGTAAGAGCTAGAAACCGAGGCGCGGCGCCGGTTGTTGATCAGCACTACCGGCGGTGTCTGGTGACGACCCAATACTCACGCGGTACATAAATTCCAAGTTCTGCGCTGAAGCCGTCGTGAGAGTTGTCCTATCGGTTCATTTGGTTTGTCCGCTTCAAGCGGACGGAAAAGGCCATCCACACGCCGCCTGATCTTGGATCAGTTCACGAACGGCTTGGACCTCACGTTTTGATCGAATTGCGGGCCCACTTTCATGGAGCCGGCGCACCGCGTATGTGTTCCAATGTGCGAGGGTCATGCTTTGGAGGGCTCTTTATATGGGGTTTATTCGGTGGCACACAAGTTCTTACACCAATTTCTGATCGTATGCGGGACAACCGTTTTCAGAAGACGAAGCTGGCTTTATCGCGCGCTACGCGGTAGTGTGGCTCCAAGTACGGCAGCGAGGGAACACGTCGCGACAGCACTCCTCGGCATAAGCGGCGGAGCTACGGTCCGGGCTGAATCGTTTTCGGCACGATAAGCTGCGCAGTTAAACAGAACGCCTTCGACGGCATGTAGTTCCGGCCCACCAGATATCCGGCATACATTTGTGGAGCGAAGTCGCATGGTCGTTGGCTCACCCGCCTGATCGGCTTTTCGTCACTCTGCCTTTTTGGTCTTGGTGGTTACGGCATGGGCCGTGGTTCGATTAATGTCGTGAGCGCCAAAAGCAGATCTTAAGTACAAATCTATATTTTGCGACACAGTTCAAGGAGTCTACATGCCCACCACAGAGAATACCTTACGTGATGCCGGCAGCCTTTACGAAGAAAAGGCCGACGTCAAAGCTCGGCGGTGCCTGAGTTGTGAAGCGACCTTCGACAGTCAATGGGCAGGAGAGCGAATCTGCCCGCGCTGTAAGCATTCGTCGGCATGGCGGGCAGGTGTATCTTATAAACCTGTAAGAACCCGTTAGGCTCTGAGGCTGCATAGGCTCTGCGAAGAGCGATCCGGCTGCTGATAGCTATCAATAAAACAAGCGCCAGTCTTGGCCGGCAACGGACTCCGGTGCGTTGGCGATGTGCAAAGGTTAGGCTCAGCATGCGGAAGATTTATGCGTGGTCATCGGATTGCTGTTGCTTAGCGGGATGTCTCCCGCTTCGGCAATAACTGGCGAAAAATATGTCAATTTACAACCGCCGCTGCGACTGGCCTTTGTGGCCGGTGTGTTGGATGGGTGGGAGAAGGTTCTTGGACGTGAGCGGCGGTCGTAAGTGCGGTCGAAATTTGGAGCGCTTATGAAGCACAATTTCGCCTGCTTGAGGGCGTGGGGAAATGACGACTATCGGACCGCCCTTGACGTATATTTTACCGAGAATGAACCTCGGATGCAGTATGGAACGGCGTCGGGATTGATCGAGGTTATGTCGGCGCGCTGTTCAAAATAGTCCGGGTTCCGGTAGCCGGGAACGAGGATACCGGTTGCATACCCTAGCTGCGCCGAAAAAAGTGGAGAGCCACGTCTTGGGCAAAAATTTTGAGGAGCTTGACCACCGTCCAAGTGACATCGGCGATATTTCTCTCCGCCGCCGCCGGATTCCAGCCTTAACCGACGTGGATGTCTTTGAAGTTAAACTCGGTGATGAGTTTCTGATGTCCAACCTATTCACGGCCGGGGAGATTGCTTTAGCCAATCGGGGCCTCGAGGCCCTGATTGGGCAAGGTGAGAACGGGCGGGGGAGCAGACCCGTGGACGTCGTTGTCGGAGGTCTGGGACTGGGATATACTGCGCAGGCGGCTTTAAGTTTCCCCGGGGTGAGTTCTGTGGTGGTTGTTGAAGCCCTCGCGCCGGTGATTGAGTGGCATGAAAGAGGCTTGGTCCCCCTAGGGTCAACGCTGACCTCGAATCCTAGATGCCGGTTTGTCCACGGCAATTTTTTCGCAATGGCAGGCTCCGCGGGGACGGGCTTCGACCCCCACTCTCCGGAGCGCCGGTTCGACGCTGTGTTGCTGGACATCGACCATTCACCGCAAAACCTGCTCGACCCTAGCCACGCGCCGTTGTACACGCCAGAGGGACTGCGCCGCCTCGCGGGTTTTGTACGCCCCGACGGTGTCTTTGCCCTGTGGTCCAACGATCCACCAAGCGATCAGTTTCTCGGCGCCCTATCGTTGGCGTTTGCCACGCCGGAAGCCCATGTGGTGACCTTCCGAAATCCGATGACGGCGCAGGATTTGGCATCCACTATTTACATTGCGGTTTCACGAGCGACATAACGAACTTAGTGCTGTTCTCTGGGAGCGTTGACCGAAACCGAACTCCTCAAGTCCATTCTCACCGGTTTTGGGTTCAGGTAGGACCGCTGCCGGCGCCCCGAGACGGACCGGGTAGGCTTACAGCAAGGCAGCCAAGGCTTGTGGAAATGGCGCCACGCCGAGTCAGGTTGGAGGTCATGGATCTTCTACGCCAACATAGTTTGTAGAGTTTGCGCGGAATGCGTCACCGACACGGCACTCTAGCATTCAGTTACACAAATACGGTTTAATAGGAGAGTAGTAGGATCGGGGAGTTGAGCGCAATGATCGGGGAAGGGCAACGTATGTCGACAAAAGACTGCGCGATAGTCTCCATCGCGATGATGATTTGGCTCAGCGCCTGTGAGGCAACGCCGACGGACCCCAAGGCCGTGGACGCCGCCCCGCCAATTGCCCAGGAAATGCCGGCACCGGCCCTCATCTTTCCCGCATTGAACGTTCTGGATTTGAAAGCCACCGAGACGTTCTACATTTATATGCTCGGTACGAAAGTAGCCCTGCGGCTCGGCGGGGAGCGCGACGCGCATCAGGAAGTGACGCTGAATTTCTCCGGTGATCTTTATGCATCGGAACCCTCACTTTTGCTGCACTACAGATCCGCCCGCACCGAGCCCTACGTTTTCGACGCTTTCAGTCGTCTTGCGTTCAGGGTCAAGGATGTGGACGCGATAGTGGAGCGCATCCGCACCGCCGGTCACAAGGTTTTGAGCGAGCCGCGCATGATCGAGGGCACGGGCATTAAGCTCGCGTTTGTGGAAGATCCCAATGGCGCGCGCGTGGAATTTATCGAGGGTATGGCAACCGCGGAGGAGCTAAAAAGAACGCCATAAACGCGTGTGCCGAGAATTTAGTCAAATAGTGTGATGTGCTCGCTGGCGCGCTCACCCCAGACTTTTTCAAGGCGGGCGTCGCGGCCGCAGTTCCAGCGGTAGAATTTGTAGCGCAGCGTATTTTTCATGTAGTAGTTCTGGTAATAGTCCTCGGCAGGGTAAAATTTATCGAGCGCGATGATTTTCGTCGCGATTTCGCCGCCTAGCAGATCGGCGACCAGCGCCTTTGAACGTTGCGCCGCTTGTTCTTGCGCTTCATCCGCATAAAAAACCGCCGTGGTGTATGATTCGCCGCGGTCGCAGAACTGACCACCGCTGTCCACGGGATCAACGTTGGCCCAGTAGGTTTCCAGCAGTATTTCTATGGACACTTTTTGCGGATCGTAGGCTATTTGAACGGCTTCCAGATGGCCGGTTCCGCCTGCGGTGACCTGATTGTAGGTGGGGTTGGCGAGGGGTCCGCCGGCGAAACCCAATACGGTTGAAATTACGCCGTCCAATTTGTCGAATGGCGGCTCCATGCACCAAAAGCACCCTCCAGCGAAAACCGTTGTTTTTGTGGATGAGTTCTGGGCCATCGCGTCGGTAGTCGAAAATAACACCAAGGCGCAAAACAAAGTGCGCCAAATGATAGCTCGCGGTTGCGCGCAGGTCATGGGACCGTCCTCCGACAAAGATTTCAGATACAACCGAGATGAGTTTACCCGCAAACCGTGTAGGCTTAACCCGGGAAGGTCAAGCTATTAATGGATCGGGCAGCGTCGCGCACGTTCATTGTTTTGGCGATACGACAAGGAGATTTTGGTTTTCCATTAACTTGATATAGGTCTTGGATAGGGACCGATGAGAGGATATGTCGACCGATTCCACCATGCTCGATTCATCCAAGTACGATGAAATCGACAGAAAAATCCGGAGCCTCCTGAAAGAAAATGGCCGCGCGACACATCAAGATATCGCTTGCGCGTCTTGCGCCGGATGTCCTTCAAAGTCCGCTCGGCGGCGTCCTGATGACGTTCTGTTCTATGTCTCATCGTTCACTCCTCAATGGTGACGATGAGCCAAAAACACTCCTTTAGGCAATTACACTAGTTTGTCCCAGTAGTGCTGACGTCAGACAGGCACTGGATCGATGGCGGTGTGTCTCCTTACTGGAAGGTTTATGGCAGAAACAAGAAGAGCATTCGGCTAGACCTCAAGTCCGACCCCGGACAAAGCCAGTTCCGCCAGCTCATTACGACGGCCCAAGTGATTGTTGAGAGTTTCCGCCCCGGTGTCATGGAAGCCCTTGGTCTTGGTCCCGACATCGTGCTTCAGCTGAAGCCTAAGATTATTATGGCGCACGTCTCCGGGTGGGGTTAGACCGGGCCCTACAAACGGCGGCCTGGTTTCGGCAGTTTGATGGAGGCTATGAGCGGCTTTGCCGCTAAGAACGGATTTGCCGACAAGCCGCCGGTGCTGCCGAACATGGCGTTAGCGGACATGGTGGCCGGATTGACGGGCGCGTTCTCTGTTATAGTTGCGCTGCGCGAGACGGAAAAGCTAGGCGGGACGGGGCAGGTGGTGGACCTGTCCTTATTGGAGCCGCTGCATTCTATTCTCGGTCCAGACGCCGCGCAGTACAGGATCGCCGGCAAAGTGCCGCCGCGGTCGGGGGGCCGTGCGTCCATGACCGCGCCGCGCAACGTATTTCAGTCATCCGACAGCAAATGGATTGCTCTGACCGGTTCGACCCAAGATATGGCCCATCGGCTGTTTCGCGCGATTGGACGGCCGGACATGGTCGATGACCCGAAGTTTACCAATAATACTGCACGACTTGGTCACGTCGATGAATTGGAAGCCATCATTCAAGACTTCGTTGCTCAAAAAACGCTGTCGGAAAACCTGACGTTTTTTGAAGAGGCGCAAGTCACGGTCGGGCCGGTTTACGATCCCCCCGATTTTGAGGCGGACGCCCATGTAAAGGCACGCGGAATTCTGGTGGATGTTCCCGACAGCGACCTGGGGACAGTGCCCATGCATGATGTGGTGCCGCGTTTGTCGCGTACGCCGGGTGCGATACGCCGTGCGGCGCCTGCATTGGGCGCCGATGAGGCCGAAATTCTCGGCCCGTTACGTAAATGACCCGGAGTTAAGGCGCAGTAATGACACGGCGAACGGTCCTTTTTATTCTGGTGTCAGCGGAAACATTTATCGAGAAAGCGCACGAGCGCGGCACCGATGCTGTGATTTTGGACTTAGAAGATGCGGTAGCGCCCGATGCCAAGGTGGACGCACGTGCAATGTTAGGCGCAGCCGTGGACTCTCTCATCAATCGCGATGTGCAGGTCCGGGTGCGTGTGAACAACTCACGGGATTTATTGGGCGGCGATTTGGCTGCCGCGGTGCGCGCCGGTGTGACGGGTCTGATGGTTCCAAAGGCCGAGCGCGTTTTAGATTTGACGACAATCGCCTCGGAAATCGCACAGCTTGAAACGGTTGCAAGTCTTCCCAAGGACGAGATCGCTCTTTGCGCGATCCTAGAAACTCCTCCTGGGATTTTGGCGGCATCGTCCATCGCAGCAGCCCCACGTTTACAAGCGCTGGCGCTGGCCGGTGAGGATCTGGCGGCATCGTTGGGGATTGAGCGGCGTCACGCGGCCTTGCGCGGACCCGGGCAAACGGTGGCTCTCGCGGCGGCGGTCCACGGTCTTGAAAGCTGGGGCGTGATGGGGTCCATCGCCAACCACACCAACATGGACCGTTTCGCGCGTGAAGTCAGGCTGTCCCGAGCCCTGGGTATGACCACAATCATCTGCATTCACCCGAAACAGGTACGTGTTGCGTCCGCAATCTATTCTCCGAGCGAAGAAGACGTGGCATGGGCGGCGGACGTGGTGCGCGAGTATGAGGCGGCTAAGGGACGCCGTGTCGGCAGTATTGCTCTGCGCGGCCAAATGATTGACGAGGCGGTCCACATTCGAGCTAAACGTTTGCTCGCCGACTATTAGGCGATCACGCTGTCGGCGTATCGTCCCCGGGCTCGCGGAAGCCCAGGAGCATCCCGTTGTCCTCAAGCCAGTTCAGGATATACACTGCCGCTTCGGGCGGTGATATCTTCGTTGTGTCGATCCGGATTTCGGGATTTTCGGGCGTTTCGTAGGGCGAGGTTATGCCCGTGAAATTCTCGATCTCGCCGGCCCGGGCTTTTTTGTAAAGGCCCTTCGGGTCGCGTTTCTCGGCTTCGGCTAACGGCGTATCTACGAAAATTTCCACAAATTCGCCGGGCTCCAATAAACTGCGCGCCAAACGTCGCTCGGCCTTGAACGGTGAGATGAACGATACCATGACGATCAGCCCAGAGTCCGCCATGAGCTTGGAAACCTCGCCGACGCGGCGGATGTTCTCCACGCGGTCCGTATCAACGAATCCCAAGTCCCGGTTCAGGCCGTGGCGCACGTTGTCGCCGTCCAGTAAATACGTGTGGCGCCCAAGGGCGAACAGCTGTTTTTCCACCATATTCGCTATCGTGGACTTACCCGAGCCCGATAGTCCGGTGAACCACAGCACGCAAGCCTTCTGACCTTTCAGTGAGGCGCGGGCCTGCTTGTTCACATCCACGGCCTGCCAGTGGATGTTCTGTGAACGGCGCAACGTGAACCGGATCATACCGGCGGCTACGGTGGTATTGGTGATGCGGTCCATGAGGGTAAACCCGCCGGTATCTGGATTTTCCTCGTAGGGATCGAAAGCAATAGGCCGGTCCAGCGATACATTGACCTCGCCAATTTCATTGAGCTCCAGTGTTTTGGCCGCGAGACGTTCGAGGGTGTTGACGTTGATCTTGCACTTGAGGTCTGTGACTGCGGCGGTCACCAGCTTGGTGCCAACTTTCATCCAGTAAGGCCGGCCCGGAAGAAGATGCTCGTCGTTCATCCAGACAATGGTTCCGTTGAACTGGTCGGCAACGCCGGGCAGGGCGGTCGTGCCCGAAATGACGTCGCCGCGGCTGATGTCGATTTCGTCATCGAACGTCAGGGTGACGGATTGGCCGGCGACGGCTTCGTGCAAGTCTCCGTCCTGGGTAACGATTCGTGCGACGCGGCTTTCCTTCCCGGACGGTAAAGCGCGGATGCGGTCGCCGGGGCTGACAGCGCCGCCGGCGATCTGGCCGGAGAACCCGCGAAAATCCATGTCCGAACGGTTCACCCACTGCACCCACATGCGGAAGGGCGCATTGTGCCGGCGGTCCGCGATCTCCACCGTCTCCAGATGGGTCATGAGTGTGGGGCCACCGTACCAGGGCATATTGGTGCTGGCGTGGGTGATATTGTCGCCTTTGAGGCCTGAGATCGGAATGGCCAAAACGTTTTCAAAGCCGATTTGTTTGGCGAACAGGCGATAGTCGGCGACGATTTTATCGAACACGTCCTGTGAATAATTCACCAAGTCCATCTTATTGACGGCCAGTACTACATCGCGGATGCCTATGAGGGATGTCAGATAGGAGTGGCGGCGCGTTTGAACCAGAATGCCCTTGCGTGCGTCGATCAAGATCACAGCCAGCTCTGTGGTAGAGGCGCCGGTGATCATGTTGCGCGTGTATTGCTCGTGACCCGGGGTATCGGCGACAATAAATTTGCGTTTGTCGGTGGAGAAGAAGCGGTAAGCGACATCAATTGTAATGCCCTGTTCGCGTTCAGCTGCGAGGCCATCCACCAATAGGGCGAAATCGATCTTGCCGCCCTGGGTGCCCGCCTTCTCGGAATCGCTTTCCAGTGCCGCGAGCTGATCCTCAAAGATCATTTTTGAATCGTATAGAAGGCGGCCAATAAGCGTGGATTTGCCGTCATCGACGCTGCCACAAGTGATGAAGCGCAGCAGGCCCTTATTTTGATGTGCCATTAAATAGGCTTCGATGTCCTTTCCGATCATATCGGACACGTGCGCCATCAGAAATATCCTTCTTGCTTCTTTTTCTCCATGGATGCGGCAGCGTCGTGATCGATGACGCGGCCCTGGCGTTCGGAGCTCTTGGTCAGAAGTATTTCTTGAATGACAGCGGGAAGGGTGTCGGCGTTACTTTCGATGGCCCCGGTGAGCGGATAGCAGCCCAATGTGCGGAACCGTACTTTTTTCATGTCGGGTTTTTCGCCCGGCTCAAGCGGCATCCGCTCGTCGTCCACCATGATCAGGGTGCCGTCGCGGCTTACAACGGGCCGTTCGGCCGCGAAATATAGCGGCACTATGGGGATGCTTTCCAGATAGATGTATTGCCAAACGTCCAATTCGGTCCAATTTGACAATGGAAAGACGCGGATATTTTCACCCTTATTCTTGCGCGCATTGTACAAGCGCCAAAGCTCTGGGCGCTGCTGCTTAGGATCCCAGCGATGCTGAGCGGAGCGGAACGAAAATACCCGTTCCTTGGCGCGAGACTTCTCCTCATCGCGACGCGCGCCGCCGAACGCTGCGTCGAATTTCCACTTGTCTAGCGCCTGCCTGAGCGCCTGTGTTTTCATCACGTCGGTGTGGACAGCTGAGCCATGTGAAAACGGTCCTATGCCCTGCGCGATACCGTCAGGATTGGTATAGACCAGGAGCTCCAGGCCTAGTTCTTTGGAGCGCTGATCGCGAAACGTTATCATCTCGCGAAATTTCCACGTGGTGTCTACGTGCAGCAGCGGAAACGGCGGTTTGGATGGATAAAACGCTTTCATGGCGAGGTGCAGCATCACCGCGCTGTCCTTGCCGATGGAATACAGCATCACGGGATTGTCGCACTCCGCGACAACTTCGCGCATGATATGAATGCTTTCCGCTTCGAGACGTTGGAGATTATTCAAACCCTGCATGGGACGTCGGTATCTTTCGACTCTTGGGGCGAGGAAAACGCCCCGCGACTGTAATGGTTTGCGGTCGGCCTAAGTCTTCGAATATTTGAAGTTCGTCCCGCGCCGCCGCCATTATCGCTCAATTGCGATGTTCATACGAAGCCTCGGTTACGCAAAACGTCGTTTTAGGCGGCGCTTTACAAAAACATGTGCCTGGAAGGGGTTGGGGTGGGAGCATCGTTCGCCCCCGCGCCTCTTGAGAGAAGAAATATCCGTGGCGCTCATGGATATCCAAGCTAGGCTAGATCATACGGATAGAGCCGTCCATTCGGATGGTACTGCCGTTGATGAGTATGTTTTCGGCGATGTGCTGGACCAGCCTGGCATACTCTTCGGGCTTGCCGAGACGCTTCGGGAAGACAGTGGACAAGACAAGACTCTCCACGGCGGCCGGCGGCAAATTCTTGAACATGGGTGTTTCGATCAGCCCGGGAGCAATGGTGACGACCCGTATGCCGGATTTGGCCAGCTCGCGGGCCGCTGGCAAGGTTAAACCGATGACGCCGCCCTTTGATGATGCGTAGGCGGCTTGGCCAATTTGGCCTTCGTAGCCGGCAATGGACGCTGTATTGATAACCACACCGCGCTCGCCGTCATCCAGCGGGCCCAACGCCATCATGTCCGCCGCGGCTAGCCGAAGCACGTTGAATGTGCCGATGAGATTCACCTCAACGACTTTGCGGAACATCTCAAGATCGTGCGGGCCCTTCCGACCCACTATTTTCGCCGCGGGAGCAATGCCCGCGCAGTTGACAACCAGACGTGCGGCACCATGCCTTGCTTTGGCATCGGCGAGGGCTTGTTCCGTAGAAGGAGCCTTGGTGACGTCACAGGAAAACGCCAAGCCGCCGATGTCCTTCGCCACCGCCGCGCAGTTTTCGGCATTAATATCAAGCAAGGCGACTTTTGCTCCCAGGGCGGCAACATGACACGCCGTCGCGGCGCCCAGGCCTGATGCGCCGCCTGTGATAACGGCAGAAATTCCGGACAGGTTCATTGGGTCACTCCATATGCGAAGGCCGGTTTTCAACCATGAAAGGATGGATAGGTTAACGGTCGTTGGAATTTTGGCTGTTTCGAATTGTTACCATCTCTTTCATGTTTAGCGGCAATTGGTTTTCGGTTCCATTTGGCCAGGCGACAACCCCTCAATACACTTCTCCTTCCGCCTCGCAACCCCCAAGGCGGCGGAGGACTGATTTCCGCAGATATCGGGATCAAGCAGGGGCGCAGGACGTATTTTCCGGGGAGGAAGCGTTGGAGGGAATGTGGTTACAGGGACTTTAATTACGGTCCTGCTTATCCTGCATGGTCTGGCGGGCGTGGCGCGTGGGCGGATATGGCGGATCGCCCATGCCTGCGGCGACCATTAAGACCCTGGCCGCAAAGCTTCAGAAAGTGCAACTCGTCAACGCCTATGGATCGACTGAAACTACGTCACCCTCCACGATGACGCACCTCGGAGAAGGCGCGTTGAAGGTGGACACCGTGGGCCGGCCAGTGCCGTGCTGTGAGATTTGCATCCTGAACGACGACGGGCAAGAAGCGCCTGTGGGCGAGGCGGGCGAAGTCTGGATTAAGGGTGGGCACGTGGCGGCAGGATATTGGGATAATCCCATCGCGACGCGAGAAAATTTCATTTCAGGATTTTGGCGGTCCGGCGACATTGGCGCCATGACTACGGACGGTTATCTGCAACTCCTTGACCGCAAGAAAGACATGATAATCCGCGGCGGCTTCAAGGTGTATTCGGCCGAGGTGGAAGCTATGCTCGCCTATCATCCGAAAATCGGCGAGGTGGCTGTCGTGGGCGATCCCGATCCGGTCCTTACAGAGAAAGTCCACGCTTATATTCTGCCAACGGATCGTTCGCTAACCGAGGACGACGTGAAAGCCTACTGCGCGGAACGCCTGAGCGACTACAAAGTGCCGGATTTTATTACGTCCCTAGACCGGCCGTTGCCACGGAACGCCAACGGGAAAGTGCTCAAGCGTGTCCTAAAAAAGGACGCGGCGGTGGCGCTGTAGGCCCAGATCCGCCATGGAGTCGGCCTAATCTTATCTCGGTAAAAGAGAACATTATTCTATTCTGGGTTCATGCCGGAGTGAACCCTTTTATACGGGCCGGATATAGCCCTCGCGGTGAGGAAAAATTGCTTCATCGGGGGTGGAACAGAGGCTAAGCTTTTCTCCTGTGCGGCGGCGCTATTGGGCCGATCGGCCCCCGCCGTCGCTATGTTTCAGAGAGGAGCAGACGTGAGCAGCTCGGATAGCCATTCAAACGTTATCGACGGCAGTGCGAAAGTGCGGCGACCGGCGGGCGCAGTTGTCCTGGTGGGTGCCGGCCCCGGCGACCCGGACTTGCTGACGCGGAAAGGATATGCCGCGCTCCAGTCTGCCGACGTGGTTTTCTTCGATGATCTCGTTTCGCCGGAAATTGTGGAAATCTTGCCGGCGCACGCACGCTGCATATACGTAGGTAAGCCACATCATAGGGCGATGCTTACACAAGGCGACATCATCAGGCAGCTTATTACCGCGGCGCGGGCGGGGCTGCGGGTTGTGCGCCTCAAAGGCGGCGATCCCATGATTTTCGGCCGCAGCGCTGAGGAAATCGACGCGTTACGGGCCGCGGGAATCTCTGTGGACGTGGTACCGGGTGTGACGGCGGCTTTGGCGTCCGCGGCGTCCATGCGCGTGTCATTGACGCACCGCGACTATGCGGCGCGCATCACCTTCGTTACCGCTACCCGGCGCGAGGGTGCTTTGGCTGACATCGGCGGACTAGCGGGTGCGGGCCGAACCCTGGTGGTTTACATGGGCTTGTGCAAAGCGCGCGACTTAAAGACCGCGCTGAGTGCGGACGGTATTGACGGCGACTGGCCCGTCGCAATTGTGGAAAACGCCACGCGGCCGACCGAGCGCGTCATCGCCACCACGGTCGCTGGTCTCCCGGACGAGGTGACCCGCGAAAATGTGCAGAGCCCGGCATTGTTCATTGTGGGCGAGGTGGTCCGCACCTATGTCCCAGCCAATAAAGTTAGTTCCATATCGGCGGATGCGCCGCCTGCGGCAAGGTAAGGCAAGGACATGCCGGAATGACCAAGACAAAAGAACCGTTGCCGAAGATTCTAACGGCCAATGATCTCCTTCAGGGCGGGACGGTGTATTACACCGCGTCCGGTGAGTGGTCGCCACATGTGACGAGTGCATTGGTTGCGACGTCGCCTGAAGCCGTGGAAGCCTTAAATACGGCCGGCGCGGAAGCCTTTGCCACCAATGTTGTTATCGAGGTGGCGGTGGTGGACGTCAACGCTAACGGCGCGCTTCGTCCTGCGAGGTTGCGGGAAGTGATCCGTGCAACGGGGCCGACCGTGTACCGCTATTTAAACAAATCGGTTTCTCCAGAAAAGTAGGTGATGCCGTGTATGCATACGACAATTTCGATCAGACTATCGTTCGGGAGCGAACCGCCGAGTTCCGCGATCAGGTAAAGCGCCGTCTGACCGGCGAGTTGACGGAAGAGCAGTTCCTACCATTGCGTCTGATGAACGGCCTCTATCTGCAACTTCACGCATATATGCTGCGGATTGCGGTGCCGTACGGCACCCTGTCGGTGAGGCAAATGCGCAAGCTCGCCGAGATCGCCCGCAAGTACGACCGCGGCTACGGGCACTTCACGACGCGCCAAAATATCCAGTTCAATTGGATTAAGCTGGAGCAAGTGCCGGATTTACTTGAGGACCTCGCCACGGTGGAAATGCACGGGATTCAGACATCGGGTAATTGCATCCGTAACGTGACGGCCGACCATTTCGCCGGCGTGGCGCGGGATGAAATCGAAGATCCGCGCATCGTCTCCGAGATCATCCGGCAGTGGTCCACGTTTCATCCGGAATTCTCGTTCCTACCGCGCAAGTTCAAGATCGCGGTGACGGGCGCGCCCAACGACCGCGCCGCCGTGCAGTGGCACGACATCGGCATTCAAGTAGTGAGCGGTGACGACGGCGAGAGGGGTTACCGCATCTACGTGGGCGGCGGCATGGGCCGCACGCCCGTGATCGGCAGCTTGATTCGTCCGTTCTTGGCTAAAGATCAACTCCTGTTCTACCTGGAATCTATTATGCGCGTCTATAACCGCTACGGGCGCCGCGATAACATCTATAAGGCGCGTATCAAAATTCTCGTACGCGGCCTTGGTCCCGAGGAATTCACCCGGCAGGTGGAGGAAGAGTGGGCTGAAATCCGCAAGACCGGCATTGATCTGCTCCCAGAGGAAGAAGCACGTATCCGCAAGTTCTTCACGCCACCGGCATATGCAACCCCCAGCGAACCCGTAGCATCATATGATGAAGCTAAGGAGAAGAATCCGCAATTTGCGCGCTGGGTGGAAGTCAACGTACATCCCCACAAGATGCCCGGCTACGCTGCGGTGACTCTGTCTCTTAAACCCATCGGCGGCATCCCCGGAGATGCGAGCGCCGAACAAATGGAAGGGGTCGCCGATCTGGCCGAGCAATACAGCTTTGGCGAGGTGCGGGTGACTCATATTCAGAATCTGATCCTAGCCGATGTGAGGCAGGCGGACCTATTCGCACTATGGCAGCGGCTGACTGAAATCGGTTTCGCGACAGCGAATGTGGGATTGGTCTCTGACATCATTGCCTGTCCTGGTCTGGATTATTGTTCTTTGGCGACCGCTCGCTCCATTCCCATATCGCAGCGTATCAGCGAACGCTTTGATGATTTGGATCGCCAATACGATGTGGGTCCGCTACAAATCAAGATATCCGGTTGCATTAACGCTTGCGGCCATCATCATGCCGGCCATATCGGCATTCTCGGCGTGGACCGTAACGGCCAGGAACTTTATCAAATCACGCTCGGCGGCGCTGCGGATGAAACGGCATCCGTCGGCCAGTTGATCGGACCTGGCTTCACGGCAGATGACGTCGTGGACATTATTGAAACCATCGTTGGCACATATCTTGAGGTACGCAAACCTGGTGAAGTGTTCATCGACGCCTATCGCAGGGTCGGCGTGGCGCCGTTTAAGGAGAAGGTTTATGCCGGTCGTTGACCGTAACGGTTCGATAGAAGATTCATGGACGGTGCTGGCCGACTGCGTGCCCGCAGTGAAGGGGGCGTCCATCGTCGTCTCCGTAGATCGTCTTAAGAGCGAGCATAACAGCTTGTTTGCCGAAGCATCCGCGGTAGGCGTTGAAGTCGTCGGAGACGTTGATGTGGATGGATTGAAGCCGTTTCTACCTCGGCTGGGTTTGGTGGTCGTCCGATTTGACACCATGAAAGACGGCCGCCCGTTTTCCGTCGGCCGCTTGTTGCGCGAACGCTACGCCTATGAAAAAGATCTCCGCGCGACAGGTCCCTTTATACCCGATCAGGCCCTTTTCCTGCTTCGATGCGGGTTTACCAGTTTCGATGTGGACGACGGGTTCTCTATCGAGGCATTGAAGCGGTCCATCGCCGCATATTCAGTGTGGTATCAGCGTGCCAGCGACCGGGCCGCGACGGTTCTCGACTTGCGTCATAAGAATGATGCAACGCCGACAAATAGGAATAACGTTTCATGACCAATGTTACTGCTGATCGCCTTGAGTTGTTGAACGGACGTTACGGTGAGGCCGATCCGGCAGAGATCGTACACGCCTTGATTCACGACGAGTTTCCCGGCCGAATTGCGATGGTCTCGTCGTTCGGCTCTGAGTCGGCCGTTTTGTTGCACATGTTGTCCCAAGCGGATCCAACCACTCCGGTGGTGTTGCTAGATACCGGTAAACTGTTCGGTGAAACAAAACGTTACAGAGATAACCTCGTTGAGCTGCTGGGACTCACTGGTGTGCGTTCCGTCGCGCCCGACCCGGCCGCCATCGCCGCGCGTGACCCGCGCGGTGTGCTGTGGTCGCAAAACCCTGATGCCTGCTGCGCGCTGCGCAAAGCAGAGCCACTGCAGAGGGAACTTGAACCCTATGAGGCCTGGTTCACCGGACGCAAGTCGTTCCAGGCAGTATCGCGCTCCTCGTTATCGTTGTTCGAGGGAGTATATAATAAATTCAAAATCAATGCGTTGGCTCATTGGGGGAAAGAGGATATCGACGTATATTTCGAAAAATACGCTTTGCCGCGCCACCCCTTGGAAGCGGACGGCTATCTGAGTATTGGTTGCATACCGTGCACAGATAGGGTGGAGCTCGGAGAAGACGCGCGCGCTGGGCGTTGGCGGGGACAAGATAAAATAGAATGCGGGATTCATACGTCTGCCGGCCAAGTATTGACCTAGGCAAAGGCGTAAGGCGCCTTATATCTTCGGATTAGCGGTGGACCTGCACGTTTTTCTCCAAAAAAAAGGCCGCGGGATGATTTTTAATACGCGTCCGGAATTTTATCGTGACCGCTTTCACGAGGCTTTCGCTAGCATCGGACTACCAATTCTCGACTGCCCGGTATTGACGCCGGAACCGACCGGTGTGGCACTTCCGGCTCCGGACGATTTTGACTCCGTAATTTTTACAAGCCAAATCGCCGTAGCCATGTTTCCGGCGCGCGCCGAATGGCAGCTCAGAAAAGTCTATGCGGTGGGGCCGGGAACAGCGGATGCGGTTCGTGCGGCCGGGTTCAGCGATGTGGTTTGCACTGGTGCGGACGCGGAAGATATGGAGCAACGACTTACTGGTGAACCGTTCCAAAATGCGCTGTATGCATCTGCGGAGGATGTTTCAAAGGATTTATCTGAGGTGTTCCCGGAACGCGTACGGCGCCTTTCCATTTATCGCATGGTGCTCTTGGCCGATTTGCCGGCCCCAGTTCGAACGACGATAGAAGACAGTGCCGAGGTTATCCTACCGCTATTTTCGAAGCGGACCGCCGTTGCTATCGCTGCGCTTCTCCGTAAGGGACGCTTAGTGTCTGACAGCCCTCACATATGTGCCGTCGGCATCAGCGACGGTATATTTGCGGTGGAAGAGGGTCCGTGGCACTGTCGCGCGGTTGCATCAAGTCCGACGCTGGATGCGATGGTCGCTAAAACGCGCGATTTGGCTATAGACATTGGTTTGATATCGAAGGTGGTACGATGAGTGGACATGCCTTGGGTTCATATCCGGCAACACGGCTACGCCGTCCGCGCGCCTCCGGTTGGAGCCGGCGGTTGGTGCGGGAGTCAGTCTTAACGCCCGATGATTTGGTCCTTCCTCTGTTCGTTATTGAAGGAAGCGGTGTGCACGAGCCCGTCGCGAGCTTGCCCGGCGTTGCGCGCTTATCCATTGATGAAGCCATAAAAACGGCACAGGAAGCACAGAATCTGGGAATTCCAGCCCTTGCGCTGTTTCCGGTAGTTGATTCTGCCCTGAAAGATGAAGCTGGTACTGTTGCGCTGAACAAGGACAATCTTGTTTGCCGCGCCGTCCAATCCATCAAATCGGCAGTGCCTGATATCGGTATAGTGTGTGACGTGGCTCTGGACCCTTATACAACGCACGGGCACGACGGACTCATCGTCGGCGGTGACGTCGCCAACGACCCGACGGTTGATGTTTTGGCTCGACAAGCGCTGATTTTGGCCGAGGCTGGATGCGACATAGTTGCCCCGTCGGACATGATGGATGGCCGCATCGGCGCTATTCGCACGGCGCTGGAAGGCGCAAACCACATCAACACCATGATCTTATCTTACGCAGTGAAGTACGCGTCGTCCTTCTACGGACCATTCCGCGACGCTGTGGGGTCTAAGGGCGCGCTCGGTGCCAAAGGGAAGCACACCTACCAAATGGACATCGGCAATGTGGACGAAGCGCTGCGCGAAGTTGCGTTCGATGTCGCCGAGGGGGCCGATATAGTGATGGTCAAGCCTGGCATGCCGTATCTGGATGTGATCGCGGCCGTAAAGGCCCACGTGCGCGTGCCGGTATTTGCCTATCAAGTGAGCGGGGAGTACGCCATGATCGCCCAATCAGCGGCGGCGGGAGTTTTTGACCAGGCAGGAGCGTTTCACGAATCTCTGGTGGCGTTCAAGCGTGCGGGCGCGTCAGCTATTCTTACATATGCCGCCCTCGATGTTGCCCGCGCATTGAACGGCAAAGGCGCTTAATGACGCCGGATGATAAATCCACTTCCATGAACGTCGCCGAAAATATCCACACCCCGCTGATGTTCCCGTTGATGCTTAACGTCACCAGTACCCCAATAGTGTTGGTGGGCGGCGGCAAAATAGTTGCCCAGCTTGCGGTGTTAGAAGAGCACAGCGCACGCAATATCCATGTCTTTGCCGCCGAGGCCAAAGGAGAATTAATTCAAGCGGCAGGCGCGCGCCTGTCTATCCGTTGGCCACAGGCCGAGGACTTTGATCGCATTCGGCCACAGTTGGTCTTTGTGGCGGATGTCGATGATGAGCGCGCGACCGAGTTTAGATCACATGCTCGGCGCGTGGGCGCGCTTGTACATGTTCAGGATCGAATTCCCTACTGCGACTTTCACCTGCCCGCGCGCGTGCGCCGCGGGCATCTGCAAGTGACAGTGTCCACGGATGGCACGGCAGCAGGATTATCCCGCCTCATCCGGGAATTTCTCGAAAAGAATGTTTTTGGTCCGGAGTGGGCCGGGCGGGTGGAAGAATTGGCCGCTGCGCGTCGGATATGGAAACGCGAGGGCCTTTCTTTTGATGCGTTGGGCCACGCCATTCGGAAATTTGTTGCTGATCGTGGATGGCTCAACCGCCGCGTCTATTGACGACGTTCGGAAGGTTGCTCCCGACGTCGTAACGGCTATTGTGGCGGTGAAACAGGCGCTCGCAGCCCGCAAAAGAACGAAAGCCCTCGAAAGCGTTAAAGCTTAACGACCACACCGTCGGTGCGGTTCCGCCCTCCATGTTTGGCCGCGTAAAGCCGGGCGTCGGCGGCTTCAATCAGAGCATTCGGATCAGGAGAACTCGCGGCAACGGTTGTGGCGACGCCCAAACTTATAGTCACGTACTCGGCCACCGGTGAAGCGCTGTGGGGGATATTGAGGGAGCTGACCGCTGTGCGAATCCCTTCGGCAACAGTCATCGTACCTTCCAGCGTGGTGTCCGGCAACAGCGCCACAAATTCCTCGCCGCCGTATCGGCCGACAAGGTCAGCAGGGCGCCGCAATGCGCCTTCCGCGGCTTCCGCGATCCACCTCAAACAATCGTCTCCCGCGCCGTGGCCATAGGTGTCATTGAATTGTTTGAAGTGATCGATATCCATCATGATCACCGAGATATTCTGCTTCGTACGAACCGACCGCCTCCACTCGCGGTCGAAAGCTGTATCAAACGACCGGCGGTTAATCAGCCCCGTCAACCCGTCTAGGCGGGCAAGTCTTTCTAAAGCGTCTCGACTTTGCTTCAGCTCCACGTGATTACGAACGCGCGCTCGTAAGATCGATGAATTGATCGGCTTCATAATATAGTCTACTCCACCGACTTTCAATCCTTCGACCTCGTATTCCGCCGACGCGTGATTCGTAAGGAAGACAACCGGAATGGGTGCCAATCGAGGCTCGGCCTTAAGTTCGCGGCAGACGTCAAATCCTCCCATGTCGGGCCAACCAATATCGAGAAGAATCAGATCAGGTAGTTTGTCCGCCGCGAGATTGATCGCGGCCGCGCCATTCTCGGCTACGAGTATGGTCCATTCGCCGCCGAGAACGGTCGTCAGCGACTGTTGAGTTGCGGGATCGTCCTCTACTATAAGTATGGTCGCCTGATCTGCCGCGTTCATATCTGCCCCGCGGAGTAGACGTCCGGTGAATTCTGTGCCAAACAATTCATTGGCTAAGTTCCTGTAAAAACACGTAATAGTTATATAGTGGACGGATCGCGTTGGCGACCCGTAGAAGTCGTATCAGAAGCGAAATTTTATTGGGTAGGTGACACCGTGCCATGAACCCGTCCGAACCTTTCTTTCTCATGGCGTTTGACCGGCTGAGGTTTCTGGCCATTGATGACGACAGCGCCACTCTAGAGCTGATCGACGCCATGTTGCGTATGGCTGGTGCCGCCAGCGTGATCAAATCTATGAGCGCACTTGCCGCGCTCAACATTCTTGCCGGTCAACAAAATAAAATGTACTTGGCACCGCCGCCGAGTGCATCCATTTTCCAGCCACTTTTTTCCGTCAGATATTAGTGGCAACAGGGCGCTCATACTGGCCCCCGAGGGAAGCGTGCGCCCTGATCGTGTGACAGATGTTTAACAACACATCAGCAGTGAAAGCTGTCGTAGAATGAGAATTGTTTTTGCGCTCGCGTTGGCCTGTGTTGCCTCAGTCGTGACTTGGGCGTCTCTTGATCGCCCGCTTTCCGCTCCCGACTGGCGCGGGGAATTGAGAGGCGTCGCTTATAACCCGTCGTCCACCTACACCGACGCACAGCGGCGCGAAGGCTATCCTGAAGCGCTGGTGCAGGCGGATCTTGAAAAATTGAGCAGGGTCGCTGATCGGGTACGGACCTACGCCGTCGACCCCGGTCTCGATTTGGTGCCGTCACTGGCCAAAAAGAACGGGCTTAAAGTGTCGCTTGGTCTTTGGCTTAGCGATGTAAACGAGTTGAACGAAAAACAAGTCTCTCGCGGTATAGAGATCATCAATAGAAACTCCGAGGTTATCGACCGTGTCTTTGTGGGCAACGAAGCGGTCTTGCGCGGTGAACTGACGGCCGCCGAGGTGAGCGCCTATATCACGCGCGTAAAACAGGCTATCCCCGAAAATATTGCGGTCGGCACAGCCGAAGTATGGAGCGTGTGGCTCGAACACCCTGAATTGGCCAAGCATAGCGACTTCGTCGGAATCCACCTGCTGCCCTATTGGGAAGGTATTAAAGCTGAAGACTCGATGGCGTACATCGAGGACCGTTTTGAAAGGGTGAAGCTACGGTTTCCCGAAAAGTCGATTGTTATCGCGGAAACCGGCTGGCCCTCTGAAGGCCGGGTCAAGAAAGGATCCGCGCCGTCTGCGGCCATGGAAGCTTATTTTCTGCGTCACTTTTTGACGTTCGCGGCTGCGAAAAATTACGACTACTACGTCATCGAGGCGTTCGACCAGCCGTGGAAGGCTGAACAAGAGGGCGCGGTTGGTGCGTTCTGGGGCATCTTCGACGCTGAAGGCTACGCGAAATTCAGTTTTACTGGTCCGCTATCGTCATTCGGTCAATGGCCCATGTACGCCGCTGTCGCGGCCACCCTGACCTTTTTGCTCGGGTTTGCCGTCCTGGCAGCCCTTCCTGCCGTGAGCGTGCGCGGCTACATATTAGTGGGTGGTGTAATCGGCCTTGCCGTAACGGGCGCCCTATCCATCGTTGAGGCGTCATCGCTGCGCTATGCCGACTGGGGAACGTTTGGCGCAGCCATGTTGATCGCGCCCGTCGGTGCCTTTGCGGCCGCGCTGTTGATCACGGAGGCCGTGGAATGGGCTTTAAGTTTATGGCGCAAGAAACGTAAGAGTATTCCGCCGGGGGTACTGCAAGATGCGCCGCGCGTCTCTATTCACGTACCAACGCATAACGAACCGCCGTGGATGGTCATGCAGACTCTCAATGCGTTATCGCGTCTCGACTATCCTAACTTCGAAGTGATCGTTCTGGATAATAACACCGGCGAAGAAAGCCTGTGGAAGCCGATTGAGGCGCATTGCCGAGCCCTGGGCACAAACGTTCGCTTTTTTCACTTTGACAGTATGAAAGGGTTCAAGGCTGGTGCCCTCAATAAAGCGCTCGAGTTAACCGCCCCTGGCGCGGCATATATCGCCGTTGTTGACAGCGACTACCAGGTCGCACCGCATTGGCTCAAGACGGTTATGCCCGCCTTTGCTAACGAAAACGTGGCGGTGGTGCAGGCGCCCCAGGATTACCGTGATAGCGGCGAGAGCTGGTTCAAGTCGCTGTGCTATGCCGAGTACACGGGGTTTTTCCGGGTAGGTATGGTTGAACGCAGCGAGCACAACGCCATCGTTCAGCATGGCACCATGTGCGTCGTGCGCCGATCCGCCTTGGAAGAGGTCGGTAGGTGGTCGGAATGGTGCATCACCGAGGACACGGAACTGGGCCTGCGGTTGTTCGAGGCTGGCTATACCGCGCTGTTCATTCCCGTGACCATGGGTCGTGGCCTCATGCCGGACACTTACGACGCGTATAAGAGTCAACGGTACCGCTGGGTATATGGCGCCATGCAGATCATGAAGCGTCACCACGCGCAAATATTTCGTGGCGATTCAAAGCTTACTTGGGCGCAGCGGTATCATTTCGTCGCCGGTTGGATTCCGTGGGTGGCCGACGGGTTGGCCCTGATTTTCACCGTGTTCGCCCTGATATGGACAGCCCTTATGGTTTTCGCCCCCAGACACTTTGACGTGCCTTTAACCGCCCTATCTTCGGTGGCTTTGGTGCTGTTCACCGTCAAAATTGTAAAGACGGTATGGCTGTATCAGGCCAAGGTGGGTTCGAGCTTTTTCGGCGCAGTCGCTGCGGCGTTGACCGGCTTGTCATTGGCCTACACGGTAGGCAAAGGTGTGCTTGCCGGCCTGCTCACGTCGTCCAAGCCCTTCTTGCGCACACCGAAATACGAAGCCGTTGCGCCGTGGACGCGAGCGCTTCGTTTAGCTGCAATGGAAACCGTTTTGCTGCTGGCAATGCTTGGCACCATCGTTGTTATGTCCATCGTAAGTCAGCTTGATGACCCTGCTGAGCGGGTCTGGGTGGCGGCGCTTGCCGTGATGGCGGTGCCGCATGCATCGGCATTGTTTGTTGCGGTAGGCTCAACGATACCATTCCGCCGCCGGCCTATTTCGCAGCCCGAACGGGCACCGATGCTCCAGTCGTCCAAATTGGATTTAGCGGCTTAGTGCGTATTTAATCTATGTCGAGAGCCTTATAAGCGAGCCACTTGGGGCCGAGGGCATTGGCTGCCGCGATAATCGCGTTCCGCGTGCTCTTCGGCACTTGCTCCCAGGGTGTGACTGTCGTGCGAATGGCGAAGACCACAGCGCCCGTGCCGGCGAGTTTGAGAAAGCTCTGTTCTTCCCGGCGAAGGTACATATCGCTGTCCGCGCGCGCGGTCACGGGCGGGCTTAGATTGGGCAGATATAGGGTGGGTGAGGCGGATAGGCCCCAGTTGCTCCTAACAACAGCCCGCATGGGGCGCAGCTTGGCGAGAAAGCGGTCTACGGTGTCGGACATTTGTACGGCATAGCCAGGCACGGGGTCGTGAATTTCTGTGACTGTTCGCCCGATTTTATCGGCCAAACGCCAACGGTTGGGAAAGCACAAGACGGCGGCGGTCAGACGGTAAATACCGTCGTTAGCGGTAAGGACGCATACATCTTCCGCTATGGACGTGCCCATTGATTTTAAAATTCTTCTGGTAGGAGCCCCGCTTTCTAGAGTGGCGCCGCGTTCGTTTATGAGACCCGCGAGTTCCGCAACGGCACCCGCCGCTTCTGGCAGGGCAGTGATGACGTCTTGCTGGTACGCCGCAATTATTTTCGTCCGTTCGGCAAGCAGGTGCTCGTCGCCCGCGCGTGGTACAAGCCATTTTTTGAGGCCGAGAGACTCTAGCCCCATGTGCAACGGATGCATCACATCGGAATTTGTGGAATCTATTTGCGGCGTCGGCATGCTTGGAAAGCTATCTTTCGATCCGCATCCACCGGCTGCGGTGGTACATGTTGGCGTTGGGCACAAATCCCTTCACGTATGGTGCGACTAACATCTGCGACGTTCGAAAACTCATCGGGACAACAGCAACATCATCCAAGCCGACTTGCTCGGCCCTCGCAAGCACCTTTGCACGTTCATCGATGTCTAAGATGGTGGCGGCCTCGTCCATGAGCCGGTCATATTCTGGATTATTGTAGCCGCCATAATTGTACGCGCCTGATCGTGAATCGAGCAGGACCAGGAAGGTGTGTGGGTCGTCGTAGTCTGCGGACCACGCCGCAATCGCTGCGGTAAAATCAGAACCTTGAACCAAGTCGTAATGCACTCTCGGCTCATTGGCGAGAATTCGCATGGTCATGTTGCACTGTTTGAGCATGGCGGCGAGAACAACCGCGGAGCGCCGGGCTTCGATGCCGGCCATATACAGATACTCAAATCTGAGCGGATTATTGGCGTTGTACCCAGCATCCGCCATGAGACGGTTGGCCTCGTCGCGGCGTTCCTCCATGCTCCATTCGGCAAAGTCCAACTGGGCGGCGTTTTCGTAATTTGCGGTTCCGGGGGGCACAAACGCGTAGGCCGGCATCCTCTCGTCGCGCACGACTTTCTCGGCCAACGTTTTTTGGTCTACACACAGCGAAAAGGCCCGGCGTATTTGTTTATCCGAGAATGGCGGCTTACGGAGATTGAGAGCGATGTAACCATTGGTAAGTTGTGGCGTAATATAGGCCTCTCCCGGCATGTTTTCCCGGAGCCATTCTGTTTGACTTACGGGAAAGCCCGTTGAGCCGATGTTGGCATCAATCTCACGCGCTCTGAACCTATTTAGCGCAGAAGATTGATCGGCGGTGGGGTAAAAAAAAACTTCGTCGATGGCCACGTTTGCAGCATCATAAAACAGCGGATTCTTCACGGTCTTCACGTGATCGTTGGCCGCCCAAGATTCAAGTATATAAGGTCCATTGGATACCATATTTCCCGGCTTAACCCAGTCACCTCCGAATTTTCGGACGGTGTGTTCAGGAATCGGGAACGTGGTGTAGTGCGTAAGAAGGCCGGGAAGAAAGGGAGTAGGCTCTTCCAGTGATATCTCCACTGTTTGGTCATCGATAGCGCGAACACCGACCTGTTCCTTTGGCAGCTTTCCAGAATTTACAGCGGCCGCATTTTTTACAACGTAGGCGATAAACGCGTAGCGAGAGGCGGTTTTAGGGTCCAGCAACTTCTGGAAGCCGAATACGACGTCCGATGCTTTTACAGGAACGCCATCCGACCAAACTGCCCCAGGCCGAAGGTTAAATGTCCAGGTCAATCCGTCTTCACTTACGGTCCAGCTTACGGCCGCGCCAGGGATGGGCTGACCCGCCGCATCGTCGGTGGTCAAACCCATAAACAATTCACCGACAATACTGTTTTCCCATGTGCTTCCGGTTTGGTGCGGGTCGAGGCTGCCGGGCTCTGCAATATTGCCGCGGTGAAATACCATCAGTTCCTCAGCGGCTGCGGCTGGTGGGTTAAAAAGAAAAATAGCCGCGAGCAGACTTACCAGTATGCGCCTAGGTCTCACTTGTGCTGATTTTATGCAGGTCATTTTATGCGCCGCCCTTGAGTATCGGATTCCACGCCATCCATTTTTCCTCAGCTAGCCTACCCAAAGTCATACGACGGGTCACGGGCTTCAATGCTTCGCGGGTTTGCAGGCCTCAAGATCATTTCAGTGTTTACTAAGACTCGAACACGTTACAATACCACTGATACACAATGGCCTTGTCCCGGCTGGATGGTTCATGAGCCGTGCAACAATGAATCTGCCTTGCAGTGAGCGATTATCCCGCCGCTATTTTTTGGCCGCGGCATCGTTAGGTTTTGCCATGATCGCCGCGGGATATCGTCAATTCCTTCGGGCGCTATATTGTCCAGCCGGGCCAAGCCACGGCCTACAAGATCGGAATGGCCAGCATTCAAGATTTAAGGAAAGAAGCCGAGGCGGCGCTCGGGTCTAAGCTCGATATCCCTGCTTACCACGGCGTGGTTCTCGGCAGCGGCGCGGTCCCGCTCGATATTCTGACGGAAAACGTGAGAGCGTAGGCCGCTGGCCAGAGTGCGTCTTAAGTCACGGCTGCCAGATCATGCGGACGTGCGCGATGCCGGCTTCCTCGAAGGTGTCGCCGTCCCGAACAAATCCCATGCATTCGTAGAAATCCTCCACCTGGGCCTGAGCGTTAAGGACGATCGTCGCCTTGCCGTGCAGGCTGTCGAGGATATGAGCCATGATCGCATTACCCGCGCCAAGGCCGCGCTTTTCCTTCAGCACGGCAACGCGCTCGACCTTGAAGATGGACGGCCCGTAAGGCCGGACCCTGGCCGTGGCGATGGCGCCATTGCCGTCCTCCAAGAGGAAGTGCTCGCAAAGTTGGTCCTTACCGTCCCACTCAATGTCCGCCGGTACCCCTTGCTCCTCACAAAACACAGTATCGCGGATGAGGCGTGCGGCGTTCATGCGCGCGATATCGTCAGTGTGGAAGGCCCTGATGGTGAAGCTCATGGCCGGTGTTTCGGCTTCTGCTGGGGTCTATTTGTCAAGCCAGGACGGAACCGGAAGGTCCTTTGACCGCAGGAAGGCCGGATTAAACAATTTGCTCTGATACCGCGATCCCGAGTCACAGAGGAATGTGATAATGGTCTTGCCCGGCCCCATTTTTTTCGCAAGGCGCACGGCGCCCGCGATATTAATTCCGGTGGAACTGCCGACGCAAAGCCCTTCGTACTCTAGCAAATCGAAGATGTAGGGCAGGGCCTCGCGGTCATGGATTTGAAACTGATCATCGATAGGCGCATCGGTAAGATTGGCGGTCACGCGCCCCTGCCCGATGCCTTCGCTGATCGAATTACCCTCGGCCTTTAACTCGCCGTGCGCATAAAAGTTGTACAGGGCCGCACCCATGGGGTCGGCGAGCGCGATCACCACGTCGCGGTTGCGTTCTTTCAATCCTATGCCAACGCCGGCCAACGTTCCGCCGGTCCCAACGCAGGACACAAAGCCGTCGACTTGGCCTTCGGTATCGGCCCATATTTCCGGGGCAGTCTCCAGGGCGTGTCCGTCCCGGTTAGCAACGTTGTCAAATTGATTGGCCCAGATCGCCCCGTTGGGCTCGCTTTTTGCCAGGTCTTCCGCTAGCCGCTGGGAGAACTTGACGTAATGGTTTGGATCCGCCGGTACCACCGCTTTCACCTCGCGTAAATCCGCACCGACAAGGCGAAGAAGGTCCTTTTTTTCCTGGCTCTGCGTTTCAGGAATCACGATCACGCTACGGTAGCCCTTGGCATTCCCCACCAAGGACAATCCGATACCGGTGTTACCGGCGGTGCCTTCCACAATCACACCACCAGGATTGAGCAGTCCTTTTTTTTCTGCGTCTTCAATGATGAACTTGGCCGTTCGGTCTTTTATAGACCCGCCCGGATTGGCGAACTCGGCCTTGCCCAAAATCGTGCAGCCCGTCTCCTCGGACACTCGCCGCAACTTGATCAGCGGCGTCCGGCCGATAGCGGCGACAACGTCCGAAAGGGGTCCGGCACTGACATATTTTGAGGCAGTCGTCATCATGGTGGTCCTGGTGAAATAAGCATGGGCATTCAGTGCGAGCGGCATTGAGCCGGACCGCATGCCGCCCTCCAAGGCACATGTACCCGGAATTGAGACGGGCGGGGCCTGAGGAGGAAAAGCTCCTCTAAATGAACTTCAAGCATAGCAGTCTCACCTCCAAAACACAGTCTTTATAGCTTCCCTCAAGGCGCCCGGGTGCGTCATTTGGCGTTTAGTTATTCGATTGTAGGGGTTCATATAATGGAGACTGCCGCGCCGAATCGTTGTGTCCGGCTGGCCATTGAAATTGGAATCTATCGATGCCCTCTGCGTCATTTGAATCCCGGTACTATACCTCGTCCGACGGATTGAAACTCCATTATCGGGATTATCCAGGTCCACCATCGCCGCGGCTCAACGTTTTGTGTATTCCGAGCCTCACGCGCAATGGGCGTGATTTCGAGGATTTAGCGTCCCATCTAGCACAAACTTACCGTGTCCTGTGCGTGGAACTCCGGGGTCGGGGGCTTTCTGAGTACGTGAAAGACCCAATGACCTACGTGTCCGAGGTCTATGTGCGCGATATGGCCGCGCTTTTGGCGTCTGAGGGACTCTCATATGTGGCGCTGATCGGCACGTCGCTGGGCGGTATCGTCTCGATGATCATGTCGGCGATTATTCCCGCGAAAATACTTGGGGTCGTGATCAACGATATTGGTCCTGAAATTAACCCGGTGGCCTTGCGCGCATCGCGAGTTATGCGGGCAAAACCAGACCCATAACCACTTAGGATGAGGCGGCGGCGGTAATCAGGTTGATCGGCGGCGAGATTTTTCCGCATTACACCAGCGACGAGGATTGGCAGAGGATGGCCCGCCGACGATTCGTGGGAAATCCGGAAGGCGGTCTTCGTCCGGATTACGACTTGAACATCTTCAAGCCGTTCTTCGGCAGTGTTGCTGCAGCGAACCTTTGGCCGTTCTTCGACAGTTTGCAGCGCATACCCGCGCTCGCTATTCGCGGCCAGACGTCGGACCTCTTGACCCCTGAGGTGTTTGCTCAAATGAAGCCGGTCGTACCCCATATGCGACAGGCGACGGTGCCAAATCGCGGCCACGCTCCATTGCTCGATGAGCCGGAGGCGCTAAAGGGCATCGATGATTTCTTATGCGACTTACCGGTAAACCCGGGCCCCTTAACCATCGTGCGACGCCAGCTCGCGGTGGCTTGGTTCATGACCCGATTAAAAATACAGGGAATTGCCTAAGAGGGTTCCGTTTTGGATTTGACCGGGCGGCCCATCATCGGCGCCCCGATGTAGAAAACCGCGAGCCCCGCAAGAGTGCCGGGAAGCCCTTCGTATATCGAGTTATGCCATCCCAATTCGCGCCACAGTACGGCGACCGCGGGCCCGATGATGATCATGGCCAAGCCCACACGTTCGGGAACGTAATGTCCGATCAAATAGATGATCAGTAGCGGCGCGAACGCTGATGCCAACGCCGACCAAGACAAGATCACCAGACTGAACACGTTTTGTGGCTGCGCCAAGGCGATGACAAGAGCCAACACTGTGACCACTAGCGTACCCGCTTTGATCTTCCACGTGTTCTCCAGGCGCCGCGGCATAAGATCGTGAGTCAGAGCTGCCGAGCAACTCAGGATTAGGGAGTCCGCGGTGGACATTGTCGCGGCAAAGATGCCGGCCAAAATGAGACCCACCATGGCCGGCGAAAGGTAGGTTTGCGCCATGGTTGGCAGCGCCAGCTCGGGATCCAAGGGCCCCTAGGTCCGGCAACAGAAGGCGCGCCACCATGCCCACGACTGTCGCCATGGCATAAAATACTGTGAAGAAGCTGTAGTAATAGACACGAGCCGTGCCCAAGTGCTTGGCGTCGTCCAGGGCCATGAATCGCACCATGATGTGCGGTTGGCCGATGACACTGACGCCTGCGAAGAGCCACCCGGCCACAAACAGCAGTGCGCCGAGGGCGCCCGGTACAATTAAGTCGCCTGGAAATCAATCCAGATACCCGGGAATTTCGGCCATGCTCTGAATTGCCGCCCACGGTCCCCCCGCTTCGCCGACCGCAACGAAGAGCAGTATGCCCATGGACACAATCATCACCATCGATTGGACAGCGTCGGTCCAGATGGATGCTCGGATACCGCCAGCCATGCAGTAGGCAGCGACCACGGCCGCCACCATGACCGCGCCCGTGTTTGCGTTCCAATCGAATATGACGTGTAAAGCCTTGCCTCCAGCCGCCAATTGGGCCGCCGCGTAGGAACCTAGAAAAATAACCGTGATAATCGCCGCGACCCGCCGCAGGGTCTTTTGCTCGACACCGTTCCACATGCTTAGCATGCCGCCGAAGGTTGCTTCGTTGCGCAGCTCTGTTTGTGTTCGCATGCGCCCGTGAATGTAGAGCGAGGCCAGGAAATCGCCCACAATCCACCCGGTCATGAGCCCGATCGCGGCCAGGCCGGTGGCGTAGGTAAAGCCGATCACGCCAATGAACATGTAACCACTGTTGTTGGTCGCCACGGCAGAGAGGCCAACGAGCGCCGGGGATACACTGCGGCTGGCGAGGTAGTAATCGGTGCGGGTACCGGTGCTTTTGGCGACCGCCGCTATTCCGATAGCCAGGATGACGGCTAAAGAGCCGATAAATGTCGCCAAAATCATGTGCGCTCCTTGTGTGTCAAGCGAGGGAAGGTCCAGCAACGCCTGGTGTGGCCTTATACTCGCTGATTGGACGACCCCACGTAAATTGTCCTACGCATCAGGTCGCAAGCTTAGGTCGCGGCTGGATATGCGCCGATCTCGTCGTGGGTTTCCTGCCCGGTCACCGGCGGGTTGAATACGCAGGCGAACGTCAATTCGGTTTGGGCGCTTAAGACATGTCGGTCGTGCCTGTCCAGAACGTAGATCGTGCCCGGTGAGATGGCGTGAACGAGTCCCGTTTCTTTGTTTTCAATTTCACCGGTGCCTGATAGGCAATACACGGACTCATAGTGATTCTTATAAAACATATGCGTTTCGGTGCCGGCGTATATGGTGGTGATATGAAAGGAAAACCCGACACCGTCGTCCTTGAGCAAGAGACGTGTGCTTTCCCAAGTCTTCGCGGTGACCCGGCGTGCGGTGCGCTGAGCATACCTCAAGTTTCTAACGATCACGGATGTGCGTTCCGGAAGTTCTTAGAGAAAATATTAAAGCGTAATGCCGAGCACCTCGGCGGCGCTGTTACGCACGATCTTCAGGCCTTTCTCTAGGTCCTGGTCGGCGATCGTCAGCGGGCACAGGCATTTCACTACTTCCCCGTCGGGCCCGCTGGTCTCAATAATTAGCCCGCGCCGGTAGGCGGCTTGGCTGATAGCGGACGCGGTCTTGCCGTCCTTGCAACCCAAGCCCTGCATCATTCCTCGGCCTTTAACCGTTAAACCGGCACCTTCCAACGTATCAGCGATTTCGGTCAACCGGTTATTCAGCAAAGCGCTTTTCCTTTTGACTTCGTCAGAGAAGCTATCATTGGACCAAAAATGCTCGATGGAGGTGGCCGCGGTGACGAACGCGTAGTTATTGCCTCGGAACGTGCCGTTATGTTCGCCTGGCTGCCATTCATCCAACTCGCGGCGGATCAATACGATAGCCATGGGTAAGCCCAAGCCGCTTAAGGATTTTGACAGCGTAATAATGTCCGGCTTGATCTCGGCGGGTTCAAAACTGAAGTAGGTTCCCGTTCGCCCGCAGCCGGCCTGGATGTCGTCGACGATCATGACCATGTCGTGGCGGTCGCAGATCTCGCGGAGACGGCGGAGCCATGACATGGAGGCGGCGTTGAGGCCGCCTTCGCCCTGGACCGTTTCGAGGATGACGGCAGCAGGGCGGTCAATGCCGCTGCTGTTGTCGGTCAGCATCTTTTCGAAGTATGCCAACGTATCCATGTTGTCGCCCATATAGCTGCAGTAGGGCATCGGGATAACGCCCGTGAGCGGCATTTGCGCGGCTGCGCGATGATAGTAATTTCCAGTAGTGGCAAGGGCGCCCAGCGATACACCGTGGAAACCGTTGGTGAAGGAAATGACAGTTGTTCGCCCCTTTAGTCGCCGGGCTAGCTTGAGGGCGGCTTCGACCGCGTTGGTGCCAGTCGGTCCAGTGAATTGCGCGACGTAATTGAATCTGCGCGGTTCAAGAATTATTTCGTTCAGAGCATGCAGGAAGTGCTGCTTGGCCCTCGTATGGAGGTCCATGCTCTGAACGATGTTGCTATCGGCAATGTACGACGCCAGGGCGTCCACCAACAGCGGGTGATTGTGGCCGTAGTTCAGGCTACCGGCGCCAGCCAGGAAGTCGAGGTAGGCGCCGCCATGTATATCATACATGTAAGATCCGCTGGCCTTGTTAAAGATTCGCGGAAAAGACAGCGCGTAACTGGCGACGCTAGATTCCTGCTGGACGAATGTCTTCGTGTCTGTACTCAGGCGTTTCTGTCTGGACACCTTATTCATATCGCAATTCGTTCCTTTTTGTTTAGGGCGCTGAACGGTCCAATAGTCAGAAGGACTTCGGACTCGCGTGCGCCGGCAAAGTGAATATCGCGATCAAATAAAACCGAATGACCAATGTCGGTTTTCAATGCGTTGGCCACGGATCGAAACATCCTCTGGGAGGGCAAGTTGTCGTCCGTGAACGTCGCGAGAAGGTGCGTCAAGCCGCTTGATGTGGGGCGGCGGAGGATATCGAGCATCATTTCGCGGCCGAGACCGCGTCCCCGGGCCTCTTCCGCCACCGCGACTTGCCAAATAAAAAGCGCGTTAGGGGATGTTGGAACCCGGTGGCCTGAAATAAACCCGACGATGGCGCCGCCCGTTTCTGCAGCGGCGCACGTCTCGGCGAATTGGGTGCACTGGAGCAGGTAAAAGTAGGCTGAATTGAGGTCGAGCGGCGGGCACCGTCCGACCAACTCCAGCGCCCGCGCACTGTCTTCAGCGCGGGGCTGTCTGATGGTAATTACTGGGTCCGTGGCTTTTTGCTCTGCCACGCCTGCCCGGGGCAGCTCTACAACTGACATTTACTCTGGCTTTCAATAGGTCAGCGTGTGATAGGAAAATAGGCCAGGCGAGTCAAATAATAAAATATATAAATCAGGTAGTTAACTATAAATCCATGGTCCATTTCATATGTTTATGGTCAAATGTTTCTGGGCATTGGTTGATCTATCGTCTCTGACCACTTCGCAATCGGTAGGAAATCCGGATTGGGTGCGTCTGTGCGGCAAAATGCGGCAGGCGCGCCGTTGGCGGCGTGGTACATAGATCAAATAGCGAGCACGTAACTGAAGACAGGAATATGGATGCAGGCAGGGCGGTGTTGGTCGCGCTTCGGCGCATAATCCAGGCGACGGACTTCAATGCGAATCTGCTTGCGCGGCAGACCGAGCTGGCAACGTCACAGCTCCTTGTGCTTCAACTCCTCGAAGGCAGTCAGTCGATGACGATCGGAGACTTAGCTAATGAAAATTATATCGCGGACAACGCGGATTTTGCGTCCCCTGACGAAGTTTCTACCTTTGTTCGCGTGAATCGGTTCAATGATTCATCGATCGACATGTTGCTGTACTGCTTTACTCGCACCACCGATTGGGGTGCGTGGCTTAAAATCAAAGAAGAGCTAGCATATAAAGTAAAGGAGATCGTCGAAGGTGCGGGCACCGGCTTCGCTTTCCCAAGTCAAAGCCTCTATGTCCACGCCCTGCCGTCAGAAAAACCGGACGTGTTCACGCCTCCCGCAGATGATTGAACGCGGCTCGCGTCCGACCTTACAACGGCCACACCAGCTGGATCATTGGTACGGCTACCAATATAATGAGAACCTCCAAGGGCAGTCCCATACGCCAGTAATCGCCAAAGCTGTAGCCGCCGGGTCCCATGACTAGCGTATTGTTCTTGTGCCCAATAGGGGTCAGAAACGCGCATGACGAAGACACTGCGACGGCCATCAGAAACGGGTCGGGGTTCACACCCAGGCCCGTGGCGATTTCCAAGGCTATCGGCGCGGCGATAATGGCCGTGGCAACATTGTTCAGCACGTCTGACAGGGTCATGGTGATGATCATGAGCGCGGTCAGAATGACGACAGGCGGGTAGCCTTCCGATAGACTCAAAAGGCCGTTGGCGACAATGGCCGTGCCGCCCGAGGATTCAAAGGCGACACCCAAGGGAATGAGCGATCCCAGTAGGACAATTACCGGCCATTCCACCGCCTCGTAAAGCTCTCTCAGTGGTACAATTTCTAAGATGATGTACAGAAGGGCGACAATGGCTAGAGCCGCGGTGAGGTCAAGAAATCCGACACTCGCGATTGTAATGGCGGCAACAAATACAATGATCGCCAAGGAGGCCTTTTCCCGCCGCATAACGTGCAGCCCCCGCTCCGCCAGGGGTAGGCAGCCCAGGCGAAGAGTGGCCTCAGTCAGGCTGTCCTTGTTCCCCAGGAGCAGTAGGACGTCGCCTGCGCGCAACGTGAGTTGCCGCACGCGCTCTCGGAAGCGCCGGCCACTCCGCGACACGCCGAGAAGATGTACGGCATAACGGCTTAGAAGCCCGAGCGATAACGCTGATCTCCCGTCAATGACGGCGTGGGTAGCAACCACCGCTTCCATGAGCTCCAGCCGCCCGCCTTCGAGATCGCCGGGGCCAAGTTCCGTGTCGACATAGTCGAGGCCAAGAGTCCCCGCGAATCCCTCAATGGCTTTGGGGCCGGCCTGAACCACCAAGATGTCGCCCGGTGCGATAGTGAGGTAGGCACTTGTGCCCATGTTGTGGCCGTTGCGGAGGATTCCGAGGATTTGTACCTCCTTGCTTTCCGCAGGGTCGTCCAGCTCGCTCATACGTTTCCCGACCAGGCTGTTGCCTTCGGCCACTTTTAATTCAGCAACATAGTCGTCGAGCTTGAACAGGTCTTCAGGGACATTTTTGTCCACCCGCGTCGCTGGTATTAGCCTCCAGCCGACAAGGGTAACGAAAACGATGCCCACTGCGGCACAGGCGGCGCCGACAGGCGCAAAATCGAACATATGGAACGGTTCACCGAGAGTCTCGGCACGAAAGGTGGCGATGACGATATTCGGCGGCGTACCGATGAGGGTGACAAGGCCGCCAAGAATGGACGCAAAGGATATGGGCATCAAGGTTAGGGCCGGGCTGCGCTTCGCCTTGGCGGCGGACTCGATATCCAGGGCATCAGCAGGGCAAGGGCTGCCACGTTGTTCATGAGCGACGACAAGGCGGCTGCTAGGGCCGCCATGACCCCGATATGACTGGAAAGGGACATGCCCGCCCGAATGATCTTATTTGCGAGAAGTTCAACCACCCCCGACCGGGAGAGGCCGCGCCCGACCACAAGCACTAGTGCAACAACGATCGTGGCAGAATGGCTGAAACCGGAAAAAGCATCGGCGGCGGGTATGACGCCCGTCACGACAGCGAGAAGAAGGGCTGAGAAAGCCACGACGTCGTAGCGCCACCGTCCCCACAGAAGGAAAACGAGCACACCCGCCAAAATGGCAAACAGCAGGATTTGATCAGAGGTCACAGCAAGGTCAGCGGGAAATTGCCATTGGTGTCTTGATTCAGCCTGGCCTCAAATCGGCCGCTGCCGCCGAACGACGGCAACTAGAACTACATAGCACGCCAGGATTTATGAAACCCCGAAAAATATGTATTTATCCGGTCTTTCGCTAGGTGCCGTGCTCTGGCAGATTGCGCCGCCCTACTGACCATTATGCCGGGAAGCGCCTTGCCATGCGAAATTCAACCATTATCACTCCGCCGCGCCGCCTTCTCATGGGGCCTGGACCGTCGGATGTTCATCCGCGTGTGCTTGCCGCAATGGCGCATCCGACGGTGGGGCACCTCGATCCCGACTTTGTGGGTCTCATGGACGACATAAAGGCTCTGCTGCGCCGCGCTTTTCAAACTGACAACGAGCTTACTATCCCTCTGTCGGCACCGGGCTCGGCAGGGATGGAATGCTGTTTCGTTAATCTTTTGGAGCCCGGTGATGCGGCTGTCATTTGCATTAATGGTGTATTCGGCGGCCGCATGAAGGAGAATGCGGAGCGCTGCGGTGCTCGCGCCGTTGTCGTCGAGGCGCCTTGGGGCCAGGCGATAGATCCCGACGCCGTCAAAGCTGCACTAAAGGCTAACCCCGGGGTCAAAGCGGTGGCGTTCGTTCACGCGGAGACATCCACCGGCGTGCGGTCGGATGCGGCGTCCATTTGCAGCATTGCCTCTGAGGCCGGTGCCTTGTCCATCGTAGATACAGTGACGGGTCTGGGCGGAATACCGGTAGCCGTGGACGCCTGGGGCGCAGACGCGGTCTATTCGGGCACGCAGAAGTGCCTTTCATGTCCCCCAGGGCTATCGCCGATGACCTTCAGCGCCCGTGCCGTAGAGGTCATCAAGGCGCGCCGCACCAAGGTCCAAAGCTGGTTTTTGGATCTTTCCTTGGTGATGGGGTATTGGGCCGGGTCTGCCGGGGGTGGGCGGAGCTATCACCACACCGCACCGGTTAACGCGCTTTACGGGTTGCACGAAGCGCTGCTGATGCTGGAAGAAGAGGGGCTGCAAGCGGCTTGGGCGCGGCACATCTCCATGCACGATGCCCTGGTGTCAGGTCTCGAGACCATGGGCCTCGCCATAAAAGTTGCAGCGGACATCCGCCTACCTCAACTCAATGCGGTGGAAGTTCCTGCTGGCGTTGATGAAGCGGTGGTGCGCCAGCAACTTCTGACGGATTTCGATTTGGAAATTGGCGCCGGTCTCGGTCCGTGGTCGGGTAAGATCTGGCGCATCGGATTGATGGGGCAAAGCGCGACGAAGACCCATGTGCTTACGTGTCTTGCCGCGCTGGAGAGCGCTCTGCTGACTGTGGGTGTGGCCATTCAGCCCGGCGCAGCGCAGGCGGCGGCAAGAAGCGCCCTAGCAGGTATCAAACAGCAGATTGCCTAGAGTTTTTTCGCCTCCCCACCCACTTTCTGTGCGCAATGAAAAACCCACCAAGCTGATGCTTGGTGGGTTTCTCGTCACAATCGGATAGCTTACCGGCACAAAACGCTCGGGGCGGTGCCCTTAAAAATTCAGAGCCTTCCCTTCATGCCGATAGCGTAACCGTTCTTGTGTGCTATCCCTACGCTTAAAACTGTTTATCGCAGAGCCCTACTTTTTCTTACGCTTGGCCTTTGCTTTTCTCTTTGGCGCCTTCTTAGCGGCTTTCTTCTTAGCCTTCCGCTTCGGAGCCTTCTTCTTAGCCTTTTTCTTCGCAGCCATAATTATATCCCCTGTTTACAGTGAAGGAAGAAACGTCTGGGCACCTAAAACACCAATACATGCCGACCGTCAGATCGACGTAAATTGCCCAACCATTAGTCAGATAAACTCACCTGAAAAAATTAACAAGAGATTTTGCGCATTTGCCAATTTTTTTCTTGATTTAATTTGCAATATGATTTTCGAAAATTTAACGATTTGTACTTTCAGCGTCAGTGTCTACCCAAGGTTGGTCGGACCTGGCGGTATGGCTTGGTCCATATTGCTCCGCACACCTCTACTTTGGCGACGTAGCTTACGAGGCGGGTCATTGACGTTGTAGCGTGCGTCATCAATTTCTTTTTTTGTTTTCGCTGACCATGCATTGGCACGATAGCAAATAAGGTTTTCTCAAAAAAACTAAGAATTCTGCAGGTTTGCGCGCCGGTGCACCTGCGTGCGCGGCGGCAGCCAGCGGCATAGTCAAACACTCAACTGCAATGAACATTTCTGTGCCGTACGCTTAGACGGTGGGTCTGTCGGGCTGCTATTTGGGGGTGAGGTGTGCCTTTACGACATGGTCCTTTCGATTCAGCGGTGCGTGGTGGCCTCGATCTCTGGGCCCGGCGCAGGGATATCAGTCACGCCGGTCGCCTCCACCTCTGGCTCCGGGGTGGATTGTTTTTTGCCGCAGGGCCGGAGAATTTGGTTTTTATCGCCGCGGAGTCGCTATGTAGCGCGAATCGGAGTCACGGTATTGGAGTCGGCATTTGAGAGTGGGGCGGCGTGGTCGTCTGTTCATCAGCTATCGTCATCTGACTTCACCGTTTTCAGACATGAAAACCGCGACGGACCGTGTCACTGGAAACTGAGCAAGGATGATCGCGCCGATAACGGTGATAGGCACACTCAAGATCATGCCCGTGACACCCCAAAGCGCGCCCCATATGGATAACGCCACCAAAATGATAAGCGGGCTCAGGTTTAGCGACTTGCCCATCCAGCGCGGTTCCAGGACGTGTCCGACAAAAACTTGCACGCCGGTCAGTACAGCCAGGACAAGAACAAAAAGGCCCAGGGACCCGAATTGAAGCAGGGTCAATACGGTGGGAAAGAACACGGCAATGAGAGACCCGATATACGGGATGAAGTTCAATATGAAGATGAGGAGGGCCCAAAACCCGGCAAAGTCCACCCCAAAAAAGAGGAGGGCCACATAGCTGAGCCCGCCCACCAACAGGCTAGCAAGTGTTTTCACAGCGACATAAGTTTCGACTTTGCGGCCGATCTCAGCTAACGTCGATCTAACCTTTTCAAGCTGCTCGGCGGCAGGGAACATAGCCGCGAGCTTGCGGTCGAAGGTGCGGTACTCCAATAGTAAGAACGCCACGTACAGCAATATCAGGAATGCATTGCCGGCAATGGACTGGAGCGCACCAGCGAACCGCCCAGCCAGTGCCCGCAAGTCGAAGCTCTCCAGCATTGTTGTAAGTGTGAGAGGGCCGCCCCAGGGCAGGGAAAACGCAATGGCCCTGTTAATGTCCGAAAGCAGGTTCTGCAGCCGCTCTTGGTACTGAGGCGCGGCATCGACAACAGCTCGGACATTTCCAGTGATGAGCTGGATGACGAGCGCGATTGCCAAGAGGAATAGGATGATGGCGATGGAGAGGCTCAGCCACCCGGGCGGCCGCCAATTGCCCAGTGTCAACCGGTCCACGACGTGGGAGAGCGCGACGATCAAGTAAGAGATGAAAATCGCCAGAACCAACGGGATAAAGACGTTTTCACCGACCACCAGAAGATAGATCGTGAGGGCGAAGAGCCCGAGAGCCGTGGCAACGGTAATAAGATTTGTGGCGGGTACTGGAGACGGCACGAATTTCTGTCCTTAAAGGAAGAACCTGGAGCTCGCCTGAAATTGTGTTTCTCCGGCGCGCACAGGCAAGCCAAGGTAGCTACGCTCCGGTCGGTAACTATTAACGTATAGGGCTTCCAGCGTCAGGCGCTGTTTCGACGCCGGGCGCAATACGTAGTCAAAGGTCATCATTTCCGCTTCCCCTGCTTCGCTCATTATAATTGCCCTTTCGTAGTGCGAATACCAGTCTTGAGCCCGGTTTCGACAGTTATCCTGTTGCGGGACTTACCGTCTTGGTATGAGTCGGTGTTCTGAGACATGAGCTTTGGCTTAACTACCGGGAGCGATTATGGCGGGTCGGCGGTGGATATTAAGTGCGGGCATCTTGGCTTTGGGCGCGGTCTCTGTGGGGGCGAGCGCGCAGGAAAATGCGCAGATCGTCGAGGAAATAGAAGTGACGGCACGCTATTTGCCGCCGTCGCCCAGCGAGCCGGTGTATGCCAGCACCATCATTGGTCGCTCAGAGCTCGACGCTTCCGGTGAATCGCGGCTTGACGGTGTCCTTCAAGCGGTTCCAGGTTTCGGTCTGTTTCGCCGGCAGCCGAGCCGTGCCGCCCATCCCACCACGCAGGGCGTCACCCTCCGTGGCTTGGGCCCCAGCGGCGCCGGTCGCACATTGCTCCTTTTAGACGGTATTCCACAGAATGACCCCTTTGGCGGCTGGATCGACTGGAGCCGTTTGCAAGCCGTGGCCATAGACAGCGCCGTTATCACCCGCGGCGGCGGGGCGGGGCCATGGGGCAATACTGCGCTCGCTGGCGTCATTCGCATCCGCACCCGGGCTGAGAACGACAGCAGAGTCTGGGGCGAAGTTCGCGGCGATAATCTCCGCAGCGTAGAAGGAACGGTGTCGGGCCAATACACTGTGGGGTCGGCGCAAATTTTCGGAACAGCGAATGGCCACAACAGTGATGGCCCGTTTCTCACTCGCGAGGATCAACGCGGGCCCATTGACCGGCGCGCCAATAATCGCGGCGGATGGTTCCAAGGCGGCGCGCGTTTCGATCTTGGTGACGGGACACTGCTTACCACCAGCGGCGGGTATTCCGACGACCGGTATATTAACGGCATCGATCTTCAGGCGTCGCAAACGCAGATTGCCAGCGGCAATTTAAGCCTTGTCCACCATATCAGTGACAATCAAATTTCCTGGGAAGGCCACGTCTATGTGCGCGACCAGAAGTTCAGCAGCTTTTTTGCGGGCATTGATGCGGCGCGCACAACCGCCACACCGGGCTTGGATCAGTTTAGGGTGCCGTCGACAGCGGTCGGGGCCAACGCCATCGTTCGTATGCCGTTCTCCAATGACATGATTGTCGAAGTGGGGGCGGATCTTCGCTACGTCGAGGGCGCCACCAACGAGCGATACTTCCGCGTCAACAACAAGTGGTCGCGTCTGCGCAATGCGGGCGGTGATCAGTTGGTTACTGGCACCTTCGTTGAGTTGAACTGGCAAGCGATGCCAGCACTGACGGTAACGGCGGGTGGGCGGATCGACTATTGGCGTCAATGGAACGGTTCCAGGCTTGAGACTGGAATCTCTGACGGATCCATCATACGCAACGACGCATTTCCCGAGCGTGATGGCGCCGTGGGCAATTTTCGCGTTGGCGCCCGCAACGAGTTGACTGACGAGCTTGTTTTGAAGGCGGTCGGGTATAGCGGATTCAGGGTTCCAACCATCAACGAGTTGTATCGTCCGTACCGTGTGGGCAGCGATATCACCGAAGCCAATCCTAACCTGAAACCCGAACGTCTCTGGGGCGTGGAAGGCGGCGCCGAATGGCTGCCGGTGCCGGAACTCAAGCTGGGCGCGACGTTTTTCCACGTCTGGATCAGCGATGCTGTCAGCAACACCACCATAACCACTACACCCGGGTTCAACGCGGAACTGGGAGCTTTTGTTCCCTCCGGCGGCTCTTTACGTCAACGCCGCAATCTGGACCGTATCGAAGTAGATGGCATTGAAGCTGAAGCCGTCTGGTCGCTGTCCGGTGGGTTCGATTTGGCTCTCCGATATCTGTACACCGACCCGAAAGTGAAGCGGAACACCGACGATCCGGCGCTGGTCGGCAATCGTTTGGCGCAGGTAGCCCGCCATCAGGGTACGATTACCGCTGTCTGGCGGCCTGATGATCGATGGACCCTTAAGGTGGAAGGACGCGCGGTCAGCGGTCAATTCGACGATGACCAAAATGTCCGACGCCTGAGCGGCTTTGCAGTGCTCGACATTTACGTAGATATGGCGGTCACGGACAACGCGACCCTGTTCATCAGCGCCGAAAACGTACTGGACCGCACGATCGAAGCTGGAATAAGTGGCACTGGGCTGGTGACGGTGGGCTTGCCCCGAGTTGTTGCCAGCGGACTACGAATGCGCTTTTAAGCTTACAGTAAAACACCCGGCGCCATCGGGCGCTGCGCGTTGGCCGATTTTGGTGTAAGGCTGTTTCGCAATCGTGTGTTGGACGTGGTGATGAATGTACAAAATCTATAATCCTATACACAGAATCCAGAACGAGTCGCTCGGACAGGCTAAGCCGCGGCAGCGGGATATCCGCAACCTAACGGCGTTGTATCAAAGCGGACACCTGGCGGAGGCTGAAGAGAAAGCGAAAAGTCTTATTGAGCGTTTTCCGCAAGCGCTATCTGTACACAGGATTCTCAGCGCTGCACTTGCAAGTCAGGGGAAATTCAGTGAAGCCGCAGCCAGTTTGCAGCGTGTCATCGAAATTGACCCAGGCCAGGCGGAAATGCACAACAACCTCGGCGTTGTCCTAGTGCACCAGGGCCGGCTGACGGAGGCCGTCGCTAGTTATAACGCAGCTTTGAGCATACGTCCCGAGTATCCTGACGCTTATGTCAATCTGGGCGTCGCAATGATTCGTGGCGGCGATCCCCAGGGTGCGGTGTCCCATTTTGAACGGGCATTGCAAGTGGATGCTCTGTCTGCTGCGGCATACGGAAATATGGGGGACGCTTGGCAGAAGATGGGTAGGCCCGACAAGGCCGTCGAGTTGTGCAACCGCTCATTGAAAATCAGTCCAAACAACGGCGCAGTCCACAGCTTTCTCGGCAACGCTTTGCGCGACCAAGGTGACTTGGAAGGTGCTGCCGCGAGTTATCGCCGCGCGCTGGATTTTATCACCGGGATCGCTGAACTTCATTGTAACTTCGGCGGCATATTGCTGGATTTGGGCGCACGCGACGAGGCGATTGCAAGCTACAAGCGGGCCCTCGAAATCAACCCCGATGTGCCCGAAGCCCACTTCAATCTTGGCAACGCTTTTTGGGCGCACGGCCGGCACGACGAAGCACTACAACATTACGACTCCGCCGGCACACGCGAGGCGGCGGCAACGGCGCTGGAGCGTTTATATACTCTGGGGAGACTGGATGAGTTTAACGCGCGATTGCGTGTGCTCTGCGAAGCCGATCCGGATAATATCTACGCGACTACCGTAAGCGCGTTTGCGGCGCACCAACTGTCGTCCAACAACATCTTTCCCTTTTGCAAAGATCCTCTCAGATTTGTCCATGTTGAAGATATTTCATCCCGTCTTGGTTCCTTGGCGAATTTTACCGACACCTTGCTGAAAGAATCTGGTGCCGCACTTTCCGTTTGGCAGCCACCAGGGAAGACGACAAATAACGGCTTTCAGACAAGCGGTGATTTGTTCGCATTCGGTACACCGTCGTTGGAACGGCTCAAGTATGTCATTTTGGAACAGGTCGAAAACTATCGGGCGAAATTTGCCGGTGCGGCTGACGGTTTGGTTTCACGTTGGCCGAGAAAATCGAAACTGACCGGCTGGCACGTCCGGCTTCTCTCTTCCGGATACCAGGACGCTCATGTTCATCCTACGGGCTGGCTGAGTGGTGTTTTTTACGTTCGGGTGCCTAACGGGCTGGGGGCTGGAGAAGGAGACATAGAGTTCAGCCTGCACGGATACGATCTGCCGGTCCGAAGCAAAGACATCCCGACGCGGCGGCATAGTCCGAAGGCTGGAGAGCTGGTTCTGTTTCCTTCATCGCTGTTTCACCGAACCACACCATTTGTAGCCGACGACGAGCGCCACTGCATTGCCTTCGACTTGGAACCGCTTTTTATAGAAGGGCATTAGCCTGCGGTCGAGTTTTGGGTGCCGAGTTGTCGGTATTCGAGTTCGCCCTTTGGTGTGCGGGGCTTTGGCGTCCACTCTGCCTTGAACAGGTGCTCTTCCAGAACCAGGGGCGCGACGCAAACCTCGCGGACAGTCTGGTCCGGCAACTCCAGGAATCTGCTGGTTTCTACGCGCGATGCCGTATCAGGGGGGTGGTGTCGCCTGTCCGTCCGCGCCGACAGTCAATCCGGCCCTGGTCAACAGGATATCCCAGTTGTTTTGGGACTGCAGGTGAAAGTGGATGGCGGACAAGAAACCCTTCTTGCGCCAATCGAGGAATGTTGCGTCCGGTAGGTCTTTAAATTTTTCTTCGCTCACCAAACGGAAGGACCCCAGGTTGGTTTTCTCGCCGGGCGTCATTTCCACTTCAATGGCGCGTTCATCGATAATGCCGGCCTCGTTAAGCTCTTTAACGAACTCCGCCGTGAACAGATAAGCTTGGTGAAATTGTTCCGCTATGGTCAAGGCCTGCTTGACCGTCTCTGTTTCCTCACCGTTCTCGAACAGCGCACGGGCACCGTCTTTGCCCGATTGAGCCTTGCTGTCGATGCCCATTTGCAGTCGCTCGTCCGTTTCTTTTCCAATTAAGATAAAGGGATAGCGACGCACGTAGGCCGGTATGTAGCTGGTGGCTGCCCAGACGCCTTCATCGTCGACAAACAGATTCTTGCTTGAGTTCAGTCCCACAGCGACCACGGGCACGATATCATTACCCACCATAATGATCGGGTAGTTGCGCGCCGCAAACGAGAACTCCGGCGCGGTGATCGGGATGGTGTTTGTGTTTGCCGCGAAGGCGAAGTCCCGCTCAGGCCGGACCTTGAAATCCTTGTGGCCCGTCCGGACCAACGGCTCCGGGGCGGTGTAAAACATGGGTGCAATTTGGTCGTTTTGGCTGGTGGTTTGGGGTTGCGTATCTTCGGTCACGGCGAGCTCATCCTTGGCAAATGCAAATTTTACCCATCCGGGCGTTGGAGCCCGGAATGCGCCGGGAGCATAGGGCCCAGCCCGCCAAAGGCAAAGCGTGTTTTGGTAGGCCAAAATCGACGGGCCTTCTGCCCGAAGCCATTGAAATTATTTATAGTTACCCCTTCGACCGCGTGGAACTGTAGTAGTGCCACAACAGGAGAGCGGCGCTGGAGCGATAAGGCCGCCAGGGTTCGCTCGCCGCTTCCAACTCCTTTGGGGTCGGCCTTGCGCTCAGTCCATGTAGGATTTGCACCCCTATCTGAAGGCCGAGGTCGCCAACCGGCCATATATCGGGCCGTCCCATCCCAAACATGAGATAGATGTCCGCGGTCCACATGCCAATACCTTTAAACGAAATCAAAGTTTCGCGCACCTCGTCGTCGTTTGCACGTGCAAGGGCCGAGAGGTTCAATTGGCGCGACGTCGTGGCCTCGGCTAATCCAAGCGAATACCGCGCTTTCTGGCCGCTGAATCCAGCGCCGCGCAGACCTGTCTCGCCTAAGGCCAGCAAGCGCGGCGCGGTCACGGCGCCGCCGGCGGTCCGCTTTAATCTCGCCCAAATGGCGGCTCCGGCGGCCACGGATACTTGTTGATCAACAATAATCCGGATGAGGGTTGCAAAGCCGGGTCTCATAGCCCGTGTGCCTGGAAGGCCTGCCGTCTTTATCGCGCGCGAGAGATGTCCGTCTCGCCGGCGCAGGATGCCCAGATGGTGTTTGAGTTCAATGTCCGACTTCATGCGCGGATCTGGGGTGGCTTCGCCTTGCGACTGAACACACACACCGCGTCGTCCGACGATTTGGGATCGAAGCGGTACCCATCGGTTTTGAAGGCCTTCAGATCCTCCGCCTTGGTCCAGCGGTTGTCGATGATGGCTCGTGTCATCAATCCTCGCGCTTTCTTAACCAGGAAACTCATGGCTTTCGCCTTGCCGTCCCTAATTTCCTTGAACGTGCATTGGATGACCGGCGCCTCCAGCTTTGTCGCATCCACCGCGCCCCAATATTCGTTGGAAGCCAGATTGACGATCACCGGACTTTTCAACTTCGCCGTCACGGAGTTGATGTGGGCCGTCAGCTTGTCACGCCAGAAGGCGTGCAGATCTCCACCGTGGCCGGTCTTCACGGCCGAGCCCATTTCCAAGCGGTAAGGTTGGATAGCGTCCAAGGGCCGCAGCAATCCGTACAGACCCGACAGCATGCCGATGTGCTTTTGCGCGAAGGTCACGTCGGTCTTGGTTAGGGTCTTCGTGTCCAGGCCCATGTACACGTCGCCCGCGAACGTGAATAGAGCGGGCTTGGTATCGTTCCTGTTGGACGGGTCGAAAGCCTGAAACCGCTCGAAATTCAGCTCTGCTAAATTCGCGCTGATGCCCATCAGCCTCTGCAAATCGCGGCGGCTGTATTTTTTAGCACGTGCGGCCAGAACAGTCGCATCGTCCAGCAAAGCAGGCTGCGTTGCCTTCGCGAAGCTCGGCGGCGGCGAGAAGTCCAGCTTTTTGGCGGGGGAGAGCAGCGCGAACAGCATAACAGTCCTCGATTTACTTCACTTTCTTCTACACCAGCACATACGGTGCCCCGCCGAAAGGTGGCGTGGTGATGGTCAACGCATCGTTCTGGAGCGTGAGATAGCGCACTTGGTCGGTATCCGTCATGCCCTCGTTCCAGGAAATATCCACAACAAACATTTATGCTCTGTCATGGATCTATTGATTGGGCGCGATTTGCCATTCGCCGCCGCGTTCCCGGCACACCGTGCCCGCCGCCTGCTGCGGGCGCTCGTCGATAAAAATATCTTGCCTGAATTCGCGGCAATAGCGCCGGCCTGACCACCCCTCGCGTGCGGTGGTAACCGAGCCTCTGAGGTTCCCTGCATCCCAGGTGATGGCTTCGCCGACACCGGCATCCAAAGCTTGCTTATACGCCGCAAAGTGCAACGCACGGGTCTCGATGGTTACGCGGCGGTTCACGTAATCCGGAAACAAATTGAGCAGCAACGTCGCGTTGGCGCGGTAGTCGTACGTCCAACCGCCGAATAAGCCGCTCATATGATGGTAGGGCACGGCATAGGGGAATCGCCGCAACTGCATGGTGAACGGCGTCCACTTCCACGGCCGCGGCGGCGAATCAATTGCCGGCGGCATGTGGGTCCAGTAATGGTTCCAGTCGTACCGTCCGCTATGATGGCCCCATGGATCGGCGCTGTCGGGCCGGTAATTCACGAACACGGCTGCCTGACTTTTAAAAACTTCGGGGATAAAGACCCCCGTGCTCGCTGCCGCCGCCGGCTGCTGTGCGACCAAGTGAACCGCGGCGAGCAGGACGATGCCTAATACGGTTCCGAGAAGGGCTCGACTCAAACCTGTCCGGGACATTGCCTCCATAGGGAGACTCCTTCCGCCGTGTGATCAATTCCGCTGCAAGTATAAATCACTAGGCTACAGGTGCCAAACGGGCGACGTGTAGGGGGACCTCAGGCTTTAACGACGGCCTTCGCGCTCCTGACAGCCTTGTAATGGTGCGGCAAGGGGGAATTAACCCGGGTTAGGCACACTCTGTCGGGAGCGGCGGCCGTCGCCAGCAATAATTTTTTCATCAGGATTTCAATAGGTTCGCTATAATGACTCTTACAATGACGGACACATCGGGCGCCCTCGTGGGCGCCGTATTCCAACCCCAATCAAAGCGGGCGGTTACAGTTATGCGCGTGCTGGTCATAGAGGACGATAAGGAAGCCGCGGAATATTTGATCAAGGGGCTGCGGGAGAGCGCCTACACCGTCGACCATGCCGCCGATGGCCGCGACGGTCTGTTCCTCGCTCTATCGGAACCATACGATGTGATGGTAGTGGACCGCATGTTACCGGGGCCGGACGGGCTGACGATCGTTGAATCCGTACGCAAATCGAACATCACGACGCCGGTACTGTTTCTCAGCGCCCTTGGTGAGGTGGAGGACCGCGTAGCAGGTCTCAAAGCGGGTGGAGACGACTACCTAGCTAAACCGTTCTCCTTCTCTGAACTTCTCGCGCGCATCGAGGCCCTGCTGCGCCGTTCGGGCACCGCGCAGGAGAACACTTACTTGAAGGTAGGCGATCTCGAAATGGACCTCTTGGCGCGCAAAGTGATCCGCCAAGGTAAACGCGTGTATCTCCATCCGCGCGAATTTCGCCTGCTGGAATACCTCATGCGCCATGCGGGCCAGGTGGTGACGCGTACAATGCTGTTGGAAAACGTCTGGGAATACCATTTCGATCCGCAGACCAACGTCATTGACGTGCACATCAGCCGCCTGCGCCAGAAAATCGATAAGCCCTTCGATATGCACATCCTGCAGACGGTTCGCGGCGCCGGCTACAAGTTGGAACCGGCTGCTGGTGTATGAGTCCGAAAAGTAGGAACTGCCTTTCCATCTATTTTGTGCACGAACAAAAAGGGCAAGCGCTCATGCCGATTCAAACTAAACATACATGTCTCTAGACCCGTGATCGGCACACCACTCAAAGGCTGAGAAGTACATGAAACGCTTGGCGCGCATTTTTGACAGCTTCACCTTCCGGCTCGTACTGCTCTACACACTTGTCTTCGGCGCTTCGGTTGGCGGGCTTTTCTATTTTGTATTCTGGGCCACGTCAGGTTTTGCCGAGCGCCAAATGGAAGCCACCATCAACGCGGACATTACCAGCTTAGGCGAAAGCTATGGTAGCGGCGGTCTGCCCGCTCTGATTCTCGCGGTGAACCGGCGCGCCAGCCCCAACAGGAACCGCGACGGTATTTATCTGCTTATGGACGCCGTCGGTACGCCACTGGCCGGAAACTTACGTACTTGGCCGCAACCTGTGCAATCCGACGATCTGTGGATCAGCTTTACTATTAATGACCTGCGCGGAGCCGAGGTGGCCTTGGGGGATGTGCGCGCCCGTCAATTGCTGGACCCCCAAACCGGAATCCGTCTTCTGGTGGGCCGCGACGTGCGCGAGGCTCGCGATTTCCGCCAACTTCTTTTGGATTCCCTTAACGCCGGCCTCGCCATCACCCTGGCGCTGGGTATTTTCGGCGGTTTTGTATTCAGCCGCGCTATCATGAGCCGCGTTGAGTCGATCACCCGCACATGCCGGCGCATCATGTCCGGCGATCTGGCCCAGCGGGTGCCCGTGGGCCGCCGCAGCGACGAGATGAGCGAACTGGCCGGAAGCATCAACGCCATGCTCGATCAGATTGAGCGTCTTATGAAAGGTATGCGGCAAGTCTCCGAGTCTGTCGCCCACGATTTACGCACACCGCTCACGCGTTTGCGCTCGCGCCTGGAAAGTGCGCAGCGCCGCACCGGTGACCCTGCCGAGCGGGAAATCATTGAAGACGCGCTTGCCGACGCTGACAGCCTACTCGCGACCTTCGCCGCGCTCTTGCGTATCGCCCGCGCCGAAGCCGGTTCCCAAACCAGTTTCACCGAACTGGATTTACACGCCATTGCCGAGGATGTGGCCGATCTTTATGGTCCGCTCGCCGAAGACAAAGGTGTAGGTTTCGTCACCCGCTTCGAGCAGGGTCTTACCGCCCGCGGTGACCCGGACCTCGTCGCCCAGGCCCTAGCCAACCTTATCGAAAATGCGGTGAAGTACACCAAGGAAGGCTCTGTCACCGCCGTCCTCACCCGGCAAAATGGATGTCCCGCGTTCATCGTTGCCGATACTGGTCCCGGAGTGCCCGATGCTTACAAGGACAAAGTGCTTGAACGTTTGTTCCGCCTCGAGCAAAGCCGCACCTCACCCGGCAGCGGATTGGGCCTCAGTCTCGTTGCCGCCGTGACCAAGTCGCACGGCCTGGAACTCAAGCTGGACGACAACACGCCGGGCCTGCGCGTAACATTACGCTTTCCGCCTATGACCGTCGTCGCCGGCGACAAAGATAAGAAGCCTGCGGTCAAGGTTGCGCAGCCTGCCGCCGCCCGGTCCGATGACGAGTCCACACCCGCCGCCGAAGCCGCCTGAACGCCGCGCCGCTATTCCAATTATAAAAGCTGCTATGCTCCGGCCGCATTTCAACCGGCTAGAGAAGGGGCCGTCTATGCGTTTCAAGGATAAAGTTGTTTGGATAACGGCGCGTCCGCCGGTATCAGCGAGGCGCTGGCGAAAGCGCTGGCCGGGGAGGGGGCCCACCTAGTCCTGTCCGCCCGCGCGCCGATGAACTGGCGCGCGTGAAAAATGCTTGCGCCGCCGGGCTGGGCGAAATTCTCACCGTGTTTCGCCGGCGAATACAAGTGGGTGGTGCCCTACACAAAGTGGTTCCTGGTCGGTAACGCCAAACTTAAACTGGAACTGTCCACGGAAATGACTCTTGACCGGGCGGCGGACATCATCCCCAAGCGCCTGATTGACCGCCGCAAGGACCTTGGGCCGGCGACCATCGCCGCTCTCAAAGCGCACGAAGAGCGCGCCCACACGTTCCTGCATTCCGACGTGCATATCGGCAACTGGTATCAAACAGGTGCCGGCCGCATGGGCCTGTGCGACTGGCAGTGTGCGGGGCGCGGCCACTGGGCGCGCGATGTTGCCTACACCCTCTCCGCGGGCCTTAGTATCGAAGACCGCCGCGCCTGGGAGCGCGATCTGTTCGCCGGCTATCTCGAACACTTGCAGGACATTTCCGGTCAAAAATTCGATTTTGACGACAGCTGGGCCATCTACCGCCAGCAGATGTTCCATGGCCTGATGAACTGGACGCCGACCTTATGCCCCACCGGACACCTGCCGGCCATGCAAAACGATGAGACCTCGCTGGCGATGATCGAGCGCATGCGCGCGGCCATCGATGATCTCGACTCTCTCGGCAGCGTCGAGTTCTAACACGCCGCGCGGCGCGCCGGGTTCTCCACCGCCCTGAGAAACGCATTCACGCTGGCCGCTGTTGCCTGTGTTTTGTTTACTACCCTGACAAGGCGCGGCGCCATGCGCCGCTACGGCTCAAGGAAGCTGAAGCCGTCAATGCCATCACCGCCGGGTTGGGTTGGTGAATCATGGAACCGCATGTAGGCGGGCCGGTTCTTGTACGCCCACTGCCGGCTGCCGTCGTCGCGCACGATGATCGTCCATTGGCCGATCGGCTCGTCATTTTCGCTTGCGAAAAGCGCCGGCCAAGCTTGGGCGCAGTTATCGATGCAATTTGACTTTTCGGGGGTGTCCCTGTCGGAAATATACAGGCGCGCCAGACCCGGGAATTTTTTATACGTCCATATCCCCGGGCTGGTTTCGGAAAGGGCGACGACGCCGGGATAGGCCAGCAGTTCCGGGGCTGGCTCGGCGGCAGTCGCCGCACCGGTGGCGAGCGATGTAAGGGCGCAGGTGAAGAACGCGGCAGCGGTTATTTGCATGTCGGCCTCCATGCAATGGGGATGCGGTGATTAAATCATACCGCATCCGGGTTTGCTTTTCCAATGCTCGTCGCCGCAGTGTTATCACAGCAGCGGCCCAACTCTGCGCATAGTTTGTTGCCTTTAAGACGCATTGGCGAACACTCTAATGCGCAGGCCAATGGTGTCTGTGATCAGGGTCAAAGCGGGCTTCTCTAACTCGGCTCGCCGGCCAGTGTCTCCAACAGGCCGTCCGGATATAGTGTCACCTCACGGGCGAACACGCGCGCGGCGTGCATCCACAGCGCTTCACGCGCAAGCTGGTTCAGCTCCGCCGTCGGGCTTGCCACGGCAAATAAATACGGTGCGGTTTTCTTGGGGGTCGGCGCGGGCGCGTGAGAGTCCATAAACCCATGTAATTTCTTTTAATTCTGCGTTTTTGGCCGCGCTATTATGGCCTTTTCGCCGTCCCGGTGAAACGGCGAGACCTCTCAGCTAACGCCCTGAATCCTTAAGGGTTGCCCCCGCCATCAAAGAAAGGGCGAACAAGAATGCCGCGGCGGCGACCACCGATGGGCCCGAGGGCGTATCCCATTGCAGGGACGCGAAAAGTCCGCTCAACACCGCCACCCCGCCGAGGATCGCCGCGCCGATGGCCATGCCTTCAGGGCTGAACGCGAAGCGCCGTGCTGCCGCCGCTGGAATAATCAGCAGGGCCGTAACCAGCAGAACACCAACGACTTTCATGGCCAACGCGACCGTAAGCGCGATCAGAACCGTGAAAATCAACTGCGTGCGAATGCCGTTCACGCCCTCAGCCACAGCTAAGTCCTCGTCCACCGTCATCGCGATCAACGGCTTCCAAATAAACACTAAAACCGCGAGCAACACCGTCGCGCCGCCGTAGATCCACGCGATGTCGACCACAGTCACCGCGAGGATGTCGCCGAACAGATAGCCCATCAGATCAACGCGCACCGTCTCCATAAAGCTGATGGCAATCAAACCGATCGCCAGCGCGCTGTGCGATAAAATACCGAGTAACGTATCGGTCGGCACGCGCTGTTGCCACTGTAGCGCCAGCAGCAACAAAGCGATCGCTACGCCTGTGAAAACGATGCCGATTGTCGGGTGGGTTCCGAGCACGAGGCCGAGTGCAACGCCGGTCAAACCGGCGTGCGCCAAGGTATCGCCGAAGTAAGCCATGCGCCGCCAAACGACGAAACAGCCCAGCGGTCCGGCCACCAGTGCTACACCGATCCCGCCTACAGCCGCGCGAATAATAAAAGCGTCAAACATATTCAATACGTTCCCTCGTGCGCTCTAGTGAGCGTGCGTGTGAGTCACGCTTCCATCTGGCGCGTGGTCGTGGTCATGATGGTGCGGGTAAACCGCCAAGGTTTTTGCCGCCGAGGGACCGAATAGACGCAGGAATTCAGCGTGTCCGCTGATCTCGTCGGGTGTACCTGAGCAGCAGATGTGCCCGTGTAAACAATACACGCGGTCGGTTGCGGCCATGACCACGTTCAGGTCATGGGAGACAAGCAAAATTCCACAACCGGTTTCTTCCCGCAGTCGGGCAATGAGCTGATAGATCTCGACCGCACCGGCGGTGTCTACGTTCTGCTCCGGCTCGTCGAGCACCAGTAAATCCGGCCGGCGCAACATGGCGCGAGCCAGCATCACCCGCTGGAACTCGCCGCCCGACAAGGTGTGAATGCTGGCATCCAGAAGGTGCGGCATTTGCACGTCCGCCAAACCTTTTTTCAATTCTTCAACGGGTTGCGGCTGTGTCAGGGTCAAAAATCGCTGCACCGACAACGGCAACGTTTCATCTAGTGTCACCTTTTGCGGCTGATACCCGACTTTTAGTCCCGGCGTGCGGCGCACATGGCCACTGTTTAGCGGTTCAAGGCCCAGCGCCACGCGGATCAACATTGACTTGCCGGCGCCGTTGGGTCCGATCAATGTGACGATCTCGCCGCGCCCGACGGTGATGCTGACGTTTTCAAGAATACGCCGCCCGCCTTTGGACAGCGCCGCATTCTCAACGCTTATCAGAGTTTCGGTGGTGGATGCCGGGTGCGCCTCGTCTTGGGCATGGGTGTCGGGCATGATTTTACCCCGCGCAGCAATGGGGGCAGGTGCCGCTCAGCTCGACCACTTGGCTATCCACGACAAATCCCCGCGCCGCCAACTCTGAGTCCAGCGCCTGACTTAAAGTTTCGCTATCCATTTCGGCGGCGGCGCCGCATTCGTGGCAAATCAAAAACCCTGCCACATGGTCGTGCCCCGCTTGGGCACAGCCCACAAAAGCGTTGAGGCTGGCAATTCGGTGGACCAGTCCGTTTTCCATAAGAAATTCAAGGGTCCGGTAAACCGCTATGGGCGCTGTGCGTCCGCCGCCTCGGTTCAACTTGGCGAGAATGTCGTAGGCACCGATAGGTGCATGACTCTCCCAAACCACTTCCAGCACCCGCCGGCGTATGTCTGTGAATTTTTTTCCGCTTGCCCGGCACAGGACCTCAGCCTTCATCAGCGCGGCCATCGCGCAGCACTTATGGTCATGCCCGGGGGCTGGAAACACCAGGTTCAGGTTTTTTTTGGTATTATGCGCCATTTCGACCACGGGGCTGTTCGGTGGGTAAATATGTTATAACATAACATTAGTACGGTTCACCACGCCATGGCGGAGATTGTCCCATGAAAGCCTGCGCCGGGGCCTTTATCATTTTGGGTTTGATTGCACTTTTTGGGCCCGCCCAGGCTGGGGCGCCGCGCGTGGTCGCGTCCATCAAGCCAGTGCATTCGCTCGTCTCGGCGGTGATGCAGGGCGCGGGCGAACCGGGCCTGCTAGTGGGCGGTAGCGGCTCGCCGCACGCGTATGCCCTAAGGCCATCTGAGGCCCGAGCGTTGAGTCGTGCTGATATTGTTTTTTGGGTCGGGCCGGACTTCGAGATGTTTCTCAAAAAGCCTTTGCAAGCGTTGGCGTCCGGTGCCGTGAGCATTGCGTTGATGGATCAGCCTGAGGTCACAGTGTTGCCGGCGCGGCGCGGCGGGCTTGTACCTGCCGCTGATGACAATATCGAACACAAGCGCGCCGACATTCTGCCGCCGGACGGTCATATATGGCTTGATCCGGCGAACGCGATCGCCATCGTCCGCGTGATCGCCCGACGCTTACAGCAAGCGGATGCAGCTCGCGCCGAGCTCTATGCCGATAATGCCGCAGCCACCATCGCGGCGCTAGACAAGTTGGACGCGGATTTGCGGAGCCAACTTGAGCCGGTAAAGAGGGTGCCGTTCGTCGTATATCATGACGCCTTTCAGTACTTCGAGAAGCGCTATGGTTTGAACGCCGTCGGTTTCATCGCCACCACGCCCGAACAGATGATTGGTGCAAAACGCGTCGCCGCAATCGCGGCGGAAATCGCACGCAGCCAACCAGTCTGTATCTTCACCGAACCGGTGCTCGAGCCCGAACTCGTGCGGACGCTTATGAACAGCACCGGCCTGAGGCTGGGAAGCCTTGATCCAGAAGGCGCGGCGATGCTTCCTGGCTCCAAATTCTATAGTGACCTGATGCGCGGACTATCGGGCGATTTCATCACTTGTTTATCTGGGGCAGTGAGCCCTAGCCGTTAACAGGCTGGCCGCCGCGGACGACCGTATCGTTTCTCTGAGCCTCGAGCCGAAACACTCTGCCAAAACGGGCAATGGTAAGGGCGTGTTCCGGTCCTTCACCGACGGCGCGGTGACGGCGCGCTCCATTGGGCTCACCACCAACGTTTGTCACCAACTGGTCCAAAGTTCACGCGAATTCTACGCGAAGGCTAGGTGCCACAGCTTGCAGTGACCGTGCGACTGTATCGGCAAATTCCCGCTGGGTTATGAGAATGATACGGCGCGCGATAGATCCTTATTTATACGGCCCAAGGGCGCGGAAAGCGGTAAATCCATTTGCCCTCTTGAATCTTCATACCGCAGGTCCTATTACATCGGCGTAAACAGGACTGTTTTAGTACTAGTTTTTTGAGAATTAGTGGTGTGAGGGGCGCGCTTGAGGATGGGTAATGTTTAAAATCAATAAGTTAACGGATTACGCTACGGTCGTTTTGATTGAGATCGCGCGGGGCGACGTGGTGCGTTCAAGCCAGCAGATCGCCGGGCAGACAGGTATTCCCGTGCCGACGGTGGCCAAACTCATGAAAGCCCTCAACACGGTAGGCCTTGTGGCCTCACGCCGGGGCGCCGGTGGCGGCTATTTTCTCGGCCGTCCGGCCGTCGGCATTGCCTTGGCCGATGTGATCGAGGCGGTGGAGGGGCCCATAGCGCTGACCGCTTGCACTGATACCTCCGACGAACTCTGCAGTATCGAATCCGTCTGCCCGGTCCAAGGAAAATGGAACCGGGTGAATGCGGCTGTGCGTGCGGCCCTCACCGAGGTGACGCTGGCGGATATGGTTGAAGACGTTAACGCGTTCGGCGTGACTGCCCCTCAGCCCCGCGCGACCGTGGCGATGGCGAAGTAGGGAGAGGTTATGGCCGCCACCAAAGAAACCGCCGCCGCCGTCCGTGATGTAGAGCAGTACAAGTACGGCTTCGTTACCGATATCGAGTCAGACAAAGCACCTAAGGGTCTTAGCGAAGACACTATTCGTTTCATTTCGGCAAAAAAGAACGAGCCGGAGTGGATGACTGAATGGCGGCTCAAGGCCTATCGCTACTGGACTGACCTGGGTGACGAGGAGCCCACGTGGGCAAAGGTGCGATATCCGAAGATCGATTATCAGGACTCGTATTATTACTCGGCACCTAAAATTCAACCGAAGCTGGAAAGCCTTGATGACGTTGATCCTAAACTTCTGGAGACTTACAAGAAGCTCGGCATTCCTTTGATAGAACAGGAGATGTTAGCCGGGGTCGCCGTGGACGCGGTATTCGACAGTGTATCAGTGGCAACCACCTACAAGAAAAAACTCGAAGAACTAGGCGTAATTTTTTGCCCGATTTCAGAGGCCATTCAAAAGCGTCCCGAATTGGTAAAAAAGTACCTTGGCTCCGTCGTTCCTTACAGCGACAATTTCTTCGCGACGCTTAACAGCGCGGTCTTTACCGACGGGTCTTTCGTCTACATTCCCAAGGGACTTCGCTGCCCTATGGAGTTATCAACGTATTTTCGTATTAACGAGCAGAACACGGGGCAATTTGAACGTACGCTGATCATCGCCGATGAAGGCTCTTATGTGAGCTATCTTGAAGGTTGCACCGCGCCGCAACGGGATGAAAATCAACTACACGCGGCTGTGGTGGAACTGATCGCGTTAGATGATGCGGAGATCAAGTACTCAACCGTGCAGAACTGGTATCCCGGCGACGCCGATGGCAAGGGCGGCATTTATAACTTCGTCACCAAGCGCGGTGCTTGCCGCGGGCGCAACTCCAAGATCATGTGGACCCAGGTGGAAACCGGCTCCGCCATAACCTGGAAATACCCTAGTTGTATTTTGCAGGGTGACGGGTCTGTTGGGGAATTTTACTCAGTGGCCATCACCAACAATTACCAGCAGGCGGACACGGGCACCAAGATGATCCATATTGGGCGCAATACGCGCTCCAAGATCATCTCCAAGGGAATCTCGGCGGGGCACGCAGATAACACCTATCGGGGGCTTGTGCGCATCGCCTCCAAGGCAGACGCCGCGCGCAACTATACGCAGTGTGACAGTTTACTAATCGGCAGCACCTGTGGTGCTCACACGGTGCCATACATCGAAAACCGCAATCCGTCGGCGCAGACCGAACATGAAGCAACCACCTCAAAGATCAGCGAAGAACAGCTGTTCTATTGTCTACAGCGAGGCATGACCCAGGAAGAGGCGGTGTCGTTGATCGTCAACGGATTCTGCAAGGAGGTATTGCAGACCTTGCCCATGGAATTTGCAGTGGAAGCGCAAAAGCTTGTGGCGATTAGTTTGGAAGGAAGTGTGGGCTAAGGCCCGCGTTGAAGGATTATTCTATGGCGTTACTTGAGATCAAAAATCTACATGCGTCTGTTGCGGGCAGGGAGATTCTTAAAGGGATCACCCTGACGCTAGACGGCGGTGAAGTTCACGCCGTCATGGGGCCGAACGGTACGGGTAAAAGTACGTTGTCCAACGTCGTCGCGGGACGCGAGGGTTACAACGTGACGGCAGGCGAAGTGTTGCTTGATGGGCAGGATATGCTGATCATGAGTGCGGATGCGCGGGCGCGGGCTGGACTATTCCTTGCATTCCAATACCCAGTTGAGATTCCCGGTGTCAGTACGTCGGCATTTTTAAAAACAGCGATCAATGCGAAACGTCGGGCGCAAGGCCAGCCGGAAATAGATGCCATGGAATTCCTTAAGTTAGTGAAGGAAAAAACCAAAATTCTCGATATGCCTTATGACATGATCAGGCGGGCGCTTAACGTCGGTTTTTCCGGCGGAGAGAAGAAACGCGGCGAGGTTCTGCAAATGATTTTGCTTGAACCGCGTGTGGCTATTCTCGACGAAACCGACTCAGGACTCGATATCGATGCGCTGAAAGTGGTGTCCGAGGGCGTCAACGGGTTGCGCGGGCCCGATCGCACCTTTCTGGTGATCACGCATTATCAGCGCCTGTTGGATTACATTGTACCCGACCATGTTCACGTACTCACGGGCGGGCGCATCGTGGCGAGTGGCGGCAAGGAATTAGCCAAGGAACTTGAAGCCGAGGGCTATGCAAAGTATTTGGACGCGGCTGCGTAGGTCTAGTTAACGTAATGACGTCACCTGGTCTTCTCGATCACCCGTTCCGCGATCAGTACGCAAGTCGCCTAGGGGCTTTGCCCGGCGCCGCGCATGCTTGGCTCGACGGGTTGCGGCAAGGCGCGCTTACCGCCCTGGACGCCGGTTTGCCCGGTCCGACTGAAGAAGTGTGGCGCTTTACCTCTTTACGTGCATTGGCCAAAGTACCTTTCATCCCTGCCGCGGCCGCCGACGACGTTGATATCACCGAGGTTCCTCACGGGGTGCCCTCTATAGTGGGGTCGGCGCGGGTGGTGCTGGTCAACGGGATATTCCGCGGGGATTTATCGGACACAGATTTTGGCGATGGGGTGAGTGTGCGAGATATGCACTCTGTGCTTGCGGCGTCGGATGATAACGTGCGCCAAGTTCTCGGAAGCCTCGCACCGCCGAAGTCATCACCCCTAGTAGCGCTCAATACCGCTTATATGGCCGACGGCGTCGCGATTCATGTGGCGACCGGCACGCGAGCGGCCAAGGCGATTCACATTGTCTCCATTGGTGCCGCCGGGGCGGAGCCCGCGGCTTTCCATCCAAGGGCCGTAGTGATTGCGGCGGCAGGTTCGTCGCTGACCATGATCGAATCCCATGTGGGTCTTCCGGGACAACCCTACTTTTCTAATCCTGTAACCGAGGTGGCGGTGGGTGAGAAAGCCCAGGTGCGGCGCTATGTGAATGTGGCCGAGGACGACGATGCGTTTCATCTTGCAACGACGGCGGTGGGCATATCGAAAGCCGGCACCTATGACGCGTTTCATGTAGGCCTGGGTGGCCGGCTTGTGCGCCAGGACGTCGAAGTGAAGTTTACGGGTGAGGGCGCGTCGGCTCGTGTGAATGGCGCCTACGCGTTGACCGGACACTCCCATCACGATTACACGACCTTCATGGATCACAGTGTTCCATCCTGCACCTCGGATCAGGTTTTCAAGGGCGTCGTGGATGGAAAGTCGCACGGCGTCTATCAAGGACGAATTCTAGTGGCGCGAGACGCTCAAAAAACGGACGCACGGCAATTGCACAAGGCGCTGTTTCTCTCTCACGGGCCTCAAGTGGACTGCAAGCCCGAACTGGAAATCTACGCTGATGACGTGCAGTGTGCTCACGGCGCTGCCACCGGCGAAATCGATCCCGACCACCTATTTTATTTGACCAGTCGTGGCATCGACCCTGATACCGCGCGGAGCCTGTTGGTGGAGGGGTTCCTGGCCGATGCGGTTGCGCAAATCAAGGATAGTGAAATCCGCAACCTATTCACGGCCGACATCGGAGCGTGGCTGAAGCGTCGCGATATAAGGAGCGCCTCGTCATGAGCGCTCCCGCAGTAGCAACCTCCACCGCTCACGTGGCATTCGATCCAGTGAGGGCACGGGCGGATTTTCCTGTGCTCGCGCGAGCGGTGCACGGCATGCCGCTGGCGTATCTGGACGGTGCCGCCTCGGCACAGAAGCCGAGGCAGGTTATTGACGCCGTCACAGCGGCTTACGAAGAAGAATATGCGAATGTCCATCGTGGTGCCTATTATCTCAGCGAAATGGCCACAGCGAATTACGAGGCCGCGCGCAAAAAAGTGAGGACCTTTATTAATGCGAGAGATTTGGCTGAGATTGTATTTACCAAGGGCGCGACGGAGGCTATCAATCTCATAGCGGCTACTTATGGCCGTGCTTTTTTAAAGGCCGGTGATGAAGTGGTACTCACACAACTGGAGCATCACTCAAATATCGTGCCGTGGCAGTTGTTGCGCGATGCCATCGGTTGCGTGATTAGGGTAGTGCCCGTGGCTGAGGATGGCAGTGTCTCGATAGACGATGTCGCTAAGGTGGTCGGGTCGAAAACCAAGCTAGTGGCCGTGGCCCATGTGTCCAACGTGCTTGGGACGGTGCTGCCAATTCATGAAATTGTTCAACTTGCTCATGAGGTTGGTGCCAAGGTACTCCTCGACGGCTGTCAGGGTATTGTTCACCAGCATGTGGACGTGCAGGCGCTGGATTGCGATTTCTATGTATTTTCGGGTCATAAGCTATACGGACCTACCGGTATAGGCGTGTTGTGGGCCCGCGCGGAACTACTGGACGCCATGCCGCCTTACCAAGGTGGTGGCGATATGATCGATACCGTAACCTTTGAAAAAACGACATGGGCCGAACTGCCCGCCAAGTTTGAAGCAGGTACACCGCCCATCGTTCAGGCCATCGGTATGGGTGCGGCTATCGACTATTTAAATGCGTTGGACCGGCCTGGCATGGAGGCGCACGAGGACGAGCTTTTGCGCTATGCCATGATGCATCTGGAACAGGTGCCCGGCGTAAAGCTGATCGGCACAGCGCCCGGGAAGACGGCGATTCAATCTTTTGTCCTGGATGGTACGCATCCTCACGACCTGGCAACGGTGCTTGACCGATCTGGCGTTGCGGTAAGGGCTGGGCACCATTGCGCGCAACCCTTGATGGAGGCGTTGAACGTCCCGGCGACGGCGCGTGCATCCTTTGGACTTTACAATACGACAGAGGACGTGGACGCGCTTACTGCTGCTTTGCGCCGCGCCCGCGAGGTGTTGCTGTGAACGTGACGGCGCCGATATCTAATGATCTCCGTTCTCTCTATCAGGAAATCATTCTCGACCATGGGAAAAGCCCGCGGAATTTTGGCGTGGTGGATCACCACACGTGCAGGGCTCAGGGTAATAATCCGATGTGCGGCGACAGGATAACGGTCACAGCAAGGGTAACCGACAGCAGAACGCTTGAGGATGTGGCGTTCGAAGGCAAGGGCTGTGCTATTTCCATCGCCTCGGCGTCGATGATGACGGAAGCTCTTAAGGGAAAAACGGCGGGTGCTGTGCGGCAGTTGTCAAAGGCCATGCAAGACCTATGTACGGGCAAGGCCGATGCGGACGAAGCTAGGGCGAGCCTTCCTGAAAATCTGGCCGGAGAGATCGATAGGCTGGCGTCACTTTCAGGGGTTCACCAATTTCCTGTGCGTGTGAAATGTGCTACGTTGTCATGGCATGCACTGAATTCGTGTCTCGAAGGCAAGGCCCAGGCAACCACCGAAAAGTAGGTGCACCGGGAGACTTGAGGTGGATGGACGATGAAGAGAATTCACAGGAGCGCTATGCAATGATGCCGCCATATTCACTTCCCGCCGCAGATGGCGAAACGCCCGAGGAAGGCGATACCGTCCGATCGGGTGCGGTGCGCGATCCGGCGGTGCCGGTATCGTCAGAGGACGAGGTCGTCGAAGCGTTGCGAACAGTTTTTGACCCGGAAATCCCGGTAAACGTCTACGACCTTGGTTTGATTTACGACCTAAAAGTTGCTGAGAGTGGAGACGTGGACATTATGATGACCCTTACGGCGCCCGCGTGCCCGGTTGCTGGGATTTTGCCGCAGGAGGTTGCCGACGCCGCCGCCAACCTCGCGGGTGTAGGGAAGGTGGCTGTTACGATCACCTGGGACCCGGCATGGACGCCGGAAAATATGTCCGAAGTGGCGAAAGTCGCGCTGGACATGTTTTGACATGGTCGCCCCACGCCTACATATCACTCAGATCTAGAGGTTAGACTATGAACACGACAACACAGTTATCAAGCGGCGGACCTCCCGGCCGCGGTGCGTTGCCCCCACCAATCCGGGTTTCCGACGCCGCAGCCCAGCGGATCAAGGACTTGGTCGCCAAGGCGAGTAAGCCTGTGTTGGGTCTGCGGGTCGGCGTGGCGACCACCGGGTGTTCCGGCATGTCCTACGTTGTCGAGTACGCCGAGGAGGCGCGTAAATTTGAGGACATTGTCGAGCACCAGGGCGCAAAAGTGTTCATAGACCCAAAGGCGGTCATGTTTCTGCTGGGCAGTGAATTGGATTACCGCGAAAGCACGCTAGAAAGCGGGTTTGTGTTCAACAACCCTAATGAGAAGAGCCGCTGCGGCTGCGGCGAAAGCTTTTCAGTCTAGCGCCTGATTTTTCTGCTGCATTCTTTTGTCCACTTCAGCCAAAAGCTTCACCAGATGGATTGGTTTGTAGAGGATGCTGATTTTTCCTAACTGAAAATCAGGATCGTCTTCGACCAGTTCCTCTATCCGCCCGGGTTGCCCAGTGACAAGAATTGTTGCGACAGCGGGCGCGGCATCGCTGAGATGTTGACGAAATTCCAATCCGCCCATGGTTGGCATCATGACATCCACAATCGCAAGATCAACCGGCTGCGCACGGATGAGCTCTAGCGCCTGTTCACCGTTGCCCGCGTGCTCTACCTAATAGCCACGGTCACAGAGGAGGTCCGCGTAGGACTCCCGCACCATAATGTTGTCGTCGACGATAAGAATGCGGCCCAGCATAGGCCCTCTGGATGTTTAAAATTGCGTCCGAAAGGATAAGTGGAAGTTCACGCTCCCACAATCACTTGCCGTGCGGGTTTTGATGGCGACCTTGCACTAAAGGCGGGCGCGGCGTACACAGGCGAACAGTGTGTAGATGGACCGCTGAGTGCGGTGCGGCGCGGGAATGAAATGGAACTTATCCTCAACAGCTTGCTCGGATTGGCCTTGGTTGGCGTGGTCCTGGTCCTGGCCACCGGCCTAGTCAGCTTTGCGGCAGGGGGTGAGTTTAACCGCAAGTACTCCAATAAACTGATGAGACTTCGCGTTGCGACGCAAGCCTTCGCTGTGCTGGTTCTATTGGCGCTATTGTTCCTGAAAATCGCAGCGCCGGGAGCCGGCTAGTCAACAAACGCGTAACGGATGGGAACTGCCGTTCGTTTACACAAAGCTTGGCTGTTCAAGACGGTAGACAACTTTTGGGTATCCCAGTCAAATTCAGCGGCATCGTGCACGACGTTTTCGTCCGCAGTGTCGACGGGACGTTCTGACACCGTACGACAATCATCAAGTTGTTCATTGTGGTCTTGATCGGGATGGTGACGCGGTTTGAGCGAAGCTCCAGCACTGGCGCGTCATCTTCGCTGACGTCCTCACTCAGCTCCGTGAATTTGTGAACGACCGACTTTTCTCGGAAAAACGTGACCGTGCCGATTTCAATCGTACCTAACCGTCATTGCATGCTGTTTTGCCGCTCGTGCGGTCTTTGAAAAGGACTCTGCCACGGAGTTGATTTGAGCGAATGTCGCTCGTCCCTCTAACGCAATCTCATCAAAACACTATAATCTTCAACTAAAGCTCGATGATTACCGAGGAAAACCGACCGGCGGTGAGTCCTATTCGGCGCTTTGGCGCTGATATTTGAGCTCATCCATCAGCGCTGCGCGGTGACGGTGGCAATATGCTCTATCATCACCCGAATGTCTGCCTGTATTTGCACGAACGACGGTTTTCTTCGCAGCGTGACTTCGTCCATGTAAATACCTCGGTTGATTTCTATCTGGATTGCATGGATGCCATTCGCAGGATCACCGTAGTGCTGGGTCGTGTAGCCACCTGCATACGGATTGTTGCGGATAACCCGATATCCTTTGTTCGCCAGAAAGTCTTCTACCGTATCTGTCAATAACGCAGAGCATGACAGCCCGGTGCAGTCTCCAAGCACGATATCGATGTTTCTTGCGCCCAATCCAATGTTTATGGGCAAGCCCGTCGAAGGCATCGAATGGCAATCTATGAGAAAGCAAAGGCCAAAACGGCTCATGGCGCGTCCAATCAGGCCGCTAAGCGCATCGTGATAGGGCCTGTAAACGTCATTTATACGGCGTTCCGCTTCCGCGAACTTCAGTTTACTGCGATAAATTTCGCGGCGGGTTGCGACAATGCGGGCGATTGTGCCAAGGCCCGTAGCGACGCGCGCCGAATTGGTATTTGCATGATCCGGTAGACTGTCATCAAACATTGTCGGATCAAGTTCAAAGGGCTCTCGATTTACGTCGAGGTACGCCCGAGGATAAAGCGCACGCAAGAGGGGAGCGCCTAAATCCGGCGCGCTGGAAAACAATTCGTCAACGTAGCAGTCTTCCGATTTGCGCAGTGTCGCCACATCCAGCAGTGATTCCGCCACAAAGTTTTCCGGATAGTGTGAGCCCGAATGCGGCGAGGCGAACACCAACGGCATCCTCAGCGTCCGCGGGTCTGAAACCTCAAGGGGGGCTGCGGGAGTCCCGTCGCGAGCGAAGATTGGGTGTTCTAGGGGCATGATGTGTATATGGGGGTAGGACCTTGTTGCAGATTGTTTCGAGGAGATTTTAAAGAGATCCGTGCTGGGCGCAACAGGCCTAAATAGTAACGGTCCGTCTGGGCTCCGCTCGTCAAACCAATGACGGTCTTGCAAACGCCAATACAACTCGATAAACAACCGCCTCGGCCATGGATAAACCCCTAGATGTGTGCACTCCCGGTTTGCTACGGGGTGTCCGTATGCCGCCTAATGCGGTTCTATTGGAACCGCGCGCTTGAATGGACGGTTAGCTCAGCGGTAGAGCATCGCCTTGACATGGCGGGGGCCACAGGTTCGATCCCTGTACCGTCCACCACTAACTCAAATATTATCTTTTATTTTCAATGTATATGTGTGGGCGATTCTGTATCTACCCATCTTTGTACCCATCCCTACGCATGGGACGCTGAGGGCCTTTGGCGGACGGTAAGCCCGGAAAGAGAATCTCTGGCAACACGCCGTCCGCTGTATTCTATCAATACTCCACATTAGCTTTGGCTTACGCGATATCCGCTTCATTGATCCGATTTGCGAGAGACCGTTTGTCGTAGTGGAAACAACCCACTAAAACCGCGCCCGTTGATACTGAACTCCGCTCTTCTAGACCCCCGCCCAGGCATTCTCAGCAGCGACCGGCCCCCTTAATAGAGTGGAACGTCGTTCAGGCTTAAGCGATGCGGATTTGGCGAGATGGATTCTTTGTTTATCAAGTGGGCCCCTGACATCCTTTGAGGTCGCGTCAAACCGCGACCCCTACCACCCACTTTGCCTGACGCGACCCCTCTGTAATGACGACTTCGGCCCGGGCGCCCGTTTGCAGATAATCCTCAGGCAAGCTAGCTTATTAGTTGGCTTGAGTGGAATGAGCTCCGGGTTTGCAAGCTAGCTGAGCATGATCGTAGTCAGTCCATAACCCAGTCTGTTCTTTTCAAATTTTTGCCCTGTGCAGCGAGGTCCAACGCCCGTGAATGTCGAACAAACGACTGGGCCGGTTACGGCGGCCATGCTCTACGACCTCGCCCAGTGCCCGCATCGCGTGACGATGGATATTTTTGGCGATCCAGCCAAGCGCGACAACGTCAGTCCTTTTGTACAGCTACTCTGGGATCGCGGAACCACTTTTGAACAGCAGGTTATTGGACAGCTTCAACAGCCGTTCCTGAGTCTATTGATCTATTCGGGGGCCGAGAAGGAACGGCTAACCCGGGAGGCAATGGATCGCCGCGAGCCGTTGATATACGGCGGTCGGATAAGTGTGGACGATTTACTCGGTGATCCCGACCTGCTGCGTCTAGAGGGGGGCCGATATGTTGCCGGAGACATTAAGTCTGGTTCTGGCGAAGAAAGTGGATCGGGCGATGACGACGATGGTAAGCCGAAAGTCCATTACGCCGTCCAACTTGCCCTATACACAGACGTACTGTCGCGCCTGGGTTTGTCAGCGGGCCGACGCGCCTTTGTGTGGGACGTTCATGGTCGGGAGGTCACATACGATTTCGATGAATCGTTTAAAATAAAGAAGCCGACGACTCTGTGGCACAAATATGTTGACGCATTGGCAGAAGCACGGACGATCATCAGTCAAACTCAGAACACCCTTCCCGCGTTTAGTAGGGTTTGTAAGAACTGCGTTTGGTACTCGGCGTGTGTGGGTGCGCTGGAGAAAGCTGACGACCTCACCCTCATTCCGTTCCTGGGCCGGTCCAAACGAGATGTGATGTATGACCACGTTGCGACGGTGACAGATTTTGCGGCCTCGAAGCCTGATGCATACATCAACAAAAAGAAAACTGACTTTCCTGGGATCGGCCCCGACTCATTGAGGAAGTTTCATGCCCGAGCAAACTTAATTTCAACGAAAGGCTCGCAACCATACCTATTCGCGCCTGTCTCATTGCCTGCGTCCGACCACGAACTATTTTTCGACATCGAAGTGGATCCAATGCGGGACGTTTGTTACCTGCACGGCTTCGTCGAGCGATGGAATGGCAACGATGATACCGAACGCTTTGTCTACTTCTTGGCAGAAACGCCTGACGCTGAGCAGGAGGAGCGAGCTTTTCGAGAAGCCTGGGAATACATGCAAGCATCGCCATCCTCAGCCATCTATTACTACTCAAAATATGAGCAAACGATTTACCGAAAACTCCGAGCAAAATACCCAGGCGTTTGCTCCGCCGATAAAGTTGAACAGTTGTTCCACCCGTCCCGTGCGGTAGACCTGTACTCCGATGTTGTTATGAAGGCGACAGAATGGCCGACGCGGGACTTCTCGTTAAAAACGCTCGCCAAATTCTTGGGATTCAAGTGGCGGGATACTCACCCCTCTGGCGCAGCGTCCATTGAATGGTTTCACCGCTGGGTCGAAACGGGGGATAAGGAAATCCGCCAGAGAATCCTCGACTATAATGAGGACGACTGTCGGGCAACGCGGATACTATTGGACGGTATCCGGGGGTTATCAGAGGCGGCGGGACGCGGCTAAAGGCAGTTAAGCACAGAAATAAGGCGAGTGGATTATTCGTTCTCGGGTTGACCGCAGGTTCGTGGTTCACAACACTGAGCGTTGGCCTGCATTAGGGTACTTAGGGTGAGCGATAAACTAATAATCACAGCAAAGCTAAAGACCCCCGTTATCCTGGGAGGCGGATACCTTACGCTTGACAGCCTCCTGGCAAATCTGATCTTCGAGACGACAGGCGACATCGAAGTAGCCCACAACACTGTTCCATTGGTCTGCACCGATGGCTTGTTCCATGCGAGCGCCGCACTGCTAGAGCCTTTTGGCTCAAACGGTGTATCTTTCTGCGCCAATATGCGAGCTACGCATGCGCTTAATCCCGACCTATTGCTAAAAAACAGGCACGGCAAAATTCACAAGCAGATCGGATTAACGCGCCGCAGCAACTTTGGGGCTGTGATGAACAGCTACACTGCGTTCGATGCACCTAAAATTATTTGGTCCGCGGAAGGTGACAGCGAGGCTGTAAACCGACTTCTTTCAGGGGTAGTGTTTATTGGAAAACGGCGCGGAAGTGGTTTCGGTGAAGTATCGAAGTGGGATATCGAGAAAGGAAGCCTTGACGGAGTGGTTGGCCCGTTCGGCGAGCCCCTGCGACCTGTTCCCCTCGACATGTTCAGCGGCGACAAAAGCTCTCTGAAAGCGGATGCCGCATGGCGTCCTGCTTACTGGCGCCCAGAAAACAGGGCTATCTGCTATGCGCCCGAGTTTATCCGATGAATACTTTTCAGTTTTTCAATCAAAATTTTGGGCGCTTTCTCACGAGTCAAACCAACCAGCCACATATGGACGCATGGAAAACTTTGTCCTCCACCTACGATATTATAAAAAAAGATGGAAAGCCGTCCAAAAGCAGACTTGCGTGGGGTTGGGCGATTGTTCGACCGACAGTATCGGTAGCCCAACTTAATTTGTGCGTTGAAGGCATTGGGCAAGATCCTCGTACTCGTTTTGAAGCATTCACCGATGAACTTTCCAAGTGGGACGAGACCCCTCGCATGTTTCTAGTATTCGCTAAAGCGCCCATACCTATTGTCAATTTATTCATCACCGTCGACTTGCGAGCCGCGCGTATTTGTTCTCCCGGCGGGGTCGAGACATTCGATTACACAAAGCCCGCTCATCCTAAAGCAGGTAAAATGCAGAGGATTCTGGAAAAGCAGAGAACAAAGAATGCTGCTTGATCACGTCGTATCCAAACCGCCAACGATCAAGGGGTACAAGCTACATCAGCTTGTACAGGGGCTGACCAGAGGCGATAGCCCATTATTTGTAGATATGGGCGACTATCTAATAGTGCGAACGGAAAAATCGATTACCGACAAGGGGCAGCCAATCAGAGTGGTTGCGACTGGTGACATTGTTGGCTTTGAACTTCGCGCTTGCGTCTCAAAGAAGATCAAAGGCCAGCATGTCTATTATCCGGCGCGAGACTGGCGAAGTCGGCATGCTTGGTTGCAGAAGCAAGGCCAGCACCATGGTTTTGAACCGATGACAATGAACTGTCATTCATCTTACGCCGAGGTCGATAACGAAAAAGGCCGCGCCTTCACAGTCGATCAAACTGACTTTGTTGGGGTACTGCGTGTGAGAGATAGCCAATTATTCGAGAAGGCCGTGGCAAACGGCGTCGGCTCAACAGCGAAAACCTTCGGCTTTGGCATGTTGGTCATTTAGACAATCAGGAGAGCAATATGGGCGACGTAATAATCAACGGGACTATAACGACGGTCGGCATGCTTTCTATCACCATGCCAAATGTGAGTGATCACGAGGGCTTCCCCGTCATGTCGCGTGGAATAGATGCGGACGGAAAACCTTTCAAGACCGGCTATCTGCCCGCCACCACACTTCGCGGGTTTTTACGAAGGGCAGTCGTGATGCACGACATGAGAGAGGCAGCGGCTGCCAATTCACCGTATTCCCTCCCCAAGGCTTATGCCGAACTTATCGGTCAAGATGCAGCAAGTGAGAAGCCGGTGGGGGAAATCGACCTGCTCGAGATCAAGCGGCAGCGAGATGAGTCACCTGTAATCGACCTTTTCGGTAGCGGCCTTAGCGTATCCAGCCGTTTGCGCGTGGGCCACTTTGTGCCCCATCTGAATATCTTGCCTGAGCATTACCCGGGGGTGCGAAAAGACCTTGGGGATACTGAGGGTGCTGTTGAACTTTTTTCTGCAGCCGATGCAACGGCGTATTATAGACGCAAGGAGTCTGGCAGCCGCCGGTCGAAAGCAGCTAGTCTCGTCACCATCCTCGACCGAAAAGTTCGCGTAGCAACAAAAAAGCAGGAGGACGTGACGGAACTAACCACTCAGTTGGAGGAGGCGAAAAAGCTCGCAGAGAAATCTAAGGAAGAAATGGGTGATATGCAGGTATCAAGCCTTAACCCAGGAATGGGGTATTGCGCTCTACCTGCGGAGCTGGATCTCTTGGGTCGCCTTGTCATTCTAAATGCAAAAGATCGTGACCTTAGCATGATCGAGTTTGGACTCGATTGTCTAAGCCGCTCTCCTGTCCTTGGAGCGCAATCTGCGCGTGGCTGCGGTGAGATTACGGAGTTTTGACGTTGTGATTGATGGAGAAACCAAGAAAAAAATAACAATCGGCGGCTACTCCTCGGCCAAGATCGATGAATTTTGAGCGCCAATACAGGCATTTGTTTAACCACAGCAATGTGCTGCGAGTTATCAGCCCAAGCCACCCTGAAAATGGGTGGTTACTAAAATTTGATCACGTCGGCCGTGTTCTTGCGGGAAGCCCAAGCCACCCTGAAAATGGGTGGTTACTAAAATAATAACGACGGAGTGATGCTACCTTGAAGAGCCCAAGCCACCCTGAAAATGGGTGGTTACTAAAATGTCATCGATCAGCACGACCGAATGCTGCCGCCCAAGCCACCCTGAAAATGGGTGGTTACTAAAATGTGGAATAGCTGGGCAAACTTCCGGTATCCGCCCAAGCCACCCTGAAAATGTGTGGTTACTAAAATTTTAGAGCTGCTTCGAGAGCACGGCGTACAGCCCAAGCCACCCTGAAAATGGGTGGTTACTAAAATAAAGTGGCCCAGAGAAAATTAGAGGGTCAAGCCCAAGCCACCCTGAAAATGGGTGGTTACTTCGATAAAGAATCGAGCCAATGAAGAAGATGTTTCGATCTAACGAGCAACAACACTTCAGCAAACTTGTCGCAAAACATATAAGCGCCAAGGACTTTCCGTTGTTGCTTGAGGGCGGAACAGGTCTCGGCAAAACCCGCGCCTACTTAGCAGCTCTGTCCAACCGGCCAGAAACTGTAGCGATAGTTTTGCCAACACATCAGTTGATCGATCAGATGTTGGCGTCGCAGGACCTGGCGGCAGTGGGACTAACCGTCGTGGACTTTCGTCCCGCCAAAATGTTTGAGGCGCGGGCTGAGTACATAGAAAATCGCACGGCGGCTATGGCAAGTCGTGTGATGCTGTGTACGGCTGCAAGCGTGATGATCGATCAGAGGCTGCGCGGCAAATATAACGGTGCAGTTAAAAGGGACTATCTGATCTTCGATGAGGCTGACGAGCTTCCACAGGCAGCTGCGCTTTATCAGGATTTTATCATTTCTGCGGATGATTTGAGAGACGCTAAAGTCGCGTTGACGACGGTAGAGGAGACAATACAGCGTTTGGTTGGAACACGCGACCTAGACCCTGAGGTTCGCGCTCGAGCGATTATTATTAAGGAAGTTCTCAGCGAACCAGCTTGGTACCACAAGGCTGGAATCAATGGTGACGGCGGTATTGAACTATTCCACAGGTTGCCCGGGCGTTTGCTCAAACGCATAGCAAATCAAAACAATGTAGCGTTTATCAGCGCCACCCTAACTGTCGCGAAAAGCTTTAATGATTTTCGCCGCAGCATGGGAATCAAAGAAGTCAGCCGTTTTTCAGGGTGCATCGAACCAGAGAAACATGGCGAGATTACCGTTATACTGGCGCTAGATGAATCCGTGGATGATGTCATTGCGCGCGCGGTACATGTCATTGCGCGCGCGGAACGTCCATGCTTAGTCGCGACGGCGAGCCACGATGCTGCCTTCAAAATAGGAGGGTTAATTCCAGAAGCCGTCGTGCGTCAGGGAGACGAGACTCCAAGTGAGGCCGCATTGCGTGTGCCTGAAAACGGGGTACTCATAGCGGCTGGGGCGTGGGCTGGCCTAGATACTCCCACTCGATGGGCATCTATTGTTGTTCCGCGCATTCCTTTCCCGGTGCCAACTAAACTCAATGAGAAGGTGGAGAGCCTCTACATCGAGAGCAAGAACGTCGCAGTACGGCGTATGCGTCAGGTGGTAGGGCGAGGGTTACGCTCCCCTGATGCAATTTGCACCATTTACATCCTTGATCCTCGTTACGAACAACTAGGCAACTTTCTACCAGATCGGTTTAGTGAAAGTTGGGCCGAGGGGGGGCGCAAAGAATTTACGTCATCTAAAGCGGAGCGCTGTCCAGCGATTAGAAGGGAGGCGTTAAGATTTTACGACTGTAAGTGTTATGCGTGTGATTTAATTCCAACGCATTCGTCCATCATCGAGATTCATCATCTTGACCCAATTGCTGAGGGAAAGAGGCAGACGATGAAAACGGACGTGATACCTTTATGCGCCAATTGCCACCGCCTGGCGCACACACGTACTCCCCCTATCCCAATCGAAGAGCTTCGTCTTGGTATTGATCAGAAGGTAGGCACATCCTGATTAAGTGAGAAAGAATCGTCGTCACACAATTTTTAGAGATTGGTTGGTTGCAGGAAAAACACCGAGATGAATGTCCGACGCGTCATCAACGTTAGTCACGCGCCGTCCGCCACTACAGCATTTGACGCGTTTTGCAGAGGAGCTAGTCCACCATCCTTTTTCCCCTAAATCCGACGAGCTTTGACGACCGTTGTTTTTTTTACGGATCTGGCCGTATGGTGCATTTAATTTCTACGTAAAGAAGTGTTGGAGCCTTCGTGCAATCGACTAAATCCCCTCCCATCTGCATTGTCTGCGCCGACGCTAGTCCATCCATTGGCGGCGGCCATGTTATGCGGTGCATAACGCTGGCTGGTGAACTGCACCAACAAGGATGGGCCATTGGCTTTGCCGCCACTCCAGAGACACGACAAACAGTTGCGGACATATTGCCCGACTGGCTTGAACATTTTCCACTTTCAGCAGGTGATGAAACTAATCCAGCAAGCTTACGCCTATTCGCGCCCAACGGCTGCAATCTGCTTTTGATCGACAACTACAAATTGGATGTGAAGTATGAGGGGAAGCTTCGCGGTTGGGCTGAGTCAATCGCGGTTATCGACGATTTGGCCAACAGATCACACGATTGTGACGTCATAGTTGATCAGACACCTGATCGTAGCGCAGCCGACTACACCAAGCTTGTGCCCCCAACGTGCTCCATTTTATGCGGCAATGATTACATGCTTTTGCGATCCGAATTTGCTCGGCGCCGGCTATCTGGCCTTCGCACGCCGGAAGATCGCTTCCCGCCGCGACGGATAGTTGTATTTATGGGGTTGGGCGATCCAGACTGCCTTTCGCTCCTAGCCTTGAAGGCCATTACCGAAAGTCAGCTGAACGCTGAAGTGAGAGTTTTTCTGGGAAATAGTTCTCCTACAGTTGCGGGTGTGCTCAAGTACGCGGCTGCGAATTCTGCCGTGAAAGCGTACATCAATGCTCAAAATATGTCCGGGCATCTCGACTGGGCAGACCTCGCCATTGGTACCGCAGGAACTTCGTCTTGGGAGCGATGCTGCTTGGCGCTCCCAACAATCGCGCTAACCATTACGGATCGTGAGCACGATAACCAGCGAGCGACGTCTGAAGCCCTAAGTAGGCATGGCGGAAGTTTGAACCTCGGGGAGGGGACGAAAACTTCAACGACGGCTCTGGTTGACGCACTCCGTAAACTTGCTTCCGATTCAGAGTATTTTAAGAGTATGTCCATCTCTGCGGCGAACTTGTGTGATGGGTTAGGCGCTCCGAGAGTGGCCATGCATTTAGCGCCAACTAAGTGTCGCGGCGGCACGCCCCTCTCCCTGCGGCCGCTTTCTTCTCATGATGCTGACCGCGTGTATTCATGGCAAAGCGCGCCCGGTGTACGCAGTTATTTTCGTGATCCACGTGCGCCTTCGCCGGCACAACACGCTGCGTGGGTTGCCGAGCGCTTGTCTTCAACGTCTATAGTAACTGAGATAATCCTATTGGATGGCGAACCCGCTAGGATTGTTCGTTTGGACCCATTAAAGGAAGAAGAGTTTGAGGTTTGGTCTTAGTCGCCCCAGATTTCCAAAGGGCCGGCGTCGGTACAGGAGCTCTACAGCTCGTACGTCGCTTGGTCCCCTTTGGGTTGCTAAAAGCTAAAATCGATCCGCGCAACGAGCCATCACTTACAGCCTTTTCCCGCGCCGGCTACGTCGACCACGGCGATTGGCTGATTAGCGAAGGAACGAGATGACTATTAGGAATTACGTCGTTGCCACCGTAAAGCCGTGGAATGTGGAGCTATTCCATACTAGACACTCTGACCTTCCGGGCAACTGGCACCTTATCCAGTCGCGCGATGAATTATCAGCGGAAAAGCTGCGAGGCTTAAATCCTCGATATATATTTTTTCCACACTGGTCGTGGAATGTGCCGCAGTCGATTCTCGAAATTTGCGAGTGCGTTTGTTTCCACATGACCGACTTGCCTTTTGGTCGAGGTGGTAGTCCCATGCAAAATCTCATTGTGCGTGGTATAAAGGAAACCAAACTAACGGCTTTACGGATGGAAGCCGACTTAGATACCGGGCCAGTCTACATGAAACTGCCCTTAAAGTTAGATGGCTCGGCCGAACAAATATTTCTTCGCGCCGCTATTTTGACGTGGGATATAATTTCTGAAATGATCTCGACAGAGCCAGAGAGTCTACCTCAAATAGGTGAGCCGGAAAACTTTCAGCGGCGCACACCCGAAGAAAGCGCGTTACCGCAAGCCGCGACGTTGAATGAAATGTTCGATCATATTCGGATGCTGGACGCCCCGACATATCCACGCGCTTTTTTAGAGTACGGAAATTGGCGAATTGATTTAATTGACGCCGAGCTGAGCAAAGATAGCATCACCGCACGCGTCAAAATAACTAAGATTGGTGAAGAATGACACAGGTTTTGATCGTAGCGGCTCACCCCGACGACGAAGTTCTCGGTATGGGTGGCACTGCCGCCCGACACGTCGCCGATGGAGATCGCGTTCACACCTTAATTCTTGCTGAAGGTGCTACCTCGCGCTATCTCACAGTCCACGAGGAGGCTGCAGCTGAGGTTGAGACTCTGCGCAAAGCAGCCGAGGCCGCGTCAAACATCATTGGGTCGTCTCCCCCCATATTCGCTGGCCTTCCCGACAACCGCCTCGATTCAGTTGATCTTCTCGATCTCGTAAAGGTCACTGAGAACGTAATTGAAAAAGTACGACCTACTATCCTTTATACCCATCACAGAGGAGACCTAAATGTCGATCATGAGCTGGCTGCTCGCGCAGTGCTGACGGCATGCAGGCCATTAGCCGTCAGCAGCGTTACCTCGATATTTGGATTCGAGACGGTATCCAACACCGAATGGCATGCTCCCGGCGAGAATGTCTTCGATCCCAATTATTTTGCGGAAATATCGCCGTTCATGAAACAGAAGATGGAGGCTTTACGTTGTTATGATCATGAAATGCGGGCCTTTCCCCATCCCCGTTCTTATGAAGCTGTAGAGGCTTTGGCGAAATGGCGCGGCGCGATCGGTGGAATGCGTGCGGCCGAGGCCTTTGTAGTGGTTCGGCAGTTGTCGAGAATCTCCCCTTAGGCTGCGTGGGAGCTGAGTTATTTGAGGTACTGCAACTTAATATTCGCCCATCGCCCTAAAACACCCCTCGCCCCAATAAAATGTGCACACTGACGTGCTACGCGCACAGGCGGATTTGGCCGTGGGCTTATCAACAACGCGGTGCGAAGCGATGAGCAGGGAATGGCATGCTGGGCGTGATCGTGCTCGAGGAATCAAATCATATAGGGCGGCGTGATTAACGCTTCAATTGTTTCTTTACGGACCTGGCCGCTGGCTGCGCGCAGAAATAAAAGGGCCGGCGTAAACCGCCGGCCCTTTGAAAATTTGATAGGCTTTTCGGTCTATTTTATTTTTTCCATGACGTCCTTGCCGAAAAGGGCTTCGTCAGACAAGAGATCCTTGGCTTTTGCCAGAGGTTTGGACACCCAAGTCTCGTTTATAAGATCGCGCCACGTGATGTTGTTGTTGGTGCCGTTCCCGCCCCAGGAGCCGCAGCCCAGAGAGAAGGTTTGACGCATGCCGTTCCACAAGTTCCCACTATTGGACGGCGCTTGAGGCTGGTTGACCATAACCCTCGACGTCTTGGTGGCATTGGCCAGCCTCATGATGTTGTCGTCGCTGGTGGAGTAGATGCCGCAGGAATGCCCCTGGCCCTGGTAAGCTTGGATTTTGTTGGTGAGTTCGATGGCTCTATCTATATTTTTAGTTTTGTACAGAGCCATGACCACCGAAAGTTTCTCGCCGGAGAAGGGATGCTCGGGTCCCGTGCCGGTCTCGGGCACGATAAAGAAGCTCTTGCTCTCCGGCAGCTCGATACCAGCCATGGACGCTATTTTTTCTGCCGGCTGAGCGACGATGTTGGGGTTCAGGTGCCCGTCTTCCCAAATGGTGTTCTGCAGTTTCTGTTTTTCTTCGGCGCTGACAACGTATCCGCCCTTCTCCTGAAGTTTTTGCAGCATTTGGTCGTAAATAGGCTCCAGCAATACAACGGAATTGTCTGCGGAGCACGAAGCCGCCAAGTCTAGGGTCTTGGAAATGCGGATTTTCTCTGCTGCGTCGTCAAGGTTCGCGGTGTCGTCCACAGTGATTACGGCGTTGCCGACGCCAACGCCAAGGGCCGGCGTGCCGCTGGAATAGGCCGCAGTGACCATGGGGCCGCCGCCGGTCGCTAGCACCCGGTCGCACTGCCGCATGAGTTCATTGGTCTTCTCCAGGGATGGAGTCTCGATGGCGATGACCAGATCCGCCGGCGCGCTAAACGCCACCAAAGCCTTGCGCATGATATCGCAGATCATCTTGTTGGTGAGTTTGGCGCGTGGGTGGGGCGCAACAATGATGGAATTACGACCTTTGATGGCCGAAATAGCCTTAATGACGGGGGTTGCTTCGGGATTCGTAGATGGCGCCAAGGCACCGATCACGCCCACCGGTTTAGCAATTTTTACAATGTTACGCTCTTTATCGTCCTCAATGATGCCCACTGATTTGTCGTCGATGATGTCCATCAACGTGGCGCGGGTCTTACGTGAGATCTTTAGGAATTTACCCTCGTAATTACCCATCTGGGTTTCATCCACCGTGAACTGCGCGATTTTCTCCGCAACGCCCGGACGAGCCACCGACCACACCAGGGCCCGGATAAGTTCATCCACCTGCTCTTGGGTGTAATTTTCAATCTGAGCTTGAGCCACTCGGGAGCGCTCAATTAACCCTTTAATTTCAAGCTCCGGCGTCAGAGTATCGGTGTCGTGCGCGGCTGTTTCTAGCGGCGGCATAGCGGCTCTCCTGTGGCTAACGTGGGATGGTCAACGCTAAATCTATAGTGATAAAACCTGTCTAAACAATAGCAGGCAAAGGATGTCAATTCTAAAGGGCCATTCCTAAAAAATCCGGGAAATTCGGCATCTTTTCTCCATAATTCGAAAAAATAGATATATGTCATACCACTTAGAAGAAAGCCGCTCAGGCGGCTGAGGAGAGACTGCATATGGACTTTAAGCTTTCGGGGGATCAGCAGGCATTCCAGGACACGGCCCGGAAGTTTGCGCGTGATCAAATGGTGCCTAACGCTGCCAAATGGGACGAGGAAAAAATATTTCCAGTGGAGGAATTACGCACCGCCGCTGAGCTCGGATTCGGCGGGCTGTATGTTTCGCCTGATTTTGGCGGTAGTGGATTGGGGCGCGTGGACAGCGCGATTATCCTGGAGGAGCTGGCCGCGGGATGCACATCGACGGCGGCCTACATCTCGATTCACAACATGGCGGTGTCCATGCTCGACCGATTTGGGGCTGAAGAGCTCAAGCGGAAGTACTTACCCAGGCTTTGCGCCATGGAGTTTTTCGCCAGTTACTGCCTGACCGAACCTTCATCGGGATCGGATGCAGCTGCTCTGCGCACGAAAGCAGTGCGTGACGGAGACGACTACGTCTTGAGCGGTACCAAGGCCTTTATCTCCGGCGGCGGCCGGTCCGATGTTTATGTGTGCATGGTCCGTACCGGCAATGAAGGACCGAATGGCATTAGTTGCCTTATCGTTGACAAGGGTTCTAAGGGCCTCAACTTCGGCGCGCAAGAGAAGAAACTCGGTTGGAACAGCCAGCCCACCTCGATGGTGATCTTCGAAGATTGCCGCGTTCCTGTGACTAATTTGGTCGGCAGCGAGGGAGAAGGTTTCAAGATTGCGATGGCGGGTTTAGATGGTGGCCGTATTAATATTGCTGCGTGTTCCCTCGGTGCGGCGCGATCGTGTTTGGAAGCGGCCACAGATTATGTGCAAGGCCGGTCACAATTCGGGAAGCCACTCAGTTCTCTTCAAACTATCCAGTTTAAATTGGCGGACATGGCGACTGATCTAGAGGCGGCCCGGCTCATGGTATTTAACGCTGCAGCAAGTCTCGATGAAGGTAGCGGCGAGGCAACAAAACTATGCGCTATGGCGAAAAGATTTGCGACGGATGTAGGCTTCGATGTGTGCAACTCGGCGCTTCAGTTGCACGGCGGGTACGGATACTTGAAAGATTATCCGATAGAGAGATTTATGCGAGATGCGCGCGTGCATCAGATTCTGGAGGGCACTAACGAAATCATGCGAGTCATCATTTCCCGGTATTTACTGCAAGGAACCGGCCGATCATGAGTGATCAAGCAGGCAACATTGATGACATTCGGTTTGAGGTAAGAGGTCGTATCGGCCATATCCTACTCAATCGGCCCAAAGCCTTGAACGCGTTAACACTTGAGATGTGCCAACACCTGCTCCCGACGTTACAGGCATGGGAGAAGGACAATAAGGTTAAAGCTGTTGTCATTCGCGGTGCGGGCGACAAAGCATTTTGTGTTGGCGGTGACGTGATTCGTCTCTACGAAGATGGCAGAGCCGGTGGATTGTATCCGCGCGATTTTTACCGCACCGAGTACCGGTGTAACACATTCATCAAGCGATTTACAAAGCCGTACGTCTCGTTGATCGACGGCATTGTCATGGGCGGCGGCGTAGGGGTTTCCGTCCATGGGTCGTACCGCGTCGCCACGGACCGCACCGTATTCGCCATGCCTGAGACGGGTATTGGGTTGTTTCCCGACGTCGGCGGGACATGGTTTTTGCCGCGCCTGGAGGGTGCCATCGGTATGTATCTTGGTTTAACCGGGCGAAGGCTTAAAGGGGCAGAGTGTGTTGCGCTTGGCTTGGCGGAAGCATTCGTTTCCAGTGACAGTTTGGACGCCCTTGAAATCAAGCTGGCTGCGGAAGCATCGGAAGACGCAGCTCAAATCGCGAGTATTGTTGAAACTTTTGCGGACTCAGCGGCGGGCGTCGCGATTTCTGCCGAGCGCCCGGCGATTGACAAGCATTTCAGCCATGAGTCGGTCGAGGACATCCTTGCATCCCTTGACGCCGATCGGGGAGTGGGCACAAGCCCAAGCCAAGACATTGCGTCAGAAGCGTCGGTAAAAGAGTCCGCCATTGTCCGACCATGATTTTTATGAAGGCGTTCGTGCGCTTTTGGCGGACAAAGACAACCGCACGCGTACCGGTTCGCCATTTCCAGAGAGCACCCTCGCGGATTTGTGAAATCAGGTTGTTTCCGACGGCGACTTCTGGCGCAATGTCATGGCTTTTTGCCGAGCGCATTGCCATCGGAAATTTCAATCGCCATGAGCTCGGTCGAGGTTTCAGGCAAATACATCTGCGTCTTGCATCCGGATTGCCGAATCCGGGCGGGGACCAGAGATGGCACAAGCCCCGCCAAGGGCATTGCGTGGCGACGCGGTACACCCATGGAACCGTATTCGCCATGCCTGAGACGGGTATTGGGTTGTTTCCCGACGTCGGCGGGACATGGTTTTTGCCGCGCCTGGAGGGTGCCATCGGTATGTATCTTGGTTTAACCGGGCGAAGGCTTAAAGGGGCGCGCTTGGCTTGGCGGAAGCATTCGTTTCCAGTGACAGTTTGGACGCCCTTGAAATCAAGCTGGCTGCGGAAGCATCGGAAGACGCAGCTCAAATCGCGAGTATTGTTGAAACTTTTGCGGACTCAGCGGCGGGCGTCGCGATTTCTGCCGAGCGCCCGGCGATTGACAAGCATTTCAGCCATGAGTCGGTCGAGGACATCCTTGCATCCCTTGACGCCGATGGCGGGGAGTGGGCACAAGCCCAAGCCAAGACATTGCGTCAGAAGTCGCCATTGTCGGTAAAAGTTAGTTTCGCAAATCCGCGAGGGTGCATCTCTGGATTTTGAAGATTGTATGCGCCTGGAATGGCGTCTTGCTAACCGGTTCGCGTCCGACCATGATTTTTATGAAGGCGTTCGTGCGCTTTTGGTGGACAAAGACATGAAGCCCCAGTGGAAACCCGCGACGCTTGAAGAGGTGGACGCGGCAAGAGTTGGCGCATATTTTGAGCCCCTGCCTGGGGATGAATTGGATCTTGGCGACATTGTCGGGGAGGCATAACGTGGCAACCATTGCATTTATCGGGCTTGGCAACATGGGTGGACCCATGGCCAAGAATCAACTCAAAGCCGGGCATACGGTTCGTGTTTTTGATCTTTCCGCCGATGCCGTTAGGTCGCTGACAGATGCCGGTGGGGATGCCGCGGGCAGCCCAGCCGAAGCGGTAAAAGGTGCCGATGCGATCATCACGATGCTTCCTGCAGGCAAGCATGTAAAAGACGTTTACATTGATGGTGGTGTGATCGACGTCGTCGCGAAGGGCGCAGTTCTTATGGATTGCTCCACAATTGATGTGCCGTCGGCGCGCGACGTAATAGCGATCGCGGAGGCCAAGGGGATTCTGATGGTCGATGCCCCCGTGTCGGGCGGTGTCGTGGCCTCTGAGGGTGGCACGCTGACGTTTATGGTCGGCGGGAGCGAAAACGCATTTACGGCGGCCAAACCATTTCTAGAGGTGATGGGCAAGACCATCGTTCATGCCGGACCGGCGGGAAACGGGCAAGTCGCCAAAGTCTGCAACAACATGCTGCTCGGTATTTCCATGATCGGGACTTGCGAGGCGTTCGCACTCGGCGAGAAGCTCGGGCTCGATCCTAAAGTGCTTTTCGAAATCAGTTCCAAAGCGTCCGGCCAGTGCTGGTCCATGACTTCGTACTGTCCGGCGCCCGGCATCGTGCTGGCCGCTCCGTCCAATCGGGATTACAAGCCCGGATTTGCGGCGGTGATGATGCTTAAAGATTTGCGCCTAAGCCAGGAAGCGGCCGCCGCGGCAAAAGCAAAAACACCAATGGGTAAGGCAGCGACGGAGTTTTACGAAAAGTTTGTCGACGACGGGAACGGCGGTGTGGATTTCTCGGGCGTGATTCGCGAGCTGTAGAGATTATGCGCCCAAGGCAAATTCTCCAGTCATCGTTTCACCGGCAGACTACGGCGGCGCCGGAACGATTCTTCCAAAGGGGCGATGGTCTGACCGCACTCGTTCGCGCGCTCGGTCGGCGTTTCGAGAAGAAGAAAACTCCGGAGCAGAAAATTGATGAATATCTGTCGCTTTTACGGGGTTCGTTTCGCGGCGAACTGTCAAGTGTATTGGCTGCGGCGCTGCTTGCGAAGAAGGGACTCGATACGACACGCCAGGTCTCCCTCCCATTTCCGGAAGAGTATTTTGACGGTTCAAAAGCCATCGATGACGATGGGTATGCGGTGTTGGCGGCTTATGAAGAGGGCTTGCAGAAGCTGCGCCGCGATATGATCCGGTTCAATTCTCTTTTCAGCCTAGCTGTTGCGAAGGGCCTGAGAACTTGGATCATTTCTCTGCATACGCTTTCCCGGCCCGACCTGTTGCCGAAAGGGCGTGAGGCATGGTCGTTGCTGATGCGCGGTGAGCAGGGATTGGAAGAAGCTTATCGCATGCTTGTGCGCCGGCAACTCAGCGACATTGAAAAAATATATATCACTTACCGCCCGGCGTTGTTCGTGTCCGGTGCCAACACCGTCTAGATATCCAGGTCGCTGGCGAATTTGGCGCGCTCCTGAATGAACTTGAACCGTTCCTCGGGCTTTCGACCCATAAGTTGCTCCACGAGTTTAGCGGTTGCGCGTTGCCCATTTTTTGCCGAGGGGTCGGCTAATACGACCTTCAGCAAGGTGCGCCGCGCCGAGTCCATCGTGGTTTCCTTTAGTTGGTTGGGTGGCATTTCGCCCAGGCCCTTGAAACGGCTGACTTCGACTTTTCCACGGCCATCGAAGGCTGTTTTGGTCAACTTATCCTTATGGGCGTCGTCCATGGCGTAAACAGTAGTGCCGCGCTGGCTTAGCCGGTACAGGGGCGGTTGCGCCAGGAAAAGGTGTCCGTTTTCGATAAGTTGCGGTGTCTCGCGGTAAAAGAACGTCATCAGCAAGCTGGCGATGTGCGCACCGTCGACATCGGCGTCGGTCATGATGATGATTTTTTCGTATCGCAGCTTGCTCTCGTTATACCGGTCACGAATGCCACACCCGAGAGCCTCGATTAGATCTTGCAGTTCTTGATTGGCGCGCAGCTTGTCATCCGTTGCGGATGCGACGTTTAAAATTTTGCCACGCAAGGGTAATATGGCTTGAGTGTCGCGGCGGCGCGCTTGCTTGGCCGAGCCCCCGGCGCTGTCGCCTTCAACGATGAAGAGTTCTGTACCCACCGGCGATGTCTTGGTGCAGTCGGCGAGTTTGCCGGGCAGACGCAACCTCTTCGTTGCCGATTTCCTGCTTAGATCATGGCTTTGCCGCTTACGCGTCCGCTCGCCCGCCCGGGCGATAGCCGTTTCAAGCAAAATCTTGGCCGTCGCGACATCGCCCGAGAGCCAGTGATCAAAGTGGTCTTTGACCGCGGTTTCCACGAGGCGCGCCGCTTGCACGGTGACAAGCTTTTCTTTGATCTGGCCTTGGAACTGGGCGTCCTTGATGAAAATGGAGAGCATGATACAGGCGCCACCCCAAACGTCTTCACCCACGATGCTACCGGAGCTTTTCGTGCTAGTCATTTCGCCGTAAGATTTGAGGCTGCGGAGCAGGGCAGTCTTTAGGCCCTGTTCGTGCGTGCCGCCTTCTGGTGTCGGAACTGTATTGCAGTACGAGTTTAAAAAACCCTGCTCATCACCGGGCCAGCATATTGCCCATTCAACGCGCCCCGCATCTGCCGCCAAGTCTGCGGTACCGGCAAAGAAGGCCTCGATCAAGCGACTGCGACCGCTGAGGACATGAGTTAGATAGTCGGCCAAGCCGTTTTCGAAATGAAGTTCTTCCTCCGCAGGTGTTTTATCGTCGCCTTTGAGGAGGGCCTTGTCGCACGACCAACGAATTTTTACGCCTTCGAATAGGTACGCTTTAGACCGGACCATGCGGTATACGCTGGCAGGTTTGAATCGCGCTGAGACGCCGAAGATTTGTGTGTCAGGGATGAAGCGTATGGTTGTGCCCCGGCGATTAACGTTTGCGCCCTTGGTCAACTTGGATTTTGGTTTGCCGCGGCTGTATTTTTGTGTCCAGAGTTTTTTGTCGCGAGCGACCTCGACAACAAGTGAGCTAGAAAGTGCGTTGACAACACTGATGCCGACGCCGTGAAGCCCGCCGGACGTTTGATAAACTTTGTCGGAGAATTTTCCACCGGAGTGCAGTGTGGTCATGATAACTTCGAGCGCGGAGAGTTTAGGGAACTTAGGGTGAGGGTCGATGGGAATACCACGGCCGTTGTCGCGAACCATCACTTCGTTGCCCGCGCCGAGATTCACTTCAATGGTTGATGCGTACCCCGGAACTGCTTCGTCCATGGCGTTATCGAGCGATTCGGCGATGAGGTGGTGCATCGCTGCTTCGTCGGATCCGCCAATGTACATACCGGGGCGACGGCGGACGGGTTCCAAGCCTTCCAACACTTCAATGTCGCGTGCGGTATAGCCACCGCGCTTGCCCTTGCCACCATTGCGACCATTTTGTTGGAAAAGATCAGTCATCCGCGCCATTATTTCTTGAAACCTTGCGAGGCTTTTCCAGGCAAGATGTTGAATCTAGCTAGCCAAGGTATGTGAGACTGGGGCACCATACAACATATTGAAAATTATTTTCACAGGCCACCCATGACCACCACTGAAAAACCCCTGGGACCAGCTGGTGAACTATCGATCCGCGTTCTCGCCATGCCCGCGGATACGAACTCCTCTGGGCATATATTCGGCGGGTGGGTGCTTGGTCAGATGGACATTGCCGGAGGCATCCATGCTGTGAGCCACTCCGGCCAGCGAACGGTGACCGTAGCAGTGGACGCCATGCAGTTCCATATGCCGGTTTTCGTAGGGGACGAGGTGAGCTGTTACACCAGAATTGTTCGTGTCGGACGCACGTCTATCGCACTGCAGGTGGAGACCTGGGTTCGCCGGCACCGTCACGGCGAGCCCCTGCTGGTGACCGAGGGATTGTTTACCTATGTGGCCGTCGACGACGCTGGTCGACCCACGGAGATTCACAATAAAAAGACATGAACGTATTTGGCGCAACTATGCTTTCTTGAGCCAAGGACGGCCGAGGCCTCGGGGCACCATGTTGCATCCAGCGTGACGACCGATGCCTATCGCAAACGATTCCCTACCTAGCTCCCAGCCACCATTGGTGGCTGTGCGAATGGCCTCAACCCTGGATTCCGACAACTCGTCCCTGAAGAAATCCCGATAGGGTGCAGCTCGCCCCTCGGCCGACGTATCCGGGCCGGTGTACAGCGGGTGCGGGGTTAGAAGAGGATTGGCCACACCCTCGGCATCGGCCTTGTAACTCGACCAGCGGTAGGCTGCGGGATCTTGAGCGATGCCAGCTCTCACCGGGTTCAGCTCAATGTAGTGGGAGCACGTAAGGAAATAGTCGGTTGAGTCTACGATGCAGGCCTTGTAGCGCCCATCCCAGAAGCTGCCTGACCTATTGTGAGCAGCGTTGGCACAGCGGCTATAGCGCCAATTGACATCTCGCACGGTCTTGGGGAGGGCTTGCTCGGATTTCGGTGAGACCAATAGGTGTACATGGTTGGCCATTAGAACGTATGCAGGAACAGCTACATCATGCTTGGTGGACGCATCGTGGAGCCATTCAAGATAGGTTGTGCTATCCTCCACGCCGCGGAAAACTCAAGAGCGGTCGCGTCCTCGTTGAATCAAGTGAACGGGTTGGCCGGCCACGAATACCCTAGGTCGCCGGGCATGTTTCCCCTCGATTTGTACCTGGTACAATTATCATCAAATGTGCCAGGTACAGATAAAATGTCTATGGAGAGCTTTGTGTGCGCTTGAACGGTCCCAGAGACGTTTGAACGTCGATGCCCGCGGCGACAGCCGCACGTTCCCGGTCCAGAAATTCCGCCACGGCACCCCGGAAACCTCTGTCGGCAATCCAGTGGGCTGAATAGGTCCGTTTCGGCATATAACCCCGTTGAATCTTGTGGGGGCCCTGAGCCCCTGCCTCGACCCAGGTAAGTTTGTGCGCGATGGCATAGTCGATAGCACGGTAATAACAGACCTCGAAATGAAGCATGGGGTAATCTACCACCGTGCCCCAGTTTCTCCCAAACAACGTGTTACAACAGAGAAGGTTGAGTGCACCGCAAACCCATTGGCTATTCTCTTTTCCCATGATCAGTAGCAGTGAGTCGCCCATTCGCTCCGACAACAGTTCAAAAAAAGATCGCGTTAGATAGGCTTGGCCCCATTTCCTATCCGAAGTGTGCATATAGAACCGGTAAAATGCGTCCCAGTGATGCATCTTGATCTCGTCGCCCGCAAGAACGTGGATGTCCACACCACTGTTGTTCGCTTTCTCTCGCTCTTTTCGGATGCTCTTGCGTTTTCGTGACGTCAGCTCGTCCAGAAAATCGTCAAAGGTCGTATAACCCTTATTTTCCCAGTGATACTGCTCGCCAAGGCGCGGCAATAATTCTGCATCCGTCATGAGTTCGTATTCACCGGCCGTCGAAAACGTGACGTGGAGCGATGAAACTTTTAGGCATGTCGCCAATTCCACCATACCCCCCAATAAGCCGCGCTTAAGGTTATGCTTGAGATCACCGTTGAGTGACGGGTGCGTCATGAGGCGTGGGCCGGTAACGGGCGTGAATGGCACAGCGCATTGAAGTTTGGGGTAATAGTGTCCCCCAGCACGCTGATAAGCGTCGGCCCAACCCCAATCGAAAACATACTCGCCGTAGGAGTGATTTTTGAGGAAAAGTGGAGAACACGCTAAAACCTTGCCGTCGTCATCCTCAATGATGACGTGCTGAGGATGCCAGCCTGAATCCGCATTGGTAGAGCCTGAGTCCTCTAAAGCGCTGAGAAAGGCGTGGCGGACAAACGGATTATAGGACGATTCACCGATGCGAGTACATACGTCCCATTGTTCGGGCGGCACCTGGTGGATGCTCGGCAAAACTTTTATCTTAAGCCCTTCGGTGTCCTGCCGCTCGGCGCTGGGGCGTTCATCATCCATCTTCCGGTCGTTTCGAATTTCTACATAATTTCAAAAATGGCTTCCACTTCGACGGTAGCGCCGACCGGCAAAGATGCCGACCCTACCGCTGCGCGCGCGTGACGGCCGGCATCGCCAAAAACCTCCACCATCGTGTCCGAAGCTCCATTTATTACCTTCGGGTGGTCCGTGAATTGTGGCCCGGAGGCGACGAAGCCGGTCAGTTTGACCACGCGGCTCACCCGGTCGAGGTCGCCTTCGCAGGCCGACTTGAGTTGAGCGATAAGATTAACCGCGCATTTCTTCGCCGCTTCGTAGGCGTCCGGCAGCGAAACATCAATCCCCACCAGGCCCGTGCACGCTACAACGCCGTCGAGCATTGGAAGCTGTCCCGAAACGAAGACCAAGCCGCCTATCTTGACGAACGGAACATAATTGGCCATGGGCGCTGTCGCCGCAGGTAGCGTGATACCTAATTTCCTGAGTTGAGCGTCAACCTTACCTACCATTGTGGTCTCCCGGTGATTTCATATATGTGGTCTTCCGACTCGCCGTAAAGCGTATACCGTTGAGACTACCATACGCTGCCGCGCGCCCGCATGGCCAGATCAGTTGCTTAGCTTATACGCTGGAATTTCAGCCTTGGGAAAACTTTCGCTCCCAAAGAAAAGAATCAAAATTCTGTTGCTCGAGGGTATTCATGCGACAGCGGTGGAGCTCTTTAAGCGTAGTGGATACACTGCCATCGAAACCGCGAGCGGTGCATTGGGCGCTTCCGAGCTAAAAAAAAAAACTGAGAGACGTTCATATTCTCGGCGTCCGCTCGCGCACCAAATTGACAGCGGATATTCTTGAGGCCGACAACAAATTTCTTACCGTTGGCTGTTTCTGCATCGGTACAAATCAAGTTGATTTGCGGGCCGCCAAAACTCACGGTATTCCGGTGTTCAACGCGCCTTATTCAAATACCTGGTCTGTCGCGGAATTGGTGGTTGCGGAGATTATCATGCTGTTCCGTCGGTTCCGCAATGTTCCGGGTGTACTGGCGAATATCTCAGACGTGTTTTCCAGCCGAAAAATCAACATCGCCGGCCAATATCTTCGTACAGACGAAGATATTGGCTATGTTGTTACCGACGTCGTTGGTCGGGTTAAAGTCGGTATGGGAATCCGAAGAGAACTAGAGGCTATTCCAGGAACTCTGCGGACAAGGTTCTTGTACGAGGCGGCGAAATAGAGGCCGCCTCACTTGAACATCGGCGGCGCCAACGGTGCCGATTCTCCGGGCACGGGGAAAAGCCATCCCAGCACGTGTCTCCATTCCAGAGCTGCATCAATGACTTTACCACCTTTGAGGTGGCGCTGGGCGAGCATGGTACGCCAGTAGGCAGCTTGAGCCTTCTGGTGCCATTCCTTCCCAACATCCAGCGCTGATTGTCCCCCCGGCGGCTTAAGGGCGCAGGGCGTCCGTTTACGCGCCCAGGCCCAGAACTCAATAAGGGCGTGCTCCAGCTCAAACGGGCGGGGTGAGCCTGAGTAGAATTCCTGAACAAGGAGCTCTAAAGCGTACGAGGCAATTGGTACCTCGGCGTGTGTACGCCACGACTTAAGTACTGTTAACAACAAGCGAGGGCGGCCCCCGTACAGACTATCAGACAGCCGCAGGGTTGCCGCCTCCGCGATGGGGTTAGTCATGACCCAATCGGACGATTTTTCAATCGTCGGGCGGCCAGGTATGAGAAATGAGCCCCCGCGCTCGTGGCCTGGTATTACTTTAACCCAATGATCTCCGCGCTGGAGAAGAACGCCTGTTTCCACAATACTTGCGCCTTCAAATCGATTTTTGACGACAGCCCAGACAATTTTAAGTGCATCACCCGATCTCTGTGCGGCAAGCTTGGGAGGAAGGAGGTAGAGAACGTCTACCATCGTGATGGGCGCGACTGCCGTGCGTTTGCCCACGGAGCCCGTGATTAGATGGTCTGGGCGGAGTTTTTGATTCGTAGTAGTGTGATTTGTTGATTCCGGCCTTAGTCCGGTCCGCAATGCTGAGATAACCTCTTCGCACGCATGTCGTGCCAAGGCGTACGCAGTGTGGCTTGGCACCGCGCGCCTCAAAAATTCTCCGAAGCAAGCCCCGATCGCCGGTACAGCTGTCGGGATGGGAAAGCCCGAAATCCGGACCGGGTCCGCCGACGGTGATTTCACAAGAGCAGCGGGCAGTGGCATCCAGATTTACCTATGTGACACGTGCACAATGCAGCGCACAATGTTGAAAATTATGAACTTCACCCTTCTAGGAACATCCACTGGTGGCGCCACATGTATCACATTTCATGCAGGTGCCATTCCGAAGAAGCGTGAAATTTCCGCAGTCTTTACACGAGTCGCCCTCATAGCCTTTCATACGGGCGACGTGCAGCGCGCTCCGGCGCGAGCCAGTCATCTCGGTCACACGCACGTTCAATTGAGCTTCTTCTTCCGCGAACGGTTGGGCGTGCGGGCTAAGGGACGCCAACGGGGACGTAGAAGACACAGGTGTGATCGCTCTTGTGGGCAAAGCATTCGAGGTGGCGGAGGAGCCGGTTTGACCTGGCACTGCCCGGCCACTATTGGGGGTTTTGATGAAATAGAGGTTGGACGAGCGTATAAAGCCTTGTGAGACGGTTTTCTCGGCCAACTGCAATAGTTTTTCCGCAGGTTGCCCGTCACCCATCGCGTCCGGTAGGACGTCGTGGGGCTGGGCATGCGCGAGGTCATTTCGGCCCAGGTAACTCACGGCTAGTTCGCGAAAAATATAGTCGATGATGGATGTGGCCATCTTAATGGATGAATTTCCCTCCACAACACCGGCCGGTTCGAACCGCGTGAACGTAAAGGCATCGACAAATTCTTCCAGCGGCACGCCATACTGCAGACCAATAGATATGGCGATGGCGAAATTATTCATAAGGCTGCGGAAAGCCGCGCCTTCCTTGTGCATGTCAACAAATATCTCTCCGACTTGTCCGTCGGTATACTCACCGGTGTGCAAGTAAACCTTGTGTCCGCCCACGAGCGCCTTTTGCGTGTAACCTTTGCGGCGGTCGGGAAGGCGCTTGCGTTCTCGGGCCACGACACGTTCGATGATTCGCTCCGCGACGATCTCGGCGCGGCCGGCGGCCGGCGCTTGTGTAATTTCGGCGACAACATCGGGCTCGTCGTCGTTATCGTCGAGCAACGCGGCGGCGAGAGGTTGAGATAATTTCGAACCATCGCGGTAAAGCGCATTTGCCTTCAAACCCATCTTCCATGACGCCATATAGGCGTTCTTGCAATCTTCCACCGTTGCCGTGTGCGGCATATTGATCGTCTTCGAAATTGCGCCTGAAATATAGGGCTGGGCCGCCGCCGCCATCGCAATATGGCTGTGCGTAGACAGCGCGCGTTTGCCGGTGCGGCCGCAAGGGTTTGCACAATCGAAAACCGGCAGGTGCTCCGGCTTCAGATGCGGCGCCCCTTCCAACGTCATGGCACCGCAAACGTAGTTGTTGGCAGACTCTATCTCCGCTCGAGTGTAACCCAGAGCTTCAAGCATGTTGAATGCGGGACCGTTCAACTGCTCAGAGTCTAGCCCAAGTTTATTGACGCAAAAATCTTCACCCAACGTGTACTGGGTGAAGACAAATTTTATGTCGAATGCTTGGCCTAACGCTCCCTCAACTACGTCGAGAGCGTCGCGATCAAAACCGCGATCCTGCAGAGATACTGCGTTGATGGCCGGTGCGCCTTTTAGAGTCCCATGGCCGACAGCGTGTTGAATGATTTCTTCGACGTGATCTTGGCCGTAGCCTAGGGTCTGCAAGGCAAGGGGGACGACGTGATTGATGATTTTGAAATAACCGCCGCCAGCTAGTTTCTTGAATTTTACAATTGAAAAATCCGGCTCAATGCCCGTCGTATCGCAGTCCATCACTAGGCCAATGGTGCCTGTTGGCGCGACAACAGTGACCTGCGCGTTGCGGTACCCATGGGCGGTTCCAAGTTCCAGTGCGCGATCCCATGCATCTTTCGCTGCCGCGACCAGCGCGAGATCTGGGCAGTCGGCGGCATTGAGTGCCTGGGGTGTGGTGCACAAGTTCTCGTATGAGTCCCGATGCCCGTAGGCTGCTCGCCTGTGATTGCGTATCACCCGAAGCATGTCGCCTTCATTCTCGGCGTAGCCAGGAAACGAACCGTGCTCTTCGGCGATTTCCGCCGAGGTCGCGTAGGACTGTCCGGTCATTAGAGCGCTGACGGCACCACATATGGCTCGGCCTTCGTCGCTGTCGTACCCAATGCTGTTCGCCATCAGCATGCCACCCAGGTTGGCGAAGCCAAGGCCCAGTGTGCGGAACCGATAGGACAGAGACGCTATTTCTCGGGACGGAAACTGCGCCATGAGGACCGATATTTCCAAAGCCACGGTCCAGAGCCGGACAGCGTGCTCAAATCCTTCTACATCGAATGACCCGTCCTCACGACGGAACGCCAAAAGATTGAGCGACGCCAAATTGCAGGCCGTGTTGTCGAGAAACATATACTCAGAGCATGGGTTTGAGGCGTTGATGCGCCCCGACTGAGGGCAGGTGTGCCAGTCATTGATTGTGGTATCAAATTGAAGACCCGGATCGGCGCATTGCCACGCCGCTTCTCCGATGCGGTCCCACAACTCGCGCGCTTTCAAGGTTCTTATGGTTTCGTCGCCGACACGGCTTTTCAGGTGCCAGTTTTCGTCAGCTTCCACGGCTTGCAGAAAGTCATCTGTGATTCGGACACTGTTGTTGGAATTTTGGCCGGAGACGGTTGCGTATGCTTCGGAGTCCCAGTCCATGTTGAATTCGGGAAACTCAATAGAGGTGTAACCCTGGCGGGCGAATTGTAGCGCACGCTGAATGATATTGTCGGGCAGCATGACCGCGCGCGCGGATTTGATCTCCTTACGCAGCTGCGCGTTCTCCTTAGGATCAAAACGCTTATTGGTATCTGCTCCGTCCCAATCGCGGCAGGCGCAAAGGACTGCGTTGAAATGCTTGTTGGCAAGGCGCGAGCCGGCGACCATGGCCGCCACCTTCTGTTCTTCGCGAACCTTCCAGCCGATAAACTCCTCAATGTCGGGGTGGTCTGCGTTAAGAATGACCATTTTCGCCGCCCGGCGCGTTGTTCCCCCAGACTTGATGGCGCCTGCGGCGCAGTCACCGATCTTGAGCCAACTCATCAGGCCAGAAGATTTGCCGCCGCCGGAGAGTTTTTCTCCCGCAGCCCGCAACGCCGAAAAATTCGTGCCAGTGCCCGAGCCGTACTTGAAGAGGCGCCCCTCACGAACCCAAAGGTCCATAATTCCGCCTTCGTTTACGAGGTCGTCGGTAACAGATTGGATGAAACAGGCATGCGGCTGGGGGTGTTCGTATGCGCCTTCAGATTCGGTCAACTTGCCCGTGCGGTAGTCGACGTAGAAATGGCCCTGTGACGGCCCGTCGATCCCGTAGGCCCAATGTAGGCCAGTATTGAACCATTGCGGTGAGTTGGGGGCCCCCATTTGGTGCGCGAGCATGAACCGCATCTCGTCGAAATAGGTTGTGGCGTCGTCATCGTCATCAAAAAAGCCAGCCTTCCAGCCCCAGTAGGTCCAGGCGCCTGCCAGCCGGTCAAACACTTGCCGGGCATCGGTCTCGGCACGTTCGACTTCTGCGCCCGGTGGCTGTTCAACGTCATCGGCTGCGGTCTTGCGCCAGAGAAACTCGGGCACGTCCTCTTCGGGAACCGGCACTAAATTCGCCGGCACCCCGGTGCGGCGGAAGTACTTCTGAGCGAGAATGTCGCAAGCGACTTGCGACCAAGCGACCGGAACAATGACGCCGTCGTGTTGAAAGACAACACTGCCGTCGGGATTTCGGATTTCGCTCGAGGTTGCTTTAAATTCAATACCGTCGTATGGGGACTTGTCCTTAGCCGTAAAACGACGTGAAAACCGCATGCCCGCACCCGATAAGCCAATCTGAACCAAACTGTGTCGGGGAAGTGCGGGACGAACCAACCTCAGCTCATACCAAAACCAGCATGGCGCAAAGGCTTGGTATTTTCCAAGCTTCCCCTCAGCCCTCTTGCCCAGGCTACCAGATATTGTGTAGTACCTATGGGCTGGCCCTAGATTATGACTGAAAGGCGTTCCACTCAAGGGCATTAAACCCCAAAGTTTTTGCCCCGGCTTGACCCTTTCCGGGCGCTTGGGGAGGGGCCGTCCCAATACTGGACGGGTATCTCAAATGCCGCCATATTGCGCCGCAGACCTGGATCGGCGCCTTTAAGGGCCCACGGTACGGAGTGAATTACGCATGAGTATTGGCACTTGGCTCTACACTAAGCTCCACGGTGAGAAAGTGGGCGAAGATGCTTATGGCAATGTGTACTACCGCTCGCAAACCCGTAGGCGCTGGGGAAACCGGGAGCAGCGTTGGGTGGTCTATCAAGGTGAGCCGGAAGCGTCAAAGGTACCGCCGGAATGGCACGCTTGGCTTCATCATACGACCGATACGCCCCTTGAGGCCGCGGCCGAGAAGCTCTGGGTCAAGCCGCATGTCGCGAATTTGACCGGCACGGAGGCGGCCTATTTTCCGCCGGGCCACGATACGCGTGGTGGTCGTAGAGCGCTGGCGACAGGCGACTACCAGGCTTGGTCTCCTGATTCCTGACTAATTATTGGCCTGATTATTAATGTCACGAACAGAACGCCGCGAATATCTTATCGGAATGTTGACGGCGGGAACGCTTGTTGCGGTGCTGGTGTTGACGGCGCTGGCAAACCGGCAGGTCGTGTCACTGGACGACCGCCTGTTTCGCGTGACAGCGGATTTCGGGCAAGCCGACGGGATTTATGTGGGGAGCCCGGTGCGTATTTGTGGGATAGGCGTGGGAGCGGTTTCGCATATGTTGCTCAATGGGCAGAGCCGGGCTGTTCTTACGTTTCAGTTTTATGATCATATTCCACTACCCGAAGACACCGCCGCCGTTATTGAGACAGACGGTATATTCGGCACGAAGTACCTCGAGCTATATCCAGGTGGTGACGATGTGCTGTTAGAGTCGGGCGGGCATATTTCCTACACTCAGGATTCCGTGATCCTTGAAGACTTAGTCGCCCTGATTGTGGCTAGGGCTAGAGTCGCGCCTGGGGTGGGCCCTTCGAACGAATAGATGCGATTGGTAGTATCGGCACAGCTTGATGAGCAACGACAATGAAGCGTAATCCAATTGAAACGGTGCTTGGCGCGGTGGTTTTATTGATTGCGGCCATGTTCCTATTGTTCGCCTACTCAATTGCAGATTTGAAAGTCATGGCCGGGTACGAAGTAAGCGCGGATTTTCTGAAAGTGGGGGGGCTGGTGCGGGGGAGCGATGTGCGTATTAGTGGCATCAATGTCGGAACCGTTACGGGAGAGTCCCTCAATCACGACACATTCCAAGCTCGCGTCACCATGTCCATCAGCGCCGACATCGTCTTGCCAGAGGACACGGAGGCCACGATTGTCGGTGATGGACTTCTTGGATCCAAGTACGTGAATTTGGTGCCGGGCCGGTCGCCGCAAGCGATCGGGGCTGGCGGGATTATCCGGGATACTCGTGATTATCAATCTCTGGAAGACCTGGTGGGTGAGATCATTTTTCTGGCGACAAGCGGCGGTGATAATCAAAATTCAGCGCCGTAGCGTTTGTACGCCCGGCTTGACCGGTTTCGCTCGCCCGACCGTTGCCATATTTGTGGGTATGATAGCGGCCCGCGGGAGCTGTCGTTGGTTTCGTCGTAAGCAGGACATCATGGTGCCATGTATAAATTCTCACACGTGATTGTCGGTTTGTTGGGCGCGACAGTGGCGTTTTCGGCGCTGGCGGCTCTCGACGAGAATGGTATCGCAATGGATATAGTTGTCCTTGGCGCATTGGACAAGGTAACGGCCAGGGTCAACACACTAAAAGGCCTGGTGGGAACGCCAGTTAAATTTGGAATGCTCGAAATTGTTGCTCAAACCTGCGTTACGACTCCACCGGAAGATCCTCCCGAAAGTGCGGCATTCATGGAAATATATCAAGTGCAGGAGGGTGAGGAGGAGCAGCAAGTGTTCAGCGGTTGGATGTTTGCGTCCAGCCCCGCGCTCTCGGCCTTAGATCACCCCGTCTATGACGTATGGGTGCTCGGCTGTGAGGCCAGCACACCCTCCAGTTCTCCCTGAGGTAGGGGCTCCCCAAACTTACCCTGGCGAGCGAGCGCGGTGCTTAATTGAGAGAGATAGTCCTTTTGGTTAATCTCAATCGCCCCGAATTGCTTCAAATGATCCGTGATAAACTGCGTATCGAGCAGGGTATAATTGCCACTCTTCAGTATTCCGACCAGGTGGCAGAGCGCGACCTTTGACGCATCATCCATGTGCGTGAACATGCTTTCGCCGAAAAAGGCGGCCCCCATTGCAAGGCCGTACAAGCCGCCTACGAGCTCTCCGTCTTTCCAGGTTTCGATGCTGTGTGCTAAACCCACGGCGTAAAGGTCGCCGAAAAGGTTCATAATCTGGTCGTTAATCCAAGTGTCCACGCGCTCGGGGGTCGTTTGCGCACATGCTGCTATGACCTCAGGAAACGCTCGGTCTACGGTCACGGTGAACGTTTTTTGCCGGAGACGCTTCCGGAGCGATTTGGGGATATGAAAGGCGTCGAGGGGAATTACGCCGCGCAGTTTGGGTTGAACCCAAAACACATCGCTGTCGCCGCGTGTCTTCGCCATGGGGAACACGCCGTAGGCGTATGCCTTGAGTAAAAGTTCGGGTGTGATATCGGTCATGAGCCAACGTCCCTGCGGGTTTGCTCGTCCCAGACCTTGTTACTTTTCGTCGGCACTCAACTGTGCCACAAAACCTTCTAGCCAACGTATATCGTAATCGCCATCGATTATGGACTGTTCATGGAGCATCTCCGTATGCAGCGGGATGGTCGTTTCAATGCCATCTATGACATATTCCTGCAATGCACGGCGCATGCGCATGAGACATTCGTGACGGGTGCTTCCTTGCACAATCAATTTAGCGATCAAGCTGTCGTAATGAGGAGGAATTCGAATACCCGCGAACAATCCGGAATCAACGCGGACGCGCCGACCACCGGGCGCGTGATATCCTGTGATTCGACCTGGGGATGGAGCGAATGTTCTGGGGTTTTCAGCATTTATTCGGCACTCCATGGCCCATCCAGAAAATGTCACGTCTTCCTGACGAAATCCCAGTTCCAACCCGGCTGCCACCCTGATTTGCTCCCGAACGAGATCCACTCCCGTGATCATCTCGGTAATGGGGTGTTCAACCTGCAGGCGGGTGTTCATTTCGATGAAATAAAATTGGCCGTCCTCATATAGGAACTCGACAGTACCGACATTGTCGTGCCCGATACGTCGCATCGCTTTGCATACAACTTCGCCGATTTCATCCCGTTGCGAGGCGTTCAGCGCCGGGGACGGCGTTTCCTCAAAAATTTTCTGGTGTTTGCGCTGAAGTGAGCAGTCGCGCTCTCCAAGATGCACGATATTTCCATGCTTATCTCCAAGAACTTGGATTTCTATGTGGCGTGGTCGGGCCAGATATCTCTCCATATAGACTTCACCGTTGCCAAATGCTGCTTGGGCTTCCGTTGTGGCAACCTGAAAAGCCTCCTGCAGTTGCTCGGGGTTTTCGGCAACCTTCATGCCCCGGCCGCCGCCGCCTGCGCTAGCTTTGATCAGTACCGGGTACCCGATCTCCGCAGCGGCATGTGCCGCCGCGTCCTCCGAGGCGATAGCGCCGTCCGAACCCGGCACAACGGGAAGGCCATTTTCCTTAGCGACTTTCTTGGCAACAACTTTATCGCCCATTGTGCGTATGTGATGTGGTGTCGGGCCAATGAAGACGATCCCGTGGTCTGCGACAATTTCGGCGAACTCAGCGTTCTCCGATAAAAAACCGTAGCCGGGATGAATGGCATCGGCGTCGGTAATGGTGGCTGACGAGATTATCGCCGCTTTATTCAGATAGCTGTCACGTGCCGATGGCGGGCCAATGCAAACGGCCTCATCGGCAAGTCGCACATGCATGGCTTCGGAGTCCGCTGTCGAGTGCACTGCGACAGTCCTGATTCCCATCTCCCGGCACGCGCGCTGGATGCGAAGAGCGATCTCGCCGCGGTTTGCGATGAGTATTTTCTCGAACATGCGGTTCGTCTAAATCTTACTCGACGATGACTAAAGTTTCACCGTACTCTACGGGCGACCCGTTTTCGACGATGATGCTGGTCACCTTGCCTGATTTAGGCGCTTTGATCGGATTGAATGTTTTCATGGCCTCTATTAGAGCAATCGTTTGTCCGACTTTTACCTCATCCCCGATAGTGACGAATGGTAGCGCCCCTGGCTCAGGCAGCAGATAGGCTACGCCAACCATTGGCGCCTTTATAGCACCGGGGTGAGTCGCTGGGTCGCTTGATGTTGGCGGCGGTGCTGCGGCGCCTGACGTGCCGGATGTCGTAGGTCCAGCCGCCGGGGTCGTGGTAATCAGTGCATCTCTTACCGTGCGTGCAACCCGAATTCTGAGGCCTCCCATTTCGTATTCGATTTCCGTCAACCCCGTTTCATCGAGCACCGTGGCCAGTTGGCGGACAAGAGCGCTATCAATCTTAGTCATCGACTGTTCATCCCTGGAGCGTTGATTTTGAGATGGCGACGTGCCATCGGTTGCTTTTTATTTAGCTTTGGAGCGGATCACGGATTTTCTGTCCCACCGATGAGATGTGTCATCGCGTCAATCGCAAGTTCGTACCCGTAAGCGCCAAATCCACAAATTACGCCCGTAGCGGCGCGCGAAACAAAGGAACGGTGCCGAAATTCCTCGCGTCTGTAGATGTTCGATAAATGTAATTCGACCACCGGGACGTCGCATGCCAACAGCGCATCAAGAATTGCGACTGAGGTGTGCGTATATGCCGCTGCGTTTATGATAACCCCGCCAACCGCCGCACCTACATTTTGGATCGCCGACACCATCGCGCCTTCATCATTTGTTTGGCGAAAATCAATGCTCAGCCCGTGCGATTTGGCACGCTTTTCCGTCGCCGCGCGAATATCCTCCAACGATGCGTGTCCGTAGATATCCGGCTCCCGCTTCCCCAAGAAATTGAGATTTGGACCGTTGAGAACAAGAAGGGTGCTACTCAAGCGTTTTTTCCTGTCCGGTGGCGGTGATTTGTTTGACACGGCCCGCCGGATTTTTGAAATTCCGTCCCCGATCACCATGGGACTAGCAGCAACAGGGGTATACCATAGCCTCGGTCGAGGGCAACGGGCTCAATAGATTGAAGCAAATAGGGGATTGGTTGCAACCTAAGAAAACGCGCTCCATACTTGCGGGGATACCCAGTCCCTGTCGTGCAGCCAAGAAGTTATGCAATCCATGCAGGTTACAGTGAACGGCGAAAGTCGGGTTTTGACAGGCGCCTTGACCCTTGAAGATTTACTACGAGATTTTGGTGTTGATCAGCGCAAGGTCGCCGTCGAACGGAATTTAGAAATCGTGCCTAAGTCTACATTTGGTACCGTCATGATTGAGGATGGCGACCGCCTCGAGGTCGTTCATTTTATTGGTGGAGGTTAGATGAAATCGATAGAGGAGGGGGATTTTTTTGAAATTGCCGGCCGCCGCTTTCGGTCCCGCTTGCTAGTGGGTACCGGCAAATACAAGGACTTTGACGAAACGGCGCGCGCGATTGAAGCATCAGGGGCGGAAATCGTCACGGTGGCGGTGCGGCGAGTTAACCTCTCCGACCCGGTTCAACCGATGCTGACAGATTTTGTTGACCCAAAAAAATACACTTATCTCCCCAATACAGCTGGTTGCTATACCGCTGACGACGCTGTCCGTACCCTACGATTAGCGCGTGAAGCAGGCGGCTGGAAATTGGTAAAGCTGGAGGTTCTGGGAGATCAGAAAACTTTATATCCGGATGTAGTTGAAACATTGAAGGCGTCCGAAGCGTTGATCAAAGACGGCTTTGACGTCATGGTTTATACGTCCGATGATCCCATTATCGCTAATGCCCTCGAAGAGATCGGTTGTTGTGCCATTATGCCTTTGGCGGCTCCAATCGGCTCGGGTTTAGGCATCCAGAACCCGGTAAATATCCGCCTCATTGTCGAACAGTCCAACGTACCGGTGTTGGTAGATGCAGGTGTAGGAACTGCGTCGGATGCGTCCATTGCCATGGAGCTCGGATGTGACGGCGTATTGATGAATACGGCGATTGCGGCAGCGAAAGATCCCGTTGCCATGGCACGCGCTATGCGCCTCGCCGTGGAAGCCGGCCGACTTGCCTATATGGCCGGTCGCATGCCTCGCAAGCTTTATGCCGATCCGTCGTCGCCAGTGGGCGGTCTAATTTGATGGGTGAGCGATTGCCTATGCGGCAATCTCCGTCCGGGTCGAATTGCGATATAGAGCGGCAGTAATTACCCACTACCCCTGCCAGTGCCGCGAATAGTGCCCTGTATTGAATGCACACCATAATCTAACCAATTGATTCTTATAGAGATTGAAGAGGGCATGCCGCTTGCTTCTTATAGGGTAGACGCCCGTGGTGCGTCGGCACGGTGGTGCGGCGCTCGTGTGCGTTAAGGCTACGTACAATATTGCGCTGCAACCCAATTTGTCCGCTGGTGGTAGTGGTCGCCAGTCCATTGGTTTGCCGTATGTCGATCAGGCTGAAAATTCGCGGACACTGGCCATTGGATTTACCGCAACTCCCACCTCGGAGTGGGACTTGGACATGGTTGCGGTCGACACCAATAATCAACCGGTGCCCGTGACATTCAATCCGCCAACGATCTCCTTCGACTCACTAGGCAAGCTCCAGTCGCCCACGAATAGTCAGCTAAGCGTGACTATCAACGATAGTAACGGCGCCCAAACGATGACTGTGGACCGTTCGCCGATGTCTCAGCTTATAGACGCCGGTGCGTTTACGGTTCAAAATATTGAACAGGACGGCTTTCTTGCAGACCGCTTGCAGGATGTGTACTTCAATCGAACGGGCGTACTTGTGGGCAGTTATTCGAATGGAGAGGTTCGGAACCTGTATAAGTTACCTATTGCTAGGTTTGAGGCTGACATCAACCTTGAGGCTCGGAGCGGGAATATTTTTCTTTAGAGCTCTGGATCAGGCGATTTAGAGTTTACCGGGCTCGGGGACTCGGCAGGAAGGACTGGGGTGGTCGTTGGTGCTCTAGAGCAATCCAAAGTCGACCCCTCCGATCAGTTCTCAAAGATGATTGTCACACAGCGCGCGTACTCGAGCGCGGCGACCGTTTTGCGCACAGCGGACGAAATGTCACAAGCGGCTCGGGATTTGAAAAGATAACGTTAAGTATAGTCTAAACAGTCAGCTCGTGGTGTGTGTGCAGCGCATCAGGAGTTTCTCGCGAAAAACGTCGTAAATCGTAACGTCTGCAACGGCCGCGATTTCTATCGCAGACATGCGAGTTTCCTTCAGGAGAACACGGACAAATTCGGGACGGGGCCGCCACGTGCTACGTCTGTCAGCGCGTGTATACACCCTTTTCGGCGTGCCTTTTTTTCGCTCTGCGGCAGCGATTTCCTCGATATCCAATCCGCGCTGGATTGCGTCCTCCAACGCTTCCTGTCGTCGTTTCTTATCGGCAGCGACAGAGTCGTTGTCGAGGTGGCGTTCTCCTCTGGTGTTTTTTTCGCGCGGTGCCCACCACGATCCCATAGATTCCGGGCCGGCAGCCCCGAAATCTGCGCGAAACCCCCGGGGCCGCTTTGTCTGGGTGGCCGGTTTTTCTTCGTTCGACAGGTTTTTCATGCCCACTGCTTCTCGCAGGGTCATCCCATGTGCCGCCGCCATTCGGGCGGCTGCTCCTAGTGCGGCCTCCCGTTCGCCATTGTAGCCGGTGGAATGAGCCACTTCCAGGAGCTTACGAAACCTCAATCGCTTCTTTGTGGGGAAATCGGTCACTGTCATCGAACGCTCGAAAGTCCTACCCGAAAGATATTTACTTGCGTGTGTCCGCGATGAGATCACGCAACCGATCCTTACTGATCGCTCCCGACACAATTGTCCCGCCGACGATCAGTGCCGGCGTGCCCTCAATCCCAAGGTCCTGAGCCAACGCCCTGTTGTTTGCGAGTATGTCGTTGATCTCCGGATTTTTCATGCCTTCCAGAAGCTTGTCAATGTCCAATCCTACGCTCTCGGCGATGCTCACAACCACATCGTGACTTAAGGATCCTTTGTGACTCAGTAAAGCCATATGCAGTTCAGAATATTTTCCTTGTTCTCGGGAGGCCAGCGCCGCCCGGGCCGCAAGGAATGATGCGGGGCCTAAGATTGGAAATTCTTTCATTACCATCCGCAGGCCATCGTCCTCTTCAAGAATTTCCCTGACCGCAGAAAACATAGATTTGCAGTACCCACAGCTATAGTCGAAGAACTCAACCACGGTTACATCGCCTTTTGGGTTGCCGATAACCGTGCCTTCCTTCGGATCGAAAAGCGCGCGCTTGTGTGTTGTTAAGGTTTGCGCCTGCTTTTCGGAACGTGCGTGCTCCTCTTTCGCCTGCAACAACGTAAGGGCTTCGGAGATAATCTCGGGGTTCTCGAGAATGTAGTCCCGGACAAGACTTTTCACCTCGTCACGTTGTTGGGTAGAGAAGCTGTTCGTGTCCTGCGCGTGCGCCGGTGCGGCGATAAAGCTGACAGCGGCGCACAAGAATAAGATCACGGAAATTAACCGGTCTGGGATCGCGATCCTGCTTTGCATGTATCTGTCCTTTGTTTTGCCGACCCGTCGAGTTCGCATATCCCTGTTCTAGCGAAGGGGCCGGATCAAGTCACTTCCTCTTCTTCATATCTTTCGAATAATTTTTTGCCGCGATCTTGATATCCTGCAACCGGTACCAAGTCGGCGTATCATCCTCGATATATTTTTCCGCCTCGGCTGTATAGCGCGCGACTTCACTAAGTTGTCCGATAAGAATTGCCCGTTCAGCAGCCGCATAAGCCGACATCCCGGGATTGCCGCTATAGGCGTATGAGCGTGCCAGCATGTCCCATGCGCCTGGGCTTTCCGGATCAATCGTGAGGGCATGCCTTAATGCCGCCTGCGCTTCTTCGGCGTAGGCTGTTGATTGGCGCTGCGTCATGGCGTGCGCCATGGCAATTAAGATCTCCGGCGCATCGGGAAGAAACTCAAGCGCTTTGCGGTAAGAAGCGACCGCACCATCGATATCGCTTTTACTAAGCAGCATGTCGCCTTTGATTTGCCAGAAGTATGGGTCGTTGGGCTCGTCTTTGATCAGGCTATCGACCAAGGGCAACGACTTGTCAAACTGGCCGCGCCGGTAATAAGCGATCGACCGGGCGTACCGCGCATCAATGCTGGTATCAGACTCAGGGTATTTCTGAAGCGTCGCGATCTGGGGTTTGAGAAATGCAAAAAGCTTGGCGACCATACGCCGGTGCTCGCGTTCGAACTCGGGGTTCGGTAGCGCATCAGAATATAGCGAACGTGTAATTGCAGCGCGAATCGTCGCCATTCGGTCGCGGGTGAGGGGGTGGGTTCGCATATAGGGGTCTTGCGACGCGGAAATAAGCATTTCCTGTCCTGCCAGGAGGCCAAAAAAATCATGCAATCCAATCGCTGATTGATGGGTGTCCTCCAAAACTCGAAGGGCGAATTGGTCCGCGCTGCTTTCGACTGACCTGCTAAAGCTCAACATTTGTCCCAGGGCGACTCGCTGTCCGCCCAGTAGGACAGCCATTCCGGCATCTGGGTTGCCACTCGCGACACCGGCGGCCACCCCCAGTAGGATTGCGAGCAATGAAATCGCCCCAGCCTGTGCCATGCCATCACTCCTGGTAATAGAATGGCCGCCGGCAATATGACCAAATTCGTGAGCCATCACACCGAGGACTTCACCGGAATTTTTCGTCTTCAGCAGCAGGCCTGTATGGAAAAATAGATGATTACCTGCTGTCACAAATGCGTTGAGACTATCGTCCACGATCATATGGATACTAATGCTTTCCGGCGGTATGCCTCCTGCAGTAAGAAGTGGTCTGGCATATGCGCGCAGCGTGCTTCCAATTTCGGTGTCGTCTAGAATGGTGCCTTCACCGAAATCCTGGGCGGATGCGGCGGCTATTGGTCCCAGTAACATGCCGGCCACCGCCAGACTGCCGGCCAACATCGCTGCGCTAGTCTTCAGGTAGCGTTCGGTCAACGTCGTGCGCCTTGCCGTAGAAAGACACGGTGAAAGGAAGATATCTTGTGTCACGGTTCCTGCGATAGTGAGTTCAAAATGAACGTGGTCGGTGCTCTGTGCTACTGTCGTACGCATGGCAGCCCAGCCGTCTTTATTGAATTCATGGTGGGGGCCGCATGATTGCTCGCAACATTCGCCTCCACAGTAGCCTATTTAAAGCTAGTTCGAATACTTGGAAATTGTGGCAATTTACGACTCGGCATTGCAGAAATTTAACAATTATTCTTGCACTGTCAGCCGCCTCAGCGCTAGCGGCGTGCGGCGCGATACCGTCGGTTCGTCTTGAGGTGGGGGAGCCCACCCCAGCACCAACCAAATTCACTAGTTTTGTCGTTGCCGACGAGCCTCAAGCGGTGCTCGTGGCCCGTGATGTATTGTTGTCCGGCGGCAACGCCGTTGATGCTGCGGTCGTTCTCGGGTTTTCACTGGCGGTCACTTTGCCGTCGTCCGCGGGATTGGGCGGCAATGGGGCATGCGTGGTCCATGATTTTTCAGTGGAGCCAGCGGAAACACTAGATTTTCTAACATCTGGCGCATTGCTGTTTGCGCCGCGGCTTGCCCGTGGCTTGTTTTCGCTTCATTCAAAGCATGGGTCATTGCCCTGGCCGCAGGTCGTATCGCCAGCGGAAAACCTAGCGAGGTTTGGGCATCTTGTGTCGCTGGCCTTAGCGCAAGATTTGGATAATTTCGGCTCAAGGCTAGTCAACGACCGTGCAGCCCTTGATCTTTTTATGACGCCTCAACGGCATATGCTGCGAGTTGGTGACAGATTTCTCCAACCGCAACTGGCATCGGCACTAAGTGGTATTCGGACGCGTTTCCCAAATAACTTTGGGTCAAGCACCTTTGACAATGAGGTGGTTCAGTCAATCGCCACGGCGTTGAACTTAGAACTGCCCGACGTGCTCGACCTTCCGATCCCCAAATGGAAATCTCTGCCCGCGCTCGACGACCAGTATATGAAACTGTTCTTGTATCAGCCTGAGAGCCTACGAGCCAATGGAAGCGTTCAAATTTCTAAATCGACCGAAGCGGAAGCAAGATTGCTTTCAAGTTCTACAACCTTCATCGTCGCCGATAGCCAGGGAAAGACTGTGGCGTGTATGTTGACCATGGGTGAGCCTTTTGGTTTAGGGATAATGCCGCGAGGTTTGGGCTTTCTTATAGCCTCAGGTGCGCCGGGTGATTCCTCAGGTGTGGCGTCCTTTGCAATTGCATTTCTGGCTGATCTTAGGATGGAATATATGATGCTTGCCGCGGCGTCATCTGGTACGGACGCAGCACGTAAGGTTATGTATGAAGTGGGCAAGGTCAAAAGTGGCGCCGGAGTAACGGATGCGTTTGCGGATCAAGATACGGCTGGCGCTCATTCTCAGGAAGAAATCAACATCGTACATTGCAAGAAGAATCGATTTACAGATTATGTGCAATGCCAAGCGTTGACACGTTCGAGCGGATATGGTCACGCGTTAGTGTTTGATCCCGGAACATAGATTATGGTTATGAAAGCCGCACGTCGTGGAATAGTTCCGCCATTTATGGTGATGGATGTCATGCGCGAAGCCGCGACGCTAGAAGCGGCTGGGCAAAGAATTGTCCATCTTGAAGTGGGGCAGCCGTCAACGGGAATGCCTAGGAAGGCGGTAGAACGCGTAAAAGAATGTCTAGCGGATGGCGCACTGGGATACACATTGGCCGGTGGTTTGCCGGCTCTGCGTAGTCGGATTGCGCAGCACTATCAAGATCATTACGGTATAGAAATCGCAGCAGATCGCATTTTTGCGACGACGGGTTCGTCGGCGGGATTTATTCTCGCCTTTCTGAGCGCCTTTGACGCAGGTGACCGTGTTGCCCTGGTCTCGCCGGGCTATCCGGCATACAGCCACATTCTGACGTCGTTTGGCGTTATTCCCGAGTTGATTACTGTGGATGCATCTACTCGATATCAGCCGACCGTAGATCATCTTAAAGGGTTGTCATCGCTGCCCGACGGTTTGATCGTGGGCAGTCCCGCGAATCCCACCGGTTCGATTATACCCAGTGAGGAATTTAACGAGGTTGTCGCATTTTGTGACCGCCATGGCATTCGTTTGATTTCGGACGAAATTTATCACGGGATCACCTATGGCATGGCATCGTCCACTGCCGCGGGCCTGTCGGAATCGGCGTTCGTTGTTAACAGTTTTTCCAAGTATTTTAGTATGACGGGGTGGCGGCTTGGATGGCTCGTTGTCCCAACGGACCTCACGCGGTCGCTGGAGTGCCTCGCGCAAAACCTATTCATTGCACCGCCAACGGTTTCACAGCACGGCGGCGTTGCTGCGTTCGATTGTCATAAGGAGTTAGACGCACACGTCGAGCGCTATGCCAAGAACCGCGAGATATTGCTAAGCAGATTGCCTGAGCTAGGATTTGATAGATTTGCACCCGCTGATGGCGCGTTCTATATATACGCGGATATTTCAATGTTGTCCGATAACGCTGAAGCGTTATGCAAACGCATATTGCATGAAGCAGGCGTCGCCACGACGCCCGGTCTTGATTTCGACCCACTACATGGGCACCAATTCGTGCGATTTTCTTTTGCGGGAAGCTCGGACGATATGGAAGAGGCTTGCAGCCGCCTACGGGCCTGGCGCGACGGGTTCAAGACATAGATAGTGCGCGCGCTAGGGAGCCAGCCGTCAAATTTCGACTAAGGTTCGCCCGATCCTTGCCACCAACCGCGGCGTGGCGGCGTCACGCTGGGTGTTTCGTTGGTCTGCGATGGTGACTCGCGATCTGGCGGCGTGGGCTGCGCAACGGGAACTGCTCTGTCCGGCTTCGCGTTTTCACCGCGTTTCCATAAAGTTCTAAATAGCCTCGAGGGTCCACGGGAAGCTGTATCAGATTCATTGGTCGCCGGATCGGTAGTCAGGCGCGCATTTTCCGCCTCTTCGTTGGCCGCAGGCACACTATTGTCTTGGCTTGCTCGCAAGCTGGGCGTCGATTGGGGTGGCGTGTCTTGCGCGGGTATAGCGGCAGCGTCCGCAACTGAGTCAGCTGAAGTTTGATCGCCTGTGTTTATAGTTTCGCTCGTGTGCTGTGGTCCGCCGCGCCTACGACGTCCACCCCGCCGCCCCCTTCGGCGCCCGCGACGCACTTGGTCATCAGGCGTGTCCGATGGTTTGTGTGGTTCAGGGTTTCCGCTTGCGTCATCGGATTCAACTGGCGATCCGGTTTCGCTACCTGCCGCGTCGGAGTTGACAGTTTGCTCCGCCACATCCGCAGTATCTTCGTTTGCTGCGGTTGAGGTCTTTCTGTCGGCACTGCGAGGCTTGCTAACATGCCGTTTACGGCGGTGCTGTCGGCGTTTTTGTTCTCCTCCATCTTCCTCATCTTCCCGCGCGGCCGTTTGATCCCCTGCGCCATCTCTGGGTTGCGGCCCCGGCGCGCTGTCCTCACCACTATCTTGTTCCAGCGGTTGATGTGCCCGTAGGTCCGCCACATCTTCGATAGCACTAGGGCTCTTCTTAACGCGGTCAATACGCGTGTCGGGTGGCACAAGTGTGTTGTCGCCCAATATGAGTATTTTGATACCATAGCGGCTTTCCATACTCCCCAGGGCATGTCGCTTATAGTTGACGAGATAGAGCGCAACGTCTGGGTGGACAGTTATGGTAACTTCGCTCGAGCGTTGTCGAACGCCTTCCTCCTCCAAAACACGCAGCGAATGAACAGCTGCGGATTCTGTGGAGCGAACGAGGCCAGAGCCCGAACAGTGATTACACACACGGAAATTGGTTTCGATTAGGCTGGGTCGAAGGCGTTGGCGCGAAAGCTCCAATAGTCCGAAATGGCTGATGCGCCCTACTTGAATACGCGCCCTATCGACGCGCAACGCTTCTTTAAGTTTTCTCTCCACCGAATGATTGTTGCGGTTTTCTTCCATGTCGATGAAATCAATCACGATCAAGCCCGCAAGATCTCGCAGACGAAGTTGGCGTGCGATCTCCTCGACTGCCTCTAGGTTCGTCCTGTAGGCAGTCTCTTCAATATGCCTCTCTTTCGTCGAACGGCCCGAGTTGACGTCTATTGCCACTAAAGCTTCAGTTTGCGCAAAAACTATGGAGCCCCCAGATTTTAATTGAACGAAGGGATTGTTGATGGCTTCCAACTGTGTTTCCACCTGGTAGCGGTGAAACAGGGGTATTATTTCGTCTTTGTACTTCTGGACCTTTTTGGCATGACTAGGCGTCAGCATCTTCATGAAGTCTTTTCCGGTCTTGTATCCCTCTTCGCCGTCAATCCAGACCTCTTCAATGTCTCGCGTGTAAATATCGCGAATCGCACGCTTGATGAGGTTCGCTTCTTCGTGAATGAGTGCGGGCGCGCGTGATGTCATGGTTGATTCGCGAATGCTGTTCCATGTCCGCTGCAGGTATTCGTGATCGCGCTTGATTTCCGCCTTATTGCGCTCCGCACCCGCCGTGCGCAGGATTACCGCCATGCTCTTGGGAAGTTTTAAGTCACCAAGAATGGCCTTCAGGCGTCGCCGATCTTGTGAGCTGGTAATTTTGCGCGACACCCCGCCGCCTCGCGCTGAATTCGGCATAAGTACACAGTACCGACCGGCCAGTGAAAGAAAGGTGGTGAATGCAGCACATTTCGTTCCGCGCTCATCCTTAACAACCTGGATCAACATTATCTGGCGACGTTTGATAACTTCTTGAATCTTGTAGTGACGAGACGCAAGGAATCTACGCCGCTTTCGGTCTTCTCCCGCGGTTTCTTCTTCGTCGTCACCACCAACTGTTTCAACGCCAGCGGCTTTTCCATTTCGGTTGGGCGCGGACGTGGATTCGTCAGGCTCATCATCAAGGAATTCGTTCTGGTTAGCGGTTAATTCGTCCGCGTCAGAATCCATTTCTGGAGGGGCATTGGCGTCCACTACGGAATTGGTGGAGAGACTATTTTCGCCAGCCGCGAAATCCTGGGCGGTATCGCCTGTAATTTCGAGTTGCGTTGCCTCTACTTCTGCTTCAGCGGAACCACTATGATTTGGTTCCGCACTGTCGCCGTCCGATGCTGAATCGCCTGGGTGACTCTCCGTTTCGGACTCCACGTTTTCCATGACGTCGCCGGAGATTGCGGGGGGCTTATAATCTAGCGGAATCGCCTGCGTGTATTCCTGTTCTGACGCTGCAGGTCCGTCGCTGCTCTGAGGCTCAGTGTCGTTTGACTCCAAAGCATCATTTGAGTGTTGATTTTCCTCCGAATCGTCGAGTTGACTACCCGTGTCCGTACTATGCGGTTCATCTTCATCACTGTCGCTGTCAACTTCAGCGAGGAGCCGTTCACGATCGGCAACTGGAATTTGGTAATAGTCGGGGTGGATTTCGCTAAACGCCAGAAATCCGTTGCGGTTCCCGCCGTAGTCCACAAAAGCAGACTGAAGCGAGGGTTCGACCCTAACGACTTTGGCCAGGTAGATGTTGCCTTTGATTTGTTTCTTGGTTGAGGTCTCTACGTCAAATTCATCGAGACGCGTTCCATCCAGCACCACTACCCGGGTTTCCTCCGGATGGGTGGTGTCGACAAGCATTCTCTTGACCATAGTTCGAGATACTCCGTGACGCCGCGGTGCTCGCGCGGGCGGGGAGTGTGACGTCCCGGGGCGCGCGTCCGCGGCAGGTTGTTGTGATTAGAGCGACAGGCTGGATCCTGAAGAAAAGCCGGCCATGACCGCTGAATAGGCCGAGCATATTCATCCGCTGTTGGCGGATTAAATCGCGCGAAGAGCCGTCATGATAAAGCAAAGTTGTCGGCACGCAGGGTCCCCTGGTATTTAACCTTTGGGATGAACAGACCGAAAAAGGCCTATTCACTCCCGTGGAAATGAGGCCGCAACTGCATAATAATGCCTTGAATTGCAAGGACTTTATGTATATGCGCGCGCCGACTTCGGCGTGTCCGCCAACTTCCTGCCTCGCGCCCGTAGACATGCGAATAGCGACCAATATGCCTGGAGAAGATAGACGCGGCACTATGCTTGTGACAACGCCTAATTCTTATGCAGGTCGGCTAACTTAGCCCAGGAGCGGCTAGCGGTTCAAAGTCCGTAATATTCTTGCTCAGAGTCGCCCAATAAGTGTATATTATTTAGAGTCAATGGGTTTCGGTGTATACTTTAAGTTTTACATGCAAGAACCGTTAGATCTTAGAGGCTATGAGCCTAGGGATCCCGACTCTAGGGTGTCCGGATCGGGCAGGGGTGCCTCCTATCCTGCTTTAGGCGGTGTGGTCGTCGGTCGCCGATTTGTGGTCGCTGCGGGCGCCGCTGTACTGCTGGGGCCCAACAGGGCTCGGGCTATTGGCGTTGCGTCGACGATGCGACTTCATGACCACGGACCATACACCCGGCTTGTCCTTGAGCTGTCCGAGGGTGTTGATTTCAGTATCTTCCAACTCGCTGATCCCTACCAGATCGTGGTGGATTTGCCTGAGCTTGACTGGGCTATGGCCGGCGATGCTCCTGCTGAAAGTACGGGCTTGGTGCATGCTGTGCGCTTCGGAATGTTTCAACCGGGTAACGCGCGCGTAGTCGTGGATTTGTCGCAACCGTCTGGCGTTAAGAATGCGTTTGTACTCCAGGCAACTGGCAATACACCGCATCGCTTTGTTCTTGATTTGGAACCGGTGTCTCGGGAACGGTTTATGGCCAACATTGGCCAACGCCATCGAACCGGTGCGTTCAACACCGCACACCAAAATAGTGTGCGGGTGCCACCAAATTCCCAGGCTGACGCGGGTCATATAAAAAGTTCCAGCGCTGACCGGAAATCAGTGATTGTTCTGGATCCCGGCCACGGCGGTGTTGACCCCGGGGCCATCGGCGTTAGCGGTATATATGAGAAAGTTATTACTCTTGCGGCCGCACGCCAGCTCAAGACTCGGTTGGAAAAAACCGGCCTTTACAAGGTTGTGCTTACACGTGATCGAGACATATCGCTAGGACTGCGTGAGCGCCGCGAGATTGCGCATCGCGCGCAAGCCGACTTATTCGTTTCGCTCCACGCCGACTCTATCAAGAATACAAGCGTGCGGGGTCTATCCGTGTATACGCTTTCTGAAAAAGCGTCTGACAAAGAAGCAGAGGCTCTCGCTGTGCAGGAAAATAATGCTGATATCATCATTGGCATTGATTTGACGCATGAAAGCCGCGAGGTTCGTCACATTCTTGTCGATTTGGCGCAACGGGAAAGCATGAACTTGGCGACAAAGCTGGCGACAAAGCTCATTGCCCAGCTGCAACGCGACGTTAAGTTGCTTAGAAACACACACCGTTTTGCGGGCTTTGCGGTTCTTAAATCGCCGGATATTCCTTCAGTGCTTATTGAGATGGGCTATTTGTCTAACCGTGACGATGAGAGGGCCCTGAAACAGACCAGCTATAGAGAAAGGCTTATGACTGCGATCTCCCGCGGTCTGGATGATCATATGGGCGCTGTACAAAGCGCTCAGCAGCTATAATTACATTTTGGGCGAATTTTTGCCCCAATTCGGGTTCACCAAGTAAATTCTCGGCGTAAATGACGGGATAGTGCCAAGATGCGCCGGGCTGAAGATTCGTTGTCTGCCGCCGAAGGCGATATAATCGAACTTCAATATTGTCAACGGCGGATTCACTGTTCGCAAGCGACCAAGGGCCGGGTACTTCATGAAACGGTGGCTGACTATTCTCTTTTGCGTGGGGATGCTGGGCATTTTTGTCGCCGGTGGGGCGGCGATCTTCCTCATCGATCATTTTAGCCAAGGGCTTCCAGACTTTCGTCAACTCGCGACCTACGACCCGCCCGTCATGACGCGCGTGTATGCAGGCGATGGCCGTCTGATACAAGAGTACGCCATTGAGGGGCGCGTTTTTGTGCCAGTTGACGAAATTCCCAGGCGCATTATCAACGCAATCGTCGCCTCTGAGGACCAACGGTTTTTTACTCACCCTGGTATCGATCCGATAAGTTTGACGCGTGCTGTCCTTGTTGTAATCGGTGATAAACTTTCCGGTAGTGATCGTCGGATGAAGGGTGCGTCTACTATCACTCAACAGGTCGCGCAAAACTTTCTCCTGGGCCGAGAATACAGTTTCGACCGGAAGATTCGCGAGGCGATTCTTTCTTTTCGGATCGAACGCGCCTTCACAAAAGACCATATACTCGAGTTGTATCTGAACGAAGTGTATTTCGGATATAGCGCATATGGCGTCGCCAGTGCCTCGAGGAACTATTTCAATAAATCTCTTGATGAGTTGACGGTGTCTGAGGCCGCTTTGCTTGCTGGCCTTTTAAAAGGGCCCAACAATTATAATCCGATACGTAATCCCGATGCGGCGATGGAACGTCGCAATTATGTGATCGGACGCATGCTTGAAGACGGCTACGTGAGCGCGGATGAGGCATTGATGGCGGGGCGTGAGCCAATTGTTGTTCGGGATCGGAATGAAACGGAAACGGTCCGCCACGCAGATTATTTTGCGGAAACTATCCGCCGAGATCTAGCGCAGCGCTATGGGGAGGAAGCCTTGTACAAAGGCGGGCTATCGGTGCGTACGTCACTGGACCCTCGATTGCAAGAGGTTGCAGACCAAAGTCTGCGCGACGGGCTCATCTCCTACGATCAGCGTCATGGCTGGCGTGGTCCGATTACAAGGATAAGTATCGGCGAGAACGCCCTCCAACAGTTGTTGATGCAGACCGATCCGGATGGCTTGCCATCAAACTGGGCGGTCGCGTTGGTGCGGTCCGTTCGGCCCGAGGGCGCTTCGATCGTATTACGAGACGGTCAGGTTGGCACCTTGCCCTTGAGTGAGCTCCGATGGGCTCGGGAATGGCTGCCCGATCAACTTGTGGGAGAGGCGGTAACGTCGGCAATGCAGGTTCTGCATGAAGGTGACGTAGTTGCGGTGGAGCGTTTGACCGTCAAGGGAGATGGTGCCGCGGACCTTGACGGCATCTTCGGTCTCCGCCAAATCCCCCAAATCAACGGTGCCATGGTAGCGCTAGACCCGCATACGGGTCGCGTCTTGGCGATGACAGGTGGCTTTGCGTTCGAGCGGTCGCAGTTTAACCGCGCAACGCAAGCGTTGCGTCAGCCTGGCTCAGCGTTCAAGCCGTTTGTATATTTGGCTGCTCTAGATGCCGGCTACACGCCGTCTACTTTGGTGCTTGATGCGCCTTTCGTGATTGACCAGGGTCCGGATTTGCCAAAGTGGAAGCCCAAGAATTACTCGGGTGAGTATATTGGGAGGGCAACCCTCCGGGCGGGGGTTGAAAAATCTCAAAATTTGATGACTGTTCGTCTCGCTCAGGCCGTAGGCATGGACCGTGTCGCGACGGTAGCTGAGGCATTTGGTATTGTCGACTCGCTCCCCCATAATCTCTCATCTTCTCTTGGTTCAGAGGTGACGACAGCACTGCGCTTAACGATAGCCTACGCGCAACTCGCGAACGGTGGGCGAAAACTTGAGCCAACATTCATTGACCGCATCCAAGATCGAGGTGGCCGAACGATTTACCGCGCTGACAATCGTTTGTGCGACGGTTGCCAGGGAGATCCTTGGGAGGGTCAGCCACCGCCTCTTGTGCCTGATGAGCGCGCCCAATTGGCAGACCCAGCAAGCGTCTATCAGATTGTCCATATCTTGGAAGGTGTGATCCGAAACGGTACAGGCCGAAGAGTCAGTGTGATCGGTAAGCCTCTAGCTGGGAAAACGGGGACTTCCAATGCTGCCATGGATACTTGGTTTCTTGGGTTTTCACCTGATCTCGCGGTAGGTGTGTTTGTTGGATTCGATGAGCCACGCACGCTTGGGCCGAAGGAAACGGGCAGTAGCGTTGCCGCGCCGGTTTTCCGCGACTTCATGGCAAAGGCGCTAAAGAACGAACCCGCGAAACCATTTAGAGTGCCGCCCGGTGTGAATCTCGTTCGTGTGGCCCATGACACCGGCAAGCCCGCTCAACCAGGAGATTCATATGTGATTTTGGAAGCTTTCAAGGCAGGGACATCGCCGAATTCGCAGGCGACTATCATGGGCCAGCAGGACCAGGGGGATTTTGCAGTAAGTTCGCCTGATCAACCCAATGCAGGCGGGTTATATTAGCGGTCGCTGTACGGCCTTATCGCCTCTTGCGCGTATCGGACAAATTCCTTAAATAGCCGTGCTATTGCAGAACGATTAACAGGTCGACCATGCGTGCTGATGTTGAGTCTAAAGTGAAGGATATCAACCGGTCCCTTTCTTTGCTTCGGAGGCATCTTTGACTGGGATCGCGCACTTCTTCGACTTGATGAGCTGAACGCGAAAGCTGAAGACCCCGATCTTTGGGAAAGGCCCGCTGAGGCTCAAAAAATTATGCGTGAGCGGACCCAGATCGAGGTAGCGGTTACTGCAACGCGGCAAATCCAAAATGATTTAGCTGATGCTATCACCCTCTCTGAGCTTGCGGATGAGGCGGGTGATGATGTGAGTTTCGATGAAGCACGAAGCCTCCTCGACGAAGTCTTTGCGCGGGCGAAACGGCAGGAGTTGGAAGGCCTTCTATCTGGCGAGGCGGACGGCAACGACTGTTATCTCGAAATTCACGCGGGCCAAGGCGGTACAGAGGCACAGGATTGGGCCGAGATGCTTGCGCGTATGTATACAAGATGGGCGGAGAAGAAAGGGTATCGCTGTGAATACCTTGAAGAGAGTGCGGGAGAAGGTGCTGGTATCAAATCTGCTACCTTTCGAATCTCAGGAAATAATTCGTATGGTTGGTTAAAAACGGAGAGTGGTGTGCACCGCTTGGTGCGTATATCTCCGTTTGACTCAAATGCGCGCCGGCATACCAGCTTCTCGTCTGTGTGGGTGTATCCGGTTGTAGATGAGACCATTAACGTTGAAATCAATGAAAAAAATTGTCGCATCGATACCTATCGGGCGTCTGGGGCTGGTGGTCAGCATGTCAACAAAACCGATAGTGCCGTGCGTATCACGCACATGCCTACGAATATCGTCGTGCAATGCCAAAATGAGCGATCCCAGCACCAGAACCGGGCCAAAGCATGGGATATGTTGAAGGCGCGACTCTATGAGCTCGAACTGGAAAAACGGGAGGCCAAACTTTCAGCCCAAGAGGCGGCGAAGACGGAAATAGGTTGGGGGCATCAAATTCGTTCGTATGTGCTTCAGCCGTATCAGCTGGTGAAGGACCTTCGTACAGAAGTTGAAACGTCAGATACGCAAGGCGTTCTAGACGGCGACCTGGATAAGTTTATGGCGGCCGCTTTAGCGTCGCGAATCAAGACGGCTGCCGACCTGGAAGTATAGGTGCTTCCACCGCGCTATGGCCAATGCTCGAGGTATCCCGGTCCCATCCCAGCGCTCTCTCTCGCCTCGATGTTGAATGGACCCTTCGGTGTACCGCGAAAATATTTATCCAAAAGATATTTGTATTCCAGAGTCGGCTCCGTTCCCTCTTTTGCACATAGAAATTCGAACCATCGTATGCCGATAGACAGATGCTTGATTTCGTCTTCATAGATCATGTCAAGAATATCCGCGGTCTTGGCGTCATCGGCTTGTCGAAGACGTTGTGACGTTTTTGGGGTTGTATCAATACCTCGGGCTTCGAGAGTCATTGGAATGAGGGCCAAGCGAGCGGGCAACGATTCTGCGGTAATAGCCGCTGCTTCCCACAAACCATCGTGGGCAGGAAGATCGCCGTACACGACGTCCCAAGAGGTGAGTCTTTGAACCAGCGCTTGAAAGTGCTTTGCCTCTTCGTCAGCGACTTCGACCCAGTCGTTGTAGAAAGCGGTGGGCAAGTTATGGGACGTAAAGCGCGCAACAATATCCCATGCCAAGTCGATGGCGTTCAATTCGATGTGCGCCAGCGCATGGACAAGGGCAATACGGCCCTTTGGCCCGGTGGACCGCTTAGGCATTGCACGTGGAGCGCATAGGACCGGAGCTTGGGGCCGGGAGGGTCGTCTTGGCGGTGGGCAATGTCCGACTGGAAGGTCCGCCCCATTCCATGTGGCGGCGTAGCGAAAGGTCTTGCTTACCTTGAGCAACGGGTCTGCCGTCGTAAGAATATCAACCGCCGCGATTGCTAACGAGTTATCGCTATCCATCACAGTGTTCTAAACGCGGCGGCAACATCGTTAACGTGCCCAGGCACGCTCACCTTTCGCGATTCAGCCAGCATAACTCCTCTTTCATCAATCAGAAATATCGAGCGTTCTATCCCCATGTGTGTGTGCCCGTACATGTTTTTTCTCTTCCAAACGCTGTATGATTCGCAGGTCTTTGTTTCAGCATCTGACGCCAAACTAAAATTTAAGTTGTGCTTTGCCTTGAATTTTCTGTGACTCTCTACCATATCCTTAGAAACCCCCACGATAACCGCATTTCTCCGGAAAAATTGTCCTGGAATCCCTGAAGGATTGGGCTTCTGCCGTGCAGCCTGCAGTATCATCTTTCGGGTAGAAATATAGTATCACTCTCTTGCCGCGAAGTGTTGCCAGGGAGATCGGCGCGCCGGTGTCAGTTGGCATCGTAAACGCGGGCGCAGCCTTGCCGATGAGGGCGCCTACCAAAGTTTTGTCGGCGTTACTTTTTGCAAGTTTCTTTGCGCCTTTCGGCGCTGCTTTCTGGCGGGCTATTTCCGAAAACCGAGTGAATCAACTCACGACCCGGTGCATTATTCGCTAGGGACCCTACCCACATCTGGATATCCTCAGGAAACGCCTGGGCGGCCTTGATCCATTCTTCCCGCAAGCGGTGCGCACGCGCCGGATCCGCAGGTGGCGGTAAGGGAAATTTCGGTCATAAAATCAATATGTGGTCCGCATGATTTTATGTTCTTTAACCGGACAGTGAGATATAGATGAGACGTGGTCAAGCTGTGGTGGGACACGTGATGTTGCTCCACCGGCAGGTGCCGGTGGGCAGGGCGCTGTAACTGGGCCGCAAAGCCTACGCCAATCTTAACAGGGAGTTTGACTGACGTTGATGCACGGGGCGGTCAAGTATCTGCTTTGCGTTTTAGAAGCCACCTTGCTGGTGGCTCTATTGGGCGCGGGTATGTTGGCGTGGCGACTCAGCCAAGGCCCGGTAACCATTGACGTCATTGCGCCTTACGTCGCGAACGTTCTGGAGAGTCTTAACCCGGGGTTTCGATTTCGGATCGAGCACGCAGAATTTCGGTGGCAGGATTTCGAGGGACAGCCGCAACTTGTTGTCCGTGATGTACGAGTTTTAGATCCCGCCGGGAGTGTTGTCGCTGGCTTGCCGAGCTTGAGCACGTACCTTAGCGTGCCGGCTCTGGTTAAAGGCCATGTTGCGCCCGAGCGCATTAGCTTATCGAACCCTATTATTCGTTTTGTTCATCGCGCTGATGGCACACTTGGTCTTGGCGTCGAAGGCTCGGCCGCGGTGGCGCCCGCGGAGGGCGCAAGCGGAAACGTTTTGTTGGCCGCACTTATTGGGTCTCTAACCACTCCGCCCAGTACGGACAATCCCGCGGGGTACCTGCAGTCTGTATCTATCGACGGTACGACGTTAATGCTCGTCGATGAGGCTTCGGGGCGGCGGTGGCTGGCTCCAGATGCAACGCTAGGATTTGATCGAGATGATGGCGGTGTTGAGTTTCGCGCGACCTTGCCAGTTGCCGAAAAAGGAAGGTACTGGGACGTTACCGCCCATGGCCGATATATCGTCGACACCGACAAGCTTACGGTGGCTTTTAGCATAGATAATTTAAGACCAACTCGGATTGCTGATTTGGTCCCACAACTTTCAGTACTTAAAATAATGGACCTCGGACTCAGCGGGGTCATCGCGGCCGACTTGAATCTGAAGGGGAATAGCGGGCAGATAGAAGCAGTTCGCTTTGATGTTCGTGGCAACTCGGGCCGCATACGTATCCCCCCCCCAGTCGCACTCGATTACCCTATCCGTAGTCTCATACTTAAAGGCGACGCAGGCGCGTCTTTGGATCGTATCTCGGTCGATGAGTTTCAAGTGGTGGTCGAAACCGGCGCCGAGGTCGCACCGGTCATTAAAATGTCCCTACTTGCAACAAATCTAAATGCGGAACCTGACATTAGTGTTGGTGCCACTTTAGACGAGTTGTCTATCGAGGCTCTAAAAGAGTACTGGCCCGACAGCGTAAAGCCCAACACACGCAGCTGGATTGGGAGAAATATTTCTGACGGCGGCCTGATAAATATACGGGCTTCACTCCGTTTGTCTGGACCTAATTTCGATCAAATAGGCGCGACAGCGCTTAACATTTCGTCAGAGCTTCATGGCATCTCTATCCAATACATTAAAGGGATGCCCAGGATACGCAATGCCGGCGGAACGATGACGGTTGGTCTGGATGAAGCTCTTTTCGACCTGGACGACGGGTATGTTCCGGATCTGCTCGTCAAGGAGGGCCTTCGCGTAACACGCGGCAAACTTAGAATGCATAACCTGGGCAAACGCGGAACGGAAATGGCCGATTTCGATATTGATATCGTCGGCGATCTTGGTTCTGTCATGCGTCTGATCGACCATGAGCCCTTTGGCTATGCGACAGCGGTGGGTATGGATGCTGCTGGAGCTAACGGCAGAGCAGACATAAATCTCGCATTGGATTTTCCACTCGTCAAAGACCTAAAGCTCGACCAAGTCGAGATCGGTGTTAAAGCCACACTAGACCGCGTGGAAATGCCCCGTGTTGCTTTCGGTCTGCCGATGTCTAACGGACGCGCCAATGTCGTTTTGGACCGCGAGGGCATGGATATAAGCGGTTTCGCTTATATAGGAGGTATACCGACGTCAATTTCATGGTGGGAGAATTTTGCCGCGGACGGATTTCGCAGCCGGTATGTTTTGGATCCGGTCGTGGAAAATGAAGACAGGCCAACGATAGGTCTGGGCGTTGCTCCCTTTACGCCGCCCTACGTTGACGGGTCGATTAATGCACACGTTGTTTATACTGTTGATAGTGATTCGACCGCATCGATGACGGCGCAGGTGAATTTGACTGAGCCTGCAATGGCGATTCCGGAGCTGAGTTGGCAAAAAAAATCGGGCGTTGCCGCGCACGCCAATGTTTCGGCATCGTTCTATGAAGGAAGACTGAAGGACGTATCTTCTTTTAAGGTGTGGTCTGGGGACAATTTTGAGGTATCGGGCGCCGCCACCTTTGGTGAGGATACGAAGCTTAGGTCACTGTCAATAGCGCCAAGCAGGGTCGGTGAAACTCAACTGTCGGGAAGTCTTACATTTGATGACGACGATGGTTACGTTGTTGATGTTTCCGGTCCGGCCCTCAACGCAGTGTCCCTTTGGAAGGATGTTGGCAGGGAGCAGCGCGATGAAAACTCTGCGTTGGACAACGGCAGCGCCGAAGTCGCCCCCACTCCTATAAAACTACAAGTTAGATTTGATCGCATGTGGCTTACCCAAATGGCCGATTTTACCGACGTTCAACTAGATTTCGAAAGTGACGCCGTTGGCGTTCGTACCATTGATTTCCAGAGCCGAGTGGAGGGAGAAACGCCCTTCAGTTTTGCGCTAACTTCAGGAGCAGCAGGCCGAACATTCTCGGGCAGCAGCGAAGATGGGGGAAGCGTTGTACGAGCGATCGGCTTGTTTGACGATATTGTTGGCGGACAATTGGAGATTGCCGGGGTTTTGGACCCTGAGGGGACGGCACATGGACTGGCTGAAATTAGCAATTTCAAACTTGTTGATGCGCCTCTTGTAGCTCGCTTGCTATCCGTGGCTTCGCTTACGGGTGTTCTCGATGAGCTTCGAGGCGAAGGTATCTCATTTAAGACGCTGCGCGTTCCGTTTATCTACGGCGGTTCGACACTGGCTATTGAAGACGGCGAGATGTTTGGCAACTCTTTAGGACTCACGGGCCAAGGACGCTACGATCTTGCGTTGTCGTCCATAAATTTTGACGGCACCCTGATTCCTGCGTACGTAATTAATTCGGCGTTGAACTCCATCCCGCTCATTGGGGACCTTTTTACGGCGGGCGACAAGGGAAGCGGCATTTTTGCGGCCACCTACAGCTACCGTGGCGATGTAACGACCGCGCAGCCGACGGTCAATCCCCTGGCGGCATTGGCACCGGGTTTCCTGCGCCATATTTTCGATATATTTAAAACTCGCCCGCAGGAAGCATCTGCAGTACCGGCCGGGAAGCCGGATGGGGATGATGCGACCTTGTCTCCCTCTACCAAAGATCTAACCAAGCCACAACACTGAGCAACTTGCGATTCAGTTATTCAGTTGACGCGCACGATGGCGTGGCGCTTTTTCCCGGCGCTCAATTTTATGATGCCGTTAGATACGAACTGGATATTCACTGTCAGGTTTTCGTCCTCAATTTTGTTGTCATTTATTTTTGCGCCACCGCCTCGGATCAAACGTCGTGCTTCACCGTTGCTCGCTGCGAGGCTGGTCCGTTGAAGAAGAGTCAATATTAGTACTCCATCGGTCAATTCAGCGTGTGGTATTTCAATACTTGGAAGACTGTCACCGACGCCGCCTTGTTCAAAGGTGCTGCGGGCCGTCTCGGCCGCATTATTCGCAGCTTGAGATCCGTGCAGCAGAGTTGTCGCTTCCAGAGCGAGAACCTTTTTCACCTCGTTGATTTCCGCGCCGCCCAACTGCTCAAGCCGGGCGATCTCCTCCAAGGGGAGGTCAGTGAACAACTTCAGGAAGGGCACAACGTCAGCGTCTTCGGTGTTGCGCCAGAACTGATAGTATTCGTAGGGACTCAACCGTTCCGCTTTTAGCCATACCGCGCCTGTGGCGGTCTTGCCCATTTTTGTTCCCGAGGCAGTCGTAATGAGAGGACAAGTAAAGCCAAATAACTCCACGTCCAATAGGCGCCGGCCAAGGTCTATACCTTGAACGATGTTGCCCCACTGGTCGGAACCCCCAAGTTGTAGAGTGCATCCATAGCATTTGTGCAATTCAACAAAATCGTACCCTTGAAGAATCATATAATTGAATTCGAGAAATGTGAGTGGCTTCTGGCGATCAAGCCGACGCTTCACACTGTCCATTGTCAGCATGCGATTGATGGTAAAATGCCGACCAATGTCTCTTAGAAAGGGGATATAACCTAGATCGTCCAACCATCCGGCGTTATTAACTAATACAGCATCTGTCGCGCCGCTGCCAAAATCGAGAAATTGGTTAAAGGTGTTTTGTATCGACGCAATATTTTTGGCGATGGTCTCATCATCCAGCAGTCCACGCATCTCGTCTTTACCCGAAGGGTCGCCAACTTTAGTTGTCCCGCCGCCCATAAGTACAATTGGACGGTGTCCCGTCTCCTGCACCCGCCGCAGCATCATAATCTGGGTAAGGTTGCCAATGTGCAGGCTATCAGCGGTGGCATCAAACCCGATATATCCTGTGATTGCGTTCGCCGCCGCCTCAACATCCAACGCATTAATGTCTGTGCATTGATGCAGGAATCCACGCCCCGAGAGCACTTGGAGCAGATCTGACTTGTATATTGTCATCGCGGCGTTCAAATTCGCTTACAACATCAGATATACGGGGACGGGCAGATTTTCTGTCGTTATGTCGCCCCGTCTAAGCAAAAAGTTCTTTGTGGTTCGGCTCATTACCATAACTGCCAGCAGCGGACAACGCGCGTCATGAACCCGGACAAGCCCAATTTCGAGCCCATACGCGTCATCGGCCTGATGAGCGGGACGTCGATGGACGGCATTGATGCCGCTTACGTGGAAACCGACGGAGAGGACGAGTGTTTGTTCGGGCCTTTCTTGACACTACCTTACGAAGCCGATTTCAAATTAAAGCTGAGTCAGTTCATCGAAGCGGTGCCGCTACGAGACGGTGGATCTCCAGAAACGGAGTTGGAGGACGAACTTACTGATTTGCACGAGCGTGCAGTCAACGCTCTCTTAGTTAAAATGGACTGCGCGGCGTCGGAAATAGGTTTGATCGGGTTTCACGGTCAAACCATCTGGCACCGTCCGCACCAAAGACAGACATGGCAAATGGGAAATGGAAGGCGGCTCGCAGCAGCGCTTAACATACCTGTTGCCTTCGATTTCCGGAGCGCTGACGTAGAAGCGGGAGGGCAGGGGGCGCCCTTGGCTCCGATATTTCACCGCGCACTAGCGCTGGGCACGGATTTTCCTGTTGCGGTCGTGAATATAGGCGGTGTGGCGAATGTCACCTGGATAGGATCACCGTCAGAATTACTCGCATTCGACGCCGGGCCTGGCGGCGGCCTCATAGACGATTGGGTGAGCCGGTGCTGCGGGAAATCGATGGATGAGAATGGCGCGTTGGCCGCACGTGGCAAGCCGCATATGGAAATTGTGGAGCAGATGACGGCTGGCCCGTTTTTTGATGTGCCTCCGCCCAAGTCGATCGATCGATTCGACTTTAAGCTCGACCCAATTTTTCCCCTTAACGTCGAAGATGGCGCGGCGACGCTGGTTGCGTTCACCGCCGATTGCATACATCGTGGGCTACAGCACTGTCCGACACCGCCTAGATTACTATTGGTCACGGGGGGCGGTCGACATAATCCGACCCTTATGGCCGCGCTGGCTCAGCAAACAGGGCTTTCTGTGAAGCCGGTAGAGTCACTCGGTTGGCACGGCGATGCCATCGAGGCCCAGGCCTTCGCATACTTAGCTGTGCGGTGCCTGCGGGGTCTACCGATTACTTTTCCCAGCACAACAGGGATTTCGGCGCCGCGAAGCGGGGGGCGTGTCGTCCAGCCGTATCCGCCCTAACCGTGAGCGGCTGTTTTACGTCGCGCAATCGCGTTGTTCGGAGAATCCATTCGCATATCTAAGTACGCGCTCACGGAATCAACCATTTGATCCATATGGTCTTTGTAGAAATGGTTCGCACCTTTCACGAGCTGATAGTCGATCGTGATGTTTTTTTGCATTTTCAGTTTGTTGGCGAGCTTCTCTACAGAGGGTTCGGGAACCACATCGTCTTCAGTGCCCTGCAAAATGAGACCCGAAGAAGGGCAGGGCGCTAGGAATGAGAAGTCGTACATGTTTGCGGGTGGTGCAACCGAGATAAATCCTTCAATCTCAGGCCTGCGCATTAGTAGCTGCATCCCAATCCATGCGCCGAACGAAAACCCTGCCACCCAGCATGCAGGGGCATTTGGATTTACGGACTGCAACCAATCCAACGCCGAAGCAGAGTCGGACAGTTCGCCCAAGCCGTTGTCAAATTCACCCTGGGAGCGCCCTACACCGCGGAAGTTGAATCGCAGGACTGAAAAACCCCTTCTGACAAAGATGTAGTAAAGGTTGTACACAACCTTATTGTTCATGGTTCCGCCATGTTGCGGATGTGGATGAAGGATGGCGGCTATAGGAGCGCGGGGGATCTCGCTGTGGTGATAGCGACCTTCCAGGCGACCGTCGGGACCGGCAATAATAACTTCAGGCATGGCTATCCTTCGTGGCGAGGTTTACGTCGGGTTGGAGCTACACGCACAGGCTCCGCAAGGGCCGATTATTTAGGGGAAGCGGTCGAAAGGTGCAAATTGAAACGGCGTCAACGTCAATAATAATATACGCTCTCTGACGAAGTCGATAAAAGTTATTATTAATCAATATGTTATGTAAATACAGAAATAGACGCGGACAACTCCCTGGCGATGGTAAAAAAGCCCATGAATCAAAGCAAAGACGTTAGCTATCTGGATCACAACGCCACCACACCCGTTCTGCCGGACGTGGTGGACGCGGTCGCTGAGTGCCTAGCGACTTTTGGAAATCCGTCGTCAGTTCACCAATTGGGCCGCCGGGCTAGGTCAGCTATTGAAAGCGCCAGAGAGGATGTCGCTAGGTTCGTTGGCGCCAACGCATCAAACGTCGTGTTTACGTCGGGTGGGACCGAAGCTAACGCACTCGCACTGCGTGGACTAATAAACGGTGGAGAATGTCGGGCGATTGTTGCGTCGGCCGTCGAACATCCATCAGTTCTGGCTCACGTGGCTGCTGCAGACCATGTTCCCGTTGATAAAAGTGGGCGGGTTGATTTGGATAGTCTGGAACGAATGCTTCATACCCGTGAGGCACCAGTACTTGTCGCGCTCATGTTTGCTAATAATGAGACTGGAGTTATCCAACCGATCACGGAAACGGTTCAATTGGCCAAAGCTTATGGGGCGTTGGTTCATTGTGATGCAGTGCAGGCGCCCGGCAAGGTGCCACTCGATTTTCAAACTCTTGGAATCGACGCCATGAGTGTGTCGGCTCATAAGTTTGGCGGCCTAAAAGGGGCAGGGGCATTAGTGCTGCGCGATGGCCTGACGGTTGTCGCTGATATCCCAGGCGGCGGACAAGAGCGTAGTCGCCGGGCCGGTACTGAGAACGTCGTCGGAATTGTCGCCCTTGGTGCCGCCGCGTCTCATATGACCAAGTCACAGGCACAGGCGGACTACGTGAGTGGTTTGCGCGACAAGCTGGAGGCAGAAATACTTCGAGTGGTGCCCCGGGCTAAGATATTTGGCCGAAATGCTGATAGGTTAGGGAACACCTGCTGTGTCGCTATTCGGGGGCGCATCAAGTGAAATCCAGCTCATGCGTCTTGATCTCGCGGGTGTGGCGATCAGCGCAGGTTCAGCATGTTCGTCGGGTAAAATCGCCCCTTCTCACGTTTTGTTGGCTATGGGCGTTGAGCCTCAAGATGCCAAATGTAGCATTAGAGTTAGTTTCGGCTGGACCAATATGGTCGCCGACGTAGACCGTTTTTTGGAGGCGTGGATGCCTCTAGCTTTGAACGCTGCGGCGTAATAAACATTCCATTATTAGAAACGAGAGTTATCGGAAGGATGAATGCCGAAAGTCATATTTATTGAGCAGACTGGAGCGCGCAAGGAAGTAGAAGTGCTTGAAAATCACTCCGTTCTGCAGGCAGCTCACGCCGGCAATATCGACGTGGAGGGGGCATGCGAGGGATCTATGGCGTGTTCTACATGTCACGTTATCGTCGACCCTGACTGGATATTGAAATTGCCCCCTGCCTCGACAGCCGAGGAAGATATGCTAGACCTTACATACGGCGTGACACGGACCTCGCGGCTCGGTTGTCAGATCGCAGTAATAAGTGATCTTGATGGGTTAGTCGTGCGGTTGCCGCAGGCCACCAGGAACATGATGGATTAAGGGCGTTTTTATATGTGTTTTCTGTAAGTCTAATTCCTTCATTTCACGCTCCTTCGTTTCAAACTCAAAGTGCACAGGATGCCAACCGAAAAATTAAATTCTCTAGGTTTTCCTAAACCGCCGGCGGCGACACGCGTTGTCGTGGCAATGTCCGGCGGGGTAGATAGTTCTGTGGTCGCCGGGCTGTTGAGGGCCGAAGGTTACGATGTGGTCGGTCTGACCATGCAACTTTATGATCATGGTTCTGCAACCTCACGTTCTAAGTCGTGTTGCGCGGGGCAGGATTTATATGATGCGCGTCGCGTCGCCGATAAAATTGAAATCCCCCACTATGTCGTGGACTATGAGAGCACATTTAAGGCCGACGTCATTGACAGTTTTGCGGACTCGTACATTCGCGGAGAAACGCCTGTCCCATGTGTCGTGTGTAATCAAACAGTAAAGTTCCGCGATTTGCTGACGGCCGCCAAAGATCTTGGCGCCGACACCCTTGCGACAGGCCACTACGTGCGGCGAGTTCTGGGAAAGGGCGGGCCTGAGATGCGCCGCGCGGTCGATCTTGATCGGGACCAGAGTTACTTTTTATTTGCGACGACACGTACGCAGTTGGAATTCCTTCGATTTCCCCTGGGAAATTATACGAAGCCCCAGGCACGCCACTTGGCGCGCGAGCTCGCTATTCATGTATCCGAGAAAAATGATAGTCAGGATATTTGCTTCGTGCCCAACGGTCGCTACGCGGATGTTATTCAGACTCTAAGACCGGAATCGATCGTTCCCGGGAAACTCATTCATGTCGATGGCCGCGCTCTTGGTCACCACGACGGGATAATTCATTTTACTGTGGGCCAACGCCGAGGGCTTGGTTTGGGCGGCGAGCCCGAACCCTTGTATGTTGTGGAAATTGATCCTGTGTTAGCTCGTGTTACCGTCGGACCCAAGAGCGCATTGCTTCAACGGTCGTTTACAGTTCATTCCGTGAATTGGATTGGGCTGCCGAGTGTATTGAGTTCTGGGGGTATTCCGGCACAGGTGAAGCTTCGTAATGCCCACTCACCAATTTCAGCGACGATATTTCCGGAGCCTGGCGATACTGGAGGTAAAGTGGTGCTGGCAGTGCCCGAAGCTGCTGTGACTCCCGGTCAGGCGTGTGTATTTTATGACGGCGAACGCGTCTTGGGCGGGGGGTGGATTTGCCGCAACCAAGCTAGTGACGCCTATAAACCTCACAATCTGCGGCGCGCCGAGGCGAGGTCTGTCGGTGCAGCCGGATAAGTTAGAGAGCTTAGTCTCTTAGGGTATTGTGGCGCTAACTAAATACGGGTTTTGGGTCGTTTGACAATCCGGTAACACGGACTTAAAACCCAGCCTTCTTAGGGTCCGCAGCATTCGGCCCGCCATGGGGCGGAGTAGCTCAGTTGGTTAGAGCAGCGGAATCATAATCCGCGTGTCGGGGGTTCAAGTCCCTCCTCCGCTACCATCGACAGCATTTATGCCTCTACAGTTGATAGACAAACCTGTCCGTTCCACTTCTGACGCCGCCTGCATTCATACATCCCGCTCGCAATTATATGGCTTCGATGCTTTACCGGGATATCAGGAAGTGGCGCCAAAAAAGGCGCTCGACGCTGGTGCCGGCAAACTTCGCAATTTCTGGATGTTCCCAAAGGGAAGTTACACCGGCGTGGGGAAACAGCGTGGGGACCTTAAAGATGGTCGCGCCATGTGCAGCGACCAGATAAAGGTACTCGGAAATCCTGATCTGCATGTCTTTGATCTCAATAACGACTTCCACTTTTTTGGCCCCTTCGACATGGTGGTGTGCACCGGCACAGCTGATTATTTTGACGATCCAGCTGACGTGCTACGGCGCATGGCGTTTATTGCTCACCAAGGGCGGGACTTTGGTGTTTGAGATTAAATCTGAGCGATTCCAGGAGTTAAATGATGTCGGACTGGGAGAGTTGTTCTCGATATCTGAGGCAGTGCCGTTTCAACTGTCTCGGTGTTCCTATCGCCCCAGAAGATGTTGCTCGAGAGCTACTTGGGGTCAGCAAGAAGGAATTTGAATAACGGTATTTCGATTGAGGGCCACTTTGGGGCGATCATCAATCATCACTGCCAGGAAGAAATGACAACAGTCGCTAAGGGTTTGAGTAACTCAAGGCAGATTTATGTTACCTGCCGCGGTCGCGTTGATGGCTATTCGCCGTAATTTTCCTTTTTCGCAAAATCCGCACGAACGTAGCGATTGCACAACCCACGAAATCATTCAGCGTGTCGAGAGATATTCGGGTCAGGGCAGAACGCAACCCGAACCTTCGACCTCTGCCTTACCAAGGGAGTGCAATATCTTAGGAGGCGTTGAAGAACGCGTCTCTATGCTCACCCAAAGAAAACTACATAAAAGTGGGAGAATTTCTGGCGTTGCGGGCTTGCGACTGCAAAACCTTAAGATCGGTAGAATTTCGGTAGAATTTCGGTGAAATATCAATAAAACTCACAAAAAATAATGCAACTATATGGCATCATAATCCGCGTGTCGGGGGGTTCAAGTCCCTCCTCCGCTACCATCTGAAGCGTAGTTCGCGGTGGTTGAGATATCATCCAAGCGGCATTGTCAGAGGAAAGCGTCTTGAGCCGGTGAAGCGCATCTCGTAGCGTCCTCGGATGAACAATCCCTTCCGATATTTCAGACTT
>CAXXRP010000013.1:0-23571 GCA_963662375.2 Rhodospirillaceae bacterium
TGTCTGGGAATTGAAGCTCGCGACCTGAATTCCCTTATCGAAATCCGTTTAGTTTATACTTTACACGCGGCGAGCCCGAGTGTAGAGTGACACCTAAACATATGAGGGAGATTTGAATCATGACCAGTGGGAGGAATGTCAAGTTCGGCGCGTATGTGCGCCAGGAACGCGAGAAAAGGGAAATCGGCCTGCGCGAGATGGCAAAGAAAATCGGCGTCAGTCCAACATATCTCTCGAAAGTCGAGCGGGATGAGTTTCCGCCGGCGGCCGAGGACAAGGTGCGTAAGATCGCTGAAATCTTCGACATCGATGTCGATGAATTGTTGGCTCTTGCGGGCAAGGTATCTTCGGACCTAACCGAGATTATCAGGGAGCATCCCCGCGAATTAGCGGCGCTTCTGAGAACGACAAGGGGCATGACGGCGGATGATGTGGTGCGTCTGGCTCACGAGGCCGAGAAGCCGAAGGAAGAATAGCGACCGGACCGAACGACCGATGCAGATGAGGATGACAGATTGATGGCGAAGTTTGTTCCATATCTGGCCGAAGAGGCCATCGAACGCAACGCGGAGGCGCTGCTCACAGAGTTTGCCCATGCGCGCGATGTCGTCATCGAACCGCCGATTCCCATCGAAGACATCATGGAGAAGTACCTCAAGCTCGGCATTGAGTTCGACGATACCCATCGTCTGTTCGGAATTCCCCGCACCGACCTCAGTCAAGGCCCGGACATCCTGGGCGCGATATTTTTCGATGAAAAGCGGGTTGTTGTTGACGAAAGTCTCGACCCCGAAGAGTACCCGAACAAGGAAGGCCGTTATCGCTTCACCCTAGCACATGAAGGAGGCGGTCACTGGCGGCTTCACCGTTCGCTTTATGCCAGGGACCCTGCGCAGGCAGCCCAATTCGGCGGGTCATCCGTCCCATACGTCATCTACCGGTCAAGTCAGGCAAAGGAGCGGGTCGAATGGCAGGCAAATTTCTATGCGTCCTGCCTCCTGATGCCTAGGAATTTGGTTTTCCAGGCGTGGAAACGGGAGTTTGGCGACCTTGAACCCAGGGAATTGATTGAAATTAGCGGAGGACCGGAGGATTACGACCGGGAAATCGAAGAGATCGATCCTGAAGTCAAGCAATTGCTGCGGGAGAAGATGTCGAGCCTTCGTGATCCAGCAGAGATGCTCTCCGAGGAAATTGTGCGACCCTTAGCTGAGCAGTTTGGGGTTTCGCCCATCGCCATGCGCATCCGGTTGGAAAAGCTGGGCCTGCTGATACGCGAGGTTCCACTCCGGCGGATTCTCGCCGGTGGATAAGCCCCTTTTTTGAGGAGTGTGTAAAGTGACAACTGGACAAGAAACAACCAGGGCGGGGCCCGCGAAGGCGTTGTCACATTAACAGGGTGGCCAGCTGCTGATGGCGCAGTAGTGTCGCTGGATGCAGAAAATCTCCTATGCCCGATACCGCTTTCCACCCGCGATCATTCAGCACGCTGTCTGGCTGTATTACCGGTTTCCCCTCAGCTACCGAGATGTTGAGGATCTGCTCGCTGAACGTGGTATTGATGTTTCTTACGAAACGGTCCGGCGCTGGGCACTGAAGTTCGGGCAAGCCTATGCCCGGAGACTGAGGACAACGCGCCCTCGACCAGATGTCCGGTGGCACCTTGATGAGGTGTTCGTTTCCATCGCCAGCAAGCGGATGTATCTATGGCGCGCTGTCGATAGTGAAGGCGAAGTGCTGGATATCCTGGTTCAGTCACGCAGAAACAAGAAGGCAGCGCTCAAGGTGATACGCAAACTGTTGAAAAAGCAAGGCTTTGTCCCAGATACCTTCATCACAGACAAACTGCCATCTTATGGTGCTGCTCTGAAGGATTTGGGCCTTATCAGGCACCATGATTTTGGTGGCAGGAAGAACAACCGAGCCGAGAATTCTCACTTACCAGTCCGACAGAGGGAACGACGAATGCAGCGTTTCAAATCGGCTCGATCAGCGCAGCGGTTTCTCTCTACCCACGCCACCGTCTACAACACCTTCAACGTCCAACGCCATCTGATATCCCGAAAGACATTACGCCAGTTTCGCAACCACGCAATGGGCCTGTGGCAAACCGCCACCGCTGCTGCTTGAGCTTGAGTTCTATGCCAATTCGCAGCACGACCGTTCAATAACGTGACAATGCCCTCACCGCAGATGGCAACGCCACTCGTGCGCCGCCGCCAATAATCATCGCCCAGCCGAACAAAGTGATTATGATCGGCCAATCCGTGATCCAGATATTGTGCTTATTCACGATAGCCAGACCGCCAACCATCACCAAGACTCCAGTGACGTAGATCAAGACACGGCTCTTTAGAAATTCACGAGCAACTTCGTGAAGATCCCTGGCGGACGTCAACATGGGGATGGCCGCCACCAACAGGACCGGGCCCAGCAGTTTGGCGATCCAAATCGATGTTGCCAACGTACCTCTCCTCTGGTTTTACCATCGACCCCAACGAGTCGAATTACGCTACGGCAATTCAAATAGTAAAGCAGGACAATTATGGCGTCCCCACGGGGATTCGAACCAAGGTTAGGCCGTTCCTAATGAAACTCACTGGATGCTTCCATGTTGTCCATGCGTTACCCACGGCCCTATAATAAATATTAACCTATTGATATATTAAATTATGGGGATTATATCCCAACGTTGACTTTCATGGAATGTGCGCATAGCATGGCTGGATGGATTGGAAGGAAAAGGCTGGGAACGGTCCAGCCGCCATTGTCACGGGTGGTATTTCTCTGCTTTGGCTCGTGGAGCGCATTATCGGCCTCGCTGGCATCCCAGACGACTTTGCGACTTGGCTGCGAGCAATGAACCTGATCCCCACACCATTGGCAATGTTTGCGCTGGGTGCCTTTACCTTGTTCCTTTGGGCGCGATGGAGTGCTTCATATGGCGGTCGGTTAAGCCCCAAACAGAATAGAATAATTGGAGAACTGGCCGCTTACGCGGGCGGCAATATAGGCATCACCGCCGAACGGTGTGCGAAGATATGGACGGCCAATCCGCGCAAGTTGTCCGCCATAGCAGATCAGGTCCAGAGAAACATCAAATCAGGCGTCCTAGAAGCCGAGCCGTATCCTGGGATTGAATATGGTGTGATATCCATTCGCAATTTCACGGAATTTCTCATCAACAAAAGCGTGCTAGACAGGTCTAGCGTCCTGAAGCACGCCCCACATATCTTTCAAGACTTGGAAAATGACTGAGCCTAATTGGCAAAACCGGACACTCTGGACCGCCGATAACCTGGACGTAATGCGCGGCATGAATAGTGCGACCGTCGATCTGATCTACCTCGACACACTATTCAATTCAAAGCGTGATTATTCCGCACCGCTTGGGGACACAAAATCTACCGCAGCCTTCAAGGACACTTGGAGCCTGGATGATGTCAAGCTGGAATGGGTTGAAGACATTGAGACGGACAACACTGCCAGTTGGCGCGCGATGTCCTAATGGCGATATTTGCCATACTGAGCTTACTGATAACAGGAGATAGATATGCCCTACAGACCCAAGCTAGACCCGAAAGTGGACTTGAAGGGCGCGACACCTGAGAAGTTGGCCCGCGCCCTGTTTCGTCCTATCGAGCCTTTACCGGGAGGCGTTGGAGAGTCCGTTGCTGGCGATCAAGTCACGGTAGAGAAGCCTCCGGCCGACAAGGCGGGCAACCGTGTCACGCATCTGAACAAGCGTGTCTGAGTCGCGCACGTTATGCTTGCCGGCAAACTCTTGAACGTACCGATTGAGTTGTTTAGGGCTGATCTTATGGAACGTTCCCTTATGCGCTCTCTTGAGCATCGACCAGAAGCTTTCAATGCCGTTGGTGTGGGCCATGCCGCGCACGTATTCGCCGACCGAGTGCAGAACCGCCTCATGCTCACGGTCCATGCCTTGATAGGCCGTTGCGCCATCGGTAAACACCTTGGCATCTTCTGCCGTGTTGTCCTCGACAAAATCCTGAAGCGTGTCGGCATCCGTGGACTTGACCACCTTGGCTACGACTTCATTACTGTCCCGGTCCTTAATGCCGACAACGGCGGTTTTGCCAGCCACGCCCCGGCCCGTGTTCTTGAGGGCCTTGCGCTTGGCCGCACTCATGTTGCGGCGCTTGCCCGAAACGTAGGTTTCATCCACCTCGACAGGGCCGTCAAACGGCTCATCGGTGTCTTCACCCGCCCACGCCTCACGAATGCGGTGGAGCATGAACCATGCTGCCTTCTGGGTGATTTTGAGGTCCCGATGCAGTTGCATGCTGGAAACCGATTTAAGGCTGGTCAGGCAGAGATAAATCCCAATCGCCCACTTATGCAAGGGGATTTTGGAGTTGGCCATCGGGGTGCTGGTGCGAACGCTGAAATAAGACCGGCAATCGTTGCAGAAATACGGCATATAACGGTGTTTCGCATGGCTGGTCTTGAAGCTACCGCACTTGGAGCAATGCCGCTCACCGCCCCAGATCGTGTCTTCAAACCACTTGGTAGCCGCTTCCTTAGTCGGGAACATCTCCATCAATTCGATGATCGACATTCCCTTACGGTGCGATTTTCCAGGGGCTTTCTTAATCATTTTCTTCCTTCCTTTCATGCTAATGAGATTAGCAGATCAGAAGGGGTTTGTCAACGTTGGGATATAATACCCTAAATTATTTATGGCCTTGCTAGACTGTTCCTGGAACATGCGGTGCAGGGTCCAAAACGCTGGGCCGGTGCGGGAGTATCGCGGTCCCGATTCATAACCCTTAAAAGATAGCTGGCATTGATAGCCGCCAACAGTTCACGCGACCGCCAGAATACCGTGATCAAGACCGACGGTGCGGTCCATGCGCTGTGCCAGCGCCGCATTATGCGTGGCGATGAGCGCGGCAAGTCCGTGCTCCTTGCTCAACCGCATGAGCTGCGCGAACACACCGTCCGCCGTGTCGGGGTCGAGGTTGCCTGTGGGCTCATCAGCAAGCAAAACGGATGGTCCGTTGGCCAGAGCGCGGGCAAAAGCTACCCGCTGCTGCTCGCCACCGGACAATTGTCCTGGCCTGTGTTCAGCGCGGGCCTCTAATCCGAGCGACGTAAGCAAAAAAAGCGCATGTGACCGTGCATTTTTGCGGCTTTTACCGGCGATCATTTGCGGGATAACCACATTCTCGACCGCGGAAAACTCCGGCAACAAGTGGTGAAACTGATAGACAAACCCTAGCTTTTCGCGCCGCAAAGCCGTGCGCCGTTCGTCGCCAAGACTGCTGCACGCCTCGCCGTTGATGCGTACTTCGCCCGCATCGGGTTTCTCGAGAAGCCCGGCAATATGCAAAAGGGTCGATTTCCCGGCCCCCGACGGGCCGACCAGGGCGACAACTTCGCCTTTCGCCACGCTTAAATTGACACCGCGAAGAAGGTGCAGCTCAGCAGTACCTTGATTGAACGTACGGTGGATTCCGTCGAGCTGGAACGTCGGGCCTTCACTCATAGCGCAACGCCTCGACCGGGTCGGTGCGCGCCGCGCGCCAGGATGGGTAAAGCGTTGCAGCAAAAGACAAAAATAACGACATCAAGAGCACCGCAATGGTCTCGTTCCAATCCATTTGCGCCGGAATTTGCGTAAGGTAATAGATTTCAGGCGAGAACAATTCAGTGCCGGTCACTCGCATCAGGCCCTGGCGGATGGCTTCGATGTTGTCGCAAACCAGCAGGCCCAATCCGAACCCCATCAACGTGCCGATCACACCCACGCTGGCCCCCGCGATAAGGAACACGCGCATGATCATGCTCCGGGTCGCGCCCATGGTGCGCAGAATGGCGATGTCCCGGCCTTTGTCCTTTACCAGCATGATGAGACCGGAAATGATGTTGAAAACCGCCACAAGGATGATAATGGTGAGGATCAGGAACATGACGTTTCGCTCCACCTGCAATGCGGTGAAGAACGTCGCATTCGTCTCCTCCCACGAAAGCACGCGGTGGCCCTGCCCCAGCTCACCGCGTACTAAGCGAGCCACGGCCCGCGCGTCGTCCGGGTTTTCTAGGTGGAGCTCAATGTTGGTTACTGAATTCGGATACTTGAAATAGATCTGCGCCATGGGCAGAGGCATGAACACCACGGAACTGTCGATATCCGACATGCCCACATCGAACACCGCACCGACGGTGAAGGACCGCATGCGCGGCACCGACCCGAATGCGGTCACATTGCCTTTCGGGGATATGAGTGTGACCTGGTCGCCGGCTTTCAAATCAAACCGCCGCGCCATGCCAGAGCCGATGGCGATGCCGTCGCCGGCGATTAAAGGAGAGAGCGAGCCGCCGATGATGTGGTCGGATATCCAATCCTTCTCGAAAAGGTCCAGGCCTGGGAGGCCCCGCACTAATGCGCCGCCGGTGATACCGTTGGCCGTGGCCATGACCTGACCGGTAATAAGCGGGCTTACGCTCGCAACGCCCGGGATGGCTTTCAAACGGCCAACTTTTTCGTCGTAATCGTCGATGGCATAGGTGACACCAGCCACATCGACATGCCCATTCACGCCCAAAATCCGCGACATAATGTCCTGGCGAAAGCCGTTCATGACGGCCATGACGATGATGAGGGTGGCTACACCCAGCCCGATACCGAGGAACGAAAAACCAGCAATAACGGAAACAAAGCCTTCCCGGCGGCGCGATCTCAGGTAGCGCAGCGCAATCATCCATTCGAAGGCGCCAAATATCATTATCAGCTATCCTTATGTTGGATCAGCCCGTCGCGGTGACCTTTGACACTGCGGACTCTGGACTCAGTTCCTCGCGAGCGCCGGTATCGCGACGCTTCAACTCAACGATGCCCTTAGCGACATTTTTCGGCCCGACCACCAACTGCCACGGCAAGCCGATGAGCTCCATATCGGCAAATTTAACCCCGGCCCGCTCATCGCGGTTATCATAAAGTACGTCCAAACCCTGGGATTCGATGGCGTGGTCAAGTTTTTCACAAACCGCGTCGCAGGCCGCGTCGCCGACCTTGAGATTAATGAGGCCAACATGAAAGGGTGCCACGCTGTCGGGCCAGATGATTCCCTTTTCGTCGTGGCTAGCCTCGATGATGGCGGCGACGCAGCGGGAAACGCCGATTCCGTAGGAGCCCATATGCACTGGAACTTCTTCTCCAGCTGGGCCGGCTACAAGGGCCCTCATGGGTGCAGAGTACTTGGTGCCGAAATGAAACGTCTGCCCAACTTCAATGCCCCTGGCTGAAACTAACTCGCTGCCTAATGTTTCCTCTGCCGCCGCATCGTGCATATTGTCGGTCACCGCGTATAGGCTGGTCCATTCATCAACGATAGGCTGAAGATCCGCGTCGTAGTCCACGTTCTCCGGCACCGGTTTTTCCAAAAGCGCCTTATCGCAATACACGGCGCTTTCGCCGGTGTCTGCTAGAACAATGAACTCATGGCTCAGGTCACCTCCAATCGGTCCGGACTCTGCCTTCATGGGCACGGCCTTGAGACCCAAGCGCGCGAAGGTCCGGAGGTAGGCCACAAACATCTGGTTATAGGCGTGCCTCGATCCCTCGTAGTCCATGTCGAAGGAATAGGCGTCCTTCATCAAGAACTCGCGGCCACGCATCAAACCAAAACGTGGTCTGATTTCGTCTCTGAACTTCCAGTTTATTTGATATAAATTCTTAGGGATATCGCGGTAGCTTTTGATATTATTACGAAAAATATCTGTAACAACTTCTTCGTGCGTGGGTCCGTAAAGCATATCGCGCCCGTGGCGGTCGGTGATGCGCAGCATCTCCGGTCCATAGTCGTCGTAGCGCCCGCTTTCCTTCCACAACTCGCCGGACTGGATGGTGGGCATAATAATTTCCTGAGCACCGGCCGCATTCTGCTCTTCCCGGATGATCCGTTCGATGTTCTGCAGCACTCGGGTGCCCAACGGCAGCCAGTTGTATATTCCCGCCGCGTGTTGGCGGATCATCCCCGCCCGTAGCATCAGACGGTGCGAGACAATCTGTGCCTCGGCGGGGGTTTCCTTGAGGGTGGGCAAGAAATAGCGGGAGAGCCGCATGGAAAGTCCTTGGGTGGATCAGCGAAATATGAGGGGGATTAAATGATCCCGCGGGACCATACGCGATGGCCCCTTAAGGGGCAATAAACGGTCGTTAAAGGTGACCGGCGCTTAATCTTTGGACGCCGGTTCGGACGTCTCCGCAGGCAGCATCGTGCCCACTGCCTCCATGCCCTGGCGGCAGGCTTCCGCAAGAATGAGTTCATCCCGAGGGGTAATGCGCTCTGCGTTCCAAAAACGTCATTACCCTTGATCGTGACAAGGCCCAGGGCTGCCGTGCCGGTGAATTTGGATCGCCGCCGGAGCGCAGAGTCTAGCTCCGCCCCAAGCGGTCAGCAAGGCCGATGCCAATTTCAATGTGAATATCCTCAGGAATTCAGATGTTGTAGCCTCCGCCTAGGTTGGCGGAAGCCACTGGCTTGCCACGTGCGTCGATTCCGAGCTTGTAGGTCACATCGTCGGTTGAAACATGGCGCAGCAGACGCCAGCAGTCGGAGGCTCCCAAAGTGATGGTTTCCGCATCGGCCGATCCGCCTAACCACACCGCGAATACAGAAATTGTAAGTCACGATCGCCAGTGCATTGGCACGCTCCTGCAGGCTTAAACCTGTTCTACTTCTACTAGAGTGCCGTCGAAGTCCTTAGGGTGCAAAAACAAAACCGGCTTGCCGTGGGCGCCGATTTTCGGCTCGCCGTCACCCAACACGCACTTACCCTGCGCCTTAAGTTTATCCCGGGCCACATAGATATCTTCCACCTCGTAGCACATATGGTGAATTCCGCCCGACGCGTTCTTCTCGAGAAATCCCTTGATCGTGGAATTCGCCCCCAGGGGGTGGATGAGTTCGATCGTGGTATTTTCCAATTCCACGAAGATCACGGTCACACCGTGCTCGGGCAAGTCCTGCGGGTCAGAAACCTTGGCTCCCAAAACATCGCGGTAGTTAGCCGCGGCGGCGGCGAGGTCCGGCACGGCAATGGCAACGTGGTTCAGGCGTCCGATCATGAGGGCTCTCTTATCGTGGTTCTTGTTAAAGATATAGGGCGCAACGGAGCGTAAGGCCAGTTCCGAGGCAGCTATACACGCACCAGGTGGACCCGAGTTACAGCGCCGGGCTCGGGGAGGCCGAAGGGTTTGCGAATGGCTACGCGCACCGCTTCCGCCACCGTATGGTCATCCCTGCGAGCCTTCTTAGGCAGTTTCCGCACCGCGTTCGACGCAGTAAAGGCCCAGCCCCGACCGACATCTTCTTCTGCCAGTGGGTCCGCGATTCCAAGTACAGCGACCTGAGGCTCATCGATAACGACACCCTCGTCATTCAACACCACGGTCGCCACCACCGCTCCCTCGTAAAACATACGCTTCCGGTCCCGGAGAACGGGGCTAGCAAACGGCACCGCCGCGCCGTCCTCCCAGGCCAGCCGGCCGCTCCAAACCGTGCCGACCACTTTGGCTTTGCCGCCGGCAAATTTTACGGCAAGGCCATTTTCCACGAGTACGGCATGCGGAACTTGGCATTCTTTGGCTAATTCGGCGTGAGCTCGCATGTGCATGGCTTCACCGTGCACTGGGATTGCCACGCGCGGCCTGATCATCTGGTACATGCGCCGCAAGTCATTCCGCGCCGGGTGGCCCGAGACATGGATGAGATGATCCCGCGCGGTGACGATCTTCACGCCCAACCTAACCAACTGGTTTTGCACCTTTGAGATAGCTTTTTCATTACCCGGAATGACCCGGGACGAAAACACCGCCACATCGCCCGAGCCGAGGGTCACGTCGGAATGATTCCCGAAGGCAATGCGTGCCAAAGCGGCCCGCCCCTCGCCTTGGCTGCCGGTGCAAATGTATAAAACCTTATCTCGGGGTAAGGCCGCAGCCTCACTAGCCTTGTAGAATCTTAAATCAGGGGACAAATAGCCGGTTCGGCGCGCTGTCTCGGCAATCCGCCACAACGACGCACCCACCAGGGCAACGTGCCGGTCGTTGGCTGCAGCGGCGCGCGCAATACTGTCGAGACGCGCCACATTGGAAGCAAAACACCCGACGACAATACAGCCTGTATACCCTGCAAACAGATCCATCAAATTGTCGCGCACGTCGCGCTCGGTGGCCGCCTCGCCCTCGGTAAAGACATTGGTGGAATCCCCTACAAGGGCCAGGATATCCTCGTTACCCAAAGCCTGAAGCGCGTCAAAATCCGTTACCTCGTCAACCAGGGGCTCGGGGTCGAATTTCCAGTCGCCGGTGTGAAAGATCGTCCCATGGGGCGTGCGGATCGCCAAAGCGTTGGGCTCGGGAATCGAATGGGCCAATGTAATAAAGTCTATCGAAAACGGACCGATATCGGCGTGACCGCCCAGTGGGACGACGGTCACCGGCACCACCCCACCCCAGCCGGTTTCCTTGAGCTTGTATTCGAGAAATGCGGCGGCGAATGGCGTCGCGTAGACGGGACAGCGCAACTGCGGCCACAGGTAGGCTACAGCCCCTAAGTGATCTTCGTGAGCGTGGGTGATTATTAGACCGGCAAGTTTTTCACGACGCTCGGCAATAAAGCTGGGGTCCGGCATAACGACATCAACTCCAGGCATGGAGTCATCACCGAACGTCACGCCGAGGTCGACCATGAGCCATTGGCCGTCGCAACCGTAGAGATTTAGGTTCATCCCGATCTCGCCTGAACCGCCGAGCGGGACGAACCACAGCCCCTTATCAACGCCCTGGGGGAAATTAGATTTTGCGTGGCCGGAGTCGGATTTGTTCATGAGCGGCAAGGACTAACGGGCGTTGCGCTTATGAATTTGCAGAAGCCCGCGCAAGGTCAGATCTTGGTCTGTGTGTTCGATGAACGGCGTCGCCTTAGCGAATAATGTCGCTAACCCGCCGGTGGCGATGACCTTCAATTGTTCCTTCCGTTCGGCACGGATGCGGGTGACGAGGCCTTCGATTAATCCAATGTATCCCCAAAAGACACCCGAGTTCATCGCGGCGATGGTGGTCGTTCCCACGACAGGCGCGCTGCCAGGATTAATCACCGGAAGACGGGGAAGTTGAGCCGTCGCCATATGCAACGCTTCCATGGAAAGATTGATTCCGGGTGCGATGCAACCCCCGCAATAAGCTCCTGTCTTGTCCACCACGTCGAAGGTCGTTGCAGTTCCGAAATCGATAATGATCAATGGTCCGCCGTAAGTTGCATGAGCTGCGAGTGCGTTCACAACACGGTCCGAGCCTGCCTCGTTTGGGTTGTCCACCTTGATATCAGCCCCCAGATCCACACCCGGATCGCCGATAAAGATGGGTTTGCAATTAAAGTACTTTTCGCAAAGGCGCTTGAAGTCGAATTTTTTGGCCGGCACGACAGAGGCAATAATGGCGTCCGTGATACCTGTCGGCTCCACTTCGTCATGCGCCATGAGTTGAGTCAGCCAAATACCGTACTCGTCCGACGTGCGATCAGTCTTAGTGGCGGCCCGCCACTGCCCCTTAAGCTTATCGCCGTCATAAACGGCGAACACGACGTTGGTATTGCCACAATCAACCGCCAGCAACATCACTCGTCTCCGCTGGAAAAAAGCGCATCGCCGGCCAATATACGTTTTCGGCCCTGAGGACTATCCAAAAGCAGCGCCCCATCGGCATCAAGGCCGCCAAAATCCCCATACGCCTGGCCGTCCGGCAACCCAACTGACACCTGAGACCCGATAGCTGGCGCTCTTTCGAGCCAAGCCAAACGCACCGGCGCGAATCCCTCGCGCCTCCACTCCGCGAGACGGGTGGCAAAAGCCCGACAAACCAAGGTCAAGGTATGCTCCGGCGTTGTATCAACGTTGTGCGTCGCGAGCGAACCAACGGGATACGCGGCGCGCTCCACATCCGCGGGCCTGAGGTTGATACCAATACCGACAACAATCCATGCCTCACCATCGAGGTTGGTTACCATCTCGGGTAAAATTCCGCAGACCTTTCCGCCGGCAACGAGCACGTCATTGGGCCACTTGTGTGAGAGCGGCGGCGGCGGAGCGTTGTGCCGGGGCAGATCCAAAATCGCGTCAGCCGCAGCGACGGCAGCCACGAGCCCCACCTGGGGAGCGGTCGCGTGATCGTCAGGCGCCAGAACAAGAATGGACGCGTACACATTACCCTCTGGGCTCGCCCAACTGCGCCCCATACGCCCACGACCGGCTGTTTGCGTTTTGGCCCACACCATCAAGCCTTCTATCGCATCTCCTTCAATCTCGACGATGCGCCGTAGGGTCGCATTGGTGCTGTCTAAGGTATCGAACTTCATAGCCCGCCATCCAGCAGGCATATGGGGCGCCGGCAGCGCTTGGGTGGATGTAAACCAGGCCTGGGTCAAAGCCCCACCCTCTCAGAATTGCGTCACCACACTCCCTAAAACAGGGTCCTGGCCGCGGCTTCCGCGTCATGAACAAGCGGCGCCGGCACGACAAAGTATACCACCATCAAAACGGCGGAAATCGCGAAGATAGCGCCGGGTATGAAATCCGGGCGATCAAACGCTTCGGCGGGGTCATCGAAGTACATGACTTTGACGATGCGCAAATAGTAGAACGCCCCAATAACGCTGGCCAAAACACCGATGATCGCAAGCGGCACGAAGCCAGCGTTGACCGCCGCGACAAAAATATAGAACTTGCCGAGAAAGCCAGCAAGCGGCGGAATTCCGGCCATTGAAAACATCAGCGCGCCAAGCGCCAAAGCCATGCCGGGCCGAGTCTTCGCCAAACCCGACAAATCGCTGATCTCTTCCACGTATTCGCCCTTCACACGCATAGACAAGATGGCCGCGAAGGTGCCGACATTCATGAAGAGGTAAATCACAAGATAAAACAGTAGGCCGCGTGCGCCTTCTGCGTTCCCGACCACCAAACCAATCAGAGCGTATCCCACGTGGCCGATTGAGCTGTAAGCCATCAGCCGCTTAATGTTTGTCTGAGCGATTGCAGCGACGGCCCCCCAAAGCATGGAGAGAATAGCAATAAGAATCACGACTTGTTGCCACTGTTCGATCATGGGTTCAAACGGCCCAACCAACACCCGCAAGAACAAGCACAGGGAGGCAATTTTTGGGGCAACGGAGAAAAATGCGGTGACGGGCGTCGGCGCGCCTTCATAAACGTCCGGCGTCCACATATGAAACGGCACGGCGGAGACCTTGAATGCGAGCCCAGCCACAACAAAGACGATGCCGATCACCACACCAACCGAGCCCAATCCGCCCTGCATTGCCGTTGCAATGCCGTCGAAGCTAGTCGTGCCGGAAAATCCGTAGATCAATGAAGAGCCATAAAGCAAGAGTCCCGAGGCCAGAGCCCCGAGAACAAAATACTTCACGCCCGCTTCGGTCGCACGCTGGTTTTCCCTCTGAATGGCGGCGAGCACATAAAGCGACAGACTCTGCAGCTCGAGGCCCATGTAAAGCGAGATGAGATCGTTCGCCGAAAGCATCATCATCATGCCCAGCACGGCGAATAACACGATTAACGGCATTTCAAAACACGCCATTCTTACGTTATGGGCCCAAGTGTTGATCATCAACAGGGATATGGCCGCACCGATCAGAGTCAAGATCTTCGCAAAACTGGTGAAGCCGTTCACGACGAACAGGCCGTTGAACGTAACGCCGGCATCCGGGCCGCGCAGAACTAGAACTCCTGCCACCGCCAAAACCCCCAAGACAAGCCAAGCCACCAGCGCCGTGGAATCTTTCGATCGGAACACACCGAGCATCAGCAAGACCATGGCGGCGATAGCCATGAAAATTTCTGGCAACGCAGGGCCGAGTGCAGGGAAAGAGGTCATACGATATTCCTTCCTCACCGCAAAAACGCAAGTAATTGGCTACCTAGCGGTGCGGTATCGGCAGCACGGGTAGCCAGATCAGCGTGATAGTTGTTCAAAAGGTTCGTAACCGACTGATTCATGACATCCAGAAAGGGCACCGGATAGATGCCCATCCACATGACGACGAAAACGAGCGGCGCAAAGATAACGATTTCACGCGAGTTCAGATCTAGCATCGCTTTGACATCGTCTTTGGTCAGCTCACCATAGACGACCCGGCGATAGAGGAAGAGCATATAGGTCGCGCCCAACACAACCCCCGTGGTTGCCAAAAGCGATATCGTGGTGTTGACTTGAAACACCCCAGTAAGAACCAAAAACTCGCCGACGAAACCCGACGTACCCGGCAAGCCGACCGCGGCCAGCATGAATACCATAAACACAAACGCGTACCTGGGCATGTTATTGACAAGTCCGCCGAACCGATCGATCTCGCGTGTATGCAAACGGTCGTAGACCACGCCAACAATGAGAAATAAGGCAGCTGATACAACGCCGTGGGAGAGCATCTGGAAAATCGCGCCCTCGACCGCCTGCTGCGTGGCAGCGAAGGTGCCGACAGTGACAAACCCCATATGGGCCACCGACGAATAGGCGATGAGCTTCTTCATATCCTGCTGAACCAAAGCGACCAACGACGTGTAGATGATCGCGATGATCGACAGCGTATAAACGAGCGGCGTGAAATAGACGCTGGCGTCAGGAAGCATGGGCAGTGAGAACCGCAGGAAGCCATAGCCGCCCATTTTCAACAGCACGCCAGCCAAGATAACAGATCCAGCCGTGGGCGCGTCCACGTGCGCATCGGGCAACCACGTATGCACCGGCCACATGGGTATCTTGACCGCGAAGGACGCGAACATGCCCAGCCACAGCCAGTACTGCATGTCGCGCGAGAAGTCGGCGGCCATGAGATCGGGGATGTCCGTGGTGCCCACTTGGAAATACATGGCAAGCATAGCCACCAGCAGCAACACAGAGCCGGTCAGCGTATAGAGGAAAAATTTAAACGCGGAATAGACGCGCCGACCGCCGCCCCAAACCCCGATGATTAGGAACATCGGGATCAGCACCCCTTCGAAGAAGACATAAAACAGCACCATATCCAGAGCGCAGAACATGCCGATCATCATGGTTTCCAGCAGCAGGAATGCGGCCATATATTCCTTCACCATTTTGGTGATGGACTCCCATGAGGCGAGAACGCAGATGGGCATGAGAAAAGCGGTCAGGATCACGAACAGCATGGAAATGCCGTCCACGCCCATGTGATAGGAGATGCGGTAACCCCGGAGCCAGTTGAACCGTTCCTCGAACTGGAAAGCCGCCGTGCCCACCTCGAAATCAACCCAGATGAACAGCGACAGTACGAAGGTCAGCAAGGTGGTCCACAAGGCCACATAACGTGCCTGGCGTGCGACCACATCGGCATTGCCTCGGAGCAATATGATAAACGTCGCACCCACCAGCGGCAGAAACGTCGCCACGGACAAGATCGGCAAACTGGTCATAAAATTGGAAAGCGCCGTTACCATTGTATCAGCCCACGGCCCCAACCATGATCCACGTCACCATGGCCGCAATACCGACGATCATGGCAAAGGCATAGTGATAGAGGTACCCGCTCTGCACGGCGCTAGTGCGTTTGGCGGCACGGGCGATGGCGGCCGAAAGAGCGTCGGGGCCATAACCATCAATGAGCCACGTGTCGCCGCCCTTCCAGAACCACCGTCCGATACGGAACGCGTTCTTCACAAAGATGAAGTTATACAACTCATCGAAGTACCACTTGTTAAGTAGAAACTGGTACACGCCCGGGAATGTGTCGACTAACTTGCTCGGCAGCTCGGGACGGCGGATGTACATAAGATATGCAATTGCCAACCCCATCAGACTCACGAACAGCGGCAAGTATTTAATGTAGAAAGCCGGATGCGACTCGTGCACGCGACCGATAGAGTCCTGCGAGGCAAATACGGCGATGGCATCACGCCAAAACTCCTCGCGCCCCTCGCCGACGAATACCGTGTAACCAATCATCCCAGCGAATACGGCGCCCAGCGCCAGACCCGCCAATGGCGCCGTCATCACGTATGAGCTTTCATAGACATGATCCATGGTATGCCTGTCGGCCCGCGACTTGCCGAAAAACGTCAGGAACGTCAGGCGCCACGAGTAAAACGACGTGAGCAAAGCCGCGGCGATACCCAGGGTGAAGGCATAGTTGCCAACCCCAGTGTGAGCAGCGTGGGCCGCTTCAATGACCATGTCTTTCGAAAAATAGCCGGATAAGGGCGGAATGCCGGTCAGCGCCAAATTGCCGACCACCATCACGGCGAACGTAAAAGGGATGAGTCTCCAGATGCCACCCATCTTACGAATATCCTGCTCCTGGGACATGGCATGGATAACTGAGCCGGCCCCTAGGAACAACAGCGCCTTGAACCAGGCGTGGGTCATGAGGTGGAAAATGCCCGCCTGATACGCGGACACGCCGCAGGCGAAGAACATATAGCCCAGCTGCGAACACGTGGAATAGGCGATAATGCGCTTGATATCGTTCTGAACGCAGGCAATCGTCGCCGCGAAAAACGCCGTGGACGCGCCGATGATCGTCACGACCGCTAACGCCATGGGCGCGTACTCAAAAAGCGGTGACATTCGTGCGACCAGAAACACCCCCGCTGTGACCATGGTCGCTGCGTGGATCAGAGCGGAAACCGGCGTCGGTCCCTCCATAGCATCGGGAAGCCATGTGTGCAGGAACAGCTGCGCCGACTTACCCATGGCACCAACGAATAGCAACAAACAGATTATTGTCAGCGCGTGAACATGAAGGCCGAAGAAGGTGACCTCTATATCAGCGTGATTGGGCGCCGCATTGAAGATGATGTCGAAGGACACGGCATCGAACAGAAAATAGATTGCGAAAATACCCAATAGAAACCCGAAGTCACCGATGCGGTTAACGATGAAAGCCTTAATCGCCGCAGCGTTGGCCTCCGGTTTCTTGAACCAAAACCCAATAAGCAGATAAGAGAAGAGCCCAACGCCCTCCCAGCCGAAAAACAATTGAACGAGATTGTCCGCCGTCACCAACATCAGCATGGCGAAGGTAAACATCGACAGATAGGCCATAAACCGCGGCTTGCTGTCGTCGTGGGACATGTAGCCGATGGAGTAGATGTGGATGAGCGTAGAGACCGACGTGACGGTCATAACCATAACCGCCGAAAGGGTATCGTAACGTAGTGCCCACTGGGCGTCGAATGTGCCAGACGCCAACCATGTGGCAATCACAATGGTTTGCGCGTTGCCTTGTAGCGCGACATCCATAAACGACGGAATTGATGCCAACGCAGCCAAACCGACGCCAAGGCAGGTGATGAGTTGCGACGGGCGATCACCGATCACGCGCCCAAAAAAACCTGCGATGAAAGCACCCAACAGCGGGAGGAATACGGCGATAACCAGCACTGCCTACCCCCTCATCTCGTTGATATCTTCGACTTCGATCGAGTGCTTGTTGCGGTAAAATACCACCACAATAGCTAAGCCGATGGCTGCTTCAGCCGCAGCGACGGTCAGGATAAACATGGTGAACACCTGGCCGACTAAGTCATTCAGATAAGCTGAGAACGCCACCATGTTAATATTCACAGCGAGCAACATCAGTTCAATGGACATCATGATAACGATCAGGTTTTTCCTATTCAGGAAAATTCCAAAAATCCCGAGCGTGAATAGGATGGCGCCTACGGTCAGATAGTGGGCCAACCCCACAGCCAATACACCGCTCTCGGCCGTGCCCATCATGACAGCCCCTTTCCAGTCGGAACCTGGACGAGGGTAACGCTGTTCTTTGGGCTTCTCTTCACCTGTTCAGAAATTTTTTGCTTACGTACACCAGGCCGGCGCCTCAACGTCAAGACTATGCTTCCGATCATCGCTACCAATAAGACAAGGCCGGACGCTTGGAACAAATAGGCATAGTCGGTGTATAAAATCGAACCCAAAGCCTCAGTATTGCTTACGGCGGAAATATCCGGCGTTGGCGCGAGCCGCAAAGATTCAGCGCCAGGCGCCATAACCCAACCGCTGAAGACTACAGCTAATTCCGCAAGTAAAATAAGACCGACCAGCAAGCCGACAGGCAGGTACTTCAAAAATCCTTCCCGCAACACCGTAATATTGATGTCCAGCATCATCACCACGAACAGAAACAGCACCGCGACGGCACCCACATACACAACCACTAAAATCATGGCGACGAATTCGGCGCCTAAGAGAACAAAAAGACCCGCCGCATTGAAGAACGTCAGGATCAACCACAACACCGAATGCACGGGGTTGCGCTGAAAGATGACGGTCAGCGCGCTGACAACCGCGATAATGGCGAACAGATAAAAGCTGAGCGACGCAACGATCATGCCCCTCTCCCACGGCTATGGCTAACGTATAGCTCGTTTGGCACCCCAGCCGCTTCCCTCTAGTTCTTTAATAAGAGTGCAGAAATTCCATGTTTCATCGTTAACGATACGGCGCACTCAGCTCCAGTCGTTTGGCGAGTTCGCTCTCCCAACGGTCACCGTTTTCTAGCAATTTATCTTTGTTGTAGAGCAACTCATCGTGCGTTTCCGTGGCATACTCGAAGTTCGGTCCTTCGACGATAGCGTCCACTGGGCACGCTTCCTCGCAGTAGCCGCAGTAAATGCACTTAGTCATGTCGATATCGAAGCGCGTCGTTCGGCGGCTACCGTCAGCTCGGGCTTCCGCCTCTATGGTTATCGCCTGCGCCGGGCAAATGGCTTCACACAACTTGCAAGCGATGCAGCGTTCTTCGCCATTCGGGTAGCGGCGTAACGCGAGCTCGCCGCGAAAACGTGGTGAAATAGGTCCTTTTTCCCACGGATAATTGATCGTGACCTTAGGACGGAATAGGTACCGCAAAGTCAGCAACATGCCCGAGGCAAGTTCCCAAAGCAGGGCTGCTCGAACGGTGCGATCAAGGAATGCCATTTAAACCCCTCCTTACTCTACCAGCCTGCCGGTGTAGACCAAGTAGCCGGCCGTGAGTACCAGCCAAACCAGCGACAATGGCAGGAAGACTTTCCAACCAAGGCGCATCAACTGGTCATAGCGGTAACGTGGAAAAGTGGCGCGCACCCAGATGAACACGAACAGGCAAAATGCCACTTTGAGCATAAACCACCCGAAACCCGGCACCCACGTGAACGGCACCATCTCAAGAGGCGGCAACCATCCACCCAAAAACAGAACCGTGACTACGGCGGACATCATGATCATGTTCATGTATTCGCCGAGGAAAAACAGGGCGAATGACATAGACGAGTATTCGGTCATGAAGCCGGCGACCAATTCGGATTCAGCTTCTGGAAGGTCAAACGGATGCCGGTTCGTTTCCGCAAGAACCGATATAAAAAACACGATGAACATGGGAAAATGCGGGATGAAAAACCACATGCCTTGCTGCGCAAGTACAACCTCGGACAAATTCAGGGAACCTGCTGTTAGCAGCACCGAAATCATAACGAAGCCAATGGAAACCTCGTAGGACACCATCTGTGCCGCCGAACGCATCGCGCCAAGAAACGCGTAGCGGCTATTTGAGGCCCAACCCGCCATGACGACGCCGTAAACACCCAACGACGAAATGGCGAACAGATAGAGTACGCCTACGTTCAAATTGGAAATCATCCATCCATCACTCACCGGGATAACCGCCCACGCCATAAGCGCCAAGGTGAACGTCACCATAGGAGCCAGGAAGAAGACCACGGGGCTCGAACCCGTCGGAACAACAGTTTCCTTGAAGAGCAGCTTGACGGCATCGGCAAAGGGTTGAAGCAGGCCGAACGGCCCGACGACGTTCGGCCCTTTACGGAGCTGCATAGCACCGATGATGCGCCGCTCCGCGTAGGTCAGGTACGCCATAGCCAACATTACCGGCACGGCAAAAAGGAAAATTTTTCCGACGATCCACGCAAGGGGAACTAGGTAGTCGTTTGCAAACTCAGCCATGGGTCCCCGTTTTCTTCGCCTCACCAGTGACGAATTCTTCCGTGCAACGCGCCATCGTCTGAGACGCGCGGCTGATGGGATCGGTCATGTAGTAATTTTTCACCGGATAATCGAAACCCGCGGCATCAATTGGACCCGCGGTGCCGAAGCTTTTCCATTCAGCAGCCTGCACATTGTTAGTCGAGGTAAACATGGAGTTCGTCTCAGAGAGGCGCTTACGCACCTGAGCAAAATTATCGTAGGGTAGCGTCTTGCCCAGAACTTCGGACAATGCGCGGATAATCGCCCAATCCTCTCGGGCGGCGCCGGGCGGAAAGGTTGCACGATATGCATGTTGCGGCCGACCTTCGGTGTTGACGTAGGTGCCGTCTTTTTCAGTGTACGCGGCTCCGGGTAATATCACGTCCGCGCGGTGCGCGCCCCGGTCGCCATGATGTCCCTGGTAAATTACAAAAGTGCGGCCCAAGTTCTTGGTGTCGATTTCATCCGCACCATGAAGGTAAAGTACTTCGATCTCGCCTTTGCGTGCACCCTCAAGAATAGCGCGCGCTCCCTTACCGCTCGAATCCGGAACAAAACCCAGTTCGAGCCCGCCAACACGCGCCCCTGCAGTGTGCAAAACGTTAAAACCGTTCCAGCCATCCCTAATGAGACCGCAGCTGTCCGCGACCTGCCGGGCTGCGGCCAGAATTGCCGCTCCATCAGGCCTGGTCAGCGCGCCCATTCCCAAGATGAGCATTGGCATTTTGGCATTTTTTAGAGCCGTAGCCACTGGATGACTACCGTCAGCGATCTTGGTCAGCGCATCAGATGTATCGTCGAGGTGATCGTATTTGTATGTCAAATCGGCCTGCTCACCGATGAGATAGATAGGGAAACCTCCCTGAAGATAGCGTTTGCGGATTCGCGCATTGAGAACTGGTGCTTCTTTTCGCGGATTTGATCCGATTATGAGAAGTGCGTCCGACTTCTCGATTCCAGAGATTGTAGAATTAAACAGATATGACGCTCGAACCGAAGGGTCGAGCGCCGCCCCATCTTGTCTGCAATCCAAGTTCGGTGAACCTAGCGCACTCATGAGATCTTTGAGAGCCAACATGGATTCACAATCGACTGTATCGCCCGCTATGGCAGCTATCTTGCCGCCCGATAGGCCGTTCATTTTCGCCGCAATCGCCTCAAAGGCTTCTTGCCAACTCGCGGGACGAAGTTTGCCTTGGCGACGCACATATGGCCGATCAAGACGTTGGTACCTAAGGCCATCACAGGCCAGCCTGCTCTTATCCCCCAGCCATTCCTCGTTCACGTCCTCGTTTATACGCGGCAATACGCGCATTACTTCCCGACCGCGCACATCCACGCGAATGTTGCTGCCGACAGCGTCCAAAACGTCGATAGATTCTGTTTTGCGCAATTCCCAAGACCGCGCCGCAAATTCGTATGGCTTGCTTGTCAGGGCGCCGACAGGACAAAGGTCCACGACACAGCCGGACAACTCAGAGTCCAGCGCTTTTTCAAGATAGGTCGTGATTTCCATGTCCTCGCCGCGCCCCGTGGCCCCCATCTCAGGTACGCCCGCAATTTCCGTCGCAAAGCGAATACAGCGAGTACAGTGGATACAGCGGGTCATAATGGTGGAAACCACCGGACCCATGTATTTGTCCCTCACGGCCCGTTTGTTTTCGGCGAACCGGCCGCGGTCGAAGCCATAGGCCATCGCCTGATCCTGCAGGTCACACTCGCCGGCCTGGTCGCAAATCGGACAGTCTAGGGGATGGTTGATGAGCAAGAATTCCATCACTCCTGCTCTCGACTTGAACGCCTTATCTGACTTGGTGTGCACCACCATCCCGTCGCCGGCAGGCATCATGCACGAAGCAATCGGCTTTGGCGATTTCTCCACCTCCACGAGGCACATGCGGCAGTTACCCGCGATGGATAAGCGGTCGTGGTAGCAGAAAACGGGAATCTCCACACCAGCCAGCTCCGCCGCCTGTAGGATTGTGGTCCCCGGCGGAACGTCGATTTCCATGCCGTCGATGGTCAGTTTTGGCATGCTACTTCCCCTGCCCGCCCTCAGGCCGCTTTCTCGCCGATTTTGGCGTCGCGGTACTCGCGAATACGGCGCTCAAGCTCCGGTTTAAAGTGACGAATAAGACCTTGCACCGGCCATGCCGCGGCATCGCCCAGCGCACATATGGTGTGCCCCTCTATCTGATAGGTTACCTGCTCGAGAGTATCTATTTCCTGTAGTGTCGCGTCGCCCTTAACCATGCGTTTCATGACGCGCGCGAGCCACCCCGTCCCTTCACGGCACGGCGTACACTGGCCGCAACTTTCATGTTTATAAAAGACCGACAACCGGGCAATGCAGGACACCACGTCGGCTGATTTATCCATCACCATAATTGCGGCCGTGCCGAGTTGTGATTTCACGTCATCCAATGAATCGAAATCCATTAGAACGGAATCGCAAATCGATTTCGGGATCAGCGGCACCGAAGCGCCGCCAGGAATAATAGCTTGCAGATTATCCCATCCGCCGCGAACACCGCCAGCGTGCTGCTCAATTAGCTCGCGCAGAGGAATTCCCATCGTCTCCTCGACATTGCACGGCTTATTCACGTTCCCCGAAATACAAAAAACCTTGGTGCCGGTGTTGTTGGGTCGGCCAATCCCGGCGAACCAACTTGCGCCACGGCGCAGAATTGTCGGCGCGACCGCGATACTTTCAACGTTATTCACCGTTGTCGGGCACCCGTACAAGCCAACTGCTGCTGGAAACGGCGGCTTGAGACGCGGCTGTCCTTTATTGCCTTCTAAACTTTCGATTAGCGCGGTTTCCTCGCCGCATATATAGGCGCCGGCGCCGCGATGCAGGTACAAGTCAAAATCCCAACCCGAACCACAAGAATTTTTACCGATAAGCCCAGTTTCATAGGCTTCGTCGATGGCCACCTGAAGGTTGGATGCCTCGTTGTAAAACTCACCGCGAATGTAGATGTAACAGGCATGTGCGCGCATCGCGAAGCTGGCAATTAAGCAGCCCTCCACCAGTTTATGCGGATCAAAGCGCATCATATCCCGGTCTTTACAGGTACCCGGTTCGCCCTCATCGGCATTGACGACAAGATAGTGGGGCCGGTCGCCCTCGGTCTTCGGCATAAAGGACCATTTAAGGCCCGTCGGAAAACCCGCGCCACCACGGCCACGCAAACCAGACCGTTTCATTTCATCGACGATCCAATCGGGACCCATCTCCATCAATTCTTTGGTGCCGTCCCAATCACCGCGCGCGCGCGCGCCCTTCAGGCGCCAATCGTGGCGCCCATAGAGATTTGTGAAGATGCGATCACCATCTGCGAGCATTTCGTCGGCCTCTACGCCTTTCCGCCGGCTTTAGCAGCTGCTGCTGTGGCGGCGTCCGCTTTTACTTTTTCAAAAGCCGCCTTAGCTGCGACTAGGTCCTGTTTCGGTATTGGCTTAGTGGGATCGTCCGTCAGACTTGTGGACTCACCAGCCGGCGCCCCGCCGTCTCGTCCCAATTGCGACCCATATGGCGGTTT
>CAXXRP010000014.1:0-44170 GCA_963662375.2 Rhodospirillaceae bacterium
ACACCGTACCGATAACTTAGGCCCGTCCAGCTCGTGCTGTATTGGAAATTCAGGAACGGCGCGCTTGCGGATAATCAATCCCATGGCCTTATCGTGAATCCGGCACCGATATATAGATATCAGCCCCTTAAAATGGTGCGCCTGTGGGAAACGGTGGCACTAGAGCCCTACGCATTTTTGTGAGAACGGCGGTGACAAATTAGTCCACGGAAGCGGCGGGATTTCCCAGCCGCGGGCGGAGTAAAACTCTGCCACCTGTAGCCTTCGATCTTTTTTGAGATGGAAGGCGGGAGGATGTACACCGTGGACCTATATCTGCGCGTTCGGCTGGCCTGCCATGTTGATGGTCTGAGCCAGCGAGAGGCGGCAAGTCGGTTTGGCATTGCGCGCGAGACGGTGAGGAAGATGCTGCGGCATTCGGAACCGCCGGGATATCGGCGACGCCAGCCACCGAAACGCCCGAAACTGGCCCCCTTCACGGATATCATCGACCGTATTCTGGAGGAGGACCGAACGGTTCACCGTAAGCAGAACCACACGGCGAAGCGTATCTTCGAGCGCCTTCGCGACGAACATGGCTTCACGGGCAAAGAGACCATCGTGAAGGATTACGTTCGGGAACGGCGCCTTCGTCGGCGTGAGATGTTTGTGCCGTTGTCACATCCTCCGGGCCATGCTCAAGCGGACTTTGGCGAGGCGGATGCGATCATCGCCGGCGTCAAGTATCGGGCGCATTTTTTCGTCATGACACTTCCCCACAGCGATGCCTGCTTCGTTGCGGCCTACCCGGCGGCGACGACGGAGGCCTGGCTGGACGGGCACAACAGAGCCTTTGTTTTTTTCGGCGGCGTTCCCCAATCGATTCTTTACGACAACGACAAGTGTCTGGTGTCGCGCATCTTGTCAGATGGCACGCGGCAACGAACGCGGGCGTTCAGCGGGCTGCAGTCCCATTACCTCTTCGAGGACCGCTACGGCCGTCCCGGCAAGGGTAACGACAAAGGCAATGTGGAGGGGGTGGTCGGCTATGCCCGGCGGAACTTCATGACGCCGCTTCCCCGGTTCGCGAGCTGGGACGCCTTCAATGGCCACCTGGAAGAGCAATGCCGCAACCGGCAAGGCAACGTCCTGCGCGGCCACCGCGAGAGCATCGGCGAACGGTTTGTGCGTGACCGCGAAGCGTTGAAGAGGCCACTGCCGGCACCGTTCGACGCGTGCGACAAGCAGGGCACGCGGGTCAACTCGCTGTCCCTGGTGCGCTACCGGACGAATGACTATTCCGTGCCCGTCGCCTACGGCCATCAGGAAGTCTGGATCCGTGGCTATGTCCACGAGGTGGTTATCGGTTGCGGCGCCGGGATCATTGCCCGACACCCCCGTTCCTACGACCGGGAAGATATGGTCTTCGATCCGATCCACTACCTGCCTTTGCTGGAGCACAAGATCGGTGCCCTGGATCAGGCCGCGCCGCTAGCCGGATGGGAACTGCCTGATGCCTTCCCAACCCTGCGCCGTCTCCTGGAGGCGCGCATGGGCAAGGCCGGCAAGCGGGAATACGTCCAGGTCCTTCGGCTTGTGGAGACCTTCGATCTCGAGGTGCTTCACGGCGCGGTGAAGGACGCCCTGCGCCTGGGTGCGATCGGCTACGACGCCGTCAAACACCTTGTGCTGTGCCGTATCGAGCGACGCCCGCCCAAACTCGACCTGGATATCTATCCCTACCTGCCCTCGGGCCAACGTGGCGACCACGGCCGCCGCCAGTTATATGAGCTTGTTGGGTGGAGGCGCGTCATGACCGATACGCCGCAAGTGTTGCTGGCCCATCACCTCAAGACCCTGAAACTGCCGACGTTCCTGCGCGAATACGACAAGCTGGCCCGCCAATGCGCCACCGAGGGCGCCGACCATGTGCGGTATCTTGTCCGTCTGACCGAGTTGGAACTGATCGACCGTGAGCGCCGCATGGTCGAGCGGCGGATCAGACAGGCCAGGTTCCCCGCCGTCAAAAGCCTCGACAGCTTCGACTTCAAGGCCATCGCATCGCTCAACAAGATGCTGGTTCTGGAGTTGGCGCGATGCGAATACGTCGAGCGTCGTGAGAATATCATCGCGCTCGGCAACAGCGGAACCGGCAAGACCCATATCGCCCTCGGTCTCGGTCTGGCGGCCTGCCAAAAGGGGCTCTCCGTCGGCTTCCTCACGGCCGCTGCCCTGGTTCATGAACTGATGGAGGCCAGGGATGAAAAACGCCTGTTGCGCCTGCAGAAGCAACTGGCAAAGTATCACCTTCTGATCATCGACGAACTCGGCTTCGTGCCGCTCTCGAAGACCGGCGCCGAGCTGCTGTTCGAAGTCTTCAGCCAGCGCTACGAGCGGGGCTCGATCCTGGTGACCTCCAACTTGCCGTTCGATGAGTGGACGGAGATATTCGGCTCGGAACGCCTGACCGGGGCTGTGCTGGACCGCCTCACCCACCATGTCCATATCCTGGAAATGAACGGCGAGAGCTATCGTCTCAACCAAAGCCAAAAACGGCGGAAATCCCCAAAAATACCTGCTTAACCGCCGGTGCAATGGTTGACCCGGTGGGCCCACAGGAACCTCCCACGCTGCTTCGCTCCGCGTAACGCAAGCGCTACACGAAGCAGCGCGGGTCCCTCCTATGGACTACCGGGACAACCCCCCAACACCGCGTACCGCATAACGTTAAGTGGACTAATTTTGCTCCGCCCGGGTGGACTAATTTTGCTCCGCCGTTGACATCATAGTTATGCTGGCTGTTTTTGTGTGGTTTGCGGCCCATTATTGGGAAAGCATCACTAATCACTTCCTTGGTAAATCAGAAAAAATACCTAGAGATTTAATTCCCCTCTCCGAAGGAGTTGATATAGCTCTTGTCGACTTAGAATATGAGATGAGTGGCAACCACATCACGCTGTCTTTACACTCAAGCGGTAAGCTAGATTTTGAGAGCATTCTTTTTGAGATGTGCGGCGGCACAGATGGTGGAATACCAATATATGCCGTGAAGCCTCCAAGAGTTACGCCTAAGATCATCCCTGACATATACGATAAGTACAAGATTCAGAGCGACGATACCGCTATCAATAATATGGACCCAGGAGATACTCTAACCACGCTTCAGGTCCGTCGAAGCGACGTGAAACGATGGATTAAGAAATATTTGAGAGGACCAGATGATGAGTAATTCACTTTGCTTAGGGGCTGAATGGAGGCCGCGCAATGACTGATGGTGAAAAACCTGCAATTGAGGACAGGGCACTGGGTAGCTTGGCAGGGCGCAAAAGCGTCTGGCATATCTCCAGTGCAAAGCCAAACAGGCGGCCAGCGATATCTCCATGGTGGCGGCAGCACTGAGGGGAGAGAAGGTTGGCAACCAGGATGGTGCCACGTTCCGGATATATGCTGCCCCCCATGGGTTAGCGCTTGAACACACCATATCATGGCCAGCTGTTGACGAGATCGGCGAGCTTTTCAAAGAGATCGAGGCAACCCAAAGGGAAGTCCTTGATCTCACAAACCAAAAGGAAAGTATGGGGCTTTAAGGACGAAGCCCAATGGTTAGCCACAGACTGGAGGAGGCCCACTTTCCATGAAAGCGACGATTAAACGCGACCGTGATCTTGTAGGCGCAACGCCAGAGAAGTTGGCCCGTGCCCTACTAAAGAACGCTTATCTACGATCGGGCGCCACTAGCAAGGCCGTTGTCGGCGATAAGGTCACGGTACAGAAGGTTGCGACCGACAAGCCGAGCCACCGTGTCCCGCATCTGCACAAGGGTTCCTGACATGCGCACGTTATGCTTGCCAACAAACTCCTGGACGTAGCGGTCTAGATGTTTAGGGCTGATCTTATGGAACGTTCCCTTATGGGCTCTCTTGAGCATCGACCAGAAGCTTTCAATGCCGTTGGTGTGGGCCATACCGTCCACGTATTCTGCGACAGAGTGTTTTACGGTTTCATGGTCGAACGGCATCCCCTTGTAGGAGCCATGATCGTCTGTATAGACCTTGGCGTCTGGGACAGCGTTAGCCGCGACAAATCCTTGCAATGTTACGGCGTCTGTATCTTCAACGACTTGCGCCGTCACCATGTTACTGTTGCGATCTTTCATACCAACAACGGCTATTTTCCCGACCGCGCCACGGCCAGTGTCGAACATTACTTTGCGCTTTGCTTTACTCATATTCTTGCGTTTGCCACCGAAATAGGTTTCATCAACCTCTACTGGCCCGTCGAATGGGCCGCAGTTTTCAGGCGCCCATGCTTGTCTAATGCGATGCAGCATGAACCATGCCGTAGGCTGCGACACGCCGATATCTCGGTAAAGCTTCATGCTCGAAACGCTCTTGAGGTTGGTGAGGCACAGATAGATGGCAATAGCCCACTTGCGCAACGGAACATTAGTGCGGGCGATAGGCGTCCCGGTGCGAACGCTGAAATAGGACCGACAATCAGTGCACCAATATGGCATTGGCTTTGCGTTCGGAACCTCTTTTGTTCGTACACTTCCACATTTTCCGCAATGACGCCCTCCGTCCCACACAACCCCTTCGAACCACTCCGTGGCGGCGGTTTCATCCGGGAACATATCCATGAGCTGAACCAGAGTGATGCCTTCTCTATCGGACTTCCCTGGTGCTTCCTTCGCCATAACCTTGTCTCCATATTGATGTTGAAAATATATAGGTTTATGGTCGCAATGTCAAGTAGGGTTTATAATCCCCTTCTTTTAACCGCTAATAAGGTCTTTTTCCGCCAAAGAGAAAGGTCGATACGCCTATTTCATCTTCAGAATTTGAACCGCATCGGTGGCCGCAGTAGTCCCTGAGCGGATGGCGGCGACATCCGCTGCTATCACCGGGGCTGCCCGATTCCCCCACGCCGACCGAATCATCGTCACCACGTCCGCGACCTCTTGATCGGAAAGCATGTTGCGAAACCTTGGCATCCAATAGGCATCGGGCATTCCGCCAACGACGATGCGCTGCGTTCCGTTCATGGTCACATTGATAAGGGAGGAAGGATCAGCGTCAACAACGGCGGGGTTTCCCGCAAGCGGCGGAATAAAGGGCGCATAGGCTTGGCCGTCCGCTCGATGACAGGCCATGCACTTCTGCATATAAAGGAGCACGCCGGGGCGATCGAAGCGGCCGCCGCGGATATCGTCCTCGCTGGACGGATCGTAAGCATATGCAGGCCCCTCACTATCCATCACAGGCGTCAATGAACGCAAGTAGGTCGCCATCGAGTGTAAGTCGCCGTCGGTCAGGAACTGTGTGCTGTTATTAATGACCTCAGTCATTGTGCCGAACGCCGATCCGAATTGATTGTGACCGGTTTTCAAAAAATCCACGATGTCGTCCTGCGACCAGCGGCCCAGTCCGGTGTTCACGTCCTGCCTGAGGTTGCCTGCCGACCAGAAATCGAGCACACCGCCCGCTAAAAACTGCTCATCACTCTCATCGAGACTTGCTTCCTGAAATAGCAATCCGCGCGGGGTATGACAGGCGCCGCAATGGCCCGCGCCCTGCACGAGGTAGGCGCCGCGGTTCCACTCTGCGCTTTGCCCCTCGTCGGCGACATACCGTTCCGTTGTGGAGAAGAAAAAATTCCAAGCTTTGAGCGGCCAGCGCGCGTCGAATGGCCAGGAAATGTTGTTCGGCGGGGTTGGCACCGCTACGGGGTCGACCGCCTCCGTGAAATAAGCGTATAGCGCTTCGATATCCCCGTCCGAGAGGATAGCATAAGACGGATACGGCATGGCCGGATAGAGCATATGCCCGTCTTTCGCCACGCCCAGACGTAAAGCCTTGTCGAAGTCTTCTAAGGTATACTTCCCAATTCCGGCGGACGGATGGGGCGTAATATTCGTGGCATAGATTTTGCCGAGCCCAAAGGGTAGCGCCATAAGCAGGCCGCCGGCGAAGGCCTGGCCGCCATAGGCAGAGTGACACGCCACGCAGTTGGCGGCCCTTGCCAAATATTCGCCTTCTTGGATGAGTTCTTCCGAGGCGGCTGTCGCCGCGCCGCCGTGAATAGCCGACACTGCAAAGGCAACCGCCGCTGCTGTCAATTGGCGCAATCCCCGCCTCATTGTAACGCTTCCCCCATAAACTCGGCAATCAAGCTGATCACTACAGGGTGCGATTTCATCAGGCTAGGTCTAGGAAGTCCAGACATTCGAGAAGCAAACGCGCGTCCGCCAGCCGGAAATCCGGTCGCCGAACAACCATTTAATTGGTAGCATTAAGGTTTAGAAAGTGGTTGGGATGTTGGCTTAGGCAAAGCCTTCCCGCAGGCACACCCGGCGGAGGTTTCATGATCAGTCTCAAGATCAATGGCGCGGTGCGGGAGGTCGATGTCGATCCCTCGACGCCGCTTTTATGGGTGCTGCGCGACACGATTGGGCTTGTGGGCGCGAAGTTCGGCTGCGGCATTGCCCAGTGTGGCGCCTGCACCGTTCACGTAAACGGCGAAGCGATGCGCTCGTGTTCGCTACCGGTTTCGGCTGCCGCGGGCGCCGACGTGACAACGATTGAAGGCCTCGCCCACGAAGACGGCGAGCTTCACGCCCTGCAGAAGGCTTGGATCGCAATCGACGTACCGCAATGCGGCTATTGCCAGTCCGGTCAGATCATGAGCGCCGCCGCACTTTTGAAGCGCAACCCCAAGCCGACCGATAAGGACATCGACATCGCCATGGCCGGGAACATCTGCCGCTGCGGCACCTACATCCGCATCCGCAAGGCCATTCACCAAGCGGCCGCCGAGATCGCCCAAGGAGGTGCGGCATGAACAAGGTATCAAAAACGCAACTGCCAACCGAGCGCGAACTGAATACGACGATCAAATCACTCAATCCTGATTTAAGCCGCCGTTCGGTTCTGGACCTGAGCACTGCCGCCGCAGGTGTTTTGATGCTGGGATTCTTCACCGCCGGCGCTGCGAAAGACGCACATGCCGCTCGAGGAGATTTCCAGCCGAATTCTTTTTTGAGCATATCGCCGAACGGCCGCATCACGATCATGTCGAAGAATCCGGAAATCGGCCAGGGCGTGAAGACCTCCATGCCGATGATCGTTGCGGAGGAGCTGGATGCAGCGTGGAGCGATGTGGATATCCAGGAAGCGCCGGTGAACGAGCAGATATACGGCCCACAGTTCTCGGGTGGGTCTTTGTCGATCACCTGGAATTGGACGCCATTGCGCCAGGCTGGTGCGGCAGCGCGCGCTATGTTGGTAGAGGCCGCGGCTCGCGAATGGAATGTACCCGCATCCCAATGCACGACCGCGGACAGCACCGTGTTTCACACGGCAAGTAACCGCAGGCTCGGCTACGGCGAATTAGCCGGTAGAGCGGCCCGTTTGCCGGTGCCCGATGCCGAAAGCGTGAAACTTAAAGACCGCAGCGAATTTAAGCTGTTGGGCAAATATGTTACCGGGGTGGATAATGAAAAAATCGTGACCGGACAGCCGCTGTTCGGCATCGACACCACGCTGCCAGGCATGCTCTACGCAGTTTACGAAAAATGTCCTGCCGTCGGTGGCCGCGTAGCCAACGCCAATCTGGACCAAATAAAAGCTATGCCCGGCGTGAAGGATGCCTTTGTACTTGAGAGCACGGCACATGCTGATAAATTGAAGCCTGGCATCGCCATTGTCGCTGACTCCACATGGAACGCCTTTCGCGCCAAAGCAGCGCTTCAAGTGGAATGGGATGAAACCGATGCCTCCAAGGACAGTTGGAGCGCCTTTTCAGCAAAAGCAAGAGAACTTTCGAAGCTGCCGAACGGCGAGGCCATTGTGTATACGACCGAAGGTGTCAACGACGCCTTGAATGGCGCTTCTAAAAAGTTAAAGGCGTTTTACGAGTATCCCTTCGTTGCCCACGCCACCCTTGAGCCACAGAACTGCACAGCCTGGCGGAAGGGAGACACGTTGGAGGTCTGGGCGCCAACCCAAATCCCTGCGACCGCCCTCGGGATGTTTGAAGCGCTTTCGGCCATGCCTTTCCTCAAGGAAGAGCTTGGACTCGCCGAGGAGAACATTGTAATCACGCCAACGCGAAGCGGCGGTGGTTTCGGGCGGCGCGGTTTCAACGATTTCATCTGCGAAGCGTCAGCTATCGCTTCACATGTGGACGCGCCTGTGAAACTCACGTGGACGCGCCAAGACGACATGGCTCATGACCAGTACCGCTCGGGTGGGTTCCATGCGCTTGAGGGCGGCCTTGATGAAGCCGGCAAGCTGACAGCGTTCCGAAATCACTTGATCAGCTTCAGCGCCGACGGCAAAACGCCGGTTCCCGGCGGCGGCATGGGGACCAGCGAATTCCCGGCCCCGCTCGTCGCCAATGCGGAAATCTCCCAGACCCTGCTGCCGCTCATGATCCCGTGCGGATACTGGCGAGCACCGGGTTCTAACGTGTTCGCGTTCGCCATCCAGAGCTTCATTCATGAGCTCGCAGTGGCCGCGGACCGCGACCACCTGGAGTTCCTGCTGGAGATCATGGGCAAGCCGCGTTGGCTGGCCGAGGGTAACCCTTATGCGCTCCACACCGGACGGGCGGCGGGCGTGATCAAGCTTGCGGCAGAGAAAGCCGGATGGGGCCGCAACATGCCGGCCGGCCGGGCGCTGGGACTTGCGTTCTACTTCAGCCATGCGGGCCATATCGCCCATGTGGCCGACGTGAGCGTGCAACAAGGCAACAAAGTGAGGGTGCACAAGGTGACGGTGGCCGCCGACGTCGGGCCCATCGTCAACCGCAGTGGCGCGGAAAACCAGATCGAAGGCTCTGTTGTCGACGGGCTCAGCACCTTCATGAACCTCGGCCTCAGCATCGAGAACGGCCGCATACAGGAGAGTAACTTCGACCAGTACAATATGCTGCGGATTGCCGAGACGCCCGAGGTTGATGTTCATTTTATTGAATCGGACTTCCACCCGACAGGTTTGGGGGAGCCGGCGTTGCCGCCCCTTGCCCCTGCCGTTGCCAACGCGATCTTCACGGCCACCGGACGGCGGGTGCGCTCCATGCCGCTGACTTTCAACGGCATGTCGGCCTAGGGACTAGAATTGCCTGTGGCGCCGTTGCGCCCCATTACGATAACCCTTCGCTGTCGGGCTGGATGTTTGTTAGGATTAGGCATCCAGACGGCAAAGGGGAGGCTTTGAAAAAAGCCGTCTCCCAGCAGCACAACCCGGCGGAGGTTTCATGATCAGTCTCAAGATCAACGGCGCGGTGCGGGAGGTCGATGTCGATCCCTCGACGCCGCTTTTATGGGTGCTGCGCGACACGATTGGGCTTGTGGGCGCGAAGTTCGGCTGCGGCATTGCCCAGTGTGGCGCCTGCACCGTTCACGTAAACGGCGAAGCGATGCGCTCGTGTTCGCTACCGGTTTCGGCTGCCGCGGGCGCCGACGTGACAACGATTGAAGGCCTCGCCCACGAAGACGGCGAGCTTCACGCCCTGCAGAAGGCTTGGATCGCAATCGACGTACCGCAATGCGGCTATTGCCAGTCCGGTCAGATCATGAGCGCCGCCGCACTTTTGAAGCGCAACCCCAAGCCGACCGATAAGGACATCGACATCGCCATGGCCGGGAACATCTGCCGCTGCGGCACCTACATCCGCATCCGCAAGGCCATTCACCAAGCGGCCGCCGAGATCGCCCAAGGAGGTGCGGCATGAACAAGGTATCAAAAACGCAACTGCCGACCGAGCGCGACCTCGAGGCGCTGATCGAAGAATATCAGGCGCACACTGCCTCTTTGGCGAATGCGGATCTGAGCCGCCGTTCGGTTCTGAACCTCAGCGCCGCCATTACTGGCGGTTTGCTGCTTGGCTTCTTCACCACCGGCGCTGCGAAAGACGCACATGCCGCTCGAGGAGATTTCCAACCGAACGCCTACATCAGCATTTCACCCGATGGCCGCATCACAATCCTGAACAAGAATCCAGAGGTCGGCCAGGGCGTGAAGACGTCGCTGCCTATGATCATTGCCGAGGAACTAGACGCGGCGTGGAGCGACGTTAACGTTCAACAAGCCCACCTGAGCCAAAAGGATTTCGGGGCGCAATTCGCGGGCGGGTCACGCTCGATCCCCACCAACTGGATGGGCCACCGCCAGGCCGGTGCGACGGCGCGGGCCATGTTGGTGGAAGCCGCCGCGCGGGCGTGGGGCGTTCCCGCGTCCCAGTGCACGACCGCCGACAGCGCTGTGATGCATGCGGCAAGTAACCGCAGGCTCGGCTACGGCGAATTAGCCGGTAGAGCGGCCCGTTTGCCGGTGCCCGATGCCGAAAGTGTGAAACTTAAAGACCGCAGCGAATTCAAGCTGTTGGGCAAATATGTTACCGGGGTAGATAATGAAAAAATCGTGACCGGACAGCCGCTGTTCGGCATCGACACCACGCTGCCCGGCATGCTCTACGCGACCTATGAAAAGTGTCCGGCCACCGGCGGGCGCGTAGCCAGTGCCAATCTCGATCAGATCAAAGCCCTGCCCGGCGTGAAGGATGCCTTCGTGCTGGAGGGCAACGGCAACGTGAATCAACTCATGCCGGGCGTGGCTATCGTTGCCGATTCAACCTGGAACGCGTTGCGCGCCAAGGCAGCGCTCCAAGTGGAATGGGATGAATCCGAAGCCTCTAAGGATAGCTGGACCGAACTTTCCACCAAGGCAAAGGAACTTTCGGCGCAGCCGCGCGGAGAGAACACAATACACACCACGGAAGGCATCGACGAGGCGTTCAAAGGCGCGGCGAAAAAACTTAAATCGTTCTACAGCTATCCCTTCATCTCGCACGCCAATATGGAACCGCAGAATTGCACCGCCTGGCGGCAGGGAAACAAGCTTGAAATCTGGGCGCCAACACAGGCCCCTGGGAATCTGGGGAGTTTCGGGGCATGGCCATTCCTTACCAAGGACTTAGGCTTTGCAGAGGAAAATGTGACCCTCAATATGATCCGCGGAGGTGGCGGCTTCGGACGCCGTCTGGCCAACGATTCTGTCTGCGAAGCGGCGGCGATTGCCGCGCGTATCGACCCGCCAGTGAAGCTGACGTGGACACGCCAGGACGACATGCACCACGACTTCTACCGCGCCGGCGGCTTCCACGCGCTGGAGGGAGCTCTCGACGACGACGGCAAACTGTTGGCGTTCCGCAATCACTTCATTTCGTTCACAATCGACGGCGAGAATGGCGTATCGGGCGGGTCAATGAGGGCCGAAGAGTTCCCGGCACCGCTCATTGCTAATGCGGAAATTTCACAAACGCTCCTGCCCATCAAAACACCTTGCGGCCCCTGGCGCGCGCCAGGGTCCAATGTGTTCGCGTTCGCCATCCAGAGCTTCATTCATGAGCTCGCAGTGGCCGCGGACCGCGACCACCTGGAGTTCCTGCTGGAGATCATGGGCAAGCCGCGTTGGCTGGCCGAGGGTAACCCCTATGCGCTCCACACCGGACGGGCGGCGGGCGTGATCAAGCTTGCGGCAGAGAAAGCCGGATGGGGCCGCAACATGCCGGCCGGCCGGGCGCTGGGACTTGCGTTCTACTTCAGCCATGCGGGCCATATCGCCCATGTGGCCGACGTGAGCGTGCAACAAGGCAACAAAGTGAGGGTGCACAAGGTGACGGTGGCCGCCGACGTCGGGCCCATCGTCAACCGCAGTGGCGCGGAAAACCAGATCGAAGGCTCTGTTGTCGACGGGCTCAGCACCTTCATGAACCTCGGCCTCAGCATCGAGAACGGCCGCATACAGGAGAGTAACTTCGACCAGTACAATATGCTGCGAATTGCCGAGACGCCCGAGGTTGATGTTCATTTTGTGGACTCGGACTTCCCGCCCACCGGATTGGGCGAGCCCGCATTTCCGCCGCTCGCCCCAGCGGTGGCGAATGCCATCTATACCGCATCCGGACAAAGGGTCCGGTCCATGCCGCTGGCCTTCAACGGCATGTCGGCGTAACGCGCCGGGGTTAGTTACTCCGGTGCGCCATTTCGGTGCGAGAAGGTTATCTCTTCACTGGTGATGATTTCCACTAGCGCCGCCTCGCCGTCTTCGGTTTGGCGCTTAGCCCGCATCAAGGCCTCAGCAATTTGGCCCGCGTCTTCCACCCGCTCGCTCCAGCCGCCGAGATCAGTGGCAATGCCCGCAGAATTGCCGCCGATGTCCCGGGCCACTGCGGTTTCGATTAGCGGATTGGTGGGATAGCAGAAGAGTTTGCTGACCCCCTCCCGTTTTAGGCTCTCGCGATACCGTCAATGCACTGCATAGGTGGCTCTCACTGCGTTTCCCTGACTCACGGCTTCACTGCCGGATCGAACAGGCGGGAGTGCTCATCAAGGGCAAAGCGGTCGGTCATGCCGGCGATGTAGTCAGCAACCTTTCGGGCGATTTTCGGGTCCTTGGGATCGTCGGTTTCCGCTCGCCAGTCCTCCGGCAAAAGTGACGGCTCCTCCAGCAGAAGGTCGAATAGACTACGGACGATGCGCCGGGCCTTGCTGGTCATGCGAATCACGCGTGTGTGAAGGTACATGTTGGGAAAGAGGAAATCCTTCACGGCGCGGTCATGGGCCGCCATTTCATGGGAGAACGCGATAAGAGCGTGATCTTGGGCCCGGACTTCGGTAGCTGAGCCCGGCTTTGACGTCGCAAACCGGCGGTGAGTTTCGGCGATGACGTCGTTGACCATTGTGGCAATTAAGGTGCGCAGGGATTCATGGATGAGGCGTTGGCGGTCCAGGCCGGGATAGCGCCCAGAGACCTCCTTGAAGATTTCCCCCACGAGCGGCAGTTCCATAACCTTTTCAAGGGGAAAGAGTCCGGCCTTCAGACCATCGTCGAAGTCATGAGCGTTATAGGCGATGTCGTCCGAAAGGGCCGCGACCTGCGCCTCGGCGCCAGGCCGAGTGGCCAGTTCCAAGTCGTGGGTGGCGTTGTATTCAGTGATGGCCAAAGGGACCGGTTTTGAGTCCGGCCTGCCGATCACGGGACCATTGTGTTTCACAAGGCCCTCTAAGGATTCCCAGGTGAGGTTGAGACCATCAAATTCGGCATAGCGGTGTTCCAGCTTGGTGACGATGCGCAGTGACTGGGCGTTGTGGTCAAAGCCGTTGTAGGACGCCATACACTCCTGCAGGGCGTCCTCTCCGGCATGGCCGAAACAGGTGTGACCGAGATCGTGGGCCAAGGCCAGGGCTTCGGCCAGATCCTCGTTGAGGCCCATAAAGCGGCTAATGGACCGGGCGATCTGCGCCACCTCTAGGCTGTGGGTGAGCCGGGTGCGGTAATTCTCGCCTTCTCCGTGTACAAAAACCTGGGTCTTGTGTTTGAGTCGGCGGAAGGCGCCACAATGGATGATGCGGTCGCGGTCGCGCTGATAAACCGTGCGGGTGGCCGACTCCCCTTCCCGGTGCAGCCGCCCGCGGCTCTTCTCAGGATCTGAGGCGACAGGGGCCAGGAATCCCGCTAGGTTTTTGATCTCCTCGGACATCCCCGGACACTAGCCGGGGCACACCGGGCGAGCAATGCGCGAAGCGGGACAGGCGACATATGGAATCTTCGTTGTCGCGGGCATTTACGCCCGTCACTCTTGGGCCGGTCACTTTGCGGAACCGCTTCATCAAGTCGGGTGCCAATGAGGGCATGACGCCGGTCCAAAGTCTCTGTTCCTACGTAAGCGCCTGCCAAACGGGTTAGAATTATAACTTATTGAGTTTAAAATGTATTTTAAAACGATTGTCAGGTATATAAGTGGTGAGACCATGAAGAATTGGGTGTTTCTGCTACGACATCGTAGAATATGCGATATTAAGAAAATGAATAGCAGCGCTTAAAAACCGAAAATCGCAGAATCGCATTGCCCTTTTCCCACGTCCCGCCGCTTGATAAGCGGCCCAATCGACACTAGGTTTCGCGTCATGAACGAAATTGCACCGGAAACGGCACCTGACTCTGAGGACGGCTTTCCAACCATCCGGCTCACAAAGGCGGCTGCCAGACGCATCCGCGCGTTGTCGGAGTCCGAGGACGACACCAAGAGTCTTATGCTGCGTATCGCAGTGGACGGCGGCGGGTGCTCCGGCTTTTCTTATCAGTTCAGCATGGAAAACGACGTGCAGGACGACGACGTCGTCTTCGAATACCGCGGCGCGACCTTGCTGGTTGATAAGGTATCGCTGGAAATTCTTGGCGGTTCAGAAGTTGATTTTGTGGAAGACCTGCAGGCCTCGTCCTTTCGGATCAACAACCCAAAGGCCATCTCCACCTGCGGCTGCGGGACGTCGTTCTCCATCTAGCGTTGTTGTCTCGACGCCGTCAGGTTCTTATTCCAGTTAGGGCACAGATCGGCGATGGCGCCGTAATTACGGCTTGAGTCGATGGCACCGTGGCGGCCCGCTTGGGCCCGTTGAAAGCGGTCGACAACACCTTGCATGCGCCCATAAAGGTCTTCCACCGAGCGGTCAGCCGCCGTTTGGAGATCGCGCGTGAAAATGGGTGCTTGGCGGCGCAACTCCCGCTCCAACTCCGCGCGCACACGAGGAGCATATTCTGAAAGCGCGGTCTTAATAATGGCGACGTGCTGATTCTCATGATCTAGCACGGCGTTGTATTCACAGGTTCCGCGCGCAAACTCCCCGGCGATGTGAACCTCCATGCGCTTCCAACCAAATTCCGCCTCAACGGTCTCTAGATAGACGCAGTAGCCCCTGCCGCGCGGCACGATTACCGTGTTCCCCTCGATGTAAAAAACAATTTCCGAGTACGTGACCCCCAGCGCCCGCTCATGGACAGCCGCAACGGTCTGTCCGCGGGTTAGAAACAAATTCCGAATACCCGCGACATCCAGGCGATGATTGTAGATCAGCGGCGGCATTAGGGTGTTGAATTTCACTTTGACCGCCCGGCTGTACGGCGGGCAGGCCTGCTCGGCGGCCGTGGCGGCGCGCGCCGGCGCAAAGCCCGAGCACAAAAATATGACCGCCGCGAAGGCGGCCAGCGTCAGCGTGGCCGCCCATTTCCTCAAAAAAATCGACATTTCCCGTGACTTTGTCCAATGCCTTCGGATTACGGGCTTACTGCTTCTCTCCGGGCGAAATACAGACGTTTCTCATCGAAGGCGATATGGACGCGGAGCTGCCGCAGAACGGACATGCCGATGACGAGCGGCGGCAATGAACCCCCTCTTAGCACGGTCGATACGCGAGCCGGTGGGAGGCCCCTCGCTGCGGCCAGTGATGCCCGGCACAACCACGATTGTAGGGTCCGTGACGCTGATGTCGCCGAAAGCGATGGACCGGAAGGGACGGCTGTAGACCACGCGGCCGTCAGCTAGTTCAGTGATTTTTGTCAGCGCCGGATCGTCCTTGCTGACGCGCAATCTTCGGATCATATATCCAAAATCGAGCGTCGTGATGGCGGAGCCGGTATCCAGCACGGCCGACAGTTTCTTGCCATCGAGGGTTACCGGGAACCTGATGTACCCGTTGCCATCGATGGTGAATTTCATGTTTTCAATGGTGGATGCCGACCAGTCCACCGCGCGCCTACGGCAGTGATCGCGGGAAAAAACCGGATGATCCCGGTGACAAAATCTAAATCAATATCGAAACTAAATTGCCTGAAATTGTTGATCGAGAACGTCCCCGAATAGTCCGCTGCACTGCCCTCGTTTACGGAGACCAGGAATTGCGTTCTAAACGGTGTTAGTCCCTGAAATGAAAATTGTTTGACGGTCACCTTCTTTTCTGGCCTGTCCCTACCGGCGCCGGTAATTTTCAATCCCGTTAGGTTGGGCGTCAACCCGAGTTCCTGCACCGTCTTCATGGTCAAAGAACCGGCAATCCCCGCGTAGCTCGGTAGACTGTTCCTATAATTTTTGAGCTGATTCTGGGCGCCGGGCACCGTCTTGTTGCGCGCCCGATCGTCGGGTCGATGGGAGACATCTGTGCTATCAAGCACCAAAGTGCCCGGCGTCGTGCCGAACGTGACAGGGACCGCGATGCGACCATCGCGCAAGGTGATCATTTGCATGCTGTGCAAGACTTGGGGCGGCTTGCAGCCACTGGCCGCTGCCGCCGGAAGCGCCGGCACCACAATCAAGGAAATCACGAATATCGCGTGCCTGAAATTCACCGAAACCTCCCCCTAGTTGGCTTGGAGGAAAATAGCACATCGTTAGGCTCGCAGCTACAGGAGGCGTGTAGACGCAAGTTTTTCTTTTTGCGATCAGCAAGCCATTTGCTGGCGTGCCGTAGGGGACGAAAGTGGGCACCAATGGGTAGTTAATTCACGGACGTAAGAGCGATAACCTAAGCCTTAGCCGCCATTAACCACGGACTTTCGTGCTAAGGTATATCGCCTCAAAATTGACAGGCTAACAGCCTCTTAGGGTGTTGCCACACGCGTAGATTGTTTGATTTAAGATTACTAATATATTGAATATAATAGATTTTTTTATGAAAATTAAGATTTCCACCTGGAACGTCAACTCCATCAAGGCGCGGCTGCCCAATGTGCTGGCGTGGCTGAAAGAAGCGGCTCCCGACGTTGTTCTGCTTCAGGAACTCAAATGCATGGACGAGAAATTTCCCCGCATGGAAATCGAGGACGCCGGTTACAACGTCGAGACCCACGGCCAGAAAACCTACAACGGCGTGGCGATCCTCTCGAAATCACCCATCGAGGACGTAGAGCGCGGCCTGCCCGGAGACGAGACCGACGAACAAGCGCGCTATATGGAAGGCACGGTGTTCGGCAAGCTGCGTGTCGCCGCGCTGTACTTGCCCAACGGCAATCCCATCGACACGGATAAATTCAAATACAAATTGAAATGGATGGACCGCCTGAAGGCGCATATCGAACGCGCCCTGACCGACGATGAACTGCGCCTATGGGGTGGTGACTATAATGTGATTCCAACGGACGGGGACGTCTATAACCCGGCGGCGTTCGCCAGCGACGCGCTGACCCAGCCGGAAAGCCGCACGCGGTTTCGGGGCATGCTTTATCTGGGACTGACCGACGCCTTTAGGTCGTTCAACACCCTGCCCCACCAATATTCGTATTGGGATTACCAGGCCAGCGCCTGGTCGAAGGACAACGGTTTGCTCGTCGATTTTCTGCTGCTGTCGCCGTACGCTGCCGATACATTGCTGTCGGCGAGTATCGACAAGGGACCGCGCGGGCAGGAAAAAGCCTCGGACCACACGCCGGTGTTATGCGAGTTGGAGATCTAATCGGAACTCCGACAGCAAGCGCGTCCAGCCCTGAACCTTGTCGTCAATGCCGCTGTGGCGCAGAGCATGCCAGTACGTCGCGATATTCACCGAAATCACAGGGTTCCCCAGCCAGTGCTCAGCTTCATCAGCGAGACTCGCCAAGGGAAGGTTGGCGCCAAACTGCACAAGGGCTTCCACATCGGGGCTGTCGATGCTCTTGAGGGCGTCGATCATGTGAGATGCGGATACGCGCGCGTACTCGGTGAACTGCGGACCCTGCATGTGGTTGAAACGCACGATGTCAAAACCCGCCTCGCTAAAAAACGAAGTCATGCGCGGCTGGATCACCGGGTAATAGGGTTCCACGATCGCGATCTTTTTCTTCACGCCATAGCGTGCGAGCGCCTCAAGTACCGCATCGCCAGCCAGGGACACGCCGATATCATGACCTGTCCGTTTCACCATATCGGCGGCCAATTTGCGCGAGGATGCGAGGCTGCTGCCCCAGATCGCCAAAGCGGAAATGCCGAGCACCAAATGGTCGGGGCGGCGGCAAGTCACCACCCGGTCGATGGCCGGCCCCAAGGCGTCGAACAGGGCAGTGACGGCCATTTCAAAATCGGTATCGGAGCTAACCTTCATATCGGGCACATGCATGCGAGAGATATGATTGGTCACACCCGGCGGGCGCATGGCGTCGTACTCCGGTTGGACGCATGTGTTTACCGACGGAGTCGGCACCCCGAACATTTTCCGCCATCCGAGAAAATCGCGCATACATGTCTCCGTCAGATGACCGGCGCCAGGGTTTCAAGTGATTTCTGGCGGGTCTCAATGCCGATAAACAAGAACAAGCCGGCCAGCATGGTTAGAATCAAAACCAACATGCCCTCCTGGCAACACAACTCGGCAATGCTGTCCTCGCCCCGCAATCCGGCTAGCACAATGCGGATCTTCTCCTCAGAGGAATATCGCTTGCGCGTCTTGCGCCAGATGTCCTTCAAAGTCCGCTCGTGTGGCGTCCTGATAACGTTCTGTTCTATGTCTCATCGTTCACTCCTCAATGGTGACGATGAGCCAAAAACACTCCTTTAGGCAATTACACTAGTTTGTCCCAGTAGTGCTGACGTCAGACAGCGTAATACATCGCCCGGTGCGGCGCACGGTCGGCCCCTTCGGTGGTGTGGCGGCTGGGGAGTTTTGATTTGTCGAAGCGCTGCAGCTTGGTTCCGTCGTCGGGCATGAATAGTTCTCCCCTTCTTGCGATGACAGATGGTTTGCGTTACGCAGCGCTAATCCTTGTTAGCGCTTCGCTAAGCTTGGTACGCTCGGATTCCTTGGCGGCCTGGCGCTCGCGATTTTCGTCCACCACCTCTGCCGGGGCCTTTGAGACAAAGCTCTCGTTGGACATCTTTTTGACGATACCCGCGATCTCAACGTCTAGCTTGGCGATTTCCTTCGTGAGGCGATCGCGTTCCTTGGACAAATCGACGACCCCTTCCAGCGACAGCGACACTGTCGCTTCGCCGAGAAATACCTGCGCCGCGCCGGGCGTAGCTGCTTCGGAAGCGGTAATGGACAACAACCGCGCATTGGCACAAATGAGCGCGCCGTGCGTCGCAAGACGTTGCTTGGTCGCCGCGCTCGGGCCTTTGACCGTCGCCGGGAGCTGCGCGCCAGCTGGCACATTCATCTCGGCCCGCACGGAACGGATGGAAGTAACCATATCCACCACCCAATCCATTTCGGCGGCGGCTTCGGGCGCGGCCAAGCCGTCGTAACTCGGCCACTGTGTGCGCATAAGCACCGACGAGCGCTTGATACCCGCCGCCTCGGCCAATTTCGTCCACAAGGTTTCCGTGACGAACGGAATGAGCGGATGGCCAATAAGCAAAATTTGATCGAGCACCCAAGCCGCCGTAGCCCGGGTTTCCGCCTTCACGGTTTCATCGTCGCCTTGGAAAACCGGCTTGGCGAATTCTAAAAACCAATCGCAGAAGGTGCCCCAAGTGAACTGATAGAGACCGTTGGCGGCGTCGTTAAAACGGTACGCTTCGATGGCGGTACTCACGGTTTTTGCCCCACCGGCGGTCTTGGCAACAATCCATTTATTCAGGGTGAACTTCACGCCTTTGGGATCGAAGCCCTCCACCAACACGCACTCGTTCATCTGGCAAAAACGTGCGGCATTCCAAATTTTTGTAATGAAATTGCGGTAACCGGCGATGCGGCTTTCGGCCAGCTTTACGTCGCGGCCTTGCGCGGCCATCGCGGCAAGCGTGAACCGTACCGCGTCCGTGCCGTATGTGTTGCAGAGGTCCAGGGGGTCCATGACGTTGCCCTTGGACTTGGACATCTTCTGGCCCTTCTCGTCGCGCACCAGAGCGTGGATGTAGACATCGCGAAACGGCACGTCACCCATGAAGTGCATGCCCATCATCATCATGCGGGCGACCCAAAAGAAGATGATATCGAAACCCGTGACGAGGACATCGCCGGGATAGTAGCGTGCGAGCTCCGGCGTCCGTTCGGGCCAGCCGAGGGTAGAGAACGGCCACAGTGCCGAGGAGAACCAGGTATCGAGCACATCGTTGTCACGCACAAGATCGGTGGGTTTGCCATAGTGTTTGCCAGCTAAGTCTTGCGCTTCGTTTTCGTCGTAGGCGACGAAAACCTCGCCGTCCGGTCCGAACCACGCGGGAATGCGATGGCCCCACCAAAGCTGGCGCGAAATGCACCAGGGTTGAATGTTACACATCCATTCGAAAAATGTGTTTTCCCAGTTTTTTGGCACGAGGCGCGTGCGCCCGTCCTCGACCGCCCTGATGCACGGCTGCGCCAGGGTATGGGCGTCGGCGTACCACTGATCGGTGAGCCACGGTTCGATGACCACGCCCGAGCGGTCCCCGTAGGGCACCATCATGGCATTTTTTTCGACCATTTCCAGCAGGCCCGCCTCGTCCATGTCGGCGACAATCATATCGCGCGCCTTGAAGCGATCGAGACCACGATATTTTTCCGGGGCATTTTCGTTGAGGCGCGCGTCCTGGTCAAGGACGTTGATCATTTCCAGGTTGTGGCGCTTGCCGACGGCAAAGTCGTTGAAGTCGTGGGCCGGCGTGATTTTAACCGCGCCGGAACCTTTTTCCGGGTCGGCATGTTCGTCAGCGACAATAGGTATGGCCCGCCCCACCAGCGGCAGCAGACAGTTCTTACCAACCAGAGCCTGGTAGCGCTCGTCGTCGGGATGGACCGCGACGCCCGTGTCGCCCAACATGGTTTCCGGCCGCGTGGTCCCCACCGTAATGAATAAGTCGTCTTGGCCTTCAACCGGGTACTTGATGTACCACATTTTGCCTTTGATCTCGCGGTTCTCGACTTCGAGATCGGAAATGGCGGTGTGGAGCTTGGGGTCCCAGTTGACGAGGCGCTTGTCACGGTAGATCAAGCCTTGCCGATGAAGCTCGACGAAAACCTTGGTTACAGCTTTGGACAGGCCGTCGTCCATGGTGAACCGCTCGCGCGGCCAATCGGCTGAAGCGCCGAGGCGGCGCAATTGATGGGTAATGACGCCGCCGGACTGTTCCTTCCACGACCACACCCGCTGAACGAACGCCTCGCGCCCCAAGTCCCGAAGATTAGTACCAGAGTCCGCCAACTGCCGTTCGACCACCATCTGCGTGGCAATGCCCGCATGGTCCATGCCCGGCTGCCACAAGGCGTCGCGGCCGGTCATCCGGTGATAGCGGATTAAGATGTCCTGGACTGTGAACGTTAGCGCGTGGCCGATATGCAGGCTGCCCGTGACGTTGGGCGGCGGCATCATTATCGTATAGGACGGCGCGGAAGACCGCGGATGAGCGGCAAAGTCTCCTGCCTGCTCCCAGCTTTGGTACAGGTCTTCCTCGACCTCGCCCGGATTATACGTTTTTTCCAGCATCGTCCTGCCGCGCGCCTCGGATCACCAACTTGTAATGAAGGACGGCAAGGGTTTACCGGGCCCGGCGCCGATGCGCAACCGCGCCCAGGTCAAAGCCACCTCGCCAAATAGTAGAGAGAAGCTAGACCCCTAAAGGCCCGCTCGGCGAGTTACATACGCCGGAACGCGTAACGACACGCTCGGTTTCTTGTTTGACGATGCGCTCGACCATATGTGGAAGATTGGTGTCGAGCCACTGCTTCAGGATCGGTGTGCAAATCTCGCGCACCAGTTGCTCCAGCGTCATGCTATGATTGCCGAGCTGAACAGCGCGTTCAGTCGCAACAGCCTGGGCGAGTTGCGCGATGGATGCGCCGGACGCCTCGGCCACGGGGTCGGCGACCAAGCCCGCGCCATAATCTTGCTGGTAGTCTTGCTGTTGGCCCAAGTTTGGACCGGTCTCGGGTTCTGCAACGTATTGCTGCCCTTGATTGTCGACAATCATTTCGTCCGAGAGCTGTAAGGGCTCATCGGTAGACATTTCCGCGTTGTACTCGGGTTCTGGCTCAAGCGCCTCGTCGAAGATCGACGGCGCGAGCTCCTCCGCCGCCTCTATCGGCGCCGGCTCAGGCTCGGGTTCCACGTAGGGCTCTGGCTCTGGCTCTGGCTCTGGCTCCGGCTCGGGGGCCGGCTCGGGCTCGGGGGCCGGCTCAGCTTCGGCCGCCTGGGCTTCACCGCCACCTTCCTCGTCCTCGGATAATATCTTTCGAATGGAGGCTAGGATGTCCTCCATTGAAGGTTCTTGTTGGCCTTCAGCATTCATACTCTGACCGCTCCCCACCGGCTTTACGCCTGGTAATTCGCAGTAACCTAGATGAAATGGTTAAAGAATTCTACAACATGAGCAGCGTTTTCACCCCGGGCTTTTTTACGGGACGCGGAGTAACATGAATCACCGTATATCCATGGGCTGCCTGGGGATTCTATCAGTTGCCGTCTGCTCCAGTGTCCACGCCGGTGCCGAAAGCTTGATACTCAACGTCCTCAAAATGCTCCTCAGCGTCGTAGGCAGGCACATCCAGCCCCATATCGGGTCCGGTCAGCAAGCCCATCGCCGACAATAACTGATATGCGGCAACCACTTGATCCCGCTGCGACCGTACGAGATTAACGCGCGAATTCAAGAGGCGCTGCTCCTCTTCTAGGACGTCCAACACCGTCCGCGCGCCGACCTCGGCTTCCCGCTGCACGCCTTCCAAGGCAATTTCATTAGCACTGATCTGAGCGCGAAATGAGTCAATCGCGGCGGTGGTGGCTTGAAGATTTTCCCACGATGTGGTGGCGAAGTTGCGCGCATCCAAGCGCGCCTGGTCGGCCAAAAGCCGTTGCTGGCTGGCGGTGTGCTTAGATTGGCGCAGCCGCGCGTACTCCGCCCCGGCCTGATAAATAGGCACGCTCACTTGCGCGAGCGCCGACGCGGTATTCGACCGGGACTTATCGGCCACGGTGTTCCAGCCCTTGCTGTAGCTGCCGACAATCTGCACGGACGGCAGCAGATCGCCGCGAGCAAGCGAAATAGCCTCGTCCGCGGCTAGAGCGGTGTAATCCGCCGCGAGAAAATTTGGATTTCCCTGAATGGTAGCGTCGAGCGCCGCTTCGCGAGTAGACGGCAAGAGTCCAGGTAACTCCGGGTGCGCCAGGTTCTCAGGCGCTTTGCCAACGATGTTTTGATATGTGGAGCGTGCTTGCTGTAGGGCACCTTCTGCCTGCACCAGAGAAGCATTCGCGCCAGCGAGATTGGCCTCGGATTGCGCGACGTCAGTACGGGTAATTTCACCGACGCGGAAACGGTCGTTAGTTGCTTCCAATTGCCGGGTCAGCACCTGGACGTTGTTCATTTGGAGTTCGACGACCGCCTGATTTTGCAACACGTCCAGGTAGGTCGTGGCAACTTGCAGCAGAGTTTGGCCTTCTGTTGCTTCAAGTCGTGCGCGCTGCGCAGCAACTTGATTGCGGGCTTGCGCCGTCTGCGCGATGGTCCGGAACCCCCTGAAAATGGGCTGGATGAACTGTACCTGGACGGCCTCGGAGGTCCGTTGGGTGACACCACCTGTTACCACCTGTCCGATCCCACCACCTGCAAAAATGGTGTTTTCACTGCGGTTGCGCTGGATTTGACCGTTTACATTGAGCGTCGGGCGCCAGCCCGATAGCGCGATCGGAACGCTTTCGTCGATGGCACGCAGTTGCGCGCGCGCCGCCAAAAGGTTGAAATTGCTCTGATAGGTCAGAGCCATAGCGTCCTGGAGAGTATCGGCCGATACCATCGGCGCCCACAGGCTTAGGGCCATTCCCCCCAAAAGCGCTAGTTTAAGGCCTCTCATCGCTAGCTCGCGTCGCGACATTTTCATGCGTCCGTATGTCTAAGTTGCAACCTAAATTTTCATTCCCGCGAGGGCTTACCTCTATCCGAAGCCCGCGCTGAACGCCACCGCTTTCATGCAACGGTTTGCAACCCACGGCACCTTAGAGTGTGAATGCCCGCCGCAAGACGTGCTCAATCCCGCCACTGAGCTGCGCCAACCTTACAGCCGGCAAGCGCTAACGCTGATTTAAAATAGCCGGCTATTTATATGCCGTCAAACGCAGGCCGGAAACTAGAAAACGAACGTTTGCTTCTTCTCAAAGCCCGGCAAGCACGGCGTCATGGCGTCAAATTCCTGGCGACAGCTGTAGGCGTCGCCGGCCCGGGTGATTAGCGTGGCGCGGCCCACCGGCCCATCACGGATGACACACACCAGTCTACCGCCATCCTTGAGTTGAGCACGGAACTCGTCCGGCACCTCTTCCACTGCACCGTCCACGATAATGGCATCAAACGGACCGGTCCAGCCGGACTTGAGATTACCGACGACGACCTCAACGTTCTGCACGCCCAATTCGGCGTAGGTTTTAGCGACGCGATCCGCCAGATCGGCATCGCTCTCAAGCGCGATCACCGACGCTGCCATGCGGGCGACCACGGCCGCCAAATAGCCGCTTCCGGCCCCAACGACCAACACTGAGCCCGTGTTCTGAAGATCAGCCAACTGCACGAGACGCGCGACAATCATGGGCTCCATGACGTACCGCCCATTGCCGATGGACAGATCTTCGTCAATATAGGCGAACCCCTGTTTGTCGGCAGGCACGAATTTTTCGCGGGGCACATCGCCCATGACGTCGACGACCAGCGGGTCGGTCACTTCAGATGTTCGAATTTGGCTTGCCACCATTTTTTCGCGGGCGATGTTGAAATCCATAACTCATCCCCAAAAACACAGCATTACCGGCCTTGGCCGCTTATACGCGCTCGACGAAAAATTCACAACGGGGCGAGAACGCCCTCAAGGAACAGGCAGTTATCTCTCGAATCCCTTTGGATGCCTTGACCGCCAATTGGTGCCCTTCTATATAACCGTGCCTTTTGCAGAGGAAGTTCTGTAGCTTAGGACATCAAGCTTCTGAGAACTTGAGGCTGAGCGCATGAGGGCCGAGTGGCAGAGTGGTCATGCAGCGGACTGCAAATCCGCGTACGTCGGTTCGATTCCGGCCTCGGCCTCCACATATGCCAAGCGCTGGTCCGGCGTAGCTCAATGGTAGAGCATGCGGCTGTTAACCGCAGGGTTACAGGTTCGAGTCCTGTCGCCGGAGCCACCCCCGCCCCAACGGGTCCGCCAACATTAAATGTGTGTGGGTCACGGGCATCGCCGCCCGGTGGAACATGAAACGCCGTCGGCCCACAGAAACTATCCAGCTGCGAGGATCATTCTCTCGCGGGCCACGATTGTGCCAACCCATTCCGCCCTCGCGTCCAATTCCAACTGGCGCATAAAATCGTCATCGTGATCGGGATCGTGGTGAAAAATGACTAGCTGCGAGACGTTAGCCGCCTTGCAGAGCCGAACGCCTTCCTGCCAAGTGGAATGGCCCCAGCCAAGCTTCGTGGGGAATTCGTCGTCGGTGTAGGTGGCGTCGTAGACCACCAAATCCGCACCTTCGATAAGCTTAAGAATAGATTCGTCCGGCTTACCGATTTTGTGTTCGGTATCAGTAACATAACATAGCGCCTTACCGCCGTATTCAACGCGGTAGCCGGTTGCGCCGTTGGGGTGATTCAACGGCCCGGTTTCGATCTGGACTCCCCCGGCCATGGTCCAAGAATCGCCAGCCACGAAATCCTCAAATCTCAGGTTCGCCTGAAGCGCCTCGAGGGGAACTGGGAAAGTGGGGTTGGCCATTTGGCTCGCCAGAACGTTTTCAATCCCACCAACTTTAGACAAGTGGCCGGCGTAAATCGTGAACTGATTATCGGGCATGAAGGCCGGGCCGAAAAAGGGGAATCCGTTAATGTGATCCCAATGAGCATGGGTCAACATCAGAACGCCTTTTTTCACGCCGTCACGGATGAAGTCCTGGCCAAGATTCCGGATGCCAGTTCCGGCGTCGAAGATAATGCGGTGATCCCCAGCAAAGACTTCCAAGCAGCTGGTGTTCCCGCCGTAAACGACGTGTTCAGGGGACGGGCATGCGATACTACCGCGAACACCCCAGAATTTGACGGCTAATGTCATCCAGCCTCGTACTCGTTGCTTGTGGCGCAGCCACAGCTCTAAAGCGCCACGGCGCCCCTCAACATGCCTCTCACGCTTGTAACATCCTTGGTATACTACGAAAATAGCCAATATGGGGGCGCTTCGCGCTTTATAAACTGAACCATCTAGACACTGCCATGGATGAAAAAAAATTAGTTGCCGCGACCCGCCGCCTTCCCAGCGCATGCGAGGAACGCTTGGTCGCCCAATACAACTTCCGCAAAGGCGATGACACTAGGGTCTACTCGGTAGACGCCTTGGCCGCTCAAGCGGCGGATGCCGCGGCACTGATCGTGACACCGGCCGAAAATCTGGACGGCGCGGCAATAAAATTGCTGCCGGAAACGATCAAAATCATTGCCACGTTCTCAGTGGGCTATGAGCGTATTGATTTGAGTGCCGCTAAGGCGCGCGGAATGAGAGTCAGCAATACGCCGGGGGTTCTGAGCGCAGCCACCGCCGATCTCACCCTCCTCTTGATACTGGCGGCGACCCGGCGTGCGTACGAGGGAGCACACCTCTTGCGCGCCGGTGCTTGGGCCGGCATTCGCCCCACGCAACTGCTCGGCAGTCAACTAACAGGCAAACGTTTGGGCATTGTAGGCATGGGCCGGATCGGCTGTGCTGTCGCAACGCGGGCAAGGGTCTTCGGCATGACCGTGCTCTATCACAACCGGAATCCCGCACCGCCCGAACTCGCCGCCGGCGCGTCTTACGTCTCTTGTCTGAAAGAGTTCCTGCCACAGTGCGACGTACTTTCGCTGCACTGTCCATTGACGAAGCAAACCAAGAACGTCCTGAATGCCGACTCCATTGCGTTGCTGCCCGATGGCGCGGTCGTTATCAACGCAGCGCGGGGGCCGCTGGTCAACGACGACGCGCTAATCGCCGCACTAACATCGGACAAACTTTCGGCGGTAGGCCTGGATGTATACGCCGATGAACCCGCAATAGATCAACGCTACTTGACCCTGAAGAATGCGTTCTTACTGCCTCATCTCGGCAGCGCCACTGTCGAGACCCGCACGGCCATGGGTATGCTTGCTATCGATAACATCGATGCCGTTCTGGCCGGGGGCTCACCCCCTTACGCAGTGGATTGACGGAAAACGCTAGGCCTTCCGGGCCGGTTCCTCGCTGCGGGACGCCTTGTTGGACCCTACGTAGGCGGCGGCGCAGTGCTCCGCGCAATACGGTTTGCCCGGTACGATCGAGTCCCCGCAAAAATGAAAGTTATCGCGCTTCGGGTCGCCGATGGGCCACCTGCAGGTCTGTGAGGACAGGTCGATCAGCTTAAAAACGCGGGCTTTCTTTTTGGGCGGCACGGCCTTTTGGTGACGTTTGATTGGCGATGGTCGCCCCTTAAGACCCAGCCGGTGGGCCTTGCCGACCACCGCGTTCTTGGAAATACCCAACCGTTTACCGATCTCAAGCGTTGTCAGACCTTTCACCCACAAGCTCTTCAGATCCAATATTTTTTTGTCTGTCCAACCCATGGTTTGCGTGTCCTTCGCCTAATCGGAAAGCGAGAAGATACTCGGCCCGACTTGCTGTGTCCACAGCACCGGCGTTTAATCAGATGGGCGTCAAAGCAACCGCTAGAGATCAAGTATGGGTGCGTCCAGCAAGAATATAGATTTCGGGTCTTCGATCTTGAGAACCCAGAGATCGGAATCGTATTGCACCTGCCGGCCAAGATAGGCGTCCGCTTCAGTTTCAGGCACCGGGTCCGCCCCAGTGCCCCGTAGCCCCAACGGTCGGTGCCCTCGTCTACCTCCGGCATCTCATGCCACTGGTAGGCGCGCACCTTTTCCAAAATGCCGTCGATGGTGGCCTGCGGAATGTCAATCGTGAAGGGTGCAGGCCCTGTCACGACGCCGCCACATCGGAACTCAGCTGATCGCACTCGTGCTGGATAGCTGCCCAGGCCTCCACGGCGTTTTGCAGATCCTTTTTCAGTTGGCCGTATTGCATATGCAATTCTTTAGCTTCGGCGGGATCGCCTTCGTAAAGTTTAGGGTCGGCGAGCCTCTCCTTGATCGCGTCCCTATTTTCTTCGATGCGGACAACGTTCTGCTCTGCCCTGGTCAAACGCTTCTTTAAAGGGGCCAACACCGCGCGTTGATCCGCCGCGCGTTGCCGCTCTTCCCTCTTATCAATTTTTTGCACCAGCTCTTGATCTCTCCCAACGTCGTCGCGCTTGGACTTGCCACCACTCTTGCTCAGCAGATGAGACCTGTAGTCTGCCATGTCACCCTCAAACGGCGTGACTCGGCCGCTGTCCACCAGCAAGAACCGGTCGGCGGTCAACTCGATCACATGGGGGTCGTGGCTGATGATGACCACGGCGCCCTCAAACGCATTGATAGCCTCTACAAGTGCCTGACGGGAATCCATATCCAAATGATTTGTGGGCTCATCGAGCAGGAGAATATGCGGCTTCACCACAGACATGAGTGCAAATAACAGTCGCGCTTTTTCCCCGCCGGACAGGTTGCCCACTTTCGTATTCGCCCGTTCTTGAAAAAAGCCGAAACGGCCCAGGTGATTGCGCAACTGTTGTTCGGCGTCTCGCGGCCGTCTACGCGCCATCTCAAGAACCGGGGTGGCCTGCAAATCCAACTCTTCGCCCTGATGCTGCGCGAAGTATCCAACGCGCAACTTACCGGCCTTGCTCACATCGCCGGACAATGGCGTGAGCCGCCCTGCTAGTAATTTTATGAATGTCGATTTGCCGTTGCCGTTAGCGCCAAGCAAGGCGATGCGGTCGTCATCGTCCAGACGAAGCGACAAATTACTTAGTACCGGCTTTCCATCGTAGCCGACAACCACGTTGCGCATGCTGTAAAGCGGCGGCGCCAGCGGAACTATGTCGGGAAAGCTGAAATCGATACTGCCTTCCTCTTGATGCTCCGCAATGGGCTCCATGCGCGCGAGCATTTTCAAGCGTGACTGCGCCTGCTTCGCTTTGGTCGCTTTATAGCGGAAACGTTCAACGAATTTCTCGATCTCAGCGCGGCGAACCATTTGCTTTGCACGTAACTTCACATTTTGCTCAAGGCGCATACGGCGGGTTTTCGCGAAACGGTCATACCCCCCGCGATAAAGCGTGAGTTTACCGGCTTCAAGATGCATGATTTCGCGGACAGACCGGTTCAGCAGGTCGCGGTCATGGCTCACGATGAGAATGGTACCTGGGTAGTGCCGTAAGTAATCCTCGAGCCAAATGGTCGCTTCCAGATCCAAATGGTTGGTGGGCTCATCAAGTAGTAAGAGATCGGGACTGGTGAACAATAGTCCCGCCAAGGCCACGCGCATACGCCAGCCACCAGAATACTCTAAGCAGGGATGCTGCTGGGCTTCCTCGCTAAATCCGAGGCCCGATAAAATACGCGCGGCCCGCGCATTGGCCGTGTGGGCCTGTTTGTCATGCAATCGAGTGTGGATGGCGGAGATACGGTCAGGATCTGAAGCCGTTTTCGCCTCAGCATTCAGCCGGGTTAATTCGTTATCCGCCGCGAGAACTGTCTCGATCAGGCCTTCAGGACCGTTTGGCGCTTCCTGGCTGGTAATACCAACGCGCCAGCGCGGCGGCATGGCAATCTCGCCCGATTCCGGCGCTAAGTGACCGGTAATAAGCCGCAGCAGGGTCGTCTTACCGGTGCCATTGCGGCCGACCAAACCGACGCGGTGCCCAGCGCCCACGGCGGCTCCGGCCTGATCCAGCAAAAGACGTCCGCCGATGCGGTAAGTAAGGTTGTCGATACGAAGCATGGCGTGCGGTTTATCACGCTCGACGGAAATAGGAAATCGGCGCAGAGCGCCGAAAACGGTTGCGGGGCCCGCCCCCAGGGATTAGGCAAACGATGGCCGTAAAGTGGCCTTCCCTGGAAAGGATTTGATCATGCCGCGCACGGCGGGCCTAGCAACGATTGCTGCCACACGGCTGGCGATTCTAGTCGTTCTTGTGACCGTCATGTTCGTGGAGCGGAGCTCACCAGTGGCGCCGACCGCGCAAACCGATAAGGTAAAACATTTTGAGCTCGTAGGCACGACAGGAACCGTAGTTACACCTGAAAGTTTTGCCGGAAAATGGGCACTTTTATTCTTCGGCTTCACACGCTGCCCGGATGTTTGCCCAACAACCCTCATCGACATGGGCCAACTTCTCGAACGCCTAGGCCCGCAAGCGGTAGATCTTCAACCCGTATTAATCACCGTCGATCCAGATTGGGACACACGTGAACGCATGGCCGACTATATGGAAAACTTTGATCCACGCATTACTGGTCTTACCGGATCCATGGAGCAAATTCGAACCGCGGCAAGAAATTTCAGCGTCTTTTTCCGCAAGGTCTCTTTAGAGGGCGGCGGGTACACCATAGACCACAGCGCGGCGCTTTATCTGCTCGATCCGGCAGGCGCTTATGTACGTCCTTACTCCTGGCAGGATGGTTCGGAAATGCTAGCGAATAAATTACGCGCGGTTCTAGATGAACAATAAGCTGGACCGCGCCGAGAAACGCCGGCTTCTGAAAGATGACAGCCGATGGGTCGGTAAACCCATCGCGCTAAATACCGGACGGCGACCGTTCGAAGCCAACGTCCGGCACCTAGTTTCAATTCTAAGGGATGCGGAAGAACCGCACAGGGCTTCGAGTACAGCCGCTTACACGAACGCCTCTACGAACTCACCCTAAAAAGCGTAAAACCGACCAAGGTCGCGTGCGCTAAGGGCTGTTATTTTGTTTTGCCGCACGTTTGTGACGATTATGCCCCCGGAAGCGTTCCGCGTTGCCCATGAGCTGCAGAACAAAGGACCGGATGTCAGACAGCGTATTGACGACACTACCGCCAAGACAGCCAACATTTCACAAGCCGAAAAATGGCGTGCGCGGGTGCCGTGTCCCCTTCTTGAATCAAAGGCGTGCTCGGCGCACAGCATACGCCCCCTCGCATGCCGCGGGTGTGTGTCCACCTCCGCAGAGGCTTGCTATCGCATCTACATGGAAGGCAAAGAAGAGTTGCATTCCTATTCACCGGTGTCATCTTCCTCGGTGCACTGCTCATCCTTGTCTGACCGAGTTCTATGTGCGAGGCATTAGAATTGTTAGGATTACCGCGGACCTAGATTTTTAAGGACCTTTGTTTGTGAAATGATTGACCGCATACTTACGCTCATTAAGGGCGCACCCGACGTGCCGATTCCCGAGGACAAACCCGACGACCTCAGATTGGCCGTGGCCGCATTGCTTGTCGAAGCCGCCTGCCGGGACGATACCTTTGATCAAGACGAACGAGACGCCATAGAACAACTCGTCGCCGACAAGTTCGAACTTTCGAAAGATGAGACACACGAGCTCATAGAAAGCGCTCATGACGCGCAAAAAGAATCTAACCAACTCTACGGATTTACGCGCGGTATGGTGCAGAAGATGGAATATGAGGAACGGGTGCACCTCATCGAAATGCTGTGGGACGTGGCCTACGCGGACGGCGTCCTTGATCCACATGAAGACACTCTTATTCGACGCATCGCCGGACTGATCTATGTGACCGACAGAGACCGAGGGGCAGCAAAACGCCGCGCGATAGAGCGCAGGGCGTCGAATTAGGTGCCCTAGGCGCCGTTCGAGCATTGTCAGAGGAAACCGGTTTGTGTGCCAGGAATGTGCTTTATAGCGTTCCCGGATGTGCAATCCATTCCGTTATTTCAACAGTTCGCCCGATATCATCCGCTTGGCCGTGATGATGTATGTGCGATCTCCGCTCTCGTTACGGTAGGTTGAGGACCTACTTCATGAACGAGGGATCGATATTTGCTACGAAACAGTACGGGCTTGGTGGAACCGGTTCGACCCTATGTTTGCGGCTGAAATCAAAAAGAGACGCTCCGCACATATGCGGGCAAGGACACAATGGCGCTGGCATCTGGATGAGGTTTTCGTGCGGATCAATAGCGAAACTCACTACCTATGGCGGGCTGTCGATCACGAAGGCGAAGGGCTTGAGGCATTCGTCACAAAGAGGCGAGATCGTAAGGCAGCATTGACGTTTTTGCTCAAAGCCATAAAGCGATATGGCCGCCCAGAAGCCATCGTGACGGACAGGCTACGCTCATACGGCGCTGCTATGCGAGAGATTGGCAATGCATATCGGGGGGAGATTGGGCGATAGCTCAACAACCGGGTCGAAAACTCGCACCAGCCGTTCCGGCGACGAGAGCAGACGATGGCGAAATTCAGGAGTTCCAAATCGCTCCAGAAATTCGCTTCAATCCACGCTTTAGTCCATCACCACTTCAACCAGCAACGTCATCTCAACAGCCGCCAAACCTTAAAGCTCAACCGCGTTGCTGCTCTGACTGAGTGGCGGTAGCTTGCAGCCTGAGGGCTGCGATATCATGGTCCTCGCAGACCAGTTAGGTTTAATCTGACAATGCCCGCCGACGTGCCACAGGGTGAGAAAGGAACCTATATGTTCGCGCTATGGTAGATTTTCAGAGAGATGCGATAAAAAATATTAAGTCACTGAAAAATCGTACTTTAATTCTTTGCTCTACCTACAGTGACCGACAGTCCGCCGCCTAACATGACAAACCAACTGAGTCAGACACTCCGTTAGCGCAACTCGCCAATTGTCCCAATTTATTCAACGACGGATAGATAATATAATCAATGCGGTGCAAGTAACATGGCAAGGCTGACCTGACTGGCTTTTTTTGTACCAGGCGATTGGAGAGAGTTGGCGTCTTTGAACGTGGTACTGTTCTGTCGACCGCTTCGATCATGAAAGACGTTTGTAGTACTGGTGCTTATTTGCATCCGCCGGATAGAGCCGGAGGAATCTTGCTATGCCTCAAAAATTGCAGTTGTCACTTGCTTGCGGCGACTATGAAATTACCCAATCCATAATTGACGGACGTGTTGGTGTCGATGGTGTCGACCTGGTTGTCCTGGCCGATGCAGCTGCCCGGGATCGTCAGTGGCGGCTACAGAGAAGCGCGGAATGTGATATCACGGAACTGAATGCATGTGCGTATTTCATGGCGCGCGAGCGAGGGCATCCCTATATCGCGCTCCCGGTTTTCCCCCATAGACGGTTCCGGCACGGCTTCATCTTCGTCAATGCTACGATAGGTATATCAAAGGCCGCAGACTTGGTTGGCCGACGCATCGGCGTGGAAAGCGGGTTTCAAACCGCGGCTGCGGTTTGGCTCAGGGGAATATTGAGCGACCATTTTTCCGTCGCACACCAGAAGATCACTTGGGTCACAAATCGGCAGGAAGATATCTCTTTTACGCCCCAAACCGAGCTTCACATCGAGCGAGTGCACAAAACGGCTTCCATGGACGAGCTTTTGCTCAAGGGAGAAATTGAGGGCCTTATATCACCCGGAATGCCACCTTCGTTTCTGAGAAGAGAGAAAAATATCGTCCGGCTTTTTCCGAACTATAGGGAGATGGAAATAGAATATTACAAGAAGACGGGTATATTTCCGATCATGCACGTCCTTCTGGTCCGGGAAGAGCTCGTGAAAAAGCATCCATGGCTTGCTTCAAATATTGCCCATGCATTCAATGAAGCTAAACGCCTCGCATACGAGCGTGTTAGGAATCCGCGCGTGGTGCCGCTCGCCTGGTTTACCCACGAGTGGGAGGAACAGGTGGCCATACTCGGGCATGATCCCTGGGCTTATGGCCTTGATGAGACCAACCGTAAGAACTTGGAGACGTTGATTCGTTATGTTCAGGAGCAAGGACTTACAGAGAATCAGGCAGCAATCGCCGACTTGTTTATAGACGTGAGCAGGGAAGCGCTAACTGGGCCGACCGGTTTCTAGCGCTCGGAAGGTGCAAGGCCAACGCCCCTCACCTGCCCTAAGGCTGTTTGGCGAAAGATATGACTGCGATCTCTCGCCTGCGGAGTATATCGGCCTTTAGTCCGCTGCCCCGGTCAAAGTTAACCGCCATTGATGATCTCAGTCGCCCTTTCCACTATTTCTATCGGTGTTTGGTATATATCGGCGAGTATTTTCTCGAGAAATTCTCCAGTCGAAGGGTTAATTGTCAACGGCGGAGCAAAATTAGTCCACCCGGGCGGAGCAAAACTAGTCCACTTAACGTTATGCGGTACGCGGTGTTGGGGGGTTGTCCCGGTAGTCCATAGGAGGGACCCGCGCTGCTTCGTGTAGCGCTTGCGTTACGCGGAGCGAAGCAGCGTGGGAGGTTCCTGTGGGCCCACCTGGTCAACCATTGCACCGGCGGTTAAGCAGGTATTTTTGGGGATTTCCGCCGTTTTTGGCTTTGGTTGAGACGATAGCTCTCGCCGTTCATTTCCAGGATATGGACATGGTGGGTGAGGCGGTCCAGCAAAGCCCCGGTCAGGCGTTCCGAGCCGAATATCTCCGTCCACTCATCGAACGGCAAGTTGGAGGTCACCAGGATCGAGCCCCGCTCGTAGCGCTGGCTGAAGACTTCGAACAGCAGCTCGGCGCCGGTCTTCGAGAGCGGCACGAAGCCGAGTTCGTCGATGATCAGAAGGTGATACTTTGCCAGTTGCTTCTGCAGGCGCAACAGGCGTTTTTCATCCCTGGCCTCCATCAGTTCATGAACCAGGGCAGCGGCCGTGAGGAAGCCGACGGAGAGCCCCTTTTGGCAGGCCGCCAGACCGAGACCGAGGGCGATATGGGTCTTGCCGGTTCCGCTGTTGCCGAGCGCGATGATATTCTCACGACGCTCGACGTATTCGCATCGCGCCAACTCCAGAACCAGCATCTTGTTGAGCGATGCGATGGCCTTGAAGTCGAAGCTGTCGAGGCTTTTGACGGCGGGGAACCTGGCCTGTCTGATCCGCCGCTCGACCATGCGGCGCTCACGGTCGATCAGTTCCAACTCGGTCAGACGGACAAGATACCGCACATGGTCGGCGCCCTCGGTGGCGCATTGGCGGGCCAGCTTGTCGTATTCGCGCAGGAACGTCGGCAGTTTCAGGGTCTTGAGGTGATGGGCCAGCAACACTTGCGGCGTATCGGTCATGACGCGCCTCCACCCAACAAGCTCATATAACTGGCGGCGGCCGTGGTCGCCACGTTGGCCCGAGGCAGGTAGGGATAGATATCCAGGTCGAGTTTGGGCGGGCGTCGCTCGATACGGCACAGCACAAGGTGTTTGACGGCGTCGTAGCCGATCGCACCCAGGCGCAGGGCGTCCTTCACCGCGCCGTGAAGCACCTCGAGATCGAAGGTCTCCACAAGCCGAAGGACCTGGACGTATTCCCGCTTGCCGGCCTTGCCCATGCGCGCCTCCAGGAGACGGCGCAGGGTTGGGAAGGCATCAGGCAGTTCCCATCCGGCTAGCGGCGCGGCCTGATCCAGGGCACCGATCTTGTGCTCCAGCAAAGGCAGGTAGTGGATCGGATCGAAGACCATATCTTCCCGGTCGTAGGAACGGGGGTGTCGGGCAATGATCCCGGCGCCGCAACCGATAACCACCTCGTGGACATAGCCACGGATCCAGACTTCCTGATGGCCGTAGGCGACGGGCACGGAATAGTCATTCGTCCGGTAGCGCACCAGGGACAGCGAGTTGACCCGCGTGCCCTGCTTGTCGCACGCGTCGAACGGTGCCGGCAGTGGCCTCTTCAACGCTTCGCGGTCACGCACAAACCGTTCGCCGATGCTCTCGCGGTGGCCGCGCAGGACGTTGCCTTGCCGGTTGCGGCATTGCTCTTCCAGGTGGCCATTGAAGGCGTCCCAGCTCGCGAACCGGGGAAGCGGCGTCATGAAGTTCCGCCGGGCATAGCCGACCACCCCCTCCACATTGCCTTTGTCGTTACCCTTGCCGGGACGGCCGTAGCGGTCCTCGAAGAGGTAATGGGACTGCAGCCCGCTGAACGCCCGCGTTCGTTGCCGCGTGCCATCTGACAAGATGCGCGACACCAGACACTTGTCGTTGTCGTAAAGAATCGATTGGGGAACGCCGCCGAAAAAACAAAGGCTCTGTTGTGCCCGTCCAGCCAGGCCTCCGTCGTCGCCGCCGGGTAGGCCGCAACGAAGCAGGCATCGCTGTGGGGAAGTGTCATGACGAAAAAAATGCGCCCGATACTTGACGCCGGCGATGATCGCATCCGCCTCGCCAAAGTCCGCTTGAGCATGGCCCGGAGGATGTGACAACGGCACAAACATCTCACGCCGACGAAGGCGCCGTTCCCGAACGTAATCCTTCACGATGGTCTCTTTGCCCGTGAAGCCATGTTCGTCGCGAAGGCGCTCGAAGATACGCTTCGCCGTGTGGTGCTGCTTACGGTGAACCGTTCGGTCCTCCTCCAGAATACGGTCGATGATATCCGTGAAGGGGGCCAGTTTCGGGCGTTTCGGTGGCTGGCGTCGCCGATATCCCGGCGGTTCCGAATGCCGCAGCATCTTCCTCACCGTCTCGCGCGCAATGCCAAACCGACTTGCCGCCTCTCGCTGGCTCAGACCATCAACATGGCAGGCCAGCCGAACGCGCAGATACAGGTCCACGGTGTACATCCTCCCGCCTTCCATCTCAAAAAAGATCGACGGCTACAGGTGGCAGAGTTTTACTCCGCCCGCGGCTGGGAAATCCCGCCGCTTCCGTGGACTAATTTGTCACCGCCGTTTCTCATTTGACCACGATGTGCTTGCTGCCAATCCATCGAACAGGCACAATTGCGCGCATTCGGATATTCTTTGGATATCCGGTTCTAAGAGGATCTATGGCCGCAAGCGTATTGGACCCGGATTCCCCAGATGGATGACCAATTTGATGACCTGCTTTGCTGATTCTGCTATAAGAATCAATGCAATACCATCAGCGTTACGGGCAAACCCGATGTCACCCGGCGGGTGAATCAAGAAACCCCCATTTGCGGGTCGATTTCGACCGTCGACTGAAGCTTGAGTTCCACGGTTCCAAGGTCACCTCCGACGCTGGGTTTATCGCCTACCGGGAGCTTGACGATGCCCTTGGCCTGACCGAGGTTGCCGGGGGCCTTTTCCAAGACAGCCGTACCGGCAAGAACGGGCGGCATGGCATGGTCGGGCAGTTTCGCCAGTCCGTTTATGGCCGTCTTGGTGGCTACGATGACGTGAACGACGCCGACCGTCTGGGCCGTGATCCCGCCATGCGGTGGATCGTCGGCGGCCATGCTGTCACCAAACAGGCCGCTTCCACCAGCCAGATGGGACGCTTCGAGACGGAGCTATTGGCCAGCGACGAGAACTTTGCCGCGTTGACCGACTTATCCGGCGTTTGGATCGACAAGGTTCATGACCGTCGCCCACCGAAGATGATCATCCTCGACATGGACTCAAGCGTCAGCCCGACCCATGGCGAACAAGAGGGCACCGCCTACAACGGTCACTTCGGGTGTTCCTGCTATCACCCTCTTTTCGTGTTCAACCAGTTCGGTGATCTGGAGCGGTGCGCCCTGCGTCCCGGCAACGTTCACAGCGCCGATGACCGGGAAGGCGTGTTGAAGCCGGTTGTCGTTCGCTACAAGGGTCGGAAGGTACGACTGTATTTCCGGGGCGATGCCGCCTTCGCCGCGCCGGAGATGTACGAATACCTCGAAGCCGAGGGCTTCCTGTACGCGATTCGCTTACCGAAGAACCAGGTTCTTCAGGAAAGCGTCGCTCATCTGCTGACGCGACCCGTCGGCCGCCCGCCCAACCACGTTCTGCGCTTCTATGCCAGCTTTAGCTACCGGGCTGGAAGCTGGGACAAGAAGCGGCGCGTGGTGGCCAAGGTGGAATGGCATCCCGGTGAACTGGTTCCCCGTGTCGGTTTCATCGTCACCAACCTGTCCCGTTCCGCCGAGCGGGTGACATGGTTCTACAATCAGCGGGGCAAAGCGGAGCAATACATCAAGGAAGGCAAGAACGCGATCAAATGGACCCGATTGTCGTGCCGCAAGTTCCGCGACAATGCCGTTCGGCTGCAGCTTCATGCCCTCGCCTATAACCTCGCCAACTTCATGCGCACGCTGGCTTTGCCGAAGGAGGTGGAGCACTGGTCATTGACGACGCTGCGGGAGAAACTGGTCAAGATCGGCGCCAGGGTGGTCCGCCATGGCCGGTACGTCACGTTCCAATTGGCCGAGGTGGCGGTGCCAAAGGATCTGTTCCGGAAAATCCTGCGCCTGATTGATGATCTGCGACCAAGACCCGCTCCGGCGTAGGCCGGGGGAATCGACGGCGATGTGAAAAGTGCGGGAGAGGTGCGTCTGGATGGCGAAAAACCGGGCCGAATGGGCTTCTGGACACCGCCAACTGACAAGAATCGGGCTATCAGACGGCTGCGGAGGGGAACTCATTCCAGTGGCGGTGCAATCAGGGTATCATCGCAATAAATTTGAGGGCCATCTGGGAAATGTCGGTTGGAGTAGATAGCTCAACAATTTTTGTCGACAAGAGTGATAATGTTCAGCCGACGTGGCGCCAAGTGAGAACTGGATGGGCTCAGGAAAATGCGGGGATGACGGGATGGGTATGGCGGAATATTGCATCCATCACGTTCCACATCGCATGCCTTGGCAGTGAGCGTAAAATGTTAGTAACAGAACTTTAAGTGAGGCCTTGGGCGAAATAATGAAAAATTACCAAAACAGGGATTGGCGCGCAATTCTTACTGAGCTCAGTGATCGGATGTTTCCCGAGCGGCAGTTCTATTATCGCAGCCAGGGGAATGTAAGATTCGTATCGCTAAACAAGCCGGCTCAGGGGCTTTTGACTGCGGTCTTCATCGCATCTTTCGGATGGGTCGTTTTCGCTTCTGTTTATCTCCTGTTCAAAGATCAAATCATCGATTCGAAAAATCGCCGAATTGCCAATATGGAGTCTGCATATGAGCAACTCTCACAAGAGCTGTCGGATACGCAGGACCACTTCGTTGCGCTGACCAGCGACCTTGAGACAAAGCACAAACAACTCCTGGACCTTGTCCATTACAAGGGTTCGCTTGAAAACCGACTCAGTTCGCTGACCGGTGAATTGGATACGGTGATCAGTGAACGCGACAAAGCACTGACAGTAGAGCAAGCGCTCAAGGCGCAAGTTGAGCAGTTGGAGAACAATCTAAACGTTACGTCGACCCACAATTCCTCGTTGTCCGAGTCGCTCCAGATGACGCGGCAATCTTTAGGTCAGATTACGCAGGACAGAGATGGCGCAAAGAAACTTCATCATTCTGCCGCGAAACGCGTAATTGAACTTGAACAGCGCCTCACCGAACTCAAATCATCTCAACAGGACCTGATAAATCGTATCCAAGACCGCACGCACGTTAGCGTGGGCGAGATGGAGTCTATGGTCAAACTGACCGGGCTCGATATTGGCGACCTGCTTCGCCTCACTGACGCGACTGAAACCGGTCAAGGCGGCCCGCTCGTGAGTCTCGACGCGATACAATCGGCCAATGAATTTGCGGGAATGGGAAACGAGTTCGAAAGCAGTGTACTGGAACTGGAACTGCACCTCGCCCGCTGGGAAGGTCTCCAACAAATCTTGCAGACACTTCCTCTCGCGCCGCCGGCAGATAATTATTATCGCTCCAGTGGGTTTGAAAAGCGTAAGGATCCGTTCACAAAACGATGGGCCATGCACTACGGACTGGACTTCGCCGGTCCCTTCAAAACCATCGTACGTGCGACGGCCGCAGGTGTGATCACATACGCCGGAGAAAAGGACCTTACGGTCGTTTCGTAGAGATAAATCATGGCCTTGGCGTCAAGACAAGGTATGCACATCTTCACAAGATTCTGGTAAAGAAAGGCGAAAAGGTTAATTTTCGTCAGAAAATCGGAATGATGGGTAGTACTGGACGGAGTACTGGTTCACACGTTCATTACGAAGTATTGTTCAAGGGACGGTCGCAAGACCCGGACAAATTCCTGAAGGCAGGTAAATATGTTTTCAAAGACTGATCGCGAAAAAAAAGCTTCAGCCAACGGAGCGGGAGGCGTCAAAGCAGCGCCCTCAATCATCAGCGTCAATCTACATATCATCGGCAACCTCAGCACGGACGGTGAAATGCAGGTGGATGGAAGCATCGAAGGCGACGTTACATCGCAGGCACTTACCGTCGGGGAAAAAGCCTCGATCAGCGGCGAAATCGTAGCCGACCACATAGAGATTCATGGTTCGGTTTCCGGCAAAATTCGCGCGCGCAAGATCAAACTCGCGAAAACCGCCAAGGTGATCGGAGAAATTTGGCACGAAGTCCTGTCAATCGAGTCAGGCGCTTATATCGAAGGTCAGTTAAAGCGGCCAAGAAAGGAGCCGACGAGAGGGAGATTCCGCAGCCGATCAAAGTCAAAGCTGCATCAGTTCCCGAGCAGACAGCTGCGAACGCACAAAGTTCCGCTAGTCTCAAACCAGCAGTGCAAACCAGCGATCACAACGACGAAAAGGTTGCTGTCAAACGAGCTGCCGGAAGTTAGTCACGGACCATCCCTAGATTTTTACGTCTCATCGGCTCTCGCGTTCCGGGAGCCGTACCCTTTTTCGCATTTAATGATCTTTTGAAAGAGATGGGGAGCAGTGTTTATGGCGAAACTTGACGGTGAAATAGCGTTTGTCACCGGTGCGACGGCAGGATTCGGAGAGGCGATCACGAGATTGTTCATCGCCGAGGGCGCAAGGGTTATTGCTTCCGGCCGCCGAAGCGACAGGCTTGAGAAACTTCAATCTGAATTGGGCGACAAGTGTTTGACTGTCACGCTTGACGTACGCGACCGCGACGCCGTTCAGACCGCGGTTTCTGGACTGCCCGAAGACTTTGCCGATATCACAATATTGATCAACAACGCAGGACTGGCGTTGGGCAAAGCATCAGCCTGGGAAGCCAATATCGACGATTGGGAAACGATGGTCGATACGAACATCAAAGGCGTGTTGTATTGCACTCGAGCGATTTTGCCGGACATGGTGGCGCGAGATCGGGGCCATGTCATCAACGTGGCATCGGTTGCAGGCAATCACTTCGGTCCCGGTGGCCCTGTCTACAGCGCCACCAAATCTTTCGTCACACAATTTGCCATGAATACGCGTGCCGACCTCATTGGCCGGAACGTACGGGTCACGTCCATCTCACCGGGAATGTCAGAAACGGAATTCGATATCGTAAGAACTGGTGACCCCAGCGCGAATTTCTATGAAGACTTCAAAGCCATGACATCCAACGATATCGCGCAAGTCATTCTGGACATCGTCACCCTGCCATCGCATGTCAACGTCAACACAATCGAAGTCATGCCGGTCGCTCAAACATTCGGGTCACGCCTTGTTCATCGGGGACCGTCAAAGGAATCCCAGTAGCTCTGTCAGGACGGCCGGTTATTCTTTGAGCTTTGATACCTCGACCATCGCCTGTTCAAGGGCGTCCACCGTAAATCCAGGTTTCTTAGCAGCATCGAGGATAATTTTCTCTCGCCGGGCGATTAAATCAGCGCCCCGCGATATATCACGTGCCATGTCATGTGGAATGACGACGGCCCCATGCCGATCAGCGTGAATCAGGTCGCCGGGCTGGACGACCATGCCCAGTATGTTGACTTCGCATTCGAAGTCGACCAGGTGAACATAGGCGCGGCTCGGGACGACTTTTCGGGCCAGAAGTTGAAAACCCGGCGCGATAGCATCGACGTCCCGGATGCTGCCATCAGTGACACCCCCGATACACCCCAGTGCGCTAAGTGATGTCGACGTGACCTCTCCCCAGAACGAACCGTATCCTGCCTGATCACCATCCAAATCCTGGATCACCGCGATCCCTGGAACAGGATCGGCCGCGACATAACGAAAGTAATCCAGGCGAATTTGCCTGATCTCACCGGCTGACTTTCCGGACGGCCGCGTGCTTCGGATCGTTGCCGTCTTCGCATAACCGACCAGAGGCGGGAGCATCGGATCGATCGACACCATGGTATCGGTCGTATACCCAAATCCCTGGCGTTCCGGCCGCTGCATTTCGATCGTGTTGTAGACCGTCGGTGAATCGAGTTCGCGCAACGCGGCCAGTTCTTCTTCGTTCAGTGGCGTTTCCGTCATCTAAGTCTCCGTTCAAGTGAAGTATTTGAATACGGCGAATGCGCTGCTATCCCAACAAGCGCCCACCGTCCACGGTGATAACACTGCCTGTTGTGGATTTCAGATTCACGGCCACAGCAAGTACGGCCGACGCAACATCATCAGGGCTCGCAAATTCCTGAAGCGGCGTACGCATGATTTGCTGATCCTGCCATTGTTGGTCAAATCCCTTAATCCAGGGCGTGTCCACCACTCCCGGCGCAACGGACACCACCCGAATTTTCGGTGCCAGCGCTCGCGCGAGAGACCGGGTCAAGCTGTCGAGCGCCGCCTTCGATGCGCAATAAGCGATATTGCTGCCCAACCCGATCACCGAGGAAATCGACGACATGTTGACGACCAAGCCACCCTCCCCGGCTTCAAGGAGTTCTCTCAGCGCACGAACACACGCGAACGATCCCCGCACGTTCACCTGAAGAATCTCATCGAACAACGCATCGTCCAACGCTTCCAGATCGTCGTGAGGAATGAAACGCGTTGTGGCCGCATTGTTCACGAGTAAATCGAGACTCCCAAATCGGGATGCCACGACTTCCGCGAGTTGGTCAAGCGTGCCTCCATCCTCAATCGCAACGTGCTGCGCGAAGTGACCTTCGCCCGGCAAATCCGCGGCAAGCTCGGCTGCCCGCATCTCGTTACTGTTGTATGCCACAACAACATGTGCGCCAGAGTCCGCCAAGGTTCTGCAGATGGCGGACCCGATGCCACCCGCCCCACCAGTCACAATTGCCGATTTTCCCTTGAGGGACTCGGTCATTGTTGTGCTTCAGATAGCCCTGGCAGGGCCTTGCCCAGATCTTCCCGCTGCGCCACGCCACCGCGCGGACCCGTATTGAAACGATCGGCCAACAACGGATCCAGCAAGCGACATTGGGGTTGGACGATCCAAAGCCGCAATAGGCGTCGCTTGCGCTCAAGATCGTCGAAATCTTCATACGCGTTTCGGGAATGGAGAACGGTGTGGTTGTTGACAAATTGAATATCGCCAGATTGAAAAACCATGTCGTAGCGGAAAGTTGATTCTCGGGCGAGATCTATGATGCAGTCGACCGCGGCTTTCTGACCCTTGGTGTAGTTCTTCCCCAATTTGTCGTTCGCTTGTTCCATCGACTTCGTGTTGAAACTACAGCTCAACTGACCTCCAAAATAGCTGAAGATGGGGATGGGGTGATTGGTGAGTTCGTCAAGGCTACCGGTCGGACCTTCACCTCGCAGGTCGTGGTAGAATCCGCGATACAAGTCGTCGAGATACTCTGGATGCTTGCCCAGAATCTCGTTATAGATCGCCATCGAACTGGCGAGCGAACTTTCGCCGCCGCTCCTCGAAGGATGTACGCAAAGCAGACCGACAAAATCGGGGCCCGCATCGCAATGCGGTACCAATTCCGCGCGGGTGGTATAGCCCCGAGCATTTGCCTGGTCGTAGGAAACGCCTCGATCGACCACATGGGCGATACACTGGCCGGCGCTGTTTTGTGAGACGGGATGACCGAGAAGCAACCCCAATGACCAAAACACGGTCTCCAGATCGGCGAAATCAAAATCGTCCACCGGCAGACCGCCGATGCGTGCGACGCCAAATCCGGTTTCAATTTCTCGCCCGACAGACGAGAGCAATTCGGTCAAGGCAGGAGCCGAAAAGTCATCCCGCTTGATCATCGGTGGACGAAGCCCGGACTCCCGCAACACATCCAACAGCGTGGCGATCTCGTCAATGTGGTGCTGTTCCAGCAAATAGTGCCACGAGCGATCCGTCGCCAAATCCGAGCTCTTCCACGCAGATTTACCTGTAACAGAATTGAGAAGTTGTTCAGTCATATCAAACATCTTTGCTGCTCAGCATGGTACACAGTGGTTTGATAACACGAACCGCGCTGGTACAAAATGGCTACGACGCCAGCCTTGCCGCCCCTCGCCTTTTTCTTCTAACTTGGGGGACAATTCGTTTCCTATTGCGGCGAAACCCTCGTCCAACTTCCCAAGCTTGCCTGGAGACCCCTCACGATGCAGATCATCGATGCGCATCACCATCTGTGGGATATCGACAACCACAACTATCCCCACATGAGGGGCCCGGAATCGATACGTATTTGGGGGCCCAATACCAAGCTCAGGAAAAACTACCTTATCTGGGATTTCCTCACGGATATCGAGAATCAGAACGTCGTCAAATCGGTGCACGTGCAGGCCAACTATGACCACGAGAATCCGGTCGGCGAAACCCGCTGGCTTCAGTCCATCGCGGACGACCCGAG
>CAXXRP010000015.1:0-534746 GCA_963662375.2 Rhodospirillaceae bacterium
AGGATGATGTTGCCCTTCATCTTGCCGTGGCCGCAGCAACTAGCAACAGTGGAGATACCTCCGGCGTTCAGCGCCGCGACGATGTGATGTATGCAGAAGTCGATGCACTGCACGCGCCCGTTGAGCGGCATGCAAACCTGATTTCTTAGAGTTTTCTCGCCCCCTGGGGAGTCGCATTGCTGGCAGGGGGCTTTAACCATGCGGACCTCCAGATTCGGCACTATCGTATATAAGTCCCTTTGTTTACAGGGTAACTTTTGATCGTTTCGAATAGAGACCATATAGCAAGCCTATGATTTTAGCACTTTTGGCGACAAGCCTGTGGAACATGGGGATAATTTTATTTTGGTGATTATATCCCAACGTTGACTTTCATGGAATGTGCGCATAGCATGGCTGGATGGATTGGAAGGAAAAGGCTGGGAACGGTCCAGCCGCCATTGTCACGGGTGGTATTTCTCTGCTTTGGCTCGTGGAGCGCATTATCGGCCTCGCTGGCATCCCAGACGACTTTGCGACTTGGCTGCGAGCAATGAACCTGATCCCCACACCATTGGCAATGTTTGCGCTGGGTGCCTTTACCTTGTTCCTTTGGGCGCGATGGAGTGCTTCATATGGCGGTCGGTTAAGCCCCAAACAGAATAGAATAATTGGAGAACTGGCCGCTTACGCGGGCGGCAATATAGGCATCACCGCCGAACGGTGTGCGAAGATATGGACGGCCAATCCGCGCAAGTTGTCCGCCATAGCAGATCAGGTCCAGAGAAACATCAAATCAGGCGTCCTAGAAGCCGAGCCGTATCCTGGGATTGAATATGGTGTGATATCCATTCGCAATTTCACGGAATTTCTCATCAACAAAAGCGTGCTAGACAGGTCTAGCGTCCTGAAGCACGCCCCACATATCTTTCAAGACTTGGAAAATGACTGAGCCTAATTGGCAAAACCGGACACTCTGGACCGCCGATAACCTGGACGTAATGCGCGGCATGAATAGTGCGACCGTCGATCTGATCTACCTCGACACACTATTCAATTCAAAGCGTGATTATTCCGCACCGCTTGGGGACACAAAATCTACCGCAGCCTTCAAGGACACTTGGAGCCTGGATGATGTCAAGCTGGAATGGGTTGAAGACATTGAGACGGACAACACTGCCAGTTGGCGCGCGATGTCCTAATGGCGATATTTGCCATACTGAGCTTACTGATAACAGGAGATAGATATGCCCTACAGACCCAAGCTAGACCCGAAAGTGGACTTGAAGGGCGCGACACCTGAGAAGTTGGCCCGCGCCCTGTTTCGTCCTATCGAGCCTTTACCGGGAGGCGTTGGAGAGTCCGTTGCTGGCGATCAAGTCACGGTAGAGAAGCCTCCGGCCGACAAGGCGGGCAACCGTGTCACGCATCTGAACAAGCGTGTCTGAGTCGCGCACGTTATGCTTGCCGGCAAACTCTTGAACGTACCGATTGAGTTGTTTAGGGCTGATCTTATGGAACGTTCCCTTATGCGCTCTCTTGAGCATCGACCAGAAGCTTTCAATGCCGTTGGTGTGGGCCATGCCGCGCACGTATTCGCCGACCGAGTGCAGAACCGCCTCATGCTCACGGTCCATGCCTTGATAGGCCGTTGCGCCATCGGTAAACACCTTGGCATCTTCTGCCGTGTTGTCCTCGACAAAATCCTGAAGCGTGTCGGCATCCGTGGACTTGACCACCTTGGCTACGACTTCATTACTGTCCCGGTCCTTAATGCCGACAACGGCGGTTTTGCCAGCCACGCCCCGGCCCGTGTTCTTGAGGGCCTTGCGCTTGGCCGCACTCATGTTGCGGCGCTTGCCCGAAACGTAGGTTTCATCCACCTCGACAGGGCCGTCAAACGGCTCATCGGTGTCTTCACCCGCCCACGCCTCACGAATGCGGTGGAGCATGAACCATGCTGCCTTCTGGGTGATTTTGAGGTCCCGATGCAGTTGCATGCTGGAAACCGATTTAAGGCTGGTCAGGCAGAGATAAATCCCAATCGCCCACTTATGCAAGGGGATTTTGGAGTTGGCCATCGGGGTGCTGGTGCGAACGCTGAAATAAGACCGGCAATCGTTGCAGAAATACGGCATATAACGGTGTTTCGCATGGCTGGTCTTGAAGCTACCGCACTTGGAGCAATGCCGCTCACCGCCCCAGATCGTGTCTTCAAACCACTTGGTAGCCGCTTCCTTAGTCGGGAACATCTCCATCAATTCGATGATCGACATTCCCTTACGGTGCGATTTTCCAGGGGCTTTCTTAATCATTTTCTTCCTTCCTTTCATGCTAATGAGATTAGCAGATCAGAAGGGGTTTGTCAACGTTGGGATATAATACCCTTTATTTTTGGGGGGTACCAAGCCTGCCGGGTTTGTTGCGACAGCTGGACTGCTCGGTTAGGTTCTGCGCCTTCTAGACAAGCCCGATGATCGTACCAGTCTTGCGACTCGGGGATTTTTTGGTGCCGGAGGGGTGGCCGAGTGGTCAAAGGCGCACGCCTGGAAAGTGTGTATACGCCAAAAGCGTATCGTGGGTTCGAATCCCACCCCCTCCGCCATAATCCTTTCTTAGTGCATCCCAGACTTTCCAAAAAGTGTTGTATAAGCTTGATTAGGAAGCTATCGACGTCTTGCGCCATCTTGTGATTTCCCGTACATTCCCATCAAATATAAGGAATTAAATAGGGAGTACATGTAATGGCGTCTGGTCGCAAGCCGAAAGGAAAGCATCCCGACAAGAGGTTGACGCCGGTTTTCGTGCGCAAGACCTCCGAAGCTGGCCGGTACTGCGACGGCAATGGCCTTTACCTGAAGATCGAGCCATCCGGTGCACGACGATGGGAGCAAAGGCTCGTGATCCAGGGACGGCAGCGGACGCTCGGGCTTGGTGGGGTGCAGCTAGTATCGCTTGCAGAGGCCCGCGAGAAAGCGCTCGCCAACCGCAAGAACGCGCGCGTTGGCGGCGATCCGATGGACCTTCGGCGGCAAGCCAGCATACCAACCTTGGAGGCTGCTGCAGCGGCCGTCATTGAGCTTCACCGGCCAAGCTGGCGTAACGCCAAGCACGCCGCACAGTGGGAAGCTACTCTGCGTACTTACGTCTACACTCGTCTGGGCAAACGCCCGGTATCGGATATCGACACAGCAGATGTCCTCAACGTGCTCATGCCGATCTGGCACGAGAAACCGGAAACCGCGCGCCGGGTGCGCCAACGCATCTCGACGGTCATGAAATGGGCCGTGGCCCAAGGCTTCAGGCAGGACAACCCATGCGGTGACGCCATCGGCGCTGTGCTTCCCAAGCAGAATGGCAAAGGCAAGCACCATCATCGGGCCCTACCGCATAGCGAAGTCGCCGGCGCCATAAAGGCCGTTCGCACGTCCGGTAGCGGTGCGGCTGTCAAGCTGGCCTTCGAGTTCCTGATCCTGACGGCCGCACGATCTGGAGAGGTCCGGCTTATGGCGTGGAGCGAGATAGATCTAAACGCGGCAATTTGGACCATTCCAGCTGAGCGGATGAAAGCCGGGCGCGAACACCGTGTCCCACTGTGTGCACGGGCGCTGGAGATACTGGCAGAAGCACAGCAGCTTGGGGACGGAAGCGGTCTTGTTTTTCCCGGAACTCGGCCCGGCAAGCCGCTGTCCGATATGACGTTGTCCAAACTGATGCGTGATCTCAGCCTGGACGCCGTGCCGCACGGATTCCGTTCGAGTTTCCGCGATTGGGCAGCTGAATGCACCAATGCGCCTCGCGCTGTCATGGAGGCGGCACTGGCCCATGCGGTCGTCGACAAGGTGGAGGCGGCTTATGCGCGTTCCGACCTTTTCGAACGGCGCTCCAAGCTGATGGAGCAATGGGCCGAATACCTCACCGACAGCCGTGAAACAACGGTCGTTCCGATGATCCGACGGAGGAGCCAAGCAGATGCTTAAGCCGGAGGAACAAGCAACTGAAAGTCTCGAATTGAAAGAGGAATGCTACCAGAAGCTCAAGTGGGTTGTGCGCGTTGTCTTCTCCTATCCTGCGTATCTACGCAATCTGGAACTTGGGTTGATGTATCCCTGCCTAAATGCAGCAGCAAAGGAGGTCGTATTCCAATACTTGGTTCAGACAAACTCAGAATTCTGTCTAAACGGCGATCCTGCAATCGGTTCTTCAGCCGAACAGGAGTGCCATTTCTTTTTGGAAATGGTGGAACACTTGGCGCACGCCCGTCCAGTGCTGAAGCGTACCGTTACGCTGTACAATAGAGCGAGTAAGCCGATGCCACCTTGCTTAAGGGAGTGGGCCCAGAATCCCGGGGTTCCACCGCCCCAGAAGCGCGGACCGCGCCCAATTGCGCAAGATTGCACGGCGTTGCGCGACCACATAATCGCCTTGGCAATTGATGCCGCGAATTCTGTTCAAAGAGATCCGAGATGGCCGCAGAAGTTGTTGATTGGACGCGCTTGCTCATCGGAAGAGGAGTTCAGAGAACATTACTCAATCTGCCGAGCCGTGGTCGAAGCCCTTGAGAATGCAAATGAAGTTCGTAAAATACGCTTACACCACCTCCCAAAATGGCACCTCCCCACCCACAATGTGGTTTGGAACGCCTGGCAACGATACCAAAATGAAATCCTGCAGAACGGGAAACCGCGCCCTGGCCGGCCCCTTCTGCCACCCCAAGGGATAGAGACAGTCCTGCATCCTCCTGGTGTCGATACCGAGAGACGAAACCAAACACTCCGCAAAATAGCTGAGGACCATATGCGTCGCTGTGTCTAACGTAACCTTGACGCAGTTGGCGTTTTTTTTGGCCTTCTCGAATCTTTATTTCAGACTCGCCGTCTATATGAGAACGGCGGTGACAAATTAGTCCACGGAAGCGGCGGGATTTCCCAGCCGCGGGCGGAGTAAAACTCTGCCACCTGTAGCCTTCGATCTTTTTTGAGATGGAAGGCGGGAGGATGTACACCGTGGACCTATATCTGCGCGTTCGGCTGGCCTGCCATGTTGATGGTCTGAGCCAGCGAGAGGCGGCAAGTCGGTTTGGCATTGCGCGCGAGACGGTGAGGAAGATGCTGCGGCATTCGGAACCGCCGGGATATCGGCGACGCCAGCCACCGAAACGCCCGAAACTGGCCCCCTTCACGGATATCATCGACCGTATTCTGGAGGAGGACCGAACGGTTCACCGTAAGCAGCACCACACGGCGAAGCGTATCTTCGAGCGCCTTCGCGACGAACATGGCTTCACGGGCAAAGAGACCATCGTGAAGGATTACGTTCGGGAACGGCGCCTTCGTCGGCGTGAGATGTTTGTGCCGTTGTCACATCCTCCGGGCCATGCTCAAGCGGACTTTGGCGAGGCGGATGCGATCATCGCCGGCGTCAAGTATCGGGCGCATTTTTTCGTCATGACACTTCCCCACAGCGATGCCTGCTTCGTTGCGGCCTACCCGGCGACGACGACGGAGGCCTGGCTGGACGGGCACAACAGAGCCTTTGTTTTTTTCGGCGGCGTTCCCCAATCGATTCTTTACGACAACGACAAGTGTCTGGTGTCGCGCATCTTGTCAGATGGCACGCGGCAACGAACGCGGGCGTTCAGCGGGCTGCAGTCCCATTACCTCTTCGAGGACCGCTACGGCCGTCCCGGCAAGGGTAACGACAAAGGCAATGTGGAGGGGGTGGTCGGCTATGCCCGGCGGAACTTCATGACGCCGCTTCCCCGGTTCGCGAGCTGGGACGCCTTCAATGGCCACCTGGAAGAGCAATGCCGCAACCGGCAAGGCAACGTCCTGCGCGGCCACCGCGAGAGCATCGGCGAACGGTTTGTGCGTGACCGCGAAGCGTTGAAGAGGCCACTGCCGGCACCGTTCGACGCGTGCGACAAGCAGGGCACGCGGGTCAACTCGCTGTCCCTGGTGCGCTACCGGACGAATGACTATTCCGTGCCCGTCGCCTACGGCCATCAGGAAGTCTGGATCCGTGGCTATGTCCACGAGGTGGTTATCGGTTGCGGCGCCGGGATCATTGCCCGACACCCCCGTTCCTACGACCGGGAAGATATGGTCTTCGATCCGATCCACTACCTGCCTTTGCTGGAGCACAAGATCGGTGCCCTGGATCAGGCCGCGCCGCTAGCCGGATGGGAACTGCCTGATGCCTTCCCAACCCTGCGCCGTCTCCTGGAGGCGCGCATGGGCAAGGCCGGCAAGCGGGAATACGTCCAGGTCCTTCGGCTTGTGGAGACCTTCGATCTCGAGGTGCTTCACGGCGCGGTGAAGGACGCCCTGCGCCTGGGTGCGATCGGCTACGACGCCGTCAAACACCTTGTGCTGTGCCGTATCGAGCGACGCCCGCCCAAACTCGACCTGGATATCTATCCCTACCTGCCTCGGGCCAACGTGGCGACCACGGCCGCCGCCAGTTATATGAGCTTGTTGGGTGGAGGCGCGTCATGACCGATACGCCGCAAGTGTTGCTGGCCCATCACCTCAAGACCCTGAAACTGCCGACGTTCCTGCGCGAATACGACAAGCTGGCCCGCCAATGCGCCACCGAGGGCGCCGACCATGTGCGGTATCTTGTCCGTCTGACCGAGTTGGAACTGATCGACCGTGAGCGCCGCATGGTCGAGCGGCGGATCAGACAGGCCAGGTTCCCCGCCGTCAAAAGCCTCGACAGCTTCGACTTCAAGGCCATCGCATCGCTCAACAAGATGCTGGTTCTGGAGTTGGCGCGATGCGAATACGTCGAGCGTCGTGAGAATATCATCGCGCTCGGCAACAGCGGAACCGGCAAGACCCATATCGCCCTCGGTCTCGGTCTGGCGGCCTGCCAAAAGGGGCTCTCCGTCGGCTTCCTCACGGCCGCTGCCCTGGTTCATGAACTGATGGAGGCCAGGGATGAAAAACGCCTGTTGCGCCTGCAGAAGCAACTGGCAAAGTATCACCTTCTGATCATCGACGAACTCGGCTTCGTGCCGCTCTCGAAGACCGGCGCCGAGCTGCTGTTCGAAGTCTTCAGCCAGCGCTACGAGCGGGGCTCGATCCTGGTGACCTCCAACTTGCCGTTCGATGAGTGGACGGAGATATTCGGCTCGGAACGCCTGACCGGGGCTTTGCTGGACCGCCTCACCCACCATGTCCATATCCTGGAAATGAACGGCGAGAGCTATCGTCTCAACCAAAGCCAAAAACGGCGGAAATCCCCAAAAATACCTGCTTAACCGCCGGTGCAATGGTTGACCCGGTGGGCCCACAGGAACCTCCCACGCTGCTTCGCTCCGCGTAACGCAAGCGCTACACGAAGCAGCGCGGGTCCCTCCTATGGACTACCGGGACAACCCCCCAACACCGCGTACCGCATAACGTTAAGTGGACTAGTTTTGCTCCGCCCGGGTGGACTAATTTTGCTCCGCCGTTGACACCTGCGGCAGTTCGTTTTTTCCTACGAACCCTTGATAAGACCGTTAGATTGCCTACCCATTGAACACATCGATTAGGTTATCGTAGGAGGAGAGTCAGGTCCTGGGGCGCGGCCCATGGAACCGCGGTGGGTAGATTCGATCCATCAATAATGCCGATCAGCTGATGTTGCTTTTTTTGAGCAGTGGGGTGATGTCTGGAAAAAGCGGACCGGACGAAAACTTCACGGTCGTACATATGATGAAATGTCTGCAATTGCGGCTATAGCTTGAGTCCGAGACCAGCTAGATCGCCCTGGCATGTCTGACGTCGGCCGCCTGTGGCACACATTGAAAGGTTTTACTATGGGAGGATTTCTGGTTTATCTCATCGCTGCGCAAGCCAATCCTAAATAGGTTGAACTACAACAAAACGGAGACGCGTCATGAGTTGGGGTAAGCTGGTGGTGGCCATCGCATTTTCGCTCATCGCTCAAAATGCACACGCACAGCAACTCGAAAAGGCGATTTTTGCCGGCGGTTGCTTCTGGTGCGTTGAGTCGGATTTCGACAAGGTGCCAGGCGTGGTCGCGACGGTCTCCGGCTATGTCGGCGGCAAGACCCAAAACCCGACCTACGAGCAGGTCTCGGCTGGTGATACAGGGCATTACGAGGCGGTCGAGATCACCTACGATCCGACAAAGGTCTCCTACGAGGCGCTGCTCATCGCGTTCTGGCATTCGGTCGACCCGACCGATGGCGGTGGTCAGTTCTGCGACCGCGGCCAGTCCTACCAGACCGCCGTATTCGTCGCAAACGAGAAGCAACGCAGCCTGGCCGAAGCTTCCAAGACCGCAGCTCAAAGGATGCTCGGCAAACCGATTTTATCACCGATCCTCGCCGCCACGCGGTTCTACGCCGCCGAAGATTATCACCAGGACTATTACGAAAAAAACCCACTTCGCTATCGCTACTATCGCTGGGGTTGCGGCCGCGACAAGAAGGTCAAGGACATTTGGGGCGAGCATGCCTATGAGGGCATCCCCGGCCTCGGAAAAAACCAACGGAGCATGGTTACCCTGTCCCTTGCGAAAAGCCTATCCTGTCAGAAGGGTCTGAAGGTCCGCTTCACCACCGTGGCCGCGCTTGTCGATGAACTCATCGAAGCCGCAGACGAGCGCCGTCTGCAGCGCCTTCAGAAGCAGCTTGCCAGCCAGGATCTGCTCATCATCGATGAACTCGGCTTCGTACCTCTGTCAAAGACGGGGGACGAACTGTTCTTCGAGATCATCTCCCAGAGCTACGAACGCGGCTCGATCATCATCACGTCCAACCTGCCGTTCGACGAATGGACCGAGGTCTTCGGATCGGACCGCCTCACAGGCGCCATTCTTGACCGCCTGACACACCACGTACACATCCTCGAAATGAACGGCGAAAGCTATCGCCTCAACCAGAGCCACATCCGTCAAACCAAACCAGCCTGAGAAGGCTTGAACACGTGGGTCCACAGGCCCCTCCCACGCGCGCCACGTCGCTTGTGCGTGTGGAAGCGCGCCGCGACGCGCGCGGGTCCCTCCCGTGGACTACGTGGACAAGCCCGCTAGCGCCAAGTGGCCCAATTTTACTCCGCCATTGACACGGAGTTCAATAGGATGCGATTTGCCCATTATAGACCCCCATATCTGCTTCAAGCAGAGGGAATCACAAAAGCGCCGTCAAAAGAATCACGAACCTGGATAACAGCAATACACTTTAGCCGAAGGCATCGGACGTAAGGAGGCGTTAGGCTATTATGGCTTAATGCCTCCCGCGCAAGCTTCAAAAAAGGGAGACACGGGAGATACATAGGAACTTCATGCTCCGCCGAATAAAATCCGAGACCCCCCTACCTTCATCAATGCGCGGGTCCCATTCCAATCATTGCGAAACCATCATGCCGAGTGCTCGACAACCTAAATTGCCGTGCTTTTTTCTTAGGCGGCTTACCCACCGGCCGCCGGTCCAGGCTTCCCGATCGCCGATCGGCACTAATCGGTGGCCACCTTGATCAAGCCCTTCGGTATCGCGCCGGGCACAATCCGCGCCAAAGGGATTGCCACGGATGGCAGACCCGCGAAGGTTTGCAAACGCATTGCCCTCGTCAAGGTGTGAAAAAACCATTTGATCGAAGAGATACCATCCCTATCCGTCACAGCGTCACAACCCTTGCCTGACAACGGTTGCAGCGATTCTCTATCCGGCACAAACCGAAACTCTGTGACGGATAGGAAAACGCGGAAAGCCCCGGCTGATAACGGTTGTGACGTTGTGACGGATACGCGAGCCCCCATAACGCTATTGTAGGCCATCGCTTTCCAGCAATAGAAACGCGAGGTTAAGGTACGTCGTCGTTTCGTGACCTGTCACTCGGACGTGTCACAATCGGATACCCAAATATACAGATCCTGGGCTAGCGACAAATTACTGTGGCCAGGGTTGACACGGTAGGTCAACAGCGCCCATTCCGCGGCTTCGCTTCGCGTCAGACACGGCTCGCCACGAAGCCCTGTGAGCCCCTCTTATCGGCTACCGCGACAAAACCAAATGATAACTGAGGGGTACTCTCGAATGGCCGACTCTTCCGCCGCCCCAGTGGCCGACTTTTTCCTCCGTCATTGGCGAGTGGCAGCGTTCTTGTCCGCGCCGGCGGCACTAGACAATTGTAAGTCTGTATACAGGTGCCAATATTCCTATGCGGTCCCGTAGAATGCCGGAAAAGCTCACACTATTTAGGTGGGAAATTGGGAGTGATCTAGGATGAGCAGAAGAAATAACAATAAATATCAATAATATAAATACATAACACAGCAGACACCCTCTCCGCCATAACCCTTGATTTATTTAATATGTCAATGGTTCTGGCTATTTATGGGACTACTTACCCATCTCCGTACCCATCCCACTGCTATTATCCACGAGGCTGGCAAAACTCCGTGCTGGCAGTGCGTCAGCTAATTCTGTGATAAAGCGACGACCTCATCGGTTCGTGTCGTCGTAGTCGTATCGTACTCAGAATGCTATCTCGTCGCCGTCAAAAATACCTTCGGTGGGTGTTCCGATGACTTCCCACAATCCTAAGGTCAGAATATCGGCGGCTCCATGAAAGACAGCTCGGCCGGCTTTGGCGCCGGCGCTGTATCCATCTACAAACTTACTACAAACTTACAAATTTTAAATTTACGGCCTGCGCGGGTCTCAGCGACTACCGGCGACCTAAATTCAGCTAGAAGCATGGCCCTAGGCGTTCCACTTTAAACAGGTCAACGTTTTTTGCATCAGGCTGGGTAGAAGCCATGTAGACGGCACAGCCACTCAGGGTGAATGCTGAAAAATACGTCGAAATAAGAACTGTGGTTTTGCCCATGCGTCCTCCTACTGGGTGCCATCTGGGGTTAGGTTAGGGCTTGTATCGGGCGAAACGCGAGTCTTTTTGCACTCTAATCATATAACAACCATCATCTACACTTCTCTGAGAGGGAGTTATGTCCGGCGCGCTATCCGCTCGTTTCCTTAATCAAGTGCCACAAAACGTTTGCTGGACGACTTGTTCGGGCCGAGGCGGATCGACGTAATGGCTGCAGGCAGGCCGATCGTCGTAAGGCATGGAAACCACATTCAACAGACTCTCGAAGGGCGAAAAGTCCCCATGGTTCACGGCGGCAGAGATTACCTCTTCCACCAGATGGTTGCGCGGGATGAGCGCGGGATTAATTGCACGCATCGCCGCGCTACGGTCGGTTGGCTCTTCACCCCCCTCGGCAAGCCGATGACACCATCTAGCCTTCCAATCGTCGAAGGCGCTCGGATCGGTAAATAGGCTGCGCACATCGGCCTTGCCGTCCGGCCTACCAGCGCCGCATAGCCCCCGGAAGGTCAAGGTGAAATCGGCACCATTGTCGGCCATGCGCTCTAGAAGATCTTGTGCCAAGGATAGATCGTCAGGCCTTGACTGGAACAGGCCGATCTTGCGACTAAGACCGGCAGCGTAGGCCGTCTCAAAGCAGGTCGAGAACGCTTCAAGTGACTCTTGCGCTTCTTTGATGGCGACCTCCTGATCCTCTGCAAGCAGCGGCGAGAGCGTCTCCGCTAGGCGGGTGAGGTTCCACAGGGCGACGCGGGGCTGGTTGCCGTAAGCATAGCGCCCAGTGGCATCGATGGAGCTGTAGACAGTAGCCGGGTGATAGACGTCCAAGAAGGCGCAGGGGCCGTAGTCGATAGTCTCGCCCGCTATCGACATGTTGTCAGTGTTCATGACGCCGTGAATGAATCCTACGAGCAGCCACTTCGCAACAAGCTTTGCTTGGCGGGAAATCACCAAATCGAGCAGTGCTCGGTATGGGTTTGCAGCATCGATCGCTTCTGGGTAATGCCGGGCGATGACGTAATCGGCGAGGCACCGGATCGCATCCACGTCCCCGCGCGCGGCGAAGTACTGGAAAGTTCCAATACGGACGTGACTTAGCGCTACACGGGTCAGTACCGCGCCGGGCAGAGGTGTTTCACGCCGAACTGTTTCTCCGGTCGTTACGGCCGCGAGCGCTCTGGTTGTCGGGATTCCAAGCGCCGCCATCGCTTCGCTGATGATATATTCGCGAAGGACAGGCCCTAGCGCTGCGCGTCCGTCGCCTCGCCGGGAAAACGGCGTCGGGCCAGACCCCTTGAGCTGAACATCGCGGCGCAGACCGTCGAGATCGATAACCTCGCCGAGCAGAATGGCGCGGCCGTCACCGAGTTGGGGAACGAAAGTCCCGAACTGGTGGCCAGCATAAACCATGGCGAGCGGCTCGCAGCTCCTGTGCACCTGATTGCCTGCGAGGAACTCCACACCCTCTGGTGTGGCTAGATTCGCTGGATCAAGGCCGAGATGGCAGGCCAGTTTCTCATTGAGCCGAATTAGACGGGGGGCGGCGACTGGAGTGGGTTGAAGTCGCGCGAAGAACCGACCGGGCAGGCGTGCGTAGCTGTTATCGAAATCAAAGAATTCGACCGCTTCAGTTTGTGGCGTCATGGCTTCTCCAGCGTGTGGCGTTGTGAGATCGAAAACATTTAATTCCGCATTTCGTGTCTATCACAAGATGTAGGGAGGCGGCGCACTGGCCTTGCTAGCGCCTTTCCAGCGTTAGACGAAGATCCCGCACCACCACGATTCGTGGCGGCCACGAACGGTCTATGCCGCTGACTCAATATGAAAGACATCCTTATGTTCTAAGGTCATGCCGTCACCACTTGTTCCTAAGCTCTCGCAGTTTTAGGAAAATCGTCTTTGGATCCGGAACATCTGGCAGGTCAGGGAAGGCCTCCTGCAAGCGCCTGATTACCGCGGGATTGGTAAGTCGGAAGAAGGCGTTAATCTCCTTTTCCAGCTCAAGAGTAGTCACCAGCGCCTTGGCGGCATCTTGTTCTTTCATTGTGGGCAGCATTGCCAGCGCCTTGGCATTGTCCGGTTCACGGTCCAGGGTGAATCTGAGATTGGTCGCGATGTAGTCGTGGCCGGGGTAAATCAGCGTTTCGCCCGGCAGCTTGGCAAGCTGGTCAGCGAAGGTATTGTAAAGTTCGTTTGGATGGCCACCGTTATGGCAATTGCCGGCACCGGCGTTGAACAACGTGTCGCCGCAGAAAAGAGCCGGCTTATCCCCATGACTCCTCAGGCAGACATGGCACATCGTATGTCCTGGCGTATCGAGACATTCGAGCTCAATTGTCTTGCCAACCTTGATCACCTCCCCCGCGCGTAGGCCACGATCCATGCCCGGGATCTTGTCCCTCGCATTTGCATGCGCCAGCACCTTAGCACCAGTTGCTGCGACCATTTCCTGGTTACCGCCGGTGTGATCGAGGTGCTCATGGGTGTTGAGAATCTGCGTGATGTCCCACCCCTTGGCCTTTGCTGTGGCTAGGCATTTTTGGTGATCTAGGGGGTCGATGGCCAGGGCCTCGCCAGTTTCGCCGCAGGCGATTAGGTAGTTGAAATTGCGATAGGCATTCGCTGTCCAGATCTGTTCGACAATCATCGCTTTCTCCTGTTTAGGTCTGTTCCGTGCTTCATGATATCTGGGGGTCCTCCTACGCTTAGAACCGCCGTGATTGTGTTGCAACACGCTAGGCTGCGCACTTCCATTGCAGATTTCCTTTTGTTTAATCTCACTACCCCTTAAACACTTAATTATACCAATAAATTAGTGTTTTTCGGAGGCGGGGGGAACGCATGGGTAACACGGTGACCCAATTTGTGCCGCCCAAACAGCCCGAGAACCGCCCGGTATCTCTGCCAATATCCGCCCTATGACAAAACCGACGTTTTCGACAAAATGCCCGGCTACCTTCCCCCTCTGTCAGGAGCAATGACAATGCAGCTTTCCATGCACCAAGCGTCCGCCCCCGTGTTAGCGCGGGCGCTCAATAACACTTCTGCCCCGATAGACAAGGCAGCGGCTCATTGCACAGCAAAAAAGATCGACCCGACAGTGCTGGTGAACTATCGGCTTACGCCGGACATGCTGCCATTTAAGCACCATATTTACATCATGACTGACTTGGCCAAGGGCTGCGTCGCCCGGCTGGCCGGCGTCGAGATACCCTCTTTCCCCGATACTGAATCCACCTTCGATGAGCTAGAGGCGCGATTGGCTAGGACTGTGGAGTTTGTGAACGGCTTGGATCCAGCGCAGATTGACGGCACAGAGGACAAGGAGATCGTGTTGCAGTTGGGACCGGCCAACGAGCGCGTGGAAATGAAATTCAAAGGTGCCCGGTTCCTGTTGGGCTTCGTGCTCCCCAACTTCTTTTTTCACGTGACGACCGCTTACTCCATCCTGCGCCATTGCGGCGTGGAGATCGGTAAGCGGGATTTCCTGGGGGGCGTGTAAAAGCACCCGCCACCTTCCGCTGCACTTCCCTGAGAGGGAGTCAATGGACGGTACCACGGATCAGGAGGTCGTCAGTAACCGTCATCGTGAAAACAGGCTTGTTCCCGGGCGGCGCCTCGGAAATGGCATCGATGAACCTTCGCCGGGTTTCGGGGTCGTCGTAGACCATTTTGACATCGAAAGCCCGTTGCCACGTGGCTTCATCCGGCCATTCAGCATAGCCGACAAATCTGCCGTCCCGGTCACGATGCAGCCTGGAACCGAAACTACCGTAGATACGCGTGATATGTTCGGTTCCGCGTCGCCACGCTTCACGAAATTGCTCTTCCTTACCGGGATGAACCCGCCACCAGTAGACCGCAAGGAACATGTCATCCTCCATGATCAGCGATTCGGGACACCATCTTGGAGCTGGTCGCAGATCTTTAGGGCGCGGTGTCGACTACACCGTATTTTAAGGGCGATTGTATACTTTGCACCACAAGACGCAGGTGTCACTTTGTTGCCGTTTTATCCTTATCTGACCGGGAGCTAGGAACCTTTGGTTCGGACCTCGCAATCTTGCCAATGACGTGCTCAAACTCTTCTTTGCTCATATCAGCGCCAGCCTCTTGAGCGGCTTGTTTGAAGCGATCTAACTGCTGTTTGTCAGATTTAGGCATTAGAATCCATTTGAATGAATGTTTGACAAGCCATACGTATTGTATGTAGGCAATAACAGTCGATCAAGGTTTGGATCCCTGATCGACTGTTGCCCCTGCCCTTGTGGAGGGGGCAGTTGGTGGAGCCGTCGGGAATCGAACCCGAAGAGGGAACGCCTGGGAAGAGCACCCTCCGGCCAGTAACCGGCCCCATTTCCTAACCTTGAGCGCCCCGCACAAGGCGGGGCGCTTGTTGTCAAAATATCTCTTCTTCATGCTCATTGTCGCTATAGCCTGATGGACCGGAAGAGGATTCCTCTGATTCCGACTCTAGCTCTGCTGTCGTATAAAGCCCCTTCTTTCCTGGCACAGACCAAACCATAGACATGCGGTAGAGTTTGTTCTGGAGGAAACGACGCTTCTGTAACACTTTGAATTTGCGGTAGAGGCCAACCAGAATTTGATCAATGTTTGCCGTTCCACCGTAAGCATTTATGACTGTTACAATCTGATCTTCAATCTCATCAGCGTTCGCAATAGATAGCTCATTTAGAAGATCCTGCGGAAGGTCGTGAACATTGCCTAACTCTGCGGGGATGGCGGTGGTCAGAACCCTGAGCCTAATGACTTCCTCTGCCATTTCTTGAAGTGTTTCGGCATAACCCAATATACGGTCCTGCGTCTCTTCCGACTTGAACTTAAGGTGTATTTTGGAAAGGAAATCCGAAACTTCCTTGACGGATTCAGCGTTTGCTGACATTGTCAATTCCTTGGCTATGGGAGGTCATAGGGCGTCTACCCTACCTCCCGTTAAGGAACCCCGGCGCGAAAGTGTTGGGGTTCTTTTTTGCAGAATAAAGGGATTCACTAGGCGGTCAAGAGGGAATCACCACAAAAGCCAAATTTTTGTCTGGTTATCAATTTGTTCTATTACTTGTCTTCGTCTTCGGAATCGTCTTTTTCTTCTCTCTGCCTACGCACCAGGCCCTAAATAAGTGAGGCGCTTACCACAAGAAGCTCTCAATAAGGACGCTGCCCTGTCCCGATCTCCAACACCATTAGCTTCCCTATGGTTGTACCGGAAATCAAACTCTACAGCGTATCTGTGTAGATGTTTCTTCGCGCAATGCTGGTAAACACCCTTCATGCCGCGCTTGAAGATACTGAAAAAGCCTTCAATGGTGTTGGTGTGAACATCGCCGCGGCCATATTCTCCTGAACCATGACGCACGAAGTCATGACCAGCGAACTCGGCTTCAAGGTTGCTGTACTGGCTGGCTTCATCGGTATAGATGGTCGCTTCCTTGGCGATATTCTCTTTTAGGATAGGCACTAGAGTCTCGGCTTTTAGGTTGTCCACCACTACAGACTTGGCACGGCCTGAGTTACGATCCACCAGCGTCAACACCTTGTGCTTGTGATGATAACCGCGCCCCTTTTTGGAATGTTTGGGCTTGATCTTCTTATTATGGCCAATGAAAGTCTCGTCCACTTCGACCACGCTGCCACTAGCACCTAATGGCGTTAGATCGCCAGAACGCATGGCCTCACGCAGTCTATGGAACATAAACCACGCAGTCTTGTAGGTGACGCCAAGCGTTCGGTGGAGTTGATGGGCGCTGAAACCCTTCTTGCTGGCAGTTAATAGATATGTGGCCTGAAGCCAATGACACATGGATACGTGGCTTGCTTCAAAGACCGTACCGACTTTGACCGTAAAGTCCTTTTTGCAATCCTTGCAGCGCCGTAATCCTGGACGTGACCTCCTACCATTCAACTCATAGGCGTTGTTCAACACACCACATTTAGGACACGCTGAACCGTGTGGCCACAGAATGCTTTCTACGTAGGTGTAGGCGGCGGCTTCATCGTGGAATATAGGATCGCTTAAAACGCTCATGACTTTCTCCTTATGGGAGAAATATAGGTGCCCTATCGTGTGGTGTCAAGTATATAATCGCTATTTTAAGGCAACTGCCCTCTTGGGATCGCCTTCCTCTGGCCCTTCCACAGTGGCCAAAAATCGCCTGCCTGGCGCTTGATCCAAGCGGCGAAAAATGGAGAAACCCAACGTCGGCACCATAATAGCTAATGAGCCTGCTGACGTAATTTATACCGCTTTCCATCGAACTCACTAAATAGCCCGTCAGCAAACGGGTGCACGATTCTCCGTGGTGCTTCTGCAGACTCTAGGTTCTGCTCAGCAACATAGGTCGTATGAGCCGATTCATTTACTAGCACGTGATACCAAGGGTTGCCCTTCGGGGGGCGTGAGCGAGCTACTTGCTCGTACCATTCATCTGTCCCTTGAAAGGTCGGATCGACATCGAAAACAACCCCTATGTAGTCAAACAGCTTGTGGTGAACTATTTGCCCTACTTGGAATACTGCTTCATGCTTTGACATGGGAATCACCTATCTTGCATCAAAGATTATCTGACAGCGAAGCCCTTCCTGGGGGTGGTGGTTCTGTTGGAGGCGGTTGCGGCGGTTTTTCAGGAAGAGGAATTGGAGGAATGCCAGGGATTGGTTCCCGGGGTGGCTTTGTCGGTGGTGTGGGTATCTGGGCTTGGATCACAACCCTTCATTAATACCACAAATGGCGGCGTTGTAGGGGCGTAGATTGAGGCCGCCAACGACCCCAAGCTCTGCTACTGTTGCTAATTCCGCTACACTTCCCTGAGAGGGAGTTATGCGCGGCGTACTTTTCGGTAGCCAGTCACCCAGCGGACTCTGACTCCGTCAATCTAGATTCGAATCCTAGTCTCCCAGCCAAAATGAGTTGATGCGCTGTTTCCTCACTAACGCGCATCCTCTAAGCTGAATTACCTATTCAAATGGGCGGCTGATTCGCGGGGCCTGGAAGTATTGCGCGTGTCTATGGCCATACGGGGGGCATCATGATGATCGGCCGCGCATCAACACCGCTGACGCCTTACGAGGTTGAGGACGTTTCCTTGGCGCAAATTTCCGCTGATCTTGCAGCGGGGAAGACCACGTCAGATGAAACTACCAGGGCTTATATCGAACGCATCGAAACTTACGACCATGCGCTGAACTCGGTGATCATGATCGCACCGGACGCCCTTGAACAGGCCACCGCATCTGATGCGCGACGCGCGGCCGGCGAAGTGCTGGGCCCGCTCGACGGCGTGCCGATCCTCCTCAAGGACAACACTGATGCCGTGGGCATGCCGACCACCGCAGGCTCGTATGCCCTCGTGAAGAACTATCCGACTGAAGACGCCGAGCTAACACGGCGCCTGCGCGCGGGCGGTGCAGTGATTCTGGGCAAGCTGAACCTGATGCAGTGGACCGGCTTTCGCACGGCCGCCGTGTTCAACAGTACCGTGGGTGGGGTCACGCACAATCCATATGACCTTTCCCGCGAAACATACGGGTCGAGTTCCGGTTCGGGCGCGGCTGGGGCCGTGAGTTTCGCCGCCGGCACGGTGGGCTCGGATACCGACGGTTCGATCACAAAACCGGCGTCGGTCAATGGCCTTGTGGGTTTGAGGCCGACCATCGCATTCATCTCACGCCGGGGTATCGTGCCCATCAGCCACAGTCAGGACACAGCCGGGCCGATGACACGAACGGTGATGGGCGCGGCGATGATGATGACGGCCATGGCCGGAAGCGATCCGGCCGACCCACAGTCGGTGGAGGCGGATGCTCACAAGACTGACTTTGCGGCAAACCTTGATGCAAACTCACTGAACGGTGTGCGCCTCGGCGTCTTGCGCGGAACGCTGGATTACAATGAAACCATCGAGCCGGTGTACAATGCCGCGCTCGAAGTCTTGCGCGCCCAAGGCGCGGAGCTGGTGGAGATTCCGCCCGAGCTGCTGGAAGACCTGAGTCAGGAACAGCTCACGGTACTGTATTACGAATTCAAACAGGACCTAAACGACTACCTAGCCCAAACGCCGCCGGAGGTGACGACACGCTCACTCTCAGATCTGATGGCCTTCAACGAATCCGATCCGCGCGAGAACATGCACGACCAGGATATCATCCGCGCCGCACAGGCAACCACCGGCTACGATGCGCCTGAGTATATCGAGGCGCGGACGGTGGGTTTGCGCAAGGCTACCACCGAAGGTATCGATAAATTTCTCGCGGACTACGATGTGAGTGCCTTGCTCGCTTTATCCAAAGGGCCGGGCGCGGAACTTGTTCCGGACGGAACAATCTACGAGCACTTCATCACCAAGCGCGAGACAAAGGGCTCCAAGCCGCCGCACGCCACCACCTACGCCGCGATCGCAGGTTATCCGGTGCTATCCGTGCCGATGGGCCTCGTGGAGAACGGGATGCCCGTGGGTATTTCGTTCATTGGCCCGGCGTGGTCGGACCAGATGCTGCTATCGTTCGGATACGCTTTCGAGCAAGCGTCTCAGTCGCGCGTACCGCCACGTGTCTATAAGCAGGCCGCTACTACAGGCGGTTGAAAATAAAACTGGGAACTCTTAGGTAGTATCGTGCGGCCTATCGAGCTCCTATACGAGAGACAATTTTTAAATACTCCGTCAGCGCTACATGCAACACCTGTGCAATACGCGGTGCGTAAGGCATTGAACATAGACGATTGAGAACGGACTCTGACTCCGTCAATCTAAGTTCCGCGCCCGGTCTTTTTCTGGTGCCTTTGTACCAATCCGAAGTTTTGGGCGCCCTTAGAGCCGTATTTTGCTTTCTGCTCAGCTAAGTGCAGATTGCGGTTTTCTACCGATTGCTGCGCGGCCTGACGAAGTCGGCGCTGGCGTTCTTTATCACTGGTTTCGGATTGCTTGCGTGCCATGAGAACCACCGTAGCTGTACCCGTGCTGGAAGGTCGGAGTAGGTTACACTACTGCCATGCCGGTGTCAGGTATCGACATTTACCGAACGGCCAAGCCCATGATTGATCAGCACGGACCGGGAGGGTGGATTGAAGCAGAAGTTAGACACCGGTAAATTGGCCAAGATAGTTGGCCGCCTACTTTGCCTTCTGGGGTTTCACGACTTTAAGGTCATAGACGCGAGCTTTGGATTCGGTTCGGCGGGAGGAACCTCCACGGTCAAATGCCGGCGTTGTGGGCAGGTTATTATGCGCTCCAACTGAACGAATTTATGCCGCCATAGCTACGATGGACAATATGGAAGCATCAGGAGAGATTCATTGGTCATGCCGCAGCGCCTGGCATCAAGATACGGTACTACCGCACCCGCCACATCGTTCTGCAGGAGGAGGCATGATGAAGGAGAATTATCACGCAGAAGGCAAGGGCCGATCACCCCAGACGTTTCCACGGCGAGCAGTGCTTCAAGCAGGTGGTGGAGTGGTCGGCGCCGCTGCGATCGAGCGGTTTTCGATGTCTACTTCTATTGCTGCCGAACCAACCTCACAGAAGCTACCTAACAAATATAAGGAGTTAGTTGGTGTGAAGGTGGTAGAACGATTTCAAGATTCAGTAACTGTGGTGGAAGTCGAAATGCCGGTTCTTGAGGCTGACGACATACTGGTTCGCAACACAATCGCCGCCGTGTCTGCAGCTGACATCGCAAATACTCCCCGAAATTCAGATCCAGAGCGGCAGCACTGGGAAATCGGCGTGGAATCCGTGGGGGAAATCGTTGCAGTTGGGAGCGCGGTCGCTGATCGCAAGGTCGGTGAACGTGTATTCATCTATACGCGCCGCGACGGTGCTTATGCCGAGTATCGGCTGGTGAAATCGGAGGACTGACATTTTTATGCGGGTATTCCTGATGAATTGGCCAGCACGTTTGGGTCAAGTCTTGTCGCGATTCTGGGATTGGAAGAGGTTGGCCGAATGAGCACCAACGAGGTTGTGTATATTAGCGCAGCCGCCGGGGGTGTTGGAAGTTTCGTCGTCCAGTTAGCCAAGGCCGCAGGCAATCATGTTATTGGCTCAACGAGCAGAGACGAGAAAATAGAGTATCTGCGTGCGATCGGCTGTGATCGGCCGATTAACTATAAGAAAGAGGATATTGGAGCGGTCTTGAAGAAGGAATATCCGGGTGGGGTTAATATCGCCTACGACACAGCAGGAGGAACCACTTCCGCCGCGCTCCTGATTATTTAGCGCCATTGGGGCGGCTGGTTTCCGCTAGCTTTATTTCAGAAATGAACACGACCGGCATAGCGGTCGAATCCGTCACGAGGCCCCGCATTTATTTGGATTTGATCGCTAAGTCGCGAATTATCGGTGGTATTTTGAAGGTTAATCACGTGGAAAAATGGCCCGCCGCTATGGACAAGCTCGCGAAGCTGGTGGAGCAGGGAAAATTGACTGTCCGAATAGATGGTCGGCAATTCCATGGTGTTGCTTCAGCTATTGAAGCTATCCCGCATGCGGCGTACGGGGGCAATACCGGCAAAGTTATTGTGCGGCTTTGAGACACTAGCCCATGCCGGTATCGACATTTACCGCATCGCCAAGCTGATGATCGAGTAGCACGGTGCGGGGGCTTGGACCGAAACGGTAGTTAAAAGTACCGGGAAATGGTGGCCGAAGGTGACGAGGAACGCTCAGCTAGTTAATCTGCTGATGGTCTGCGCCGAGGCCCGACCCTCGCGGACTAAATCTCCGAAGCGCTGTCGCTCCGCAGTCATTTCTGCTGAATAGAATCCATGCTTCCAAGCGTTCCGATTCCCTATCGGTGCGCCACATTTATTAGGGTGTTTTGCCAGGCCTCCATGCATAGGCGCGCTCGTTGGCTTCGGCCAATTGGTTCAGCTCGAGCTGGCTCGCAACATCATCGCGATCGAGTACCGCGTCTGCAAGTTGACCTTCGAGTGAAAGGAGCTCTTGCTCTAATTGCTCGACTCTCATATTGCCGTAATGCACCACCATCTCGAACCACATGTAGGCTTCAACCAAACTCTGGCTCACGCCGTTGCCGTCCAAAGATGCTATACCCATCAGATATTGGGCATCGGAGTCGCCTGCCTCGGCGAGCGGACGCGCCAAGTCGATTGCCGCGCTGTACTCGGCTCGGCTGTAAGCTTGCACCGCGTCCTCAATCTCATCGGCAGCGGCGGGTTGAATATGAACGAACGGTAGTAGAATAATTAGAAGTGCGGTAGTGACGATAGCATGCATGATAGTCTCCCGATGTCACGTGTCCAGGCACGCCCATCTTACACTCGGCAGGCGTCAAGTACCAGAAGGTGACTGACCCGTAGCAGTTTTCCTCCTATTTGTGCGGCATCAGGCCCATGTCCGGCACAAACCTTGGCTACTGTCAGACAATGGTTCCAGCTACGTCTCCGGCGACCTCGCTGAATGGCTCGACAAGCAGCGCATGGATCATACCCTCGGCGCACCCTATCATCCCCAAATCCAGGACAAGATCGAGCGTTGGCATCAAACGCTCAAGAGCCGGATACTGCTGGAGAACTATTACCTGCCTGGCGATCTCGAAGCGCAGATCGGGCGCTTCATCGAACACTACAACCACCAGTGCTACCATGAGAGCTTAGAAAATATGACCCCGGCGGACATCTACTTCGGCAGGGGCCAGGTCGATCCTGTAGGAACGACACCGTATCAAACAGAAAACCATCGAACATCGTCGCTTGCTTCACCGCAAGCTCGCCGCCTACAATCGACCAACCAGATGAGCCCAACACTCCGCTAAATCACGCCCGCATCTGTCTCAAATGATCTGACGACGCACAACCTTCTAACTGCGCCTGCTACGGAACCGCGACAGTCCAATACAAAGTGGCCACGCCATCATACCGTGTTCCGATATCTACAATCGTATCGCTATCTTCATATGCGGCGAATATTGTCATATCCCAATCATCTTGTGCATTGATATCGCCCGGCTCCTTATCGCCGTCATACGTCCACAGTGCATACCCCTGATACGCCCACTGCCTTCCTCCGTCGGCGCGAGTATATACATCCCAGTATCCTTGAGGATTGGCCTCCGCCGGGGCCAAGAAGGGGTGCCATTTTTCGCATTCCACCCTGCATAGTGCAGCTGTGCCTAGGTCCCGTCCCACAGCAGGTCTTATAGGGATTCCACGGCGAAGACTGTGGCCACTGCCCGATTGAAATATATAGGCATCACGTTCATATAGCGTTTGGCCCTGGGCATTGGCCAAAACCTTTCCAAGCCTAAGGCTTTCTTGGATGGTGACCCCTTCGGGCATGTAGTGGCGGGTGATATGTGCGACCTGCCAATTGCTATCGACGCCGTCACCATTTGCGTCGCCTGGTAAAAGATCATGAGCATAGGTGTACAGGCCCAGGCCCTTGTAGGTCCATTGGCTAATGCCGTCATTGCGCGCAATGGGTATAAAGTCGCCTATCGGAGCAGCAAGTTGCGAAGCCACAACAGGTGTCCAATCGCACAGCGTGTCGCAAGCGCTGCTATCTTCATTTGGGCTTCCCAGAAAAACGTAAAGGCTCTGGTCGACGTCATTGACTAACACTAAACCCGCAGCGTCCGGCACATGATTAATAGTGAGGCCTGGCGGAAGCAACCTATCGCTCACCGGGAAAAACGTAGCAGCGTGCCATCCGGCGGGCATCGGAACATCGTCAGCAATCGGCCCTAACGCCCTCCCTCTCTCACCAATATTCGGGCCCCGCCCATAACGTTTGGGACTATTACCACCTACAGAACCCACATCCACATCCTTGATGTAAGTATAGAGTGGCTTGCCTTTAAGCGCCCACTGCCTCGTACCATCATCGCGGTCGATGATCGACCATTCCCCAAAGGCCTCGGTGCTTACCGAGGCAAGTGCAGGCAGCCAGATACTTGCACACTCCTCGACGCACGTGGAGTGTTCTGGCGGATTCATGTCATTTGTATAAAGGGTCATACCGTTGCTGTCGGCGTAGACAATGTTATCCCACGGAATGATTGCTGCTGTTATTGAATCTAGCCCGTATCCTTGGGCCATATTTAAGGGCTGAAGGGTGATTCCAGCAGGACTAGACAACGGCGTACCAAGCTCGCTCGCGCCACCCTGCCTTTCTCCGCCGACGGCAGCGAAAACCACAATCGTCAACGCAAAAGCGGTTGTACCACCAACCCAAAGTTTCTTCCGGTTAACTTTCATTATAGTGGCCTCCCAACGACCCGGCTTAAGCCATAATTTCAGTAATCGTTCTTGTCGTCTCATTTGAGCGCTCTCCCCAAGTCCGGATGGGGACTCCCAGAGCCCGCTGAACTGTCAGGCCAACACGCGTGACTGGGTCGCCCGGGGCGGCCACATGAATGCCGGTCTTGAGACGACCTCCGCCACTGCCAACAGTGAAAACCGGCACTTCCGTGAGTGAATGGACACGTGCATCCCCGTGGTCGGTTTGCCACAGTACCAGCGCACGATCGAGTACCGTGCCGTCACCTTCGCGAATACCGTCGAGTGTTCGCAAAAAGTTTAGGAATGTTTTGTTGGCCCAAGTATTAAATACAAACACGTCTTTCTGATACCCCAGTTGCTCATCGACGGACTCTTCGTGGGTAGCCATGTGCCATGTGTAGGCACTGCCAGTTTGCCGTAAGTTCAATGATCCGGTGGCTATATTAAACACTTGCGTCTGGCCGCATGCGATAGCGTAACCAAGGAGCCCGGCAAACAAGTTGCTGTTCGTTTCAACATCGCTGAGCACAGTACCGGGGGTCGCTTCCTCGGGCACCGAGGGCACTTCACAAGCCACCAAAGGTTCTGGTTTTTCTAGTTCTATAGTCAGTTGCTGCTCGATTTGGCGTATCGAAGTAAAATATTCATCGAGACGTTCCCGATCGGCCGCACCTAGACTGGGCATTACAGACTTTCGATGCTCCCCTACCGCAGACAAAACACTCTGCCGCGCCATAACAATGGGATCGGGGGTAAACACCGCAGCGTTCGGATCCTGAAACTGCGGACCGAATATCCTTTGGTAAAGAGCTACCGGCGATTTCTCGGGAGGGTTGGGTGACGTTCCGCTACGCTGACTGGCGCTCTCTCGAGAACCATCTATCGAAACCTCTATGGAACGGAAACGACTTCTCTTGCCGATAACATCCGCGATCTTGCTATCAAGGCTAGGTCCGCCGTCGGTGCCGTTGGGAATACCTCCGGTATAGGCGATCTGCACGCCCGAAGTGTGAGTTTTGAGCGGCCGCCCATCTAAAAAATACCGCAATCCGGTGAAGATATTTATACGGTCCCTAAACTGATCCCAGATCTTAAGCTGGACATTGTTTTCATAGTTGGGCCCAACTATTTCAGGTTCCCACATTCCAGGATTAAGGCCTAATTTCTGCAACCACGTTCCAAAGACCGGTGGCAATGCCGACCCGGTGGATGCCAGCGCGTTTCCATTACCATTCAAGAAGCAATCCAGGAACGGAAGTCCCACACTAATGGCAGCACCGCCCATCGTGCCGCGAAGAAGCGTTCTTCTGCTTACATTTCTGGCCATCTGTCTGTCTCCTGTTTATCGAGTTTGTTAAGTGCCTAGGAACTTGGTACACATTCAGTCGCCGCTCTTCTTCACTTCCTTAATCGTAATTTGGACCCAGCGATATAGACGCGTGGTAAAATTCAGAACTAAGGGCAATCTCCTGCATAAGCGCCGGTACCGCGTAACCGCCTGTCGCGAACGTCTTGTAGAGTTCGTTAACCCACGACATTTCACCTTGCACTGGAGATCGACCAAGCGCGTAGGATGTCAGCCTGTCGACCAAGCATGAGATGGATGCGGGATTGACGCTGATTGCTTTGCCCAGGTCGGCACCGTCATTAAAGGCCACACCATCCAAAACACCGCTTGCATCTATTGGCGTACCGTTCTCCGATGTCCGATACGTGCCGCCACCATCGAATTTCTCCAGAGCCAAGCCCAGTGGATCCATTATCTTGTGGCAACCTGAGCACATTGGTTCAGTTGAATGTGCCGTCAGGCGGTCCCGGGCTGTCTTGAGTAGCGCGTTATCGGTTTCTTGGACGAGAGTGAAGTCGACATCTCCTGGCGGTGCGGGAACCTTTTGGCACAGCAATATCTCTCGCAAAGCCTTTCCTCGAAGCGTCGGCGAACTACGTCCAGGGTGCGAGTGAACGGTTAGAAAGCCTAAATGCGTCAGTATGCCGGCGCGGGGATCATTCGCAGAAAACTCATATGGTCGCCATGTGTCGGGAGAGCCGGTCGGCACATGAACAGTAATAGGCACTTGATAAATCGCTGCCAGCTTTTTGGTCAAAAAGGTCTTCTTGGTTGTGAATATGTCGCGATAGTCACCCTCCCGTGTAACCAGCACGTCAACAATTGTCTTCAGCATCTGTTCCCGCGCGTCTTTTGCAACCGCTGAACTGAATTTTGGATAAATGGTTGTGTCCTTTGTCAGTGTTTCGACCGCGTCCAAATGAAGCATGTCAGTAAAAAACGCACGCACGCCATCTCGCAAACGAGGTGACGCAACCATACGATTGACCTGACGCAATAATCCTGACTGTGTGCGCAACTCACCCTTTTCGGCGGCTGCCAAAAGCTGCCCGTCTGGCGCTGAATCCCACAGGAAAAAACTGAGCCGAGAAGCTTTCGAGTATGCGTCTAACGTATACTTCCCAGATGTGTCCGGATTGGCTTCCAACACCTCGTGGCGAAACAGAAACTGAGGCGATACCAACAACGCCGCCAGCGATAAGGACAGCCCAGTACTGTAATTTTTCGCCGTCGCCGTCGCTATGCGGGCCATGTCCACATGCAACGATAGCTCGTCTTGGCTCAACGGCCGCCGGAATAGAAAACGTCCAACGGTGCCAATAAATTCCTCGGCGCACTTTTCGTCGAACGCGGTACTAGATATTGGCTTACATTGAACCAGTACATCGCGATGCTGCTCATCCATGACCTGATCAGCAATGCCACGTGCGATCAGGTCATATTGTTCCATGCTTGATGGGGGGACACTGATACGCCCAGCACCAACCTCCAGCAATCCGTCCACCCTTAACGTGGGGTCAAGACGACCTCTAATCCCTATGGTTGGCCCAAACACATCTCGAATGACACGTTGGTATTGTTCGGGAGTGAGACGCCGGGTGACAGTCGGCCCCAAAGCAAATGATATAGCTTCTATTTCCGCAGCAGACGCAACCAATTTCCCCCCGTTTCCAAAAGCAATCAGACTTCCGCCCAGGCCAAGTCCAATAAATAAACTGATTGCTTTGACCAAAGAGTGCCGGGTCTTGTGCAATAAGCTGGACTCCATGGTGCTTTTACTTTGCAAGGTTTCCATCATCGTACCGAAACATCCGGGTGTTCCGAATATTCGACGAACTCTCCCTCTTTGTCGACCAACACAAACGCTGGAACAGCCTCTATGTGGTAGGTTGCTGAGATTGATTCGTTCTGCCCTGTCTCCGGATTGGGATAAGCATCTGCGTGGTGCCGAAGAAGATAATAGATGCCGACAATATCGTTAACGATCATGCCTTCGTAGCCTAGACCACCTTGCGCTATGCCGAAGTAAAACTGACGCCATGGTTGGTAGCCGCCAATGAATCCATCTAGCCTGCCATCGGGCATTATTTGAAGACGCAGTTGCGTCTTCTCCAGCACGAACTCCGTAAAGGAGAGTGAATCCTGAAGTAATCGAAGAAACCCAGGATTTGTGATGAAAATAACACCATCTTCGATTTGACCCTCGAACACGTGATGTGATCTCAGGTCGGGATCGGCGCGGTAGGTGAAGTCGGCGGTGGCTTCGCCGCCCGGGCTGAAGATAAGGTGTTCCATGGCACGATCAAATATGATCGTTATGGGGCCGCCCTTGGTTAAGTCTTCACCGACAATGGTCATCAACCATGCTGGCGAGGATTCCTTCATCGAATTCCATATAAATTCCCAAAAAGTAGGACGAAATTCATATGTGCCGCGAAATTGCTCGATGCATCCCATCGCACGGAACAACTCATTGTCGACGCCCATCTCTTTGTTAAGTGGATCCTGAAAGGAGTTTGTGCCCACATGGTCATCAAGATTAAACCCAAAGGCATACGCTCCATCAACTGTAGTCAATTTTGGGTCTATTGCCGTCCAAGGGTGTACAAAGGCGTTGACTGGCTTTCCATCGATGCGGCCGCGAAAACGCATCATTTCTCTGACATTCCGTTCGCCATCATTACCTAGTGCGTACTGCTTCATCAGCTCTTCGATTTCGTCAGGTGCGTAGCCGAGATGGGTGAAATTAACGGCGTACTGTTCGCGGGTCGGCAGATTAACGCCACCCGGACAATCCCCATCCTGCGAATAACTGGCTTGGCTGAACCAATCGATGACATAAGACCTAGACTCCAACGCCGACACCGCTTGCGCAAATAAAGAGACAAATGCTGCGCTCGCCACCATAGCCAAACTGATCTGCCGCAGGTGGGAGCGATCTAATAGACGCGTCAACTTCATCAACTGAATAGGAAGAAAGATCATTTCATTTCCTTATCTTCTCGCTCATCCGTCGACTCCGGACCAGTTTACCACTTAGACAACGCAGCGATTTGTAACACAGATCGCATCTGGGACACAGCAATCATGTGTTAGTCATTTGACAGTCTTATTCTTTTTATAGAGGCACTTTCCGGGTCCCTTGTTGCCAGACAGTGTTGTCTGCAATGGAAACGACCCGGAAATTCCCTGCTAGTTCCCTGTTATCGTCCGGGGCGGAGCGGGTAATCGGGACTCAAATCCGCAGAATAAAGCCAATACTCGGGCCTGACCACCCGGCCAGATTCGTGGAACCACAGTTTTCTCCGTGTAAATTCCATGAAAGCAGCGAATTTGGGTAATGCATTGAGAGAACCGTCCGATCACGAATGCTCTCACCGCCACATATGCGGGCACTGGCGCAAACATAACCTTCATGTCTTGCGCCTCGGCGGTGTCTGCAATTGCCACTAGCGCCAGCCTCTCCGACTATGTGATAGCCTCGCTTAATTGATCACCGCCCGGAGATGAAGCTCTTTAAGCGAACATCTCCTTAGGTACTTTTCTTAGAGCAACAGCGGCTAGATTTCATGCAAAGCGTTACTGCCTATTTACCGTCCCGCATACCTTATGGATTAGCGGTCCTGATGTCGTCGATCGGGTATTATGCGCTCTACTTCAACAGCGGTTTTAATTTTGCTGACGATGGCAATTATGCCCAAATATGTTACGAGTTGCTTCTTGGCCGCGACCCGAACGACCTCGCGATTGGTTACGGCATCTTGTGGTTCAAGGTAGGTGAATTTCTTTTCCGTATCTTTGGAGTCAACTACACCCTCATAAAACTACTGTTTTTCTTTTGCATTACCGTCACCAACGTTCTCATTTTTTATACGGTTGCTATCGCTACTGGCAGTCGAATGTTCGCTTTTCTTGCGGCGGTTCTGCCGGTTTTGGTGCCCGCCTTTCCCGCAACGTCCTTTTATGCGCTGTGCGTCATGCTTAACGTTGCCATGCAAATGCGCCTGGCCCAAAATTCCTCCCGGCTATGGCATGCCGCGCTGGCGGGCGCTGCGCTTTCGTTTTCTTTTCAGATACGACCTGATTTCGGCTACATATTCGCTGTACCGTTGATCGTCGTTATTGCTCTGGTTTCTTGCCGCAGTATCGAGGCGAAAACACATCGTTGCTGGCGCACGTTTGGACTCGCCGCGTTTACCGGCTTCATCGCCGTCCAGTTGATCGGATTCACTGCGGCGTTCGCCGGAGGGTATGGCGACGTGTTCCTACATCAATTCGTGGATTACCCAGCCATGATGGCCGAGTATTTTGTGGACGGGTTGCATCAGCTAACCGCCACATCAGCTTCGCCTGGCATGATTGCAAATGACCTTCTCCAAAGGCCGTCAATCACGGATTTTTTTTCCGACGAACCACAGCTCACTCAGCTCGCCCTGTTGATTTATTTGCCGGTTGCCGTTCTGGTGGTGTTTGTATCGCTGAATGCGTTCTTGATTCTCAGTTCTAATCATTATTCCCAGCGGCACGGGCTCGCCCCAGCTATTGTCGCCTTGAGCGCAGCCGCAGCAACCCTGCCGCACTACTTTTTTATCGTCCCGACATGTCACATATCGCAAATTTCATGCCGGGCTATATTGTATTTGTTGCAGTGTTTGCCGCGCAACTTTATCGATATGCCAAGTGGCGCATGCCAAACGGATTTCGATTTGCCGGAGTCCTTGCGTTGCTAATGCTCACCATTAATCTAGGCGCCTACCTTTGGGCTGGGCTGTTGTCGCCGGCGACGGGCTCTATCGCCATAGCGGCGGGTCGGACAGAAACCTTTAACGCACAGAACGGCGTGAGTGCGCTCGTAACGCCATCCGAAAAATTGGAGTTGGAGTTTCTTCGAGAGGTAATTGCGCAGAACTCCGAGCGAGGAGATCCAATTGTATGCCTTCCCTACTGTCCCGGCATCGCATTTATGACGGAGCGGCGGATGTTATTGGGCAACTTTTACGTTGATGAGAGTTATTTGGTACGTGAGCCTGGCTGGCTATCCGAAGCCATTGAATTAACGCGCGAAGCCAAGCCCGCGGTCATCATCGTGGTGGATTGGGCTATAAACGGGACGGAGGAGTCCCGTTTCACTAGCTGGGCGACGTCTTACGTTGCGGTTGCCGACGAGCTATCACATGATAAGGCTGTGCACGGCACCATCACGGCATACATGTTGTAATATTTTCGTGTCGTATCCGCCGAGTCTGATTTCTGAGTGAACCATGTCGTTGATTGTTGAAAGCCTAGAGATCCCAGAGGTTAAAATCATCCGGCCCATAAAGCACAGCGATGAGCGCGGATTTTTTTCCGAAACTTTTTCACGCCGAGATCTGGCTGCAGGGGGTATCGACGCGGAATTTGTACAAGACAACCATGTGTTCTCGGCAGAAAGAGACACAATTCGCGGGCTTCATTTCCAGACGCTACCATTCGCCCAGGACAAACTGGTGCGCGTGGTGCGCGGTGCTGTCCTAGATGTGGCAGTAGACCTTAGGATCGGCTCACCTACTTTCGGAGAGCACGTCTCAGTAAAAATATCTGCTGAATCCTGGACCCAGATTTTGATACCGATTGGTTTTGCTCACGGTCTTGTCACCTTGGAGCCTAATACAGAAGTCCTCTACAAAGTCACAAATTATTATTCTGCGGAACACGACAAGGGCGTGGTGTGGAATGACCCGACTCTAGGGATTGATTGGCCTGTGACGGACTCTGACGCGTTGCTCTCAGCCCGCGATAAAAACCATCCCCTATTTCGAGATCTTCCAGAGTACTTTCGCTACGTGGACGAGGTCGCTTGATGAAGGTGTTGGTTACTGGCGGTGCTGGATTTATTGGCTCGGCTGTTGTGCGCTTTCTCGTGGAGGAGATGGGCGTACAAACGACTAACGTCGATGCTCTTACCTATGCTGGCAGCCTGGACTCCCTTGAACCTATCGCCGCCAACCCGGCGTATCGTTTCGTTCATGCAAATATTTGCGATCACGCCCTGATAGCGGAGCTGATCGAGGCGGAGCAACCGAATGTGGTTATGCACCTTGCGGCGGAAAGTCACGTTGATCGTTCCATCGACGGGCCGGCGGCTTTCATTGCAACCAACATCGTGGGCACATACACATTGCTGGAAGCTGTGCGGACGTATTGGGCGAAGCTCCCTTCCGCGCGCAAAGATGCTTTCCGCTTTCACCACATATCCACCGATGAAGTTTATGGTTCACTGGGGCCGGAGGGGCTTTTCACCGAAACCACGCCATACACACCAAATTCGCCGTATTCGGCATCAAAAGCATCATCTGATCATTTGGTGCGCGCCTGGCATCATACTTACGGTCTGCCGGTGGTGATAACGAACTGCTCCAACAACTATGGGCCGTATCATTTTCCCGAAAAATTGATTCCCTTGATGATCTTGAATGGCCTTGAGGGCAAGCCGTTGCCGGTCTATGGCAATGGCAAGAACGTACGTGATTGGCTGTATGTTGAAGATCACGCTCGCGCACTGTGGGCAGTCGTGACAAAAGGTCGGGTTGGCGAGGTGTATAATATTGGCGGTGAGGCGGAGAAAGCTAACATTGAGGTCGTACAGTCCGTATGCGACCTCCTAGACGAATTCGTACCTGCAAGCGCGCCGCGCCGCGCTCTGATTACGTATGTGGATGATCGTCCAGGCCACGATGCCCGCTACGCAATGGATATAGGCAAGATCAAACGTGAGTTAAGTTGGCAGCCGTTGGACAATTTCGATACCGGCCTGCGTAAGACAGTGCGTTGGTATATCGAGAACCAAAACTGGTGGCAGAAAATCCGGGCCGGCCGCTATGCTCGTGACCGCTTAGGTTTGTCTCAACGGGCAATGGTGTGAACGCCGATATTCTTTTGACAGGCGCGGGCGGCCAACTTGGTTGGGAGGTAGCACGGCGAGTCCAGGCGCCGTTGACTGTGCGGGCGATGAGCCATGCGCAGCTCGATATCACAGATCGTGAGCAGGTTCTCGCGACCGTTGCCGCTGTGGTGCCGAGGGTTGTCGTCAATGCGGCGGCCTATACTGCTGTCGATGACGCTGAGGCAAATGCAAGTGCGGCATATGCCGTTAACAGGGATGGTCCCGCCTATCTTGCTGAAGCCTGCGCGCGGCACGATCTGCCGCTGATTCATGTGTCTACCGACTACGTTTTTGACGGCAGTAAGACTGCGCCCTACACGGAAGATGATTCCACCGCTCCACTCGGCGTATATGGCGAGAGCAAGCGGGGTGGTGAACTGGTAGTGCGCGAAGGCTGCGCTCGTCATGTTATTCTCAGAACGGCCTGGGTCCACGGCGTTCACGGCAGAAACTTCGTCAAGACGATTTTACGCCTTGGGCGTGAACAGGACGTGCTCCGGATTGTTGATGATCAATACGGCGGCCCCACTTTTGCCGGTGATTTGGCGAACGCGGTAATTGCCGTGGCCCGGCGCATGGTTGACGGCACCTCGCCGTCAAATGGTATAGGGACGTTTCATTGTACCGGAAGCGGGGTAACTACTTGGTGTGGACTGGCCCGAAGGGTTTTCGACATCATTGCACCGAAGATAGGAAAAATGCCTGAAATTGCTGCGATTACCACGGCAGAATATCCGACCCGCGCACGCCGGCCGGCAAATTCCCTACTCGACTGCGGAAAGTTGGCGCGCACTTACGGTGTCGTTTTGCGTCCATGGGAAGAGGCGCTAGCTGAGATGCTGGTCGAAACACTGGACACCGACATTTCAGCTGGCGCGTCATAGAACGGTGCGGGAGGCTAATATGGAGATCAGGATGAAAGGAATTATCCTCGCCGGCGGGTCTGGGACCCGGCTGTACCCAATTACCCATGCCGTCTCCAAACAGCTGTTGCCGGTCTACGACAAGCCCATGATATATTACCCGCTCAGTACACTTATGTTGGCTGGCATCCGCGATATTCTGATCGTCACGACGCCGTATGATGCAGCAGCTTTTCGGCATTTACTTGGCGACGGCGCAAAGTGGGGCATAAGCCTTGGCTATGCCCAGCAACCTAGTCCTGGCGGCCTTGCCCAAGCGTTTATCATTGGCCGGGAGTTTATCGGAAGCGCGGCATGTGCGTTGGTTCTTGGTGACAATATTTTTTACGGACATGGCTTGACGGAGCAACTGCGCGAGGCCGCCACTCGCGCCTCCGGCGCTTCTGTTTTCGCATACCAAGTAAGCGACCCGGGGCGCTACGGCATCGTCAATCTTGATGATCACCATCGCCCCATTTCCATCGAAGAAAAACCCAAGGCCCCGCAATCAAGCTGGGCGGTCACCGGGCTTTATTTTTATGACAACGACGTGGTGGAAATCGCCCGAGGTCTGAAACCCAGTGCTCGCGGAGAGTTAGAAATCACGGATGTCAACAGCCTCTACCTTGAGCGAAGCCAACTTCATGTCGAGCGGTTGGGCCGTGGCTTCGCGTGGTTCGATACTGGCACCTACGATAGTTTGGCGGAGGCTGGACAGTTTGTGCAGACTATTGAGAAACGGCAAGGCCAGCGCATTTGTGTACCCGAAGAAATAGCGTTCTTGAGCGGCTGGATTGATCGCGGTCAGTTGGCCGACTTGGGCCAGCAGTTAGGGAAAAGCAGCTATGGTGAGTACTTGGTGCGCCTCGCCGAAAACCCAAACTGAGGTCAGCCATTTTTCTTCGTGGCGGAGTCAATGCGGAAAATCACCACCACCACGCTCATGGTAAGTCCTAGAACTGCCAGCCACCAACCTTGCCAAATCCCGTAACTTAGCAGCCAGATCGTGGCGGAGAAGCCAAATGCCCCCGCCGCCGCGGCCAATGCACTCGGGCTTGGTGCGCAGGCCATTATCCGCCGGACCGACAACGCTGCCGCTCCAGCAAATAGGATTACACCGACAAGTCCCAACTCAAGCCAAATCTGGAGCGCACCATTGTGCGGATGCAAAAAAGTTGAACTGCCATTGCGCTCAGGCATCAGGTCCGCCGCGGCGCCAACAACACGGGCGGCGTCAAAGCCGTAGCCGATCAGCCAGTGATCTCGCAGCAATTCGCCGACATAGTGCCATATTATGATGCGGTACCCCCAGTTGCGATCAATGTCCTCCATGAGCCATGAGTCGATATGCATGGCGGACGCGCCAATGGCGAGTGGCGCCCAACTGAAAGCTACTAGTCCGAAGATGGCGATCAGAACTGCAAATGCCCGCCCGTGCCACTGCAGGACAACAAGAGACGACAAAGCGCCGACCAACATCCCAGCGGGAACAGCATCCATTCGATAGATCAGACTCAATGCAAAGCACGCCGCAACAAATGCTGCCAGCCAAAACCATATTCGAGTTCGGTGCCAGAGTAGCCATGCTACGGGGAAACACACACAGCACAACAACACGAGCCCCCCCGACAACGTATTGAGAATTTCCACCGATGCATCCAAGGGACGAGCAACGCGAATCAGCAGACCATCTGTTAGGCGCTCAAAAAGCAGAAGGCCAAATAAGGTGCCAGCCGAAGAGATGATCGGCGTCGCGAGCTGCGTGATATTGTTGATGGGAAGGCGGGCTAGTCCCGTCGCAAGAATGACAGTCGCAGTGAGCGCCAAAATCACCTTCAGCCAAGCGAATAGCGGCAGATGAGGTGCCCATAGGACCGCTAAAAAGCTCCAGAAGACGAAGGCTGCGGTCACGCAGGTCCATGGCGCGCGGAAATTTGTGAAAACTTCGTCGCGCCAATTCACATCCCGGCGGAGCGCAATGGCGAACGCCCCCAAGACTAGAGTAACAACTGCCAAGTCGCGACTCCATGCCACCGCAGGTACGAAAATCAAAGGAATCCAAATCACATGGCTCCTAGCCACGTAAACAGTCCTCGAAAATCTGATAAAGGGTGATCGCCGCTGATGCAGTATCATACTTGGCTTCCGCTTCGGCCCTGGCTTTTTCGCCCATGACCTCTCGCAAGTCCGCGTTGTTATGCAGTTGTGCGAGATAGGAATACCAGTCGCTTGAAGTCACACAGTGAAACCCGGTCGAGCCGTGCGCAATCATCTGTTCGGCGATACCCACAGGAGAGCCCAACGCGGGCTTCCCCGCAGCCATGTATTGAATGATCTTGTAGCCACTTTTACTGCGGTTCCACGGCGTATCTTCAAGTGGGCAAAGACCGACCGATATGCGCGGGAGGACGTCCTCCTCCGCAGCCTCGCTCCAGGCAATTCTTTCCGCCTGAATTTCGGGAAACTGGTTTTTTCCCACGCCCACCAATACGCACGTGGCCCGAAAGTCTGATAGAAATCGCAACAAGGGCTCACGCACCAAATGCAACGACTGGCGGGCGGTGACAGGTGTGCCGATCCAACCCACTTGGAAGGTGCCGGGCGCATTGATAACTTTTTTCTTGAATCTTTGCACGCTCACAGCGCTGGGAACCACGTGCACATTGGTCGCTCCCACCCCGTAGGCATGTTCAGCTAGGGTGTGATTTCCGACGACGACGGCGTTTGCGCGTTGCATGAGCTTCTCAATTTTTGATCCATAAGCGGTCCGCGCTAGCCAAGATGTCAGGTCTCTGTAATAGAGATGGTGAGCATCGTCGAAATCAATCACAAGCTTTTGGCCGCGAAGCAATAACTTCTCCAACACAAACGGTGCGAACGGCAGCATCTCTCGCTGTAGCCATACTATATCTGCGCTGTGGCCTCGAGCCGCATGCCATAGTCGTTGGGCTATCGCCATCGTTACTATGGTGGGGGAACGTGCCTTACCGGCGTACAGCCGAGTGAGATAATCAGTCGGGAACAGGGATCGAACCATGATACGAGCGCCCATCCGCTCAAGGTGTGGAATGTATTGCAGAAATCTAACGCGACTACTTGCGCCGATGCGGCTGTATCTGGTGAGTGCGAGAACGTTTGGAGGCATGGGGCGCTACGCGGCGGCGCCGTGAGACGTATTGTTCGGTGCACGCAAACCCGTGTTGGGAAGTGCATTGAACAGCAACAGACGGTAGGCTCTGAGCACACCCCGTCCGCCTATAGCACCACCGCCGAACAGGGCTTGCAGGAGGCGAAAGGGCAATTCGAATAAAGCACTGATTGCCGCAAGCAGCAGTTGCGGTCCGGGGCCAAAATGAAGGCGTGTATAAATCAGTCGGCTACGGATATGCAAGGCAAGCGCCAAGCCAGTATCTTGTGAACTAGACACGCGCCCAATATGAACCACGCGAGCGCTCTTGAGGTAATGACATCTAGAGCCCAAAGCGTAAGCCCGCGTGCATAAATCCACGTCCTCGTAGTATAAAAACAGCCTCTCGTCGAAACCGCCAAGGGCTCGAAATAAAGAGCGCCGAACGAAGAGGGCGGCCCCCATCACTTGACCGACATCACCGCTTCTTTCGTGGGTAGAACGAGGTAAGAAAGGATAGCCCGTATTTCGAACAATCGTGTGGCCCCCCATGGATCGAAATATCAGATCGCTTACCATCGGCAATCGCGAACAAGAACATACTAGATTTCCGTCTCCATCTACGATTTCGGGTCCTATGACACCAAGATTTTCTTGAGCCGGATCGTCGAACGCCTCAAGGCAGGTACGAAGGGTCCCGGGCTGCAAGGTGACGTCAGGATTAAGGAACAAGATAAAATTTGCCGTGCCTAACGCGGCGCCCTGATTGCACGCAGCTCCGAAACCGACGTTTGAAGCATTGTTCGCAATTGTTGCAGCGCCGGCCGCTTGAAGTGTCTGGTCGAAAGCAACATCGTCATCACCGTTGTTGATAACGAAGATATGAACGTTCACGCCGTCGCCGTTTGCCACACCGTGGACAGCCCGCACGCAGTTGACAGCGTGGGGTGCGGATCTATAGTTCACAATTACAACGTCTATGTCTGCCATCCCATTCAAGCGATTCATCCTTTACGACAATCCTATTAAGCCATCGCTGTGCGTTAACGTGGAATTGGCCTAAGTGTTGTCACGGGGTAGGTCGCGGTCAATTGCGACAAATTGCATGTCGAGCCCCACCAAGCCATGGCGCGCCGAACTCGTTAGTACTTCAAAAATCACGGCGTCATGCATCCAATGGAGTTGGCTATGGTCGGCCATGGTACCGTCGGCTATCGCAACTGTAAGGGCATAGCTACCCTTCGCCAGTGCTGGCCATTTGAATCGAAATCGAGCGCTGACCCGCTCGCCGGGCGTTATAGAGGGTTGTGGCGTGTTTTCCCAAAACGTGTTCTCGCCCAAGAGAAGTTGGCCAAGCCGGTCTTTGATATAAAAACCGAAGATTGGCCCTCCGATTTGTCTATCGGCTTCAACAACAATACGGAGATCGACTTCTTGGCCCTCGCCTACCTTGTCAAATCGCGCACCTTGCTCGGGATCGAATAAACCTGCATCTACAATCTGTGCGCCGCCGCTACCGAACGCGCTTGCCTCAGCATTAAAAGCCGCGCAACTGGTTATTCCGGGGCTTGATTCGGGCGGCGGTGATGAGCTTGTAAAAAGAATCAGTTGATTGCGCGACCAGCTATATTGTTCAGATGCCTCCGCCTGCGCCGACACCGCCCGCTCTTGCGAACCTAATGCTTCACCCGGACTCTCGAAAAGAGAGCCGACATATTGCTCGCAAACGTGCACCGGATCTCCCACCGCCCGGACGCGACCGTGATCCAGCCAGATAGCACGGTCGCAAAGACCGGTGACCGCGCCAACGTCGTGGCTGACGAAGAGAATGGAGCCTTTGCTCTTAAAGTTTTTCAGGTAACGCATACACTTCTGCGTAAAACGGGCATCGCCCACCGACAGCGCTTCGTCAATAACGAGCAGGTCGGCATCCACGTGCGCGGCAACCGAAAAGGCTAGGCGCATAAACATGCCACTGGAATACGTGCGCACGGACCTGTCGATAACATCACCTAGCTCGGAGAACGTAATAATATCGTCCATGCGCTCTCGCAACTGTTGCTCACTCAATCCTAAGATGGTGCCGTTTAGTAGGATATTTTCACGGCCCGTGAAGTCCGGCTCGAAACCAGCCCCGAGTTCCAAAAGTGCGGCAACACGTCCGCTTACAGATATGGTTCCCGTTGTTGGAGGCACTGTGCCGGTGACCAATTGGAGTAACGTTGATTTGCCGGCCCCGTTCTGCCCAATAACACCAACGGTTTCTCCGCGAGCGACGTGGAAGGACACGTTTTTCAGCGCTTCAAACTGTGGATAGACGCGCCATGGCATCAGCAAATGCATAAGCCGCTGCGAGGCACGACTATAGAGGGTATACCCCTTGGAGATTCCGTCAGCGACGACCACAAATTCCTGATTTTCACTTGATTGTGTCACAGGCACAAAGCTGTCTTCTTTAGAGGACATCGGCGAAGTTCGCTCGTGCATGCCGGAAAAAGGCCAGCCCTGTAGACGCGATCACCCAGGCGATGATGAAGTAGAGAGCAAGACCCATCCAATCGGGGCCCTCTCCTTCCAATACGATAAGTCGTACTTGGAGAACGATGAATGTGATCGGATTAAGCATGATCAGCGCCTGCAATGCCGGGCTCAAACGATCGGTGGAGTAGAAAACGGGAGAGATAAACAACGCGCCGGTCATGAACAAACCAACCATATGCACGATGTCCCGGAAGTACACGCCAATGGCGGCTAAGATCCATGAGAGGCCTGTGAGGAGCAATACGAACGGCAGCAATACGATTGGAAGTAGCAGCGCCGTCAGCGGTATTTGTCCTTCCATAGCGATGAGTGCGGCAAGTAACACGCTAGTGTTCACCAGAGCATGAAATACGGCATTGCCGACAACGACCGGGGGAAGAATTTCCAGCGGGAAAACAGCCCTTTTTACCAAATTCGTGTGTTCCACGACCGCTATCGGAGACTGGCTCATAGTCTCGGCCAGGACCCAAAAGACGATAAGGCCGCTAAACAAGTATAGGCTGAATCCATAGGTACTAGAGTCGCCGTTGGCATCCCAACGGCTCTCCATGACCACACCAAATACAAAGGTGTAAATGCCCAGCGTGGTTAGCGGGACAATAATTGTCCACAGCAAGCCGAAGGCGTTTAAACGGTACCGACGCAAGATGGCGCGTAACAGGAATTGACGTAAAGCGACGCGCTGGCGCACCAAAAGCACAACTGGGACAAATATCGCCAACCTATCAATCGTGCCGGCCGCAGGGGATGTCGCCGCGCGCGCCATCAAGCCCGCTGATCGCTGTTGATGGCGATGGGGGAAGTTGGCCGCCGGACTACACGACTTAACCGGCCGGACGAAAATCGCTTAATCACATCACGAATGGTTACAGGCGAGTCCGAGGCCGGTAGGCCGAGAATCCGTTGCACGGATTTTGATATTGTTGTCGTTCTCCGCATTTCTTCCATTGCAGTTCTTACGTCTATGTACTGGGAAAGGGCTCTGCCCGAAAGCCCGCCTTCGGTGGGCACCGTATTACTGCCGTCTGTCTTATAGTAATAATCCCCGACGCAAGTTTCGATAAGAGAAAAATCTGAACGGTACTTTGCGCAGATACGAAGCAACACGTCGTAATCTTCTTCCAAGGCGAGCGACGTATTGAATTGTAAGACATCAGCTGAAATTTTTCCGCGATCTACTAGATAACTGTGCAGTGGGCAAAAGTTTACCTGGAATAGATCAACAAGATCTGACCCGCTGAACGGCGGTGTGACCCTACTTTCAGCGTAGAGAAACTGATCGTAGACGTTCAGACGCATGACCCGGACTGTCGCAAAGGCGATAGCTGCCCCTGTTTGCAACAATCGCGAGGTTAGAAGCTGATAGGCCTCTGGATAAAGCACGTCATCATAGTCAAGAAATGCGAGGTAGCCGTCGTTCGCCTGATTTACACCGAGATTGAGAAGCGCTGACCGTGCGTCCGCCGGTTCCGGCTGTTCATAATTCACAATCGATATGGTTATGGTGTCGTCGCCGCCGATGAGCCGGGCCACAGTATTTTTCATTGCAGTGACATCACTGGCAGTAAATCGTTGTAGTGCTAAAATAATGTTCAAAGGCCGGTAGGTCTGCCCAACAAGCGAAAATATGCATCGTTTTAGCTCATGTAAGCGCGTCAAATCATGAAACCGAACGACGGTATTTACTTGATTCGACATAGCATCACCACCTCGTCTCAGAAAAACTGAACTCATGGTCAAAATCAGCTACGCGTATCCACTCCTCCGGCACTTTTTTTGGCTGCACATCGGCGGGGTCGAACCCAATGGCCTTAAGTTCTAGATTCAGCCAACTTTCAAACTTTGGACTGCCCCACTTTCTCGCCAGGATAATTCCAGAATTATAAGTGACTCTAAGGTGCGCCGGATCCGTGTCCCGATCAGTTACCCCGTGCAAAAATAAGGCTCGCGGACAGATGCGTACAGCAAAACCATTGGCGCGCGCTCGCCAAGATAAATCTACATCTTCGCAATACATAAAGAATGCGTCGTCAAAGCCGCCGATCGTATCAAAAAGAAGCCGTGGAATAGCGAGGCAGGCGCCTGATGCCCAAGCGGTCTCAAAGCTAAAGGGGTCATAAGCCTTTGGGTGTTCATCAGGAAATTGAATGGCTTCGATCAGTGCGCGCCCGCTGTGGGCTTGCATCATCTGGACGAGCGCTCTGATCGCATCGGGATGAAATGATCCATCGGGATTTGCCGCCACGTAAATATCGGCGCCGTTGGAAAACGCTTTTGCCATCAGTCGATTGTGCGCTTTTCCGAAGCCAACATTTCCCAAAGTCTGCAGGTGGACGACGCTGGGGTCCGTCTGTAGAATTGATTGAGACAAAGTACCATTATCAACAACGTATATACGAGCGTTCGAGACAAGTCCTGCTTGCGTCATTGCATTCCGCGCGCTTCCTACAACGCCGCGAATTTGCTTTGCTGAATTATTAAACGTTACAATTCCTACGATGACATTGGTCGTAGACTCCACGATCTGGTTGCTACCAAGTGCCTTTTCCTGCAGCCGCACGATCAACTGTTTAGCCGATTTCACCGGTGTGGGGTGAGCCGTGCGCGGCGCAGGCGTGACTGGCTCGGTCAACGTTAGGATATGTTCAGACATAAATTGATCAAACGCACCTGGGTCTTCTACGGAAATGATTGCGGGCGTCTGTTCAAACAGCGGCGGATGAGCGATCTTGATCCACTTGTAGCCGGCGCGCTCGCAAATATAAAAATAGAGCCGCTCAATCGCGTGAGCTAAGGTGCCGTCGATTTGATCATTCTCCGCATGAAACTCTTCAATCGTCAAATTAAGATCGAGTACCGGCATTAGGGCCGAAGATCGCGCCCAAAACATGGAGCCGGATGGAAAATCGAGAACCTTATCAGCCAATAAAGCAATACCCATGCGGCGAGCGAGATTGTCGGCGAGCTCAAAGTTTCCACCCCAATTTACCCAATGACGCATAGGTTCAAAATGTTGGGATGCGATGATGCCAAGGTCGGGCCTTTGATTGAATGCCGTGAAGACGCTATTGACGATTTCTGGTGAACCTAGAAAATTTTCCAGGAGGAACCCTCGCCAATTGGCGAGCACGCTTTCATGGTCCGACGCTTTAGAATGTATGCTGAGGACATATTCATGGGTGTCGTAGACATCTCGAAATCCGACTAGTTTGGGCGCAATGTCCCGCCCCCGATTTTCCATTACTCGTATTTCAATGTCGCCGTATTTCCAATTTTCGAAGAAACCTTCAATGGTTGTTTTCTTCGCAGGTGTGTCGGTGGAAATGAAAAGATCAAAGGGAAAAGGGATATTCGCAAGATAACGCTGAAATTCAGGCGCCATGTTCTCATAAAAAAGATGGCAAATAACCGCGAGCTTGGGGTGGGGTGTGGGTATTTTGCAGTATCCAAATGGGACCGCAACACTGTGATCAATAACAAATGGCCGCGCGACTTCTCTCAGTGGGCGCTGCCGTTTCACTAACAGAGCTTCCGCTTTCTCGCGGCGGTCTTGGCTTTTCCAACGTCGAAAGGTCGACGTATTCTGGAAGAGGGCAGGTGCAATTCGAAACGATACATATACCAATCGTATTTTCACGCTTTGCGGTAGGGGTGCGTATTGATAGATAAGTTGCGCACTAGATTTGGCGGCCTGCCGAATGCCCCATGAAATTTGTTTTGGTACACGACGGATAAATCTCAGTGGCGCGGTAACTCGCCAACTCGTCGAATTTTCTAACGCCCTAATAGCTTGTTTTTGTGAATCAGACCTTTGCGTCAGATCTTGAACCTGTTTTGTGAGAGCGCTGATTTGCGTCCATTGAACTTCAAGTCGCGTTGCGGCCTCTTTCAAGGCATTTTCCAGCGCCATAAGTTCCGCTTCCAGCGCCATAAGTTCCGCTTCCAGCGCCTTTTCACGAGCCTGCAAGCTTCGTGTCTCTGTTTCTGATATGCTCAGTTTGGTTTTCAGCGCTCTTACGCGTTCCTTTTGGTGATCAATCTCCTCTTTTGCCGTAATATCTGCTTTAAAGGCTGCGCCTAAGCGGCCATAGGCATGTCTTAATTCTGTGGCGACGCTGGGGTTTCTTGCCGCCGTCAAAAACTCAGCAATGTCTTCGGGGAGGTTCGTGCCACACCCGAGCACACCCAGCCCGTGACCGTGTAGGAATTCGAACGACGGAAAATCCTTCCGCAATTCTTCCCATAGCTGGAAAACCCCGAAATTTCGTTCCCGTACATTCGTATCATGAAACAAGACGATGGCACGATCCGAGAGCTTAGGGAGCCATGTCTCAAAATCGTGTTTTACATCGTCGTAGAAATGTAAGCCATCGACATGAAGGAAATCGATAGAGCCGTCGCTAAAATGTTTCACCGCCTCATCAAAAGTGGCGCGAACAAGCCGGGAAAAGGCGGCGTAATGTGCTTCGTTATAATCCGAAACCCGTTGAAAGAACGCCTCGTCGTAAAAACCGGTGTGTTCGTCACCCTTCCATGTATCGACCGCGTAGCATTGCGTTGAGAGATCGCAGGCTTTTACAGCCTGGCAGAAGGCAAAGTAAGAGTATCCGCCATGGGTTCCCAGCTCTACCAGCGTACGTGGCTGATGATGTTCGAGCAGCCAGAATGCAAAAGGCGCGTGATCGGCCCACGCCGATGCCTCAAGGTACTGCGGCACCCAGAAAGACGCTGGGGACAGGTGCTTGCCTGCTGCGGTATATGTGTTGCTCATTGGTGTCTGGCCAAATACAATTTCAACTGCATCACGGCAAGCAGCTTATCCGCAACTCATTGATGCCGCGAATAAAAATGGCTGATAAGGGGCGCAAGCCTCTAGAAACTTACCGGCTCGAACTCTCGGTACAATGTCAAATGCTGCTCCAGTACTCTGGTCAAAGCAAACTCAGCTGCGACCTTGTCGCGGGCCGCTTGAGCCCATAGGGCACGCTCCACTGGACTGTTCATGACCCTCTGCATGGCGTCTGCAAGGGCCCCAGGGCTGCCGGGTGGTACCAACAGCCCCGTTTTGTTAGATATGACAACCTCTCGATTGCCACCGATATCCGAGGCGATCATGGCCCTACCGCTGGCCCCCGCTTCCAAAAGTGCTTTGGGCAGCCCTTCCCCGCCCAGTGCGGGGTGCACTACGGCGTGGCTCCTTGATATCAGGGGGCGGACATCCTCCAATTGACCGGCGAACGTAATTCCATGGGTTCTTGACCACTGCGCGACTATCTCAGTGGGAATGGAGGACGGGTTGCCCGTGTCGTGCCCGCCGCAAATCACCAATTCCTGCGTAAAACCACGCGCCCGAAGAATTGAATGGGCGTCGACCGCAATTTGAATCCCTTTAATGTAAAGGAGGCGAGCGAGAATAAGGAATTTGAACGGCTCCCCTGCTGGCTCCGGCTGTGGCGTGAAGCGGTTCGTATCGACCCCCGATCCCGCGATAAGCCTTACGTGAGTACTGGGCACTTTAAGGTGGCATTTCGCGAAAGCCGCATCGTCTCTGTTTTGCAGAACAATACGTGCGTTGTTGGCGCGCACGGATGACCGCACAACCAACCCGCAGATACGCTGCACAATTTTTGCGAACATCGACTTATCGTGAAAGGCAAAGCCAAAGCCATTAATGGAATTCACGATTTTAATATCTGAGCCAAAGGCAGCTAGTGATCCAATGATCACAGGTTTTAAGGCAACGTTATGCAGAATGTCTGGCCTCACTTTTCGGAGAAGTCGCCGTACGCGGTAAAGTTCGGGAAAAAACCAAAGCGCCGCGGCCAAAAGAGATCCTGATCTTTTCCAATTCAGCTCAACGACTTCAAAGTTATGCGGTTCGCGGGAAATGCCATCGGGCCGCGCTGCTACAACAACATCGAACCCACCCCGTGACGCTGTCTCGGCTACATCTTTTTTATGAGACTTGAAGTAGTAGTATTCAGTCACCAGGAGAAGCAGCCGCCTTTTTCCACCTGTCAAGTGATCGGCGGCCGGTGAGGTGCGCGGTGGTTCATTGTTCATGGCGTTTCTATATCGGGTTCTGCAATATTATGACAAGCGCGTCTGTCCCATCCAAACAGCTTCGTACGGCGCGGGCTTGATTCGCTTACGCGGACGCCACGGTTATGTCAGCGGCAACAAACTGAGGAGGAATATTGGCCGGTATAGAGCAGTGCAACCGCACAATAGCCCATGATATCGCGAGCCTGCAGCCCGGCGATGGCGAGCACAGGAAAGGCGATAAGCGGGTGAATCAGGTTCGTCCATTCGTCGCCAAATGCGACCGCCATAGCCACTTTAGGAACGTCAGCGCCTAATTCTACAGCGGCCTGCATGGCGATAGGCCCTTGCACTGCGCACTGCCCGCCGCCGGCTTTATGACAGGGCTTGTGCTGCCGTTCGCCGGTGGCTGGGCTTAGAAAATGGAATCTGAATTTTGTGTTACATGCGGGCATGCTGTGAAATTGGCGGGACAAATGCGCGCGCCTGATGCGGAGCACGGGGTTTTCCTACCCGAAACGAATGCGGTGAAGTTTGCCAGCGCCACAATGTACGCTGTATTCGTTCGAACGGCGCCCACGCGGGTGTAAAAAGGAACGCCCGCTTCGTCAGCGATCATCTTCATGTCTTCATCCAGCTCCACCAACGTTTCGACATGTTCCGAGACAAAGGCGACGGGGGTGACTATCAGCGGTACGCCGTCCCGTCCCGCGCGGCGTATTTCTTCTTCTATCGAAGGTTGGAGCCATTTATAGGGCCCCACGCGGCTTTGGTAGCATATAGTGTAGTCGAGGCCGGGAATGCTGAGCGACTGCACGATAGCATTGACGGATTGCTCAACCTGCCACTGGTACGGATCGCCAGCGGCAACTATTTTCTCCGGTAGACCATGTGCTGAGAACAACACTCGTGGCCTATCATGCTTACTAGCCGCGTCGTAGGCTTCGCGTACTTTGGTCGCCACGGGAGCAACGAACCCCTCCGTCGTCGGATAGCAACACAGGATATCCATCGGTGCGCTCATCCCCTGTCGTTTTATCTCCAACTTCAACGCAGCTATGGACGTTTGCGTGGTCGTGGTCGAGAACTGAGGGTAGAGTGGTAGGACGACGATTCGGGTGGGTTCGTAAGATTTAATGTTCACAACCACCTCGCGTGCCATCGGGTGCCAGTAGCGCATGAAAATGAAAACCCGGGAGTCACCTATCTGGTTGTCTAATATTTTCTGTAACGCATCTGCCTGTGCCTGGGTCTCGGGCAGTAATACGGACTTACCGCCCACTCGGTCATAGATTCCACGAGATTTCTTCGCTCGCAGAGTTGAAATCATGGTCGCTATGATCCAACGGATCGGGGTGGGCAGTGTAATTATGTAGGGATCGTTGAAGAGGTTGAATAAAAACGGACGCACCGCGGCAAGGCTGTCGGGCCCACCAAGATTGAAAATGACGACAGCTGTGCGGGAATCTGAGTCGCTCATACCAAGCCTTCATCCGGATTCATTGCCATATGCCACACCATCTCGCCTCGCCCAAGGCTCAAATTTCAACCGCTTTGACACATCTGTGACATACCGGGGCTGAGCTCATGATATCGAGCCGTTATGGACCGATTCGCACTTGTTGGCGCTTCTTATAAGACGGCTGGCGTTGAGCGCCTTGGGCGACTAGCGCTGCCTAAAGGGGAGCTTTCCGCGCGTTTGCCGGAGTTCGTGCAGGAGACCGGCGCCAAGGAGATAGCCTACCTCGGGACATGCAATCGGGTGGAATTTGTCCTTGCCGGCGATGAGTCGCTCTCCGTGCAAATGTGCCGGCAAAAGATCGGCGAGCTACTGAAGACGGCCGAAGGCGACGTCACTCGTGTGTTTCGGGCATGGAACGGCGAAGGCGCGGTTGAGCACCTCTTTTTAGTGGCTGCCGGGCTTGATTCTGCTCAGCCCGGCGAACGGGAAATCTATGCTCAAGTGCGTGGAGCTTGGAGTATTGCGAAGGCTGCCGGAACCTGTGGCCCGCAATTGGATTATTTGTTCGGCGAGGCTTTGCGTTCAGCCCAAGACGTGCACAGGCAAGCTGTCCGTCCGTCCAATATGGCATCTCTAGCGGGTTTGGTGGTCAAACGCGCTCTTGCGCACCTTAAGGGGACGGAAAAAAGAATTGCCGTCGTGGGCGTCTCTCCCATGACTCGGCGATGCGCCATATCGTTGAAGGAACAGGGACTGCACGTTGATATTGTGAACCGCACGGTGGAAACAGCACAAGACTTCGCTGGTGAGGTTTCCGGAACGGCGCGGTCACTTCTCGACTTCAAGAGCGAGCCTGGCGGATTTAACGTAGTCATTACCGCGGTCGGGAGCAGTGAGCCAGTTCTAGAACACGGCGTACTGATCTCTATGGCGGCAACGGCGCCGGAAGGGGGAACGCTGATCATCGATCTTGGCGTTCCTCCCAACGTTGATCCGATCGATGCGGAAATTGACGGCATTTCGCGTATCGGCATGGATTTTATTATCGCGGATGCCACAGAGGGGCGTGCCTCGAAGCTGGCCGAGATGGCCGATGCCCGTCTTGTCGTGGACAACCATTTGGAACGATTACGGCGTGACTATGCAATTCGAGAGGCAGCGCCCATGATTAAACGTCTTACCGCGCGCTACCAGGCCGCGGCCGCGGAAAGTCTTCGGCGGTTGCCGCGCACCGCGCGTCATGCATTGAACGGGGACGACACTCTCCAGGTTTGGGCGGAGGGATTTGCTCGTCGCATGGCCCATGCGCCGTTAAAAGGACTTCGCTCTCTGGCCGCAGAAGTCGGACCTGTTGCTGTTCAGGCCTATTTGCGTGGCATTGAGGACGCTTTGTCCAGTGATGATGAAGAACCAGTAGAACTGGAGAACGAAAGCGGAGGGAGCGGGTCGTGAGTACGACAACTAATGCCGCGTTATTTGAACGGGCCAGCCGCGTGATCCCAGGGGGGGTCGATTCACCGGTGCGTGCCTTTCGAGCTGTTGGAGGTGCACCACGCTTCATCTCTAAAGCCAAAGGGGCGCATATCTTTGATGAGGAGGGGGGAAAATATCTCGATTTCATGGGCTCTTGGGGCCCGCTGATCCTGGGCCATGCACATGCCGAAGTGGTGGAGGCGGTGCAGCAGGCTGCTGCGCGCGGCACTACCTACGGTGCACCCTGCCGCGCGGAAATCGATCTCGCCGAGATCGTCGTAAGTGCGTATCCCGGCCTAGAACAGGTTCGTTTTGTATCGTCGGGCACCGAAGCAACCATGAGCGCGATACGCCTTGCTCGCGGTGCGACCGGCCGCGACATTGTGGTCAAATTTTCCGGATGCTATCATGGTCATGCGGACCACTTGTTGGTGGCTGCGGGGTCGGGGCTGGTAACGGCGGGGCAGCCATCATCCGCCGGAGTGCCCGCGGATTTTGCGGCCCTGACGCGGGTGCTACCGTTGGACGACAATGAAGTGCTCCATGCGCTCTTTGCGACTGAAGGCTCGAAGATAGCGGCAGTGATCATAGAGCCCATGCCCGCCAACAATGGACTGCTACTTCAGCGTAAAGAGTTTCTTCAGGCGACGCGCGAGCTGACACAAGACTCGGGCGCTCTACTTATTTTTGATGAAGTTATTTCAGGTTTCCGTGTGGGTAGAGGCGGAGCTGCGGCCTACTACGGCATCGCACCTGATCTGGCGACATTCGGAAAAATCATCGGTGGTGGCCTTCCAGTGGGCGCCTTTGGTGGAACGCGCAAGCTTATGGCAAACATGGCCCCTGAGGGGCCTGTCTATCAAGCCGGGACGCTATCGGGAAACCCCGTAGCTATGACGGCGGGTATTACCACGCTCAGGATTCTTGATCGGGAGGATGCGTGGGCCCGTTTGGAAGAACTCGGTACGCATCTAGACTCTGAGTTGGGTGCAGCGCTCGAAAGCGTTCAGGTGCCGGGCGCTATCGTACGCATTGGCTCAATGTTCTGGCTGTCGTTTCAGGCGGGCCCCGCGCCCCGGTCAGCCGAGGCGATTGATGGCAAGGCGGGTGAGGCATTTAAGCCCTTTTTCCACGCTCTGCTTAACCGCGGTATCTGTGTTCCACCGTCGGCCTACGAGGTAATGTTCCTATCGCTCGCCCACACGGCCGATGACATATCTCAATTCACTCAAACCGTACGCGCCGCAGTAACGGCGGCCCCGACTTAATCCTAACGGCTGGAAGCCGATATCATGCACACAATATTTCGTGTCGACTCGACCCGCTTTCTTCATCTGACCATCATCGCACTGCTGATATTTTCTGTTTTGCAGGTCGTGTGGTGGTTTGTCGATCAGCAGAGGAATGCGGAACAAGCAACGAGTCAGATTAAGACGCTCTATACCTATGAGATGGCAGCGGCCCAAAGATTTACCGAACTGGGTGTCTCTGCAGGCGAAGTGACGGCCCTTTTCCCCCATGCCCACGTTGCGGACGGCCAGGTGAGTCTTGAGCCCGGCACCATCGATGTTCTTGAGAGTGCGCAGCGTAGTCACGTCAATCGATACGCCTGGGAAAGTGGGTTTTTTCTCTTTGTACTCGCATCTTGTATAGTCGTCTTATGGCGGGGCTTCAGCAACGAGGCGGATATTCGCCGCCGCCAGGACAATTTTCTCGCGATGGTCTCGCACCAATTCAAAACGCCGCTCGCTAGTTTGCAGCTATCTCTTGAAACAATGTTGATGCGTGAATTTTCGCCCGAGCGCTTTCAACAATTGTCGCGGCGCATGCTCGGTGACTTGCGCCGCATGGAAAATATGGTCTCCAAGATATTGGATAGTGCACTCCTGGACCGTGGACGCGTGCAACTCAACAAGGAACGCGTGAATCTGAGCGAAGCTGTCGGGCATGTACTCAGTAATCTGAAAGACCAGGCGGGGCGTGAAAACGTACAACTTGAAGCCAATGTGCCTTCTTCGATTGAGGTCATTGCAGACCCTATGGCTGTAGATACCGTGTTGCGCAACCTTATTGAAAATGCGATGGCGGCGATGGCACCAAAGAAGGGCGGAAGGATATGTATCTCTGCGCATGAGGCGAACGACGATGTCGAACTGGAGGTGCGTGATACCGGCATCGGCTTTGAGCCCGAGCAGGGCCCGAGGCTATTTGACAAGTTTTTCCGAGTGGAATCTCACGGCGGGGGCGATGCCGCGGGCACCGGCCTCGGCCTCTTTATCGTTCACAGATTCATGCATTTTGAGGACGGTAAAGTTAGGGCCCATAGTGATGGCCCGGGAAAAGGCGCAGCCTTTACAGTCGCTTGGCGCGCACCAAAAGGTGAGGCGTCCTGATGTCTGAACTTTCGGCGTCTGGGGCGGCGGCGAGTCGCATTCTTGTGGTGGAAGATGATCTTCACCTCGCCGAAGGCATGGCCGAGAACATGCGGGCAGAAGGATACGATACTGATACCGCCTATGACGGCCGCGCCGGCTTGGAGAAGGCGATCGCCGAGGATTACGATTTACTCGTCCTCGATGTGATGTTGCCGCATATGGACGGCTTTGATTTGTGTCGAGCGTTGCGGGCGCAGGGCAAAAATACACCGGTTCTCTTTCTTACCGCGCGCGGTGATCCCAGCGACCGGGTTCGCGGCCTTGAAGTGGGCGGCGACGACTATCTAACGAAGCCGTTTCATCTCGAAGAATTTTTATTGCGCGTTCGCGCGATTTTACGCCGTTGGCAGTGGTATAAGTCGTCCATAGAAAAGCCGGTGGCAGGTGCACTTTTACGGTTTGCGGATAATGAAGTGAACTTCAATACTTTCCGCGCCCAGTCATGGGACGGCGCGTGGCACGATCTCACAGAAAAAGAAGCCATGATTCTCAAAGTCCTAGCCGCACAACCCGGCGACGTAGTGACCCGTGACGATTTATTGGAAAGAGTATGGGGCTATGAGGTTTTTCCGTCCACGCGGACGGTCGACAATTTTATTTTACGGCTGCGTAAGATTTTCGAACGCGAACCTCATGAACCACGCCATTTTCTGACAGTGCACGGCGTTGGCTATCGCTTTGCGCCTGAGGGCGAGGAGCAAGTGTCGTGAAACCCATACGCATCGGCACTCGTGGCTCCGACCTAGCTATGTGGCAGGCCAAGGACGTGTTTAAACGAATCAGTGCGCTGCCGGGAGCGCCGCCTCTAGAAATCGTAGCGATAAAATCGAGCGGCGACCTCAATCAGACGGTGCCGTTATGGACCACTACCGGGCGCGGGTTTTTCACTGTGGAGCTAGATCGCGCGTTGCTTGAAGGTCAAGTCGACGTTGCGGTGCACAGTTTAAAGGACCTCGCGACGATATTGACTGAAGGAACTGTTCTTGCTGCAGTCATGGAGCGCGAAGACCCGCATGACGCTATTGTCACCCGCAGTGGAGCGGATTTGATGGGCTTGACCGAGGGCGCGCGTCTGGGCACGAGTAGTCTTCGTCGCCGAGCTTTTGTCGCGAACGCACGGCCCGACATACAACACGCTGAATTGCGCGGAAATGTTCCCACGCGTCTACACAAACTAGATGGCGGGGAATATGACGCTATTATCCTGGCCACCGCGGGGCTGAAACGCTTGGGGCTGGGCAACCGCATTTCGGCTCGACTGCCTACGGACATTTTTCCGCCCGCCGCGGCCCAAGGAGCTGTCGCCATATGCGGGCGTGCCGACGACGAGGACGCGCTGAAATGGATTCACCCCCTGGAGCACTTGCCCACGCGTCTTGCAGTGGACGCTGAGCGTTCTCTCTTGCGCCGCCTCGAAGGTGGATGCCAGGCACCGGTTGGAACGCTCGCGACTGTGACTCATGACGCGATCAGTATCTACGCGGCCGTATGCGCTCTGGACGGATCGGAGTTTATTTCAGCGCGTGCCTCGGCGCCTTTGGAGGACTCACTGAGAGTTGGCACGCTACTGGCTGACGAACTTATTGCGAAAGGCGCTGGTCGAGCTTTGGAAGAAGCAGACGAACGCCGTAAAACTGCCGCCCATTAACACACAAATCCACACAGGAATTAGTTGTGGCAGAAGCACAGGTTAAGGCTGATCAAGCCGGCCTCCCCCCATTTCTTGCGGCATGCCGCAATTTGCCGGTCCCGCATACACCGGTGTGGATCATGCGCCAGGCAGGGCGTTACCTACCAGAGTACCGAAAAGTACGTGAAAAAGTGGACTTTATAACCCTGACACGTTCGCCAGAGTTGGCCGCGGAAGTCACGTTGCACCCGCTGCGCCGATTCAATTTTGATGCTTCCATCATCTTCAGCGACATAATGACGCCTTTGCAGGGTATGGGCGTTGCGCTGGATTTCAAACCAGGTCCGGTTGTGGATGAGCCCATTCGCTCGCAGAAGCAAGTGGACGCATTGCGGTCTCTAGTTCCGGAGCAGGACGTTCCGTTTGTTATGGACTCTATCCGCATGGTGCGGAGAGAGCTTCCGGCTCAAGTTCCCTTAATCGGATTCGCGGGCTCGCCGTTCACACTATTTTGCTATCTGGTAGCGGGTAAACCGTCCACAGAATTTTCAGAGGCACGCGCGTTTTTGCATGCCGAACCAACAACGTCAGCGGCGCTACTGGACCGCCTTGCGGACGCGATGATCATTTACCTCCGGGCTCAAGCGGCGGCTGGTGCGCAGGCGCTCATGCTGTTCGAATCCTGGGGGGGGCTTCTTGGTCCTTACGATTTCGCGCAGCATGCCATGCCGCCCGTTCACCGCATTGTGGAAGGACTCTCGGACCTAGATGTACCGCTAATTTACTTCGCCAATCAGGGCGGCGCGAACTTAAGCGTCATTTCGAACCTGGATGTTAACGTTGTCGGGTTGGACTGGCGCGTGTCTCTCGCTGAAGCGAGAAAGATACTGGGAGCAAGTAAGGCGGTGCAGGGAAATTTGGATCCTGCAGTGTTATTCGCGCCGAAGGATACTTTGCACCGGCGTATTGATGACGTGTTGGCCGACGCGGGGCGCGCGCCAGGGCACATCTTCAATCTGGGCCATGGCATTTGGCCGGAAACCGAGCCGGACGCTGTGGCGCGATTGGTCGATTACGTTCACGAACGCACTTCCCAACGCTGAGAGAGATAAAACATGACTGCCGTACCGCATACCGACTCAAGCGCGGCCACGCCGCCGGACGGGTTCGTCGCAAAAGCAGGCGATTACTATCGCGATTTGCAAGATCGTATCTGTGCGGCCTTTGAGGATTTGGATACAGGCTTCAAGTTTGAACGGACCACATGGCAACGCCCTGCGGACCACAGACTTAAAGGTGGCGGCCGAATGCGGGTCATGCGTGGAGAGGTGTTCGAAAAAGTGGGTGTAAATTTCAGCCACGTTTGGGGTGTGTTATCTGATCAAGCGATCCCGGAAATCCACGGTGCGGCAGAATCAGGTGGGCGGTTTTCCGCCGCCGGCATTTCATTGGTTTCGCATATGAGCAATCCTTTTACGCCGATTGTTCATATGAACATACGGTGTATGGAGACGAGTGAGCTTTGGTTTGGCGGGGGCGCCGATCTTACGCCGGCGTTTCCGTTCGATGAAGATACACAGGAATTTCATGCGGCAATGAAGGCTGCGTGCGATGCCTACTGCCCCGACGCCTACACCCAATACAAGAAGTGGTGCGACCGCTACTTCTATTTACCCCATCGAAAGGAGCCAAGAGGAGTCGGCGGTATATTCTTTGACGATCTCAATAGTGGAGACGCGGACACAGACTTCAAGTTCCAGCAGGCGGTCGGTGAAGAATTCTTAAAGGTTTATCCGCGTATCGTTGCGCGGCGTAAGGACACACCATTCACGGAAGAGGACCGGGACAAGCTTCTATACAAGCGGGGCCGCTATGCGGAGTTCAATCTAGTTTACGACCGCGGCACGAAGTTCGGGTTTGCGACGGACGCTAACCCAGACGCCTATTTGATGAGTTTGCCACCTGTTGTGAAGTGGTAGCGGTTTGGGACAATCGTTCATGGCTGATTTCTTGTCGAGTGCCTACCTGTGGTTAAAGGCCGTGCACATCATCGCGGTCATCTCCTGGATGGCGGGTCTGCTGTATTTACCCCGCCTATTTGTAAATCACGTTGGCTTAACCCCTGGATCCGATGCATCGGAAATGCTGAAGGGCATGGAGGGACGTTTGATGCGCATCATCATGCGGCCCGCATTTTTAGTGAGCTTGCTGCTTGGATTGGCCCTGATGTATACGCCGGGGATCGTAGATTGGCTATCGGCCTGGATGTGGTTGAAACTGGTCTTTGTGCTCGGGCTCACAATAATGCACGGACTCATGGAGGTGTGGCGCGCACAGTTTTCCCGCGATGCAAACAAGCACTCGAGCCGATTTTATCGTTTGATGAATGAGGTGCCAACATTATTGATGATTGGCATTGTTTTACTCATTGTGGCAAAGCCGTTTTAGAGCGCTTTAGATCCGTGAGCATATGGATCGCTGTATTTGGGGGTGCGCAAACATGTCCAAAATTATTCTTTACGAATTGAAAAACGAGGTAGCGATCATCACCGTCAATCGGCCCGAGCGTCGCAACGCTATCAGATTTGAATCTGAATGAGGACCGTGCAATCCTGCGTGTAGCCGCTGTCTGTAGGACGAAGAGCTGCGCGATGCATCAGATATTATCACTGGTCGAAAAAATCCCCCTTGCTGCGACGGCTATGCTCGTAACGAAAGCCATTTTTGACTCGCGCTTGCGTGGATTCACACCGGATATATCAGACCCAGAGATAATGGCGTGGCGTGACATCGTTCGCCGAGACGGTGTGCACGTCGTAAGAAACTTTCTCCCCACTGATCTGTGCTCACGATTCCAGTCTGAGGTTGATGTCCTCATGGGGAGGTATCCTGATGCGATTCAGGTGGACGCCAAGCGGGCTGACCACCGGCTTTTTCTCGGATCGCTGCCTCCTGGTGCCGTGCAAAAGTTTTTTAGCGACGTACGCTTGATCACGTGTGCGGCAGCATTTCTCGGCCACGATGTTGCCAATCTCGCGACCCTCGCTGGACGACTTTCTGCTGTGCCGGGCAATATTGGCTCCGGCGGCGGATGGCACCGGGACTCATTCACCAATCAGTTTAAGGCGATTATTTATATCAGTGACGTGGGCCAGGATAACGGACCGTTCCAATATATACGTGGATCGCACCGCCTCAGCGCCATGATTCGTGACCGGCGTCGCGCGGCTCTGGGCGCTGCGCAGAGCCGCGTCGAGAGCGACAAAATTCAAAAACTGATAGATGAAAACGCCGATCGATTGTTAACGTTCACAGGTCGGGCCGGAACCCTGATTCTCGCCGATACCACAGGTCTTCACCGCGGTATGCCCATCGCCGTGGGAACGCGATATACTCTCACCAATTACTATTTCGCACCTCGCACCATAACGGCGGCGCGCAAAGATCATTTCAAGCCGATCTTGGGTGTTCACATCCCTTATGAACGCACCGCGACAAATTCTATGGAATCAGTATGAAATCGACCTCGATTTAGAGCGTGGAACGTATAACCATCGCCGTTTAAGCGATCTAAAACGCTTTCTACCCGGCCTAAAAATGGCCCCAAGTTGGAAATCTCGCGCGGCACCTCAAATTCAACGATGACTTGCCCGGGTCTCATCTCGGTCGTTAACAGGTGCTCAATGACATCAAGCGCTGCCCCCTCAACATCCAATTTCAGCAGGTCGACGTGGTGGTGCCCTAGGTGCTGCATAATGGATGGCAATGTCAAGCAATCAGCCTCGAACCCATAGTCCGCCTCTGTAATGTTCGCTATGGACCCTGACCGGTAATCCTGGACAACGTCGCCGTTAGAATCCGCCATCAAAGTGACGTCGGAGAAAAAGTATGCTGGCCCGTCTGTCGTCCAGATCCCCCAAGAATGGAAACAAAAGAGTGGGTTTTCTATATGCTGCGCTATGAATCGCGCCGCCCGGGGGGTGGGGTCAAAGAGGTGAATAGTGCACGACGTTGTCTCGGCCAAGGCCAGGTCAAATCGGACGTCTCCGCCGACGCCAAAGGAATATACAACGGACTCGGGCGTGAGCAGTGAAGGGAAAGCAGAGTAGTTGCCCACGACATTTGGCTTCAGTTTGTGGGGATCATTCAGCTTTCGAGCAACAAACTCACGGATGCGTCGATTGCGCCGTGTAAAAAATTTCACCGGATTCAAACACCATTTCGAGATCTCTTTGACCCGACGCACCAACACAGGATACACGAGGGCCAGCGCATGTCCGGCACTACGTTGCCGAAAGGCGGATATTACGAGGCTGGCTTGGAGCCTCAGTCCGCGGTTTTCAAGCGGCCGCGTGTTCATGTCTGGCTACGTTCCTGCCCGAGCGGCTAACGTCCGCCGCGAATTTTCCATCTCATTGTTCTCAGGCCAAGGCGTTAGCCAATATCGCGATGTTGTGCGTGTGGTGAGCAGGTAAAGCACAAAGATGTCAAACATCGAAATGTACCAAAAAATGTGCTCCTGAAAGAGGGTATCAAAAAGCAACGGGACGAGGAGTATGAGTGTCAATGGTTTACGCCAAAGTCGCTTCAGGTAAAACCAAACCATCACCAGAGCCAAAAACAAGCCATGTGTGGCGACAAGAGTAAGAAGGGAACTATGAGCATACCCGCCTGATGTAACGGTATACCGCCGCGAAAAATTGCCGAAGAAAAGGTTGTCGCGGATGAATTTCCATGTCTCTTGCCAGATCTCCGTCCGGCCGGAGAGTTGGTTCAACAGGAGATCCATTGATATGCCGCTTAAGGTTTCGACGGTTTCTCGCGTAAGTTGAGCAATAATGGCGCCTAATGCAAAGAGCGCGGTTAGAACTGTGGCAGTGGAAAGTATCGTGTGGCGTTTTTGCCATCCGCTGTCGGCGACGTCCAATGTGAAAACAATGACACCAAGAACTCCCACACTCAAAATGCCCGACCGTTTGAAGTTTAGAAGGAGGGCGCCCAACAGAAAGGCGATGATGGTCCAACGTAGTCGGCGAGGGAAGGGCACCATGTAGGCGATGAGGATTCCGAGCAGCATCTTTGCGCCGGCAATCGTTGAGCTTATAGAGAGGCCTTGAGGACGAATGAGATACCATAGCGACTCGCCGCCTATTTCCCGCACGAACTTAAATTCACTTCCAGCCGTGATCATTTGTTGATCGGGAAAGAAGAAGCGGAGTCCAAGCGCGAGTTGAACATAAATCGCCGCGGCTTCCACAGCGATGAAAGCCAACACGGCCTTCCAAACCGTGTCGGTGAGCGTTCGTGCCGTTAGATAGGCCGCGATCAGCAGTAAGCCGCCTACAAAACCATTGTTAGTCAACAAGCTGTCAGGAAATACGCCCGTGATAGCAACACCTAACGCCGCATTGGCGACGACACCAAAAGCAAAGAGAAAATACGGCCAGTCGTTTGCGCGGATAGACGGGCGATACACCGCGATTGAAAATACCGCTAAGCCGACCCAGGTCATGTGCGGAACCTGTCCAATGACAGGGAGGACTGTATTGGGTAGGGCGAGCAGGGCGCCTTGGGCTATGCGCAGGGGCCTTAATGTCATGTATGGGTAGGTTCACCGAATTTGGGGAAATCAAAGGTTTGTCGCTTATCCACCTACGCGGCGCAACGGCAAAATCTCGCGATAGCATCTTAGCTTCCCCACTTCTCGCGCCGTAATCTGACGGGTAATGTGCCGCTCATGTCGATGGTATCAAAACCGCCATATCCGCGTGTAACGTTAAAGAAAGGGGCACATAAGCGGGGAGTGTCAGGCCATCCGTGGGTTTACTCGAACGAAGTGAATATGGATCCGGCAGCCAAAGCGCTTCCCGCTGGGTCATTGGTCACGATAACCAATGCAAGTGGAAAGCCACTAGCGACCGCGTATTTTAATTCCAGAACGCTCATTGCAGCGCGAGTACTATCGACCGCCCCCGATGTTGCTATTGACACGGAGTTTTTTGCAACTCGCTTTAGCTCGGCCCTGGCGTTGCGCACGCGCCTGTTTGATGAGCCGTTCTACCGCCTTGTCCATGCAGAGGCGGATAGGCTGCCCGGTCTTATAGTAGACCGCTTCGGCGATACCTACGTCCTCCAACCCAATACGGCGGGGATGGAAGCCGTATTGGATATGGTTGTCTCTGCTTTAGAGAAAGTGACATCCCCGCAAATTGTTATTGTCCGCGGCGACGGCGCCGCGCGCAAACTAGAAGGACTCAAGGACCGTGTCCACTGCCTGCGCGGCGATGCAGCCGAACCGATTGCGGTGCGGGAAAACAACGTGACATTTTTTGCCGACCTTATGGCTGGTCAGAAAACCGGCTGGTTCTTCGATCAGCGCGACAACCGCGCATTCTTGGCTTCTATTAGCGGCGATGCCTCGGTCCTAGATTTATACACCCATACCGGCGGATTTGCCTTGGCCTGCGCGCATGCCACCGCTGCGGCGGTAACGGCTGTCGACCGGTCAGCACTGGCGCTTGAGTTGGCGAGAAAGGCCTCCGTGACAAACAAGTTCTCGGACAAATGCAGTTTTAAACAATCGGACGTGTTCGCGTTTTTAGGGTTGGCAATCTCGGGCGGTGAGAGGTGGAACGTCGTCATCGCCGATCCTCCACCCTTTATCAAGTCCAAGAAAGACCTGAAAGTAGGATTGCAAGGATATCGAAAGTTAAGCCGTCTATGCGCCTCAGTCACCGCGCCAGGTGGTTTCTTGTTCGTCGCGTCGTGTAGCCACAACGCATCGGTGGAGGACTTCACGGCTGCCGTTGTGCGTGGCATATCGGACGGCGGCAGGTGCGGGCGCATTATTCGCGCATCCGGCGCCGGGCCCGATCATCCCGTACACCCGCTGCTGCCGGAGAGCGCGTATCTCAAAGCACTGGTGTTACAGTTGGACTAGAAGCGTTCTCGTTCGAAACTGGCCGCCATAATACCATTGCAAGGGGCCTGCCGAGCCAGTATGGACACGCCCCATGTCGCCACGCCAATACTTACAGCCCGCAGAGTGGGATTTTCATGGCGCCGTTTGGTCCGCTTGGCCGAGCGACAGGGAGCTTTGGCTCGATGAGCTGGAGCCAGCTCGCAGGGAAATCGCGGCATTCTATAAAGCTATTGCTGACCTTGACCCCGCGACCGGCGCGCCGCGTGGTGAGACCCTCAAAATTTTGGCCTGCGGCGAGGATGCCGTGGTGACCGCGCGTTCATCCCTATATGGCACGGGCGCCGAGGTGATTTCCGCTGCCTTTGGGGACATCTGGCTCAGGGACACCGCCCCAATTTTTGTAAGGGCGAACGGACTACTCGCCGCGGCGTGCTTTAAGTTTAACGGCTGGGGCGGTAAGTACATTCTGGAAGGAGACGAGGGTATTGCGAATTTCGTCTCTGCGTATGCGGGCGTACCAGCGCTGGACAATGACTGGGTCCTTGAGGGCGGTTCCATTGAGGTGGACGGGATGGGGACAGCCCTAACTACCCGTCAGTGCCTTCTCAATCCCAATCGCAACGCCGGTTTGACCCAGGCAAAGATTGAGGAGCGCCTGCGCCGGTCCCTCGGCATCGAAAAATTGGTTTGGCTGGGCGACGGCCTAGTTAATGACCACACGGATGGTCATATCGATAACATTGCCCGCTTTGTGGCGCCGGGCGTTGTGGCATGCATGGAACCAGGCGGGTCGGGTGATCCCAACCGTGACGTCTTGGCGGCGATCCTTGGCGATTTGAAAGGCGCAACAGATGCAAACGGGCGCAAGATAGAAATTGTCACCGTGCCTTCGCCCGGCCGTGTGGAGGACGCCGAAGGGAAAATTATCGCCGCCAGCTTCATGAACTTTTATATTGGCAATACCATCGTCGTTGTTCCCATATACGGAACGAAGGCGGATGGCCAAGCTATCGAGGCCATTGCGAGGCTATTTCCAACCCGCCGCACCGTAGGATTGTCTGCCAATCATGTTATAACCGGCGGCGGATCATTCCACTGCATAACCCAGCAACAGCCCGCTGTTTAACGGGACGAGCGTAAAATGAGCAAGGTCAACGTTGCCGCTATTCAGTGTGCATTTTCGGACAATATGACCGAGAACATAGACCGCATCACTGGGTTCATTGAGCAGGCAGCCAATCAAGGCGCGAACATCATCTTGCCGCCCGAGTTACTGCAGGGCCACTATTTTTGCGTCGAGGAAAAGGAGAGGCATTTCGACGGCGCTTTTCCTGCGGATGCCCATCCCGTGGTGACAAAAATTTCCAAAGTTGCGAAAGAACTCGGCGTTGCCGTGCCCGCGTCTATCTTCGAGCGCGATGATCCGCACTATTATAACAGCGTGGCCATGATTGACGCCGATGGTTCGGTGCTTGGCGTGTACCGGAAAAGCCATATTCCCACCGGCCCAGGCTACGAGGAGAAATTTTATTTCCGCCCGGGCAACACGGGGTTCAAGGTATGGCCTACACAATTCGGCAAAGTAGGCATTGGTATATGCTGGGATCAGTGGTTCCCAGAGGCCGCCCGCGCGATGATGCTGCTGGGTGCCGATATTCTTTTTTACCCGACCGCGATTGGCTCCGAACCGGATCACCCTGAATTCGATACGAAAAACCTTTGGCAACGGGCGATGGTCGGCCATGCCGTATCTAATGTTGTTCCTATTGTAGCAGCCAATCGCGTTGGCACTGAACGCAGTCAGACGTTCTATGGATCCTCGTTCATCACCGATCAACGCGGCGAGAAAGTTTGCGAGATGGATCGGGATGACGAGGGTATCATCATTGCAGAGATCGATGTGGATGAGGTGCGCCGCAATCGCGCCGCCTTCGGCTTTTTTAGAGATCGGCGGCCGGACCTCTATGAAACTCTCGCTGACGACAAATAAACGACGCGCCTATTGTTTTGTTCTGGCGGCATGGTTCTCAACACTTTCCATAACTCGGAGCAGGTTCCCGCCCCAGATTTTGGCGATGTCATCCTCAGAGTAGCCGCGTTTAACAAGTTCGACGGTGACATTCAACGTTTCGGCGGCATTATTCCATCCGGTGATCCCGCCACCACCGTTGAAATCGGAAGCTAAACCTACGTGATCAATTCCGATCCTGTTCACCGCATAGTCGATGTGATCGCCGAGATCCGATACACTTGCCTTGGGCCACTTCTTGTGGATTTCATCAGCCGCAGCGAAGTAGGCGCCTAGTTGCCCCGGAGTCATTGTCTGAAAACTACCCGGCTTGTTGAGGCCCACTTTCTCTCGTAACGCGTTTAGGTCAGCTGTTTTTTTTTCGGAGGCTTGCGTAAATAGATATCGAACGCCACGATTTGCGCCACTCCCCCCGATTTCTTTATGGCATCCAACTCGATGTCGCTAAGATTGCGCGGGTGATCATAAACGCCTTTTACAGCGGAATGACTGGCGATCACTGGCGCGGCGGACAGGGAGAGGGCGTCAAGTGCGGTTTGTTCGTCTGAATGAGAAATATCCACCATGATTCCGAGCTCGTTGAGGCGCTTTACAACTTTTTTGCCGAGACCGGACAAGCCGCCGTGTTCTGATGCAGGTTCACTGGCGAACGGCTGGGCAGAATCGCCCAGTTCGTTGTGACCGTTGTGCAAAAGCCCCAAATAACGCGCGCCGTAGTCATAAAACATGTCTAGCAATCGCAAATCGGTACCCATTGGAAAACCGTTTTCCATACCAATCACCACGGCCTTGCGCCCGCTGGCGGAAATACGGCGCACGTCGGTCGCTGTGAGGGCGAGTCCAATTTTGTCGGGATAGGTTTCTGTGGTGAGCCTATGGATGGCAGAAAATTTTAAGAACGCATCGGATAGCGCTTTGGCGTTGCCGGGTACGGTGCGGTCACCTTGCCCCACGTAAACGATCATAAATACCGTGTCCAATCCACCTTTCGCCATGGTGAGCAAATGGACCTGCTGCCCGCGGGGGCCCGGCTTCATCATGTCGTACGCTTCGGTGCCAAAGTCGAACGGAATATCTACGTGGGCATCAACAGTAATGATGCGCTCGTGTATCGCGCGGGCACGGGCTAGAAGCTCAATATCGGATTCAGCTTGGGCACTGCCGCTGATCAGCAGTGCGAGCCCCGTCAGAATCGCCACGGCGGAGCGCATCATATCGTTCCCCTTTCACTTACCGAAAGTGGACAGGATCTTGTCCACGGCTAAAGGCGGTGTGAGCTTGCCGTCACCCACTTCCTTTTCCAATATCGGAACCAAGCTTTTTATTCTGGGATCAGTTTTGACATTGGTCATGAGGCGGTCATCGACCATGGACCACATCCAATGGATTTGTTGTTGGCGACGTTTGTCCTTCCACTCGCCATTACCATGCATCGTGCGGCGGTACTGATCAATTTTATCCCACAGGTCGTCGAGGCCCTTATTGTCTTGAGCGCTGATGGTAATCACCGGCGGTGTCCAGTCGGGATTGGCGGGTGTGATTATGCGCAGCGCGTGCTGGTAGTCTGAAGCAGTAACGGCTGCCCTCTTGGCATTGTCACCGTCAGCTTTGGTGATGGCGATCATGTCGGCGATTTCCAACACGCCCTTCTTAATGCCCTGAAGTTCGTCACCGCCGCCGGCGATCATAAGCACAAGGAACAAGTCTACCATTTCGGAGACGGTGATCTCACTTTGGCCGACGCCCACGGTCTCTACGAGGATGACATCAAAACCCGCAGCTTCGCATACTAGCATGGCCTCGCGTGTCGCGCGAGCCACGCCGCCTAGGGTGCCGCCTGTGGGCGAGGGGCGAATGAATGCGCCCGGATCTACGGAAAGGCGCGCCATGCGCGTTTTGTCACCTAAGATACTGCCGCCTGTGCGCGAGGATGTTGGGTCTACGGCGAGCACAGCTACCTTGTGGCCTGTTGCCGTCAGCATGGTGCCCAACGCGTCGATAAACGTACTTTTGCCTGCGCCGGGAAGGCCGCTGACTCCGACCCGCAAACTGTCGCCGGTTTTAGGAAGTAGCTTTGCCAGCATCTCTTGAGCTAGAGACTGGTGGACTGGATTGCGGGATTCGATAAGGGTGATGGCGCGCGCCAGTTTTGCCCGGTCTCCAGAAATAATGCCGGAGACGTAAGCCTCCGCCGTCATTGGCGTGCCATTTTCGATATTTGGGGTTGCGTCAGCGTCGGGCAAGCACAGGTCCTAATGGCCTAGGGCTTCGTTTAATTTCTCGAGCAAACCGATGGCGGCTTCGCCGATGACCGTTCCAGGTGGGAAAATGGCCGTGGCGCCGGCGTTGTAGAGCGCATCGAAATCTTGAGGCGGAATCACGCCGCCAACTACAACCATAATGTCCTCGCGGCCCAGAATTTTCAGCTCCGCCTTCAATTCCGGCACCAGGGTCAAATGCCCTGCGGCCAAAGATGATGCGCCAATGACGTGAACATCGTTTTCGACCGCCTGCCTTGCCGCTTCCGCCGGGGTCTGGAACAGGGGGCCGATATCCACGTCAAAACCCAAGTCTGCGAACGCAGAGGCGATGACTTTCTGACCGCGGTCGTGACCGTCCTGACCCATTTTGGCCACCAGGATACGCGGGCGCCGCCCTTCTTTCTCCGCGAAGGCCTCCACCAATTTCGACACTTCACTCACGGTTTCCGATCTTGCCCCTACTTCCTTGCGATAAACACCAGCGATAGATTTGATCTCCGCTACGTGCCGACCGTACACCTTCTCGAGCGCTCCAGTCATCTCGCCAACTGTTGCTTTTACTCGCGCAGCATTGATGGATAGCTCCAACAGGTTGCCACCACCGGTCTCTGCAGCCACGGTCAAAGCCTCGAGTGCTTGCGCACATGCTGCCTCATCTCGTTCCGCGCGCAGGCGTTTCAACTTCTCAAGCTGCGCGCCTCTCACGGCGCTATTATCCACTTTGAGAACGTCAATGTCCTCTTTCTCGTCCAGCTTATACTTATTTACACCCACGACGGTTTGGCGCCCCGCATCGATGCGCGCTTGGGTGCGCGCGGCAGCCTCCTCGATGCGAAGTTTGGGAATCCCAGCTTCGATGGCTTTTGCCATACCGCCTAAGCCCTCCACCTCCTGAATATGCGCCCAAGCTTTTTTTGCTAGTTCGTAGGTGAGCCGTTCAACGTAATAGCTTCCGCCCCAGGGATCGACGCTGCGCGTCGTGCCAGTCTCTTGTTGAATGAACAGTTGAGTGTTGCGGGCAATACGCGCTGAGAAACTGGTCGGCAGCGCCAGGGCTTCATCCAGGGCGTTGGTATGCAGAGATTGTGTATGACCTTGAGTTGCCGCCATAGCTTCCACGCAGGTCCGGACCACGTTGGTGTAGACGTCCTGCGCCGTGAGGCTCCAGCCGGAGGTCTGACAATGGGTGCGCAGCGACAATGACTTGTCGTTCTTCGGATCAAACTGCTTGATGAGTTTGGCCCACAACAGGCGCCCTGCGCGCATCTTGGCGACTTCCATGAAAAAATTCATGCCGATAGCCCAGAAGAAGCTCAGTCTAGGAGCAAACGCGTCAATATTGAGGCCCGCCTGTATTCCGGCTCGGGCGTATTCAACGCCGTCAGCCAAGGTGTAAGCCAGCTCTAGGTCTGCCGTCGCTCCGGCCTCCTGCATGTGATAGCCGGAGATGGAAATAGAGTTGAATTTGGGCATCTTCGTGGAGGTAAAGGCGAAGATATCCGAGACAATGCGCATGCTTGGCGCAGGCGGAAAAATGTAGGTATTGCGTACCATGAACTCTTTCAGAATGTCGTTCTGGATAGTTCCAGAGAGCTGCTCTGGTTTTACCCCCTGTTCCTCAGCCGCGATAATATAAAGGGCCATGACCGGTAGCACTGCACCGTTCATGGTCATGGAGACGCTCATTTGATCGAGGGGAATGCCGTCAAACAGCGTGCGCATATCGAAAATAGAGTCCACGGCCACGCCGGCCATGCCGACATCACCTGTCACTCGCGAATGATCGCTGTCGTAGCCGCGGTGCGTTGCAAGATCGAAGGCAATGGATAAACCTTTTTGCCCAGCCGCTAAGTTGCGCCGATAGAATGCGTTAGAGTCTTCCGCTGTAGAAAATCCTGCGTACTGACGAATGGTCCAAGGTTGGGTGACATACATGGCGGGATAGGGGCCGCGCAGAAAGGGCGCCACGCCTGGCCGTGTATCCAAAAAATCCACTTCGGCGATGTCGTTTGCCGTGAACAACGGCTTTATGGAGATGCCCTCAGGTGATGGCCATGCCAGATCGTCAACGTTTTTTCCGGACTCTGCTTCGGCTTTGATTTGCCATTCGCCCACATCGAGCCGGCCCGAGTTAGAGGTGGATGACAAGTCCACGTTAGCGAAATTGGGAATTTTTTCTGCTGCATTGTTCATAGCTGATCTTCCTGCCGTCAGGCCCTGAGGCGTTTATGTGCATCCGCCAATATGGCGTGTACATCACAGCCAATGAAGACAAAGTCATCGACACCTGCTGCCTTCAGCGCCTCCTCCTGGCCTGCTGGCCGCCCCGCCAGATAAATTACTGCTGCTCCACTGTCCCTTAGAGCGGCCGCGACGATCATCGCCTGTTCAGCATACACCTCATCACTGCTACACAGGGCCGCAAAGCTTGCATGGCTGTCTTTGAAATCCTGTACGATAGCTGCAGTGTCGGTGCCGCCCGCACCTGTCACTGCCTCAATCCCGCCGGCTTCAAAGAAATTCTTAGTAAATGTCGCCCGTGCGGTGAACTCGGCAACCTGACCGATGTTGGCCAGAAATATTTTCGGACGTTGCCCAAAATTCTCTTTGAATGCATCGCTGGCATCCCGCAGATGTTCAAAACCTTCGGCGAGCCGCAAGCTTGGCAGCGGCGTCATGGAAACATGGTTCTCGGACAAAAGCGCTTCGCGCATGGCGGCGATATTCGCGCCGCCGCGTCCCGCGTTCACCAAGGCTTTGATTAACGCACCGTCCGAAGGCATCGGCAATGTTTGCATTTTTCCGGACGGCTTCCGAGTCGCGCCTGCAATGGATGCGGGCGCCGCGTTCACTGGCGTCTCATGGATATTGGGAAACTCGCTAACGCCGGTAATCGGATCTTTACGGCGGTCAATGTTTTTAGTGCGTTCTACCCGGACGGCTGCAATTCTTTCCCCGACAAAGTCCGAGACAAGAGCTTCGGCCATGCCACCTTGCTTCTCGATTTCCTGAAAGAAAGCCCAAGCCTTTTCCGCCAGTTCGTCTGTCAGGCGTTCGAACATCCAGGCCCCCCCGGCCGGATCTATAACGCGGTTGAGGCCGGCTTCCTCCTGAAGCGCGACCTGGGTGTTGCGTGCAATACGCCGTGCGAGGTCGCTGGGCAGACCAATCGCTGCATCGAACGGCAGCACAGTGACTGCGTCGGCTCCAGCGATGCCGGCGGCAAAACAAGCGACGGTCGTGCGTAGAATGTTCACCCATGGGTCGCGGCGGCTCATCATACCCGGCGCCGTGTAGCCGGTGATGGGCACCGTACGGTTTTCGACGTCCGCGCCGCAGGCCTCAGCGATCCGGCCCCAGAGCCTACGAAGGGACCGCACCTTGGCAATGGTCAGAAAGAAGTCCATGTGGGCTGCGACTGTAAATGCGATCTCGGCGCAAGCCGCATTGATGTCGAGACCCGCCGTGGTCATCGCACGCAGGTATTCAGTCGCAGTCGCCAAGGCGCACCCAAGTTCTTGTGCATCAGCGGCGCCGGCCGAATGATAGATAGATGCGCGCACATTGAACGTGCGGGCATTGGGATAGGTTCGCGCCACGAGAACGGCCGTATCAGCCATGCGGGCAAGTCCGGTTTGTATATTCGTTGTTAGTTTGCCGTTGGTGACTAACCCCGCGAAACCGTCGATGCCGAAATTCCCAGTGAATTTTTCGGGCGCAACGCCTCTGTTATCGAGCACGTTCATGAACAGCGCTGCTACGGGGAGCGGCAATCCCGCCGGCTCGAGTGTGATCGGCGCGAGATCGAGGTAAACGCCCTCCAGCGCTCGACTGAGATCGGCAACCGACTGGACAGCTACGCCGTTTGCACCGCTAGGATCTACTTTGAGCGTAATAGATGTCACGCCGTGTTCAAGATCCTCAAGGATTTGCTTATTGGCTGTGACGGGGTCCGGGTGGCTGTGGCATTGACGTATATCCCAGCCGTTGACCGATGTGCCGAGCACTTTGCCGCCACGGGTGAACGGCGCGCCACCGGGCAAGCCTGAGGGGTCACCTTCGGCGGTCCAGTCGGCGCGGGTATAAAGGGGTTGTAGGGCGATGCCGTCATAGGTGTGCGAGACCAGTTTCTTGTCGAAAGGCGCGCCACCCAGAATTTTATCCACCAACTTCAGCCATTGGTCGTGTGTCGCCTCTGAAAAATCAGCGGTGAGGGTCAGTTCGGTCTCGACATGTTCCATGTCCTTACCCAAAGGAACGCCCCTTTTTGCTGTTCTGTGACCAGCCCAAGTATTAGGCGGTAATACCGTCCCTAGTTTCATTCGCGTCGTGTGATGGGCGCGCCTTTATTAGAGGCTGTGCCGCACGCCGTCAAACCCGGCGCCGGCGCCGTGTACTGCCTTAATTCTACGATATTTACTGGCTGCACGCCGGTGGAATCCCCAAGTGGATATGGGCATATAATGGAGCATGCCGAGCTTTGATCGCCCTACGGACACTATGGTTCCGTCATCGCCCCGGGTTCCGCGCTGGTTGCCGTTGATCAATGTGGGTGGCACTGTGCTGGACGTAGCGTCCGGGCATGGCCGGCACACACGAACGTCGAGTCACGCTGGGCTCCGGGTGGTTGCGGCGGATGTAGATGTTTCGGGCCTAGAACACCTCAAAGATGACCCTCGTGTCGAAATCGTCGCGGTAGATTTGGAATCAAAGCCGTGGCCGTTAGCCGGCTGCCCTTTCGTGCCTGGCGTCCGCCGCTCCACTGTTGCCTAATCCAATTCCGGTTTTCGCCAATTATTTCTGGACATCGAAATATTCATTGGGACATTTCGTCGTTATGTTCATATGAATACTTCGAGGACTCAGGTTTCGTGGTGTGGCACTAAATTATGATTCGACGCTTATTGATGGCGACGCTTCTAATATGCGGTGTTTCACATTACATTCAACGTGCGGAAGCTGCGGATGAAAACCGCGTATTGGTTTATGCCGCAGCAAGTCTAACTGATGCGTTGACGGAAATCGGAGAGATTTATGCTACGCAACCAAATAATGCGGGCGCAGCTACACTCGCATTTTCCTTTGCGGGAAGTTCAATCCTGGCACGACAGATTGAAAACGGCGCACCCGCAGCTTTGTATTTTTCCGCCGATGAACAGTGGATGGATTATCTCGCTGCCCGAGATCTTATCGTGTCCGATAGCCGCGAATCGTCGCTCGGCAACCGATTGGTGTTGATCGCGCCGCGTGACCGTCAGTTCTTGATCAATATCCATAGCGGTTTTCCGTTGGCGCAAGCTTTGAAGGGGGGGCGACTGGCCCTTGCAGATCCAGACGCCGTTCCTGCGGGACGGTACGCCAAGGCCGCGTTGGAAAATTTGGGAGTTTGGGATGATGTTGAGAGGAATGTCGTTCGAGCCGATAACGTGCGCTCGGTTCTTACTTTCGTTGACCGAGGTGAAGTGGCAGCGGGTATCGTCTATGCGACGGACGCTGCCTTGAGCGGCAACGTCGTCGTTATCGGAACTTTTCCCGAGGCTAGCCATCCTCCTATTTCATATCCACTTTCGATTGTGGCTGAGTATGATGGCGTCTACGCACGCGTAGCACGCGCCTTCCTGCTCAGCGATCCTGCAAAGGCAATTTTCCGTAAATTTGGGTTCATCGTGATGGCGCCTGCGACCAATAAATAGGAAACTGAGACGCCAATGCTGGACTTTATGCCTGCTGAATTAGACGCCGTTGAACTTAGCATCAGGGTGGGCTTGTGGAGCATGGCCGCGAGCCTGCCAGTCGGTTTCGCGTTGGCCTACCTGCTTGCGCGCGCCGAATTTCCATTCAAGAGTCTCGTCAGCGGCCTCATCTATTTGCCGTTGGTGTTGCCGCCGGTCGTGACAGGCATGATACTACTCATGCTTTTCGGCGCGCGCGGTGCCGTGGGTCAGTTTCTCGAGCACACGCTTGGGATCACGTTCGCGTTTAGGTGGACTGGGGCCGCGCTCGCTGCTGCTGTTATGGGTCTGCCTCTTATGGTGAAGGCCATGCGCCTGTCCATTGAAGCTGTGGATCGGCGTTTGGAGTTGGCCGCGCGCACCCTCGGCGCAGGATGGTGGTGGACGTTTTTCACCGTGACATTGCCATTGTCGCTGCCGGGGATTGTCGCCGGTGCCATTCTCTCCTTCGCGAAAAGTTTCGGCGAGTTTGGCGCGACCATTACCTTTGTTTCAAATATTCCCGGCGAGACTCGCACCATCCCCATCGCGATTTACAGCTTTCTCCAGTCTCCCGGCGGAGAGGGACCTGCTGTGCGGCTCGCGATTCTTTCGGTCGCAGTGTCCATGATCGCCATTGTCGGTGCCGAATGGGTGGAGCGGCGCATCACGGCGCGACGACACGAACAATGAATGCTAGGCAATGAGTGTGCACATCGACGCCGAGGTTAGTTTCGACGATTTTACCGTCACCGCCGCTTTTCAGGCAGGTGCAGGATTGACGGCATTGTATGGCCCATCGGGTGCGGGGAAGACGACGATTCTCAACATGATTGCGGGCACACTTAAACCTTCTCGCGGAAGCATCGTCGCTGATGGTCAGGTGTTGTTCGACTCCAATGCAAACGTAAATCTCAAGCCGAATCGCAGACGAGTCGGCTATATTTTTCAAGACGCGCGATTGTTTCCGCACCTATCTGTTCGAAACAACCTGCTTTATGGCTATCGTCTGTCCGAGCAAGCGACCCGATACGCCGAGCTAGATCACATCGTCGAACTTTTGGGGATTACACATCTGATGGCGCGCCGTCCTGAAACACTTTCTGGCGGGGAGCAGCAGCGGGTTGCTATTGGTCGGGCTATTCTTTCTAGCCCGCGCATGCTGTTGATGGACGAGCCCTTGTCGTCGTTGGACGATGCCCGCAAGCAGGAAATATTACCCTATATCCAACGCCTCAAGGGCGAGCTACGGATTCCAATTCTCTATGTGACCCACACATTGCCCGAAGTAAGACATTTCGCCGACGCCGTTCTTGCTGTCGAAAACGGTAAGGTGGCGATACATCAGAGTTAGAAGGTGGTATTTGCAGTTGTTGGCGCTAATAAGAAACGCCCGGAACGACGTTCCAGGTGTTGGTTTCTCGCCGGTAGATGAAACCAGAACTTTACCGTTCTATCAGCGCCTTAGCTTCCGCTTTATCAATGGTCACGATCTTGTCAATTATACAATGAGAACCACCCGACCCCAGAGCGACTAAAGTATCTTATTTGCATAGTTTGTTCAGAACCGAGTTGTAGGCAAAGCCGCTGCCCTGGTGCGGTCCGGCGCAATTCTGCACGAGATAAATGCGTTTGTAGCCGTCCTTCGGCACGCGCATCTTCACCAAAATCGTCTTACTGTCGATAATGGGCGTGTCATAGATATAGTGAGAATAGATGCACATCTGTGTGTCGCTGATATTGTCGCCTTCTGAGGCCAAGGCTGGTGCGACAAGAAATCCACCCGCTAGGGCTGCGAGAGCTGCCGCCTGATACCAGTTGAGTCTTGAGGCCATGATTTCCTCCCTGTTAATCGGACCTTCGCGCTCGTTTTTAGGTCGTTACCGCGTCCCCGGAATTCGACACGTCTGTCACGCTGCACGGACCCTTGAACACCGCAGTCGGATAAGGATGGGGGTGTGATTTCAGGCGCGTGTTACAGGATCTAACGCGCTATGCGTCTTCGGCGCCTTCGCGACGCGCCATGATTTCGTCAAAGCGCGGCATGGTCGAACATCCCGGCGCATTTACGCCGTTGCCACGAAGCGCGACCAAAACGGTCTTCAGTGAAATTTTAATATCCAGCCAAAGACTCAAGTTGTCTACATACCAGACATCCAACGCAAATTTTTCTTCCCAAGTTAAAGCGTTGCGGCCGCTCACCTGCGTCCATCCAGTAATCCCGGGTAGCACATCGTGGCGTCGCCATTGTTCCGGCGAGTAGTGAGACAGGTAGTCGGGCAGCAACGGGCGAGGTCCGACAAGGCTCATATCACCCTTTAGGACGTTGATGAGCTCCGGCAACTCGTCCAAGGAAGTGCGTCGCATAAACCGCCCAAGGGGCGTCAATCGCTCGCTGTCGGGTAACGCCGCACGCGCGGCACCCATCGCATCGGTCATTGTGCGAAATTTATAGATTCGAAAGAGCTTGCCCCTCAGGCCGGGTCGTTCTTGCGAAAATATAATGGGTGCGCCCATTTTCACTCTGACGGCAATAGCGACTCCTATCAGCACGGGAGAAAGAACGATAAGTGCTCCAAGTGACAGAAAGATATCTATAGCGCGCTTGGTGCGAAGCATGCGCCGCCTGGCGACCGCCGCGCGCGGCGCCTCTTCCACGGTGGACTCAATGGCGCTCCGTATTTCGGCAGTGATGCGGGCCGTGTTTAAACGCCCGGCGGCCAGCGCGGCAGCTTGTTGCCGTGCGCGCCGCAGGCCGCCAGCGTTGCTTAGAAAATCTGAAAGCTCGTGTGCGGCAGCCTGGGCGTCCTGCAATGGAAGTGTGATGCCCGCTCCTCGCCCTACAACTAGATCGCGATGAGGATTTTCTCCAAGAAAGATTACCGGACGTTCGGCGGCCAGCGCGTCAAAGACGTGCCTGCTTGGAGCCGAAACGGAATCATTTTGATTGCGTCCAATCATTGCGGTTGCAGCCGCCAAAATCTGCGACAGTCTGGCGCGCGGCACGGGGTTTAAAACCCATACGTTTTTGTTGAGCACTCCCAGTTTCAACGCGCGAGCCTCAAACTCTCTGCGGCCCGGCCCATCGCAATAAAACAAAAATGCGACGTTCGGCGAAAGGGACTGCATCTTTGCGGCTATATCGATAACTGCGTCAACCGCGTCATTTGCGCCGAGGTGTCCGGCGTACGCGACAACCGGCCCTCGAATGGCGGGCGCGTTCGCTTCCGCTGCATTGCCGTTTGCATCGCTCGATGGACGCAAAAGTAGAGTTTCACATCCGGTAGGGGCCTCCACGATTTTCTCAGCGGCTGCGCCGCTTGTTATCAAGGACGTCTGAACGTGAGCACTTTGAACAAAAATCCGCCGCGCGTAGCGCAACGCATGTTTGTAAATGGCTCGAACAATCCATGTAAGGACACGTTGCCCCGGGGGAGAGCCTGACGTGCTCAAAGGCATTCCTTCATAAGCATCGATTGTCAGCGGGACTCCGCGCACCGCACAAAACAGCGCTGCAACGGGCAGTATCAACAGCGGTCGATCCACTACCACAACAATGTCTACGTCGGTAATGCACCATATGCGCCAGAATGCACGTAGGATGTAGGAGCGCCGTGCGCGCGCTGACATAGGGTGACCAAATTGCGCTTGAACTATTTTTCCCGTGGTCAAGATCGTAAAGCCACCGCCGTCATCTTGTTTAGTAGGCTGGTCCGATGGCGCCGTTAAAATGGTTGCGTGGTGACCGGTATGAGTGAGTTCACGACAAATCGTGAAAGTTCTTGTGGATCCCGGCCGTTCACCGCCGTAGAACGACGGATCCATAATTAGGACATGCAAGCGGGTGGCCGCGGAGCGCTTTATGGTGGACATACCGCCCTTATACCGTTCGCGCCGGCCCTGAGCCATAGGTCTAAACTGCGCTGGGGGCAAAAAGTAACCGAATTGACGTATTGGGAGCCGGGCGTCGAAAACAAGGGCGTTGCGTTGTGTGCCTTGGCTTGAAATAAGTGACGGTGTATTCCGTCGACAGAATAGGCGGGCCGATATCCCAGTTTGTTCGGAGCGCCTTACTCTATGATCAGGACCACGCCCGTAGCGTACCCGGTTGGAGCCCAATCGCGTGAAGTGACGCTGGTGGAGCTATGGCACATAATCCGCGTCCGCAAATATATGGTTATCGCGGTCATCGGCATTATCGCCGCGTTGGGGGTCGTTTTGGCGGTGGTTATGCCACCGCTGCACCGCTTTACGACCGTGATTGAAATCGGCAATCAAATCGTCAATGACGAAATTGTCCCGATTGAAACCCTGAACACGGTTATCGCAAAACTTCAGGATGGGTACATCCCGTCCATAGAAATTCAATTTGCCGAGGAAACGCCCAACAGACCTCGTAACTATACTTTCGAGGTCACGGGGTCCGAAGAGAGCCAAATCGTTACCGTCGCGAGCCAGGGACCGCGCGTCGCAGCCCCCTCGCACCTCGCGTTTCATGGACGCATCGCCGACGCGCTCATCCAAGACCACAATCGTACGGCGGATGCCATACGTGACAGCGCGGCAGTTCTACTTGCCGAAGCCGAGGGAAAACTCGCCGAGCTGGAGGCCGAGGAAAATGCAGCAGCGGAGCAGGTCGAAATGTTCGACGCCGCCGTCGTCAGCATGGAAAGACAGTCCAGCGACGCATCAAGGCGCATCACTCTGGTGGACGAACAGTTAACGGCATTGTCAGGTCGCACGGATCTATCAAATGTGACGCGAGCGATGTTTTTGTCGCAGCAGATTAACGAGTTGATGGTACTTCAGGCGCAGTTGAACGAAAAAGCACGTCTGGATCTGCGCATTAAGCGGTCTAATATGCAGGCGCGCCTCGCTGTTGTCGCCCAGGAGCGGGAAACTGCGCGGCGTTCGATTCAGTATCGCGAAACGACACTGAAAAATATTCAAGCCACGCGTGTCCTCGGCGATGGCACGATCATGTCGATACACCCGGCAGCACCCAGTAAAACTGTCGTGATCATTGTTGCGCTGATCATCGGCGTGGTTTTCGGCGTCGGGCTTGCTCTGGTCGTAGAGTTTTTTGCGACAGCTCAGAAAGCTGCGCGCATCACTTGAGCGGGCGTCAAGAAAGACTAACGCGTAGCCGCCAGGATCACAGCCCGTACCGTTTCTGCGATAAACGTCATGTTGCTGGCCGAAAGGGTAGGGTGTACCGGCAACATAAATGTCCGGTCCACCAAGCTTTCTGCCACGGGGTGAGCCGGTTGGGCGCCCGCGTCATCGCCGAAGGCTGCTTCTCGCGAAACATCCGGACACGCTCCCACCCGTGCCGGCACACCCTTCGCGTTCAGCTCAGCGCATACTCTGTCGTGGGACCAATCCGATTTAAGCGCTGCAAGATCGAGCAGGCCGCAATACTTGTAATACGCATGGCTTAGATGGTTCGGCGGGACCAGTATGGATACAGCGCCGAGCGGTAGAAGTGCCTCATCTAGCGCAGCTGCGTTCGCGCGCCGCATCGCCGTCCATCGCGGCAATTTTTTTAACTGCAGCCGCCCAATGGCAGATTGCGGTTCGGTCAGCCTCCAGTTTGTGCCAAATGATGTCACCAGCCATCTAAATCCGGGAGTACTATCGTTTGCCTGGCTAGGCCTAAAATCCTTGCCGTGATCACGATGCGACCACATGCGTTGGAAGACGGTCTCATCATCGGTAACGACCATGCCGCCCTCTCCGCCGGTGCTGATGATTTTATCCTGGCAAAACGAGAAGCACCCTACGTGTCCGACGCCTCCCACAGGCCTGCCATCTGCCTGTGCGCCATGCGCTTGAGCGCAATCCTCTACAACTTTCAGCCCGCGCTCGCGCGCTAACGCCATAAGTGGGACCATGTCCACTGGCCACCCGGCAAGATGAACCGGAATAATCGCCTTTGTCCGCGGACTTAAGGCCTTGGAGACGGTTTCCGCCGTCAAGTTCTGCGATAGTGGGTCAACATCGGCGACCACCGGCCGCGCACCGCGCGTCGCCACGGCTGCCGCCGTTGCGATAAAGGTTCGGGCCGGCACCACTACCTCGTCTCCTGGTGCAATGCCCAAGCCAAATAGCGCGAGTTCAAGCGCGGCAGTGCCGTTGGCGACCGCTAACCCATATGCCACTCGGCAGTACGCGGCGTATTCGGCTTCAAATTTGCAGCCTTCATCACCAGTCCAGTAATTGACACGTCCAGACCGCAGAACGCGCGTGACAGCATCCAATTCATCGTCGTCATGAAACGGCCATGGCGCCAAAATCGGAGCGCCCGTCATTGTGGTTGAATCGGATTTTTGGGCCATAAGTTTGTCCGCGACCAAAGTTTGGGGCTGCTGGTGAGACGAGAGAGGCCGAACGCTCAATTCGGTGCCCGCCAAGCTCTGTATCAGTTTTTTTTGGTTACTGAAACCAGCGACTCGTCCCCTATGTTTGCGACTCGGACTATGGTCGACATCAAATCGGCGATGGAGCTCCTAAATACGTTGGGATGTCGGTGAAGATAGGGATGCATCCCCGCCTCAGCTGTTACGGCCGTGCTGAGGAGGACGACTTTTCGCCCCAAATGAGCAGCTTCTAATAGCATGGTGGAGTTGGTGCCGATCAGGAGTGCATGGTTCAGAATGAAAGCGCGCGGTCCTTCGCTGTCGGCCTTCGAAATCCTCACCGCACCATTTAGTTTTGGGCGCAAGACATAGAAGTCTTCACCGTATAACGGGTGAGGGCGAACGCTGATTTCGCACGCCGCTGCCACGATGTTGCATGCATCCGCAATCATTCCCATAAGGCGCATCGCTTCTCGTGGATTCGCGGACAGCGTAACTAACGCAGGCACCATCAGGCCCACCCCTATCGGTGTGCTTTCGCGTTCGCGCGCCACCTCGTTCGAACTTAGGCGAAAGGCCGGGTTTTGGAATACTCTGAAATCAGCTCGGACGTGCCCTCGTTGGAATAGGTCCACGTAATACACGTCCCAGCAATAGCAACGGGTCACCTCAAAAAAGGCGGCTTTCGCGAAAAAATTCTTGTCGCCATGCATCACGTTGTAGGTCTCTATTCCGTCCTGTCTTAGTGCTGCGGCTATGAAGGTCACTGCGCAGCTGAATTCCCAGTAAACGGTCACCCACACCGGCACGAGGCCAGTTAGGGCGCCTCGCACCTTCGACAAGTCAACGGCGCACTTCAAAGCAAGTTGTGATGGAAAAGGCGTTGCCAATTTTACCGCGCTTGTAAAAAGTCTCAATGTGCGCCGCACATCGCGTCCAAGAAGAAAGCCGCCTTTAAGCGGGCGGGTTTCAACTGGCGCGGATGCCAATTCGTCGGGGATTAGAAAAATCTCGGGATTAATCTTGAAGCGATCCCGAAAAACCATCCGGACGCCGCCGACCGTCCGCATTTGGTCGCCGGTTCTGAACAATCCCTTGGCCCAGGCCCAGGCCAAAAACAAAGGCAGGCCCGGAATTGCCCCCGCTTCGAAAAGCCATTTGCTCCATGCTGGGCGCAACCGCAAGTGAGCTAAATATTGGGCTACGGTGCGCGCCGCTTTTCGCTGCTCGTCATCCGCGTCGTCAAGACGGTCGCCAAGGGTGCTGCGAACATCGGCAATAATTCGATTATTTGTATCGGTACGGAAATCGTATTTATAGGCGAGGGCCCGCCAACGCACTGCCGCGACGAGCGTCGCGGTTTGAGCACCCCATTTCGAAATGACCGGCAGCTCTTTACGCCCAGCTATTGCTCTGGCCGGCGCTCAAAAAGAAAGACGCTAGAGCCCTTAAATTTTGTTGTTGCGGCATGATTAAAGTGTGCGGTGATGGTGATCAGCCGCTCGCTCTGGTCAATCGTGCGGTCCTCCTGAAAAAGAATGAGGTCGTAGTCGCGGTTGATCCATCGTGCCATGGTCGCATCAGTCCACAAGGACTCTTCCTCAATGGCGGCTTGCACAGCTTCGCGCGCTGCGCCCGATAAGTTGGGTTTTATCGTGCGGTGGCTGGCGGCAAGACCCAGGCTTTGAACGGGTATCCTGTGTCCGGCGAGAAATGCTGCGTAGGGCAACGCGGGAACCGCTTCTGATCCGAGGCCGTGAATCACCAATAGTGGTTCGCCCGGCGAGGTGTGAGCGGCAACCCACTGCGCCAATGACTCAATTTGCGCTAATTCGGTTGTGGTGCGGTCAACTGAGATCCGAGCGAGTGGGAAGAGCTTATACTGGTCGCTAAAAGCAAGCGCAGGTGCAAACGCATTGCCTGCCGCGGCAATCACAGCGCCCATAACCACCAGCGCTGCTGCTGGAACCCCATTTTGGCGGGCCCAACGCGCCATCATAGCGAGCGTCAATGCAGCGGCTAAGGCGCCGATAGCAGCAAAATGCGGTGCATAGCCAAGAACGCACGTCCCGCAATATCCCGCCGAGCCGACGTAATGAGCAGCCGTGAGCCACAGGAAGTAAAGGGGCGCGATCCACAGGATACGAAGGCCTTTTCCCGCCAATCTAAAAAGCAGCAACGCGAAAAGAACCGTGCCTGCGTAGGGCAAAAAGAACCCGTCAAGAATATCGATCAAGCTTAACTGGTCGAATGCCAACTCTATCGTGGCCGGATCAACGGTGCCCCGGTCAATGAGCGTGAAATTGGGAGCTGTCCAGCCCATGCTTTCCAATAGGGGCGCGATAACCGGTAGGCGCAGGGCGTACTGCATCAGCTTGTCTGGGAAAGTCAGGAGTAAAGCTGCTGCTGCTGCTGCCATGGTCACCACTAAAATCGCACCGTGAAGCCATCGGCGTTTGCCCAGTGCTAGTACATAAAGCGGCGCCAGAACAACGACCGCGAGAATCATGTTTTGGCTGTAGAAGAAAAGGGCCACGCATAAAAGGCCCATGGCGACTGTCGCCCAAAGACACGGTCGGCCAAGTCCGGCGATGATGAGCCACACCGCCGCCAAGTGCACCGTCGAAACCGTCGCCGCAGGCGTTGCCGTCGCGAAATAGAACGTCGTTGCGGGCGTCGCGACAAAAATAAGCACCGCCGCTACTGCGACGGAGGTATTGGCGGTCAGGCGGCGGCAAATAGCGAACAGGAAGATGGCGCTCACGGCGCCCATCGCGATGGACAATAGGCGCCCCGCGAAATGACCGACGCTGACCAACTCCTGCCAGACCCCAAGCTGGTAGAAGTAAAGTGGCATGGACCATGTTGCATCTGCTGCCGTATAGGGCGCGACCACACCGGTCACATACCAAAAGGATTTGACCAGATACGCGGTCTCGGCGGCCCATGTGCGACCATGGAGAAGGACGTAGTAAGTGGATCCGCTGTAAACAATCGCAGCCGCCAGCCAAAGAATTACGGCCGGGAGCGTCCGTTGAAACCGGGCGTTCTTATCGCCAACCTTTGCCATCCACCCTCTCTAGACCCCCACGCCGCGCGCCACTGGCTTCGCCGAGCAAGCTCCGCGCTCCTCCGACCGAACCGTTTTCTTTTTATGTCGCCGCCCCGCTATAACCAGCATCCGTATACTAGCCTTTTTAGCGCGTGGGCCAAAGATTGGCGTAAGATGGTATTTTCATTCTTTTCACACCACATGCTGGGTCATTTGAGCGTGTGCCGCTTCCGGAACAAAATATGCTTTCACTGTTTCCGGCGCATGCCGTGATCAAGAGCGGGCCATCGGTTTGGTGGGCGCACTGCGCTTGCCAATGTCGGGGGACTCTACGCTCCGAGTCCTTTAGGCGCTCTGTGCACTCGGTGCGATCGGGCTGACGTATCGCATCGGCGTGGTCTTGAGCGGTGATCAAGCCATTGGCGCGTTCCTTACCCTGGGTTTCGCTATTTTCTCCCGATTATTGGAACATTTCCCATGGCGGCACCGCAGGCGTTAGTGGTGATGCTCAGCAGGATTCGGTGCTGGGCGCTGTGATTTTGCCCTATGCGATGCTCTGGGTCAGGACGCTGGTGTCGCTCGCGGCGTCGCGCAATCCGGAACTCATACATCGAATGGGTTCCGCTGACCATGTGGGCCCGCGTTGTCATGCCAGGGGTGCGCTCGGCCGTCGCTTGGCTCGCGTTTCCGGTGATCATGTACAGCGGCTTTTGGGTGGTATTGGGCCCTGTAGATCGGGACTCATTTCCCTATAACTGGATAGGGCCGCACAGCAGCCTCGACCGGGTGTCGCCGCCTACCGTCGTTACACCGCAGGACGCCGAAAACCTCCTATTTCTTTGATTATAAATGAGTTATCATTAAGGGCAAAGTATCTGCCATAGGTCGGGCTATGCCTAGCGGCGTTGTGGACAGGGTCTTTAAAATGGCCATAATAGCACTCGAACACACTGGCATGGCCGAGTCTCTTCGGTCGCACGGTTTCGGCAGGTTGAGCGCGCAACGAACCCATCGTTGTGCGTGTTTGTGTTTATAAGCCGGAAAAGTCATGCCCGCCGCATTTTCACGCATTGGACTCATTGCCGCATGTTGGATTGCGGCTGCATTCGTTGCCAACAACGGTGTAGCACCTGCCCATGCAGGTGCAGAGGACGTTTTGCGGCAAATCCAACAGGACGGCATCGCAAACGTGATTGTGAGAATGAAGGCGAACTCCGGCGCTGCGGCGTGGAAGGCCGCGCAGCCGGCTTGGCGTCAAAAACTTGCAGTTGCCGCCGCGCTGACTGAAGTCAAGCCGTCTCTTGCTGAAGCAGGGGTTGAAGCGGTCCACACGTTTCGCACTTTGCCGTTCCTATCGGCTGCCATTACCGAAGAACAGTTTATGGCGTTGATCGCCGATGCCTCGATTCAGTCGGTGCACTTGGTGCGCCGCGAGCGGCGTGAACCGGCGGTGGCGGCAAGTGTGGCCGCAAGGAGCATGGACTACGCCCAGGGCGCCAATGCGCTTTTATCAATGGACGTCGCGGATGCCTGGGCTAGCGGATACGAGGGGAGTGGGTATGCTGTCGCGATCATCGATGGCGGCATCAACGCCAGCCACCCCATGTTCGGCGGCCGGACCGTTGGCGCCGCGTGTTTCAGTAATGACTTTGATACCACGACCATAAACCAATGCCCTAGTGGGCAAACGCCGGAAATCGGCGTGGGCGCCGCGTCGAATTGCCCTGCCGGTTCGACACGGTGTGATCACGGCACACATGTCGCCTCGCTCGCAATGGGCAATGACGGGATAAATTTCGGCGTCGCGCGAGAGGCGAACCTCGTGCCTATCGACGTTTTTTCAGAAATTACCGACGCTGATGAATGCAGTCCCGACCCAGCCCCGTGCGAGTTTACGGATTCCCTCGCAGTGTTGAACGCCTTAGACTATGTCAATGAAAACAGGGAGTTGCTCAACATTGCGGCTGTGAATTTGAGCTTCGGTGGTTCCACACGCGACGGGTTTTGTGATGATGATCCCCGAAAGTCAGTCATCGACATGCTTCGTCAAAAGGGTGTCGCTGTCGCCATTTCGGCTGGTAACGAAGGGATCACGGGGCAGATCACTGCACCCGCGTGCGTGTCTACCGCTTTGGCTGTGGGGGCAACCAACGATGGCACCGCCGTTGCGAGCTTTTCCAATTTCGCTAGCACGCTTGATTTCATGGCTCCTGGCGTTTTTGTACGCGGCGCTTCGAGCAGCGGTAATGAATTTGGGTTTCGCAGCGGAACGTCCATGGCCGCGCCGCAGGTGGCCGGAGCTTGGGCGGTTATGCGGTCAGCATTTCCGGACGGCGAGTTCGATGTCATGGAAGCAGCGTTGAAGACATCTGGTGTGAGTGTTACGCGGCAGGATTCAGGAATTGTCGTGCCGAAGATTCGTCTCGCGCGCGCCATTGATCTTCTGAACGGTCGGGACCGCCGTTTAATCAATAGTATCGTCAGTTCAAACGCTTCTATATTGGGCGAATCGTTCCTGCGGTTTCTCAACAATTCCGACGAACCGGGGGCGGTCACGGTTACATTGCGTGATGGGGCTACCGGCGCGACCCTTGCGACTTGGGTTAGCCCGGAAATTGCTGCTCATGCCTCTCGCCAATTTTCTGCTCAAGAATTTGAGACGGCGTCAACACTCGCCGCCAACGCAGACCTCGGCGATCTCAACAGAACATATTTCAATCTGGAAATCAGCAGTTCGTTCGCCGGATTTTTCCAGCACGTGGTGTGGAATCGAAATGCCGGCGTATTCGCCAATTTCAGCAGCTGCGCGGCGGGTTTTTCGCAAGATACGTCTCTCTCACCCAACGTCCATGCGTCGTCAATCGAGAGCTATGTCTCACGGCTCCGCATTGTGAACTCGGGTGCGACAGCTGACCAGGCGACCCTAGTTTTCTACGATGCGTTCTCTGGCGATATCGTAGGGCAATGGACGACCCCGGAAATCTTCAGCGGCGGATCACTGGAGGTAACTGGGCTCCAGCTCGAGGCCCTAGTTCCATCGCTACAAGCGGCTGTTGCGGACGGCATGCTGCAATACAACGTTAGGCTCGAAAATCTCGCAGGCTATGTGCAGCATGTCATCGCAAATATAGAAGTGGGTGCCCTGATCGATATGAGCCCTAAATGCGACCTGGGCGTTGTTACGGACGCCTCTCTTGGTGCTCTGGACAATGCCGCGGCGAATTAGGCGCTGGCCCCCGCCTCATTGCTTCAGAATCTACAACACTCACTCTTGGCCCGGGCCGAAAGTCCGCATTATCAGTCAGTTCCGCACGAACAGTTTCGCTCATCACCTTGTAACGGAGTCCGTTTTGTACGTTGAAAAGTGGCGCTTTTGCCTCGCCGAGGTGTCCGCCCAGGCGTCGTAAATACTGAGCGATAAATGCTTGGCTCTCAGACGCGGCAATACCCAAAACGGCGATCACGGCCGCTCCGGCAAACGCGTCCAATGTGCGCCAGATCCACCCCACAGGTTGCTCCGGTCAGCGGCGGTGGGCGAATATCTGCTCGCTGCCCGTTAGTGTTTGCATTCCTCAGTCCGTTGACTATAAGGCCCGGCACTAGGCCGACAAGCCCGATCCGCCGTTTCCCCGCGGCACCGTACAGAATCAAGACTCAGCGAGCCTAAAAACATGCGGGTTGACCTGTTCGACTTTGACCTCCCTGCCGACCGCATTGCCGACCGGCCCTGTGTACCGCGTGATAAGGCGCGCTTGCTTCACGTTACAGCCGGCGGGAACGTGGATTTGTTGGTGAGCAAGCTTCCGGCGCTCCTTTGTAGGGGCGATGTGATGGTTTTCAATGATACTCGCGTCACTCCTGCGCGCCTTCTCGGACGTCGTGGTGATGTCGCCGTGGAAATTCTTCTTCATAGACGACTAACGCTTGATACCTGGGAAGGATTCGCTCGGCCAGCCAAGCGCCTGCGGGCAGGGCAAAGTATTGAATTCCAACACGGGCTTACGGCGGAGGTCCTCACACGGGGAGGCCCCACGGCGACCATAAGGTTCAATTTGGCCGGCCCAGCTCTTGCGGCCGCTCTTGAAAGCGTCGGGCACGTCCCGTTGCCGCCATATATCCGCCGTCCCGACGACGCTCGTGACCGCGCCGATTACCAAACCGTATATGCAGCGCGGGATGGCGCAGTCGCGGCCCCTACCGCGGGGCTGCATTTTACACCCGAGTTACTAGCGGCCATTGATTATGCGGGTGTCAGGCGCGTTCAGGTTACCCTGCATGTTGGTGCGGGAACTTTCCTGCCGGTCACCACCGAGGACACCGCAGACCACAGAATGCACGCCGAATGGGGCCAAGTAGGTGAGGCAGTAGCAGGGACAATCAATGCGGCGCGGCGAAGCGGCGGTCGCGTCGTGGCGGTGGGGACGACTTCGCTGCGCCTATTAGAGACGGCCGCAGATGAAAATGGAATTGTACGTCCCTTTGCCGGAAAAACGTCCTTGTTTCTCACACCCGGCTGCAGCTTTGGGGCCGTCGATATGCTGATGACCAATTTCCATTTACCGCGTTCTACGCTCTACATGTTGGTCTGCGCCTTTGCCGGTATGGAGACGATAAAGCAGGCGTATGAGCATGCAATCGCCGGTGGATACCGTTTTTACTCATACGGAGATGCCAGTTTGCTGACGCGGAGCGATGTCTAATGACACCACCTGAATTTGGTTTTCAGGTTCTGGCGAACGACGGCCCTGCGCGGCTGGGACGCCTGGTTACCGCGCATGGAGCCGTTGACACACCTGCCTTCATGCCGGTGGGAACAGCTGCGACGATAAAGGGGATATTTCCCGAAGCCGTGGCGAGCACAGGTGCGCAGATTATTCTCGCCAACACCTACCATCTAATGCTTCGTCCGGGCGCAGAACGGATCGCCAAATTCAGGGGTGTGCGCAAGTTCATGAACTGGCCGGGCCCGCTTCTCACGGATTCCGGCGGGTACCAAGTCATGTCTCTTGCTAAACTGCGGAGAATCGACGAAGAGGGAGTCGGCTTCCAATCGCATATAGACGGTGCGCGCCATCATCTGACGCCAGAGCGGGCCGTTCACATTCAGCACCAGCTGGATGCGACAATCACAATGGTGTTTGACGAGTGCACGCCGTATCCGGCGACAAAGGATGCCGTGGCTGACAGCATGGCTCTCTCCATGCGTTGGGCGAAGCGGTCCAGGCAGGCGTACGTGTTGCGTCCAGGTTACGGTATTTTTGGCATTGTCCACGGCGGTGTGCATGCCGATCTGCGTGAGGACTCGGTCTCGAGCCTGACGGCCATCGGCTTCGACGGGTACGCAATCGGCGGATTGGCGGTAGGCGAAGGTCAAAACCTCATGCTAGCCACGCTCGATAAAACCATCCCGCATATGCCCGGAACCAGTCCGCGCTACCTCATGGGGGTGGGAAAACCCTTGGATATCGTCGAAGCTGTGACCCGAGGTATCGACATGTTCGATTGTGTGTTACCTACCCGCTCGGGACGGACAGCTCAAGCCTTCACAAGCCGCGGACCCTTGAATTTGCGCAATGCGCGGCACGCGGAAGACCTTAGGCCTTTAGATGAATCTGTGCCCTGTCCGGCCAGCCGCAATTACAGCCGCGCCTATCTTCATCATCTTTTTCGCTGCGATGAGGTGCTCGGTTTGATGCTGCTGTCGTGGCACAATGTGGCTTTCTATCAGCATCTCATGAAGGGTTTGCGTGTCGCAATCCAAACAAAAACGCTCGCTGGCTTCGTCACCGAATTTTCCGCAGGGCAAAACGGAGATGGCGGCGCTGACGAAAGCTGATCGGGAAAGGGTTCGCGCATATGCGCGCGGCCTTGGGTTTGACGTTGTGCAGTTTACCCGGGCCGAGACCACCGCCCAAGCAAAACGCGACCTAAAAAAATTCCTCGCTGACGGTTTGAATGGCGACATGGCGTGGCTGAAAGAAAACGCCGACCGCCGCGCCGATCCTTTGGTTTTATGGCCTGAAGTCAAGACCGCCATTATGGTTGGGCTTAACTATGGACCAACAACTGATCCGCTTGGTGTTTTGGAATACCGAGACCAGGGTGCGATCAGCGTTTACGCCCGGAATCGCGATTATCACGACATTCTGAAGAAACGCTTGAAGCGGCTTGCTACGTGGGTGGCCGACGAGTCCGGCGCCGGTGTAAGGGTGTTCGTGGACACGGCCCCTATTTTCGAAAAACCGTTGGCGCAGCAGTCCGGCTTGGGCTGGCAGGGTAAACATACGAATCTCGTATCCCGTTCGTACGGATCGTGGCTTTTTCTCGGCGAAGTCTTCACGACACTCGAATTCGAACCAGATAAGCCACAATCTGACCATTGCGGCGCATGCCGGCGGTGCCTCGACGTGTGCCCCACCAACGCTTTCATTGGACCGTATAGGTTGGACGCACGGCGATGTATTTCCTACCTTACGATTGAACACAGGGGTTCGATCCCGCGAGAACTTCGCCCGCTCATGGGCAACCGGATTTATGGCTGCGATGACTGCTTGGCGGTATGCCCTTGGAACAAATTCGCAAGCGTCGCCAGCGAAACGGGTTTCTTCCCTCGCGCCGAGTTATCAGCACCTATATTGAAGGACCTTGCCTCTCTCGACGACACGGCTTTTCGTGCAATGTTTGCCGGTTCGCCCGTTAAACGCATTGGTCGTGGCCGTTTCATCCGCAATGTTCTTATTGCCATCGGCAACAGCGGCGACCAGACGTTATCGCCGTTCGCGGAAGCGCTTTTACATGATGATTTGCCGCTTGTTCGCGGAGCCGCAGTATGGGCACTGCGCCGTTTGGTCCCGGCTACACGGGAAGCGGCCCTGCGAGCGACTCATCTACCGCGCGAGACCGATGCCGAAGTGCAAAACGAGTGGGCGGCCGAGGTTTAAAGCACGCTCTGGAAAGGTGGGACCTGATTTCCCAGCAAGAACATGTTCAAAACGACCCCGACCGCCGCCTACCCCCGCTCGTATTTGTAAGCCTGCCGGTATGTGACACCGATCATATCGGTCGTCTGCTGCTGACTTAGTCCGAGCATGATCCGGCGCTCACGGATTCATGTTCCGACGTGCCGCTCGATTGAACTGGCCCGGTTTGCCGGTGCTGTTTTCATCATCCCGCCATCCATAATTGTCCTCCAACTGAAGGTGAATCGAATCTCGAGGATTTGCATCCTATATTTCGGTTCGGCCGAGTCGTGCTCTTGGCCAACACTGGCGATTGTATGGCACGTGCGGGCCGAACACCCAGATTATATTGTAAAATAATGTTATTACTCGCTATACGATTGCTAAAAATTTTAACATTCGCTGGCCGGATTAAGGGGGGAAAGATCAAGCTTGCGACGACGGAGTCTATATGAGTGCGAGGAAGACTTTAACAAATCCCTGGCGAGTTAAATGCTGCCGAAAGCCGGCGAGTGGCTACTCGTTATCTTTCACCAGTTTGGCGAGTTGCGCCTGCATGGCGTCCAGCTGCGTCTTGAGATCGTCGATATCCTCGTTTTTACCGGGCCCGTGCTTGGTCGCACTTGAGGCGGTGCCCGCGCTGTCGTCCGCTTGGGCAAACGGATTGAACATCTTCATGGCATTTTCAAATAACGCCATGTTTTGTTTGCCCATTTCTTCCATACGCTGCATAGGGACGAGCCCCCTGAACGTACTCCCTATGATGTCGCGCATATGGGTCTCGTTCTGTGCAAATGCGTCCATACTGTGTTCCAGATAGCGGGGGAGAACCCCGCCAAGTGAATCGCCGTAGAACCCGATGATTTGCCGCAGGAACTTGGTGGGCAGTAAATTCTGACCCTTGCCCTCCTGCTCGACGATGATTTGCGTCAGAACGCCACGGGTGATGTCCTCGCCTGTTTTGGCGTCGGTCACCACAAACTCCGCGCCCTCCTTCACCATTTCCGCCAAGTGGTCGAGCGTCACATAGCTTGAAGTTCCGGTATTGTAGAGCCGCCGGTTGGCATATTTTTTTATCGTGATAACTGGTGACTTCGCACCACGATCTTGTTCAGACATGGTTTCGTCCCTTAGATCCTTGAGACTTTATTGTGCTATGCACAATGGCCCTATGTCAAAGTACACTTGACTCTTATTGGTGGGTTCTTCGGAAAAATGAAATCCGGCCATGTTTTTGCCGCCCCTCCAAAGCCGACGCGCCTGAAGTACGCGTTGAGATCGGGGGTCATCGATAGGTCAAGTTGCCCCCGGGGCTTCAGAACGCATCCTTTCGCAGCCTCACCTCGGTGAAGATATCCACCGGGTCGCGACCGTGCATACCCATGGTGGCTGCCAATTCCGGTGCGTTGGCGCGCAGGAATGGATTAGCAGCGCGCTCCTCACCGAGAAGGGTGGGGACCGAATATTTTCCCTTGGCCCGCAACGCTTTTACGCCAGCCTCACGCCGCCGAAGCGCGGCATTCTCGGATTCTATGGTCACGGCGAAGCGGATGTTAGACTCTGTGTATTCGTGCGCACAGTAAATATGTGTCTCTGTTGGCAGATCCCGCAAACGCTGCAGGCTGGCCCACATTTGCCCTGGCACACCCTCGAACAAACGGCCGCAGCCGATGGAAAACAAAGTTTCCCACAAAACAATGCGTCGGAGTCCTTGATTTGAAGCGTTGGCATTCCGGGTTAAGGTTGTTTTCATGAGGTACTTGGTCTTTATATGCGTGCTTCTCGGTCCCGCGGCAGTATCTGCCTGTGAGTTGGCGCGCCCCGTCGTTTTTGCGGGGCTGAACTGGGAATCCGCCACCTTTCATAACGCCGTGGCCCGATTCATCCTGGAACATGGTTACGACTGCAGAACCGATGCCATTCCAGGGTCCACCATACCAATGCTGCAAGGTGTCGCTCAGGGCGATATCGATGTCGCCATGGAGATCTGGAAGGACAACGTGACTGACGTGTGGATGCGCGCGCTGTCGCGTGGTCAGGTTAAAGAACTGGGCGTAAATTTCGCCGACGCAGTGCAGGGCTGGTATGTGCCGCGATATCTGGTGGAGGGCGACCCTGAGCGAAACATAGAGCCTCTAGCCCCCGACCTGACGGAGGTCAGCGACCTTCCCGTTTACAAGGACGTGTTTGCCGACCCGGAGGAACGGGGCCGGGGCCGGTTCTACAATTGTGTGGCCGGATGGAATTGCGAAGTTGTCAATTCGGCCAAGCTCAGGGCCTACGGACTTGACGATCACTATACCAACTTTCGTCCTGGCACCGGTGCGGCGTTGGCGGCGGCCATCGGCGGCGCGTATCTGCGCGGGGAGCCCATTCTTGCCTATTACTGGGCGCCCACTTGGGTGCTCGGCAAATACGACCTGGTTCAACTGAGCGAACCACCCTGGAACGAAGCCGACTGGAAGGGTCTCAATTCGAGCTCCACGTATCCGCGCGCTGTGGCCTATCCCGTTGTACCCGTTTGGGTCGGTGCCAATGCAGCATTTGTACGGGAAGCCCCCGAGATCGCAAAGTTTCTCACTGCGTACGAGACCACGGCGGTCTTAGTGAACGAGGCGCTTGCCTATATGCAAACGCACAGCGTTGAAGCTGAAACTGCCGCTCAACATTTTCTATCCACACGTTCCAACATTTGGGCAAACTGGGTTAACGACGATGTCGCCGCCCGTGTGCAGGCTGCCCTCCCGCCTTAAATTTCAGGAGCCCCCCATGTTCCCCGAACGCCTCACTATTTCCATCAGCGGCGCCATTACGGAAGGGGTGGATGCGTTCGTTACCGCCTACGGCAGCGCCTTTCGCGCATTCGCTGATGTGGTGCTCGTGTTCCTGCTGCAGATCGAGCAAATCCTGCGGGGCGCACCGTGGTGGTTGGTCCTACTGGCCGTCGGCGTGCTGGGATTCACCTTGACGCGTCGCGCGTGGTTCGCAGTGGGACTCATTGGTGCGACGCTGCTTATGGGCGTTCTTGGTCTTTGGGACCAGGCCATGCAGACCCTGGCCTTGATGATCGCCGCCCTGGTGGGCGCTGCGGCTGTCGGCATTCCCTTCGGCGTGGTCCTCGCGCGCTATCCGCGCCTGCGGTTGGTGTTTGTGCCTATTCTTGACGCCATGCAGACATTGCCATCATTCGTCTATCTTGTTCCGGCGCTTATGTTGTTTGGTCTAGGCAAAGTCCCGGCTTTACTCGCTACAATTATTTATGCGACGCCGCCGGTTGTACGCCTTACAGACCTCGGGCTACGCCAAGCTAATGCGGAGGCGGTGGAAGCCGCCACTGCTTTCGGCGCAACGCGTCGGCAGCGGCTGTGGTGGGTGGAATTTCCTCTCGCGCTCCCATCCATCATGGCGGGACTCAATCAGGCGACCATGATGGCGCTGTCCATGGTGGTAGTTGCCTCGATGATCGGCGCGCGCGGGTTGGGAGAGGAGGTGCTCCTGGGCATTCAGCGCTTGGATACTGGCCGCGGTGTCGTGGCCGGGATCGCCATTGTTGCCCTGGCTATCGTGCTTGACCGGCTGACCCAGGCGTCCATGCGCCGATTACGGCGAGCGCCGCCGGGCGCAGGTCTATGACCACTGCGGATACTCCTCCTCCCATTTCTCTTGAAGCCGCGGTGGTGCTTTTCGGGCCGGCCCCCGGGCGGCACTGGTCCGTCGTCCAGCAGTGGATACGGAAAGGACAAAGCAAGGACGCTGTTCGAAAGGAAACGGGACACACGGTCGGATTGGCCGGAGTTTCTCTCTCCATCGACCCGGGTGAGATGTTTATCGTTATGGGCCTGTCGGGGTCGGGCAAATCCACCTTATTGCGGCTCATCAATGGGCTCATCAACCCGACGGCTGGATCGGTGTCGGTTGGTGATGTTGATGTTGCGGCTCTGGCGGAGGCTGACCTTCTAGCCTTCCGGCGGCAAACCGCGAGTATGGTATTCCAGCATTTCGGCCTACTGCCTCATCGTAACGTTGCTGACAACGTTGCCTTTCCGCTTCGAGTCCAGGGCTGTGAGCGAGCCGAGGCCCGGGACCGGGCTGCCGCCTGGATTCAGCGGGTTGGGTTGGAGGGCTACGGAGACGCGATGCCCGCCGAACTCTCGAGCGGCATGCGCAGCAGCGGGTCGGGCTGGCCCGCGCTCTGGTGACCGGCGCACCGATCCTGCTGATGGATGAGCCGTTCGGGGCCTTGGACCCGTTGACCCGCCGCGCCATGCAACTGGAATTAAAAGCCTTGCAACGGGACCTCGGGAAAACCGTCGTACTCATTACCCACGACCCAATGGAGGCTTTTGCTCTTGCCGACCGGATTGCGCTGTTACGGGAGGGCCAACTGGTGCAGTTGGCCGCGCCGGATGAGATGGCTGCGTCCCCGGCCGACGAGCAGGTCTCGGCGTTTGTCGTCGCGGCCGGCCGTCTGCCATAGAGTGCACACATTGCCGCGTCATGTTGGAGCGCGCGGAAACAGTATTTATTGAATTACGTCAATGACAGTTCAGATATGTGCGTTATAAATAACAATTATTCGAATCGCGCTGAAGGCACCGCAGATTGCGGCGCGAGATCGTATCTAGCTCGATCCTACCGGAGGCCGGAGTCTGTGCGGCGCTTTCTTGCAGGTTGTTTCCTAACTCGGTGCGTTGCCGTCTTTACGAAGTTGAGCCTCGTCCTGTTCGCCTCTGCTCTGGCCGCTGCCGCAATTTTTGATTCCACCGTCTATGCCCAAGAAATGAGGGTTATCCGCATTGGCGCTGGACCCACCGGCGCCACCAATTTCCCTTTTGGCGGCCTGATTGCCAACGCCATTTCCAATCCGCCAGGAACACGTGACTGCGACAAGGGTGGAAATTGCGGCGTACCCGGTCTTATTGCCGTGGCCCAGACCACTGTCGATGCTGTCGAAAATCTTAAGGCGATTTCCCGCGGTGAACTGGAGATCGCCTTATCTCAAGCAGACGTGACTGCGTGGGCTTACCGCGGCACTGCGGCTTTCAAGAATCAAGAGCCCCTAGAAAACCTTAGAGTACTTGCGCGTCTATACCCCGAGAGCGTGCACCTCGTGGTCCGGGAAGACTCGACGATTAAGTCTCTCATGGACCTTAAAGGACGAACGGTCGCGATGGGTGCAAAGAATTCGGGAACCGAAGCCACGGCGAAGCTTATTCTCTCGGCCTACGGCGTAAGATGGAACTCGGTGCGAATGAGATCGTTGGGGTTTGCGGCGGTCACGGAAGCACTTGCCAATGGAAGCATTGATGCATTTTTTATGGTGAGCGGCGCTCCTGTTCTAGCCTTGGAAGACTTCGCAACCCGCGTGCCCATTTCAGTCGTCCCCATTTCCGGACCCACTGCCGAAAAGTTGGTCCAGGTATTTCCGTTTTATACGCACGGTGTCATTCCTGCCGGCACCTATGGCGATCATCCCGCAATAGAAACAGTCGATGTGGGGTCAGTGCTCGTGGCGCGGGACAGTATGAGTCCTGAGCTTGCCTATGGAATCGTGCGCGCCATATGGCATGAGCGCAATATCTCGCTGTTTCGAGCGGGCCACCCCCGCGGCAAACTCATGGATAAGTCGCTAGCCGCCCATGACATTGGTGTGCCAGTTTTGGAGGGCGCCGACCGCTACTACATCGAAAACGAGTTGATGACCCCGCCGTCGGCAGCTCCCCAACCACCGCCCGTGAAGGGTTCCCTCACGATGCCCAATATGCCGGCCAAGGCCGAGTTGGCGCAGCCCGACGTTGATTCTTGAGCCTGACGCCGTGACGGTTGACCCGCTAACACTGTTAGTCAAACCCGGCGGCGGCGCGGTCACACTTGTCGCCGTCGCAGCCGAAAAGCTAAATACCTGGATTTCCACTCAGCCACCGCGCATCGCGGCCTGGCTAAAATCCATAGCGTTCAAAGCCGAGGCCGGAAAAGCTGTCGCGATTCCATGCGACGACGGAACAATCGGGCTTGTGGTGCTTGGTCTTGGCCGTGGTGACGACCCTTGGGTCACGGGAAACTTAGCCAAGTCGCTGCCCTACGGTACATACCGCCTCATGGACGGCATCGGCGCACAGCCGGATTTCCCCACATGGGCAGCGCTCGCCTGGGAGCTCGGTGGTTATCGCTTTGGCCGATATAAAGGTGAACCTGCACCGGACTGCGCAAGGCTCGAGTGGCCAAAAGGCTGCGATCGGCTGTACGTGCGACGCGCCGTCGCTGGGGCCACGCTGACTCGCGATCTCGTCAACACCCCGGCGGCTGACATGCTGCCGGGAGAAATGGAGCAAGCTGTGCGGGTGGTGGCTGCCTCTTATGGCGCCCACGTTGACGTTGTCGTCGGAGATGACCTCATTTCGAAAAACTTCCCGATGATTCATGCAGTGGGCCGCGCCAGTGCGGTTCCACCGCGTCTCATTGATATGACCTGGGGTGATACTGCCGCGCCCAAGGTAACCCTCGTGGGCAAAGGAGTGTGCTTTGATTCAGGTGGCTTGAACCTTAAACCGCCGAACGCTATGGCGCTCATGAAGAAGGATATGGGCGGCGCGGCAACGGTTTTGGGCCTTGCGGATATGGTCATGGCCGCGCAATTGCCTGTCCGCCTGCGGGTACTGATTCCGGCGGTGGAAAACGTCGTTTCCGCGAACGCGTTTCGCCCCGGTGATGTGCTGAAAACCCGCAATGGCATGACAGTTGAAATTGGAAATACCGACGCTGAAGGGCGGCTGGTGCTGGCCGACGCTCTCACGGAGGCCGTCGCGGAGAATCCGGAGCTACTGGTGGATTGCGCTACGCTTACCGGCGCTGCCCGCTCCGCCCTGGGCCCAGAACTGCCGGCGATGTTCACCGGTGATGAGACTCTTGCACGGCGACCTACTTGCCGCCTCTACGGTCGCACACGATCCGTTATGGAGATTGCCGCTATGGCAGCCCTACCGGAAAATGATTGATAGTAAGATCGCTGACATTAACAACGCAGGCGATTCCCCTTTTGCCGGCGCGATCACAGCGGCACTATTTCTCAAAGAGTTCGCCAGCACAGCGCCCTGGATCCACATCGATCTTTATGCTTGGAACCCCAGCGATCGGCCCGGCCGGCCGGCGGGCGGAGAGGCTATGGCGCAGCGCGCACTTTACAGCCTGATCGAAAAACGCTTCACGTCCGTGTAATAGAAAACGGCGGACCCGAAGACCCGCCGCTTCATTTTTTGAGCGTGAAGGTTACGCCTCCAGCTGATCCGGTTTATCCCGCGTTACCGGCACGTCTAGACGGTTCAGCATTTCTTTGGGGACAACCTGCCAGAAGTTCTGCACTTCGCGATCCCAATTGACCAGCAGAAGCTCAGCCCAGGGAGAGGACGTTTCCTGGTGATGCTCTATAACAAGGCTACGCAGCAGGGTTTCATAGTGTGCGACATCGATGCGTTGGAAAATTACGCTGTCGCGGTTTACCCGGTGTTCGAACAGCCCGCCGCGATCATAGACAAAAGCCATTCCGCCCGTCATACCTGCGGCGAAATTGGCACCCACCTGACCGAGAACCACCGCCATGCCGCCCGTCATGTATTCGCATCCATTGGAGCCGCAGCCTTCCACGACCGTCACGGCGCCGGAATTACGGACGCAGAAGCGTTCCCCGGCTTGGCCAGCCGCGAACAGTTTCCCTGAGGTTGCGCCGTATAAAACCGTATTACCGATGATCGTATTGTCGGCCCAACGAAACGTGGAACGGGTGGTGGGCCGAATCACGATCGTTGCACCGGATAATCCTTTCCCAACGTAATCATTGGCATCGCCCAAAACTTCCAACTTTAAGCCTTGTACGGCGAACGCACCTAGGGACTGGCCGCATGATCCACGCAGGCGCACAGTCACATGCCCCGGCCGAAGTCCGCCCATCCCGTACTTCTTGACGATCATGTGGCTTAGTTTGGTGCCTGTCGCACGGTGCACGTTGCGGATATTATAGGTGAGCTGCATTTTTTCACCTTCATCCAGCATCGGCCGCGCGTCGGCGATCATTTGTTCATCTATACCTTCGGCGACTTCGTTGCGGCCTTTCACGGCATTGTGTGTGGGCAGGCCGCCAGCGTCGGGTGTCACCAGAAGCGGGTTGAGATCGAGATCGTCCAAATGCGCCGCGCCGCGGCTCACCTGGTGCAAAAGGTCAGTGCGGCCAATCACCTCGCCGATGGCGCGTACGCCCAGTTCTGCCAGGATTTCGCGCACCTCTTCGCCGAGGAAGCTGAACAGGTTCACGACCTTCTCGGGCGTGCCCGTAAATTTTTTACGCAGCTCGCCATCTTGGGTGCACACGCCTACTGGACAAGTATTGGAATGGCACTGACGCACCATGATGCACCCCATGGCGATGAGCGATGCCGTGCCAATACCGTATTCTTCGGCACCCATCATCGCGGCCATAACCACATCGCGGCCGGTTTTAATGCCGCCGTCCGTCCGAAGCGCCACGCGGTGACGCAAACGATTCAACGTCAGAACCTGGTGCACTTCTGTCAGGCCCATTTCCCACGGTAGGCCCGCATATTTGATCGATGTCTGCGGGCTTGCGCCTGTGCCGCCGGAATGACCTGAAACGAGGATAACATCCGCATTTGCTTTGGCGACGCCGGCGGCAATGGTGCCTATGCCCGTGCGCGCCACAAGCTTCACGCAAACCCGCGCCTGTGGATTAATTTTCTTCAAGTCGTAGATCAGCTGTGCAAGATCTTCGATGGAATAGATATCGTGATGCGGCGGCGGTGAAATCAGCATCACGCCTTGTGTGGCGTGGCGCAGCGTGGCGATCTCTGCGGTAACTTTAAAGCCCGGCAACTGACCGCCTTCACCGGGTTTAGCCCCTTGCGCTACCTTGATTTCGATCTCACGGCATTGATTTAGGTATTCGGCGGTTACGCCGAATCGCCCCGAAGCAATTTGTTTAATGGCCGAGTTAGCATTGTCCCCGTTGGGAAACGGTTTATAGCGTTTGCGGTCTTCGCCGCCTTCGCCTGAGTCCGACTTTGCGCCGATGCGGTTCATCGCAATGTTAAGGGTGCCGTGCGCCTCGGGGCTGAGGGCCCCGAGCGACATGCCCGGGGTCACGAACCGTTTGCGGATCTCAGTGGTGGATTCCACTTGTTCCGGTGCAATGGCGTTGGCGATTTTGCGAAAGTCCAAAAGATCGCGCAAATGTATGGGCGGCAGTTTGCGCACACCTTCGGAATACTTTTGGTATGTCGCGTAGGCGTCGCGCTCCACCGCCGACTGCAGAATATGGATGAGGCGGCCGTCATGGCCGTGCACCTCGCCTGAGCGGGCTCGGTAACGGTAAACTCCACCCACCGGCAGCGCCACAACATTGGAGCCGAAGGCCTTTTTATGTTGCTCCAAGACCTTTTTCTGAAGTCCGGGTAAGCCGATGCCAGAAATACGCGACGTCATGCCTGGGAAAAATTCCGCGACCAACGCTCGCGACAGGCCGACGGCCTCAAAATTGTACCCGCCGCGGTAGGAACTGATGACCGAGATGCCCATCTTGGACATAACCTTCAGTAGGCCGTCTCCCACCGCCTTTTGATACCTCTTCAGGCACTCGTCCATGCTCATATTGTCGAACAAGCCCCTACGGTGGCGGTCGGTGATGGCTTCTTCCGATAGATAAGCGTTGATCGTTGAGGCGCCGACACCGATCATGACCGCGAAGTAATGAACATCGAGGCACTCGCCGGACCTGACGTTGATGGAGGTAAATGTTCGCAACTTCTGGCGAATTAGGTGTGTATGCACTCCCCCGGCCGCTATAATCATCGGTACCGGGGCGCGATCGACGCCCGTGTTTTCGTCGGTCAGCACAAGATGCCGCTTGCCGGCCCGCACCGCTTCCTCGGCCTCTGCTTGAATTCGTGCAATAGACTCCCGCAATGCATTCTCGCCGCCGTGAGCGTCGAACGTGCAATCAATGCCGCCCGCCGTATCGCCCATATATTTGCGCATGGCGTTGAATTGTGTGGTCGTAAGCATCGGACTCGATAACTGCAGCAATTCGCACTGCTCGGGGGCTTCGTCGAGAATGTTGCCCAAATTGCCCAGCCGGGTGTTCAGCGTCATCACCCGCGTTTCGCGCAGGCTGTCGATTGGTGGATTGGTTACCTGACTAAAATTCTGGCGGAAGAAATGGTGTAACCCACGGTATGCCTCTGACAATACCGCCAACGGTGCGTCGTCGCCCATCGATCCGACAGGCTCCTTAGCGTCGACAATCATCGGATGAAGGATAAGTTCGAGATCCTCCATGGTGCGATTGTAGGCCGCCTGATGCCGCACAAGTTCTTCTTTCGCATACGCCGACTTAGGCGCTTTGCTCGATTTGATGATGGAATCGAGATGAGTCGTATTTTTCACCCAGTCTCCGTAGGAATGCTTAGCGGCGAGGTCGTCCTTAATTTCCTGATCGCGAAAAAACGCGCCTTTCTCCAGATCAACGGCCACCATTTGGCCCGGGCCGACTCGGCCTTTTTCGGCGACGTCCGCGTTGGATATTCGCACCATGCCGGTCTCTGACCCGACCACGAGTATCCCGTCCTTTGTAAGGGTAAAACGCATGGGCCGCAGGCCGTTGCGGTCCACAAAGGCGAGCACCCAACGGCCATCAGTCGCGCATATGGCGGCAGGGCCATCCCACGGTTCCATGACGGCATTGCAATAGGCGAACAAGTTCCGATGATTCTCCGGCATAACTGCATTTTGCGCGATACTCTCGGGCACCATGAGACAGCGCGCCATCGGCGCGGACCGCCGGGCCCGGCACAACAGCTCGAATACTGCGTCGATGGCGGCTGAATCAGAGCTGCCAGGCTGTATGACTGATTTCAGGTCTTCAATCGCATCGCCGAACGACGGGTGTTCCATTCGGCATTCGTGCGCTTTCATCCAATTGACGTTGCCGAGAAGCGTGTTGATTTCCCCGTTGTGCGCCAGAGCGCGGAACGGTTGCGCCAGCGACCAGGTCGGGAAGGTGTTGGTGGAGTAGCGCTGGTGATAGATGGCAAAAGATGATGTAAAGCGCGCATCCAGGAGGTCCGGATAAAACGCCGTCAATTGCTCAGCCAGGAACATCCCCTTGTAAATGATCGAGCGAGACGACAGAGAACAAATATAAAAGTCGCGGACATGGTCGTCCGAGACCCGCTTTTCGACGCGCCGGCGTATCAAGTAAAGGTCGCGCTCGAGATCATCGCCACTCAACCCGCGGCGGTTGGAAATCATGATTTGTTCGATCTCCGGCCGCGTGGCGTTGGCTTTCTCGCCGATGATCGAGATATCTACGGGCACCTGCCGCCAGCCGTAGATGTCGTAGCCGGCCGTTAGAATCTCGCTCTCAACGATGGTCCGGCACGTCTCCTGAGCGCCCAAATCGGATTTGGGCAAAAAGACCATGCCGACGCACAAAATTTCCTGATCGTTGACCTCGTGGCCCGTGCGGGCTACATGTTCGCGGAAAAAATCTTGAGGTATTTCCAGATGAATGCCTGCGCCATCACCGGTCTTACCGTCGGCATCAACGGCACCGCGGTGATACAGGACTTTCAGAGCTTCAATGCCCGCCTCCACGATCTGACGGCGCGGTTTGCCATCAACGGCCACAACCATGCCGACACCGCAGCCATCATGTTCCTGGGCAGGGTCGTAGGCATGCGCTGCTGTTAGTTTGGCAACATTGGCCCGATAATTTTCAACGAAGGTTTCGCCGTCTTCGCGGAGGCCGGATATGGAGATAGTGTCTGAATCACGCATGGCCATACCTTTTCTGCCAGTAGCCAGAATTTAAGACGCTCTCTTCAGGCGCTGAGGCGCTTTCGCCATCTGCGCTTGAAGGTGGCGGTGAACGCATGTTGCAGCGTCTCGTCCGTCCCGGATTGCCCATACAACCAGCGACGCGCCCCGCACGATGTCGCCGACAGCAAAAACACCGTCCATAGTCGTCATCAATGTGCGGTGGTCGATTTTCAGCGTGCCCCAGCGCGTCAGTCCTAGCGCCGGCTCATCAAACATTGCGGGCAAATCTTCAGGATCGAACCCAAGGGCCTCGATTACCATGTCAGCAGGCACTACGAACTGGGAGCCTTCGATTTCTTCGGGCTTTGAGCGACCCGAAACATCGGGCGTGCCTAGGTGCATGCGCGTGGCCCGTATCCCGGTGGCTTGGTTTTCGCGATCATGCAGGACCGCTTCCGGCGCTGACAACCACAAGAATTCGACGCCCTCTTCGATGGCGTGGGACACTTCTCGCTGAGATCCTGGCATGTTTTCACGGTCGCGGCGATACAGACATTTCACCGACTTGGCGCCCTGGCGCACAGCCGTGCGCACGCAATCCATGGCGGTATCCCCGCCACCAATGACGATTACATTCTTTCCGGTAGCGTTTAACAGGCCGTTGTCGAAGTCCGCAACTTTGTCGCCGAAATCCTTACGGTTCGCTGCTGTGAGATACGTCATTGCCGCGAATACACCGCCGGCACCGACGCCCGGGCAAACGAGTCCTCGGGCCTTATAGACTCCTATCGCGATAACGATTGAGTCGTGCTTCGCCCGAAGGTCTTTGAAGCTTATATCTTTTCCGATCTCGACATTGCGATGAATGACAATGCCCGACTGCTCAAGGAGAGTGACGCGGCGTTCCACCACGTTCTTTTCCAGCTTAAAACCCGGAATGCCGTAGGTCATGAGGCCGCCCGCGCGATCATAGCGGTCATAAATTTCCACCTGGTAGCCGACTTTACGCAACTCTTCGGCCGCGGCCATTCCGCCGGGCCCGGCACCGATCACGCCAACTGAAGCTTCCAATTCTTTTTCCGGCTTTACCGGTTTTATCCACCCGCGCTCCCACGCCGTATCGGTGATGTATTTCTCAACGGCGCCGATGGTCACCGTGCCGTGGGTCGATTGTTCGAGAACGCACGAGCCTTCGCACAGGCGGTCCTGGGGGCATATGCGTCCACAGACTTCCGGCATGTTATTCGTCGCCGCGGCTATCGCGTAAGCCTCTTCAAGCCGGCCCTCGGCGGTAAGTTTCAGCCAGTCCGGAATATTGTTCTGAACCGGACAATGCACCTGGCAAAAGGGGATGCCGCACTGCTCGCACCGCGAGGCCTGATCTGCCGCGTCGGAATCAGGCCAGGTTTCGTAAATTTCGTTAAAATCCTTGCGCCTAGCGTCAGTATCCCTTTTGGTGGGCATGGCAGGTTCCAGGCGAACAAACTGCAGCATTTTTCGAGTCATGCGCGGGCTCCTCCCCGTCATTATTCACATGATCCGCTCTCTCGGCGGTCTGGGTTGATACGCATTCTCTATCAAGCTGCTCGGCAGCTCTCCCGTCAGCGACTGTCTGCCCCCGTCGTGTTTGTTGCCGCGAAGGCAGGCTTTGGGTTCGTTCAGGCCCCGCGTGAAAGTCCTTCTGGTGTGCCGCTAACGCAGTCTTCTTCCCTGGGCCCATAGACGGACTTAACTAGCGGGCGCCAACCTAACAGCCTCAGGCCTCTAGTATCTAGGGAAATCCTTCAATTAGGGCAGTCATATTGACATAAATAATTCCAAAGGTTCACTTTTCCAAGCGGAGTCGCCCTGCGGCAGCGGTTTAGACAGCTAATTTAGTAAATAACTGTTTACTATATGGTTGAGTTAGGGAGGGGCTGGTAGTTTTCGGAGCCCTGTTATATGGCTATATGGTTTTTTTGCGCTAGGGGTAGACTGTCACAGTGGCACTGACACAAATTATTGTGCAGGTGGTCCTTCAGGGGGTTGCCGAAGTCTTTCCGGTAAGTCCGGCTGGGCACGCCGTCCTCCTCGAGACGATCGCGGGCTGGCCCAGGGCTACTCCTGTTTTTTACCTGGCCGTCCGGGCAGGTGCGTTGCTAGGGATCATGGCCTTACTTCTGGCAGGATCTTGGGGCGATGGCTGCGGGGGTCGCTAGGGCACTCAAGGGCAAGCGCGACCCTGGCGCGGCGCTCGCCGCCCAAATCGTAGTGGCGACTATCCCCGCGTTGTTGCTGGGTTTTATACTCATAAGGTACGTAGAGCTCAGCCCACGTTCCCTTGTAATTATTGGGGATTATATACTTGACGCCGTGGGTGATAGCCAATATCTACACGTAAGAGACTCAAATCAAATAGATTTTGCAATATGTCGTGGGTTGTGCACCTGCGGATAACAGCTTATAGTGGGTGGTGGCTGCGACGCATCGCAGTGCCATCAACGCAAAGGCCAGACTATGGAGGTCTAGCCTAGCGCCCCGAAAGGGGATTTTTGATGGTCTCGTGTAACCTTGGAGGACGCACGAGACAGGTTCAATGACGCGGTTATCCTACAGATTCCTGCGAGCCAGTCAAGTGCGCCCTCTCTACATAGATAGGAGACGGCCATGACAGGTCTTCCGCCCAGAAATAGAAGTGGTGTTTTAACAACGCCTTGGCCTCAACCTCAGGGACTTTTATCCTTGGCCGAGGCTCTGAGCAACTATCCTGTACGCAAACCGGCCATGAGTGGTCTCGCTCAGTGCTTAGTGCCGCAATGCGCGCAGGGGGATCTCAACATCGGTGGCAGAGTTACTTGGTTAGGTCACGAATTTACCGTGTACGAGCGCGAGGGTGGTTGGCTCGAAGTTGGCGGTCTATATATCTTCGCTGGGATTGCGAAAGGCTCTCAAGGTAAGACTGTATGGCACGCCTTTTATATTGGTCAGTGCCAAAGCTTCGCAGGTTACATTCCCATTCATCGTAAGTGGTCGGCGGCGCACCGGCTTGGTGCGACTCATGTTCATGCCCGTGTGGAGCTAGGGGTGTTGGCGCGGGATAAAGTTGAGGCTGAACTGGTTCAGTTTTTTCAGCCGCCCCTGAATGTTCAGTTGAAGTAGTTTTCACAATGTTCTCCATCACAATCCCATTTAACGACTCATAACCAACTAGAAGGCTATTTCTCATGAGCACTCAACTGAATCTTGGCGATGTTGTTCAACTCAAGTCAGGTGGACCTGATATGACTGTGATGAGCATAAACACTATCGAATATACCGACAAACCAACTGTGAACTTGGTTTTTTGCCAATGGTTCCTCGTCGCTGATGTAAAGGAACATGAGTTCCCTTCAGGCTCCCTCATGCTGGCGTCAGAACAGATTTAATCTTGTTCCGATACGTGCGTCAAAGATGCTGGTGGGAAGTCTGCGTATCGCTCGGTGCCATCTCCCGCTTGCCAAGAACAATGCGCAGTGGGACGCACACTCTTGACAGTCATGACTGGCCCACCCGAATTGAGCATTACCTTGTCGCCGTGGCATGGTGCAGCGAGAGATCTTTGCCTGGACGTGGAGAATTCAGAAGCTTCTGGATGAGAAGTATTGCGCATAATCCACCTATCGGTTTTCAGTTAACTAGAAGGAGAGTTCTCATGAGTAAAATGGTCAGCGTTCCCGTGATCCCGCGAAAATCCCTCGATAAGCTGAGAGAGTTATTTCCCGAAGCTTTTCTGGTGTCACGTCTATCGGTACACAATGTATCTGACCTATCAGCTTCAATTCTAATCCTGGAATCTCCTCCTTCAACTTTCGGAACGACTCCGAGGCCAGAGCTTTTGTTATCGCCTCCGGCTGCCGCGGAACTATCTCGTCTTCTTCGTGAAGCGATTGAGGAATATTTTGAGAAGGGTGACCCGACTCGTTCCGAGGAGAAAGATGTTCGAGAGCGTTTGTAAATGATGCTTGCATGATATCACCAATCGGCTATTGTGAAAAAAGCCGATGGGTGCCGTCTCGTCCAGCCTGCCAGCCTCGGAGACGGTCTCTTGCAATTTCAGTGGTGGCCTAGTCGGCCACCAATTCCCTATGCATTATCCGCTTTCCGACCATCCCTGCAACAACAGATTGCATCTGGTCTATTGTGTTGCTCTCGCGGACGCCGTGGCGCCCGGCGAACTCATTGACGTAGCGTTGCAGATGCTTGTGGCTCATCTTGTGATAGACGCCATTGTGCGCCCTTTTGAGCATCGCCCAGAAGCTTTCAATCCCGTTGGTATGGGCCCCCCACCTCTCTGACGTACTCGCCAGTGCTGTGGCGCACTGATTCGTGCTTGAAGGGCATTCCCTTGTAGGCCAGCGCGTCGTCCGTGTAGACGGTAGCGCCGGTGGCCGCGGTCTCAATGACGAACTTTTGAAGGGTCTTGGCGTCGGTCTTCTTTGTGACTTTGGCCCGGACCTTATTCGTTTTTCGATCCTTCGCACCGACGATAGCGGTCTTTCCAACCGTGCCGCGACCGGCCCGGAGCTTCTTGCTGGTATGCTTATTCCGCTCCCTACCGCCAATGTAGGTTTCATCAATCTCAATCGGGCCAGCAAAGGGGCTGCCATCATCGCTCTCCCATGCCTCGCGGATACGTTGCAGCATGAACCAAGCCGTCTTCTGAGTGACGTTGATATCGCGATGAAGTTTCATGCTCGAAACGCCCTTGAGGTTCGTCAGATGTAGATAGATCGCAATTGCCCATTTCCTCAATGGAAGGCGTGATTCCTCAAGGACGGTTCCAGTACGAACGCTGAAGCGTTGCTTACAGTCTGGGCACCAGAAGGTGAACCGGCGCTTACTTGGCGCCGTCTCGGTTGACCCACAGCGCGGGCAGTGACGGTCGGTCTTACCCCAGCGTTGCTCCGCAAACCAATCGTGAGCGGCTTCCTCGGTGGAGAAAAGGTCAATGAGTTGGACTAGCGACATTCCACCTCGTTGATGCTTGCCAGGTGCGTTATGTGCCATGATCATCTCCCTTCCCCAGTAATATACGGGATGCAACCTATGGCGTCAAGTATATAATCCCCTAATTATTGGTTGGACCACAGTTGCGGGTGCGGTTTTGCTCTTGGCGTTTGACCAATTGAGCATGACGGTCAAGCGTGTTGAACACGCTACCGTTTTGGACATTACCCTGATTGGGGTTATGCAAGTCGCCGCCCTGATCCCCAGCGCCGGGCGCGCCGCAATGGCAGTGACCATGGCTCGCTTTCTCGGCTACGAGCGGGCCGAGGCTGCTCGGATCTCCATGCTGCTGGCGATTCCCGCCCTCGCGGCCCTCTGTTTACACGACGCCATCCAACTTGGTGGTGCCGGGGCAATCCAGCTGGCCAACGCCGACATGCTGGGAGGTGCTGTCGCGGCTGTGAGTGGTCTGATTGCCGTCGCCATCCTCATGGCATGGCTGAAGCGGTCCAGCTTCATGCCTTTCGCAATCTATCGACTTGTCTTGGGTGGCGTGTTTTTGGCGCTGGCCTACGGCTGGATTGACTATTAAGACACGACCGTGACCAAAGATGTTCAATTTTTCTTCGGCTTCGGTAGTCGCTATTCTTAACTCACATCGACTCAAATAACCGCACTCGAAGCTGATACCGGCTGCAATGTGCAATGGTTGCCCATGATGAGTGGAGCTCTAATGCAGCGGCGTGGCCAAAATCCATTTGCGGGTCGTGATAGCGCGGGCAATTGGTCTGGTGCACGAATGTCAGGCCAGTATAACGAACAGTATCGGCGCGTAGATATCCTCCGCTGGGCGAATTTCTACGGGGTGCCTTATCAAGAGCCGGTTAAGCCTGTCATGGATGCTCGCCACCGTACTCTCTACTGCGTAGCGGCTGAGACGCATGGAATGGCGGGGGTCTACTGTCGCGCGATGTTTAACGCTCTCTAGGTTCAGCGTATCGCTATCCGCGAAGACGATTGTCTCCAATTCGCGACTGAAATAAGGACCGATGCGACGACGCTTCGCGGCATTGTAAACAGTGGAGATGCCGACAAGCGGCACGATGTGATTGTCGATACCGCCCTGAAATCGAACGTTTTCGGAGTGCCCAGTATTGTCGCGAATGGTGAGCCGTACTGGGGCAATGATCGAATCGTGTTGTTGCGCCACACCCTGGAATCGTTTGTCTAATGTCCCTTACGTGGTTCCAGGCGCAGTTGTTTGGTTTGCTGGATTGCCCTGAAGCGTTTCAGGTACGAGGGAATAATCCCCTCGGCCGCAGTCGGCGCAATGCCAAAAGCGTCGAGACCGGGCAACTCGCCGCTGACCACGCTCCCGAGCCTAAGTTGTTTGACTTGGTCCGACGTCAGGAGTGGCTTGGGCAGAAATTGGAGAAAAAAAGCCTGTATCTCGGCAATGAAAAACGGAACGCCCACGATCCAACGCTTACGCTGCACTTCACGGTTCACCATCCTCAGAATTTCGCGCATGTTGTAGACGCGCGGCCCGGCCAGCTCATAAACTTTACCGATATGGGCCCCTCCGGATAGGGCTTGCGAAATCGCGGCGACTACGTCGCCGACGTAAACCGGCTGAAACTTCGGTCCACCACCATCTGCCGCATGAGGCACCGTCCCCGTAAAGAAAGGAACGACGGGAAATAGCTGGATCAACTGGCCGAAGAGATTAAAGAAACCGTCTCCGGGGCCGAAAATTACGCTTGGCCGAATGATCGTGGCGCTAGGCAATGCGGCTGTTACGGCGGCTTCTCCGGCCGCTTTGCTTTGTGCGTATTTTGAAGGACTCTTGCTAACCGCGCCAAGCGCCGAAACATGTACGAGGCGTTTCAGCCCAGCCTGTGCAGCGGCTTTGGCGACATTCGCCGCGCCCTGCTCGTGAATCGCTTGGAATGACCATTTACCTCGTTCGTAAAGAATGCCCACCAAATTAACGACGGCATCGGAAACCCGCACGGCAGTCTCTACACTTTTCTCATTTGTGATTGATGTCGGCACAAATGATATCTGCCCGACACCTCCTGCGACCTTCAAAAAAGATGCTTTCTCGGTATCGCGCACAGCCACGCGCACACGCCATCCCCGGGCTGCCAAGTGACGCACCAAATGGCGTCCGACAAATCCCGAGCCGCCGAAGATGGTCACCAATTTATCTGGGTTTTCTGTCATAAGCCTCGTGTCCGTTCACGTCATATGGTGGCTGTCTTTCAGTGGCATAGAACCGGTTGGCTAGCAATAACCAGGGGCTTCGGCCGCGCCCTTGTAGGCCTCTGCAAAAGATAGCTTGGCCGGGAAAGCCTTACCGGACCTCGGATTGACAACCCCTGCGGGGCGCTGTATCCGTCACGCCCTGTTCATGCGGCACACCGCCTTGATTTTCTGCGGGGCCATGATCAAAGTTTAGTGCCCATGCGCACTGGCCCGCGTGTCCGCGCGGATCGGGATGCCGGGCACAGGGCGCCCAGGTGGTGGAATTGGCAGACACGCTGGCTTCAGGTGCCAGTGGCCGCAAGGTCGTGGAGGTTCGAGTCCTCTCCTGGGCACCACCTTTTCGCTCTTAGGTCCGTCATATTGCGGGCCTCGTCAACGGGGTCACTCAATGATGAAACACGATGGGATTGTGGGTTGACCAATCATTTGCATCGCGGGGACCTCCCCGCTGATATCACGTTCAAGGACAGCATTGCGGTCGATACGGAGACCACGGGCCTTCGTCTGCACCGCGACCGATTATGCGTGGTGCAGCTTTCGGCGGGAGATGGTGACGCGCATCTCGTTCAGATTCTACCCGGCATGCCGGCTTCACATCTCGCCGAGGTTCTATCCGCGCTAAAGCTTGAAAAAATTTTCCACTTCGCGCGGTTTGACCTCGCCATGCTCCGGAAGCATCTGGGTGTAAATTGCACCCCGGTTTACTGCACCCGCACGGCCTCGCGTCTTGCGCGTACGAACACGGACAAACACGGCCTTAAGGATTTATGCCGGGACCTTATCGGCGTCGAAATATCAAAGCAGCAGCAGTCGTCGGACTGGGGTGCGGCAGCATTAACGCAAGAACAGATCGATTATGCCGCCGCTGATGTTCTCTACCTGCACCGCTTAAAGGGCGCGTTGGAACAACTTATCGACCGCGAGGGGCGCAAGGACTTGGTTGACGCCTGTTTCAGATTTCTCCCCGAAAGGGCGGCGCTGGACTTGGCTGGATGGGCCGATGAGGACATCTTCGCCCATTAGCACGGCGGGTCGGCGAGTTAACTGTTTGCGATTTATAAATAAAATCTTGAGATACACGGCCCTGACAGACGGCGCGTGTTGACCCTCCCTGGGCCAACAGCGATACTTTACGGGCATTTACGTTGCGCCTACGGGGTATCGGGCCTCAACCGGCAAACAGCGCCGTTTTCGGGGTTATGTATGGTTCGCCTTTGACAGCGGACGCTCGATAACCCACATGAACGGCGTAACTCGGGCGGTGCCGTATGGCGCCGTGTCGAAAGCGGCGACGGGCAACATAATTCAATGGCCATATCGACGACAATGACGAAGAAAGCGCCGCCCATGAAGTCTCAAACAGCCGCAGCTGACCGGGCTGCCGCCCGCCGAGTGCTCGATCACGCAAAGCAGGGCCTTGATGTATTGTCGGTGGGTCTTGACGACGGCTTTGTTGGCAGCCTCGATATCCTGGCGCGGGTCGAAGGCCGGGTGATCGTCTCGGGAATGGGTAAGAGTGGGCACATAGGCGGCAAAATTGCTGCGACGTTGGCATCCACTGGCACGCCTGCATTCTTCGTTCACGCTGCCGAGGCCAGCCACGGTGACCTCGGCATGATCGCGCACGGCGATGCAGTGCTGGCCATTTCCAATTCTGGGGAAACACCTGAACTGGCGGATCTCGTCTCTTACACCCGCAGGTTCGGCATACCCCTTGTCGCTATTACCGGCCGCAGGGACTCCAGCTTAGCCACCGCTGCCGACGCCGTGTTGCTTCTGCCCGACGTCGGTGAGGCCTGCCCGCTGGGTTTGGCGCCCACAACGTCTACCACTCTTATGATAGCGTTGGGCGATGCCGTTGCCGTTGCTCTTCTCGAACGACGTGGATTTACTGCTGACGACTTCAAAGTGTTCCACCCCGGTGGTCAGTTAGGCCGCAAGCTCTACAAGGTGGAAGATCTTATGCATATCGGCGATGAACTGCCTTTGGCGTTGGCGGATACGCCTATGTCGGACGTTGTGATTGTCATGACAAAGAAGACGTTCGGCGTCGCCGGCGTCGTAGACGGCGATGGCTGGCTGATTGGGATCGTCACCGACGGCGATTTGCGCCGTCATATCTCCGATGACCTCTTTGCCAAGTCGGCGGCGGATGTCATGACGAAGGCACCTAAGACTACGAGCCGCTCTATTCTGGCCGCCGAAGCTTTGCGGCGCATGAACGAATGGAAAATCACGAGCGTGTTCGTGGTCGACCACGGCAAACCAGTCGGCATTTTAAGAATGCACGATGTCTTGCGCGCGGAAGCCGTGTAGCGATGGACGCTTCGGAACCCAACGGCGCGGCGGGAGGTGCAGCGGCTAACACGTCGCCGAACCGAACCGATGGGCGAACTGCGCTTTGGCAGCCACGGCATGCCTCCGCCGCGCGTTCCGTAGCTCAGTACAGCCGGTTTGTCGGTATTATGAAGGTGTTGTTGCCATCTGCGGCGGGCATCCTCTTACTTTTTATTATCCTCCTGCCTCAGTTCCGCCAGCAAGATGATCGGTTTCGCATCGGCATGAACCTGCTCAAAGGGTCCGCCGCCGGTACGTTGAGTATGACAAACGCGCGCTATTATGGAACTGACGACAAGGGCCAACCGTATTCTGTTACGGCGATGAACGTTCGTGAACGGCCCGATGATGACCCTGCCGTTGATCTTGTCGCGCCTCAGGCCGACATTAGCCTGACCGACGGGACGTGGCTCTCCATTTCCGCTAGGGCGGGTGTTTACAACCGTGATCAACAGATGCTGGAGCTCCACGGTAATGTGGCGTTGTACCAGGATCAGGGAAACGAATTTCACACTGCGTCAGCCATCATTGACCTTAAAAAAGGGGAGGCTTCGGGTAAGGAGCCCGTAAGCAGCCATGGCCCGTTCGGCTCGTTGGAGGCGACCGGTTTCACCATGTCTGAGGCTGGCAGGGTGGTGTATTTTGTTGGTCCCGCGCGTCTCGTTCTTGATTCGGGTCAGACCGCCGGGTCCGGTAGGCCGTCAAGTGTGGGCAGTGCCGCCCCCAGCGCTAAAGCAGGAGCTGTTCAGTGAGGCACTCACAAGCTATAGCGCTGTTGATAAGCACAATGATGGGTCTCCTCGCTCCGCCCATATTCGGTAGTGCGCCCGCGTTGGCGCAATCATTGGTGTTTGACGCTAAGAACTCCGACCAGCCAATCGAGGTCAACGCCGAGCGGGGTATCGAGTGGCAGCAGGAAAACAAGCGTTTCATTGCTCGCGGTAACGCTGTTGCCACTCAGGGCGACGTCAGCGTCGCCGGCGACGAATTGATAGCTGATTACCGCTCTCTGGTGGATGGGAGCAACGAGCTATATCGCGTTTTCGCCTCGGGCAACGTAACCATGAAGTCTGCGTCGGAAACAGCAACCGGTGATGCCGCCGTCTATGACTTCGATAAGGCCGTACTAGTTCTAGAAGGTGACCGCGTAAAATTAACGACGGAAGACGGCTCCATTATGGCGCGCCGTGCCCTGCAATACTGGTCTAACGAGCGTGTGGCAGTGGCGGAGGGCGCGGCCATGGCGGAAGATGCCGAAAGCCGCCGATTATATGCGGATAAGTTGATTGCATTCTTCAGGCAGCCCGAGGCCGGCGCGCCGACTAATGCTGCCGGCCGCGGCCGGGCGGACATCGTGTTTATACAGGCTTTTGGCAACGTACGAATGGAGACCGAGAAAGAAACGGTTATGGGCAATCGTGGCAACTACAATATCGAAAGCGGTATCGCCACCCTCGATGGATCGGTTAAGATCACGCAAAATAACAGCCAGCTTGGCGGTGGTTTCGCAGTTATTAACGTTAAGGGAGGCACCAGCCGTCTTTTTGGCAGTGCAGCTGAAGCCAGAATGCAAAGTCCCAGGGAAAACCTACGGGTGAGGGCCCTCATCGCGCCGAACACGGCTCCGGCGTCTGTGGGTGAGGCGGCTGAAGGGGCGGATTCCGCGCCGGCGGTCCAAGACTAGCGGCTAAAGAAGAGGCAAGGATGTCGCCTGATACATTGAAGCCGACGAATACTGACGATACTTCAAGCCCGGAAGCCGTTCCACATACGGGTTTGGCGGTACGAGAACTCGGTAAGACGTTTAAGGGACGGCCGGTTTTGCGCGATGTCAATTTGTCGGTGCAGCGCGGCGAGGCCGTCGGCTTGCTGGGCCCTAACGGTGCGGGCAAGACCACATCATTTTACTGTGTGATCGGCCTTATCAGCCCGGATCGCGGAAGAATTTATCTCGACGGCGAAGACATCACCGCGTTGCCGATGTATCGCCGTGCGCGTTTGGGCATCGGCTATCTTCCTCAAGAAGCATCCATCTTCCGCGGTATGACTGTTGAAGGCAATATTCGCGCCGTTGCCGAGATCGTCGAGCCGGACAAAGCGCAACAGAGCGCTATTGTCGATGCGCTCTTGCGCGAATTTTCCATAGATCATTTGCGCAAGTCTCCCGCATTGGCGCTGTCCGGTGGCGAACGTCGCCGTTGCGAGATCGCCCGCGCCTTGGCGTCGCGGCCAAGTTTTATCCTCCTTGACGAGCCGTTGGCCGGTATTGATCCGATTGCCGTAGGCGAGATCCGGGAGATGGTGTCGCATCTTAAAGACCGCGGTCTGGGCGTGCTCATCACCGACCACAATGTGCGGGAAACGCTCGATATCATCGATCGCGCCTATATATTGCACGAAGGAACCGTGCTGATGGAGGGTCGTCCCTCAGAGATCGTTGCCCACGAAGGCGTACGGCGCGTTTACTTGGGAGAACGGTTTGCTTTGTAATGGCATGGTGAATGAATAACCATGACCCTCTCACCTAGATTAAATCTCAGGCAGTCTCAAAACCTCGTTATTACCCCGCAGTTGCAGCAAGCCATCAAGCTGCTTCAATTATCTGCGGTAGAGATTTCGGCATACGTTGAACAAGAGCTGCAGTCTAACCCACTATTGGAAGTCGATGATAGCGGCGAGACAAGTGCTCTTGCGGAGGGTGCGGGCAATACCGATGAACGCCAGGACTCAGAGGTATCCGTTGTCGATACCGTTGATGGTCAGGATGAGGCGCCGCTTGACATTGATGCCGCTGCCGTCGACGAAGAGACACTGCTCAACTCCGATAGCGGGTTAGACCCGGGCGGCTCCGACACATGGGGCGCGGGCGGTTTCAAGGATGGCCTTCCCGATCTCAAGCACACCCTGGCCGATACGCCTGGATTGCGCAGCCACCTGATTCAACAACTTAATCTTGCGGTTGATGCACCGGCGGATCGCTTCATCGGCATGTACTTGATCGATCAGTTGGATGAAAGCGGTTATCTCCAAGTCGGGGTAGATGAGGCTGGGGTTCAACTCGGAGCAGATGTAGCGGTGGTGGCTCGTATTCTCCATCTCCTCCAGGGTTTTGATCCATCGGGTGTTTTTGCACGCGATCTCAAGGAATGTTTACGGCTGCAACTAGAGGACCGTGATCGCCTGGACCCAGCGATGGCGGCATTTGTGTCGAACATTGAACTGTTGGCAAGTCGCGATCTTGGCAAGTTACGTAGCCTGTGCGCGATTTCGATGGAAGATTTGCGCGACATGGTCGCGGAAGTGCGGGCGTTGAACCCAAAGCCCGCGTTGCAATTCGAGCGGGTGGTCAATGAGGCGGTCATTCCAGACGTTATTATGTCGGTGCGGCCCGATGGGAGTTGGCGCGTAGAGCTCAATTCAGAAAGGTTACCTCGGGTTCTGGTAAACCAAAGTTACGTGGCGAACATAAGTCGTTCTGCGGTGACAAAAGACGATAAGGCATTTGTGGCTGAGCGTTTGCAATCAGCCAACTGGCTCGTAAAGGCGCTCCATCAACGCGCCGAAACGATCCTCAAAGTGGCCCTTGAGCTTGTTAAGCAGCAGGACATGTTTTTCCGCAAGGGTATCACGTACCTCAAGCCCCTTATCTTGCGGGATGTCGCGGACGCAATTGAAATGCACGAAAGTACCGTGAGCCGGGTGACAACAAATAAATATATGTCGACACCGCGAGGCATATTCGAGCTCAAGTACTTCTTTACGCGGTCACTGCCTTCAGCGAGCGGGGGAGATGCCCATTCGGCGGAGGCCGTGCGGCATCGCATCAAAGTTCTTATTGACGGCGAAGTCATCACAGATGTTCTTTCCGACGATCGCATTGTCGATATGCTCCGTGCCGACGGCATAGAAGTTGCCCGCAGAACTGTAGCTAAATATCGGGATTCATTGAATATTCAATCCTCCGTCCAACGTCGCCGTGAAAAGGCCCTGAGCCTAGGAGACCGCTGAATCGGCATGTCTGTTTTGCAGCGGCCGGTTCTTGACTTGGTGAGCACCGCGCGCCTATGGTCCGCCACTTTTTTTGGAGACCTAATCCATTCGTACGCGGACAATGGTTGGGTATGGAAACCCGTCAACTCAGTTTGCGGTCCGCGGCCTCGGAGCGTATGACAACAGAAATGCACGCCGGCCTAATTGACACATCCAATCCAAGAGATTTGGTCACATTGACCGACCGTAGTACGACAACAGCGGTGTAAAGGCGCGTTATGGAAATTAGTGATATTCTAAAGCCGGAGGCCGTCTTCGCGGACCTTAAGGCCAGCAACAAGAAGCATATTCTTCAGGAACTTTCGCGGCAAGCTGCAGAAGTAACCAAAATCGACAAGCGCCGAATATTCGAGACGTTGATGGAACGTGAACGTTTCGGGACGACCGGCGTCGGCAACGGCATTGCCATCCCTCACGGTAAGCTACGCGACATTGATCGCCTTCATGGTTTGTTTGCACGGTTAGACAAGCCGATTGATTTCGCCGCCATTGATGAGCATCCCGTCGATCTCGTTTTTCTATTGCTGGCGCCTGAGGGGGCCGGGGCTGATCACTTGAAAGCGCTGGCCCGTATATCCAGGCTTTTGAGGGATAAAACAGTTTGCAAAAAGCTGCGCGGCGCCAATAGCGCCGACGCACTTTATATGCTGCTTACGCAATCTGAAGCCCAGGCAGCCTAAGGCTCCATGTGGCTGTTCGCCAGCAGGAGGCCCCTGTCATGACGCGATCCGCATTCCCTTTTAACTTTGCTTTCGCAATCGGCGTTGCATGTGGATAGCTGGAGCGCCATGCATACGGCAACTGCCCAAGCCTAAACGCCCACGCCGCCAGTCGCTGGCAGGAATGAGTTGGCGCGCCTGAGGTTTGCTCCCCTCGTTAGAGTCATCCCAGGGTTAGTGTGGGCAATTCTCCTCCCGACTTCCATACTTTTCGGTTAACGTCCGGCCTAATTGGCAATACGGTAGCTCGGTCCCGTGACGCACGGTGGAGGCTCAGCGGCCGAATCGCTATCATGCGCTTCGATATTCGGCGAGGGGGACGGACTGATGCCAATAGATGGGTTGATGATGGATCGCCCCTTGATGGTGATATCATTGATGCAGTTTGCTGCAGCTTATCACTGCGATTGCGCGGTCATTACTCGCAGTATTGAAGGCCCCGTGCACCGTACGACCTATGCTGAAACCTACCGGCGTACCCAGAAGCTTGCCCACGCGCTGGCGGCCCTTGGCGTTAAGCCCGGCGACCGCGTCGGCACACTAGCGTGGAATACGTGGCGCCATCTTGAACTTTACTATGCTATCGCCGGTATTGGCGCGGTCTGCCACACCGTGAACCCGAGGCTCTCCCCAGATCAGATGGCATACGTGGTCGGACACGCTGAGGACCGGTTTATTTTTTTGGATTCGACCTTTGCCGGTTGTGTGCCACTGCTGAAAGACAAAGCAAGATGCGTTGAGGAATTCGTTGTTTTGACTGACGCAGCCAATGGGGCTGACTTGGCGTTGAGTGAAGGCCTACTCGTGTACGAGGATCTCCTTGCACCACACCCCGATTGTTACGACTGGCCCGAGCTCGATGAGAACGTGGCGGCATCGCTTTGCTATACGTCTGGAACTACGGGCAAACCCAAGGGCGTGCTGTATAGTCATCGTGCGTTGGTGCTGCATTCCTATAGTCTTGTCGCCGAATTTAAATTGGGGCCCGAAAAAATTTCGCTTCCTGTAGTCCCCATGTTTCATGTCAATGCATGGGGCATACCCCACGCCGCGCCCATTGCAGGGGCCCCCCTAGTTTTCCCAGGCCTCGCCCTAGACGGTCAGAGTCTCTTTGACCTGATGGATGACGAGGGCGTGACCTGTTCGCAAGGCGTACCGACAGTTTGGATGGGCTTGATCGCCCATATGAGGAAGATCGGTAGAAAGCCTAAGAATCTGGAAAGCGTTGTTATCGGTGGCGCGGCTGCGCCCGAATCTATGGTTGTGGCGTTCGAAGACGAATTCGGAATTGAAGTCAACCAGGGGTGGGGTATGACTGAAACAACTCCTCTTGGCGTCTTCAACACCCTCAGGCCCAAGCACCGCGTTCTGCCAAAAGAACAGCAACTCAAGCAGAAGCTAAAACAAGGCCATGCGGTTTATGGCGTTGACCTCCGCATCGTGGACTCGGATGGACGCGTGCTTCCAAATGACGGCCAGTCTTCCGGTCAACTGCAGGTTAGGGGGCCTTGGGTTGTCGCCTCCTATTTTAAGGAGGCGGAGAGCCCGTTAACTGTCGATGGATGGTTTGATACTGGAGATATCGGCAACTTGGACGAAGATGGGTACTTGCAGATCACGGATCGGGCCAAGGATGTCATTAAGTCGGGCGGGGAGTGGATCAGTTCCGTCGACCTCGAGAATGAGGCCATGAGTCATCCAGCCATTGCCCATGCGGCAGTAATTGGCGTACCTCATCCAAAATGGCAGGAGCGGCCCCTCTTAATCTGTGTTCCGGCCGAGAGGGGGCAGGCTCCGACTTTGGCGGAGGTAAATGCCTTTCTTGCTGACCGAGTGCCGAAGTTTTGGCTTCTAGAGGCCATGGAAATTGTCGAAAGTCTGCCGCTAGGCGCGACCGGCAAAGTCCTAAAGAACGTACTTAGGGAGCAGTTCAAAGACTACCGTCTGGGTACCTGAATTGGGCCCTGCGGCTCCAGCATAGGGGCTGCTTCGGCAATTGGGGGTGGCGGCTAACCCAGGCTGCAATACTTGTTACATTCGGTGAATTGACTGTTCGCAAGATATAAGGCCTAGAAAGCACCCGCCATGCAGCACTACGCCCCATCATCCGTACCGGCGCAGGTCCTTCGCCCCACGCCCAGCGATACATCGCATTTGAAAAAGCGGCTCGCCGACTTTGCGACTCTTACGGAATCGTTGGATTACGCGGCAACCGGCGACACCGGACAGAATTTCTACTCTGCGCGCGGCGTTCTGAATGCAGTGCTGCCCTATCGCGACCTTCGCGACCAAGCTCAAAGCCACGGGCGGCGGCTTACTGCGGCCGGTATTTGCCCGGGCGACAGGATTGCCTTGCTCGCGGCGACCGCGCCGGAGTTCATAGTTTTGTTTTTCGCATGCCAATACGCAGGCATTATCCCAGTGCCAATGCCGCTACCCACGGCGTTTGGGAGGCGGGAAGCCTACATTGAGCAGATCAAAGGACAAATGGTGTCGTCTCACGCCCGCATGGCTCTCGGTCCCAGCGAGTTCTTGCCATTGGTCGAGGAGGCGGCGTCCGGTCGCGAACTAGTGCTGACCGGGTCGCTAAATCACATAGCCTCCTTGCCCGAAGGCGCCGGCTCGCTTCAGCCCGGCGGGCCCGACGATCTGTGTTACATACAATATAGCTCGGGCTCTACCCGCTTCCCTAAAGGCGTGATGATAAGCCACACGAATCTGATGACTAATTGCGGTGCCATTAGCGAGTTCGGCGTTCAAAATGGGCCTGCTGAGCGAGCTACATCGTGGCTTCCCTTTTTTCATGATATGGGCCTTGTGGGTTTTGTGTTGGGCGGTGCTGCCAGCCAGACGTCCATAGATTACCTTGCCACCGAGGACTTCGCACGCCGCCCACTCACGTGGCTTAAGATACTCAGCGAAACCGGCGGCACCATGTCTTATGCCCCGTCTTTTGGCTACGAGCTATGCGCCCGCCGCGTCGCTTTAATGAATGATGGAGCGCTTGATTTAGAGCTCTCCAAATGGCGGGTAGCCGGCATCGGCGGAGAAATGATTAAGCCGAAAGTCATTCAGGCCTTTGCTAGCGCATTCAAACCCTACGGATTTTCTGACAAGGCGTTTTGCGCCAGTTATGGCTTGGCCGAGTGTGTTGTTGCTGTCAGCTTCGCCGAAGGAAGTAAGGGGATGACCCTTGATCATGTTGATAAGCACGCCCTCGAAGACAACCGTGCAATTCCCATCGCGGATGACGGATTTCATGATGGGCGCACATTCGTCACCTGCGGAAGAATAATCCCCGGCCACAATGTAGAGATTCGCGACGAGTCGGGAGCTGTTTTGGGTAGCCGCCAGGTGGGCCGTGTTTTCGTTGAAGGTCCCAGCGTCATGCGTGGTTATTTTGATGATCCCGAAACCACGGCGGAGGCGGTTGTCGATGGATGGCTCGATACGAGCGATCTTGGCTATTGGATTGGCGAGGAATTGGTGATCGCCGGCCGCGCTAAGGACATGTTGATTATCAACGGGCGTAATGTTTGGCCTCAGGACATTGAATGGACCGTCGAGCATATGGACGGGCTTCGGTCCGGAGACGCCGCTGCCATTGTCTTAGCCGATTCAGACGGCACTGAAAAACCGACCATACTTATACAGTGCCGCACGCCCGATCTGGCTGAACGTGCGCGTATCGTCGAGGAGGTGGTGGCCCGGGTCCATGAGGCTGTTGGTGTCCTTTGCGACGTGATTTTGGTACCGGCGCGGAGTTTGCCGAAGACGACTTCGGGCAAACTGGCCCGCGAGCGGGCGAAAATTATGTTAGAATCCGGAGAAATCGCACGGCTTGATGTCGGTAGTCCGGCGGACTGAGGGGGATGGCGCCATCCATAGTTGCGGTCACCGGAGCGACAGGCTTCATCGGCCGGCATCTTTTATCTGCATTGGTAGAGGCCGGTCATCAGGTGCGCGCGTTGACGCGCGGTATTCCGACACCTGACTCTTCAGTTCCCGAAAATCCAGTTACGTGGACCAATGGCTCCCTCACTGATAAGGCGGCGCTTAGGGCTCTCGTGCAGGGCGTTGACGTGGTTGTGCACTGCGCGGGCGCGATAAGGGCCCTCGATCACGAGGCCTTCCTGGCGATCAACGGTATGGGCACGGCCAATATCGTCGAAGCCGCCGCCGCGCAGTCAAATCCTCCGAAACTCATTCACGTGTCTTCGCTGGCGGCACGTGAGCCACGGCTTTCACCGTATGCGGCAAGCAAATACTTGGGCGAACAAATGGTTCGAGCGCGCCAGGAAAACCTTCCCGTCGCTATCCTCCGACCCCCCGCCGTCTACGGCCCGGGTGATATGGAAACGTTGCGAATTTTCCAAATGGCGGCGCGGGGTTTTGTACCGGCGCCTATGGTCGCAGGCGCGCGCACATCATTGGCTCACGTGGGCGATGTTGTCGGCGCCATATTTGCGGTCCTTGCACTGGATGAACCGCCGGGCGCGCCCATCGAATTCGACGACGGGCACCCTCATGGTTACACTTGGCCTGAGATCGCTGCCGCAGCCGGGTTGGCCCTGCGCACGTCGCCGCGGCTGATCCCTATTCCGGCGCCCCTTCTTTATCTGGCCGGAGCTGTTGGCAGTCTGGGCGCCGCCCTTTCCCGCCGTCCAGCAGTGCTCAGCTGGGGTAAAGTGCCTGAACTGCTCCATCCGAACTGGGTCTCTGGGCCATGCGCGCTGTCGGGCTATAACCCCTTGTGGAATATAGGAAAAGGGTTCAATGACGCGGTCAGCTGGTATGCCTCACGCGGCCTGTTAACAAGTAACGGCTAAGTTGATTTGTCATATTTTCGCCGTTCCCTCACTACTTTCAATGGGTTGTGCGGGGAATGCCGAAAAAGGGCAGCTGTGCGCCTGGGGTAGGTAATTGGAACGGTCTCTGGGGTATGGGCGCTAACAAGCCGGACGAGCCATCGCCGGATACGATTGCGGCGCTCTCTGACATCCTCGGACCGTTCAATAAGGCTGGTACGGAACTCAAGCCGGAAACACGGTTCAGCGAAGACCTGAACTTTGATTCTCTGGTGGTCATGGAGTTCATCGCGGCTATCGAAGATCATTTCGATATTTCCATGCCGCTCAATATCCTCCCCGACATTGCGACGATTAATGAACTGGCTGTTGCGGTCGAGAAAATTGTGAGCGACGAAACAGCCTAAGCACAAAGATAAAGAACTGGGGACGACAATGGCTAATCTGCTCGACCGCTTTGCGCCGCTTATGGCGCAGCGTGACGCACTGTTTGGTGACGGCGGCGCCGATCCATTTCAAGTCAAGATGGACGAGGTGTTGTCGCAGACCGAAGCCGTCATCGGAGGCCGCCGCACGATTCTGGTCGGCACGAACAATTATCTTGGCCTAACATTTGCCCCGGAGGCGCTTGAAGCCGCCCATGCTGCGCTGGATGCTTGCGGTACCGGCACCACGGGCAGCCGGGTCGCTAACGGTACGTATGGCGGACACAAGGACTTGGAGCAGGTGCTCGCCGATTTCTTTGGCATGAAATACGCCATGGTCTTTTCCACGGGATTTTTGGCAAATCTCGGCATTCTCTCTACCCTTATGGGGCCGACCGACCACATCATTATAGATGCTGATTGTCATGCTTCCATTTACGATGGTGTGCGCGGTAGCCAGGCCCAGACCATTCGTTTCAAACACAACGATGCGGCCGATCTCGACAAGCGCCTTGCGCGCCTTGCGAACAAGCCGGGCAACAAGCTCATTGTCATCGAAGGGATTTACTCAATGCTCGGTGACAGAGCGCCCTTGAAAGATATAGTCGCCGTCAAAAAGAAATACGAAAATGTCTACTTGCTCTCCGATGAAGCCCATTCCCTAGGCGTACTCGGCAAGTATGGCCGTGGCTTACCCGAGGAGACGGGCTGCGAAGACGATGTCGATTTCATTATCGGCACGTTCTCGAAATCGGTAGGTACGGTTGGCGGTTTCTGTGTCTCAAACCTCCCACAGTTCGATGCGCTGCGGCTTGTGTGCCGTGCATATGTTTTCACCGCCTCCCTGCCGCCTTCGGTCGTGGCATCGGCCACTGTGAATCTGGGTTTGGTGCAGAAGGGTGGCGGGCTCCGTAAGCGCCTCATGCGCAACGCTCGGAAATTGCACTCGGGCCTATCGGCGTTGGGCCTTAAGGTCGCCAGCGAAGACAGTCCTGTGGTTGCCGTCGTAGCGCCGGATACGCAGACGGCGGCGGTCTTCTGGCGCGGCCTAATCGAGGCGGGTGTTTACGTCAATTTAGCTCTGCCGCCGGCAACGCCGTTTGGTTATTCATTGCTTCGGGCCAGCCTCTGCGCCGCCCATACAGAAAAACAGTTGGACGATGTCATTGCGGTCTTCGCCGAAGTGGCTACCCGACTGGGCCTTATTTCAGCGGCGGAGCCGGCGCGGGTCGCGGTGGGCTAGCGATGGCGATGTTCAGCGCAGGCCTCCCTGCCGTAGCGTTTTAAAAAATAATTTGAGTCCTGTCGCCAGCGGGCGCCGCCGTTCGGCGGCCGTCAACGTGATTACTACACTCGAGTGGCGTTCGATTTTCCAAACCGCATAATCCAGACCACCCTTGAACGTGAAGGCGGCCTTGATCAGGCGCAGTGCATTTAGCGTTTTGCCTTGAATACGCCGTAGCCACCATCCCCATTGAGCCCGGGCGCATTGTTGCGGTGTCATGGGTTGGTGGAAGACACCATCGGCTTCATGCGCGCCAAGCACGGCATCCGTTACGGCGGTGTAGCGCAGCAAGTCCGCGTCCACAAATTCGGCGGACTTGGTTTCCCGCTCGGGTCGAAGTTCTGCGCCATAGGTTTCCGACAATGCCCGCACCCACAAGTCCCGTTCGGAAAATGTTTCACTCATAAGCGGTATCGCCCGTTCGATCATCGTGGACACGGCATTCGCAAACGCGCCGATCACCCGCCGTCGTACCTCGTCGTCGCGCGCATACAAGATTGCAGAGGGTTGAGCGAAACGTGCCCATAGGCTCGATGTGAAGCATTTCGGACTGGTGCCGTGCAAAAATTGTTTAACGGAAATCACCGCAACTTTCGCCCGAACGATGCGGTCTTCACAGGGCATTTCCAGATAATAGACGTTGGGTGGCAACAGGTGGGCAAAAACGGCCGAGGTTCGGCTGTCGAGGGCGGGTACGTAATTATCTACAAGCACATAAAAATCGAGCATCAAGCCGATGTCCGTTTTTTGACGCAGGCACGAGCCGTAAAACAAGACAGCCACTGCTGACGGGCCGTATTTCCGCTTCAATTCTTCGCAGAAGGCGTCGGCTGCGGGAAAAGTCTTGCGGCCAGCCTCCGCCTCTACAATGGACGTTAAACCCGTCATGCCTGCATGCGTCTCGGCAATTGGATGAATGGCAATCTCTTACTGCCATCCAACGTCAATGTTTCGCTAGCGCGCGTTTCGTATAGCTCTCCATCCAATGTATAGGTGCCGGTGAAATTCAAGGCCAGACGTTCAGTTATGCGCATTGTGCGCCCGGGTCCCGGGCCGACTTCGCGGCTGACAAGACTGCCCATCGCCCGAAGCATTGGGAACACACCCGGCCGAAGGCTAACATAAGTCAACGGCGCAGAAGATTTTCCGCGTCCATCCGGCATGAGCCGGACGCCAAAAAGAAGTTGGTCCAGTGCGGTCACCACCATGGCAAAAAAACTCCCGGCTTCCGCTAGGCCGTCGTCGTCGCACACCTCAATGTTTCCACCGCCCCGCCGTGCGAGCATGCTCCGCCACAGCAATATGCCGATGGCTGCTGTGTGGCTGATGGCGTTGGGCATATTGAGTGGATATATATGGCGTCTGCAGAACAAAATACCGTCCACCATCTCCGCCGCTCCGAAGAATGCGCCGTAAAGAGGAAGGTGCGTGCCACCGCGGAAAACGCAAAGCACTGGCCGCTCCACGGCATATTCGGAAAGCCGCGCGTCACGGCGGCATTCGAGGAGGGCGCGCAACGCATCCTCGGGCTTACCCGTCATGCTCCACCCCGCCGCCGTCATGTTGGTCTTGCCTGCCGGCAACAATGCCAAGGCGGGTAAGCGGCGATACACGTTGTGATTCAGCAGGCCCGCAAAAACGAGGCCAGCCGTCCCGTCACCGCCATTGACCACGATAGTCTCTGCGCCCATCGCAGCACAGTGGCCCAAAACCCCAGGAATTTCCCCTACATCCACTACCTTGAAATGGGCAACGTGTTTCTCGTTCGTCAAAAGCGGTTCAATCCACGCATCGCCCCGCAGGTTTTGAGTGCTCTTACAGTTGGTGATAATGGCGAGGGGCTGCGTCATGCGGGGAGCCTCTGATTGTTGCTGGCGGTCCGGCAAGGTCGGGGCCACACCCCTGATTTTGGCCTATACACTGTCATTTGGCGAGAATTCCGCTTTCTGGGACACTTTGTAACTACTTGAAAAACCCTAACTCTGGCCTTTTGCTGGGGGTCTCGCGTAAACTAGGATCTGAACGGCGGCGCACTGGGCCAGTAAGGGCGGCGCGTCATCGCGGGTAGGACATCATAAGGTTCCGGCACTCCGCCTTATAAAATCGGGCGATGCCTTGCAATAAGCCATGATCAAGTCCATCGACAGTTATCTTTTGCGCCAAATTGCCCCGACGATTGCCGTCACAATTTTCATTGCGGCGGTCATCCTGTGCATGGAACGCCTCATGCGTCTGCTCGACATCGCCGTGGGCAACGGCGTGTCGACCTTGGTCGTCTTCCAGATGCTGTTCTACCTTATTCCACATTATATAGGGCTCGCACTGCCGCTTGCGTTATTTCTGGGTGTGCTGCTCGCTTTTCGTAGGATGTCCGCGCAATCGGAATTGGACGCTATTCACGCTTGCGGTATCGGCATAGGCAGGTTTATACGATCTGCGGTCGTTTTGGCCGGGATAATGATGGCGGTCAATCTCGCGTTGACGGGTTATGTCCAGCCCTACACGCGGTATGCCTTCCGCGTTATCGAATTTAATATTACGTCCGGCGTCATCGAGCAGGGAATCGGCGAGGGCGTATTCATGAAGCTACCCAACGATTACACCCTGCGCGTGGAACAATCCCGGGGGGCGGGCCGCGAACTTTATGGCGTCTTTGCCCATCGGCAAGAGGACAGCGGTCATATCACAACGGTTGCGGCGAAGCGGGGTGAACTCCTGCCCGGCGGACTAGATGGCACGGTTTCGCTGCGTCTTTATGACGGTAGCCTCTCCGAGTGGAATCCCGACACGAGGCGTACCAAGACGATTAAGTTTGGGGCCTATGACTGGGCACTCAATCTGGCCGATCTCATTCGCTTTCGTGGGCGTGGTGGTGACGAGCGGGAGTTAACCATCATGGAGCTCTTGCGCGCCTATCGCGACAATCTTGCCGCGGGGCTCAGTAGTTTGACCACCGTCCCGCAATCGCCGTCTGAATCTCAGTCCGAAAACCTCATCGCGCCGTCCGCCGTGGCATCGGAGTTTCATTTTCGTGTGGTGTTTTCGTTGTCCATGTTGTTCTTGCCGCTGCTCGCCGCGCCGTTCGGCATCATGGCACACAGGTCGAGCAAATCTTTTGGCTTGGTCGTCGGAATCGTGATTCTAGTGAGCTACCACAAAGTTCTGGAGTTCGCCGCAGCGTACGCTCAGAACACAGGCGCGCCGGCGGGAATATTGCTGTGGACAATCTTCGCGCTTTTCGCGGTGAGTACGACATATTTATTTGTCCGAACGGGCTTGCAGGCCGGCGCCGCTCCCGTGCAGCGCCTCGAAGCTCATTGGATTGCGCTGGTCGATCGGATTGCCTCTGCCTTCCGGTTTGAGCGGTCGGCGACTTCCGCCCAAGCCCCATGATGCTGCGCGCAAAGCCATGATTCTTTCCCGCTATCTCATGAGAGCTTTCCTGGTGCGTTTTACGGCATTGCTGGTTGGCCTCGTTCTTTTTCTTCAAACGCTCGATCTGCTTGCGATGGCTAACGAAGTAATGGCTGGCGGCGGTGCTCCGGTTGAGTCTTTAGGGCGCTACGTCATGCTGCGAATACCCTCAATGGTCGAGACTGTCGCGCCCCTGGCCGGTCTGCTGGGCGCACTTACGGCTTTGGTGGTTATGGCTATGAACAGCGAAATCCTGGCCATGCGCGCGGCTGGGCGTTCCGTACTTGGCCTCATGGGAGGGCTCGTGGGGGTCGGGCTGGCGTTGTCCATTATACTGTTCATCTTCTCGGAATTTGTGGTTGTGCGTGCAAATGCCGAATTAGAAGACTGGCGCGATTCGGGTTATGGCGACGGAACAGAAGTGATTACGGGTGAGAACAGCTGGGTTATGGAAGGCAGCACCATTATTCGGGTCGGCCACGTTATGCGCGGTGGAACCATTCTTCACGACGTCCGCCTGTTCAAGCAAAGCGACAGCAGCGGTATTACCGATATTGTCAGCATTCGTCTCGCGATCTGGGAAAACGGCGATTGGTCCACCGTCGAGATGCGGCGCGTCGGCGGCACCGAAGAAGAAGATGAACCCGTCGTCTGGGATACACAGCTGAGACCGGAGCATTTCATAAGGTTTGCCCACCACCCCAACGAGTTGTCGTTGAACGCGCTTCAACAGTATATCGGCAACGTGGCCATCGGCTCGCGGCCGGTTTATTTCTACGATACGTGGCTGCAGCAAAAGATCGCCGGTCCTATAGTCCTGGCCTTGATGCCCTTGCTGGCGGGAATCGCGGCCTTTGCCCACCATCGCCAAGGCAGCTCTATCATGACCATTGTGTGGGGGATCAGTGTCGGATTCGCGTTTATTGTTGTGGACAATATTTTAATAGCTATGGGCCAATTCGGCTCGTTGCCGCCGCTGATGGCGGCCTGGATGCCGTTGGCGTTGTTCGGGACCATCGGTGTCTGGATCATCTTTAACTTCGAGAACACTGGTGTCCGCACATAGGCGGGCCTATATAGCGCTGCATGCGCGGGGTAATCGCGAGCAGAGCACCGAAATGGGGTATGCGATCCGTGAGCCTTTCGTCGCCAAAGCTCGGATTTTGGAGCGACCGGGAATATCACCTGGACCGGATGGATTTGGCGGGCCTGACGACGGCGTATTTTCAGTACTATGCCATTGCGGCCTACATCATTATCGCCATTCTCTTCGGGGCGGCTGTCATCGCCGCCGTTGTCCAGGGATCCGCGCCAATCGTTCCGGTCGCGGCGTCCGTTGTTGCGACGATCTTCATTTATCCGGCGGTTTGGTATCTGCTCCACCGCTATATCCTGCACAGTCGCTGGATGTGGAAATCGCCGCTGACGGCGGCCACGTGGAAACGCATCCACTACGACCACCACAGCGACCCGAATAATCTAAAGGTTCTTTTCGGCGCGCTGTACACGACGTTGCCGACTGTTGCCTTGGCGACTGTTCCCGTGGGCTACGTCCTTGCCGGGTGGGTCGGCGCTCTAGCGGCGCTTTGCACTGGCGTCATTCAGACCTGCGTCTACGAATACTTTCACTGCATTCAGCACCTTGGCTATGTGCCCAAGTGGCGGTGGGTGCGCGAAATTAAAAAATTTCATATGGCGCACCACTTTCACAACGAGTCCGGTAACTATGGCATCACCAATCTATGGTGGGACAAGATGCTGGGCACCTTTTACGAGGGACCAAAAGATAGACCGCGCTCGCCGACGGTTTTTAATCTCGGTTACGATGAAGAGGTCGCGAAGAGCTACCCTTATGTGGCGCAACTTACGCCCAATTGGCCTTACAACACCAATCCCGTGCACAGGAAACGCGAAGAGTCTGCGGCGGGCTCGGCGTCCGCCGGTTAACTCAGGGTATGGTAGATGTCTCAATCCGCCGGGTGGTGCCGGGCGCCGACTTCGAGCGTTTCTTCGAAGCTCCCCACGTCCTCCAAGGTCATGATGCCCATTGGATTGCGCCCATGCGGTTCATGGAGCGTGATCGGCTAAATCCCAAAAAAAATCCGTGGTTTGACCACGGTGAGGTAGCGTTCTGGATTGCCGAGCACAGCGGTAAGCTCGCCGGCCGGATTTCCGCGCAGGTGGACCACAGCCGCGTTAAATTGCGCGATGACACCACCGGATTTTTTGGATTTTTCGAGTGCGCAGATGATCAGGACACGGCAAATCAGCTCTTTGAGGCAGCAGCAGCGTGGCTGAAGGAACAAGGTATGCGCCGCTGCCTTGGCCCGTTCAGCATCAACATCAACGATGAATCCGGCTTGCTGGTTGAGGGATTCAATTGTCCGCCCCGCATGATGATGGGTCACGCGCAGCCTTACTACGGTGCGCTGGTGGAAGGCGCTGGATTTGTAAAGACAGTCGATATGCTGGCCTATCTCACGCCGATGGACACGGCGCTGCCGTTTAAGCAACTCAAGTGGTTGAAGCGGGCATTGGCCAGAGACAAGCGTTTAGCGGTGCGTTCGCTGGATATGCGGCGCGTTGACGAAGAAGTGGCCACCATCGTGCGAATCTTCAATGCCGCTTGGGCAGAGAATTGGGAGTTCATTCCGCTGACTGAAGCGGACGTTGCGCATATGGCCGCCGAGATGAAGCTCATGCTCATTCCGGAACTTGTGTCCTTCGCCACCATAGACGGCGAGCCAAAGGCGATGTGTGTCGCGCTACCCGACCTTAACGAAATGATTCGCGACCTGAACGGTAAGCTCTGGCCCACAGGTTGGGCCAAGCTCGCATGGCGCGTGTTCACACGGCGTTCTTACGTATCCGGCACCCGCGTGCCGTTTATGGGGGTCATGCCCGAATACCAGAACAAACCTATGGGTGCCGTGCTGGCATTGCTTACCGTTGGTGCTGTACGCGACGCCTCCCTTAGACTTCGGATGCCCGTATGCGAGATGAGTTGGGTGCTGGAGAACAATACCGGGACCCGTTCCTCCATCGAGGCGATCGGCGGGCGAGCCTACAAGACCTACCGCATGTATGAGAAGGTGATCTGATGATTGGAATCATTCTTCGCCTCTTCTTTGCGGTTATGATCCTCGCCGGCGTGTTGTTCCTGTTCGCGCTCTCCTTTGTCGCGGCGCTCGTTGTTACGCCCATCGTTCTCTTGCTGATTTACTTTTTCGGGCGAGGAAGCGGGGTACAAGTGTGGACCGTACGAACAGGCTCGACCCGGCGTGAAGACCGTGCGCCGCAAGGCCCGGTCATCAACCACGACCCCAACGACCTGCCGCCCAACGATTCGCCAAGCGGGCGCAAAGACATCTAACGCTAATGGCACCTAACCGGCGCGTTCTTGCCCGCTGTATTCCACTTCAATTGTGACGTGACTCAGAGCGGTGATGCCGACCAGAAGGTCCTGTAGTGTGCTGGTGGCTGGGGCTCCTGGGTCACGACCGTGATCACTGCTGCCAAATGTCCCGGCCCTACGCGCCACACGTGAAGATCGACGACGCGGTTGTCGGCGTCTCCCTCGATTGCCGCGCGCACCGCAGCCGCTGCGTTTCCCGCAGGCTCCGCATCAAGAAGCACACGGCTTGTGGAAACAATCAGGCGCCACGCCCAACGTAGAATAATTGCTGCGCCGACAAGGCCCATGGCTGGGTCCATCCATGCGACACCCCAAAACCGTCCTGCTAATAACGCTAAAATCGCCAGCACCGAAGTCAGCGCATCGGTTAGCACATGAATGTATGCGGCGCGCAGGTTGTGATCATGAGTGTGACCGCTCCCTTGGTGATGGTGACCGTCCTTTAAAAGTCATGCGCTTGCCAAATTTACGAGCAACCCCAACACCGCAACGAACAAGGCTTCGTCGAAGGCGATGTCCACAGGGCTGATCAGGCGCTCGGTAGACTCCACCGCCATCAGGCCGGCAACAACGGCAAGAAAAAGTGCGCTAGAAAATCCAGCCAAATCTCCCACTTTTCCAGTGCCAAACGTGTAAACCGCGCTGTCGGCATGGCGCCGGGCGTAAGCATAAGCGAAGACCGCGATCCCCATGGCGGCGGCGTGGCTACCCATGTGCCAGCCGTCCGCCAATAAGGCCATGGAGCCAAAAACAGTTCCGGCGGTGACTTCCGCAGCCATAGTCACCAGCGTTAAAACAAGCACAGTCTGAGTCCGCCGCATGTTTTTGGCATGCTCGCCTGCCAGGAATCCGTGGGTTTTCTGCCAGACGCTAAGATCGTTTTGCATGGTCATCCCGCTCCAGCCGGTCCTTAAATATAGAGCTAAGTTGCGCCTTCTCTACCACTGTTGTTCCCCTTTTTTGCACCAAGATTCCGGAAAGCCTACATATAAACGTTGGCATGTCCTATGCTTGTGGCCGGCTACCCTCGGGAGAGCGTCCTCATGCAATCAATACTGAAATCCATTTTGACGATGGTCTTCCTACTGTGTGCCACTGCGGCCACCGCTCAGGATGGCTATACATTTATTGCACAATCCTTCGACGGCATCGGCAAGGCCTATATGGGCCGCGAAATCGCTAGCGTTATGAGTCACCAGGGCGCGCCGTGGCTCGAACGGCCCGGTCGCGAACAGCAGGAACGTACGGACAAACTGATTGAGCTGCTCGACCTCAAGCCTGCCGACTATGTTGCCGATATCGGCGCCGGGTCGGGATATTTCTCGTTTCGCATGAGTAAACTCGTTTCCAAAGGCTTTGTATTTGCGGTGGACGTCCAACAAGAGATGCTCAGTCTCATCAAAGATAAAATCGCGAACGGCGAGGGCGACAATGTCATCCCGGTTCACAGCAGCACCGCTAGCCCGACGCTGAAGGAGAACACCATCGACCTTATGTTGCTGGTGGATGCCTACCATGAGTTTGCTCTGCCGCGGGAAATGGGGCTTGCCATGTTCAAAGCCCTGAAACCCGGCGGGCGAATCGCGCTGGCGGAATACCGCGCCGAAGATCCGTCGGTGCCGATCAAAGAACTCCATAAAATGACCGAAGCACAGGCCAGAATGGAAATGGCGGCTGTCGGATTGGAGTGGATCAGCACCGACAGCACCAGTCTGCCGTGGCAGCACTTGATGATTTTCACAAAGCCGGCGGTTCAATAATCTGTTTGGCCATTGACACGTCTGCGGACGAGGACTACCAAATTCAATAGTGACGGTGCCGAGGCCCTCCGCTTGAGAGCCGAGGCTAATAGGGAATCCGGTTTAAATCCGGAACTGCCCCCGCAACTGTCAGCGGTGAGCAGCCTATCCAACAAATCCACTGGGACCCCGCAACGGGACCTGGGAAGGCGGATGGGCCGCGACGACCCGTAAGTCAGGAGACCTGCCGTCGCGAGCGTCACCTAACCATTGGACGGGGTGAGCCAATGGTGCGGCCAATCTGATGGCGGTGACGCGCGTTTCGCGAACCGCGACGGATTGGGCCAGCATCTCTTCCGTATGTCCAATCGTCATTGTCTGAACCGGCGCCGTTCTATGCCCGTGCGGCTGGCGGCGCCTGGTATGGAGATGGGCATGTCCTATTCGCTATTGCGTATTTTGGCGCGCGCCGCGTTGATGTCGGCAACATTGCTTTCACCCGCAGGAACGGTCTTTGCGGCAGAAGGGGCAACTGTTTTAAATATTGAAGAAATTATCGTCACCGCCAGCCGTACCAATCAGCCTTTGAAGTCTGTCGGCAGCGCCATTGATGTTTTCACGGCGGATGATATCGCCGCCCGGCCACGGTTTGAGGTGTCCGACTTGCTGCGCCAGCTTCCCGGCGTGGCCGTGAATCGCTCAGGCCAGCTTGGTGCGCAAACCCAGGTGCGCTTACGTGGCGCCGAGGCCAATCACACCCTGGTGCTGATCAACGGCATCGAAGTGGGCGATCCGGTTACCGGTGGTGAGTTTGATTTCGCTAATCTACTCTCAGAGGATGTGGAGCGCATCGAAGTTCTACGCGGTCCCCAAAGCGTGCTCTACGGTGCTCAGGCCATTGGTGGCGTGATCAACATCATCACCACGCAAGGTCAGGGCGCGCCAGTTTACAAAGCGAGCGCCCAGGGCGGGTCCTTTGGGACATATAACATCTCAGCATCGGCCAATAGCGGTGGGCAAGGATATGGGTTCGCGGGGTCAGTCGCCTACCTAGATAGCGCTGGCGTTTCTCAAGCGATCGGTGGCGTTGAGAAAGACGGGCATCATAATCTAACCCTCAACACGAGTGCTCGCGCCAGTCTTAGCTATATCATCAAGGTGGACATAGCCCTGCGCTATGTTAAGGCCTTTGTGGAAAGTGACAGCCAGGACTTCGCCTTTGGCTCACCCACCGAAGGCCTGGTCATCGATTCCAGTGATACGCGCAAATCCGAAACTTTTTATGGCAAAGCCACCAGTCGGCTCATGCTGTTCGATGGCGCCTGGGAACATATTGCCGCAGCAGCGCTCACCGACGTTACCACCAGCAATTTTTCCGGCGGCGGCTTTTCCTTCGGCTCCTACGGCCGGAAAATAGACTTATCCTATCAGACCAACCTAACGCTCCCACCCGAAGAAAGTCTTCTTGGCCATACGCTGACCGGCTACGTCCAACTCAAGGACGAGACCTTCGCAAACAAAAGCGGCTTTCCCGGTCCGCAAAATCAGCGCAAGTCAACGCAGGACGTAGGCTACGTCGCCGAATACCGGTTGGACATTGCCGGCCAGGTTTTTCTCTCTGGCGCCTTGCGATATGACGATAACGATCTCTTCAAGAACGAAGCCACATATCGTGCATCCGTTGCCTGGAATGTTCCTGAGACGGGACTGAAAGTCAGGGCCAGTTATGGCACCGGGTTCGCAAAGCCCGGATTTTTTGAGCTGTTCGGTTTTGATCCCACCAGCTTTGTCGGCAACCCCAATCTCAACCCTGAAAAATCGGAGGGTTGGGATGTGGGCGCGGACCTCGTGTTTGATGACAGGCGGGCGTCGCTGTCATTGACTTACTTCTCGGCGGATTTGACTGATGAAATTTTCACTGATTTTGGCGTATTTCCGTTCACCGTGCGCAATCAGGCGGGCAAAAGCACGCGCGAAGGAGTCGAAATTTCCGCTCGCTACGCGCCCACGGCCAACCTAAACTTCGCAGCCAGTTATACTTATACATCGGCTAAGGATGACGCGGGTCTTCAAGAGGTGCGACGGCCCAAACACGTCGCTAGTGCATCGGGCTTTTACCGTTTCATGGGCGGCCGCGCGAACGTGGGCCTGAGCCTTGACTACAACGGCAAGAGCCAAGACGTTGTCTTCACTCCCACGATCCCCACCGGCGTGACCACGTTGGACGATTATGTGCTCGCGACAGCCTCGGCGTCTTATGATGTAGCCGAGCGGCTTCAACTCTTTGGCCGCATCGAGAACCTTTTAGATGAGCGCTACCAAGAGGTCTTCTCATATAACACCATGGGACTCGGAGCCTATGCAGGGCTGCGAATCCGTTTGGGAGGCTAGGCTCGCGTGATTAAATCATGGGCACAATGGCTGCTGGTTTTGCTGCTGTTCGCGGTACGGCCCGCTGTGGCTGAAGGCCCGCAGCGTATCGTGTCCATGAATCTCTGCACCGATCAATTGGCGCTAATGCTGGCGGGGTCTGAGCGCATCGCGTCCGTCAGTTTTCTTGGTGCCGATCCTGCGGAGTCCGCGCTTGCGCATATGACCGAGGGCATTGCGGTTAACCATGGGCTGGCGGAAGAGGTAATCGCCGCGCGGCCCGATCTCGTGCTCGCGGGCCGCTACACGACAAGTTTTGCTAAGGCCATGCTGCGTCGGCTGAATTACAAGGTTGTAGAGGTGGACAACCCCGACACCATCAGCGGCATTCGTGACATCCTCACGCTTGTGGGCGACGCTGTTGGTGAGCCCGAGCGTGCCGTAGCCTTGCTTGATGATATGACACGGCGGCTCGCCGCTGTGGCGGACCAGGCGAGAGGGCGTTCGCGCCATTCGGCCATTATTTATGACGCCAACGGCTTTACAGTGGGCCGCCCCGGTTTGGCGGACGAGGTCATGACTCTCACCGGCCTCATCAACAAAGCGCCTGAATTGGGTATAGGCGCTTACGGTCAGGTACCGCTGGAAAGCATGTTGGCGGTTAAGCCGGATATCATTGTGCACTTCCTGTATCGGCCCGGCGTGCCGTCCCTCTCCAGCATGTCCATTCAGCATCCCGCATTGCAGGTCATGTTGAACGGTAGGACACCAGTGTTCGTGCCGGGCCGCTTATTCACCTGCGGCACGCCGCTCATTGCCGATGCAGCAGAGGCCATGGCCGCTGCGCTGATTCAAAGCGGGGCATGGTGATGCACGGCGATGCCGTAAACGCTCTGACCGGAGACCGCCGCGGCAGGCACGAAGTCAGTCCCGCCGTGCTCATCGCCGGTTTGGTGGCGCTGCTGGTCGCGTTGTCGTTACTTTCCCTCTTCACGGGGCGCGGTGTCGTTACCGGCGGTCTCGGTGATCTTCTAGCGTTGTCTCGGCAGGACCCAGAGACCGCCTGGCTCATTCTCGCCCAAGTGCGTTTACCTCGCAGCGTTCTTGCTCTTCTGGTGGGAGCGTCCTTGGGGCTTTCCGGTGCTGTACTGCAGGGGTTGTTGCGCAACCCGCTGGCCGAACCGGCCCTGCTGGGCGCCTCTAGCTCAGCCGCCCTCGGGGCTGTCACGATGTTTTACTTCGGCGTCGGCGGGATGTCTTATCTTCTGCCGTTCGGCGGCATGGCCGGAACATTTATCGCCACTGCCATTCTTCTCGTTCTTGGAGGTCGTTCGCAAGATACGCTGACATTGATTCTCGCCGGCGTGGCCATCAACAGCCTCACCGCAGCGCTCACCTCTCTTGCTCTTAATTTTGCGCCAAGCCCCTACGCCGCGCTCGAGATCGTTTTCTGGATCCTGGGGTCATTCGCCGACCGCACGCTCGACCATGTTTACATGTCCGTGCCGCTGATGGCCGTCGGCTGGGTTTTGCTGATGTCCACCGGCCGCGCCCTTGAGGCTTTGACGCTGGGTGAGGACACCGCCTCGGCCATGGGGTTCAATCTGATGTCGGTCAAGCTGCGCGCCATCCTCGGTACGGCGTTCTGTGTCGGTGCTGCGGTCGCAGTGACCGGTGTTGTCAGCTTTGTCGGCCTCGTCGTGCCGCACATCCTGCGCCCTCTGGTCGGGTACCGGCCCGGCCGCTTGCTGCTGCCAAGCCTGCTGGGCGGCGCTGCACTCATGCTCGCCGCCGACATTGGCGTACGCGTGATACCCACGTCTTTGGAGCTGAAAGTTGGGGTGGTTACCGCCCTGATCGGCGCGCCGTTTTTCCTGCATCTTCTTTTTGTGCTGCGGCGGACACGGCCATGACTCGGGGTATGGCGGCTCAACTCCATCTTGATGGTGTGACCGTGCGCTACGACGGTACCGACGTGGTCTCGGACGTATCCCTCGACCTTGCGCCGGGCCCCCTGGTGGGACTTATAGGTGCCAATGGTGCAGGTAAGACGACACTGTTACGGGCCGCGACAGGGTTAACGCCGCTGGCTTCCGGCAAGGTTTATCTCAACGGGAAGGCCCTCGGCGGGTGGTCGCGCGCTCTGCGTGCGCGCACTTTGGGATATTTGGCACAGAATCGCTCCGTCCTCTGGCCGTTGACGGTCACGCGGCTTGTCGCGCTTGGTCGCCTGCCGCACCTTGGACCTTGGGACAGTCCGAGCCCTGAAGACGCCGGCATTGTTGGGCGGGCGCTCGCTGATGCGGACGTGACCCACTTAGCGGGCCGAGCCGTCACAGGTCTTTCGGGCGGCGAGTTGACCCGGGTGCTAATAGCCCGGCTACTTGCCGGTTCGCCTTCCGTCTTGTTGGCCGATGAGCCTGTGTCGGGATTGGATCCCGCGCACCGCCTGCAAGTGCTACAAATTTTCCGCAAATTAGCGCATTCAAACCGCACGGTGGTCGTGGTCATGCATGACCTAACCTTGGCCGCGCGGTTCTGCGACCGCTTGGTGTTGATGGCAGAAGGTCGAGTTGTCGCTGACGGAGCACCGCGCAGCGTTCTGACGCCGGAGACGTTATCCCGCTATTACGGCGTGACAGCCAACATCACCATTCACGACGGCGAACTCATGGTGTTGCCGTGGGGCCTTGAAGAACGCGTGGGTGCGCCCCCCTGACTTTCAACTGCTGCCCGGGGCCGCCAAACAGACTCAACGAACCTTCGTTTGTTTCCGCCCCCGCCGTCAAAATGGTCGAGTATATCCTTGAGTATCTCCACCGTATCGACGACGGCTAGATTTGGCCGGTTGAAATAGCGGTTGCCGTCGGCGACGGGACACGTTGCTCGCGCGCCGCCCGCAGGCCGCGCCAAACTGCGCTGGCATTTCCAAACGACCCATCATGATATTTGGGAAGCCGATCAGGGCACACCGCTCGTGTTGTATGAGGCCGTGGTGGACGGCGCGGCGCGTCCGGCCATTGCGGTCATCAGCACTTATGGTTATCTCTTCCAGTTAAGCCGGGCGACGGGCGAGCCGGTCTGGCCGGTGGAAGAGCGCCCCGTGCCGCAGCACGAGCGTCAGAAAACCGCACCCACTCAACCGTTTCCGGTCGGTGGCGATAATATCGGTCCTGACTGTGTGCCTGAAGATATGATTCCAGCGGGGTTCAAGGCGATGTGCGTCTACGATCCCGTGGACTTTGATACGCCTAACGCCATGTATCCGATCTTGGCAACGCGGGCGGCACCTATGGCCTATAGCCCGGAAACCAAAACCTTTTATGCGACCGGCGCGATCTGGCCCTATTGGCTCAGGCGCTATGAAGGCGCCAAGATTTTCGTCTCGGGAACTTCTGCGCCAGGCACGAAGTACAAAGGACTGATTGCTGCGATACACGGACCAACCAACAGTTTGGTCTATGAACATCGGGTGCCGTTCCGCACTCAGCAGAACGGAGCTGGATTTATCGCGACCGCTGGCGGTCTTCTGTTCCACGGCGAGACCGACGGCTTCTTCAACGCCTATGAGGCCGATGCCGGCGAAAAAGTCTGGAGCTTCCAAATCGGCGCCAGCGCAAACAAGACCGCAGCCACCTATGAGACGGGCGATGAACAGTACGTGGCGGTATCCGGCGGCAACGGTGTATGGGCATTCAAGCTGGTGGGCACGGTCGCCGAACGAGAGGCTCCGACAGCGCCGCCGGAAGAGGTCACCTTCGCCGGCCGTATCGTACCCACCGATGCGGTCATCATCAGCCCGATCATTAAAGACACCGGGTTGGAGTTCGTGCGCGAAACCTTCGATGAATATGCGTTCGAACCAAGGCGCGTTCGCGTTTCTGTTGGCGACAAGGTCACCTGGGCCAATAACGGAACTTTGGCGAAAACCGTCGCGGCGCAAGACAGCTCATGGAGCACCCGCTCCATCGCGCCGGGCAAGACCGGGTCCGTGACATTCAAGACACCGGGCACCTACACCTACAGTACCGAAGAATATCCCTTCATGCTTGGACAGTTGGTGGTGGAAGAATAGGTGGCGAGCATCTAGCGTTATTCTTAACGGCTAAAGATTCGGCCCGCTCCGGAGATCGTTCTGAGCGGGCCGGTATTTTAATGACCGAGCGCGTGTGGTCCCAAGGCGTGGTCTCTGGGCGCTCCGGAATTCCCGTCATAGGGCTGAAAAATCTCCCCATCGGGTCCAACACCATGCCAGTGGCTGGACAGGCGGCTTCGGGCGGCTAGGAAGAGCGCCGTCCGGGCCGGTTGCTCTCACGGGGCGTATCTTTGAGGCGAGTTCTTTTGGGGCACGTGCGTTTGTGGCGCAGGCTGCGCCGGCACGTGGATGAGCGCAAAGGAACGGGCGTGGCCGAAAACGATCAGTCAACAGAATTTCGGTCGACGGGGCTTTATATCACGGCTGCCGTCGTGGCGGTTGTCGTCATTGTCGGTTTAGTGGTCTTCATGGGCGGAGAATCATCTGGCCCCGTGACGGCCGGCGCGCCGATCCCTGCCGAGGAGCTGGCCAAGGTACCAGAGCCGGTCGTCCCCGCGCCGGTTGCTGTGACCGCGAATATTCACGACGGCGTGTACACCAACGCTCAGGCCCGCCGGGGAGACAAACTCTATGCTGAACATTGTTCATTATGCCATTTGCCCAGCATGACCGGAAAAGAACCGGCGCCGGAACTCGCGGGCGATTTATTCCTGAGCAAGTGGTACGGCATGTCCGTTGGAGATCTGTTCATTCGCATCTCCACCACCATGCCCGTTAGCAATCCCGGTATTTTGTCCGAAGATCAGTACACCGACTTGCTGGCGCTGTTGCTGCAAGCGAATAATTTGCCTGCCGGTGCCGAAGAATTGAAAGTCGATCAGGACTATATTGACGGAATCAGCATTCAAGCAAACTAGGAAGCGTAACAAAAACGTAACTACTGCCGCCGACAGCGCCCTATTGCCGTCACCTTTTGTTGCTATTTGCGGGGCTGAACATCGGCCCATGACCGAAATGAAATGAACGATTAGCCACGAATTGCTATGGTTGGTTTATACAAGAAAAATGCTTTCCCAAGTTGAATTTAAGTCAATAACTGTGAGAGTGAAAATTCATGCGTAAGATACTTTTCGTTGTTACCGCCATGGCGTCGTTCTCAGCTGCCACGGCCCATGCCGAAGGCGATGCAGCCATAGGCAGACGGCAATTTGCACCCTGCACCTCTTGCCATACGGTGGAACCGGGCGGGCATAACAAGGTTGGTCCCAATCTTCACGGTCTTTTCGGTCGTACGTCCGGCACCAAACCGGATTTTGAAAAGTTTTCCGATGCCTTGAAAGCTGCGGCCATTGTTTGGGACGAAGAAAAAGTCGAGAAATACATCACCAAGCCCAACGACTTTATACCGGGCAACAAGATGGCTTTCATAGGCATCAAGAATCCGAAAGTGCGGGCGAATATCGTTGCCTACCTGAAGGAAGCAACGAAGTAAGACCTTTTTTCACAGGGCTGAACGAGCTCACCTGCGGTACGGCCTTGGCCCTGCCGCCGGTTGACGTATGTATGGCTCCGGCGTCGTCAAACCCGCTATAGTTTCCCAAAATTTGTGGTGACCTCGGACAACGGGGCATCTCATTTGTGGTCCGGGGGAACACCGCATGTCCGAGGAATTTGCCGAACTTTATCAGCGATCCCTGACGGATCCTGATGGCTTCTGGGGCGAGGCCGCCGAAGCCATAGACTGGACAAGAAAATGGGACTCGGTTTTGTCCCGGGATGCGGAGGGAACGCCGCAGTGGTTCGCTGGCGGAGAGGCCAACACCTGCTGGAACGCTCTTGATCGTCACGTAAAGAACGGCCGCGCTGATCAGCTTGCGCTGATTTACGATAGCCCCGTCACCGGCACTGTGCGCCGTCTGACGTATGCCGAGCTCACAGATCAGGTTGCGTGCCTTGCCGGCGTTCTCGCGGGTTTTGGCATAGTGCGCGGTGATCGCATCCTCATCTATATGCCGCTGGTGCCCGAGGCGATCATCGCGATGCTCGCCTGCGCGCGGATCGGCGCCATTCACTCTGTCGTGTTCGGAGGGTTCGCCGCGCGCGAGCTAGTTTCCCGTATTCGGGACGCTCGGCCGAAAATGCTGATTGCCGCGTCTTGTGGAATTGAGCCCACCCGGGTGGTGCCCTACAAACCCGTGATCGATGCAGCGCTCGAAACCGACGGTGATTCGGTCGAAACGTGCATCGTTCTGCAGCGTTCCGAATTGGAGGCGGAACTCGTCGATGGCCGCGACCATGATTGGAACGCGTGCATGGCCGATGCGAAGCCGGTGGACTGCGTGCCGGTTGGGGCGACCGACCCTCTTTATATTCTCTATACCTCGGGAACCACCGGGCAGCCCAAAGGCATTGTCCGTCCGTCCGGCGGTCACCTCGTGGCAATGGCGTGGTCGATGCGCCACTTTTATGATGTGCGGCCGGGCGAGGTGTTCTGGGCGGCATCCGACATTGGGTGGGTCGTCGGCCATTCGTACATCACCTACGGACCGCTCATCAACGGCTCCACGGCCATACTTTACGAAGGCAAGCCCGTGGGCACGCCAGACGCCGGGGCGTTCTGGCGCGTGGTGCAAGATCATAAAGTCGCCACCATGTTCACCGCGCCAACGGCGATACGTGCCATCAGGCGCGAAGACCCTTCAGGCGAGCTCATGAAGAGTTATAACTTGTCGTCTCTCAGGGCGCTATTTCTCGCGGGCGAGCGTTGCGATCCACCAACCTCCCGCTGGGTGGAGTCACAACTTGAGCGTCCCGTGGTGGACCACTGGTGGCAAACGGAAACAGGATGGCCGATCTCGGGAAATGCACTTGGCATCCACAAGTTTCTCATCAAACATGGCGCGGTCACGAAGCCCATTCCCGGATGGGATGTCCACATTCTCGACGCCAAGGGCAAGTCGGTCAAAGCCGGTGATATTGGCGCCATCGTTTGTAAACTGCCCCTGCCACCCGGCGTTGCGACCACGTTGTGGAATGCGTCGCAGCGTTACAAGGATACCTACCTTTCTCAGTTCGACGGTTATTACTCCACTGGCGATGCAGGCTACTTCGACGAAGATGGATATCTGAATGTGATGACCCGTACCGACGACGTTATCAACGTCGCCGGTCACCGCCTTTCTACCGGCGCCATTGAGGAGGTTATTGCTTCCCACGCCGACGTTGCCGAGTGCGCGGTCGTGGGCCTAGACGATGATTTGAAAGGCCAGGTACCTCTGGGCCTCATGGTGCTTAAGGCCGGCGTCAGCACCCCGCACGAAACGGTGATTAAGAGCGTCATCGCCCACGTACGCGAAACCATGGGCCCGGTGGTCGCCTTTAAGACAGCGGCAATCGTGTCCTGCTTGCCAAAAACTAGATCGGGGGAAATTCTTCGTGGAACCGTAGCCAAAATCGCTAACGGAAAAGATTACACGCTACCGGCGACCATCGAGGAGCCCGCGGCATTGGACGAAGTCAAGCAGGCGCTGGCTGAATCGGGTATCGGCGCATTTGGCGCGGACGGGTAAGGCGCCCGGTGAGTCTCGCGCAACTCATTATTTCTGCGCCCAGCTCACGGCTGTCGGGTTGACCGAATTCAATACGGTGTGCTTACACGTCTATCTTCATGAACGTTCGCTCCGTATCGGCCACCGAAACGTATACCCTGGCCGTGGAACCCCCTACCGGTGTAACAGCCGGTCCTGCGGATACAAGTAAACAGGAAACGCGAGATGACGGGCCCGCTTAACGGCATTCGCATTGTCGATCTCTCCGCGGTCCTGATGGGGCCGTATGCCACCCAGACGCTCGGCGATATGGGGGCCGACGTCATCAAGGTGGAGGCCCCGGACGGCGACATCACCCGGCAGATCGGGCCCATGCGCAATCCAGGTATGGGGCCGGTCTATATGAATGCCAACCGGTCTAAGCGCAGCATTGTACTAAACCTGAAAGCCCCCGCCGGCCGCGAAGCGCTGCTGCGACTCGCCGGCGAGGCGGACGTATTCGTCTAACAACATGCGGCCCACCGCCATGGCGCGCCTCGGGCTTACCTACGAAGACGTCGCGAAGGTTAATCCTAAAATCATCTACGTCGGCATGTTCGGCTACAGCCAGAAGGGCCCCTACGCCAATTGGCCGGCATATGACGATCTCATTCAGGGCGCGTCCACTTTGCCCACTCTGATAGCGCGCGCCGGCGACGGCAAGCCGCGCTACGTACCCACCGGTGTCGCCGACCGCGTGACCGGTCTGTGGGCGGCGAACGCCATTTTGGCGGCGATTATCAGTCGCGGCCAAACCGGCAAGGGCCAGAAGATAGACATTCCCATGTTCGAGACCATGGCCGCGTTTGTTCTCAACGATCACCTCGGCGGCTTGTCGTTCGATCCACCTCTCGATAAAGGTGGCTATTCGCGTCAACTCTCGCCCAACCGCCGTCCGTACCAGACCAAGGACGGTTATGTTTGCGCGCTGATCTACACGGACAAGCAGTGGCGCAGTTTTTTCACGGCAATTGGAAAAGGCGAGGTTTTCGAGAAGGACCCGCGCTTTTCTTCTGTGGCAAACCGCGTGCAGCACATCGACAAGATTTACGGTGAGATTTCGGACATGTTTTTGACCCGCACCACCGGCGAGTGGATGGAGTTGCTCAAGAAGGCGGATATTCCTGTCACGCCGATGCACGATCTTGAAAGCATCCGGACCGACCCGCACCTTCTAGCCACCGGATTTTTCGTGGAGGAAAGCCATCCCACCGAAGGTAAACTCGTAAAAATGCGCGTGGCTGGAGACTGGTCCGAGACCCAGCCCGAAAACACTCGGCCGGCGCCCCGCATGGGTGAACACAGCGCCGAGATTTTGAAAGAAGCGGGGTATACCCAAGAGCAGATCGATGGCCTGCGCGCCGAACGCACTACATTAACGCCGGCGGAGGCTCATCTTCAGAGCCCGGCCAAATCCATTGCGGAGGTTTGACCATGAACTTTGGACTCTCAGACGAACAAGAAACGATCCGCGAAGCCATGCTTGGAATCTGCAGCCGGTTCGATGATGGGATTGGCTGAAAAAAGATAACGAGGGTGGTTTCGCCAACGATTTCTACGACGCTTTGGCGAAAGGATGGTTGGCTCGGCATTTGCATCCCCGAAGCTTACGGTGGCTCCGGCCTCGGCATCACCGAAGCCTGCATCATGGAGCAGGCCATCACCGAGTCCGGCGCGGGCATGTCCGGGGCAGCATCCGTGCACATCAACATCTTCGGCCTCAATCCCGTCATCGTGTTCGGCACCGAAGAACAGCGTCAGCGCATGCTGCCGCCCATTTCTGAAGGCAAAGTGAAGGCCTGTTTCGGCGTCACCGAACCTAACACCGGCCTCAACACCACGCAGCTTAAAACCCGCGCCGTACTCAAGGGCGACAAATATGTCGTCGACGGGCAAAAGGTCTGGATTTCCACCGCGCAGGTGGCCGACAAGATACTTTTGCTCGCCCGCACGACGCCGCTTGAGGAGGTCAAGAACCCCGTTGATGGCCTCAGCTTGTTCTACACCGACCTTGATCGAGGCGGGCGCACCACCGTGCGCGTGATCGACAAGATGGGCCGCAAGGCAGTGGACTCCAACGAGTTGTTTTTCGACGGCCTCGAAGTGCCGGTCGAGGACCGTATCGGCGAAGAGGGCAAGGGGTTCAGATATATCCTGCACGGTCTCAACCCGGAGCGTGCCCTGCTCGGAGCCGGCGCGGTGGGTCTCGGGTTTGTCGCTCTTAAGCGCGCGACCGAGTATGCCAAGGAGCGCATCATATTCAACCGGCCTATCGGCAAAAACCAGGGCGTTCAGCATCCGCTGGCGAAAAGTTGGATGGCGCTGGAAGCAGCGCGTCTCATGGTTATGCAGGCCGCTTGGCAGTATGACAAAGGCCTGCCCTGCGCCGCCGCCACTGACGCTGCAAAATACCTCGGCGCGGAGGCGTGCCGCGAGGCGTGCCAGACGGCGATGATGACCCATGGCGGTTTCGGCTACGCCAAGGAATATCATGTAGAGCGTTGCGTGCGCGAGTCCTTCACTCCGTGGATCGCGCCCGTCAGCCCCAACATGATACTGTGCTACATCGCCGAAAAAGTTCTGGGCTTGCCCAAATCCTACTGAGTCCGGTTGCGGGAGCCGCCGCGATCAAACCGAATTGAACTCCGCTCGCGAGCGAAGCAGCGTGATCATAAAACGTCGGTTGGATGCAGAAAAGGTTTAGGTGGTGGAGCCGGACGGAATCGAACCGACGACCTCTACAATGCCATTGTAGCGCTCTCCCAATTGAGCTACGGCCCCGTACCCATCGAACGTGCGCGCCGCCACGATGTTGGGGAGTGCGGCGCCGGAAGGTGCGGGAACGTAAGGTGTTCCCGCAGTCCCTTCAAGCAGAAATATAATGGAAATCCGGCGCGGGTCAGCGCACAGATGGCGGCAGGTTGGTTGCACCGTGGAGGACCGCTTAAACGCCCTCGTCTTTTTTGACGACCACATCCGCATCGTCGCCGCCCAGGTCCGAGGTGTCCTCGATCACGTCCTCAGCGTCGGAGTTGCCGGCGGTGATGTCGTCCAAGCTATCCTTCGGCTTGGTCGGCGTCACTTTTTTGGGTACAGGTGCCTCTGTGGTACGGCGCGAAGCCTTAAAAATCACAGGCCGCGTGTTGGCCGCGCCGCACTTCGCGCAAATGCCCGGTGTCTTGTTCAAATCGTAAAACCGGGCCCCACAATTGTTGCAGGTCAGTTTCATTCCAAGTCCGGCCTTAGCCACTGCGACCTCCGTTGCAAGCCATCGCGCCTGCCTAGTTAACCCGTCATGCGGACATGCTGCGGAAAAGACCTCTCTAAAACCTGTATCAGTCAAACGGTAGTGTCCGGGCACAGCGGCAGCAAGGCATTTGCCACTTTCCCGCCGCTCTGTCAAAACCAAAAGCGCGAATGAGCTGCCACCGGTTATGCCTCCGCCCGCCGTAGCCTTAGCGCGAGGGCCGTGCTATCAGGCCGCCGGCCTTGTGCTTCTGGGAGACCACGCAAACAAATGCCCGCGAACACGCACACTTCAGGCGATCCAACCCGTGCCCCGCCAGAACCGGTGGCCGTGGTTTCTACGCAGGCGCGCGGCCTGAGCGGCGAAGCCGTTGTGCCCGGCGATAAATCCATCTCCCACCGGGCGCTGATCCTGGGCGCGCTGGCCATCGGTGAGACCACCATCAATGGCCTTCTCACCGGAGAAGATGTGATGCGCACGGCTACGGCCATGGTCGCGTTGGGCGCCGAGGTGGAAGGCTCGGAAGGGCTGGGCGGAAAATCTCTTTGGAAAGTTCGTGGTCGCGGTATCGGCGGCCTCCGTGCGCCGTCGGACGTGCTCGACATGGGCAATTCCGGCACCTGCGCACGCCTGATCAGCGGCGTTCTGTCCGCCTATCCGTTCACATCGGTCCTTACTGGCGATGCGTCCTTGCGCCGCCGGCCCATGGACCGTGTGATCGTACCCCTCAGCCAAACCGGTGCCACGTTCACGGCAAGTGGCGGCGGTCGCATGCCGATGACGATTGTGGGCACAACGCTGCCGATGCCGTTGACCCACGCCAGTCCAATGGCGTCGGCCCAGGTGAAATCAGCGGTGCTGCTCGCGGGCCTGCAAGCCCCCGGCATCACCACCGTGACCGAACCTTCCGCCAGCCGCGATCACACCGAACGTATGTTTCGCCACTTCGGCGTCGAAATAAACGTCGATCCGGCGGCGCGGGTAGGCGCCGCCACCTATAAAGTAAGCGTTGTAGGCCAACCGGAACTCGCCGCCCGCTCGGTGACCGTGCCGGGCGACCCGTCGTCCGCCGCCTTTCTGGTGGTGGCGGCTGTCCTCGTGCCGAATTCCAGCCTCACCATTCGAAATGTAGGGATTAATCCGTTGCGCACCGGCCTGTTCACGACGTTGCAGGAGATGGGCGCGGACATTTCATTCACGAACCACCGTGAAGATACAGGCGAGCCGGTTGCCGATATGGAGGTGAAATCGTCCGCCCTCAAGGGCGTGACCGTACCTGCCGCGCGCGTACCGTCCATGATCGACGAATATCCCATCCTGGCAGTGGCCGCTGCCCTCGCTGACGGCGATACGCGCATGGAAGGTTTGGCCGAACTGCGCGTGAAGGAAAGCGACCGTCTGGCGGTCATGGAAAAAAGTCTCATTGCATGCGGCGTCGAGGCGTGCGCGGATGGCGACGCGTTGATTGTTCGCGGCGGCGGTCCTAAAGGTAATGCTCCGGTCACGATTCCGGTCAATCTCGACCACCGCATCGCCATGTCGTTCTTGGTCCTCGGCATGATAAGCGAGCGTCCAATCGCCATTGACGACTCCTCAGCCATCGGCACCAGCTTTCCCGGTTTTATCGAGACCATGAACGGCCTCGGGGCCTCGATTGAGGCCGCCAGAAGACCTGAATTGCCATGATGATCGCCCCATGATTATTGCAATCGACGGACCCGCTGCTTCGGGCAAAGGCACCCTGGCCCGGCGCCTGGCCGAAGCCCTGGATTTAGCCTATCTGGATACCGGCTCATTGTACCGTGCCGTGGGTCTTGGGGTATTGCGCGCCGGCGGCGACCCGGGGCGCGCGGCAGATGCCGTAAAGGCGGCTCAAAATCTTGACTTATCAGCGTTTTCCCTTGACGACCTGCGCAGCGAAGCCGCCGGCGTTGCTGCCTCTCAGGTGGCCTTTCTTCCGGCCGTGCGTGCCTCGCTCCTAGAGTTCCAGCGCCGGTTTGCTCACAACCCCCCCGCCGGCAAGGCCGGCGTAGTGATGGACGGGCGGGATATCGGTACTGTGGTTTGCCCTGACGCCCCCGCCAAAATCTTCGTTACGGCGGACATGGATGTGCGGGTCGGGCGCCGGGTCAAAGAGTTGCGGGACAAGGGTGAAACCGTTATAGAAGCCCGCATTCGCGCCGGTATGGAGGCTCGTGACGCCCGCGACAAGGATCGTAGCGTCTCGCCCCTGATCCCGGCCGAGGATGCCTGGGTCTTGGATACCTCCAGCCTCAATGCGGACGCCGCCTTTGCGCAAGCCAAGGCGTTTGTCGCCGCGAAGACGCCGGTAAAATAGTTTTAATACCAGGCAGGGCCTGCCCGGCCTCGTTTCCTAGGGTGTTTATGTTGCCTCGTGCGGCAAACCGGAATTGTCCGGTCCCGCATGCAAAGACCGCCGGAACCAACCGGCTGGCCTGAGTCAACGATTGAACCGAAAGGACGCTTCATGTCTGCAACTGCAACGGTGGTCAAAGAGGATTTTGCCGCCCTTCTTGATGAATCACTCGGCCAAGGGGGCTCCATAGAAGGTAACGTTATCAAGGGCACCATCGTCCGGATCGACGACGATTATGCTCTCGTTGACGTGGGCCTCAAATCCGAGGGCCGCATTTCCCTAAAAGAATTTTCCCGCGGCGGGCGCGAGCCCGAAATGAAGGTTGGCGGCGAAGTCGACGTTTATGTAGAGCGTTACGAAGATCGCGATGGTCTGATCGTGCTATCTCGCGACAAGGCGCGCCGCGAAGAAGCCTGGAACGTACTGGAAGAACTGTACGGTAAGCAGAGCCGGATCGAAGGCATTATCTTCGGCCGTGTGAAGGGCGGCTTCACGGTGGACTTGAACGGCGCGGTCGCCTTCCTGCCGGGCAGCCAAGTGGACATTCGCCCGGTGCGCGACATCACCCCGCTCATGGGCAGTCCTCAGAACTTCCAAGTTCTGAAAATGGACCGTGCACGTGGCAATATCGTCGTCTCCCGCCGCGCTGTCATGGAAGAAACCCGTGCTCACGAGCGCGCCAAACTTATGGAGAATCTGAAAGAAGGTCAGGTATTGGGCGGCGTGGTGAAAAATATCACCGATTATGGCGCCTTCGTTGATCTCGGCGGTGTCGACGGTCTGCTGCACGTGACGGATATCTCTTGGAAACGCATCAATCACCCATCCGAAGCACTTTCCATCGGCCAGCAACTAAAAGTGCAGGTCATTCGCTTCAATCAGGAGACTCAGCGCATTTCTCTCGGCATGAAGCAATTGGATGCTGATCCCTGGGAGGGTGTCGCTGCGAAGTATCCGGTCGGTGCCAAGTTCAACGGCCGCGTCACCAATATCACCGACTACGGCGCTTTCGTGGAATTGGAAGCGGGCGTCGAAGGCATGGTTCACGTGTCCGAAATGAGCTGGACAAAGAAAAACGTCCATCCCGGCAAGATTGTTTCCACATCCCAGGAAGTGGAAGTCAAGGTCCTGGACGTGGACCCCGATAAGCGCCGCATCTCCCTGGGGCTGAAGCATTGCGAGGCTAACCCGTGGACGGCCTTCAAAGAGAAGCTCGCGCCGGCCAGCGAGGTTGAAGGCGAGATCAAGAACATCACCGAGTTTGGCCTCTTCATCGGCTTGGACGGTGAGATTGACGGCATGGTCCACTTGTCCGATTTATCTTGGGGCGCGAATGGCGAAGCGGCGCTTAAAGCGTTCAGAAAAGGCCAGGTGGTTAAGGCCAAGGTGCTCGACGTGGATATCGATAAAGAGCGCATCTCTCTAGGCATCAAACAACTCACAGAGAACCCGGTTTCTGCCGCTGCGGGCGAACTCAAGAAAGGTCAGGTTGTCACCTGCGTCATCACCTCGGTGCAAGACAACGGGGTCGCGGTATCGGTCAACGATTCTCTGCAAGGCTTCATCAAGCGCAACGAGTTGGCCAAAGAACGGTCGGAGCAACGCGCCGACCGCTTTGCCGTGGGTGAAAAGGTCGATGCGCGCATTACCGCAATCGACTCCAAGTCTCATAAACTGACCCTGTCCATCAAGGCGCGCGAGGTGGCGGAGGAGAAAAAGGCCATGGCCGAATTCGGCTCGGCGGATTCTGGAGCCTCTCTCGGCGAGATCCTTGGTGCAGCCCTCAAGAAGAAGCAGAGCGCAGCCGATCAGGATGACCCCACCGAAGGCGGCGAGGCCGAAAAGGCGGAAGACTAATGTCTGCTGCACAATAACGACCGTATACGCCCGCCAGGGCCGCTCCAGCGGGCGATTTTTCTGCGGTCCTTTCCAAAAAGCTCGTCTTTTGAGTGGTCACCCTTGACACCGGGGCTCTGTAAGTCCATGAGTTATCTCGTAAAAATAAGGCGGGACCGGCTTGCGGGAACCTTAAGATGACCAAATCAGAACTGATCACCAAAATAGCTGCGCACAATCCTCACCTCTACCAGAGGGATGTGGAGCGTATCGTTACATCCATCTTCGACGAAATTTCCAAGGCTATGGGGCGCGGTGACCGGGTGGAACTGCGCGGTTTCGGCGCGTTCTCAGTGAAACAGCGAAATGCCCGCGTCGGCCGTAATCCTCGCACCGGTGAATCCGTCTCCGTGCCCGAGAAGGCCGTGCCCTACTTCAAGACCGGCAAGCAGCTGCGCGATCTCTTGAACGCGTAACGCCGGGGGCACACATTTTCTAGCCCGTTTTTTGTTCGTAAAATTTCTAAACGCTTTCGTTGCGACCATCGTGGCGCTGTTCCTCGTCCTGTTTGCCGTGTCTAACGGGGCGCAGGTAACCTTACAGGTGTGGCCGTTGCCCTATCAAATTTCGATGGGTCTTTACGCCGTGATTTTGTGGGCGGCGCTGATCGGGGCTGTCGGTGGCATGATCGTTGCGTGGATCATGGGTTCTCCCCGCCGCCGCGAACTGCGTGAAAGTCGTCGGCAGGTTCGCGACCTTGAGCGAAGTCTGGACCGTCACCAGAGTCCGCCCTCCAAGACCAGCGGCCACTAACGCTTTCCCGCCATATACTTAATGTATGCCGGTGACACGACTGGGCGCATTAGTGGTACAAACATGCTCCGCTCAATTGGACACGTCTATGACCGCCCCCGATCGCCACTTAAAGATGCCGGCGTTCTGCGCCCTGGACACCACAGATCTCAGCCGGGCCATTGGCCTTGCAGCGGAGGTGGCCGATGTCATTGGCGGACTTAAGCTGGGTCTAGAGTTCTTCACCGCCCAGGGGCCCAAAGGCGTTAAGCAAATCCAAAAAGCGTCTGACCTTCCCATTTTTCTCGATCTCAAACTCAACGACATTCCTAACACGGTCGCCGGCGCTGTACGCGCGGTCGCGCCGCTGGGAGCTTATATGCTCACGGTTCATACCAACGGCGGCCGCACGATGATGGAAGCAGCGGCCAATGCCGCATCCGAGGCCGCTTATGAAGCGGTCAAGGTCCGTCCTTTACTTGTGGGCGTCACGGTGCTTACAAGTTTCGATAATGATGATCTTGCCGAGACCGGTGTGTCGGGCACGGTGGTCGACCATGTGCGCCGCATGGCTGAACTGGCCAAACGCGCTGGCCTCGACGGCGTGGTTTGCAGCCCACAGGAAGTGGCTATGCTTCGCAACGATCTCGGCGATGGGTTCAAACTTGTAACGGCGGGCGTACGGCCCAAATGGGCGTCGGCGGACGACCAAAAACGCATTATGACGCCCTTAGAGGCGGTCAACGCGGGTGCTGACTACTTAGTCGTCGGCCGTCCCATCACGGCGGCACAAAATCCCGCCATCGCTGCGGCACGTATCGCCGCCGAGTTGGCGCCCGTGGAGTCTGCCGCGGACGACGCATGAAAGTCTCCGTCAAAATATGCGGGATAAGCGACTTCCGTGGCCTGGCCGCGGCTGTCGAGAACGGCGCATCCTATATCGGGTTTGTTTTTTTTCGCCGCTCTCCGCGATACCTCCCGCTCGAACTAGCGGCCGAACTAGCGGCGTCGGCGCCGCGGGCCGTGATGCCGGTGGGCCTGTTCGTCGATCCCACCAACGCCGACTTAGAACCTGTGATCAATCATGTGCGGCTGAGTATGCTCCAGCTCCACGGGCGTGAGACACCGGACCGGGTGGACGAAGTGCGGGCGGCCTTCGGATTGCCTGTCATAAAAGCCATCGGTGTTTCTTCGGCGCAGGACGTCCGAGCGGCCCGGGCCTACGAGGATCATGCCGATTGGCTGATGTTTGACGCCAAGGCGCCCAAGTCGGCGACGCGGCCCGGTGGCAACGCCGCGAGTTTCGACTGGTCTTTAGTAAAGACCTATACCGGTGCAACGCCGTGGATGCTGGCCGGTGGCCTTGCGCCGCGCAACGTCTCCAAAGCCATCAAGGAGTCTGGCGCCCGGGTGGTGGATGTCTCCTCGGGTGTCGAGACCCGCCCCGGCATCAAGAGCCCTGCTAGGATCAGAGCCTTCTTGCACGCTGCGAAGGGTCCGTTGCTAGCTAAATAAAACCCTAACGTGTTGAAAATATAATAGGATTTGGCATGAGCTAGAATCGCGTTTAGGTATACGAGCGGGCCGGGGTATAAGACCGCCGCCCTGACCTCGGATGGCGTTCCGGAAGAATTCTGGCTGGGCGGAAAAATGCGGTGAAGACAAATGACATTGGCTGAGGCTCTCAACACTTTTCGCAGCGGCGTAGACGAGAACGGCCACTTCGGACTCTTCGGCGGGCGCTACGTCGCCGAAACCCTTATGCCGCTGATTCTTGAGGTGGGCGATGCCTACGCGAAGGCAAAGGATGATCCCGCCTTTACCGAAGAACTCACGCGCTTTAACACTCATTATGCTGGCCGCCCCAGCCCGTTGTATTTCGCCGAGCGGCTGACGGAGCACCTGGGCGGCGCGCGCATCTATTTTAAGCGCGACGAGCTCAACCACACCGGCTCTCATAAAATCAACAATTGCTTGGGCCAAATTCTTGTCGCCCGCCGCATGGGCAAGACGCGCATCATCGCCGAAACTGGTGCCGGCCAACACGGTGTGGCGACGGCGACTGTTTGCGCGCGCTTCGGTTTGCAATGCGTGGTTTATATGGGGATCAAGGATATCGAGCGCCAAAAACCGAACGTGTTTCGCATGCGCTTGCTCGGTGCCGAAGTGCGCCCGGTGGAACAGGGCGCGGGCACGCTTAAGGACGCGATGAACGAGGCCCTGCGCGACTGGGTCTCAAATGTGGACTCCACTTACTATCTCATCGGCACCGCGGCGGGGCCTCACCCTTATCCGACCATGGTGCGCGATTTTCAATCAGTCATCGGCGAGGAAGTGCGCACGCAATTGCACGAGGCCGAAGGCCGTCTGCCGGACTCTCTTGTGGCCGCAGTCGGCGGCGGGTCCAACGCCATCGGCCTGTTCTATCCGTTCTTGGATGACGGCGAAGTGAAGATGTACGGCGTTGAAGCGGCGGGCAGAGGCATTTCGACCGGCAAACATGCCGCGTCCATTACCGGCGGCGCTCCCGGCGTTCTCCACGGTAACCGAACCTATCTGCTTCAGGACGAGGGCGGACAGATCAAGGACGCTCATTCCATATCTGCCGGTCTCGACTATCCGGGCATTGGGCCCGAACACGCGTGGCTGCATGTTCAGGGTCGGGTCGAATATGTGTCGGCGACCGACAGCGAGGCGCTGGCAGCCTTTCACCTCTGTTCCAAGCGGGAAGGTATCTTGCCCGCGCTGGAACCGGCACATGCGCTGGCTCACGTTATGCACAGTGCGCCCGAGCTGCCGAAGGACCACCTTCTGGTGATGAACATGTGCGGGCGCGGGGATAAGGATGTGTTCACCGTCGCTGAGGCCATGGGGACCGCGTTGTGATGACGGACACCTTAGCGGAAAGCCGCATCACGCGCCGTTTTTCACTTCTAGGTAAGGACCGGCGGCCGGCGTTGGTGACATTTATCACCGCCAACGATCCGACCCCCGACATATTTCAGAAAATACTTGAAGGCATGCCTTCGGCGGGCGCGGATATCATTGAAATCGGTGTGCCGTTCTCTGATCCCATGGCCGATGGCCCCTCCATTCAAGCGTCCAGTCAACGTGCCTTGAAGCACGGTAAAAAACTTTCAGACGTGCTCGAAGCAGTTAAGAATTTCCGCGACGTAGAACCGGACACGCCCATCATCCTTATGGGCTATTACAACCCGATCTATCGTTACGGTGCGCAGGAGTTTGCACAGGACGCGGCAAAAGCCGGCGTAGACGGAGTGATCGTTGTCGACTTGCCGCCTGAAGAGGCGGAGGAACTCAATATTCATCTGCGAGCGAACGGTTTGCACATGATTTTTCTGGCCGCTCCTACGTCCAGCGACGAGCGCTTACCCGCTATTCTAGCCCATGCGTCTGGCTTTCTCTATTACGTGTCGATCACCGGCATTACCGGCACCAGGGTGGCCGACGAAAACGCGGTCAAGGACGCGGTGGCGCGCCTGCGCCGCCACACGTCGCTCCCCATTGCCGTCGGCTTCGGTATTCGAAATCCGGAACGGGCCGCGAGCATCGCCGCGCACTGCGATGCCGCAGTCGTTGGCTCAGCCATCGTCGAGATCATCACCAAGGATGTCGAGAATAACGGCACGCCCTCGGCTGGTTTGTCCGGCAAGGTGTTGGATTTTGTCAAAAGCTTGGCCACGGCCGTGCACAAGGCTTAGCCGTGACGGAAAGCGCCCCATCTGGTAAACTTTCCTTTCCAAAACAAGGACCATGGTCATGAATTGGCTGACGAGTTTCGTGCGTCCCAAGATTCAGAGACTTCGCCGCACCAAAGAAGTACCGGCGGACCTTTGGCTTAAGTGCAGCAAATGCGACGAAATGGTGTTTCATCGCGAGCTGGAGAAGAATCTTCGGGTGTGCACCCATTGCGGCCATCACCTGCGTATGCCGGTACGCGACCGCCTAAAGATGTTGTTCGACAACGCCAAGTGGACCGAGATCGAGCTGCAATCTGTGCCCGTCGATCCGCTTCGTTTCAAGGACCGCAAGCGGTACAGCGAACGACTGAAAGAGGCACAGTTGAAAACTGGACTTAAGGACGCGGTGATTGTCGGTCATGGCGCAATGGGCGGCATGGGCGTGGTCGTCACTGCGTTCGAGTTTGACTTCATGGGCGGTTCCATGGGCGCGGCGGTGGGAGAGGCGCTGGTCGCTGCGGCAGAGTTGTCGGTGTTGCGGGAAGCGCCGCTTATCGTGATCCCGTCGTCGGGCGGGGCGCGCATGCAGGAAGGTATTCTGTCCCTTATGCAGATGGCGCGCACGACGATTGCGGTCGACAAGGTGCGTGAGAAGGGCTTGCCTTATATCGTCGTGCTCGCCGATCCCACAACCGGCGGTGTGACAGCATCTTTTGCCATGTTAGGCGATGTGGCGATTGCCGAGCCGGGTGCTGTTATCGGTTTTGCCGGCGCGCGCGTCATCGAACAAACCATCCATGAAAAACTCCCCGAGGGTTTCCAGCGGTCCGAATACCTCATGGAACACGGCATGGTGGATATGGTGGTGCCGCGCCACGAACTCCGCGCCAAGCTCGTCCAGCTGATCGGATTATTGTTGCATACCAACCCGGCTGCCGATGTGGTGGCCCTCCCGCTGGGCGCCCGCCGCCGGCCGCTGCATAAAGACGAAGCCACCGGGCCCACGCCGCCCGACCCAACGGTGCCCGATGCGGCCAACTACGATTCAGAAGAAGAACCGGCGAAATAGGCAGCGGCGTCCGGCAACACCCGCGCACGCTGCGGCGTAACGCACATTAGGGGCGTCCGTGACCGATCTCCTCGACAGCGATTCCGAATTCTACGCTGCCGCCCAAGTGGACGCGGCGCTGGACCGCCTTACGCGGCTTTACCCCAAGCTCATTGATTTATCCCTGGATCGCATGTGCCGGCTGCTCGCCGACCTCGGCGACCCGCACCTCCGGCTGCCGTCGGTGATTCATGTCGCGGGCACCAACGGCAAGGGTTCGGTGATCGCGATCATGCGGGCTGTACTGGAAGCGGCTGGCTACCGGGTGCATGCGTACACCTCGCCGCACCTGGTGCGTTTTGCCGAGCGTATTCGCCTCGTCGGCTCGCTTGTCGACGAAACACTCTTGCTCGCGCTGCTTGCGCATGTAGAAGACGCCAACGCCGGACGCCCCATCACGTTCTTTGAGGTTACAACGGCGGTGGCCTTCCTGGCCTTTGCGCGTATCCCGGCCGATGTGACGCTGCTTGAAACCGGCATGGGCGGGCGGTTCGACGCTACCAACGTTATAGACGAGCCCATCGCTACCATCCTCGCGCCCATTTCCATGGACCACATGCAATACCTGGGCGAGACCCTCACGCAAATCGCCGGTGAAAAAGCCGCCATTATGAAAGCGGGCAGCCCTTGTGTCAGCGCTGTGCAACAACTTGATGCGGTAAAGGTGATCGCCGCGGCGGCATCGAACACGGGTGCGGTGCTTCATGTGCAGAACGAGGCTTGGAGCGTTCACGCTGCCGATCTTGGTGGTGGCCTTACCTACAAAAGCGCGCAAAACGAATGGAAGGCGCCGGCACCGTCACTGCCCGGCCGCCATCAAATTGACAACGCGGGCCTCGCGCTGGCGGCCCTAGATGTTTCGGGCCTTGCCATTCCAGCATTTGCGTTACGTAACGGAATGCGCAAGTTGGACTGGCCCGCTCGCGCTCAGCGCCTGAAGCGTGGACCGCTGGTGGCTGCGTTGCCCGCCGGCTGCGAGCTTTGGCTCGACGGCGGCCACAACGCCGACGCTGGGCGCATCACCGCCCAGCTCGCCGCTGACCATTGGGCCGACGCGCCATTGCATCTTATCTGCGGAATGCTCACCTCAAAGGCGGCTGCCGACTACCTGCGCCCTCTGGCGCTGAAAGCCGCTAGCTTTACCGCCGTGCCCGTACCCTCCAGCGATGCGGCCTATGCGCCTTCGGATCTCGCGGAACAAGCTAGGCTCGCGGGTTTTGAGACCACGCACACGGCCGGTGATATAGCTGACGCCCTAGACGGCGTTATCTCCCGCGCCCCGCAAGGCCGCGCCCGCGTGCTCATCTGCGGCTCGCTTTATCTCGCGGGCGAGGCGCTGAAGAAAAACGGTTAAAGCCGCTAGCTCTTGCAGGCACCGCCTGAGTTATCTCCCTTTGCGCTAACCAGTCGGGCAGATAGGTTCGTTGGACTTGGCTGAAGGATGGCGAAACTTTGGCAATGACTGAAGACGCCAATGCGGCATCGTTCGGCGCTGCCGTGATCCGCAAGGCTACGTGGCGCCTAATTCCGTTCATGACGCTGATGTACTTTATCAATTACCTCGACCGGGTGAACGTGGGCTTCGCGGCGCTGACCATGAACGAGGACCTCGCGTTTGCCGCCACGGTCTACGGTAACGGCGCGGGCATCCTGTTCATCGGCTATGTGTTGTTCATGGTGCCCAGCAACATCATTCTCGACAAGGTGGGCGCGCGGCATTGGGTCGCGGTGATCATGGTGGCGTGGGGGATTATCTCGTAGGCCATGGCCTTGGTTGAGGGGCCGCTGAGCTTCTACATTTTGCGCTTTGTTCTCGGCGTTGCCGAGGCCGGATTCTTCCCCGGCATGATTTTCTACATGACCTTCTGGTTTCCCGCGAACGTGCGCGCCCGCATCACCGGCCTGTTTCTTCTCTCCGTGCCGTCTCCAGTGTATTGGGCGCGCCGGCCTCGGCGGCGCTGTTGGGGATCGAGGGCCTCGGCCTTCAGGGCTGGCAGTGGCTGTTCGTCATTCAAGGCTTGCCGGCCGTGGTTCTAGGTTTTGTTGTGTTGCGGGTGCTGACGAACAACCCCGAGGAGGCCGAGCGGCTTACGCCGGATGAGAAGGCTTGGCTAGTCGGAACCTTGGCTGCGGAGCGCCGGTTCCGTGAGACAAAACAAACCTCGCGGCTGCGCGATGCATTTTAGAGCGCACGGGTTTGGCTATTCGGCTTGATGTATTTCGGTGTGGTGATCAGCGTTTATGGACTGACATTGTGGTTGCCCCAGATCATTAAGGCAGTCGGCGGCCTTACGAACGTCGAGGTCGGCTTTATGACGGCGGTGTCCTACGCCCTCGCTGCCGTCGCCATGTACAAGTTAGGGCGCGCACTCCGACGCCACCGGCGAGCGCACATGGCATGTGGCCGCGCCGGCGTTAATGGGGGGTGTCGCCCTGGCGTTCAGCGCCTACTTGGGTGATGCACCGGCGCTGGCATTTGTGGCGCTGATCATCGCGTCCATCGGCATCTACGCCACTCTGCCGTCGTTTTGGACATTGCCCACCGCAATGCTCAGCGGGCCCGCCGCGGCCGGTGGCATCGCACTCATCAATGCGCTCGGCAATACCGGCGGCTATGTCGGCCCGGCGCTGGCGGGTTACATCCGCGACCTCACACAGAGCTACACCTATGGACTTTTGATGCGGGCGGGCTTTGCGGTGATGTCGGCCGCCCTCGCCGTCGTGATGAGCCGCAAACCGGCGACAACGGGCTAAAGTATGGGGTGCGTGCCTCAGCTCCAGCTAAGGCGAGGCGTCAGCTTTTACAGGCTCAAGAAGGTGACTCAGGTAAGCGCGAATATCGGCCTGCCAAGCTTCAGCGATGGCCTGAGTACCGGCAAAATTTCCAGCGAAAACCGCACGTGCGGCTTCCTCAAAGCCGGGCCGATTGCCGGCCATCGCTGACATAAAAGTATACGCCGTGTCTTCTGCCCGGCGGATTTCATCTTTCGGATTTTTGCTGCGGCTTGTCTCTACTACAAGGCGCCTAAGCGCCGCTGCCGCGCGCATGTCGCCGATGCCCAGTAACGGCAGCAGTGCCAGCGGCAAAAGGCCGGTCGCATAAACCGGAATGGCCGCGGTGATCCACCACGTTGCCATGAGCACGGCAAGAGCCGCTGTGCGCCATGCATCTGGCGTCATACCCTCCGGCGCCGGCGCCAGCAGCATAAGCACGAACGCCGTAAGGCCGCCTGCAAGGCCAAGAGCCCTGCGCCGAACGTCCCGGTCTCTGGCCCGATCTAGCATGTCCTGCCGTACCCCTCCGGCACCCGACAATTGCATCCGTTCACAATGCGCGCACGAAAAACGCTGCGGTTACACCGATACTGATAACAATAATCGCCGTGCGTACGTACTTTTGATTCATGCGCCGCGCAACGCGAGCGCCCACGTATCCGCCCACAGTGGACCCGATCAGCAAGGCGAAGGTTTGCGGCCACCAAACAATACTGGCGGCTGCAAAGATGACCACGGCAATGCCGTTAATGAACCCCGCCAGCAGCGTCTTGGTGGCGTTCATGGCGTTCAGGTCTGTCTGTCCGAAGAGGCTGTACACCGCCAGCATGACGATCCCCATGGCACCGCCGAAGTAACCGCCGTAAATGCTCACAAAGAACTGGATAGTGAGAAGAGTCCTCGGGCCGATAGAAAAAATTTCGCGCAGGCGAGGCGCGATGCGCGGGCCAAAAATAAAAATGAGAGTTGCAACTAGAATGAGCCATGGTACCATCGCATCGAACGTCGAATCCGGCGTAAGTAGCAGCAGCACTGCACCGGTTAATCCTCCCGCTAACCCCATGACCGCCAGGGCGCGAAATGAGACACTATCGAAATTTTTGTAGTCGTGACGATAGGCCCAGGCGCTGGCGAAATTGCCCGGAAAGAGGCCGACCGTGTTCGACGCATTGGCGTTGATCGGCGGAACGCCCGTGAACACCAACATCGGAAATGTGATGAACGTGCCGCCCCCGGCCACCGCATTCATGACCCCGGCAATAAGCGCCGCACCCGCCAGAAAAATATATTCCACGGATTAATCCCCTGTTCCATCTTGGGGGTACGGGGAAATGGGGGCTTGGGGCAAGAACAAAGAGACGGGCCAGAGACAATTTACATCTTCGCCTTAATTTTAGCGGACGTTATACATACCCCGTTGGTATGGTCCGCGCGATTTCCGGTGGAAGCAGCCCAACAGTTAGTCAAATGGAACAGACTGCATGCGTATTTTGATACATTCGGCACTCGCAATAGGATTGGTTTGGTTTGGCTCGCAGGCGAGTCGCGCCGCTGACGATGTTCTTGGTCCGGATGCCGAGGCGTGTTCGCACACCGCGAACGGTCCATCTGTCTTGGTGCGCATCCATGGGTTTAAGGACCGCAAGGGCAACGTCCGCATCGAGTTGTACCCTGCGACGCCTGAAGATTTTCTTGCCTCCCGCGCAAGGCTCACGGCCGAGGGGAAGGTATTCAAACGTATTGATGTGCCGACACCGGCCGAAGGGGATGCGCGGATTTGCGTTGAGCTGCCCGATTTCGGCACCTATGCTCTCTCTGTGCTCCACGACAGGAATGACAGCAGCAAGCTGGACCCCTTTAGTGATGGCTATGGCTTTCCCAACAACCCGAAGCTAGGTATGAGCAAGCCCAATGTGGAAAAGGCGACGTTCACCGCGTTCGGCAAAATGAACCTTGATATCGTCCTGAATTATTGGTCGGGATTTTCCGCGAAACCGTTGAAAAAAAAACGCCTAAAACGAGCCCGGCGACGCAGATAACGATTATTTCCCTTCATTTTCATTTTTATCTGGACGGCGCCGCGCCGTCATTTCTATGTAGGGGGAGGGAATGTGAAGGGTCTTCGTGCTTGAGCAAGTGGCGCGAGGGAAAAAGGGGAAAGCCATGAGCACTGCGGATGTTGCGGTTGGAGAAATCTCTGATGCCGAACACCGCAAGCAGCTGACGCGCGCCGTCATCGCCTCCACTATTGGCACGGCCATCGAGTGGTACGACTTCTTTATCTACGGCATCGTCGCTGCGCTTGTGTTCGGGCAGCTCTTCTTTCCCGAGTCTGTGCCCCTGACCGGAACGCTGCTGGCCTTCGGCACGTTTTTCATCGGTTTTATTGCGCGGCCCATTGGCGCTGCCATCTTCGGCCATTTCGGCGACCGCATTGGCCGCAAGCAAACCCTGGTGGCGACGCTTATGCTTATGGGGGTCTCCACCTTTCTAATCGCGCTGGTGCCAAGCTTTGAGACCATCGGTATCTGGGGCGCTGTCATACTTACGGTTCTGCGGTTTATCCAAGGGATCGGCGTCGGCGGCGAATGGGGCGGCGCCGTTCTCATGTCCATGGAGTGGGCCAAGACAAACAAACACCGCGGCTTTATCGCATCGTGGCCGCAATTCGGGGTGCCGGTCGGTCTATTTCTCGGTAATCTAGTGGTGCTCGGTGTCAGCCTTATGACCAAAGATGATTTCATCACTTGGGGCTGGCGCATTCCCTTTCTCCTCAGCTTCGTGTTGGTGCTTGTCGGTCTTTATATCCGCCTTGGTGTCATGGAAACGCCCACGTTCCGTAGGATGCAGGCGGAAAACAAGATAGAAGAAGCGCCAATGCTCAAGGTGATCAAAGAGCAACCCAAGGAGATCCTTGTTTCTGCCTTTGCCCGCATGGGCGAGAACGCGTCGTTCTATATCTTCACTGCTTTTGTGCTTGCCTATGGCACGCAGCAACTCGGCGTGGGCCGTGACTTTCTATTGCGCGGCGTTTTGGCGGCTTCGGTGCTGTCCTTCATCTGGATTCCGTTGTTCGGTTGGATGTCCGACCGCATCGGCCGCAAGCGTATGTATTTGATCGGTGCGGCCAGCACGGCTGTATTTGCTTTCATCTATTTCGCGTTGATGGGAAGTGGATCGACCACGCTGATCTTTATCGCCATCGCCCTCTCTTTGCTGCCCCACAACATGATGTACGGACCGCAGGCAGCGCTCATTGCCGAAAGTTTCCGGGGCAACTTGAGATACTCGGGCGCGTCGCTGGGCTATCAGCTCACCTCGATCATTGCCGGTGGTCCGGCGCCGATCATCGCGACAGCGTTGCTCGCCACCTACAACACCGGGTATGCGGTGGCGTTCTACGTGGCGTTCTGTGCCATCGTCAGTTTTCTCTCGACGCTGGTTTTGCGCGACTTCACCAACAAGAGCATCGAGAGCGATCAGGATTACGCGTAGCCGGCCCGGCTAATCGGCCCCCGGCGGAAAATCTTGCGGACGGACGAATTGAGCCCCGCGCAAGCTCTAAATCGATTGTTCCACCCATTCTTTCAGTTTGCTTTCGGGCATCGCGCCCACCTTCATGGCGGCCACTTGGCCGTCCTTGAAGATCATCAGAGTTGGAATGCCGCGCACGCCGAATTGCGTCGGTGTTTGTGGGTTGTCATCGATATTTAATTTGGTGAACGTCAGCTTGCCCTCCATCTCGCCCGCGATCTGCTCTAGTGACGACGCGATTTGCTTACAAGGACCGCACCACTCCGCCCAGAAGTCCACCAACACGAGGCCCTTCGCCTTCAGCACGTCTGCTTCGAAGGAGTCGTCCGATACCTGTTTCATACACTCAGTCCTCATATTTGCGGTGCACGGCCGCGGGTGCCGCGCTTTAGGGGGGAAGATGAATCTAGGTAGGGGGCCGGTCAGCGTCAAGGTCGCCCTGTATTTCAGGAGTCTTCCTGCTCTCCTCGGCTCGTGGCGCTAGGAGGAGGGGAGCGTGTCAGCTTCGCCAGGTCAGGGTGACCGCTGTGATCGGGTTGCGCGGCGCCCGGCCCTCGGTCTGCGCCGCCAGCACTTCGCGTTTCAAGCGGTAATACCAGCGCGTTTGTGTATCCGCGTCCTGCACCAGCATGGTGGGCGGATGGAAGGCAAGGCCCTCCTGCATCGCCATCACCGCGCGCCGGTCCTGATCCAGAAAGCGCCGCGTCACGCGCCGCACGATGGGCCGCAGCAGGGCGCCGCCGGGCACGTTCCAGTACATCACATGGTGCACGTCCGTCTCACACGCGCTCACGGGCGTACAGGCGGTCAGTCCGCAGTAGTCGTATTTTTTTGTCCGCGCATGTTCGATGCGTACTGACGGCATGCGGTAAGTGATCTCTGTTTCCGGCGCGCTGCCCAGGAACAACCGATAAGCTCGCGAATTGCGCGAGGCGGCATGCCGGTCCATGCGCCAGCCCAGTCCCTCGTGGTCCGGCAAGGGCGAGAACGCCTTTTGCTTCTCATGGATGCTGTCCTCAGTGCGCCACACCGACGAACGGTGCACAAACGCCCCGTGTGCCGGGTCCATCAATCCGATCACCGCTAAATCGATGTTGCACGAAAACCGTAGCGACACGTGCAGTTGGAAATGATCGCCGAGGACGGGTATCTCCGGCGCTGGTAGCAGGTTGGGATGCGCATCATCCCTGTTACCAATGAACACCCAAATGTTTCCCTGCCGCTCGGCCACGGCGTAGGTTTTGGCGCGAATGTCCGCCGTTTGCGGCTTCTGAAATCTAGTCTGCGAGGGAATGGCTGTGCACTGCCCGTCGGCCGCAAACCGCCAGCCGTGATACGGGCACTGCACGTCGCGCCCGTCGAATTTCCCGCGCGACAAAAGCGTGCCTCGATGCGGGCAGGTGTCGCACAGGGCAAACACCGCGCCCTTGTCGTTTCGGCCGATCAACACCGGCTCGCCCAGGATGGTTCTGTGCACCATCGCCCCCGATTTCAGGGCCGTCGAGGGCAGGGCGTAGTACCAATGCTGTCGCATAAATACGCCGTCGACGCCCGCGCGGTCATCAGGCGCGGTGTTCGTATTCGCGTGCGGAAATGTGTCGTCCATCAGCGCATCATATCAGATCGGCATGGCGCAGTACCTCATCCATCCGTGCGGCCTCCAGTTCCATGGAAAATGGTCCGGCGTCGCCGCCGTGGGTCCACAGCAGCACGCAATGAATGGTGTGATTGGGATAAATGGCACGCAGCGCTGCGCGGTAGGTGGCCATCTGAAACACATAGGCGGGGTCCACGTCGTTTTGCGCGCGCGGCGGCGGCCGGTTGGCCTTGTAGTCGATGATCCAAACATCGGTGTCCGTCACCGCCAGTCGGTCCACCTGGCCCGACACCGCGAATTTGCCCACAAGTCCTGTCAGGGGGACCTCTGCCTTTGATCCCGCCGCGAACACCGGTGCGAATGCCGGGTTTTCCAGAACCGCCAAGGTCTCGGTAATGATCCCGTCTTGCGCCACGGCGTCCAGATCCCATCCGGGCCGTTGTACGAAAGCTGCCGCTGCTTCTCGTCGCTGTGCGGCGGGCATGTCCGGCAAGCTCTGCAATAGGCGGTGGATGATCAGCCCGCGCTGATAGCGCGTTCGCCCGTCGTCCTTCAGCGGCGCGTTCACAGGCGGATCACTACGCGCGGCCCGTGATGGTGTCAGCGGGTGTGGCGGATCGCTCTCAGGCGGGGGGTCTTTCCGGCCCCAAGCGGGCAAAGGCACCGGCGCGCGCACCGTTTCAGGCCCCTGTTCCTTTTTCGCCCTCTCCGTCTGTTTCGACGTTAGCCGTAAGACCTCGGCACTCGTTAACGCGCCCTTTGTCGCCAGAAAATCATCGATCACGATTTGCGCCTGCGGTTTGCTCTCCACCCCCGCGCGTATCAGGCTGTACCAGCTTTGGTCGAACTTGACCGGCCTGCGGGTTTTCCACCCACACACATACAACCGGTCCTCGGCCCGGGTCATTGCCACGTACATCAAACGGTGGTACTCGCGTTCCTGCGCGATCTTCGCCGCGGCGCGTAAATCGCCCGTCACCGGGTCCAGCTCGTCCGCTTTTGACGCCCACAGCAACAGGCGGGAGTCGCCGTTGGTCCATAACAACTGATCGCGCATTGTCGGCACCTGAGTCGTGTCCGGCAGAAACACAATGGGTGCCTCCAAGCCTTTGGCGCCATGCACGGTCATCACCCTTACGGCGTCGGTGCCGCTTTGATCTAAATCGCGTTTAATCTGTGTTTCACTCGCCGCGAGCCAAGATAAAAACCCTTGCAACGATGGCGGGTGGGCTTTCTCGAAATTGAGCGCGAGGTTCAAAAACTCATCAATCGGATCGTCCGCATCTGCGCCGAGGCGTGCTAGTAATTTGCGTCGCCCGTGACCGGCCACAAGCACATGGCCATACAGCTCGGCCGGCGTCAGGTAATCGGTGAGCGACAGCAAATCGGCCAGCATCGCCTGGGCGTCGCCGAGGTGGCTCTCACTTCCGGCATGGGCATTCAAAACATCCCAAAGGTGTTTTTCATCGCGGTCATGGGCGAGGGTAAACAACTCCTTCTCGCTCAAACCAACCAGCGGACTGCGGAGGACGGTCGCCAACGTTAAGTCATCCTCGGGCAACAACAGAAATTCGCCCAAGGCAATCAGGTCCATGACCGCCATTTGATCGGTGAGGATCATTCGGTCTACGCCCGCCACGGCAATACGGCGTTGTTTCAGTTGCCGTACCAACTCTTCGACAAACCCGGTGCGCCGGCGTACCAGGACCATGATATCGCCGGGACGGATAGATCGATCCCTGGACTCAAGGCGCTCTTTCGCCGTGACCATGTGTTCGATGCGCGCGGCCACCAGCGCCGCGAGCCTGTTTTGCGGCGAGTCGCCTTTATGCCGCTCCACCGGCGGTTTCCAACTGACGGGCGCGTCCGTAATGTCCGGCTCCACGGCCGGCCAAATCTCGACAAGCCCCGCATGGCCTCTGCGCGCGGCAAGGTGGGTGATTTTTTCCTCAGGCGTTAGAACAATTCCGTCCTTGGCAGTGTTCTGATCAAACACCGCATCTACGGCGTCCAGCACCGCGGGCGCGGACCGGAACGAGACGTTCATATCCACGTCTTCCCAACGCTGTTGTGCAGCAAGCACATCGCTCTTGGTGTCCGCATGCTCTCGGTCGAACTCGCCCGGTGCCGCGCCCTGGAAGCTGTAGATGGATTGTTTCCGGTCGCCTACGGCAAAAACCGTACGCGGCGCGGGCGACCTTTCTTCATGGCGTCCGCGCCCGGTGAAAAATTCATCCCGTAGCGGTTTGACGATGGCCCATTGGTCGGGGTTGGTATCCTGGGCCTCGTCGATCAGAATGTGGTCGATGCCTCCGTCTAGTTTGTACAGCACCCACTCGGCAACACCGGGCCTCTCCAGCAGCTGCCGCGTGGTTTGAATAAGATCGTCGTAGTCCATCAGTCCGCGCCGCGCTTTGTCCGTGTTGTATCGGTCCAGCAAGTCCCCGCCGATGCGCATCAGGGCGCTCGTGCCCTCGGCCACCCCCACCGCTTTCAGGCACGCCGTTGCGCTGTGGATGCGCCCAGCCTCGGCTTGCAGCACGGTCATGATATCGGGGTTTGCCACGCCGAGTTTCTTTGTGATGAGCGACGCGCGGATATCGCCCTTTTGGGTGATGAAACGCGACGCATAGGTTGCGAACGTTTCACCCCGCGTCTTTGATACGCCCAGCCAATCAGCGATGCTTTGGCCGCGTGCCTGATCGTTCTTTGTGCCCGTGGCTAAAACCTGCACTGCCAGTCTTAAAGACGGACCATCGAACGCGTCGTTGGCGCAAGCCGCATCAATCATCGACTCTTCGGTGTCGCCCGGTAGAAGTCCTAGCATCGCCCGCATGGCGGCAATGGACCCGTCCAGTCCGCTGTGTTCACCTAACATACGAGCTAGTTTGCTGCGCCCGGCGATCAGCGCACCCATCAACTCACTGAAATTGGACTCGTGCACCCGCGCCGTCAGAACCGACAGCGCATCGGCCAACTCATCGTCGCCGCCTTCATGAGCGTGGGCGATGGCATCTTCCAACGCCTCCTCCAAAGCTTCGGCGGCATCCCGCTCATCCATCAGGGCGAAGTGCGGCGCGATACCGGCTTCCAGCGGAAATCGCCGCAGCAAAGATTGGCAGAAGGCATGCAATGTCGAGATCTGCATGCCGCCCGGCGCATCCAGCACCTCGGCGAACAGCCGCCGCGCCCGCGCGATAACCGCCTCGTCGGCCTTACCTCGGACAAGGCGCTCAACGTCGTCACGCAGATCGCGGTCCTCGGCCGTCACCCACGCGGCCAAACACTGCGAGATACGGTTGCCCATTTCCGCCGCCGCGGCTTTGGTGAACGTTAGGCACAGGATGCGGTGTGGCGCAGTGCCCGCGAGCAGCAACGCCAGGACCCGCTCCGCCAGTACCTTGGTTTTGCCCGACCCCGCCGAGGCGCTCACCCACACGCTGGTGCCCGGGTCAATCGCCGTGCTTTGTGCGCGGTTGGCGACGGCGGTTGCGTCCATCGGGTTCATGTGTCGTCCTCACCAGCGGCCCATTCCTTCACCCGGGCCAAATGTCCGTAGTCGTTGTACGATGGCCCATAAGTAGGATTGGGGCGTGCTTCGTAGGGCGTGCTCGGGTCGTCGAATTTAGCGATCAACGCCGTGAGGCCTTTGCGCGCCTCAGCGGCCAAAGCACTCGCGTCGCCCTCGACAACGGACTCATGGCCGCCGTCACCCCGTCCGTGCAAATGCCAAAAACTCAGCGCGTCGAGTTTCCCCTTAGGCACACCATCAAAGTCGCCTGCCGCGATCATGGCCGCTTCTAAAGGTAGTTGCGGCGAGAAGCCGGCGATAATCTCGTCGTCCGATGGCGGTGTGCCGGTCTTGTAGTCGATCACGGTGATGCGGCCGTCCTTGCTGTGGTCGATGCGGTCGGCTTTACCCACCAGTTTGAACGATCCGGCGGGTCCGGGCAGGGTCATCTCGCCCCTTATTTCAACGAAGGATTGGCTGAGTTCATGTCGGCGCGCGTTTTCTGTATCCACGAACCATGCAGCGATGCGCTCAAAGCGCGGCTTCCAGAAGGCTAATATCCCCGGGCGCACAGCTTCCTGCTTGAACACCTCATCACCAATCTTCAAAAGGTTTGTCAGCGCATTTTTTGGCAACGGGCACGTCGGATATGTGGCGATAAACTGGTGTAAGGCGTGGTGCACCAGCGAGCCGTAATCAGCGGCGCTCGCGTCTTGGTCCAGTGGCTCCAGCGCCTTCAGTTTCAGCACATAGCGCGCATAGATGCCGTAGGGGTCGCGCATCCACGTCTCGATTTCCGTCACCGACAGACGGCGCGGTCGGGAGTCGACCGGCGGCTTTGGCGCGGGCGGGGAAATGGAGTTGTTGTACGAATCCGGCGCCGTCAGGTCTCGCGCCCACGGCAGCCACACGCCCGCCTCTTCACGGAACGCCTCAGTCAGTCCTACGGCGTCTACGGCTCGCTCAAGGCGCATCAACCACCGAGAGGGTACAGTAGGTGTGCCGTCAACTCTTTCCGAACGGGTCATGATCACCCGTGGTCCGCACATAGCGTGAGCGATATCGTGTGCGGCGAGGCCGATTCGCCGTTCCGGCGAGGGCAGGCCGAATTTCTTGCGCATTGGCTGGCTCATCCATGGATCAGCCTCTGCTTCGGCCGGCCATGTGCCTTCGTTAAGTCCGGCGAGGATAAGAACATCAAAGCGTTGCAATCGCGCTTCCAGCGGTCCGAGGATGTGCAAACGCGGATGCTTGCTGTAACGTGGGCGCACTGCTCGCGCGCTCATCAAGACTTCAAGCAATGCCGGATAGTCCAGCGGCGAAATGGGGGGCATGACATCGCAGCACTGCGCCAGTTCGGCAATAAAGACGCTTGCCGCTTCGCCCGCATCCTCAGCCCAAAGACGCAGCGGACCCGGCGCATCGTCCGTCGACGCTAATTCTTCCGCAGCTGCCATATGCGCATTCAGAAGTTTTGAAATCGCGACGGAGTCCGTTTTCATCATGGCTGCGAATTCCCCGCAGCTTTTTTTTAAGTGTCTAATCCAAGCCTCGATATCGCCTTCGCCAGCATCAAGAGTTTTTGACAGCGCTTTCAGCCCGGCAAGCCCGGCGGGTGGGCGCGGCCCGCGCAGGATTTTCATCTCAACGCGCCGCGTAAGTCTTCTGAACGCGGCGGGATCCAATCCGGCGGCGGCGAGGGGGTGTTTACACACCGCCAGAGTCGGTACCGGCGCGAAATCTTCGTCCACCATCACCGCGATCAAACGCAGGAACGCACCCGGCGGTGTCTTGTGCAAAGGCCTTCCGGCCGAGTCGTCGATATCGATACCCCACCGTTTCAACTCTACTGAAACACGTTCCGCCAACGTACGATCCGGCGTGACCACTGCGCAGGTGCGCCCGTCTTCGGTCAACGCTTTGCGCATCGCTAATGAAATAACTTCGGCTTCTTCACGCGGCGCCGGGCAATTTATTTGCGTCAGACCCTTAACCGCCGAAGAGTCCATAGGCGTCATCGATCGCCACGCGTGCGTTGTTGCGGCCGGACGCATCACTTCAGTCAAAAACCGCGATTTCACCGTGCTAATTTCGCACTCTGACCATGGACCCGCCGTGCAGCAACGGCCGGTCGGCCACGGTCGCACCGCGCCTGGGGGTACCTCAAACCGGCGCAAAAGCTGTTTAAAACCGTACTGTGGGTGTGATTTATCCACCGCTAACCAGTCGTTCTCGCCGAGCATCTGGTCTAATCCGGGCAGCACCACGGCCCCGTCCTCCATGCCAGCCACGGTGGCTAAAAGCTCTGCCGTTGCGGGAATGCTCCCGGTAGAGCCGGCGGCAATCACCGGTCCCGCCGCGCCGCCGCTGGCCCAAATCCGCGCCTGAGCAGCAAAAACCCGGTTGCGATGGTCCGCTGGGTCGATGGCGCCTTCCGCCTTCAGGATTTCCGGCCAGGACTCGGTGAGAATCCCAAGGAATTTCAGGGTGATCTTCCAGTGCTCCGCATAATCTTCCGGTACCAGATCCGGTAATTTCTCGAACGACAATTGCTCGGTTTGTACCTGGTCCAAAAACTTGGCGAGTTCTTCCGCCAGCCGCAGCGCCCGCTCCGGATGCGATTCGCCTTGGGCCTGAATCAACCGCGCCAAAAGAAGCTGCCGCTTCAACGGCGCGATGGGCGGCGGAATATTTTCGGCCGTCTCGGCACCACTGAACGACGAAAATAAAACTTCGTCCTCATCTAAATCGTTGAGCGGCATCAGGCGCGGCAGCAATAAAGGTTTGCCGTCGTTCAGACGCAAAAAAGATTCGCGTAAATTCCGACATGCGCGCCGTGTTGGCAGTAGCACAGTTGTTGAAGCAAGTGTTAGAGGATCGTCACCAGCGTCGCCCAGAATGCCGTAAGCCAACGCGTCGACGAACGGCAAATGCGCGGCCACGGTGAACACGGCGGGCTTTGTCTTCGCCAGCGTACGCCATGTCTGGGGTTTTGAAGTCATCGTGCCAGCAACGCCGCATTTGTTTTTTCAACGGCATCCGGCGTGCCCACGTGGAACCACATACCATCGTGCACAACGGCCTTCAGGCGGTGGGTTGCAATCGCGCGGTCCCAAACCTTGTTCATGGGAAACGGTTTGGCTTTTTCACCCGTCATGACGCGAGGATGCATGATCTGAATGCCGGTATAGGCATATGGTGCGCGCGCCGGGGTGCCTCGGCGCGTGAGAAAACCGTCGTTGCCCCTAAAAAAATCCACGGCACCATCAAAACCGTGCGCAGTTTCCATGGGATGTAGCAGCATCAACACATCGAGTTCGTCGGGGTTCCAAGCGTTAGCCAGACGGTTCAACGCAGGTGTTTCGCCGTCCAGAGTGATGGTATCGCAGCTGAAAACAAAGAATGGGTCTCCGCCAATCACTGGCAGCGCCTTGACGATGCCGCCGCCGGTGTCCAGCAAGCACTTCGTTTCGTCGGAAATCGAAATGGTTGGTTTTTGGCGCAGCTTCAAATGCTCGGTGATCTGCGGAGCCAGGTGATGAACGTTTACCACCGTGTGCAGCACACCGGCCATACCCAGTTGGTCCAACTGCCAGTCGATCAGCGCTTTGCCGCCGACTTCAATCAAAGGCTTTGGTGTCCGGTCCGTCAGTGGTTTCATGCGCGTACCAAGGCCCGCGGCAAGAAGCATGGCTGTGGCGGGCATCGCGCCGCTCATGATCGTAGCGTCCGTAAGTTCGGCGGCACGAATGTGTCTATCCACGCCTTCAAGTCATTCAACGCGGGATGAGCAAGGCACCGATCCATGTAGCGCCACAAACGCGGCATGTGCCGCATATAAAGCGGCTTGCCGTCGCGCGCTTTGAGCCGTGCGAATGTACCGATCACGCGCACATGACGTTGTGCAGCCATCACCGCCCACGAGATTTTAAAATCATGCGGCTTCAGCAACGGAAAGGCGTCTAGGTACCGTTGTTTCAATTCGGCGATCAGTGCTGGGCTCACGTCGCGGCGCGCGTCTTCCAGCAAAGACATTAGATCGTAGGTGACAGGCCCGGCCACCGCGTCCTGAAAGTCTAGAAGCCCGCAGGCTTTGATTCCCTCGCGGTCAGGCAACAATAGAAGGTTGTCCACATGGTAGTCGAATAACACGAGTGACGTCGGTGCCGTCCATGCTAGCGGCAATATACTCTGCCAAATGGATTGAAATTCATCGATAGCCGATGAGGATAAGGGCGGAGCGTTTATCAAAGGCACATACCACTCGTTCAAGCGCCCGACTTCCTCGAGCAAACGCGGCATGCCGTAGGGTTCAACACCGGCAGGCACGGCCTGATTTTCCGGCAAGCGGTGAAGCGCGATCAACACATCGGTCGCAAGCGTGTAAAGCTCATGCTCACTGTGCCCCTGCGCCAGTAACTGCGTATACGTGCCGTCCCCTAGGTCTTCCAGCAACAGCAGGCCCGTATCCGCATCCGCTGCCAGAATTTCGGGGGCGGAAAATTCTTGTTTGAACAAATGCCGTGCGATGAGCATGAACAAGCGCACATTTTCTTGGGGCAGCGGTGCATCCATAAGCACAGCTCTGCCGCTTGATCCCTCAAGACGATCGTATTTTCGGAATGAGGCATCGCCTGCCAGGTGCCAGCGTTTGGCGCCGCTCCAGCCGTGCTCTTGGAGGAAAGCGGCAACGAGCGCCTCACGATTAGCGGACACGGTTCACCACTTCATTCATTCGTTCGCGCCAGTTCGATTTTCCTGAGAGCCGAACCTCGCGCCCGCCGCTACTCGGGGCTGATGATAGTTCAACCTCAAGACACGTCCGTGGCACGTGTGGTCCTAGGCGCTCTGGCCATTCTATCAAAGTGATCCCGTCGATCTGCGCGTCCTCCAGTCCCAGTTCCAGCACGTCGTTCGGTGAGTCGAGACGATACAAATCAAAATGCCACACAAGTCCCCGTGGTGTTTCGTATGTTTGCACCAGTGTAAATGTCGGGCTCACAACTTCTTCTTCCGCACCGGCGAGCCTCTGGATGAATCCACGCGCGAGAGTGGTCTTGCCCGCGCCCAGCGGTCCTTTGAGGGCGATCACATCGCCTGGGCGCGCCGATTCGGCCAGCACTGCACCGAATTTCATTGTGTCCAACTCCAATGGAAGCGATAGCGGACCGTGATTCGGTAGCAAAAATATCTCGGACATGATGCGCGTCTCTATTGCCCCGCCACGCGCGTTTCTCCGGGACTCGATACGTCGCCACTGGGCAAGCGGCATGCCACCAAGATGTCGGCGCCGTCGGCGTCGGCCGTTAACGCACCACCGTGCAGTTCCGCTATGCGTTGAGCGAGATAAATTCCCAATCCCGCGTGGGTCTGGCCATTCGCGGCGTGGCGTACAGAAAACGTCACATCGTTCTTCGAATTTTCGTCGCGGTGCGCCGAAAGAACAATACGCTCACCTTCCGGCATATTTTTCAGGGCGCTCGTCAGAAGATGATAAAGCGTTTGCTTGATACGTGCGGCATCGCCCACCATCCAGCCGATATTTTCCGAGCATGCGAGTTCAAGGATCGCTCCGTGGCGTTTGACCGCTTCACGTGTCATGGCCGCGACTCGATTCATCGCATCGGTAATATAAAACGAATCCAAATGTAGGGTTTGTTGACCGGTTTCGACGTCAGAGAGATCTCTGACGTCTTCTATCAACGTCTTGAGCGTCTTTGATGCCTCGATGATGTCCTGAACCACCGCAACCGGCTGTCCTGGTTTGATGCCAGCGAGGCGGTTCGCTAAGGCGCCGATGTTCGATACCGGGCCTTCCAATTCAAACGCAACGTTCATAAGGAATTCGGTGCGTATTTTATCGGTAGCGGTGAGCGCTTCGGCCCGCCCAAGCAATGCTTGCGCGACACGTTCGGGCGCGGAGACATCGTTGTAGCAAAACAAGACGCCGCCGTCGGGCAGTGGTACCGATATGAATTCCAAAACCGATCCGTCAACGCGCACAACACGGCCCTGTTGGGTCGTACGCTGTTTCTCGCTATCCAGGGCAGCCAGCATAACAGTCCGGTGGCGGGACCAGATCTCCGGGTCGTCAAAGAACCCCTGAAAAGATTCGATCACATCGCTCATAAGGGGGCCTTCGCGTAGAGCATCAAGATCCAAACCCCAGAGACCGGCGAACGCGGGGTTGGCGAGGCGGAGCTCGCCCTCGGCACCGAAGACAGCAACGGCCTCTTGTAGATTGTCGATAGTTTCGCGCTGAACGGCGATCAGTGTGTTGTAGGACCGTTCAAGCGCAAGCTTGTCTGTAATATCCTCATAAGTGGTCAACAAGCCTCCCATCGGGTGAGGCGCGATCACGCGTCGCAATGTGCCACCACCGGGCAGATGCAAAACGTCTTCAGTGGGTTCAAGTAGCGACGTAAAGCGCGACAGCTCCTTTTCTTTGTAGGCGGGAAAGTCGGCGACTTCCGGTAGGCGCCGCTTGGCCCGTAGGGCATCGAGCACCGAGGCGTAGGTGGGGCCGTCCCGAAGCCACTCCGGACTCAAATCCCAAAGTTCAGAAAATGCCGTATTGAAGAAAATTAACCGTGTGTCCAGTCCAAATATCGCGATGGCCGTGCCCAGCCGCTCAAGAACCTCCGCGTGCGCCGCCGCTTCTCTCTTAAGGCGAGTTTCCAATTCCTCCTGGCGCGTGATGTCATAGGCTGTCCCCGCTGTCATGCGTCCACTGCCATCTGAAAAGAGCGGCGCAGTGGCGCCTTGTGCCGACTCGCCGCTGTCGCCTTCGACGGGAGATTCAATTACTTCCATCAGTCGGCGGCTACCGTCGATTACCATATGGAACGGCCCCCGCCGCGTTTCACCGGCGGCACGCGCGGCTGCCGCCAATGCTCGTGCCTTGCGGGCGGTGACGCGCGGCGCAATCTCCCGCCCGCGCGCAACGACATCAAATGAGTCTATCGCATCGACAGTTTTTACATACGCGTCATTGCAATAAATCAAAGAGAGGTCATCGTCGCGCAACCAAATAGGATTCATCACGCCATCGAGGGCGGCCTTGAGAATGTTGCGCTCACGCCGCCAAGCGACGGACTCTTCAGTCAAGGTAGCAACCGCTGCGACCCCCTCGGTCACGTCGTTCATCCATACGACATCGGCCATGGTATGCCCCGAATCATTTTGCGCACGTACGCCGCGCGCCTGAATCCGCCGTCCCGTTACGGTGTGGTCCAGGTCGACTTCGAAGCCGACGCCGCCGTCGCGCATTGCGGTGATGGCGGCGAGCAACCGGTCTTGTGAGGCGCGGTCAAAGCCGTCTAGGACATTGTCGAAGCCGGAATCCATACCGCGGAACAAATCGAGCAGTACGGCAAGGCGTCGCGAGCAATAACCCAGTGTCCGAAATTTCGGCAAAGACGCTGTCTCGTCATCTTTCTCGGCAATTGGCTGATGAAACCATGCGAAGTAGCCTTCCGGCGCGGTTTCAAGCGCGGCTTGAACGGCGTCGCGGGTATACCGAGCCCGTCCGGCCTCGCGCTCGGCGCGCCGCCAATGGCGGTGCTGGCGCCAGAGCGCCCATGCTGCTGGTGGAAATAGCAGCAACACCGCGACCAGTCCGGTTAAAACCGGCGGCGTCAGCAGCTCCGTGATGTCGCTGGGCACCGCACCCCTCTTAAGACCTAAGCGTCTGACCCCAGCTATGAGGCCGAGGCAATCATGGGCCCTACTATACGGTGACGCAGCTAATAACGGTAGGTTTCCGGCTTGAAAGGGCCGGATTGCCCAACACCGATATAAGCCGCCTGAGCGGCCGACAGTTTCGTCAACTTGGCGCCGACCTTGGCGAGATGAAATTCGGCGACCTTTTCATCCAGATGCTTGGGCAGCACATAGACCTTTTTTTCGTAGTTATCTCTGTTGTTCCACAGTTCCATTTGCGCCAGCACCTGGTTGCTGAAGGATGCGCTCATCACAAAGCTGGGATGGCCTGTCGCGCAGCCGAGGTTCACGAGCCGGCCTTCCGCCAGCAAAATAGTCCGCTTGCCGTCGGGGAATTCGATCTCATCCACCTGTGGCTTAACATTATGCCATTTGAAGTTCTTGAGAGCTTCGACCTGGATTTCAGTATCGAAGTGCCCAATGTTGCAGACAATAGCGCGGTCTTTCATATTCCGCATATGGTCGACCGTGATGACGTCCAAGTTTCCCGTCGCGGTTACGAAGATGTCGCCCTGCGAAGCTGCGTCGTCCATGGTCACAACCTGATAGCCTTCCATCGCCGCTTGCAGCGCGCAAATAGGATCAACTTCAGTGACCATAACGCGGCATCCGGCCTGGCGCAGAGACGCAGCGGAGCCCTTGCCGACGTCGCCGAATCCGTTCACCACAGCAACCTTGCCTGCCATCATGACGTCCGTCGCACGGCGGATGCCATCGACTAAACTTTCGCGACAGCCATAGATATTGTCGAACTTGGACTTGGTAACGCTGTCGTTGACGTTGATGGCTGGGAAGGGCAGGCGGCCGTCCTTCGCCATCTGGTACAACCGGTGAACGCCCGTTGTGGTCTCCTCACTGACACCGCGCAGGCTGGACTTAACCCTCGCGTACCAGCCGGGTTGCTCCTTGAGGCGCTTCGCAATGGCGGCAAAGAGCACTTGCTCTTCTTCGTTGCCGGGGTTGGCGATGACTGAGGGGTCGGTTTCCGCCTGCGCGCCAAGAACGACCAGGAGCGTCGCGTCACCACCGTCATCGAGAATGAGGTTGGGTGCTCCGCCGTCGCTCCATTCTAAAATTTGATGTGTGTACTGCCAATACTCCTCCAGTGACTCGCCCTTGTGGGCAAATACCGGCGTACCCCCTTCAGCGATGGCGGCGGCGGCATGATCCTGCGTGGAAAACACGTTGCAAGATGCCCAACGGACATCAGCACCGAGGTGCCTAAGCGTCTCAATCAGCACGGCCGTCTGAATAGTCATGTGCAGTGAGCCGGCGATGCGGGACCCCTTCAGAGGTTGCTTGCTTCCGTATTCGTCACGAATGGCCATAAGGCCCGGCATTTCGGTCTCCGCTATGGCGATTTCTTTGCGGCCCCACGCAGCAAGCCCAATGTCCTTCACCTTGTAATCGCTAAAATTCATATCACTCTGTCTCCTTGAACGCCGACCGGCGTGTGTGATGGGGCCGAGTCTCGGGGCCGGCGCGCCGTATAGCAGCCACGCGGGAAACGGGCAACAATTGGCCTATCGGGACCGGGAAATGTAGTCCAATAACACCTGTAAGCGGGCTGGATCGGACTCACTCGTCAGGCGGCGAACGCGGCCGGTAATGGCCGATAGGTTTAGGTCAAGGACGGCTTTTTTGACCCGGGGCAGATTTGCTGGTGTCATGGACAATTCGGTGATTCCAAATCCGAGCAAAATCGGCGTTAGGCGCTCATCGCCAGCCATCTCTCCGCAGATGGATACGGGAATGCTTGCGGCTGACGCAGCTTCGGCAGAGAATTGGATCAGGCGCAAGACCGCCGGATGAAGAGAATTGTACAAGTACGCAACTTGCTCGTCGGCTCGGTCTATGGCGAGTGTGTACTGTGTCAGGTCATTGGTGCCAATAGCGAAAAAATCGGCATCAGCGGCAAGGGCATCAGCGGCAAGAGCGGCGCCGGGTATTTCGATCATCACGCCGACCGGCGGCAACTCGTCAGCGATCCTTGCTCCACGCCGTTTTAGCTGCCGTGCAACGCGCGCCAAAATGTTCCGCGTCTCCTTGACCTCGTCTACGGCGCAAACCATGGGCAGCAAAATGCGCACTGGACCTATTGCTCCAGCGCGCAGGATCGCCGCAAGTTGGGTCATCAGCACCTCGGGCCGAGCCAATGCAAATCGAATACCTCGCAGCCCCAATGCGGGATTCGGCCCGGATTTTAAACCAACCGCTTCCCCTAGTTTATCAGCTCCGAAGTCCAAGGTTCGAATCGTGACAGGCCGCCCGCTTAATTTCTTAACTACTTGAGATAACTGGGTGAATTGCTCGTTTTCAGTGGGCAGTGTTGCCCTGTTTAAGAACATGAATTCGCTGCGAAACAGACCTATGCCCTCGGCACCCGAGGCGGCAACGGCATCCAATTCCGACGGAAACTCGATGTTAGCTTGCAAGTGTACGCGGAACCCGTCCTTGGTGATCGCTGCCACGGATTTGAGTTTTTTCAGTGAACGCTGCGCGCGCAGGAAGCGCGCGCGCTGAAGCCGATAGGTGCGAAGCGTACTTACAGAAGGCGAAACGAAAATTTTACCTGTCGAGCCGTCAATGACGATCGCTTCGCCATTTTTTACGTCGTCAATTAGCGCTGCCGCAGCGACAACCGCAGGCAACCCAAGCGACCGGGCCACGATGGCCATGTGGCTTTCGGCTCCTCCCAGCGTAGTCGCGAGACCGGTGATGCGGCTCGGATCAAGTAAAGCGGTATCTGCGGGCGAGAGCTCGTCGGCGACAACCACGGCGTTCCGCGGTAACGCGTCAATTCCGGCAGGTGCCGCATGCCCTAGGCTCTCCACCAGCCGCCGGCCGACCTCGCGGATATCGGACACTCGCTCGGATAGATATTGGTCCTCCATGGCGGCAAACGCCTCGGACATGAGGCCAATTTCTTTAACCACAGCGGCCTCGGCGTTGATGCGCTCGGATGCTATGCGTTTTTGTACGCCGCGTATTAAGCGCGAGCCGCTCAGCATTTGCAGGTGCGCGTCAAGGATATACCCAAGCTCCTCGCCCGCTGCACTATTCATACGTTGCGCTTGGCCCTGAAGCTCCTCGACGTACTCTGCAGCTTTGGCCGCGGCTTCAAGAAGGCGGTGTTGCTCAGTTCTTATTTTCATGCCCGGAATGCGCCGTTCGCGCACTTGCACAACTGCGCGAGAATCGTAACGGTGAACAACGCCGATCGCCACCCCCGCGCCCACAGGCTGGCCGCAAAAAACTCGTTCGCGGCTCCCAGAATCATTCGCGGATTTTGTTTTATTCTTCATCGAACTTGTTTGCCACCAAGGCACACAGAGCTTCTAGTGCTTCGGTCGCGTCAGAGCCGGTTGTCCGGATTTCGATGGTCGAGCCCTGGCCGGCCGCGAGCATCATTAGACCCATGATGGACCCACCTGAAACTTCAGCGGCCCCACGCGCAACCTTTATCTCCGCGTCAAATTTTGCTGCGGTCTTACAGAATTTCACGGCAGCGCGCGCATGTAGTCCCTTATCATTGCAGATCTCCACTTGGCGCTGCAGTTGTTCACCCATCGTTTTTGTATTCCGAACTTGCCTGGGAGGTTGGAGCGCCAGATAGGTGATGTATACCGACTCTTGGGCGCTCTACTCCGGCGTCTTTTCCTGGGCAAGCAGCGCCGAGGCGACGTTGATGTATTTCCGCCCGGCTTCCTGAGCTTGGGCGACGGCGGACTGTAGGGATTCGGTACCGCGCACAGACGCCAGCTTAATAAGCATGGGCAAATTAACGCCGGCGATCACCTCGACCGGCGCGTTCTCCATGATCGATATCGCTAGGTTCGATGGCGTGCCGCCAAACATATCGGTAAGAACGACAACGCCTTCACCGGCATTTACGGTTTCAACTGCTTTGACGATATCGGCGCGGCGTTGCTCCATATCGTCTTCCGGGCCAATACAAACCGTGGCGATCTGCCTCTGCTGACCCACCACATGTTCCGTGGCCGCGACAAGTTCGTGGGCGAGACGGCCATGGGTGACCAGCACGAGGCCGATTAGCGGTTTTGACTGAGACATGTGGTGGAACGGGTCCTAAACTTTGAACGTCGCAAAAAGCATAAAGTCCTCCCGAGAACGGGGCGCAGCTTAGCCAATCGGCTTCGGTTAGGCGACCCCAACTTAGGCGTAATTTTACAGAGTTTTTCTATTCTACAGTGCAGTAATATCGGCCGCGTGGATATCCCTATGGCGCACTGTGGGCGCCATTTCCTTATTATGGAGCCATGTTTTCACCCGCTCAGTTACGTACACCGAGCGGTGCCGCCCTCCTGTGCAGCCAATCGCGATGGTTAGGTAGCTTTTTCCTTCACTCTCGTAAAGCGACAGAAGCGGTTCCAGAAGCCGGGTCAGACTATAGAGAAAGGTGGAGAGGGAAGAGTCCTTCACTATGAACGCGGCGATCTCATTGTCCAAGCCAGTCAGTGGTTTAAGGTCGGCAACGTAATGTGGATTTTTAAGAAAGCGGACGTCAAAGACTAAATCGGCATCGCGCGGTAATCCGTACCGGTAACCGAAAGACATTAGAAAAATTTTCAAGGGCTGTTGCGTCGAACCGCTGTATTGTCCCAACAGGATTTGTTTCAAGTCTATCGGCGTGAGCCGGGATGTATCGATCACTAAATCGGCATGCTCGAGCACCGGTACCAACAAGCGACGTTCTGTTTCAATGCCTACGGAGACAGGCAGATCATCCGCAAGTGGATGTGGTCGGCGCGATTCCGTATAACGCTGTCCGATGACGTCGTTGTCGCAGTCAAGAAATACGATATTGGCGGACAGATCGGCGTTGGCGCGCATGGCATCCAACGTGGCGACGAGGCGGGTGGCATCGAAATCGCGGGTGCGGAAATCTACGCCAACGGCGATAGAGCCGTGCGAGCCTTCCCCGGCCGATACGATCGCGCTCAGGAGAGCCAACGGCAAGTTGTCGATGGTTTCAAACCCGGCGTCCTCTAGGGCGTGCAGAGCCGCACTTTTGCCGGCACCAGACATGCCGGTCACGATCACAACGCGTGGCGCCGTCTCGGGGCCGTTTTTCTTCTTGGATGCCGATGTTGTAATCATGGCTCAGGCTTATTCTAGTGCAACACGGAGGGCGAGCCTAATTTTCGCGGATGCTGAAGGTGTGCGAGCATCCACCGTCAAGTGCCGCACCCTAATGCCCTCGACGACGCATGTCGTCGTCTCCGGCATGCGGTCAATCTCCGATTCCGGTGCCAAGTCTACCACCAAAACCACAGGCACCGATCCCCGTAAGGCAAGCTCAACGATACCGTATCCGCGCACTTCGAGTTTTCCTGCTATCGCGGGCGGGGCGGTGAGGGTGAGGGTGTTGCCGCTCAGAGCCAACTCACCGCAATCATCGGCAACCAGCTGAGCGCCGGTATCGATAAGACGCAAAGCCAAATCCGATTTGCCCGCGCCGGATGGCCCGCGGATTAAAATGCCTTGGCCGTCTAATGCAACGCAGGTGCCGTTGATGAGCGCCATAAACGTGTGTTCCTCGTCATGCCGTAGCCTGGGTCCGCAGCCACGTTTTGTCAATTCGAGGTGTTCCCCGCCGGCCCCTGACTCGAGGGCGGTGGCAATGGTCCGGCAGGTATCGTATGTGTGGCCCTCGGTTTTCCGGCGGCTGGAACATGCCTCAACAAATCTTCGCTATTATCGCGCCCGTCCTTCTGATCGCCCTCGTCGGTTACGTGTGGCGGCGGCAGCGGATGCCGTTCGACACGGCCATGATCACTGACCTTGTGACCTATGTGGGCGCGCCATGCCTGCTGTTTTCCTCGCTCCTGATTAACGGGCCGGACTTGACGTCCATAGTCCAAATCGTAGGCGCGACACTGCTCGTCGCCGGCACCGTTGCCGCGACCGGGGCTCTATTGCTTAAAACCTTGCGCTTGCCCCTGTCGGCGTATCTGCCGTCTTTGTTTGTCCCCAATGTTGGCAATATGGGCCTGCCCCTGTGTTTGTTTGCGTTCGGCGAGAGCGGTCTGGGCTTAGCGGTGGCGTACTATGCCACCAGCTCTGTTCTACAATTCACCGCGGGCGTCAGCATCGCGAGCGGCCGACTCTCCACCGATATCATCTTCCGGAACCCCGTCATTTGGGCGATCATAGCGGCGTTTGTACTTTTATACACCGATATCGAACTGCCTAAATGGGTCGCCAATACCACGGAAGTTTTGGCGGGCTTTGTGATTCCATTGATGCTCATATCTCTGGGGGCCTCACTCGGACGTTTAAAGGTTGCGCCCTTCCGCCGTGGCTTCGGTTTATCGGCGTTCCGCCTGATCATGGGCTTCACCGTCGGCGTCGGTGTGGCGACGGCACTGGACCTTGAAGGTCCAGTGCGCGGCGTCGTAATCATTCAGTCAGCAATGCCCACCGCCGTCTTCACATATCTTTTTGCCATGCGCGCGGGAACGCGCGCCGAAGAAGTGGGTGGGATTGTTATGATTTCAACAATACTTTCGTTTGTGACTCTGCCGTTTCTGCTGGCGTTCGTGTTGGGTTAGGTCTCAGGCTGCTGGCAGGCGGACGACGAATCGTGCCCCGGTGACCCGCTTATCATCGCTTACGATGTTTTCTGCGTGAAGCATGCCGCGGTGGGCCTCAATAATCTGCCTGGAGATGGAAAGCCCAAGCCCCGAGTGGGTGCCAAACTTCTCGCCTTCGGGGCGTTCAGAATAAAACCGGCTGAAGATGGCATTCTCCTTGCCCACTGGAATGCCGGGCCCCTGGTCTTCAATGACAACCTTCACGTGCCGGCCTGTGTGAGCGGTGCGAATAGTGATCGTGCTGCCAGACGGGCTAAAGGACATGGCATTGACGATAAGGTTGCGGAACACTTGACCTAGGCGACCTTCGAGTCCGGGCACAGTGAGGTCAGGGTCGCGCCGGCGCCCGCGGGACTCAGGGTCCTCAGAAATCACCTCAACTTTGGGTGCATTCGGATCGTCGTTGGCGTTCTGGATTTTCGCCAGGGCTTTCATGAGACGTTCAATGCCAACGACGCTCATCTCGGCGCGAGACAACTCGGCGTCAAGACGCGAGGCGTCTGATATCTCGGAGATCAGTCGGTCCAACCTGGCGACGTCGTCCAGGATGATCGACATAAGCTGCTTCTGCTGTTCCGAATCTTTCACACGCGCGACGGTTTCAACAGCGCTGCGTAAGCTGGTGAGCGGGTTTTTAATTTCGTGAGCGACGTCCGCGGCAAAGCGTTCTATGGTGTCCATGCGCGTCCATAGGGAGTCCGTCATGTCCCTAAGAGCGGCAGCCAGCTCACCAATCTCGTCAGACCGCCCCGACAGGTTGGGGATGGAGTAGCGCCGGCTTTTGGAGTGACGGACCTGCTGTGCAGCTTCGGCAAGGCGCCGAACGGGGTGGGCGATAGTGCGGGCGAGATACAAAGACGTGAGAACCGTTAGGGCGAAAACCCAACCGAAGATACCGAGGATTGAGCTGCGCACATCAAACATGCGCTCGTCGACATTGCTGTCGTCGCGGGAGACGAGAACAGCACCGACGATTTGCCTGTAAAAAAGGATGGGCACGGCGACGGCCAACACCTTCTGCCGGTCCGGACGCAGGCGCACTGCATTGTCCGGTTCTCCGGACTCCATCGCACGCACGACCTCCTTGTAGTCCGATGCCGGAGCGCTGGGCCGTTCGCGATAGGGCTCAATATCGCCGTCGTAGGCGAAACGGTTGATGGTCAGGTCGTATACATGCCGTAATGTATCGGCGAGACCGCCGTCGTTGGGCGGCGGCAGGTCGAGCACTTGCACCTCCCCACCAGGTCCCTGCAACAACTGCGTGTCGGCAACCATCTGACCGTTCCGGTCGAATAACTGGGCACGTACCTCGGCGAGTTCGGCTAGGCGCCGAAGTAGTTGGCGCGCAGCATTCGGGTTAATCACGCGCAACGCCCCGTTCGCAGTGAAAACGGGGAAGGCGTTATTGTCGATGTCAACGACGACCGCACCTTCGCCGATAGAGGCCGCGATCAACTCACCCTGGGTGCGCAGAGCCTCCAGTTCGGCAGCGATGAGCGTATCCTCGTATTGATCAAGAAACAGGAGACTCAGCACTAAGAGAACCGGCGCTGTCAGATTGACAGCAAGAACGCGCAATGTGAGTGGCGAGAAGATGTGCCCAACCCGACTCTGGGCTCCACCCGCATATGTCGCAGTTCCGTTCGCGCCGACAGCGACCGAGGATTCAACACGCAAATCGTCGAGACGAACGCTGCTCTCCGTGCTCACCAGCAAGCCCCCTCTCTACAGCTCAGAGCGGCCCGTCCTGCCCGCCGGTCAGGCGACCGCTTCGTTGTACTTGTAGCCGATGCCGTACAAGGTTTCGATATTAGAAAAGTCGTCATCGACTTCCCGGAATTTCTTGCGAAGCCGCTTGATATGGCTGTCAATCGTCCGGTCATCGACATAGATGTTTTCGCCGTATGCGGCGTCAATCAATTGATCTCGGCTTTTTACATGGCCGGGCCGTTGGGCCAGCGCCTGAATAATCAGAAATTCGGTTACGGTCAAATTGACAGGCTTTTCTTTCCATAGACACATGTGTTGTGCAGTATCGAGGAGCAGCTCGCCTCGTTTCAGGGCGTCCGCTGAAGCGCCTGTCCCGTCTTGTTCCTTCTGCGCTTCAAGGCGCCGAAAGATTGCACGCACACGTTCAATCAACAGGCGCTGGGAGAATGGCTTCTTAATGTAATCGTCAGCGCCTATACGCAAGCCGAGCAGCTCATCCACCTCATCGTCCTTCGATGTGAGGAATATAACCGGCATGGTGCTGTTTTCGCGCAGACGCTGGAGAAGCTCGATGCCGTCCATGCGCGGCATCTTGATGTCCAGGAGCGCCATGTCAGGGGGCTCTGACGTCATGCCGCGTAAAGCTTCCGCGCCGTCCCGATAGGTTCTCACTGAGAAGCCCTCAGTTTCCAGGACCATGGATACAGAGGTGAGAATGTGGCGGTCGTCGTCCACGAGAGCAATGCTGTAAGCCAAGGTCGTATTCCTTCATCTGTTGGCAGTGTGGGGGTGCTCGACAGGCTTCGCGCCCGCCGTTTGCCATACCACCGACGTATTATGGCAAAAATACCGCGTTCCAGTGACCGGGGTGAGGCAGTGCGGGTATTTTAGTGTCTTAGCAATAGGTTAATCGGCGGTTTTGCCTAGGCGTTTCAGTTCCGCCTTGGCGCCAGCATACTCCGTGTAACGCACAGCGGCAGTAACCAAGGCGGCATTGAAAAGCCGCTCTGCCTCGGCTGTGTCGTCAAGAATGAGGGCGGCCTGACCGAGAAAAAAATACGCTTCGCATAATCTCCCGGCCGCGCCAGCGGGGTCTTCAATTGCGGCGGTAATGATCTCATCGCCCGATGCCTCGCCGAGGAAGTAACGCACGATGGGCGCCGGCCACTGGCCTGAGTCGAGGCCTCGCGTTGCCAAGGCGAGGGGGTCCGTATTTGGCTTTCCCACGCGGGCTTCGGCCACAAATCTCCACAACGCGAGGTGCGGCGGTGCATTGGGCAGCGACATCGCCGTTGTCAAATCCTCGACAGCTGTGGTGAACGCACCTTTCATAACACGCACAAAGCCCCGGTTGGCCAACGGTTGTGCGGCATGTGGTGCGGACTCAAGGACTGTCGTGAAGTCCGCTTCGGCGCCGTCGTAGTCGCCCGAGAACTGCCGCGCGATTCCGCGACCAACGAGCGCATCGCCGTCGCCGGGCCGACGAGAGAGGATGTTGCTGAAATCGGTTACTGCTCCATCAGCGTCGCCGTTCTGAAAGTGGGCATGAGCGCGAAAGAATGTCGCGCTGTTATCATTTGGTCTCAGCACGAGAAGCCTGTCGAAGTTTGCCACCGCGCTGGCAAAAGCGCCAACGCGCAGCAAGGCAACACCGCGCCCTTCGAGTGCGGCGGCGTCTTCGCCGCTTACATTCAAGGCGGCGGTGTAGTCTGTGACGGCTGCTGCATAATTTTGTTGTTGGCCGTATGCGGCAGCGCGCCCGCGCAGGGCTTCCGCGCTGTCCGGTTCGACAATGAGCGCCGAGGAAAAGGCTCTCACCGCAGCGCCGGGCTGGCCGAGTTTAAGCTGTGCGGATCCCAGCATGATCTGTGCTTCGGAGTCGCCGGCGTTCAGATCGACGGCCTGTTCCAGTTCTACAGCCGCCTGTTCGATCTCGCCGGTGTTTAGAAAGTATGCACCGCGTGTTTTGAAAGGGGCGGGATTGCGGGGGTCAAACCTTCGTGCTTTACCAAGATCTGTGATGCCGGAAGCTATGTCGCCGGTCTTTATGCGCAGGGCGCCACGCCGGGCATAAGCGTCACCAAGCAATTGGCCTTGTGTGCGCGGGGCACCATCTACCACCGCCGAATAGTCGGTCTCGGCGTCCACTGTTCGGCCTAGGGCCTCCAGTAACTGCGCCCGGTCAAGATGGGCTGTGAAGTCACCTGGCGCCAACTCCAGAGCTGCGTCGTAGTCGGATAAGGCAGCAGCTGTATTTCCGACTTGGGCATGTACTTCACCGCGCGAGATCATCGCGAGCGCACGGGTTTCATCCGGGAGGCCACCCTGAGAGATAGCTTGTCCGCAAGCTAAGATTTTCGAAGCGTTGTCGAGATCGCGGTTGAAACACCCCAGCATCGCGTCCTGAGCAAAGGCGGAACGGCAGTCTAAACCAAGAAGAATGGCAAAAAGATGAAGATGCGCGCGCTTCATGAGACAATGATTGCCCAACATGTGGCTGCTCACAACTCTGAATGTGCACACGTCATGCTCAGGGCGATTCGTTTGGACTCTGCGCAGAAGCCCACCGATATTTAATGTGCTTCCGCCCAATTGGGCCCCACACCTATATCGACCGTGAGCGGCACATCTAAGTACGCGGCGCCCCCCATCACGGCTTTGATAGTTCTTTTGGATTTTTCGATTTCCGCATCTGGCACTTCGAAAATCAATTCGTCGTGAATCTGTAACAGCATGTCGGTCTTTAGCCCTGCCTCCTTTAGCGCGGCGGGCAACCGGATCATGGCGCGTTTGATGATGTCCGCTGCGCCGCCCTGAATAGGTGCATTGATAGCCGCCCTTTCCGCAAACGCGCGCATATTGGGGCTGCGGTCGCCAATGCCCGGTATCCAGCAGCGCCGTCCATAGAGGGTCGTGACATAGCCCTGCTGCCTCGCAAGGGCCTTAGTGGTCTCCATGTAGTTCCGAATCTCCGGAAATTTCTTGAAGTACGCCTCAATGTAATCGTGGGCTTCGCCGCGTGGGATACTGAGTTGCCGGGCGAGACCGAACGCCGATATACCGTAGATAATGCCGAAATTGATGGCTTTGGCGCGGCGGCGGACCATTGGATCCATACCTTTTGTCGGAACGCCAAACATTTCCGACGCCGTGGCGGCATGAATGTCTTCGCCGTCCTTGAAGGCGCGCTTCAGTGCCTTAACGTCAGCTACGTGGGCGACAAGGCGTAGCTCAATCTGACTGTAATCCGCTGAAAGGAGCGTCTTGCCTTTATCGGCGATGAAGGCAGTACGGATTTTACGCCCTTCCTCCGTCCGGATCGGAATGTTCTGGAGATTGGGGTCGTTTGAGGACAGACGCCCAGTTGACGCGATGGTCTGGCCGTAACTCGTGTGAACTCGACCGGTGTCGGGGTTGATTTCGCCGATGAGGGCATCGGTGTAAGTGCTCTTAAGTTTCGACAATTGCCGCCAATCGAGAACACGCGCCGGCAGGTCGTGTCCCCGTGCGGCAAGGTCTTCGAGAACATCGGAGCCGGTCCCGAAGGCGCCGGTCTTGGTTCTTTTGCCGCCTTCTAGGCTCATGCGCTCGAATAGAATTTCGCCCAATTGTTTCGGCGAACCGACATTGAATTCCTCACCTGCTAGCTTGTGAATTTTGGTCTCGAGGCTGGCCATGCGGGCAGCAAAATCCTGGCTGAGGGATCTCAACACCTTCGCGTCCACAAGAATACCCTTGGCCTCCATGTCTTTGAGGATGGGGATAAGCTTGCGATCAAGCGTCTCATAAATACTCACGAGATGATCATAGACAAGGCGCGGCTTTAACACGGCATGAAGCCGCAGGGTTATGTCCGCGTCTTCGGAGGCATATGTAGCAGCCTTATCCAGCGGCACCTGATCGAAAGTGATCTGCTTTTTGCCTGTGCCGCAGACCTCGGAAAATGGAATGGTCTTATGGCCGAGGTGGAGGCTGGATAACTCGTCCATGCCGTGTCCATGCTGCGACCCCTCGAGCACATAGGAGACCACCATGGTGTCGTCCACGGGGATCACATCTATTCCCTCGCCCGAAAACACGTGCATGTCGAATTTGATGTTGTGCCCGATCTTAAGTACGCCAGGATTTTCGAGAAGTGGTTTCAGAAGGCTGACCGCATCCTTCACCGAAATCTGCGGTGGCGCGTCCTTGGCACCTAAATCGCCGCCCAAATCGAAGCTGCCCTGGGGCGCCCCCCCGGTATGGCGGAGCGGGATGTAGCAGCCCCGCCCCGGCTCTATAGACAGGGATATACCGACCATGCGGGCTTGAAGCGGGTTGAGCCCGTCGGTTTCCATATCTACGGCAACCCAACCGTTGGCAGTGGCAGCATCTACCCAGCGGCTGAGGTCGGCGGTTTTTTGGACGGTTTCGTATTCGATTTTGTCGACCGTCCGGGCTATTTGTTCAGGAGAAGCCGTCCATTGCCTGTCGGCCGACTGACCATCAAGTTTCGCCGATATCTTACTCAATAGGCTTTTAAAATTTTGCTCGGCGATGAAGCCCAGGAGCGTAGCGGCATCGGGCTGACGCCACTTAAGGTCGCGAATAGGGACTTCAGTGGGGACGTCATCTTTTAGCTTGACGAGCCGTCTGGAAATGCGGGCTAGTTCCGCGTTTTTTATCAAGCTTTCACGGCGCTTCGGCTGCTTAATTTCCCCTGCGCGTTCCAGCACTGATTCAAGATCGCCGTATTCTTCGATAAGCTGTGCAGCAGTTTTAACACCGATTCCTGGCACGCCCGGTACATTGTCGGCAGAATCTCCCGCCAAAGACTGGACGTCGACAACCTTCTCCGGTGCGACGCCAAATTTTTCCTTCACCTGTTCCGGACCAATGGCGCGGTTTTTCACGGGATCATGCATCGTTATCCCGGGTCGGATCAGCTGCATGAGATCCTTGTCCGCTGAGATGACGACGACATCAATACCTTCTGCCGATGCAAGCCTCGCGTACGTTGCGATGAGATCGTCTGCCTCAAAGCCCTCCATCTGTATGGCCTTGACATTAAATGCTCGGGTGGCGTCGCGGATAAGACCGAACTGCGGGATTAGATCCTCGGGCGGGTCGGGCCGGTGAGCCTTGTACTCTTTGTAAATTTCGTTTCGGAACGTGAGGCGTTTGGCGTCAAATATGACGGCTATCAACTCATCGACGCTGGTATCGCGCAAATCGTCAAGCAGTTTCATCAGCATGCTGGAAAACCCGTAGACCGCGTTTACCGGTGTGCCGTCCGGTCGGGTCATGGGCGGTAGCGCGTGGTAGGCGCGGAATATGTAACCCGATCCGTCGATCAGGTAGAGGCGTTTGGGTGTTTCAGATTTTGTGGCCATTCAGTTAAACGGGGCCTGCCGTCCGGCGGGCAGCCCCTTTCCCGTCAGTGGCTCTCGGAGTCAGCTTTGGCGCTATGCTTCAGCACGTAGCGCCGGCTGCAATAAGGACACTCGATTTCGCCGACCTCCGGCTTGATCTGCAAGTAAACACGGGGGTGACCCAAGGCGCCACCGCCGTCGCAACTCACGCGCGCGGACTCGGCGGGAATGGTTTCGACGGGCTCGGACATGGTACATTTCCTGTCATAAATCTGAAGGTCTGTGGCCGTGTGCGACCATAGACGTTTATGCGTTCGGCGCTCGTATATTGCAAGCTGACGAATATGTTGCCCATGATCGTCCGCGGGTGTTGACCAAGGATTTCACCGGGTGATACCCATGGCGACCCTTTCTAGCTGCGCTGCAAGATCAAATAGGCCTTTGCCCCGTGACCGATCCCGCCCCAGCCCCCACTGAGCAGTCGCTACCGGACCTTGCAATCGAGATTCGGGGACTTAACAAGACTTATGGCGCTGGTCGCGGTTCGCCTAAGCACGCCCTGGTCGATTTTTCGCTCGGGATTCCGCGCGGGTCCTTTTTCGGACTGTTGGGCCCCAACGGTGCTGGAAAATCAACGCTCATCAATATAATGGCGGGGTTGGTCAAGAAGAGTTCTGGTATGGTGCGCATATGGGATCAGGACATCGACACCGCTGAACGACACGCGCGTTGCGCGATCGGAGTTGTGCCGCAGGAACTTAACCTTGATCCCTTCTTCACTCCCCGCGAAGTCCTGGAGGTGCAGGCCGGCCTTTATGGCGTGCCAAAACGTGAAAGGCGCACGGATGAAATCCTTGACCTCGTGGGACTGTCTGACAAGGCAGATGCTTATGCCCGTGCGTTGTCCGGCGGTATGCGCCGCCGCCTTTTGGTGGCGAAGGCCTTGGTCCATGCGCCGCCGGTTGTTGTGCTGGACGAGCCCACAGCGGGCGTAGACGTGGAATTACGCCAGCAACTTTGGCGGCATATCCGCGAACTCAACGCGCGCGGGGCGACAGTGCTGTTGACGACGCACTACCTGAAGGAAGCGGAAGAGCTATGCGACCATGTCGCCATCATCAACCGTGGTAAGTTAGTCGCGTGCGATTCTACGCGCGCGTTGTTGCGCAGAATCGACAACAAATCCATATCGTTAATACTTGCCGAGCCCATCACCGCAGTGCCTGCGCAAATGAAGCAGCTTCATGCGATACAGACGGCGCCCAATGAATTGCATATAAGCTATCGTCCGAGCGCCAATGCCATGCAGGAAATTCTTGATGTAGCGCGCGCCTGCCAATTGCCCATTGCCGATATTCGTACCGATGAAGTGGAGCTCGAGGATATTTTCCTGCAACTCACATCAGGGTCATCCGAGAGATTCGGTGGCGCCGAGCCTACCTAGGCTCGTGCGTTGGCAAAAGGGCTGCAAATGCTTCCCGCCCAGATAAGAAAACTCGTCGCGTCGGCTCTGCTGCTGACACTCTGCGCTTGCGCTCCAACAGTTGCGCCGCGAGGTCCTGTAGCGACCACCCCGATACTTACTGGCGCTACCTTTGTGACGTCGGACGGGTTGCGCCTTCCGGTGCGGCAGTGGATGCCTGACGCCAAGCTCGGCCAGGAACTCAAAGCCGTTGTTCTGGCCGTGCATGGATTCAATGATTACAGCAAAGCTTTTGACAAGGCGCCTGACGCCCCCGGCGTAGGTCCATTTCTCGCCGAGCGTGGTATAGCGGTTTATGCCTATGACCAACGCGGGTTTGGCAATGCGCCACACTTTGGATTGTGGCCAGGGGGCGAAATCATGGCGGAGGATTTCGCCGACTTCGCGCGTGTTTTGAAGGGCTTGTATCCGGACACTCCCCTCTATGCCTTGGGCGAGAGTATGGGCGGGGCTGTGGTAATGATCGCCCTCGCACTCCCTGAGCCGCCACCGGTCGACGCTGCCGTTCTCGCGGCCCCGGCGGTGTGGGCACGGTCCACCATGCCTGTTTCCTATCGTGCCGCGCTCTGGCTTGGCGCTCGCGTGGCGCCCGGATTTAAACCCTCTGGACGGAGCCTCGGCAGGATGGCCAGCGACAACATTGAAATGCTGCGCGACAATGCACGAGATCCACTATTTATAAAGAATACGCGCATCGATGCAGTCTATGGGCTCTCCAACCTCATGGATGAAGCTTTAATCTCACCCCCGCACATCAACGTGCCGGTAATGTATCTTTACGGGCAGAAGGACGAGATTATACCCAAAGATCCCACTGCTGAGGCCATGTTATCATTTGAATCATCGAAAAAAAGCGTGCGTGCCGTATTTTACCAAGACAGCTGGCATATGATTCTGCGCGATAAAAATGCAGAGACAGTTCTGCGCGACGTTGCCACGTTTATTGGCAACATATCGGCGCCCCTGCCGTCCGGTGCAGACCATGACCCGTTGAAGCGGTTACTCGCTGCCGCTGAACATTGATCGCTAGGGGCTCTTCTGGTGGATATGCCCCCGCTCGGCCAACCAAATTCCGCCGAGGACAAAAATTAAAGCGGCGGCATGAAACCAAAGGAAGGCCTCGCCCAGCACAAACACACCCAAGGCCGCGGTGATCACGGGAACCAGATTGACGAACACGCCCGCCCGAGCAGGTCCCAAAAGCTCTACGCATCTGAGGAAAAAAAGTTGCGCCAGAAGTGACGGAAACACCACAACAAACGCAACCACAGCCCAACCAGTTAGCGTCGGCCAGAGAAAATCGCCCATCAGGGCCTCGGCGATCGCCAGCGGTACAGATGTAGCCAAGGCGCCCGTCACCATCACCGCGAATATGGCGAGACCCGACGCCGCTGGGCGTTTCCGAAGCGCAACGGTATATCCGGCGTAAAGCGCGCACGCGGAAATCACCAGTAAGTCGCCCGGATTGAACTGAAACTCTCCGATCCTGCCGAGATCGCCGCGCACCGCGACGACAACGACCCCGACCATGGTGACCGCAACGCCAATCATTTGTGCGGCGGCAACAGGAGTTCTATAAAAAATATAAGCGCCTAAAATAACGAACACTGGCAGTGCCCCTTGGATGATCCCGATGTTAATGGCGGCGGTTGTATGGGCAGCGAGGTAGAACAATGCGTTAAAGGAGGTGAAGCCTAGAGCGCCCAGTGCCAGCAACAACGGAAGGCGGGTGCGTAGGATCGGCCATTCCGAGACCACGCGAGCACGTGCAAAAACAAGAATCACTCCGGTCACCCCCACCCATCGGAACGCGGTGAGCAACATCGGAGATACCTCGCCGACGGCGATACGGGCAGCGATCGCATTGGCGCCCCACATGAGCATCGTCAACGCAAGCAATAAGTACGGTTTATCCGACAACTTACGAATAATTTGGCTCAGGCTCCGTTCCTCGGCTGTCCTGCACGGGTGTGGGGCGCATGCGTTCGAATCGAGGCGTATCCTATGGGGAAAGATCCACGTGTGGAATCCCGCCCATCGAGTATGGTTTGCGCCGTATAAGCCGATGTTCTAAGTTCCGCCTGGGTCCGCCTGGGTCCGCCTGGGTCCGCCTGGGTCCGCTTGGAGCCGTCACCGTGTCGTGCGCCCGTAGCTCAGCTGGATAGAGCGTCGCCCTCCGGAGGCGAAGGTCAGGGGTTCGAATCCCTTCGGGCGCGCCATCGGCCGCATAAAATTTGATCAAGGCAATTTTGATTGCGGGTTGCCGCTGTCCTCTCGACCGCGCACAATCAGCCCCTATGAGATTGTCCCGGCTCTTACCACGCTACCACTTCATTATGCCCGTCGCCGTCGCCATGGCAGCGTGTGCGTCGCCGTCGCCAGTGGCCACCGACAATGCATCTGGCGTATCTGAGATCAGCGTCGTCACCGGGTTTCGCCTCAACGTAATAATCGAAGAAGAAACGCTTGCGGAAAAAAAGGTGCGCGCCGTTGCTGAGACGGAAACCACTTCGGTCCATCGCGGAGCGCTAGAGAATTCTGGCGGAGAGTGCGTTGTGGTAGCCCGCCCTGGCGACATCGTCACGCGCGGCCGCGAAACGGCGCCCGGTCGTATGGCGCTGACGGGAAACGGCGCGACGTTGGATCAAAACGGCGCCGTTGGGCGGGTGACGGCAAATCCACGGGTTTATTTTCTCAGTCCCATGGAGAATGCTGAAACAGCAACAAAACACCAACTGAGCGATTTCATCGCTACGGCAACGGATCACCCGGCTCTTGCCGGCGCGCGGTTCGCAACTCTTCGGCTCAATATCGTCGCCACGCCTGCCGGCGCTCCGCTCCTGGCAGTTAGGTGCGTGCCGGATTTGGGCGCATCGCGGCGCTATGAGGGAAGCGGCGAGCGGCGGGCATTTTCCTGGCACGGCGTTGATTTCGCCGGTGTGCCTGAACGGTTTCTCACTAACATGTTGCAAGATACAAAAGACGTTACACTCACAGTCCTGGATGCGATTACGCGCGTTCCCATCGTGGACGCCCGCGTCAATATAGAAAATTTAGACAGTGGACTTATGAACTACGCGCAGTTTGAGCAGCGTTATTTACTCGGGGTGAGGGACGCGTTCATTCTTGATCTCTACGCCGGTTTTGCAGACTCGGACTTTTTCAGGTTTACCGAAATTCAAACAGAGTATAGGGACGGGGATAAACTTCGCTCGCTGAAGGATCAGTCCTTGGTGTTGACGGTACACGCCACTGCGTCTGGCTATCTACCGGTGATGGGGCAAGCAAATCTCGGCGGCGGCCAGACGACTTTGAACATCTTAATGGCTCCCGAAGGGGAGGCTGGTGCAGAGTCGGGCCCCTCGGGCATACAAACTAACTAACTTTGGAAAGGAGTATCTTTGATGTTCTGTCGACTCATTCTCATTTTTGCCGGCTTGGCGCTGTGTGCGCCCGTGACATTTGCCGATACGCCATCACCCCCGGGCGCCAAGGTTTACATTATCTCGCCGAAAGACGGAGAGACGGTCACCGATCTGGTTAAAGTGCAGTTCGGGCTGTTAGGCATGGGGGTTGCTCCCGCCGGCATTGATGCGGACCTCACAGGCCATCACCATCTTGTCGTCGACCGGGACACCCCGCCTCTCGATGACTACCTGCCGACCGGCAACCCGCAGGTCATCCACTTCGGTAAGGGGCAAACCGAAACCGAGCTTGTTCTGGAGCCGGGCGAACACACCCTCCAGCTGGTTTTAGGCGACAAGGATCACAAGCCCCATGTGCCGCCGGTCGTATCCGACATTGTAAAATTTACGGTTAAATAGCGGCTTAAACCGATGTTCCGCTTGAGACTTGTTCTGGCCACGTTGGGAAACCTGACGGTTGGACCATAAGTATGGGGCTTTACAGGCTGTTGAACGAGTTCTTGAGGCTGTTGGTGTAGCGGTAGTCGACATATAAATCTGTTTTTTCGCGCAACGGAACCGTGACTCCGACAATGCCTTGCCATTGAAATTTTAAACTGACGGGTCGATCGCTCGAAATTAAAATATGACACAGTAAATCGCGTAGTGTTTTCCACTCTGCGGTTGAGAGTGTCCGTCGGCCGGGGTGGGCGGCTACCCCAAATCCACAACCTTGCCCGGGTTCATCAAATTTTTGGGATCTAGCGCGCGCTTCAATCGGACCATCAAATCCAACTCGACCGGGTCCTTGTAGCGACTCATTTCTTGGACGTTAAGTCGGCCGATCCCGTGCTCAGCCGAAAAAGATCCGCCCATCGATACAGCCAAATCATGTATCGCCCGTTTCATCTCCGTCCACCGCGCGAGATATGCGCTCTTGTCTGTGCCGACAGGTTGAGAGACGTTGAAGTGAATGTTGCCGTCGCCTAGATGTCCGAATGGCACCGGCCGAGCGCCCGGGAATTGATTGGCGACTACGTCCGATCCTTTGGCAATGAATTCCGGAACACGGGAAACAGGTACAGACACATCGTGCTTGATGCTTCCGCCTTCGTGCTTCTGGGCCTCAGGCAAGGATTCCCGGATGCACCACAACAACTTTGACTGCTCCAGGCTTTCCGCAACCACAGCGTCTTCGATGATGCCGCCGCTGAAGGCACTTTCCAGCAAGATATCGAAGCTTGGACGAATGGCGGCATCGGGCCGCGAGGTCGACAGCTCGATTAATACGTACCACGCGTGGGATGCCGCAAACGGGTCAGTGGCGCCCGATATGTGCTTTGCACACATCTCCAAGCCGATGCGCGGAATGAGTTCAAATGCGGTGATGGCGTCCCCGGACAACCCGCGCGCTTGGTTTAGGAGCTTGATCGCGCACTCCAGATTGTCAAGGGCGCACAGCGCGGTTGCCGTTTCCGTCGGCCGCGGAAAAAGTTTTAGCACCGCCGCTGTTATAATCCCGAGCGTACCTTCAGCACCGACAAATAAGTGCCGCAGCGCGTACCCTGTGTTGTCCTTGCCCAGTGATCGGAGCCCGTTCCAGATACGGCCGTCGGGCAAGACGACCTCAAGGCCGAGCACCAATTCGCGGGCGTTGCCGTAGCGCAGGACATTAATACCACCTGCATTTGTCGCGAGGTTCCCGCCTATCTGGCAGCTTCCCTCGGCGGCTAGGCTCAATGGAAAAAGGCAGTTGTGTTCGGCGGCGGTGCGCTGGATATCGGCAAGGATGCATCCTGCGTCTACGGTGATATTGAAGTTAATCGGATCTATAGCCCGAATCTTGTTCATGCGTCCGAGGTTCACAATGACCTCGCGACCGTCTTCATGCGCCGCCGCACCGCCGCACAATCCGGTATTGCCGCCTTGAGGTACAATGGGCGCGCCCGCACTGGCGCACGCTTCGACCACCGCCGCCATTTCCGTTGACGATGCGGGCTTGACAATCGCTATCGCCTTGCTGGTGTAGAGCCCTCGCTCTTCCTGGAGGTAAGGCGCCATGGAAGAAGCGTCGGTGATGCAGGCGCCCCTGCCGACAACTTCCTTCAGACGGTTTATCAGTGTCGAATCAGATGGCACGGTCACTCGCTCCGGTGCAAGGCAATAGACCTCAAAATGGGCCAAACACGGTTGCAAGGCAACGGCTGCGCACGATAGCTGTCGAGATGCAGCGCGACCAAGCCGGTCGTTGATGGCAAGGCCCAGTCCGGCGCCGGGAATAGGAGCCACTGCAATGGCTCTAAAACGATCCGCGTCATCCAACGTCCGCAACATCGCGAACAGATTTGCGGCTGCTTCTGCAAGATTACCGTTGGCGCTTAGGTTGAGCGTGGCCCCTGCGGTGGAGCCAAACCCAAGCAATGCCTCCTCGTTGTTGGCCGCCGACGCATTTAGTCGAAGCGGCAAGGAGGGCGCGTAGTGGTTCAGCATTTGGCCGGGCGACTTGGGCGCATCTGCCGTGCCAGTTGCTATTACTACTGGACCGATTAGCGCGCTGATCTGCTCCATAGTAATGGCGCCCGGTCGCAAGATTATGGCCTTTATGCTGGTCAGATCGAGGACCGTTGATTCCAGGCCAATTGAACACGGTCCGCCATCGAGAATAAGATCGACTTTGTCTTCCAGAGATTCCGCAACATGCGCCGCGCGGGTCGGGCTTACGGCGCCGGATCGGTTCGCGCTCGGGGCCGCGAGGGGGCGGTTCGCCGCGCTTAGAAGCGCTTGTGCGATTTCACCTGCCGGGCATCGCAGGGCGACGCTCTCAAGCCCCGCTGTTGTGAGCTCGGCAATTGGCGAATCGGTCCTTCGCTTCATCACCAACGACAGTGGGCCTGGCCAAAAGGCGGCTGCGAGTTTGTCGAAACGGCTGTCGAGCTTGGAGAAATCTGCGGCTAAATCAGGCGTTCTTACGTGAACGATCAACGGATTAAACGAAGGCCGGCCTTTAGCCTCAAATATTTGTGCAACTGCTTCTGATTGTGTCGCATCCGCGCCCAGGCCATAGACGGTTTCGGTTGGAAACGCGACGAGGCCGCCAGCCTGGAGAATGCGTGCTCCTTCGGCGATTGTCTCCGGCGTTGCCGGCCGTATATTCACGGGCCTCCGTCGGCCAGGAATCTGCCGTTCAGGAAGTCTGGCTCCTTTTTGTATGGTAATTCTGCGCCGTCAAAAGTGTGCACGCGCCCTCCGGCAGCGCGCAATACCGCATGCCCGGCCGCGGTGTCCCACTCGTAGGTTGGGCCAAATCGCGGATAGAAGTCCGCACGGCCCTCGGCGACAAGGCAGAATTTCAAGGATGAGCCGATTACAACGCGATTACCTACGTCGTAGTTTGACAAAAACGCGTCCATTTCATCCGCAATCTCATGCGACCGACTGCCCGCTACAACAACTTTTGACGGACGCTTTCTCACGGCAATGGACGTAGGCTTATCCTTGCGCCAGACCTCGGCCCGGCGCTGTCCGCCGGCTGGGTCGATCACGCCGACGAAAGTCTCTTTCCGCGCGGGTGCGTGGACGATACCGAAGGTCGGAACGCCGTCGTTTACCAAGGCGATATTTACCGTGAAATCCGTTCCGTTTTTTATGAACTCTTTGGTGCCGTCCAAGGCATCAACCAGCCAGAAAGCGGAGCCGTTGAGGTGTGGAATATCCCCTGCCGATACCCTTTCTTCGGCAACAACGGGAAAGGGAGGATCAAGTTTCTCAAGTTCGGCAAGAACAATTCGCTCGGCAATTTTGTCGGCCTCCGTAACCGGTGATCCATCGGCCTTCTTCGCGACCTCATAGCCCTGTGCGCGTACCTCAAGGATTGCGCGGCCTGCCGCTTTGGCGGCAGGGTGTAACTTGTCGGCCCAACTGGTGAGAAGCGAAAAATCCAGAGTGGCTGCCGTCATGCGGCGCGGACCTTGGCCGATTGAATTGCCTGCCAGACTCTCAAAGGGGTAAATGGCATATCAAGATCAGTCACACCAATTACCGATAACGCATCTGCGACCGCATTCGCAACCGCCGGTGTCGCTCCAATTGTTCCGGCTTCACCAGCGCCTTTAATGCCAAGAGCATTCCGAGTTGTGGGTACTTCGGTGTAGGCAAAATCAATAGTTGGAGAGGTGTCGGACCGTGGCATGGTGTAGTCCATGAAGGAACCTGTCACCAACTGGCCCGCATCGTCGTACACTGCTTCCTCAAAAAGTGCCTGGCCCAAGCCTTGGACGGCGCCACCGATGATCTGGCCTTCCATTAAGAGCGGATTCATGGCGTAACCAAGGTCGTCTTGGATCGTGTATTTGACGAAGAAAATTGCACCCGTTGCTTCATCAACGTCCACTTCGCAGATGTGGCAACCGTTGGGGAACGTGTTACCCTCCGGCTTATATCTCTCACTTTCGCACAAGCCGGGCTCCTTGCCTTCGGGTCGTCTGCTGTCGTCAAACGATGCGGTGATAACATCCTTTAGGCCGACGCTGCGGTCCGTTCCGGCAATGCGGTATGCGCCATTCTCATATTCCACGTCCACCGCAGAGGCTTCCAGCAAATTCGCGGCGATAGCTTTGCCCTGCTCAATCATCTTGAGAGAAACCTGCATAACGGCACTGCCGCCGATGGGTGCGGAGCGGGACCCACCCGTACCAAAGCCAGTTGGAATAAGATCGGTATCGCCCGTCTTGACGGTGACTCGATCCAGCGGAATACCGAAAGCTTCCGCCGCAACGGTACCAAAGACTGTTTCATGGCCCTGGCCCGTCGATTGGGTGCCGATAAAAATGTGCAAGCGTCCGTCCTTGTCGAAAAACATCTTCGGGGTTTCGTGGTTCGCGCCGGAACACGCTTCCACATAGTAGCTGACACCCAGTCCGCGCAGCATCTCACGCTTTCTGGCTTCAACGCGCCGCGTTTCAATCCCGGCAAAGTCGGCCCGTTTCAATGCCGCGTCCATCAGCTCCTCGTACCGGCCGGAATCGTAAACAGGGCCCAGCGCCGTTTGATACGGGAACTCATCGGCGCGGATAAGATTCTTACGGCGTAGTTCTACAGAAGAAATTCCCAATTCCCGCGCCGCTTTTTCCACCAGCCGTTCGACCAGATAGGCGGCTTCAGGCCGCCCAGCGCCGCGATAAGCGTCGACGGGCGCGGTATTGGTAAACACGGTCTTTACGTCCACACAGCCAGCACCAATCCGGTACGCCCCGCCCAGCATTCCACAGCCCGCTATGGTGGGAATCATGGCGCCAAACTGCGAAAGATAGGCCCCTAGATTGCCAAGTGATGAGACGCGAATGGCCAGAAAAGTGCCGTTCTTGTCCACCGCTAATTCCGCGTGGTTGACCTGATCGCGGCCATGACCGTCGGCGAGAAAGCTTTCCGAGCGGTCGGCGGTCCATTTGATAGGTTTTTCGAAAGCCTTTGACGCGGCCAAGCATAAGGCCGGTTCATTAAAGAAGAAGTATCGCATGCCGAACCCACCGCCGACGTCGTCGCAAAGAACGCGGATCTGTTGTGGTTCAACGCACAGCGTCTTCGCTGCCCACTCTTTTAATTTATGGGTGTTTTGGCAGCCTTGGGTCAGAGTGAAGCGCTCCGTAGCCGGATCATATTGGGCGATGGCGCTGCGGGGCTCGAGCGCTGTCGGCACCATGCGGTGGTTGATCAAGTCAATCGAAACGATTTTATCGGCCTTTGCAAAAGCCTCGTCGGCTTTTGTCTTGTCGCCTAAATGCCAGTGGACGAACACATTGCCAGGCGCTTCTGCTGGGTGAATCGCCGGCGCGCCGTTCTTCACCGTCTCGGCCGGCCGGGTGACCGGTGCCAAGTTATCGTATTCGATTTCAACCAATTCAGCGGCGTCCTTGGCTTGAGCAAGGGTTTCGGCAATAACGGCTACGACCGGTTCGCCCACATAGCGGACACGCCCGCTTGCCAATAGTGGTCGCGTTGGTGGCTTGGGTACGTTCCCGTTCTGGTCCCGCGGAATGACGTCCGCCGGAATGGAACCCACATTCATCGCCGCCAGATCGGTGGCGGTAAGAATACCCAGGACTCCCGGTGCGCCTTTCGCGTGCGATTCATTTAAGGACACAATGTTGGCATGGGCGTGAGTTGAGCGCAGCACGTAAAGATAAGCCTGACCGGGGACCAAAATATCGTCCGTATATCGTCCTTTGCCCGTCAGAAACCGCTGGTCCTCAACCCGCCGAACGGCCTGCCCTACGCCAAATTTACCCATCGTTTAGTCCTCACATTTGGTCTATCCGAGAAACATAACGTGCGCCGACCTTTTGTCTAGGGCCGCGGTTGTGATGGCGAGGAGCTGGGTTGTTGATTCGTGCGCGTTGTCTGCATACGTTATCTTTACGTCCTCCATGTCTCCCAGTCCTGTTCGCTAAGGGAACGCTATGAAAATTTCTTTCGCAAAGATCGCCGTTCCATATCAAGGCACTGTCGCTTTAGGCGTGACTGGCAGCGGCAAACTCGGCCCAGCGGCGGCCAAGCTGGACAAGCGCACTCGCGGCGCTTTACGCCGGGCCATGAAGGCCGCGGCCTTCAAAGGAAAGAAGGGGCAAACCCTCGAGATCTTAACACCTGCCGGGACGCGTCTCGACAAAGTGATACTCGTTGGTCTTGGGGATACCAAGTCCTTAAATGACGTGACAGCCGAACGCATCGGCGCAACGATCTATAAGGCGTTGGCAAAAGAACCCCTCGCTGTGGTGGTTCTAGATAATTTCAGTGGAGCAGCGATGGACGGCGCTGTGCTCGCTGCTCGCGTCGCCGATGGAACGAGGCTGCGGTCTTACCGCTTCGCCAAGTATCGCACGAAGGAGAGCAAGGACGACAAACCCAAACTGCAGTCATTGATCGTTCAATGCGACACGCCGACTGAAGCAAGAAAAATCTATGTGTCGGTCTCTGCGGTTACCGACGGCATATTTTTCGCGCGCGACCTAACTTCGGAACCGCCTAATGTGATTTATCCAGCCTCGTTCGCCGCCCGTACGAAGGAACTGGCGAAAGACGGAGTGAAGGTAGAGGTTTTGGGTGAGGCAGCGATGCGCAAGCTCGGCATGGGCGCGTTGCTGGGCGTCGGCGAGGGCTCTGCTCGGGACTCTAAACTTGTGGTCATGCGTTGGGACGGTGCTAAGGATAAGCGATCTGCGCCGATTGCCATTGTAGGCAAGGGCGTGTGTTTCGATACGGGCGGAATCAGTCTCAAGCCCCCACCTGGCATGTGGGACATGAAATGGGATATGGGCGGCGCGGGAGTCGTTGCCGGCCTCATGTGTGCGTTAGCGCGGCGCAAGGCGAAGGTCAATGTCGTCGGTTTATGCGGTCTTGTCGAAAATATGCCCGATGGAGCCGCGCAGCGGCCTGGGGATGTGGTGACGTCCATGTCCGGCCAAACGATCGAGGTGCAAAACACCGATGCTGAGGGCCGGCTCGTGCTTGCCGATGTACTGTGGTACGCGCAGCAACGGTTCAAACCGAGTGCCATGATTGATCTTGCGACATTGACTGGCGCGATTATTGGTGCTCTTTCCAATCATTACGCAGGCCTCTTCGCTAATGACGACGAATTGGCGGGGCAGTTAACTGCGGCAGGCCAAGCTACAGGCGAGCGATTGTGGCGGTTTCCCATGGGCGACGAATACGATAAGGAACTGCACTCTTTAATCGCCGATATGAAAAATATCGGTGGCCCGAGAGCCGGCAGCATCACCGCCGCACAGTTCTTGCAACGCTTCGTAAAAGACATGCGTTGGGCGCATTTGGATATTGCGGGCGTGGTCTGGAACGAGAAGGGAACGGCTCTGTCGGAGCCGGGGAGTACGGGCTTTGGCGTGAAGCTCTTAGACCGATTTCTCACCGAGAATTATGAAGGCTGAAATTCAGCGACTACAATAAAAAGGGAACGCACCTGTTCGCTAAATTCTTCCCGCGGTGGTTAAGGTTTCGTATGCGAGGACCGTTTGTAGGCGTACACGTAGTCGGCATCAAATCCTGAGAATCATTGAGAATTTCCGATTTACTCCTGCTCCTTCTAGTTACTTCTCCCAACGGGCGAATCGCTGTCTCGAAAACATAACTATAGGCTACAAGACCATAACAGCATTTTTGTTAAAGGTAGATACAACTAACGCTTATGGGGCGCGGTGGGTGCATGACAGCTCATCGGTGTCCCGCGTTGCGGCGCGGACTTCCAAGCGCTAAACATCAGCGTAATCGCAAGAAAGCCGGCAGAGGAAGATGTTCATGAGCGCCCTAATTCGACCCTTCAGAGGTCTCCGACCTCTACCGGAAAGGGCCGGCGATGTGGCGGCGCCGCCTTATGATGTGTTGAACACGAGGGAGGCTCGCCGGCGCACCGAAGGTAAGCCTTACAGCTTTCTCCATATCGCGAAGCCCGAAATTGATTTGCCTCCGGGAACGGACCCCTTCTCACCGAAGGTCTACGCCAAAGGTGCAGAAAATCTTGCACGGTTCGTTGCCAAGGGTGTGCTAATCCGCGACGAGACCCCCGTGTACTATATCTATAGACTGCAAATGGGCGAGCACACGCAGACCGGATTTGCCGCGGTTGCATCGATTTCCGCATACGACGCCAATCGAGTTCGCAAGCATGAATTCACGCAGCCGGAGAAAGAAGATGACCGCGTTCATCAGATCGATGCACTTAACGCGCAGACGAGCCCGGTATTACTCGCATACAAAGCCGACAAAAATGTTGAGGATCTTATCGGCGGGGTTACCAAGGCTTCTCCGTTGTATGATGTGACAGCCGATGACAGCATCGTTCATACGATCTGGATTATGAGCGATCCCTCGGCGGTTGAATACCTGACGCGGTTGGTTGACGCCATGGACGCGCTCTATATCGCTGATGGTCATCATCGATCGGCGGCGGCGTCTCGGGTGGCTGCGGCAAGGCGCGGCCTTCAAACCCGCGCTGATAGCCATGAATATTTCCTTACTGTTGCGTTCCCGCACGATCAGATGCGAATTCTCGATTACAACCGTGTAGTCAGCGATTTGAATGGGCTAACCGCAGCGGACTTTCTGGCGAAATTGGAAGAGCGGTTCAGGGTGGAGAAAGTGGGTGCTCAAGCGAAGCCAGATGGTCCGCGCCGCTTTGGCATGTACCTTGGTGGGGCGTGGTATCGCCTGCAGATTAACCCCCAGTTCGTGCCGCAGGACGATCCCGTCGCGCAACTCGATGTCAGCTTGCTTCAGGACAATCTGATTGGACCGGTTTTGCGGGTCGAAGACCTCCGTCGCGATAAGCGCATTGATTTCGTGGGCGGCATACGCGGTCTGGCCGAGCTAGAGAGGCGTGTTAATTCGGGCGAAATGCGAGTAGCGTTTGCGCTTTTTCCGACAAGCATGGGACAGCTCATGGCTGTTGCCGACGCGGAGAACATAATGCCGCCAAAGTCCACGTGGTTTGAGCCGAAATTGGCGGACGGCCTTGTCAGCCACGTCCTCGACTGACCGCGCTTTGCGCGACGCACCTCATGTGGTTGTCGTTGCCGGTCCGACCGCCACCGGGAAATCACAGCTCGCGATTAAAATAGCTAAAGAACTCAATGGCATTATCATTAATGCCGACAGTCAGCAACGATACGGTGACCTCAGCATTCTCTCGGCCCGGCCCGTGCCCGATGAAATGGACGGTGTTCCGCACAAATTGTTCGGAGACCTCGGGCCGGGCGAGTCAGGCTCGGCGCCTGAGTGGGCCGAGAAGGCCGCCGGCGAGATCAACCGCGCAATGGTAGCCGCGCAGCTGCCGATCATTGTCGGCGGAACCGGATTGTATTTGCGGGCACTTATGGACGGTCTCGCAGACATCCCGTCAATTCCGGGCAACATTCGTCAGTCCGCGGAGGCACTGCTTGAGGAAATCGGCCAAGAGGCATTTCATGCCCGCCTGAAGAATTGCGATCCGGTTACAGCAGACCGCCTGGCGCCCGGCGACACACGCCGGCTGCTCCGAGCCTGGGAAGTCGCGGAAGCCACAGGAACAACCTTGAGCGAGTGGCATGCGGCACCTGCATCACCGCCGCTTCGCGCAAGATACCATTCCATTATGATGATGCCGGGGCGTGAAGAGCTCTATGACGCGTGCGATACCCGGTTCCAAAACATGGTGGAGAACGGAGCCATAGAGGAATTGCGCACGTTCTTAAGGACCAGCGGCTCTTTGGAAATGCCCATTATGAAGATGCTTGGGGCGAGGGAACTCGCCGCATATTTATCTGATGAGGTAACTTTGGACGCGGCGGTTGCCGCGGCGCAAACTGCGACCCGCCGCTACGCAAAACGGCAAGTCACCTGGTTTAGACATCAGTTTCATTCAGATATGATTATAGATACGAAGCTTTCGGAGATATTATGTGCACAAATATTTTCGAATATTCGCCATCTAGATGGGATCGAGAACTAGGTTGCGTCGCCTCTTGCGCGGCTGGACGGCCTTTTCAGCGGCTTGGAGACATTTTTCGCGATAATGTGTTTGATTCGAGCGTTTGATTTTTTTGTGTTCGAAGTAATTGGAACAGCAGAGAAAGTGGACGCATTCATTAGTCTCATGAAACCGCCTGGTTTGGTTGAAGTATCTCGAACAGGCGTGGCCGCCATCGCGCGCGGTAGCGCAGGAATTGAGGGCTAGCAACACCACTGTCGCTGTTCACATTAGCTCGGCGCAATTGGGCAAGAATGGAAAGGGATATCTATGCGCGTCTATTATGATCGTGATGCCGACTTGAATTTGATTAAAGGCAAAAAAATTGCTGTTGTCGGATACGGCAGCCAAGGCCGTGCACATGCCCTCAATTTACGCGATTCCGGTGTCAAGGACATAGGGGTTGTCCAGCGAGAGGGCTCCGCAACACGCGCTAAGGCAGAGCAGGAAGATTTGAAGGTGTTCACGCCTGCGGAAGCAGCGCAGTGGGCAGACATGGTGATGATTTTAACGCCCGATAAACGTCAAGCTGACCTTTATCGTGATGACATTAAGGATAACCTGAGGCGGGGCGGCGCGTTGGCGTTCGCTCACGGTCTCAATGTGCATTTCAATCTTATCGAGCCGCGGCCCGATCTGGACGTTTTTATGATTGCGCCAAAGGGGCCGGGCCACACCAAGCGTTCGGAATATTTGCGTGGAGCCGGTGTGCCTCGTCTGGTTGCTGTCGCACAAAACGCCTCCGGGAACGCCATGGCAATCGCGTTGTCTTACGCCTCGGCGATTAGCGGCGGCCGGGCCGATGTGATCGAAACGAATTTCAAAGAAGAATGCGAGACCGATTGATTCGGAGAGCAAGCCGTTCTTTGTGGGGGCCTCACCAACCTCATTCGCGCAGGCTTTGAAACGTTTGTTGAGGGCGGCTATTCGCCGGAGATGGCGTATTTCGAATGCTTGCACGAAGTGAAATTGATCGTTGACCTCATCTACGAGGGTGGTCTTGCTGATATGCGCTATTCGATCTCCAACACCGCGGAATACGGCGACTATGTCTCGGGCCCTCGCATCGTGACAGAGGAGACGAAAAAAGAGATGAAAAAGATTTTGGCCAATATCCAGTCCGGTAAGTTCGTCAGAGACTGGATGATTGAGTGCAAAGTCGGTCAGCCGAGCTTTAAGGCTATGCGGCGAAACTGGGCGGACCATCCCATCGAAGAAGTTGGGACGAAACTTAGGGCCATGATGCCGTGGCTCAAGGGCACGAAGCTAGTGGACAAGGCTCGCAACTAGCCACGCTCGGTTGGTCGCCGGTTCGCGGGCTAACGGGGTTGCTTGAACGGTGGGGAGCAGCCGGGAATCCGCGGAAATCAGCGAAATATGGCGCATCCCCTCTTCCCATATGCAAGCCTTCATGACAAATTAACTGCCGCTGCGTCATTTTGGTCTTTAAGCGGCCTGGAAAAGCCGTTTATAAAGACCACTATATAAGCCATTGATTTGTGGGCAAAAACGCGGCGTCCGAGAGTAGGTGCCCCTGTGGTGAACGCGACCGCACAATTTGGCGACATAACTGGTACGGCAACCACCGTGGCCTCGGTGGTGCTGCCGCGTCTGTACGTCGCACCGTGCCGTACAGATCGGGGTCAGCGACTTATCCACTCCTAACGCGAGCGCTCTGTCGAGCGGGGGGCGTTTGGGGAAAATTTTAAGTCGCTCACGAACCGTACTTTTGACCCCAGTCGTGAGAAAAACTATGAGCGTTAACCGGGTATTTATTTTCGACACAACCATGCAGAACGTGGGGCATTGGCTCGGCGCGCCAGTAAATCGTGAGAAAAAATCTACGCCGGTAAGATTTTGGAGGAGATGTGTGCGGACGTTATCGAAGCCGGTTTCCCGATCGCATCTCAAGACGATCTCGATGCCGTAGAAGGGCTGCCAATTCGTTGGTGGCTGTCCAAGTTCGCGCAAGTTAACGAGTGCATGTCTTTGGCTTGTGATGCGAGCCGTGAAAGTTAAAATATGTTTCGTGTTATCTCATCCGGGGGTGAATTGGTCAGCATGGTCTCCTATTTGGCGGGATGGTGGTTACCGGCCTACATCGGCATTGATCTAGGGACGGCGAATACGCTGATCTACGTGAAAGGCCGCGGTATCGTACTTAACGAGCCTTCGGTGGTAGCCTTGACTGAAGTCAAGGGCTGCAAGCAGATTCTGGCCGTTGGCAATAAGGCTCAGCTGATGCTTGGTAGAACGCCCGGCAATATTCAAGCCATCCGACCGCTTCGCGACGGTGTTATCGCCGATTTCGAGGTGTCGGAAGAAATGATCAAGTACTTCATCCGCAAAGTTTATAACCGACGCAGCTTCGTAAGTCCGGTGGTGATGATTTGTGTGCCGTCGGGCTCCACCGCAGTGGAGCGGCGCGCCATTCAGGAATCGGCCGAGGCCGCGGGCGCACGCAAGGTGCACTTGATTGAAGAACCCATGGCGGCTGCCATCGGCGCTGGGCTGCCCATCAGCGAGCCGACAGGCAGTATGGTTGTGGATATCGGCGGCGGGACGACTGAAGTTGCCCTTCTATCGTTGGGCGGAATTGTTTACGCCCGCTCGGTGCGTGTCGGCGGCGATGCGATGGACGAAGCCATCATCAACTATATTCGCCATCATCATAATCTTCTGGTGGGAGAGAGGTCGGCGGAACGCATTAAGAAAGAAATTGGGACCGCCTGCCCGCCGGAGACTGGTGATGGCGAGAAAATGGCGATCAAGGGCCGTAATCTTATAAGCGGTGTGCCTGAAGAAATTGTCTTGAGTCAACGTCAGGTCGCGGAAAGTTTGGCGGACCCCGTTACTGCAATTGTTGACGCTGTAAGGATTGCGTTGGAGCACACAGCCCCAGAGCTAGCCGCTGACATCGTTGACAAGGGTATCGTTCTAACTGGCGGCGGAGCGCTGCTGCACAATCTTGATCTTGTCTTACGGCATGCTACGGGGCTTCCGATATCCATCGCAGACGAGCCCTTGAGTTGTGTCGTGCTGGGGACGGGTAAGGCTCTCGAGGATATAAAGGCTTTGAGCCATGTATTGACAGCCACGTATTAGCGTTCACTGCATTTGCGCGAATCACGGGGCAATGTAGAAAACATAACGGAGGGGTAGTCGTGATACCAAGCGAGTTCGCAAGGCGGCAGACATTGGGGCAAAGTTCCCGCTTTGGAATGCTAAAATCGCTGCTGCAGCGGTCCACATTTTTGTTGCTTGTTGGCCTGACCTTCGCACTTATGTTGATCGGCGAGGCCGATAGGGTGCTTGTCGAGTGGGCCCGTGTAGCGGCGACCGATGCCGTTACTCCTATTCTTCGGGTCATGTCGGAGCCGGCGGGTGCAATATTCAATCTCGTGGGCAACGTTCGCGAGCTGGCAGCAATACGCGATAAAAACGCGGAATTGCGCGAAACCAACACGCGTCTATTGCAGTGGCAATCGGTCGCTCAGAAACTTGAGGCTGAAAACAAATCCCTACGGTCGCTTCTCACGCTTGTACCTGAGCCCAACGCCTCGTTTGTAACTGGGCGCGTTGTTGCCGACGCTGGTGGCGCGTTCGCTCAATCTCTCATCGTTATAGCCGGAAGTTCGAGAGGTGTGAAAAAGGGACAAATCGTCACGACCGGCAACGGACTTGTTGGCCGCGTCACACTGGCGGGAAAAAATTCATCTCGTATTTTGCTTATCTCGGACATTAACTCCCGAATTCCCGTGCTTGTGGGTGGAGCGGGCCAGCGCGCTATTCTGGCGGGTGACAACAGTAGCCGTCCGCGCTTGCTTTTTCTCGGAAGCAAAGCAGCGGTTTCGCCGGGAGATAGAGTGGTGACATCCGGCGATGCTGAGGCATTTCCACCCGGTTTATCCGTAGGGAAAGTGGTTAGCGTAGAAGACGACAGAGTGAAAGTTGAGCCTTTTGTTGCGCGCGATGAACTCCAGTACGTTCTCATCGTCGACTACGGCCTTTCCGGTATTCTTACTTCTTCCGTGCCGGCAGGGTGATGGGTCTGTTAACTATGGAATCTACACCTCTTCAGTATATGGATGGCGCCGCCCGCCGTATGGTTCCGTTCGGGTTAACGCTGATGTTGATGTTGTTCGCGATGACGCCAAACTACGTGCCCGGTCTATCCGCCGTAACTCCGATGCTTACGTTGATGTGCGTGTATTTTTGGGCGATACACCGGCCTGACTTAATGGGGTATGGTGCGGCGTTTGGTATTGGCGTCCTCGAAGATCTTCTTATGGGAACCCCTCTAGGATCTTGCGCCCTTGTTTTACTGCTTTGTCAGCGCATCGTTGTTCACCAGCAGAAAATTTTGAACTCTAAGCCATTCATCGTGACATGGATTGCATTTGCGTTCGTAGCACTCAGCGCCGCACTAATCCGATGGCTTTGCGTGGGCTTGGTAGCGTCCAGCGGATTCACGCCACTTAGCGGATTGCTGACCGCCTATCTGATGAGCGTTGCCATTTATCCCTTGGCGGCTTGGCTACTAACGAAGGCGGGAGTGAGGTTGTTGGTCAAGATATAATGGACGTTCTGTCATGATCAGTCCGCGCGGCGGAGATTGGGCGAAGATGTTTGATCGTCGTGGTGCCATCCTTGGTGCCGCGCAAGCCGCTCTTGTCGCGACGCTCGTCGGCAGAATGTATTATCTGCAGGTTGTTCAGGCCGATCGCTACCACACATTGGCGGAAAACAACCGCATTAAATTGAATCTTATCCCGCCGACGCGCGGGCGCATCGTCGACCGATTCGGTGAACCATTAGCAATCAACAAACAACAGTTTCGGGCCTTGGTCATGCCCGAACAGGTGGATAAGTTGGATGATACGCTAAACGCTTTGGCGCTCTTCGTCGAGATTTCAGAGCACGATCGAGAACGTATCAAGAAGAAGGCGGGGCGGAAGAACAGCTTCCTGCCGATCGCCGTCAAAAAAAACCTTACATGGAAGGAAATGACACACATTCAGGTGAATGCGCCGGATCTGCCGGGAGTACTGATCGACGAAGTGCAAATCCGATTTTACCCTCATGGCGAGGTCGCCGCACACTTTCTTGGGTATGTCGCGGCTGTCGACGAAAGCGACTTGACCGGCGATCCGCTTTTGCAGTTGCCGGGATTTCAAGTCGGCAAGGACGGAATAGAAAAAGTTTACGATACCGCGTTGCGGGGCACCGGCGGCACCAGCCAGGTGGAGGTCAACGCCTATGGCCGCGTCATCCGCGAAGTGGAACGCAAGGAGGGGAATTCGGGCGCTGATGTTGTTCTGACGATAGATGAGCGATTGCAGCGATTTTCTGCAGCGCGCCTAGACGCCGAAAGTGCTGCGGTCGTGCTGATGGATATATATAACGGCGATGTGCTGGCCATGGTGTCCAATCCAAGTTTTGACGCCAATGTCTTTTCCCGTGGGTTGACCAATGAGGAGTGGGAGGCGCTTTCCACAAACGACCTTAACCCATTGATAAATAAGTCTATTGCTGGTCAGTTTTCACCGGGGTCGACGTTCAAAACGGTCGTAACATTGGCGGCCTTGGAAGATGGCGTTATCGCGCCGGATCAGACCGTGCATTGTAATGGACGCTATTCGCTCGGCAGGTATGTAAAACATTGCCACAAGGTTCACGGTAGCGTGGATATGGTGCGGGCGCTGTCCGTATCCTGCGATGTATATTTCTATGAAATCGCGCGCCGTCTCGGCGTGGACAAAATCGCCGCCATGGCCCGGCGCTTGGGTCTTGGGGAGCGTAGCGGAATTGGGCTGCCCGGTGAACAGCGCGGCCTCATTCCCACGGAAGCCTGGAAGATGGCTGCCCGCGGCGAGCCTTGGGTACCGGGCGACAATTTAAACGTCGGCATAGGTCAGGGCGATGTACTGGTGACGCCGATTCAATTGGCAACCCTGACGGCGCGGATCTCTAACGGGGGATTCGTTGTGCGCCCAAGGTTGGTACGGCCCTCGTCACAGTTAGCGGAAAATGATGCTAGAGTAGTGGGTGACACTGACCAGGCTCTTGAGTCGCTCGGAATTGATATTCAGCATCTGAATGTCCTTAAGCAGGGAATGTACGACGCCGTAAATGGTCCGTCCGGCACGACGACCGCTGCGGCCAATGGTCGGCTCCGCCTCAAAGGCCCGGAGATGAAAGACTGGACCCTCAGCGGCAAAACCGGAACCACCCAGGTGTACCGCATTAGTACAGCGGAAAGGGAAGCCGGCGACCGTCAACCTGAAGATACGCCGCGGCATCTTCGCGAACATGCCTTGTTTGTCGCCTATGCGCCGTCACACCAGCCGCGTTATGCCATTGCCGTGGTTGTCGAACATGCGTTGGGCGGCGGTGGGACCGCCGCCGCACCTGTTGCCCGGGACATTATGGAGGAGACCTTGCGTCTCGACCCGTCCCGGCGACCGCGCGTGGACGGCAGCCAAATTGCATCCGCGACAGAGCCGTCACAATGAGGGAGCTTGGATTCTTCATGGCGCGGCTGCAGCGCGGCGACATGACCACGGTAGAAAAGCTGCGGCGAATAAGCTGGTCCCTGATCTTCTGGATTTTCTGCATCTTCGTGCTGGGCTTTGCCATGCTCTATTCCGCTGCCCATGGCAGCTTCGAGCCATGGGCGGCGTCTCAGTCCGTGCGCTTTTTGATAGGGCTAGGTATACTTTTGGTGGTCACAATTATCGATGTTCGCTTGTTGTTCAAATACGCATACGTCTCCTATTTCATTGTACTTGCGTTTCTCATAGGCGTTGAAGTGAAGGGTATTGTTGGAGGTGGCGCACAGCGTTGGATTGATCTCGGGTTTTGCAATTTTCAACCGTCCGAGCTTATGAAGCCAGTACTATTGCTCGCGCTAGCCCGTTACTTTCACGGATTTGATATGGATAAAATCGGGCGGCCCGCAGCACTTGTCGCCCCGATCCTTCTTATCGTCAGTCCGGCGTTTTTAATCTACCTTCAGCCTGACTTGGGCACCACACTTATAATCCTCATAAGTTCGGCAACGCTCTTGTTCATGGCCGGCGTGCGTATATGGAAATTTGCAGTTGTCGGGGTCTTGGGTCTTGGCGCACTGCCTATTGTTTGGGATATGTTGCGTGAATACCAGAAAGACCGTGTCCTCACCTTCCTCGATCCTGGGAGGGATCCCCTCGGCGCGGGCTACCACATTCTCCAGTCCAAAATCGCGATGGGCTCCGGCGGGGTTTTCGGTAAGGGCTTTCTGGCGGGAACCCAAAGTCATTTAAACTTCTTGCCCGAGCGCCAGACCGATTTCATATTCACGATGTTAACCGAGGAACTCGGTATGATCGGCGGCCTTGTTTTGCTGGCGCTTTATGTTGTTATCCTCGTCTATGGTTACGCCATCGCCTTCGGGTGCCGCCATCAATTTGGCCGCCTTGTCGCCATCGGGGTGACCACGAGTTTTTTCCTGTATTTCTTTATCAATATCGCCATGGTTATGGGGTTGATTCCGATTGTCGGTGTAACGCTGCCGCTCATTTCCTACGGTGGAACGTCACTTCTTACCCTCATGCTGTCCATGGGACTGCTTATGAACATTGACGTGCACCGCGACATTCAGATGGGCGTGCACGGCGGCGTTGGCGATTAAACCGACCTCGCCAATCACCCTCTATAGCACCGGCGTAGAGTTATTTTTACCTTTGTTTCCAATGACCTCGCAGACTTGTCACCGGCGCTCATAGGTTCTATAAGAACCGCCCTTCTCTGTCCGGTTAGACATCGGCGATCCGTGGGGGCGCATAGCTCAGTTGGCAGAGCAGCTGACTCTTAATCAGCGGGTCCGCGGTTCGAGTCCGCGTGCGCCTACCAAGGAATTCAAGGGCTTAGGCCACATCGGCCTGCGCCTTTTCTTTTCAGGTAAGCGATAGGTAAGCATTGGGGGCAAATATGGCCTTGCTCGCCCAAGGTGCTGATAGCACCCTCCTTACCGGGGGAGGGAAGCCGAAATGGGCCACGTAAGACTGGGCGTCCTGTCTAAATCGCGGAAGTGGAACCAGGTCGTCGATGAATTGCGGCTCGGCGCGGAAGTCGAAGCTGTTGCGGCATCCGCCGCAGATGCAGCAGAACGCGCTCTCCAGGCGGCATCGGACGACCCGGCGTTTCTGCACACTTTCTGGCTCCTGACGCAGGTTCCTCTCGCCGCGCGGGGGCCAGACTTTGCCGACGATCTGCGTCGCCTCGGCGTTCAGGTGCCAGAGCATCCCGGCCTCATGGATGTGGTCGCCGCGATCTCCGATTGTGTCGATCGCCACGCACGGGAACAGGGGGGGACGCACCGACCTCGGCGAAATGGCCCAAATGGCGGCTGTGGAGACCCTTGTGGCATTGGTCGGGCAGGGCCTGCCTTCACTGTTCGAACCCAACGCGGGAGAGGTCCAGCGGGAGATCGGACGGTTCGCCGGTGGAGACCGCTTCAGCGCCCTGGCGCGGGAGTTCTTCGCCCGCCTCACGCAGCGGAGCCTCGATTATTACCTCAGCCGCGAACTCGGCAACCATATCGGCACTGACCAGCGGTTTCGGGACGATGCTGAACGGTCACAGTTTGACGAGGCTCTCGCCCGTCATTGCCGGGAAGCATCGCGGATCGTCGAGGCGTTCGCCGGAGGGTGGTATGGCAAGAACGTCTATCAGGGGGGCGGACTGACCCCGGACGCCGTTCGCCGGTTTGTCCCGGTCGCGTTCAAGAAAATCCGCGCCGAACTTCGGAAGCGACGAGATGCAGACGAATGAGCATCTCGTGCTGTGCGGCGGTATGGATGAGCCGCAGGTGGCCAGAGGGCAAAGTCTCCGCCTTGACCTACACGGCAAATCACCGAACGTTCGCCTTCAGATATCGGACATCAGCCGGCCGCTCCTGGCGAAGGTTCCGGACGTTCTCGCCGATCTTCTGGAAGTCGCCAGCTACGTCTACGCCGCAGACAGCGCGATTTCGCGTGGGGGAAAGATCGATGCGCAAATGGGAAGGGGGTGGCGTCGAAAATTCAGGTTCGAGATTCCAGTTCGCCGGCCCGACATCTGGTCTTCCGATCCTGTCTTGTCCGCGCTCGTCGAGACGCTGGGCTTCCTTTCCGATGACAGCTACGAGTTCGAGTTCAGGGCGACCATCGATGCACCGATCATGGCGAAATACTTCGAGTTCAAGGGCAAAGCGGAAACGGCGTTTACGCCCGATGAGGTGATCCTGTTCTCGGGGGGGCTTGATTCCCTCTCTGGCACGGTCGAGAAACTGGTCGGGTCTGGCAAGAGTGTTGCGCTCGTAAGCCATCGTTCTGCAAGCAAGATGGCTGCAGTACAGAAAGGCCTTGTGGACAAGCTATGCAGACGATTCGGCAACGACCGTATGCTCCATGTTCCCGTCTGGGCGAATCTCGATGGTAGCCTCAGCAATGAGCCGACCCACCGGACACGGTCTTTCCTTTTCGCGGCGCTCGGAGTCGTTACCGCGAGAATGTTCGGTCGCGACAGTATCCGTTTTTTCGAGAATGGCGTGGTCAGCTTGAATCTGCCACCGGTTGCCCAGGTCGTCGGCGCCAGGGCGACACGAACGACGCATCCGCAGACCCTGGCGGGATTCCAGAGCTTGTTCTCTGCGGTGCTCGGCCGCGACTTCGGTGTCGACAATCCGTTCGTCTGGACGACGAAGACAGAAGTCATCGAACGAATAGCGGCGAACGGTTGCAGCGACCTCATCAGGGACACCCGGAGCTGCACCCGCGTCCACGACATGACGAAGCTTCATCCCCATTGCGGGCAATGCTCGCAATGCATCGATCGCCGTTTTGCAGTGCTTGCCGCCGGTCAGGAACACGAGGATCCCGCCGAAGCCTACAAGGTTGATCTCTTTACCGACAAACGTCCGGCCGGACCGGACCGTGAAATGGCGCTCGGATATGTCCGATCGGCGACCATGGTGAGTGGGATGGAAGACACGGCCTTCTTCGCCCGGTACGGCGAGGCGAGCCGGGTTGTTCGACACTTCTCCGAACCGGCGGATGTTGTGGCAGAACGCATCTTCGACCTTTATCGACGTCACGCATCGGCCGTCTGTCGTGTCTTCGACGGTGCCATCGCATCGCATCAAGAAGCCCTGCGCCAAGGCGACCTTCCTGCCGACAGCCTTCTTCTGCTCGTCGTCGTTCAGTACCAGGGTGGCGCCCCCTACTACGTTCCAAGCGAGATGCCGGAACAGCTCGCCGTGGTTCGCGTGGAAACCAGGATCGCCATCGACGAAGAAGAGCAGAGCGTCGTTTTTGACGGTTGGGGCGAAGTCAAGGGCGTTGGCGCGGCGTTGATAATCGCTCTCATGGCGCCCTTCCTGCAGGCGATGCTTGAAGGAATTTCCCCGGAGCGATATCCCTTCACCGAGAGCCGTGAGCTATGTCGCAAGACCGGTTGTGACAACGAGGAAACACTCCGTAAGCGTGTCCTGCGCTGCCGGAACCACATCAAGAAATTGGCCAAGGCGGCCGGCGATTCTCCGCCGTCGATCGAGTCCGTTATAGAAAGCAACCAATGGCGCGGCTACAGGCTGAACCCGGATCGGGTCAGGATTTTGGCGCTGACCGAGGTTCGTCAGAGCACATAGGTCACGCTTCTCCGCCAAGAGGTCACGCTTCTGCACGTTGACCCGTGAAAATCAGAGGAGTGAAGGCGCATTTAGGTCACGACTTTCCACGCGGCCGTCCACAGATAAATCGATCCAGAAGGTCCAAGTTCTTTCGTGAAATCAGGCGACCCGCCGTGCTTAGGAGCGCGTCACGAAGGAGAAAACAGGACCATGCAGCATATCGACCAAAAGGAACTGGCGAGACGTTGGCTAATCTCGCCGCGAACGCTCGAACAGTGGCGATGGCAGGGCCGTGGTCCCCGGTTCTTGAAGTTGGGCGGGCGCGTTCTTTATCGGGTGGCCGACGTTGAGGCTTACGAGGCAGATAACCTTCATTTCAACACTGTCGCTTCGTCCGGAAGTGGAGTCGTCGAAAACCCTGGTCATGGCTGCCGCTGACGCCATCGCCAAGGCCCTCGGCGGGCGCAAGGCCGGAATAGGATGGATCGCCCGCTGTCCCGCCCACGACGACCGCAATCCCAGCCTGTCCCTATCGACCGGGAGGGGCGGCAAGGTTCTCTTGCGGTGCCATGCCGGATGCGATCAGGCTCAGGTGATCGACGCGCTGCGCGCCCGTGGCCTATGGGAACATCGCGGACGGCGTTGCGGCAGGCCTCGTGCCGCCAGGGCCGATCACCCGAAGAACGCGCCGTCGGAACGCGACGAAACGGACAGGATCGAATACGCGCTCCGCATCTGGCGGGTGGCGGTGCCGGCATCGAACACCCTGGCCGAGACATATCTGCAATCGCGTGGCCTGTGCCTGCCGCTTTCCTCGACCTTGCGGTTCCACGGGGGATTGAAGCACCCTTCGGGGGGCATATGGCCCGCCATGGTGGCGCTGGTGATGCGGGGTTCCGACGACGCGCCGCAGGCCATCCACCGCACGTTTCTGACTCGCGACGGGTCTGGTAAGGCCCCGGTAGATCCGCAAAAAATGATGCTCGGTCCCTGCCGGCGCGGAGCGGTCCGGCTTACGACGCCCACCGACCTGTTGATGGTGGGCGAAGGGATCGAGACCTGCCTCGCGGCCATGCAGGTGACGGGAAACCCCGCCTGGGCGGCACTGTCCACCTCCGGGTGTGGAACGGCGTGCAATGTTGACCCCTGTTGAGGGGTGATCGGCGTCCAAATTTGACCCCCTGAGCCTGGCTAGTCCAAGTCACCTCGTTTTTGGGCGGACGAGGTGGTGGGGGATGTTGGTCGTGGAGACGATAGCGCGGATCCGGCGGGAGTATTTCGTCAAGGGGAAGCCGATCAAGGAGATCGTGCGGGACGTGAAGGTCTCGCGCAACACGGTGCGCAAGGTGATCCGTTCGCAGGCGACGGCGTTCACCTACGACCGGCGGGTCCAGCCGATGCCGAAGCTGGGGCCGTGGACGGCCGAGCTGGAGCGGATGCTGGAGGCCAACGAGACCAAGTCGAAGCGGGAGCGGCTGACGCTGCTACGGATCTCCGAAGCCCTCGAGGGTCTGGGCTATGGCGGCGGCTACGACGCGGTGCGGCGCTACGCCAAGGCGTGGCGGTGGCGCCGTTCGGCATCGACGGCGCAGACCTATGTGCCGTTGGTGTTCTCGCCGGGCGAGGCCTATCAGTTCGACTGGAGCCACGAGTACGTGGTGCTGGCGGGGGTGACGACCAAGGTCAAGGTCGCGCACGTCCGGCTGTGCCACAGCCGAATGTTCTTCGTCCGCGCTTATCCGCGCGAGAGCCAGGAGATGGTGTTCGACGCCCACGACCGGGCATTCCGGCTGTTCCAGGGTGCCTGCCGGCGAGGCATCTACGACAACATGAAGACGGCGGTGCAGACCGTCCTCATCGGCAAGGAGCGCGCGTTCAACCGGCGCTTCGTGCAGATGTGTGGCCACTACCTGGTCGAACCGACAGCATGCACGCCGGGAGCGGGATGGGAGAAGGGGCAGGTCGAGAACCAGGTCGGGATCATCCGCGGTCGGTTCTTCACCCCGCGGCTGCGCTTCAAGACCTACGACGAGCTCAACGCCTGGCTCTTGGACCAATGCGTCGCCTACGCCCGGCGTCATCCCCACCCGGTGTTCAAGGACAGGACTGTCTGGCGGGTGTTCGAGGACGAGCGTCCGTCCCTGGTCGGCTATCGCGGGCCGTTCGACGGCTTCCACGCGGTCCCGGCGTCGGTGTCGAAGACCTGCCTGGTGCGCTTCGACAGCAACAAGTACAGCGTGGCGGCGCGCGCCGTCGGCCGTCCGGTCGAGGTCCATGCCTACGCCGATCGCATCGTCATCCGCCAGGACGGCGAGATCGTCGCCGAGCATGCCCGGCGCTTCGGCCGCGACCAGAACGTCTATGACCCGTGGCACTACGTGCCCGTGCTGGCGAGGAAGCCCGGTGCGCTTCGTAACGGCGCGCCGTTCAAGGACTGGGCGCTGCCCGGCGCCCTGGGTCGCGTGCGCGTCCGGCTCGCCGGCCACGACGACGGCGACAGGCAGATGGTCGAGATCCTCACCGCCGTGCTGGCGGATGGGCTGGCGGCGGTGGAGGCCGCCTGTGCCGAGGCGCTCGCTGGCGGCGTGTGCAGCGCCGACGTCGTGCTCAACATCCTCAATCGTCGGCGCCAGCCGTCCGAGACGGCGCCGATCCCGACGCCCGCGAACCTGCGTCTTCGCTTTGAGCCGGTGGCCGATTGCACCCGCTACGACCGCTTGAGGGGGGTCGGCCATGGAGCGCCATGAGGTCCTGGAGATGATGGCCGCACTCAAGCTCGCCGGCATGCGCGACGCGTTCGACGAGGTGCTCGCCGACGGCCTCAAGCGCCAGCATCCGATGCAGCGAATCATCGGCGAGCTGTTGAAGGCCGAGATCGCCGACAAGCAGGCGCGATCCATCAAGTACCAGATGAGTGGCGCCAAGCTGCCGCTGGCCAAGGAGCTGGCCGACTTCGACTTCACCGACACCCCGGTCAACGAGCCGCTGGTCCGCGAGTTGGCGGTCGGCGGCTTCCTGGCCAACCAGCGCAACGCCGTGCTGATCGGCGGGACCGGCACCGGCAAGAGCCATCTCGCCGTCGCCATCGCGCGGGCCTGCATCCGCGATGGCGCCCGGGGCCGCTTCTTCAACGTCGTCGACCTGGTCAACCGGCTCGAGGCCGAAGCCCGCGCCGGCCGCCAGGGCCGGCTCGCCGATCAGCTGGCCCGGCGCGACCTCGTCATCCTCGACGAGCTCGGCTACCTGCCCTTCGCCCAAACCGGAGGCCAGCTGCTGTTCCACCTCGTCAGCCGGCTCTACGAGCGCACCTCGATCATCGTCACCACCAACCTGACCTTCGGCGAATGGCCGTCCGTCTTCGGCGACGCCAAGATGACCACCGCGCTCCTCGATCGTCTGACGCACCACTGCGAGATCATCGAGACCGGAAACGACTCCTGGCGCTTCAAGAATCGGTCCTAAAGACAACCGATCCACCTGCGGCCCGGTCGCCCAGGTGGGCCCACAGGAACCTCCCACGCGCGGTCCGCCGCCAGCCACGTGGTGGGCGCGTCGGCCCGCGCGCGGGCCCCTCCTATGGACTACCTGTACGACCTCCGCCGTGCATCCCCAAAGGGGTCAACATTGCACGCCGATAGGGGGGCAATGTTCAACGCCGATTGACACTGCACGGCTTCCGGTTTGATGTAAGCACCGGCGTGCTGGGGCTGCTGGAGGGCGACCGCTTCGCCGCCGTGGAGTGACCAAGAGGCGGGAGCCTACCGTTTGATGACGCGCGTATCAGTAAGTATTTGCTTGATTCTGTTGTTACATCCTCAACCTGTCACGGCTGAGTTAAGCCAGTTTGAGATTCAATTTATCCAGGGGGCGCTCGGAACAGATTCTGTTGTTTTTGGAGCCACGACCTCCCGAGGCAAGGTGCTCGGATGCACGCTTATATATCGCGCCCCGGCCCTTGATCATGTCTATAAGGGCGGGCAGCCTATCTCCATAGTCGGGAACATTGCGATCAGCTCGGTAAATGGTGCGATGGTTCCAAGCCTTAAAATCGTTCTCAATGACTTTGTCACAGTGCTACCGTCAGTTGTCACAGGTCCGGACACGCCGGAATTTGCTTATCTGGAATCAGTTGACGGTCAAAATATCGCGCAGTCCGTTATTGACCAGACTGAATCCGATACTCCAGGGAGTCTGTTCGGCGTTTTGAAAACTGATGATCAGTTTCTGCGACTTTTCGAATCGATGATGCTCTCCGAAAAAGTCTTTGTAGTTTTTAACCGACGGGGCGGCCAGTTGGACATGAAGGTTCCGCTCGACCTCACTGTTGTCGAGTCAAGATATGACACGTCATCCCAGAAGAACGCGCGGCGCAGAGACTCATCGGAAACGCGAAAATTTGCGAATTGCGTTGGGCAATTCAATAAGTGAGTAACTAGAATTTATTGGTTCCGCCGCCACTCCCACGGCTTCATAAACTCACCAGCCCACATACCCCGCCCTGCTAATGTTGCTAATTCTGCTACACTTCCCTGAGAGGAGGGGAGATGAGTCAGCCGAACAATACCGCCGAGCGCGACGCTCCGAACCCACCAACCATCGCCTTCTTACGCGACCGCAACGGCTGTCCTGGGCTTTGTCAGAGGAAACCGGCTCAAGCCGGTTTCCTCTGACAAAGCCCCGCTGCGCCTACCATATATTTCAATGAGTTATGAGATATTGGGCGCTTTTCACGCACTTAATATGTGATATTGGCTACCACGGGGCTACCACGGCAGAGAGCTTTGCCCCATCGGTTGCCAATCTATCCGCTATGACAAAATTAACGTTTTCGACAAAATGCCTGAGCATTTCGCCTGTAGACTGCGACGATGAACTTTAGCGCGAGGTGTTAAAATGCCCATACAGATCGTGGATATCGACCACATCGTGCTGTTGGTTGAAGATGTTGATCACGCCATCAGTTTCTATTGTGATGCGCTAGGTTGCACCATGGACCGTGAACGCGCGGACATTGGTTTGTACCACTTGCGTGCCGGAAGCGCCTTTATAGATTTGGTGGACGTCAACGGCAAACTTGGACGAGAACGCGTCGGTCCAGGAGGGGCAAAGGGCAGAAACGTGGATCACTTTGCCCTGAGTATGGCAGAGTTTAACGAAAAAGAAATTCGCGCTCATCTCGCGTCCCACGGCATTGATGCAGGCGAGGTTGTTGAGCGATACGGTTCAAAGGGCAGTGGGCCTTCTATCTATATAATTGACCCAGATGGCAATACCGTCGAATTAAAAGGACCTAAGACAAGCTCAGGCAAATTGCCCTAGTGAATTTGGTTTTGGGCTTGTGCCTGGCGGGTAGCGGAACTATCGCGAAAAAACCGTCAGTCTCCTGGCGCTCGAACATTCCTATTGGTGAGCTTAGGTAAGCCCCAACGAGCGAGGGCACGCTCCAAAGCCGAATCGTTAAACCCTGTATAAAAGTCTGACATGTATCCGTTTCTTCCGACTTCATAACCCCGCGGTGCGCTTTTAGCCCACACGCGGTGGCTACGCAGTGCCCCATTTTCAAGAAAATCGATACCTATCAAAAAGTAGAAGATAGAATCACAGTTGGTATTCACTGTCGCCACTATAAAAATTTCTTTGATGTTATCATCCGACAGAAACCTATCACTAGTTGAACCAATCGCGCTTTCCAGTGCTAGTTCAGCGGCATCGATATTCATGGACTTCTGAAGCGCCGCTTGGCTTTTGCGGAGCAGACCCTCCATACGCTCCAAATCCGAAGCGATACATTTGCGGGCTCTTGTTTCTCGATCTGCCTTCTTGGCCGCCAGCAGCTGTGCATCCTGCCGTTTTCTTGCCGCGTCAGTTTTGACGGTGATACAGTCTTGCCGCATAAAGAAGTCATAAAACGTCCTTGGATGCTCCTTTGCACACAACTTCTCTATCTCATAAATTTGGGCATCCCAAGAATCCGCCGCAATAACTGGTGAGACACCGCTTGTGACCGCGAAAGCAATAATGAGAATATGTGTTCGCATAATACTGCGTTAGTTTCCAAATCAGCGTCGCTGTACATTACCAGATGACGCAATTAGCACAGAAACAACTATTCCAATTTTAAAGATTGCATCGACAGAAACAGACATGTCTGTCTTTTCTAGCTACCCCTACAGCATAGGGGAATGATAGCCCTCTACCGCATGCGACGCCACTCCCACGGCTTAGAATACGGCGTTCCCGTGAAAGGTCTTTGCGCTGCATTTCCGGGTGAATGGTGCCATCCTTTAGTTTTTCCTCAAAGGCATCATCCGAGAGTTTAGGATCTCATAAAGCGTTCGCCAATGAGGCGGCAACCGGGGTTCGAATCCCCGTGGGGACGCCATTCGTGTACAAAAGCGTGAACTCCGCCGTCGGCTAGCTTCGGTGCATTGGCCACGGTCGCGGCTAGCGCATCGAAGCCATCGCGCAAGCGCTATGCCGAACATCGGAGGTTGTCAGACGACACTGCGCCATTATCATGGCCGCGCTAACTTCTCTGCTGACCTGTTCCAGCCGCACCGATTTGCACACCTAAACATGTAAACGATGCTTAGCTCGGTAACCTCGCCCGACTTAAATCAGCCCTCCACAAAGAATTGAAGGTTCTCTTGCGAATTATAAAGTGCATCGCCATTGCCGCTGCCCTGACCACATTTTCACTCACGGCACACGCACAGCGCGCCTCTGAAAATGTAGTGACCTTGGCGCAGGATGCCTTCGGCACGACCATCGGCGATGACAGCATCGGCCTTTACAGCTCGACCAATGCGCGGGGGTTCAGTCCCAAAGACGCCGGGAACATACGCATTGAAGGGCTTTTTTTCGAGCAACAAACGAGAGGTTTCGGTTTTAGCAATCAGCTGAGTAAAAGCACCACCATGCGTGTTGGTTTGAGCGCACAATCCTATCCTTTTCCCGCGCCGACTGGCATCGCCGACATCCGCCTTAGATTACCGGGCGATAAAGCCCTTGTCAGTGTCACTTCATTTTTCGGGCCTTACAGCGCCTCATACGGCGGGCAAGCCGATCTGGAGCTGCCTATTATAAGTAAGAAGTTAGGCGCGGTGTTCAGCGTGGCAGGCGCCCATAGGGAATTGGATGGCCATGGTGGTTTTCGTTACCTGGATTTCTCGGGCCTGCTGCACTGGACGCCGAAATCCAACACGGAAATTATTGCGTTTTATAAGAGAAGCGAAGCCGAGAACGGAACGTTCACGCCCCCTGCTATCTTTACAGGGGGCGCGTTCTTGCCGCCCGAAATAGACAGGAGCAACTTTTTCGGACCGGATTTTGCCCAAGGAAGACACAGAATCCAGACGAATATTGGGCTGATCGGCCGCAGCTTGGTGTTCAATAATTGGCGCCTGCAAGCCGGTTTGTTTCGGTCCGTGAATTCTCTAGAGAACGATTTTTTCATTCATTATACGAATACACAACCTGATGGCACTGCGGATCTAAATATCCGTTCTCGGCCACCGCCGTGGCTCGCGTCTTTTTCGGGCGAAGTGCGCGCCTCAGGTGTGTTCGCAGATGGGCCTCGGCGTCATACGCTGCACATTTCTGCCAAAGGCCGTGCGGGCAAACGCTTGTTTGGCGGTGAAGACACGCTGTCGTTTGGCACCGCCACGATCGGCGTTCCCATTTCGTTTACAAAACCCACCGGATTTAATTTCGGCACGCAAAGCCGCGACAAAATACGCCATGGAACGACAGGCGTAAGTTACGTCGGTCAATGGGCTGGAGTCGGCGAAGTCAGCGTTGGTGTGCAGAAGGCGTTTTATCGCCGCACTGTCGATCAATTCGGGCCCACCCTTACCACCACGCGCAATAACCCGTGGCTGTACAACGGAACGCTCGCGATAGAGGGCAGCGAAAATTTGACCTTTTACGCCAGCTATATGCGCGGGCTGGAGGACTCTGGAATCGCCCCGGAAAGCGCGGCCAACCCAGGAGAGGCACTGGCGGCCAGCCTGACGGAACAAATTGATGCTGGCTTGCGTTACAAGATCACGCCGGACATCACGTTGGTCGCGGGCGTTTTTGAAGTGAAAAAGCCGTATTTCGACCGCGATACATCAAACGTCTTTGCGCGCGTGGGCTCGCTCCGTCACCGCGGCGTTGAGATGTCTTTGTCGGGCCAACCGCTGGAAGGCTTGAAAGTCGTCACCGGGGTTGTGCTTCTTCAGGCGCGTATATCCGGAACGACCGTGGATTTGGGTTTGATTGGCGATGTGCCACCAGGGGAGCTTCCCGTGTTGATCCGATTAAACGCAGACTATGGACCGGTCGCATGGCGCGGGTTTTCGGTGAACGCGAAGGCTAATTTCGAGGACTCTCACAACGCGAACCGGCTTAATACGGTGAGGATTTCTTCTATAACCACCGTGGATTTAGGCGCGCGTTATAATTTCAAGATTTACGACGCCTCGACATCCTTCCGGTTTGACGTGCGGAACGTGGCCAATGTGTTCGCATGGACGGTCGCGGGCGCATCGGGCATTTATAGGCCCTTGTCTCCCCGTAAGTACATCGCGCGCGTGGCTGCGGAGTATTGAGTGAATTGTGCATTGGCGCCTCCCCGGCATTTAGGAGACGCCAATCAGGCTGCTACAAAAAGGGTAAATTTGAAGCGGTTCACGCTTTTATTACCAATGGGACGCCAATTAATCGGTGGAACTCTGGCCGCTCCAGGAGTACTCATTTCCACACCAGAGAATGTCCGCGTAGCGTGGACATCCGTTCGACACCATCGCTGCTGTCCGCTGCCGGGCAAATTTTGAAGCGCGAGCTGCGGAGAGAGTTTCTGGAGAAAAGCGGGACTGCAAAAATCGGTTAGTGGATCGGCAGTCGCCGTTCCTGTTTGTGCCTTATGAAGAAATGCGCTGGAAGTGTTAGTATTATTGAAGTGAAAATTTTGATGAAGCGGATTGCTATTGTAGTTGCCGCCCTATTCATTGGTTGGGCGCAGTCGTGGGCACACGAATTTACGCTGGGCGATCTTGTCATCGGCCATCCTTGGGCGCGGCCGTCATTGGGCTTAAGCCCCAACGGTGTTGCCTACATGATTGTCACCAATCGTGGATCGGTCGCTGATAGACTCGTGGGTGTGAGCGCGGGTGTGGCCAAGCGCGTTGAACTGCACGCGACGGTCATGGACGGCGATGTCATGCGCATGCGTCCGGTGACGGATGGTGTCGAAATTCCGCCAGGACAGGCGATAGAAATCGCGCCGGGTGGATTGCATGTCATGCTGATGGAGGTAGCGGCACCGCTAAGCGAGGGAGATAGCTTTCCCCTGAGTTTGGAATTCGAGCGTGCCGGAGCGGTCGAAGTGTCTGTTCATGTCGAGAGTAAGCCGGAAAAAACGGCGCGCCCGGAGCGCGAACACCATCATTAGCCAAATGGTATTGTTAATTTTTGTAGAAGTAATAGGCCGTTGTGACAATTGTACTGCACGATCTTGCTCTTTCTGGCGACCTTCGCCCTTCTCCGTATTGTTGGCGGGTTCGGTATGCCTTGGAGCATAAGGGGCTCGACTACCGTGTGGCCCCGACGTCTTTTTCCGGCATCCAGGGTATAGCGGGCGGCGGTCAGAAGATGGTGCCTGTTATGGAAGTCTCTAGTTCGGGAGGCAATCGAGTCGTGGGTGACAGTTGGGACATCGCCGATGACTTGGAAAAAACATACTCCGACAAGCCTTCGTTGTTCGGCGATGCCCAGGGCCGCTCGTATGCATTCTTTGTCCAAAACTGGATTCTTAACAATCTGCAACGCCCGATGTTAAAAACAATTATTCTCGATATCTACGAGCGCACTCTCCCCGAGGACAAAGAGAATTTTCGTAGGTCGCGCGAGCAACGCATAGGTATGACGTTGGAAAAAATCGCCGCGGGCCCGATAGAAGAGCGTGTTGACGCTGTGAAAGCGGCTTTGGAGCCGGTGCGGGCCGTATTGCGAACCCAACCATTTCTCTGTGGTGCTGGACCGCTCCATGCCGACTATGTCATGGCGGGCCAATTGCACTGGCCTCGCGAGGTTTCCCCCATCCGCATATTAGAGGCTGATGATCCCATTACGCCCTGGTTCGAGCGTATACTCGCACTCTACGACCGAATTGGCGCGGAAAGCACCCGCACATGGAACGGGCCTTAGGACGCCGTGAAGGCGCTCTTTGCCCGCTTTTACCGCGCCTTTCCAGCACCTTTGGTCAAGTTTGCTCTTCGCCGAGCGCACACTAAATTTAATGTGACCGCGGTTGGCATTGTTTTCGACGAGAAGGGCAAAGTCTTAGTGTTGCGGCATGTTTATCGGCACCACCATCCTTGAGGCCTGCCGGCGGGATTTCTAGGCGCTGGTGAAACGCCGGAAGCGGGGATGCTGCGGGAGCTGAAAGAGGAAACGGCCCTATCGGCTCATGTTACCGACAACTCCTGTCGGTCACCTTCTCCAGCCGCCGGCACTTGGAAATCGCCATTGTGGGTTCGGTCGACAGCACGCAGATTCCATCCTTTAATCATGAGATTTTTGAGGCCATTTTTGCCGACCCACCGAACCTCCCACCAGGCATGCCCCCAGGCTAAAAAGAGCTCGTGGAGCGTGCCGCAGCTCTGCCCGGTACCGCATAATTCATCCTTTCGGCGAAAAAACTTGCCCGTGCGGGGTGCTCTGCGATAGGGAGCTTTCCGTATCCCCGCAACCGCTGTCGAAGTTTTGGCAACAGATATGTCCGTCATACACGTTACAAATCGTGCTGGAGAGCAGCATGCCATTGAAGGAAAACCTGGCAACACCGTTATGGAGATTCTTCGCGATGCCGACATGGACGTAGAAGCCATTTGCGGCGGATGCTGCTCCTGCGCGACGTGCCATGTAATTGTCGATGACGCATGGGCTGACAAGGTAGGTTTGCGGTCGGAAGATGAACAGGAATTGGTAGAGCAGACGGAATCCTATAGGCCTAGCAACTCGCGCCTCTCTTGCCAGATAAAGTTCACCGATGACCTGGATGGCCTTTCCGTCACGGTTGCGCCGCCTGAATAGGTCGTGGCGTCGGGTTTTACCTGTTCTTTAAGACCAGTTACAACGCACCCGTTGTCGTTCGGACCGAGACGTCAGAAAGGAGGTAGCAGCAGATATGCGATTACGGGGTTTCATTGCCCGTTCTATCCGGTGGCTGCTTTTCAACGGGCTGATCGTCACGTGCTTGGGAGCGGTAAATCCTGCGGAACTCCGGTACGGCGTGAAGGGGTTGCCGGTGAGTCTTGGCAATCCGTATGTGGCCGATGGCCTCACGGCGGACAGTGTTCTCAACGCGATCTTTGATGGAGTCACGCAGCTCGACATCAATGGCAATCCAATCCTGGCTCTCGCATTATCCTAGGAAAATCTTTCGCCGACATCATGGCGGTTCAAACTGCGCCGGGATGCAGTGTTTTCCAATGGTGAACCGTTCAACACCGATGCTGTGGTGGCGGCCATCGCTCTCAGGCAGGATGCGGGACGCGCATCTCCATTGAAAGATATAAAAATTCGCCAAGCCCTCAATTACGCGGTCGACAAAACGCGGTTGAACACCGAGGTGTTAAAAGGCCTCGCCGCACCCGAGGGTCAGCCGGCTGGGCGCAGAACGCTGGGTCACAACCCAAATATTCGCCCGTACCCTTATGACTCTGAACAGGCGAAAGCATTGCTATTCGATACTGGAATTGTCACGTCGTTTGGCTTGCGATTTGATGGTGTGACCGGCCGCCTACCTGGAGGCGCTGAGATGTTAGCGGCTGTCGCTGCTGATCTTTGGGAAGTGGGCGTGAATGTTGAGATGCGCCCGGTCCCATATGGCCGATGGTTGGTATCCTACGCCTCTGGGAATTGGCCCAATGACACAGACGGGTTCTTTGCCCTTCGAGAGCATGCCCACTAACGATGTTCAAAGCGCGCTGGAACCCTATTCGTGCCAAAATCCTGCACCGTTCTTCTGTGATGAAGAACTGACCGCTGCAATCGCGGCGGCGAACGAAGAGATGAGATTCACAAGCCGGCTGGCGCTCTTGGACAAACTGGCGCAGAGAGTTCACGATACGGTACCTGCGATCTTCTTGACCGAACTATTCGATTTGTTCGCGGTCTCGCGCGACGTGAGTGGCTTTGCCGCTACAGGCCGCATTCCCGTTTATGAAAACATCTCGCTGGATGAGTAGTTTGGTAAAGGTTTAGGCGTCAGTTTCGAAAAGAGCATCCAAGAGCGCTTGGCCTGACTCTGGGTTTCCGAGCGCGCGAATGGCGCTGGCCTCACGGATCGGCCGCGTGATAGTTGTATGAATGCGCCGCGCGGGCTGACCGGAAAGAATATGCGCAAGCTTCGTGTGGGCAGTTAATGTCGTGCGGCTTTTTGCGGCAACGTTACGCCATGTTTCTGTTGTGGGTGGGGTCGTTTTTCTCGCGATTACGCTGAGGTGTCCCCTGTCGCCCGGCAGAGCCACTTGCATAACCGAGAAACCGGCGTTCGTTAGCGCATCTTCAAGGCCGGTACGGTTGAACGTATGCAGATGCGCCCGGTGAAATCGGTGGCAGGGCGCGTGCGCCCATGACTCTATATTGGGCACTTCAATGGTGGCAATGCCATCGCGTTTCAGCCAACCCCATATCTGCTGCAAGGCGGACATGGGGTCGGCAGTGTGTTCCAGAACGTGGTGCAATGTGACCGCGTCGGCCTGCTCCTCGGAAAATTTCACAGTTTCGAATGTGCCGGCCTTAGTATCGATGCCATAAGTGTCACGGGCATAGGTCGCGTACCCCGTATGTGGCTCGATACCGGTGGCGTTAAATCCTCTCTTGGTGAGTAGGTACACGAATTCGCCGCCGCCTGCGCCGACATCGACAATTCGGGCGCTATCGGAAATATGGGGCATTAGCCGCGTAAGGCGGTTCAACGCGCTTATGCCCGCGCGGTAAATATGTTTCCGCTTCGGTACGACGATGCGTTTGTAGTCTTGGCGGTAGGCGTCTCGGTAGTAGGCCGCTAGGGTTTCCGGACTAGGAGCCGGATTAGTGAACACATGACCGCAATTGGTACATAGCACTGTACGCAGAGGTGCTCCGTGGCGGTCACGCGTGCCCACCACGTCATGATTTGCGCCGCAGCACAGCGGGCATACCCGATCCTCAGTGGTTAGTTCGGCCATCGTTTGTGCATCCAAAGCCATTGACCGGGCCGGGCCCGGATCCAACCCTCCAAGCGTTTGTTGATTTGGGTCAGGGCCGCGCGGACGCCCGCATCACTCTCGTCCGTAAATTGGAGAGGTGCTTCGACAGTCACTTTGAATTTTAGACCACCGATGCGCTCTGTCCGGACTGGGAAAACGGGGCAGCTGAAACGCGCTGCCATGCGGACAACGGCCGTCGCTGTATACGCGCCACGGCCGAAGAAGGGGATTTCCATACCCGTATTTGATTTTTGATCAACAGCCATAAAGACGTGCTGCCCCGCCTTGAGCGCTTTCATCACGTGCCGGGCGCCGGAGGATCCCTTCGGCGCCATGCCCGCTGTGTAAGATCGTCGGACGGTTGCCACGATATCGTCCACCAGAGAGTTGTTTGCCGCCCGATAAACGATGACCAATGGTTTGCTCCGCAGAGCCAAGATGACGGGCACAGTCTCCCAGTTGCCCAGATGCGCACCGAATAGGATGGCGGGCTTGCCCTGCATTGCCAGGGCTGACAGGGATTCATGCTCCACAAATTCAATATCGGCGCCTCTCGCGTATATCCGCGTTAGCACGGCGTATTCGGTCATGGTGCGACCAAAATTGTCCCAGGCGGAGGCTAGAGTTGTCGATTGGCTTGACGCGTCTAGCTCCGGAAGGGCGCGTTGTAAGTTTTGTTTAGCGGTACGGTGTGCGCTCGTCAGTGGACCTATGGTCCGTCCGAGCCATCCGCCTAACGCAGAGACCGCTTTTGAAGGGAGCAGAGCCAACGCCGCGAACATCAAATATGCCGCGGCCACCTCAATTCTGTGGCGTAGGGGCCGCCTAAGCGGTGGCGCAGTTTGGGTCATGGAAGGGATGGCCGTCCTTGAACATATTTGACGCTGTTGGGCCCTGGGGTACAGTCCGCGACTTATAGCCTGTCTTGGGATGAATCACATCCGCATCGGCGGGAAAAGGGAACCCGCACGCCGCGGGAGCAGGGGCGGATGCGAATTTTGCAGGTCATGGCTGGCGGCACGAAAGGAGGCGCCGAAAGGTTCTTTGAGGACCTTGTCGGGGCGATGGCGCGCGCGGGCCTCGATCAATACTGCGCCATTCGAGGCCATCCTGAGCGCGCAACCGTGCTCGCCGAGACCGGATGCCCTGTATCTACACTTCCGTTCGCCGGTCCGCTGGACCCCCTGACGCCGTGGAAACTGGGGCGCCTTGCGAGAAAGTGGCGCCCGCAGGTGATCTTGGGGTGGATGAATAGGGGGTGCTGTGCTCTTCCCAAAGGGCCATGGGTGAACGTGGGCCGGCTCGGCGGTTACTACAATCTCAAATACTACCGCCGGTGCGACCATCTCATCTGCAATACGCCAGATATTCGTGAGTACGTCGTGAGCGAGGGGTGGCCGACGGATCGCGCGCACTACATCCCGAATTTTTATAAAGCGACCTCTAGCGCCCCTGTGGATCGCGCTACACTGCGGACTCCGCGATCCGCAAAGGTTCTTCTGATCCTTGCGCGCCTTCAGACCGTGAAAGGGATCGATGTAGCCCTACGCGCGTTGCCTTCGATCCCCGGCGTAATATTGTGGGTGGCCGGAAGCGGTCCGCTGGAGGGCGAACTGCAGGCGTTGGCGGCGGAGTGCGGCGTGCAAGATCGTATCCGTTTTCTTGGCTGGCGCGATGACCGCTCGAGCCTTCTCAATTCGGCGGACGTCTGCCTGGTGCCTTCTCGGTATGAGCCCTTCGGCAACGTCGTTCTCAACGCATGGGCGCATGGGGTTCCGGTGGTTGCCGCTGCGAGCCAGGGGCCGAGGTTTCTGATCCGCGGGGGCGAAGACGGCCTTCTGGTCCCTGTAGATGAGCCGCCCTCGCTTGCCGAGGCCGTCATGCAGGTTCTCGAGCGCCGGGATTTGGCGGATTCGTTGGTAAAGCAGGGGAGGCTGCGGGCTGCCGGCGAATTTTCAGAAGTTGAAGTCCTGCACCGTTACGGCGAACTCCTCCAAAATTTATCCCGCTAGAGTTGGGTGCTCGTGCGAGATACGTTTGAGCCGCTTGATTGTCCCGGTATCGGGGAAAGGGCATAGTTGGCCGGTGACATCCGCGCCCGCATCAGAATCCAAGACCATCGCAGCGCCACGGACCGGGAATCAAATTGCGGCGGACACAGTGGAGCGCGAGGTCAAGGACCATCTCGGCCTGGTCGCCGAGATGATCCCGGAGTTCACCTCCTCGCTCGACTTCGATGTCGTGGTACAATCGGCATTGGAGCGCATAGCGAAATTTGTGGAGGCTCTTGATTCGATTTTTGCAGAGCTGTTGAGCGACCTTGCCGCCGCGTGCGCCGGGCCTTAAATCCGCCGCGGGGGTCTTCCTAAAACCAGGTCTTTTGGACAGGTTGCGAGGGGTCGCCCCGCCGCGTAGTATCCGCCGCCTTGTAACCCATCTGGGTCAATCACCCAGCGGAGCGCGCGTTGCGATATGTCAGCACCCGCGGCCGGGCGCCGGAGCTCGGCTTTGATGACGTTCTTTTGGCCGGGCTGGCTTCCGACGGCGGCCTTTACGTGCCTGCCGTGTGGCCCACGCTAAACGCAGGTGAGATTGCCGCCTTGGCGGGGCTCGACTATCCAACCGTAGTCGCGCGCGTGATGGCGCCGTTTATGCCTGGTTCGGTGCTTGAGAGTGATCTGGATACACTGGCTCGGGACGCTTATGCGTCCTTCACTCACGCCGCAATTGCTCCGCTCACCCAGCTCGCGGCCAATGATTGGCTCGTTGAGTTGTTTCACGGCCCGACGTTGGCGTTCAAGGATTACGCTCTGCAGGCGGTGGGCCTCATGTTCGATCGCGTGCTGAAGGTCAGGGGCGCGCGCGTCACCATTGTCGGCGCGACGTCGGGCGACACCGGCTCCGCGGCCATCGAGGCGTGCAAGAACAAGGACGCCATCGATATTTTTATACTGCATCCGGCGGGGCGTACATCGGAGGTGCAGCGCCGGCAGATGACGACGGTCGAGGCCAACAACGTCCATAATATCGCCGTCAAAGGAACTTTCGACGATTGCCAGAATCTCATAAAGGCGATGTTCGCCAATGACGGATTCCGAAGCCAGATGAATTTATCTGCCGTGAACTCAATCAATTGGGTCCGCATCATGGCGCAGGTGGTATACTATTTCTGGTCCGCCGTGCATGTGGGCGCACCCCACCGGCCGGTCGCGTTCTCTGTCCCCACCGGCAATTTCGGCAACGTGTTCGCCGGAAGTGTCGCCGCGCGCATGGGTTTGCCCGTGAGTCAGTTTATCGTCGGCTCGAACCGCAACGATATTCTCACCCGATACTTCGAGACCGGCGCGATGACGACGGAGGGCGTCGTTCCGACATTGAGTCCGTCCATGGACATTCAAATCTCGTCCAACTTCGAGCGCCTCTTGTTTGATGCCCTGGGCCGAGACGGCGCTGCCGTGGCGCGCTTGATGGACCAACTTAAGCAAGGCGGTTCCTATGAAGTGCCTGCATTCGCTCACGCCGAAATTCTAAAGAGCTTTACGGGATGCCGCCTGGACGACCCGGGCACAACCCGCGTGATTAGCGAGATCTATACAGAAACGGGGCGCCTGATCGATCCGCACACCGCCGTGGGTGTTCATGCGGCGCGCGCAGCTAAGTTGGATCCCGAGATTCCGAGATTGACTCTGGCCACGGCCCACCCGGCAAAATTTCCTGACGCCGTCGAGGCCGCGACCGGCATACGCCCGGCGTTGCCGCCTTTCCTCTCTGATCTTTTTAGTCGGACGGAGAGCTTTACGGCGCTCGACCCAGACCTTGATGTAATCATGCGGTTCGTCCGCGAGAACGTAAAACTTTAAGGAACGTAATGCCGGTTCAACTCACAGCTCTGCCAAGTGGTCTGCGCGTCATCACCGATCCCATGGACTCTGTCGAAACCGTGGCGGCCGGCGTCTGGGTGGCCGCAGGCACGCGCCATGAAACAGCAGGCGTGAACGGTATCTTCCATTTGCTTGAGCACATGGCTTTCAAAGGAACGGAACGGCGCAGCGCCCAGGATATCGCTGAAGAAATGGACAACGTAGGCGGTCAGCTCAACGCCTATACGAGCCGTGACCATACAGCGTATTTCTCGAAAGTGCTGAAGGAAGACACGCAGTTGGCGGTAGATATTCTTTCCGACATTCTTCTCAACCCGGCTATGAACGATGAAGAGCTTGCTCGGGAGCAGTACGTGGTCGTGCAGGAAATCTACCAAGCGGTTGATACACCCGATGACATTATCTTTGATCATTTTCAGGCTACCGCCTTCCCCGACCAACCCATGGGCTGGCCTGTGCTTGGCAAGGAGGACATCGTCAAGTCCATCACGTCTGACAGACTCAAGTCGTACATGGCCGGCCACTATGCGGCGGACGCGATGGTGGTATCGGCGTCCGGTGCCGTCGATCATGATTCTTTCGTCTCGTTGGTGGAAAAAGCATTTACCGGACTTCCTGCAAAAACTCAGGTCAATGAGACGCCGGGGTGCTACAGTGGCGGCGATTTTCGCGAGCGTCGCGGCTTAGAACAAGTGCACATTGTTCTTGGTTTTAGTGGCGTCTCGTTCGACGACGAGGATTTCTACAATATAGCTGCCTTGTCGACCTTGTTGGGTGAAGGCATGTCATCGCGCCTGTTCCAGGAAATTCGCGAAAAACGAGGCCTTGCTTATACCGTATTTTCCACGGCCCAGTCGTTCTCGGATGCGGGGCTGTTTTCCATTTACACCGGTACCGGCCGTGAGGACGTTCCTAAGTTGATTCCGGTGCTATGTGATGAAATCAGAAAGACGACCGAGAAAGTTTCAGATGCCGAAGTTGCGCGGGCGCGGGCACAACTGAAGGCCGGCATTCTCATGTCTCTTGAAAGTCCCTCCAGCCGCTGTGCGCAGCGTGCCCGGCAAGTCCTGGTTTATGGCCGCCCGTTAAGTACACAAGAGGTAATTGAGCGGGTAGAGGAGGTGGGAGCGGGCAGTATCATCGCGTCCGCACAAAGGATTTTTTCAGGCCGGCCGACCCTGGCGGCTCTTGGCGAACTCGATAAGCTGGAAGATATCGACGCCGTCTGCGCGCGGCTGCAATAACGGTGGAGGCCGGGTTAGGCGTTTCCTGCCTCGCCTGAAAGCATGTGAGGCGATATGCCGAGTTTCGCCAGAGCCAGATCCCATTTTCTTGCGTAATCCGGTGAAAAGAGAATTTCGGCGTCGGCGGGCACGCTCAGCCATGCGTTGCGCTTAATTTCCTCGTCGAGCTGTCCAGGACCCCACCCCGCATAGCCCAGGGCCATAAAATAATGATTCGGGCCACTACCCTCAGCGATGGCGCGCAACACCTCCGTTGTCGCGCTCAGCGCTATGTCGTCGCCGACCTTCATTGTGCCATCTTCTTGATGGTAGTCGGTTGAGTGTAGAACGAATCCACGGCGCACACCCACTGGTCCACCCCCGTGCACGTATATCTCCGAGCAGGTCGGTGACCGTGGTTTGATGTTGAGTTGTTCCAAAATGTCGGCAAAGCACAGATCGTCAACCGGTTTATTGACAATCAGCCCTATTGCCTCATCTGAGGAGTGGGCGCACATGTAGATTACCGATCGCTCGAACCGGGGGTCGGCCATGCTTGGCATGGCCACCAAAAACTGGCCGACCAAGTAACCGGATGAAATTTTGCCCAGTGACGTGTCCATATGCGTATGTCCTTACATCATAAGATGGGATGAAGGGACCGCAAACACAAGACTTGATAAAGAACACCACAATGCAGTGGCACAGAGTTGCTAGTTAGAATTCATTAAATGTCCGGATTAATCGGAACTGCGCTGCGCTTCCGCTTCCGCCCGGGCCAGGCAATCCACCCGCTCGTTTTCCGCATGACCGTCGTGGCCCCGGACCCAATGCCAAGTGACCTCATGGGAAGACTGCGCCTCCTCCACGGCCTGCCAAAGATCTACATTCTTCACCGGCTTCTTGTCCGCCGTACGCCAGCCCCGGGCCTTCCAACCGCGGATCCACTCGGTGATGCCCTTCTGGACATATTGGCTATCTGTGGTGACTGCGATACGACAAGGGTGGGTCAGGAAGCGTAATCCGGCAATAACCGCCATCATCTCCATGCGATTGTTGGTTGTTTGTCGCTCGCCCCCGGAAATTTCCTTCTCCGTGCCGTTGAACCGCAGCAATGCGGCCCAGCCTCCCGGACCTGGATTTCCGAGGCATGCGCCATCCGTGAACATCTCCACAGTTTGCTTTGAGTCCACCATATTATGAAAGTCCGTATGCGGCGAACGATTGTAGATCTTCGTCGGAAACTTCGGTGTAAACGGCCATGAAATGCGAACGATGCGCTAAAGTTCGGTCGGTGTTGTACCAACAAGGTGGTGAGGCAAACTCTGGGCACCGGGCTATCATCTTATAGTTTCTTTTACGCTAATGTTGAGGCCAGAGTAGACAAATCAGTGCCGGGTCCTGGCATCGCGGTCTCGTCGTCAATAAACTGGCGCCACGCGCAACATACTGATATCAAATCCGGCACGGCGGCGAAAGATTGACCCTTAATATCTTTGATAGGCCCGCTGGCGTATGTAAGGACGAGAGGGCTTGTGCACATGGCTGACGATACACCTTCCGCACCTGTTGTTGCGCAAAAGGCGCCTTACGGAATCGAAGTGGAAGCTGGGAAAAACTATTACTGGTGTGCGTGCGGCCGAAGCGCCAACCAACCCTTCTGCGATGGGTCCCATAAAGGCACGGGCCTCGGCCCCCTAGTCTATGCATCCGACGAGGCGGCTAAAGTGTGGTTCTGCGGTTGCAAGGCCAGCGCAAACAAGCCTTTATGTGACGGTGCCCACAAAAACTTCTGATCTCAAGTGACGTATATTCCGGTGTTCCGTATCCGCTCGTTTTTTGCGCGCTCATCCTTCACCATCGTTCCAGTGTTTTTGCTTCTGGGACTTGTGATTTCGGGGTGCATCAATTCGCCGCCGCCGCCATGCCCGCAAGTGCGCGTGGATAGCAACACCGGCACCTTGACCAAGTTCCGAGACGTTGCTAGCCAGGATTTGTCGGGGGTCGAGTATCAGGTGGAAATTGTTGGCTTTGAGGGCGGATGTGTGATGGACGACGACGAGGTCGAAGTAACGCTGGACGTTGACTTTCGAATCACCGGCGGTCCAGCGGCTCAGGCGGGCCCGGTATCTTTTTATTACTTCGTAGCCATTCCTCAATATTTTCCGCAGTCCGTCGGCAAGAAGATTTTCGAAATTCAGCGCAGGCTGGCAGGCGGCGCAACAGCGCCCCAGCCGCTAACCGAATCCAATGTGCGCATCGAGATACCCCTGAAGGATAGACAGCCCGCGGCTTCCTTTGACGTGTATCTGGGCCTCCAGTTGAGCGACGAACAACTGGAGTTTAATCGGCGGCGTATGGTGCGATAGCATCGCATCCGAGGATTCCTGGGGCGATTCCGTTGTTGACCCGGAACGTCGACTCAGGCCAGACTCCGCTCATACCGCGCACCCCAGTGGAAGAGATCAGCGTCCAACGAAGTAGGATGTTGGCGCCGAAGGAGCAACCGCCCTCGGAAACTCTCAGGCCAAAGGACCGCTGTGGATTGGTACTCTGGAAAGCAGGTGGTGACATCGTCGCCACCTCACCGAAGATGTAAGCCGGATGGTCTCAGGCTGAGTTGTCTCGAGGCCAACTTTTCGGTGAATCTTTCAGGTTTTCCGACAGAGGAGGGCACCCTGACAGCCGGACTCCGAGTTTGTCCTGTCAAGGTGGCCCAAACCTTTGTGAAGGACCAGTGTGTTGGACACCACTGCGGAAATTCTGAAATCAACGCCTCTCGATGGGCTTCACCGCGCGCTCGGCGGCAAGATGGTGTCCTTCGCAGGTTACAGCATGCCTGCGAACTATCCGATGGGGGTGCTTAAGGAACACCTGCACACGCGCGCGGATGCAGGCTTGTTCGACGTCTCGCACATGGGCCAAGCGGAATTAACAGGCGAAGATGTTCACGCCGCCCTGGAAACGCTGGCGCCCAGCGATCTCAGAGATTTGAAACCGGGACACACGCGCTACTCCGTCCTGCTCAACGACCATGGCGGCATCATCGATGATTTGATGATCACGCGCCCGGCAGAACCGGGCATGGAGAACACGCTGTATCTTGTCGTTAACGCCGCATGCAAGGATGGCGATTTCGCCCATATTTCCTCCACGCTCCAAGGACGGGCCAAGCTTACTCAGCGCTGTGCGGCAGCGTTACTCGCGTTGCAGGGGCCCAAGGCTGCGGCTGTGCTTGCACGTATTGTGCCGGGCGCGGCAGCCATGGAATTCATGACCAGCCGCGTGGCGGAGTGGAATGGCAGGAGCGTGCGCCTGTTCAGGTCCGGGTATACGGGCGAAGACGGTTTTGAAATCTCCGTTCCGGCCGACGCCGCCGAACAACTAACCAAATTGATCCTCGATCAACCGGAAGTTCAGCCGATTGGTCTCGGTGCCCGCGATTCTCTACGTCTTGAGGCTGGGCTCTGTCTCTATGGCAACGATATCGACACCGTCACAACACCTGTGGAAGCGGCCCTGACGTGGGTCGTTGGAAAGCGCCGGCGCGACGAACGCGGCTTCCCCGGCGCGGACAGGATACTCAGTCAAATTGCTACGGGTGTCCCACGTAAGCGGGTCGGCATTAGGGCTCTCGGCCGCGCGCCGGCCCGCGCTCACACGGAAATTCAAGACGGCAACGGTGGCAAGGTCGGCGAGATCACCTCGGGCGGCTTCGGCCCCAGTGTGAATGGCCCGGTAGCCATGGGCTATGTGGCCACGCCGTTCGCTAAATCCGGAACGCCGCTCACGCTGATCGTGCGCGGCCAGCCCATGCCTGCGGAAGTGGCCACGTTGCCGTTCGTGCCGCACCGCTATTTCAAGCCTTAGAGGGTTAGGAGACTTCGCATGAGTCAGATTCGTTTCAGCAAAGACCACGAGTGGATCGCTGTTGACGGCGACGTCGGAACCGTTGGAATCACGCAGTACGCACAAAATCGGCTAGGCGACATCGTTTTCATCGAAGTTCCTGAAGCTGGCAAAGAGATCAAAGCTGGGGGCGAAGCGGCCGTGGTGGAGTCCGTCAAAGCCGCCAGCGAAGTTTATGCGCCCGTTTCCGGAACGATCGCCGAGGGCAACGGCGCGCTTGTCGACACGCCGGAAACGGTCAACACGGATCCGCAAGGCGACGGCTGGTTTTTCAAGATCAAGATAGCTGATGTCGCGGAGCTTGACGGACTCATGGATCAGGCCGCTTACGAGGCTTACCTCGCCGAACTGGACGCATAAACTCCCGCCCTAAGGACACAGCATCATGCGCTATTTACCCCTGACAGACTCCAACCGTGCCGATATGCTCGCCGCCATCGGCGCTAACTCTGTGGACGAGTTATTTCGCGATCTTCCCAAGTCTGCGTTAGCCTCGGCACAGTTCGATCTGCCCAATACCCAAAGCGAGATGGAGGTTGAACGTGCGCTCGGCGCCATGGCCGCCAAGAATCTGAACTGCGGGCAGGCGCCGTCATTTCTCGGTGCGGGGAATTACAGGCATCACACGCCTGCCGCTCTCGACTACATCATTCAGCGCGGCGAATTCCTGACGGCGTACACGCCCTACCAGCCGGAAATCAGCCAAGGCACACTTCAGGCAATCTATGAATTCCAGACTCAGGTGGCGCTTATTACCGGCATGGAAGTGGCCAATGCGTCAATGTATGATGGCGCAACCGCCTGCTCCGAAGCGGTTGGCATGGCTTGTCGCGTCACCAAGCGCAATAAAGCTTTGATATCTGGCAAAGTTCATCCCCACTACGCCGACGTCACCGCCACCTCCATGAAATTCCTGAATGTGGCGGTGGAGCGACTCGCGCCCGACCCTTTCAACTTGGAGGCTCTCATCGGCCGCGTCGGGGCAGACCTGGCGTGTGTCGTTGTGCAGACACCGGGATTCTTCGGTCACCTAGGAAATTACGGCGCGTTGGCCGCAGTCTGTCGCGCCGCTGGTGTTCTTCTCATCGTTTGCGTCACCGACCCGGTATCGCTGGGCGCGCTGGTTCCGCCGGGGCGTATGGGCGCGGATATTGTCGTGGTTGAGGGCCAGTCCTTGGCCGGGCCCATGAGTTTCGGCGGCCCCGGGGTAGGACTGTTCGCGACGCGGGAGAAGTATATCCGGCAAATGCCCGGGCGCCTTGTCGGTGAAACCACCGACGAAGACGGCCGCCGTGGCTGGGTGCTCACGTTATCCACTCGCGAGCAGCATATCCGCCGTGAAAAAGCCACGTCCAACATCTGCACCAATTCCGGTCTCATTGCTTTGGCGTTCTCGGTCCACATGACCCTGCTCGGCGAAGCCGGCTTTAAGCGCCTTGCCAAACTCAATCATGCCATGGCGACGATTCTCGCCGAGAAGCTGGAAAAAGTGCCGGGGGTGTGCGTGCTGCCGACTAGTTTTTTCAACGAGTTCACTGTCGAATTGGCAATACCTGCCGCAGATGTCGTCGAGCGTCTGGCCAAGCGGGGTGTCATGGGCGGCATTCCCGTTTCGCGCTTTTATCCCACATACCCCGAGGGGCAAGATTTGTTGCTGGTGACCGCTACAGAGACCAATACCACCGAGGATATCGATACTTTCGTCGGTGCCTTAAAGGAGGTGCTGTCATGACCAAGCCAACCACCGCTAGCGGCCACAAGGGTCTTCAACTGGAACAAGAACTGATCTTCGAACAGGACACCCAGGGCACGACCGCTGTCGATCTGCCGCACATCCTCGAATACCGCGAGCGCCTTGGTGAATTCGCATGCGAAGACGCTATCGGCCTGCCCGGGCTTTCCGAGCCGGAAGTTGTGCGTCACTACACGCGCCTGTCGCAAAAAAACTACTCTATCGATAGCGGCTTCTACCCGCTCGGCTCGTGCACCATGAAGCACAACCCGCGCCTCAACGAGAAGATGGCGCGCCTGCCAGGCTTCGCCGATATTCATCCATTTCAACCCATCTCGACCGTCCAAGGCGCGTTCGAACTCATCGATACTTGTGCCCATTGGCTGACGGAACTCACCGGTATGGCGGCGGTGGCTATGTCGCCGGCAGCGGGTGCCCACGGCGAGTTGTGCGGCCTCATGTGCATCAAGTCAGCGCACGATGCTGCGGGCTCAACCCGCTCAGTCGTGCTGGTGCCGGACTCGGCCCATGGCACCAACCCTGCCACGGCGGCTTTGTGCGGCTATATGGTGGAATCCATTCCGGCGAATGAAGAGGGCCGCGTCGATATCGAAGCTCTCAAGCAACGCCTTAGCCCCAACATTGCAGCGGTGATGATCACCAACCCCAACACCTGTGGTTTGTTCGAGCGCGAATGTATCGCCATCGCTGAGGCCGTGCACGCGGCTGGTGCATTCTTATACATGGATGGCGCCAACTATAACGCCATCGTTGGCCGTCTGCGCATTGGTGATCTCGGTGTGGATGCGATGCACATAAACCTGCACAAAACCTTCTCCACCCCCCACGGCGGCGGTGGTCCCGGCGCTGGCCCGACTGTTTTGTCGGAAGCGCTTGCCCCGTTCGCCCCTGTGCCCATGGTTGTGCGCGGGCCAGCCGGCTTCGAAGCCGAGGAACACGCCGGCTTTGACACCGGTGGGCAAAGTTTTGGCCGCATGAAAGGCTATCACGGCCAGTTCGGCGTTTTTGTCCGCGCGGTGGCTTACATGATGAGCATGGGCGTGGACGGTCTGAAGCAGGCGTCCGGTGATGCGGTGCTCAATGCAAATTACCTGCTCGCAAGATTGTCCGAGGAACTCACCCCGGCGTTCCCTGGTCCGTGCATGCACGAGGCGGTGTTCAACGATCGGTTTCTCAAAGGCACTGGCGTGACCACCCTGGATATCGCCAAGGCGCTCATCGACGAAGGCTTCCATCCGCCCACCATATATTTTCCACTGGTGGTGCACGGTGCGCTGCTGATGGAGCCAACCGAAACCGAGAGCAAAGCGGTGCTTGATCAGTTCGTCGAGTCGATGTTGCATCTGGCGCGCAAGGCAAAGGCGGGCGGTGCGGCGGAAGAGTTCCAGGCCGCGCCGCAACTTGCTCCACGCCGCCGTCCGGATGAGACTAAGGCAGCCCGCAAACCGGTTTTGCGCTGGGCACCGCCCGACGAAAGTAGCGCTGCCCGACAGGCGGCGGAGTAGCGAACAAAAAGGGACGCCCCATGCTCAAGGTTTACCAACACCCCCGCTCCACATACTCGCGCCGAGTGATGATCTGTCTTCTAGAAAAGAAAATCCCCCATGAAGCAACCGTGGTGGATATGGCGGTGAAGGCACACAAGGCGCCCGAATATCTATCCCTGAACCCCTATGGCCGTGTGCCGGTTATCGATGACGGCGGTTTTGTTCTCTATGAGTCCACCGCTATCTTGAACTATTTGGAAGCCATCCATCCCGCGCCGGCGCTGGTGCCGCCCGACCCCAAGGCCCGCGCGTTGGTGGACATGCACATGAAGCTCTGCGACGTCCAAATGGGCGGGCATGTCGGCACCATCATTTTCCCTAAGCGCTTTCTGAAAAAGGAACGCTGGAATGTCGAGGCCATGGATGCGGCCAAGGCGGCGATAGAGATACACCTGGAGATTCTGCGCAAATCCCTGGCCGGGAAAACCTATCTCGTTGCCGAGAAGTTCAGCCTTGCGGATCTGACTTACCTGCCGTTCCTTCACTTTCTGCCGCTGATGGAGATTGATCCACCGCCCGCGGTTCGCGACTGGGCCGAGCGTCTCCTGGGCCGCGACAGCGCCAAGCAGACCGTGCCTGACGCCTAGCCACGAAAAACCCGGAGCCGCAAGGTCCGGGTTGTTCAATATGCCGCGTGCCGCCGTTAAGGCGGAGACCGTCAGTCCATGCGGGCTTGCAGCTCGCCGATCGCCTTATCCGTTAGCGCCTGTTTCTTGCCCTCGTCGAGGTTCTCGCGGATCAGGGTTTCCGCGGCCGCCAGGGCCACCTCCACTGCCGTATCCCTCACTTGAGACAGTGCCTGTGCCTCGGACTGGGCGATCCGCTCCAGGGCCTGCTGCTGGCGCCGCTCCAGCGCCCGTTCAAGGTCCTTCTCCGCGTCTGCCTTCATACGCCCGGCCTCATCTTTGGCCAGGGAGATGATTTTCTTGGCCTCGGCCATGGCATCACACTGTTTACGCTGGTAGCTGGCCAATAAGGCCTGGGCATCCTCGCGCAGCTTGCGGGCTTCTTCAATTTGTACGCGGATTTTGATTGCGCGCCCGTCGAGAGCGGACGATATCACCTTCGCCGCAGGCTTGAACATCAAGGCCACCACGAGCACGAAGGCCAGGCCCACCCAAAATGCGGGATCTGCGAACATCACCGCGTCTCCTTCAGGGCACGGGTAACGGCGGCGTCAACGGTGCCCCCATCTGGACTGAGCGCGGCCAGTTTGCCAACAACGTCGCGGGCGGTCCCGACGGCGATGGATGTCAGGCCGTCCATAGCCGCTTGTTTGGCTTGATTAATGCGCGTTTCGGTCTCGCCGATTTGCTTTGTGATCTGGGCGGACAGCTCGGCGGTGCGCGCCTCCGCCACTGCCTTCATCTCAGCCTGAACCACGCGCAAATGCTCGTGCGCCTGATCCCGTGCCGCTGTCATCGCCGCCTCGTAGGTTTCGATGGCCTGATCGATTTCTGCCTTCAATTGGGTCGCGCGGTCCAAATCATCCTGAATCACAAGCGCCCGTTGTTCTAGCACTTCGCCGATGCGCGGAATACCGATCTTGGCCACCACCCAATAAAGGGCGACGAACGTGACCACCAGCCAGAATAACTGGGAGGCAAAAGAAGTCGGATCAAACTGAGGCATGGGCGCCTATCCCCGGTCCCATTCAGACCTTTAGGTGAACAGGATGATGAGCGCGATCACCAGGGCGAACAGGGCCGTAGCTTCCGACAGGGCGAATCCCAGGAAGGCGAAGGCGCGGAGCTGATCTGACATCGACGGATTACGTGCCGCGGCCTGCATATACTGGCCGAACACGATGCCCACGCCGACGCCGCCGCCTATAACGCCGATGGCCGCAAGCCCGGCGCCGATCATCTTGGCTGCTTCTGTTTCCATTGTTCTGTCCTTTCGTGAACGAAGAGTTGCGTATTGAGGGTTCGAAAAATTGTACTCAGGGCCTAGTTCAAATTCAGCGCGTCGTTGAGATAAAGGCACGACAGCAGGGTAAACACATAGGCCTGGATCAGGGCCACCAGGATTTCCAGAAGGGTCACCGCAACCACCGCAGCGAACGGCAACCAGCCGAACAACAATCCGAGCGAAATGATGAAGCCCGCCAGCACCTTTAAAAGCACGTGGCCGGCTAGCATGTTGGCGAATAGCCGCAACGACAGGCTAAAGGGGCGGATGATGTAGGAAAACATCTCGAGCGGGAACAAACCAATCGCAACCGGCAACGGCGCGCCCGGCGGTACAAACAGGCTGAAGAAGTGAAAGCCGTGCTTGAAAAATCCGAGCAGGGTGACGGCGATAAAGACGAAGACCGCCATCGCCCCGGTGACAACAATGTGCGAGGTGAATGTGAACGAATACGGGAATAAGCCGAAAACATTGCCGAACAAAATGAACAAAAACAGGGTGAACACAAACGGGAAGAAAGGCATGCCCTCCTTGCCGGCATTGGACTTCACCATGTCGGCGATGAACTCATACAGTATCTCGGTGGCGGCTTGCAGGCGGCCCGGCACTATGGTGCGCTGACGCATGGCGCCCCAAAACAACAAGAACGAAGCGATAACCGCAAAGGTCATGAACAGCGCCGAGTTGCTGTAGGAAAGGTCGACCCCTCCGACGTGAATGGGAATAAGGGGCGTGATGTCGAATTGTTCCATGGGGCCGTCCGCGGCGGCCCCGCCATGATCCTCGGCGTGTTCCATCAAGATCGCTCTCGCTTCATTTTCGCGCCGTTCACTCCGGCGCCGTTGTCTTGGCCTCGTCCGTCTCGCCGGCCGCCTTATCCGCAGCCTCTTTCTCCCGCGCGGCGCGCCCGAAGCCGACCGCTTCGTCCATCCTCCGGCTCAGGCGGAGTACGTTTAAAACTCCCGCCGCGAAGCCCAGGGCCAGGAACGCCAGCATGAAGATGGGTTTTGTCTTCAGCTTGCTGTCGATGAACAAGCCAATTCCGCCGCCCGCCAGCACAGCAACCACTAGTTCTATGCCGATCCGCATGCCCAGGCCCATGCCGCGCGACGTCTCGCGCTGCCGGAATCCGGCCTTCTGCTTCTCTGCGCCCGCGTCCTGCGTGGCCTTTAGCCGGGCATTGATGCCTTCCAGGGTGGGCGGGTCGTTATGCTCAGCCATTATCTAGAGAGGTTCCCGGGGTGAATGATCCCTTGGACACCATAGCCTCATCCCGTGCAAGGGGAGGGGCCGGCTAATGCCTGTGAAAGATCGCTGATACCGCTAAAAAACCCCGATTCTAGCCTGTTGCAGTGTAAAAACGCGCGAAACATAGGGGCGAGACTAGGGGGTGTCAAGATTGAATCCCTGCGGTCTAACGAACTGAAATAAATAGATAAAAGACGCTGGACGAAACCGTGAATCGGGCCTGGTAAAGGCCTCTATTCTAAGCCACGTCCCGCATTTCTGCGGCGGCCTTGAGGTCCACGGAGACCAGGCGCGAGACGCCGCGCTCGCCCATGGTTACACCGAACAGGCGATCCATGCGGGCCATGGTCATGCGGTGGTGGGTGACCACCAGCACGCGGGTTTCGGTCTGCTTGATGATCTCGGCCAGCAAGTTGCAGAAGCGGTCGACGTTGGCATCGTCCAAGGGTGCGTCCACCTCGTCCAGGATGCAGATGGGCGCGGGGTTGGTCATGAACACCGAGAACAGAAGCGCCACCGCCGTCAGGGCCTGTTCGCCGCCCGAAAGCAGAGCCAAATTGCCCAGCCGCTTGCCCGGAGGGCTGGCCATTATCTCCAGGCCGGCCTCCAGCGGATCGTTTGCTTCGGTCAGTGCCAAATGGGCGCGTCCGCCGCCGAACAGCTTGGCGAACAAGTTGCTGAAATGTGCGTTTACCTCACGGAAGGACTTTAAAAGGCGCTCGCGACCTTCCTTGTTCAACTTGGCAATGCCTTCGCGCAGACGCTGGATGGCGCTAACGAGGTCGTCGCGCTCCGATGTCAGCCCGCCAATTTTCTCCGTCAGCTCTTCGCTCTCATGTTCGGCGCGCAGATTAATGGCCCCTAGATTGTCGCGTTCGCTGAGCAGTCGTTGCAGGCGTTTCTCGGATTGCTCTAGCGTCGGCGGCACCTCGCCGTCCTTAAGTTTGGTGTGCGCGCGGACATCGCTAGGCTCACAGTTGATGCGCTCGCCGATATGTTCGTCGATGACGCCAAGGCTTTGCGTGCCCTGAACAACGGTGGACTCGCGGCGCACTCGTTCCTCGCGGGCGCCGGACAGTGCGTGTTCGGCTTCCCGCAGCGCTTTGTCCGCTACGGCCAATTTGTCCTCGCCGTCCGTCAATGCATCCGCCGCGGTGCGGCGTTCTATTTCCGCCTTGTCCAACTCGATCATTAAGGCTTTGCGTTGCGCGGCGATTTCATCAGGTCGGCTGGCCAGGGCGGTGATTTCATCGTCGGCGACTTTCCGGCGCTGCTGCAATTCACCTTGTTGGCGCGCCGCTTCGTCCTTGCGCACGGTCCAGGACTCCGCCTCGCTTTCCAGGGCCGCAAGGCGCCGCGTCCGGTCCTCAGTTTGCCGCGCCAGACTGTCATACACCGCGCGGGTATCCATCAAATCTTGGCGCAAGGCGATCAGGCCGCCTTGTTTGCTTTCTACCGCATTGCGCAGGTTCGCGCCGTCGCCTAGTTCACTTAAGCGCCCTTGCGCGGTATCGATCTGCGTTTGGGCTTCGTCGTATTCGGTCTGAAGCTGCGCGCGGCTATCCGCGATGCTGTCTACGCGGCCTTCCAGCGCCGCCATTTTCTGGCGCAGGTCCACCAAGGCTTCACGCGCGCTGTTGCGTGCATCTTCTACCACCCGCACTTCGGCGCGTGCGGTTTGTTCGGCGGCTTGCGCGTTGGCAACGGCGTGCTTGGCACCGTCCGCGGTTTTTTCCGCTGACTTTAACGTCGCGGCGGACGCATCAAGATTGCCGCGCAGGTCTTTCAAACGGTTGCGCTGTTTCAACCGTGTCGCCGCGGCGGTGGGGGCCCCGGCGAGGGCAATGAACCCGTCCCAGCGCCATAAATCACCGGCCTGAGTGACCAGCCGTTGGCCGGGCTTTAAGAGAGAGACACGCGTTGCCGCCGCCTCGGTGTCCTCAACAATGCCAATCTGCGAGAGGCGGCGTCCAAGGCGCTCGGGGGCCCGTACCACGTCCGACAGCGGGCGCGTGCCTTCCGGTAACGGCGTGTGCTGAATAAACGGCGGCAACTCCGCCCAGCGCATGGGCGAGTCATCGTCACTTGCCGCCGACAGATCGTCGCCCAGCGCGGCTCCCAATGCCGCTTCGAAGCCCGTGTCCACGGATACGGAATCGATAATCGGCTTCCACGAACTTTCGCTCTTGGGGTCCGACAGCAAGCTTTCCAGCGCTGCGGCTTCCGCATGCAGTTTGGTATGTTCGGCTGTTTTTATCTGGGCGTTCTCCCGCGCGGCCTCGTACGCGCTTTGCGTGCGCATCCGCTCGGTCTCGCTGTCCTCCCAGCTGGTGCGCGCGGCGCTTAGCGTGGTTTCCGCTGCTGCAGTTTTTCTTTCCTCGGCGGCGACTGTTTCCGGCGACAACGCGTCCTCGCGAACGATTTCAAGTTGTTGAGTGGCCTCCTGGAGGCGCCTTTCAGCGCGTTGACGGCGCAGATCGCCCTCCTTCAACTGCTGGCGTGCGGCGGCCCGCGACGTATCGCCCTCCGCCACCTGCCTGTTAAGCCCCACCAAATCTTCTTCCACTGCTTCGACGGTCTTCGCGGCGGCCATCAATGTCTCGCGTGCCTTCTCGCGGTTGCCGGCCTCGGCCGCTGACTCTGCATTTAGCTGTGCATGTTCTTCCTCAATGCGGCCTAGCGCTGTCGCGGCGTCACTGAGCCGGACGCGCTCTCGTTCAAGATCGTTGCAGACTTGCGCGAGGCGCATCGCGGCCGCCTCCCGCGCCCGAGTCACGCGCTCCAGTTCTTCGTCCAATTTCTCCCGCGCAATGACGAAACGCTGCAGTTTCGCCGCGGCTTCCGCTTCCGCCTTGCGCAAATCGGGCATCGACGCTGCAGCGTTTGCGTGTACCGCCGAGGCATTGCTGGCTTCGCCCATGCGGGCGGTAGCCACGTCCTCGGCTTCCTTCAGCGCCGCACGCGTCGAATCAAGGTGCGCAGTTGCCTCCTCGCGCTTAATCAGCAAGACCAGCGCTTCGGCGGACCTGATGCTGTCGCTGATGGTGCGGTACCGTGCCGCTTGCCGTGCCTGTTTCTTCAGGCCGTCTAATTGCGCCTCAAGGGCGACGATGACGTCGTTAAGCCGCGCCAGATTGCCTGCCGCCGCTTGCAAGCGCAGCTCGGCTTCGTGGCGCCGGTTGTGCAGGCCGGTGATGCCGGCGGCTTCTTCCAAAAGGTGGCGCCGCTGCGCGGGCTTGGCGTTGATGATGGCGCCGATCCGCCCCTGGCTAACAATAGCTGTGGACCGCGCACCGGTGGCGACGTCGGCGAATAAAAGCTGCACGTCCTTAGCGCGCACCTCGCGCCCGTTCACACGATAAAGCGAACCCCTGTCGCGTTCGATGCGCCGTGTGACTTCAATTTTCTCGCCATCGTTGAATTGCGCCGGGGCGTTGCGGGCTGGATTGTCGAGAAGCACCGAAACTTCGGCGATGTTCCGCGCGGGCCTGTCGCGCGTCCCGCCGAAGATCACCTCGTTCATTTCGCTGCCGCGCAACTGCTTGGCGGAGGTTTCGCCCATTACCCAGCGCAGAGCTTCGACCACGTTGGACTTGCCGCAACCGTTGGGGCCGACTACGCCGGTCAGGCCCGGTTGAATGATGAGTTCCGTTGAATCCACGAAAGATTTAAAGCCGGCCAGCCGCAGTTTTAAAAACGTAACCAAGTAAAATTTGCTCCGAAAGTGGTGCCACGCCGTCTACGCGCGGTTCTTGTTGCTCCAGATAACAGTACCTTATTAGTCGGCGTCCATGAGTGCGTCGTCGATGGCAGCCTTGAGGGGCTCCCACGGCTCGCCTTCGACAATCTGGTCGTTGACAAAAAATGTGGGCGTCGAACGCACCTTGTAAATATTTACGGCAGTGGTGGCTACCTGCTCTATTTCATCGAAGACTGATTTGTTTTTAAGGCATGCATCAACCTCTTCGCCTGACATGCCCGCCAGTTGTGCATAGCCGCGGATGGTCTTGTTGGGAGCGGCGAAGAAGTCACCCTGGTTTTTGAAGATCATGCCGATGATGGATTTGCCCCGCCCCGCCGGGGCGCAACGCGCCACCATGGCCGCCGCTGTCGCCAAGTCTTGCGGCGCGGTCGGGAAGTCGCGGAACACGAAGCGGATCTTGCCCGTGTCGATGTAATCTTTTTTCAACTCCGGATACCCGTTCAAATAGAAGCGGGCACAGTGCGGGCAGGTCAGCGACGCGTATTCCACCACCGTTACCGTGGCGTCGGGGTTGCCCTCGATGAATTCCTTATAGGCAGTTCCCGGCGCGCTGGTGACCGGCGCCGGCTCATCGGCGGCGCGAGCGCCCAAAGCGCCAATGCCGCCGAGGGCCAAAACGGTTAGCACGATGGCAGATTTACAAAATGCGTTCACCGGTGGTCCTCCGTGGAAAGCGAGCCCAGATGCTGTGGTTCATTACCAACATCTGTACCATTTGTGGAGATTTTTAGACGACGAAAAAAGATCGAAAAATGCCCAGGAAAACTGCCAATTACTCGGGATCGGCCAGGGCTTGATCAATTGCGGCTTTTAGCGGGTCCCAAGGATAGCCCTCGACGATCTGGTCGTTGACAAAGAAGGTGGGCGTCGCACGCATCTGTGAGTATTAGCGGCGGTGGTCGTGACTCGCTCGATTTCGCCGAAAATCGCTTTGTTCTTCGGGCATTCGTCCACACCTTTCGACGTCATACCCGCCAGCTGTGCGTAGCCGCGGATGGCCTCGTTGGGGTTGGCGAAGAAGTTGTCTTGATTCTAGAAAACCATGCCGATGATTGACTTGCCGCGGCCCGCCGAGGTGCAGCGCGCCACTATGGCGGCTGCAGGTATCAACTGCGGGGGCGGCGTGGGGAAGTCGCGAAACACGAAGCGGATCTTGTCGGTGTCAATGTACTGCGCCTTCAGCAAGGGGTAGTTATCCTTATAAAAGCGGGCGCATACCGAACAGGTCAGTAAGGCGTATTCCACCACCGTCACTGCGGCGCCCGGATTCCCCTCGACGCATTCTTCATAAGTTAGCTGGGACGCTGTCGGCTGCTCTTCGGCCCCATAGAATGGTCGACACGCTGAGGCCGCAGAAGGATAGAACGGCCAGCAATACTGCGGTTTTGCGGAATGCCCCCACCTGATTTTTTCCCTGGATGCAAATTATTCTTTTTCAACAGTGTCGTCACTGTTGTTGGTCCCGCGGCGGCGGCCGGGAGCCTGATCCAGCAGCGACTTTAGGGCTTCCTCACTCAGTTTGGTGATTGCGCTGATGGAGCAGCGTTCCGGGACGATGCCGTCGTTGACGATGATCGCATCCCCGCCGTAGGCGCACAGGCTGAAATCCCGCGAGTAAAAACCCAAGGACTGAGCAAAGCGCAGCCCCCAGCAGGGCCGATCCAATTGGATATGATACGGTTGGCGGCGCGACGGGGCCCAGACAATGAGGTGGGTATTATTCAGAGGTCGCCAGTCGTAAAGGGTGCGGAAGAAGATGCACTCTTTGCGCCCCCCGGTGATGCGCCCCGGCCGGTCCTCCAGAACATAGCCGGGATCGTTAGGCGTTTTTGGCGCGGTATCCCTGGCGCTTTCTGATGCGTCCTGCGCGACGGCCGGCGCGACGGCAAATCCCCCCGCGGCGATGGCGATGCCCCCCAGAATCACCGCAGCTTTGATCTGCAACTGTTTCATTCAAATTCCTCGGGCCCAGTTTCTAGACGGCCCTGCTAAGCGTCCCCCACGGCACTGAGCCGGCCATTTAGGCCGTCACCTTTCCGCCTGGAGCGGCTGGTGTTTGGTTGTTTCGACAGGCTCCGATTTGCACCCCGAATTGGGCGATTGTAGGGCAGCCGCGTCCCCAGTCCCCCCGCCGCCTAGGCCACTCAGAACGAATATACGAGATAAGAGCTGAAGTTGAACTGATTTGCCGTGCCTCGCAATTACACCAAGGGGTTGTTCTTGGCCACATCCAACAGATGCGAATAGCCAGCGTTGGCGATCACGCCGAAGTTAGAGCTTATATATTTGGAGGACGCCCAAGTGGTGGAGATATTGGTGCCCACGGCACGCTATCGTCGCGGTAAACGGCGGCTCTTGGTCATCATGTTTGGTTCACCTGATGCTGGCTTATTGTGCGGGGAAAGTGTGACGGGCGGCGGGCAAGTCATCAACGTCCCCGGCGGCGCGCCGTTGCACGGCAGCGCCCAAACGGTCGAGGGCCTCGGTGACGGTGGATGGTTTAGAGGTCGCGGTTTTCAACGGCTTCGCCGGTTTTTTGGCGCGCGGCCCCCGGTTCGGCAAGGGGCCTTGCGCGGCTTGGACTTTGTCGATGGCGGCGTAGCCAAAAAACCCGTTCACCCGCTCGAGGATCAGCGGTGTTTTGAGATGAAGCATGGTCGCCGCCGCGCCGCTGGAAATGCGCAGAAGCAACGTCGCGCCGGCGTTTTTTCCGCGCGGGAATTTGATTTGCAGCGGGGCGGCAAAGGCCGCAAGCTCGGGGCCGACGATGGTGGGCCAATGGGAAATGATTTCGCCGCCGGCAAAGCCGCGTTTGCCCAAGGCCGGTTTAGCGAGGCGCTCAGTCAGGACGCCGATGGTCACCGGACCGCGAGCAAGGCGCTTGCCATGATCCGCTGCGGTGATTTTCGGTTGCGCCATGAGAACTGCCCGGTTGAGCCATGCAAATAAGGTGATCAGGATGCGGGACTCGGCCCAAGGCTGCAAGCGTCAGTTGGTCGCAACACCTTGAATCGGCGTAAAAGCCCGCGCAAGGTGGGCAAAATGCCAGCCCCATAAATTCAGATGCCGCGCCAACATTTACCGCAGAAACCCAAAGCCGCCGCGCTGCTCGCTTGGTACGACCGGCATCGGCGGCGTCTACCGTGGCGCGCCCTTCCCGGAAAAACCCCCGACCCCTACGCGGTATGGCTGAGCGAGATCATGCTGCAGCAAACCACGGTGGTGGCGGTGAGGCCGTATTTCGAAGATTTTTTAAAGCGGTGGCCGACGGTGGAAAAACTTGCGGTGGCGAAGATCGAGACGGTCATGGCGGCGTGGGCCGGGCTTGGCTACTACGCCCGGGCGCACAACTTGCACAAATGCGCGGGGGTTATTACGAGGGAGCACGGCGAAAAATTTCCCCAAACCGAGGCGGACTTGCGCAAACTGCCGGGGATAGGGCCGTATACGGCCGGGGCGATGGCGGCGATTGCGTTTGGAAAACGTGCGGTGGTGGTGGACGGCAATGTGGAGCGGGTCATGGCCCGGGTGTTTGCGGTCACCGCGCCGCTGCCGAAATCCAAGGAAAAACTGAGGGATTTAGCCACTGAGTTGACGCCAAAAGCGCGGGCGGGGGATTACGCTCAGGCGGTGATGGACTTAGGGGCGACGGTGTGTACGCCCAAATCGCCCCGCTGCGGGCGCTGTCCCTGGGCCAAAAACTGCGCCGCCTTGCGCGCAGGCATCGCAGAAACTCTGCCCCGCAAAATGCCCAAAACCGCGCGGCCTGTACGGTCCGGCCAGGCGTTTTGGATGGTCAGAAGGGATGGATGCGTGCTGTTGCGCCGCCGTCCAGCCCGCGGTTTGCTTGGCGGGATGACGGAAATACCGTGCTCGGAGTGGGGTCTTGTGCACGACGCGCCTGCGCTCTCTGCACGGTCAGCCGCACGGTCAAGTGTGCAAAACCCCCTGGTGGGTGCACGGTGGAAGGCGCTTTTAGGCACGGTCGAACACACTTTTACTCATTTTCATCTGCAATTGACGGTGCTGGCGGCAAATCTCACCGCTGCCCAGGCCAAAAAACTGGACGGCCCGGAGGCCATCTGGATGCCGGTGGAGAAGATCGGCGGCGCAGGTTTGCCCAGCGTGATGCGCAAGGTGGCCCAGCACGCGGTGAAACAGACCGATTTAATAAGTGGGCGTGGTAAGGTGACGCATGAGGGGCGGACGCGTTAAAAAACGCCGCGCGCGGGGTCGCTTTTCATTGCGCTAACCTTAACGACGAAGTCGGCAACGTTTGAGACGGAGTAGTCCACAGCGACTTCTACTGTTCGCTCTGCACGCCTTCTCTTTTTTTCCATTGAGCATACGGATAACCGCCAATACGAAAGAACGTCTTTTCGTCTCGCGGGTGGGGAAAGGGCTTTGTACATCCACTATTGATCGAACACAGCCAAATTTTCTTGCGGCTCATTTTGAATAGCGGACGCGCTTCCGCTTCCAATACATCGTGTTCTTTAAGTCTATAAGCGCCTGCATTTAACAACCTGAGCAATCGGTCTCGAGTTACCCAAAAGAAAACCTTGTTATTTAAGAGTTTGTACCATTGCAAAGGGGAGGTGTGCGACGGAAGGTAGCGAATCAATCCATTGTCAGTCATTGGAATTTGATCGCGAACAACGGCCTCTGAGAAACCGCGTTTATTTAGGACCACGGAAACCGGTCTATGCAATCCACGAAAATTAACCTTCACCCGCCCTCAATTCGTTGGAATAACTGTGCCATACTGCCCTATGCCCCCACGTTTTCCTGAAGGCTCGAGCGCTTACGATAAGGACGGACGCGCCTACACCGTCGAGGAGGTGGACGGCGGTATGGTTTATTGCACCGCCAGCAATGGGGTCGAGACCGAGTTTCCCGAAACCGCGCTGATGAACGAGGCCGAGTGGGCGGCACGGAGTGATGGCAGACGGGATGATTCTTATGTGCGCATCAAGCAATCGCGTGCCTATCTTGCGCTCACGGGGGGCATTTCAAAAAGGGCGGCGGAAAAGTTGCTGGCGCGGGCCGACAGCCTGTTCCCCGGTATTTTAGATTTCATCGCCTACACCGTCGCGGCGCGATCGCTGAGGGAGAACCGCGACGCGGTGCTGGTGGCGGGTCTTTCTATCATCAAATGCCGGGAGGTTTTCGAGGCCGCCAAGCCGGAAGTGCGCGCGGCGGTCATGGCCGGGGCGCTGAGCGCGGCGCCCGATAAACTCGTGAGCGGGGCCGAGCTGGGCGATAATCTGCTGCGGGCGATGATTGAGAAAGGACTAAACGCGCAAGAGTTCGATGAGTTTCAGGATAGGCCGCGGAAGTAGGGCGTTGTGTTCTCTGGTCATGCTTGCGCGAAGCGCAAGCATCCGGGTTTTTTTTTGGTTTATAAAACAGGAAACAGATACCTCTGGAATCTCGGGGCCCTTTCTTGGGCCGCGCGTTTTGCGCGGACCCGCGGCCGGCAAGAATGACAAAAAATAGAAACGCTGAGAGATAACGATGTTCTACGCAGGCCTGGTTTTATTTTTCGCCCTTCATGTATTTTCGTTCTTCGCCGGTGCGCGCTCGGCGGTGGTGGCGCGCATCGGGCTCGCGCCCTACCGAGGGCTGTATTCGCTAATCGCGATTGCCTCGGCCCTGTCGTCCGAGCAACGCAAGAAAGAGCCGTACAGCGGCGGGTCGCTGAAGTACGATGAGGCGGCCGTGATGATCTGTGTGATTCTCGCCGCGGTGGTTTACAGCTCGCACGAATATGTTTCCCGCGTGCCGCTGATGGGTTTTTAAGAATTGCTACGTGGCGGGCGGCGCGATGGGAACAGACTGAGTCCGTTTCGCCATCAGGCGTGGCCACAACATGTTGAGGGCAAGGCCGAACAGAATGAGCCCGGTCGCGCTGAGTTTCCAGGACTGAAGAGGCTCGGCCAAGAAAAACGCGGACGTCGCAAGGCCGAACACCGGCACCAGCAAAGACAAGGGCGCAACCGCCGTCGCCGGGTGACGGGCGAGCAGCCAGCCCCATACGGCGAAGCCAAACATGGTGGCGCCAACGGCCTGCCAGGCGATCGCCGCCCATAGGCCGGGGCCGGTGTTTTGTACCGCGCTTAACATCGCGGGGGCGCCTTTGAAAATGAAAGATAAGGCTAGCAGCGGCGGTAGCGAGAAGGCGCTGGCCCAGACCACATAGGCCAGCATGTTGACGCGTCCGCTGCGTTTGGCGACCGTGTTGGCCATGCTCCAGCACATTGCGGCCAAGAGCGCGAGGCCGAGGCCGAAGGCGGTGGTGACCCCGGCCCCCGACCCGGGCGCAACATCTTTTCCCACGTTGCCCCACGTGCTGTACGCCATCACGCCGATGCCTAGCGCGGCGAGGGAGAGGGCGGCCCATTGATATCTGCGCAGGCGTTCGGCATCAAAATACATCGCGAGGAATATGGTAAAGAACGCCTGGGTTTGCAGAACGACCGAGACGAGGCCCGGCGAGATGTGTCCGTCCATCGCCATGAAGCCGAGGCCGAACTGCCCGCAACCGATGGGGATGCCGTAGGCGGCGAGGTTGATCCACGGCACCGCCGGGCGTTTGAGGAAAAACGCCATGGGCAGGAAACAGATGAGAAAGCGCACAAAGACGAAGAATAGCGGCGGCCAGGTTTCCAGTACAATCTTCACCACCACGAAATTGGTGCCCCAGATGACGGCGACCAATAGTGCGAGCAGGAGGTGGGATAGCGGCAGCGCGTAAGGGGCGGGGTGCGAGGACATGGCCGCGCATTCCTACACGGATGGACACAATTTAGTTATGCCAAATGAGAGGTGCAGCTGTGTAAGGGGAAGGGTATGCTTGCCGCTCGGTAGGATGGGTATGGGGGAGACGGGGAATGATCAAGGGCAAAGATATCGGCGGAATTCCGGGACACGAATTGGAGCCGGTCGCGGGCGGGGGCCTTCTGCACCGGCGCTTGTTCTTGCGCGGCGGCGGGGTGATGGCGGCGGCCTTTGCCGTGCCCGGAACCGCGCGGGCGGAAAAGCTGGAGGTTCCGGCGTGGACTAAAGAGCCCGAGGGCTATTTCAAGGGCTACGGTGCGCGGTCGAAGTATGAAACCGATGTTATGCGCGGGCCTATCGGTGAGCCCAATGCGCTCTATGCGTCCGGGCCGGGCGCCATCCGTGCGCCGATCCATGCCCTGGAAGGGATGATCACCCCCAACAGTCTGCACTTTGAAATCACTCATAACGGAATTCCCGATATCGATCCCAATCAACATCGGTTGATCATTCACGGGCTGGTGAAACGGCCGTTGTCGTTCAGCGTCGAGGCGTTGTCGCGTTATCCGATGACCTCGCGCATCAGTTTTGTGGAGTGCGCGGGCAACAGCGGCGCGCTGATTTCACCGAGGGCCGTGCCGGGCACGGCGCAGACTTTGCACGGGCTGGTGTCTTGCGCCGAATGGACCGGGGTTTCGCTCGCGGTGCTGCTAGCCGAGGCCGGGGTTGATCCCAAGGCGAAGTGGATGCTGGCCGAGGCGGCGGACCCGTCGTCGGTGTCGCGCTCGGTGCCGATCGAGAAGGCGATGGATGACGCGATGATCGCGCTCTATCAGAACGGTGAGCGCATCCGGCCGTCGAACGGCTATCCCGTGCGCCTGCTGCTGCCCGGCTATCAGGGCAACATGAACGTCAAATGGCTGCGGCAACTCAAACTCACCGAAGGGCCGAGCCAGACGCGCTATGAAACCTCGCGCTATTCGCTGCTGCTGAAGGGCGGACTCGTGGCGCAATACAAGTTTCCGCTGGATGCGAAGTCGGTGATCGTCCGGCCCTCGCCTGGGGTGGGGATGGCCGGCCCCGGGCTTTACGAAATTTCCGGTATCGCCTGGTCGGGCCACGGCAAAGTGCGCAAGGTGGAAGTTTCCGCCGACGGCGGGCAAAGCTGGGCCGAGGCGGTGTTGTCCGGGCCGGTGATGAGCAAAGCGGTGACGCGCTTTCGCATGCCGTGGCGCTGGGGCGGATCGTCAGCGGTGCTGCAAAGCCGGGTGACCGACGAGACCGGTTACGAGCAGCCGACCCGTGATAAATTGATCGCGGCGCGCGGCAGCAAAAACTTTTATCACTGCAACTGTATTTCCAGTTGGGCGGTGGACGGCGAAGGGAGCGTGACCCATGTCTACGCATAAGGTGATGCGCGGTGCGGTATTGGTCGCGACGGTGGTTGCACTCGCGGCCTGCGATAATCAAGGCGCACCGGAGACCGCGCAGACTGAGTCCATGGCGCGGAAGCAAATTGCCGAAGGTCCCAATTTGGGCGTCGAGCTCAGCCACGAAGATTTGGCGGCTTGGGATATCGCCATTGGTCCCGACGGATCGAACTTGCCGCCCGGCGGGGCGACGGCGGCGGACGGCAAGGGCTTATATGTCGAGCAGTGCGCCTCGTGTCACGGTATGGACGGCGAGGGCGGTGCGGCGGACCGGCTGGTCGGCGGCATCGGTTCGCTGGCCGGCGATGCGCCGGTGAAAACCGTGGGCAGCTATTGGCCTTATGCGACCACTTTGTTCGATTTCATCCGCCGGTCGATGCCGCTGAACGCGCCGCAGTCCTTGAGCGATCAACAGGTCTACGCGCTGTCGGCTTATATCCTCTCCATGAACGGGCTGGTGGGCGAGGGCGACAAAATGAACGCCGAGACCCTGCCGGCGGTGGTAATGCCGAACCGCGGCGCCTTTGTTCAGGTCTATCCCGGCACCCTGGAGTCCGTCATTGCAGAGTAGTGATAGATTACGCGCGAGCAGGCATGTTGAGGGAGCGCGCGTATGTCGGACGCTAAAACCGAGATAGACACCAGCCGGCCGGTGCACAACATCACCAAGGACACCATCCAGGGGGTGGCGGATTTGATGTTCGCGCCGTGGGTCAAGGAACTGGAACTCGAGTGGCTGGAGGTGGAGAAGGGCCGGGTGCTGCCGAACGCAACGGTGATTCACTGCGCGCGCGATCCGCGCGACACCTGCTTATCGCTGTTCAAGAATTATTTGGTGTCCAATGCCTACGTCTATGCCTGCGATCTGAAGGAACTTGGCCGTTATTATAATGCTTATGCCGCGCTTATGGATCATTGGCGGGCGACATTGCCGAACTTTATTTACGAGCTGCATTACGACGACCTCGTCTCCAACCAAGAGATCGAAACCCGCAAACTTCTGGAACGTTGTGGCCTGACGTGGGACGATGCTTGCCTGGATTTCCACCAAACCGAACGGGCGGTGCGCACCGCCAGCGCGCCCCAAGTGCGCCGGCCCATGTATAAGAACTCCGTGGCCCTATGGCGGGTTTATGAAAAACAATTGACACCGCTCCTAGATACATTGGGCGAGGTCTGAATTGGGAACCACGCGCCTACTGAGTACAGTCGCACTCGTGGCATTCCTGTTTTTCGATGTTGGCGCCGCTGCGGCGGACACCGTTCTCCATCGGGGCAACAGGTCCGAGCCAGCAGCGCTGGACCCGCACAAGATCAATACACTTTATGAAGCTAATGTTGCCCAGGATCTGTTTGAGGGCCTGACGGCCTATGACGCCGCAGGAGACATTATTCCCGCAGTCGCAGCGGCGTGGGACGTAAGCGCTGATGGTAGGCACTATACCTTTTATTTACGCGACGATCTGACGTGGTCCGACGGTACGCCAATTACATCAGGCGATGTCGTTTTTTCGTTTCACCGGCTGATGAAGCCGGAAACCGCGGCGGTATTCGCCCAGCTGTTTTATCTCGTAAAAAACGGCCGTGAGGTGAATACCGGCGCTGCCCCGGTGAACGCACTAGCGGTACGCGCGACCGGTGAATACACGGTTGAAATCGATTTGATCGGCCCGGCACCATATTTTCCACAAATTCTTGCGAACGGATTTGCCTCAGTTGTTCCGCGCCATGCCGTCGAAAAATACGGTGAGGACTGGGCAACCCCCGGAACCATGATTTCCAACGGAGCGTTTACCCTGAAGCAGTGGGCGCCTCAGGACCGCATAGAGATCGCGCGTAATGACCGATTCCACGACGCGGAAAATGTGGCTCTGGATCGGGTGGTCTACTATCCCACCGAGGACACTGTCTCGGCCGTCGCCCGGTTCCGCGCAGGTGATTTGGATGTCCAATTTGGATTTGCGCCGGAGCAGGCGGAAACACTGCGCGAAATGCTTTCTAACCAAGTACATCTAACGCCGGCGCTGGCGACGTTTTATCTGACTCTCAACACCACGCGGGGCAACTTGAGCGACAAGCGGGTGCGTAGGGCGTTGTCGCTGGCTATAGACCGGCAAATCATAACGTTCAAGGTCCGCGGAATCGGCGAGGGACCGGCCATGAGTTTTGTGCCGCCGGTGACGGCAGGGTACGAACCCGCACTGGCTGATTTCGCAGAAATGTCCATGGACGAGAGGCGCGAGGAAGCTGCGCAACTGTTGCGCGAGGCGGGGTATGGGCCGGATCGCCCGCTGAAGCTTGCCTTCGCCTACGCCAGCGCCCCCGAAAACCGCCGCCTGGCGGTGATCATAGCTGCCATGTGGAAGCGTGTCAGTGTGGAGACCGTGCTGCATAACCGTGAGGGTAAAATCCATTTCTCCGGTCTGCGGCAGGGCGACTTTGAAGTCGCATTTGTTGGTTGGAGCGCAGACTACAATGATGCGTCCACATTCCTGTACGTGCTCCAGTCTACTACCGTCAATGCCAACTACAGCCGCTACAACAACCCCGAATACGACGCACTTATGATTGATGCTGGGCAAACAGCGAATGCGGCCGTCCGCGCGGAGCTTATGCGCCGTGCGGAGTCTCTCATGCTGGCGGACCAGCCGATCATCCCGCTTTATTTCGATGTGACCAAATACCTAGTGGCGTGGCACGTGAAGGGCTGGGTTGACAATGCGGTGGACGCGCATCTCAGTCGGTATTTAAGTATTGAGAGATAGGGCGGACCGGTCGCAATCCACAAACGACTAGCGTTTGCTCTCATTAAATTCCTTGAGCCCGTTGAGAATAGGCTCGCGCAGGGGGGATCTGGTTTTTCAATCAGGTCGATTCTCGGCGATTTCATACCGCTCCCCCAACCCGTAAAGCGCTTACAAGATTGTCCACGTTTTTCAGTCTTAGGTCAGGTATGACACGGGGAGACCACCAGTTGAGGGTCGTGGAGATTTCAAACCGGCTCGCGCCCAGAAGGCGCGCACGCACGTACGCCTCAATCACTGTATTAATGGCGTTCATTATTAATGGCGTTCATTATGCAGGTTATGGTTTGTATGCTGATTTTCCGGAGACCTTTTCCGTTCCGGCGTGTGCATTAACTCAGGAGACCCTCTATGGCTGATACGTTCCGCGCTTTTGTCGCCGACGAGATCGACGGCGCCTACACCGGCGGCTTCCGCGAACTGAGCCTCGCCGATCTTCCGGACGAGAAAGTGCTGGTGGACATCTCCCACTCCAGCCTGAACTACAAGGACGGGCTAGCGGTGACCGGCAAGGGCAAGATCGCCCGCAAGTTTCCCATGGTGTGCGGAATCGACATGGTGGGCACTGTGACTGAGTCCGCTGACGATCGATTCAAGACCGGCGATCTTGTGCTGGGCACGGGCCGGGGCATGTCGGAAACCGTGTGGGGTGGCTATGCCGCGCGCATGCGGTTCGATCCGGACATCCTAACGAAAGTACCGGCCGGCTTTACGGCAGAGAAGGTTATGGCCATCGGCACGGCGGGCTACACCGCCATGCTTGCGGTCATGGCGCTTGAGCGTGCAGGCGTGAAGCCCGATCAGGGCGAGGTCTTGGTGACGGGTGCGGCCGGTGGTGTGGGGTCTGTGGCCACCGCTGTTCTTTCCAAGCTTGGGCACAAGGTGACGGCGTCCACGGGCCGTGCCGAGACCCATGATTATCTGAAATCTCTCGGCGCGTCGGACTTTATCGCCCGCACCGATATGGCGCGAACGGCCAAGCCGCTGGAGAAAGCGCGTTGGGCGGCGGCGATAGATAGCGTCGGCGGGCAAACTCTGGCGACTGTATTGGCGCAGACCAAAGAAGAGGGGGTGGTGGCGGCTTGCGGGCTCGCGGGCGGAACCGACCTGCCAACATCGGTTATGCCGTTCATCCTGCGCGGTGTAAAGCTTTTGGGGATCATCTATTTTCCCGCCGCCGCGGCGTTGCGGGCGGCGGCATGGAAGCGCTTGGCGGTGGATTTGGATCAATCCAAGCTTGACGCTATAACTACTATGGAGCCGCTGTCCGACATTCGCGCGCTGGCGGAGAAAATTCTCAAGGGCCAGACGTGCGGGCGCTTGGTCATCGACGTGAATAAGTAAGAGCGGCCCGCAGCTCGCTCGTGCCGATTCTGATGGCAGCCGTCCTTGTTGTGACGGGCGCCTAGCCTTCTTACAGCTCACCGCCCTCGCCTAGCACTTCGCCAGGCCGGTCACTCAGAAATTTCAAAACCAACGCGCGGCGGAAACACCGCGCCTGCAAGCGCCCACCCCATCGTATGCCGGTTGCGTTCTAAGGCCATGCGCCGCCTGAGCCACGCAAAGGCAGCCATGGAGAGCAATGAGATCAAAGGGTAGAGCCCAGGCTGCAATGATACCGATCGTAAGGTGTCCGGGCCGGAAGGTTGCAACCGGTGGGCGGTGGTGGTAGGGCGGTGTTCGCCGGATTTGTGACGCCGCATATAATCATTGTTTTGCCGCTCCTTGGGGCTTTACGTTGCGTGCAGCCTGACTCCCGGGGGAGTACGGCGAGGGAAGAGTTAAAGCCTGAATGAACATTTTGATGTATGTGCCGCGCATCGTGCGCCGATGGTTCACCAACGGTGTATTCCGGCGGATCTTCAAGAACGCGGGGCTTATGCTGACCGGGCGCGTGACGACCGGTTTCTTCAGTCTGGGCACGTTGAGCCTCGCCGCTCACAGCCTTGGTGTCGAGGAGTTTGGCATCTTGGTTCTTGTGCAGTCGTACGTGTTGGTGATCACTGCCTTGACCACATTTCAATCCTGGCAGGCCGTAATTCGCTACGGCGCGGCTTGTTTGGACAGCAACAATACCTTCGCGCTGCAGGCGCTCGTGAAATTCACAACGCTGCTCGATGTTGTTGGGGTCGTCTTGGGCTCGTTGGTGGCGTGCTTCGCCGCGCCGTATGTCGGACCGTATGTCGGTTGGAACGAGGACGTGATCTCCTATGCTCAGCCGTTCAGCTTTCTGATTCTGTTTACCATTGTCGCAACACCGACGGGATTGCTTAGGCTTTACGACCGTTTCGATCTGCTTGCCATTCACACGGTCGTGACGCCGGCGCTGCGTTTTGTGGGTGTCGGGATCGCAGCGTTCCTATCGGCGCCGTTTTGGACGTATCTACTGGCGTACTTCGTCGCCGGTGCAGCCGGAGGTAGCCTGCTGCTATTTCTTGGCTGGCGCGAAATCTATCGCGATGGTCGCCTCAAAGGCATCGGCTTTTCCTTCACCGGTTTGACCGCGCCACACGGCGGCATCTGGCGGTTCTGCATCTATTCCAATTTACACGCTTCGTTGCAGGTGATCAGCGCCCACATGAGCACCTTTCTCGTCGGTATTGTGGCGGGGCCGGCCGCAGCGGGCCTGTTCAAGATCGGCCGCGATGTGGCGACGGCGTTGACCAAGCCGGCGGAACTTTTGAATCAATCCATCTATCCCGAATTCGCGCGCCTGGGCAGCAAGAGCGGTTGGGACCAGTTCGCGAATTTGATTTTACGCGGCGGCGCTTTAGCTGGCTGCGCCGGCGCGGTGCTCCTGGCGCTTACCTTCGCATTCGGACAGCCGTTTCTGGTCTTCTTCTTCGGCGTGCCGTTCGCTGACGCCTATCTGGCGCTGGTCTTACTGGTGGCGTCCGCGGTTATTACCGTCGCCGGCTTCCCGCTGGACCCGGCGCTCTATGCCATGGGCCGGCCGAGCATTCCTTTACGGATCGACGTCGTCTCGATTTTGGTTATTTTTATGCCGCTGCTGTTAGTGTTCACGCATCTTTTCGGTCCGACCGGTGCGGGAGCGGCGACGTTGGTGAGTGCGACGTTTACGTTCGGGTCCATGGCCGTTTTCACCACAATTCAATTGCGCCAGCGTGTTGTGTATGCGGGCAGCTAGCCGGAGACTGGTCCACCTCGTGAGCGTCATAAAAGAAAGCGCCGGAACTTTTCAGTTTCGCCGCAAGTTTGCTGGGGTTGTGGGGTGGGGAGGGAGGAGAGACGCCCCAGCGTTGAAATCAGTGAGTTTCGGCGGGCGCGGCCGGCGCACCATCTTATCAGATGTGCCCTCGTGATAGGCCCAAAGTGCGGCCACCATATGCGGCCCGTAAGCCGTCGCCAGGTATTCCAACTCCTGCGAATCCTGACCGGATTTCGCGTGCCCGGAGGAGGCACTGCGGTTGGCTTGGGATGAGGGCGGTTTTTCTCCCGGCATATTCGAGCTCCAGAGGGCGGACCGAAGTTCACCCCGTAAATTCACTGGAGCCCTCTTTCCCCGGAGCAATTAACGATTCGTGAATCAAGGTTAACGGAGATCGTTAACCCTCTCGCGGACAGCGCACATTTCTCTGTGTTTTTGCCAACGAAACGAGCGGTATTATAATTAGTTTTCAAACACTTATAGGAATCTTCCTGGAACAGGCGTTTCGTCCGCTTGTCTCCTGCTCGGACGCAATCTTGGTTGCCGCACCCCGCCGCCGGTCTGGCGGCCTGGGATTGTGGCGCGAATCGGCGCCAGTTCCGGGCCGCATCAACACTGATCCGGGCCTCACCGTTGGCGCTCGTCTATGCGGGTGCATGGGGGCCCGATGAGGGCCGGCGGAGGTCGGTGTGGGGTAAATCGGCACTCCGATTCGTACAGAATCTTAATTCCTTGGTGATCTTTTTTAAGATTCTACCGCACAACGTCAAGATATTGTATTAAATCTGCACCCCCACCCCAAAATCTTGTTGACCAGAGTCCGAACCACATACACCATGCGTAGCGGCATAACGAACAGATGCTACTGCATCTAGGGGTGTTAGCGGAAAAGGGGCTGTTTAGGCGACCCGATACGCGGAGAATCGGCGAATCCGGGTCAATCCACGGAACGAAGCCATTGCAGTCTTAAGGACTACTTCCAGTCACGCTTGGTACCCCGTTTATTTTTAATGGGATGTCGGCGGGGCACGGGGTTCGATTCCCCGCGGGCCAGGATGTTGATGTTTTCACCGAGTCGGTGTGGCCGCCTCGGCTTGTTTAGGGGAGAGGGATCCAGATGACTTACGCGTTAGATAAAGGTTCCGCCGCTCAAGAAGCTTCACCGCCCCCACCCCCCAATCCAAGTACCAACCGAGACTTAAACGCCCTTGAGGTGGTGCCGTCGATTCGCATCGACCGGTCGAGGGACGCGCTGCTGACGGACTTCGGCAAGGCGACGCTGGAAGACCGCTATCTGCTGCCCGGCGAATCCTACCAGGACATGCTCGCCCGCGTGGCCAAGGCCTACAGCGACGACATCGACCATGCCCAGCGCATATACGATTACATGTCGCGGCTGTGGTTCATGCCGGCGACGCCGGTGTTGTCAAACGGCGGCGCCGACCGGGGCTTGCCGATCTCGTGTTTCCTCAATGCGGTGGAAGACAATCTCGACGGGATCGTCGGTGCGTGGACGGAAAATGTGTGGCTCGCGTCCAACGGCGGCGGCATCGGCACTTACTGGGGTAATGTGCGCTCGATCGGCGAGAAGGTGCGCAATTGCGGGCACACGTCAGGCATTATTCCCTTTGTCCGCGTCATGGACAGTTTGACGCTGGCTATTTCGCAAGGCTCACTGCGGCGCGGCTCAGCGGCGGTGTACCTGGACGTTCACCACCCTGAGATCGAGGAGTTTCTCGAGATCCGCAAGGCATCCGGGGATTTCAACCGCAAGAGCCTCAATCTGCATCACGGCCTCAACATCACCGATGAGTTCATGGAAGCGGTGCGCGACGACATGCCGTTCGACTTGCGCAGCCCGAAGAGCAAAGAGGTGATGAAGACGGTCAATGCCCGCGAGCTGTGGCAGAAAATTTTGGAGACGCGCCTAAACACCGGCGAGCCGTATTTGATTTTCGGCGACACCGTGAATCGTCAGATGGCTAAGCACCAGCGCGACCTGGGCATGAAAGTGACCACGTCCAATCTGTGCAGCGAAATCATGCTGCATACGGGTATTGATCACCGCGGCGAGGACCGCACCGCGGTGTGCTGCCTGTCGTCTTTGAATGTCGAAACCTGGGACGAGTGGAACGGCGACGAGCAATTCATTGCCGACATCATGCGCTTTCTCGACAATGTGCTGCAGGACTTCATCGACCGCGCGCCATCGTCCATGGACCGGGCTAAGTATTCCGCTATGCGCGAACGCTCGGTGGGGCTGGGAGTGATGGGGTTCCACTCCTTCCTTCAATTCAAGGGCGTTCCGTTTGAAAGCGCTATGGCCAAAGCCTGGAACGTGCGTATGTTCAAGCACATTCGCCGCATGGCCGACGCGGCTTCGGTGACGCTGGCCGAAGAGCGCGGCGCTTGTCCGGATGCCGCGGAGACCGGCGTCATGGCGCGCTTCAGTCATAAAATGGCCATCGCGCCGACGGCGTCTATCTCCATCATTTGCGGCGGCACCAGCCCTTGCGTCGAGCCGGTGCCGGCCAATGTCTATACCCACAAAACCCTGTCCGGATCGTTCTCGGTGAGAAATCCACACCTCTCCGTACTCTTGAAGGAGAAAGGTCTGGAAAATCCGGCCACATGGAACTCGATCCTGGAGCACGAAGGTTCGGTGCAGCACCTGAATGGTCTCTCGGACGACGAAAAGGCCGTGTTCCGCACTGCGTTTGAAATCGATCAGCGCTGGATAGTGGAACTCGCCGCCGACCGCGCCCAGTTTATTTGCCAAGGCCAGTCTATCAACCTGTTCGTAGCCTCGGACGCGGACAAGTGGGACTTGATGATGCTGCATTGGAAGGCTTGGGAGTCGGGTGTGAAGAGCCTGTATTACCTGCGTTCCAAATCGGTGCAGCGCACCGCTTTTGCCGGTGGCGTGGAGGCGGACAATACCCGCGCCTGGCCTGAACGGTCCTTAGACGAAAGCCGCACCGATTACGAAGAATGCCTTGCCTGCCAATAGGCGCGCGCCCGTAAAGACCCGCTGTCAGGACTGACTGCCATGAACGTAATTTCGCCTACGCCGCTTCCCGGACTCATGACTCCTAGCATCGGCTACAAGCCGTTCCGCTATCCGTGGGCGCACGACTATTGGAAGCGCCAGCAGCAAATTCACTGGATGCCGGAAGAAGTGCCGCTGGGTGAGGACTGCAAGGATTGGGCGAATCACTTGTCCGACGCCGAGCGCAGTTTGCTCAGCCAAATCTTTCGCTTCTTTACCCAGTCCGACGTGGAAGTGAACGACAATTACATGGAGCGCTATGCCCGCGTCTTCAAGCCAGTCGAGATCAAGATGATGCTGGCGTCGTTCTCGAATATGGAAACCATCCATATCGCGGCCTATGCGTTATTGCTTGAAACCATCGGCATGCCCGAGTCCGAGTTCCAGGCGTTCACGCAGTACAAGGAGATGGCCGACAAGCATAGCTACATGCAGGAATTCGGGGTCGAAACACCGGCGGACATTGCGCGCACCCTTGCCATGTTCGGCGCGTTTACCGAAGGCCTGCAGTTGTTCGCAAGCTTTGCTATGCTGCTGAACTTTCCGCGCCAGAACCGGATGAAGGGCATGGGCCAGATCGTTTCCTGGTCGGTGCGCGACGAAAGCCTGCACTGCGAAGGCATCATCAAACTGTTTCATGCGTTTACCGAGGAAACCGGCTGCCTGACCCAATCGGTGAAGGACGACATCGTCGATTGCTGCAAGACCGTCGTGAGCCTTGAGGACAAATTCATCAATCTAGCGTTCAGCACGGGAGCGGTGAACGGCATGACGCCCGAGGATATCCAGGCTTACATCCGCTATGTGGCTGACTGGCGCCTCTCGCAGTTGGGGCTGACCGCCATTTACGGTGTGAAGAAACACCCATTGCCGTGGCTGGCGCAGATCCTGAACGGTGTGGAGCACGCCAACTTCTTCGAGGCCCGGGCCACGGAATACTCCAAGGCGGCGACGCGCGGGCAATGGCACGGCCCTGAGGGGGTATGGGCCCACTTCGATAACATGGTCAAAACCAGGCAGGCGACAGACGCTGCCGGACAAGCCTAAGGCATGACGTGAGCAAGAGGGGCCGCGGCAAATAGGCCGCAGCCCCGCTGTTTTTCAGATGGGTTCAGATCGGGGTGCGCCTAAGGACCCCGCTGTGCCACACTTCGGCATTCCAGCCTTGTGAGGCCGTCATGGTTGTCCTGCGCGCCATATACATTTTACCGATCACGTTCGCCGCCGCTGCGGGATTTGCAGGGTGCGGCGAAGACGCTTCGAAGGGATCTGGTGAGATGGCGGTCATGCCGGTTCGTCCGCTGATCATCGCCCATCGCGGCGCCAGCAGTTATCTGCCCGAACATACTCTTGAGGCGTACGCCCTAGCGATCGAACAGGGCGCCGATTTCATCGAACCGGATCTGGTGATCACCAAAGATGGCGTGCTCATTGTCCGCCACGAAAACGAATTGTCCGATACCACCGACGTTGCCGAGAAATTTCCGGACAGAAAAACAATCAAAATTTTCGGCGAACGCCAGGTGGAAGGGTGGTTCAGCGAAGACTTCACACTCGATGAGATCAAACTCTTGCGTGCCAAGGAGCGGGTGCCGTAAATTTGAAATTCCCACCTTTGGCGAAGTGTTGGCATTGCGCGCGCGCGTTTTGGAGGAAACGGGACGGGACATCGGCCTTTATCCTGAGACCAAGCACCCGTCATATTTCGAGCAGCTGGATATGTCGTTGGACGAGCCCTTGGTGACGGCGCTTAACGAAGCCGGTTTGAACCGCGCGGATGCACCGGTATTCATCCAGTCCTTCGAAGTTGCCAATCTCATGAAGCTCAACACCATGACCGAGGTCCCGCTGATGCAACTTGTGGGCGGCAGCGCCGATGGTGAAATTGAGGCCATGGGCTTAGACGGTGTCGCCAGTTACGCCGACGGCATCGGCCCGGCAAAGGGGCTGATTGTTCCTGTGGACACGGAGGGCCATGCCGGTGCGCCTACCGATCTTGTGGCACGCGCCCACGCGGCGGGCCTTAAGGTCCACCCTTATACCTTCCGACCAGAAGTAGAATTCCTGCCGGCTCACTACGGCGGCGATCCGGCGACGGAACTATGCACATTTGCTAAACTGGGGATCGATGGGTTGTTCACCGACGCGCCAGATATAGCGTTGAAAGCCTTTTCGGAATCCTGTCCAATGGCGGCGAGGTCAACGCATTGATAGAGAGGCCTTTGTAAAAGTTCGGCCCACGCCATGAATATTGCTCTTGAAACTGTTTGTTATGTAATCAACCGCGCCCGCGAGTTGACGGCTGATTTGAATACGCTGGATACCGGTGAGTCCGGCAAGCACGCGGCGGACGACGTGGTGCGCGAGGATTTACCCGAAGACGACGAGGACGCGCCCGCTTACCAGGAATCGCCCGAGTATGACGACCTGCGGGAATATATCGATAATCTGAACGAGGACGAGCAGTCCGAATTGGTGGCCATCGCCTGGATTGGGCGCGGCACATATACCTCGGCAGATTGGGACGAGGCGGTGCAATTGGCCGCAGATGAACACACCTCGCATACCGCTACTTACTTACTGGGCCAGCCGCTGCTTGCCGACGAATTAGAAGAAGGCCTCAATGAATTGGGGCTGCCCTGCGAGGACGTTGACTAAAGTCTGTCGCCGTCAGGCGTTATTCGCATCGAGAATACGCGCGAGCTTGGAGAACGCCGGACTATGTGTCGCCGCCGCGCGCGGCAGGGTCAAGCACGGCGAGCTTTCTGCAAAGCGGCTGATAGAATCCACGGTCTCATCAAGTGGCACGGCGCTGCCCTCCGACTCGCTCACGACGATTGCAACAACATGAAGGTCGCGACGGCGGGCGGAGTCAAAAGCCGTTAACGCGTGGCTGATGGCGCCGAGATAACTACCGACCACCAGGATCAAGGGAAGGCCTAGAGCTTCCATCCAATCCAGTACGGCGCGCGCGCTTGTTAGCGGCGTCATAACCCCGCCTACGCCTTCAATGAAAAGCGTGCCATCGCCGGATATGGCGTCGTGCGAGAACGTCACAACCGCATCGAAATCGAGCGTCCTACTCTCGCGCCGTGCCGCCATGTCCGGTGCCAGAGGCGCGGCAAAGCGCCAGGGCGTAATGTTTCCAACATTCTCCAAGGTCACGTCCTGATCCTGCGCAGCCAGCAAAAGTCCAGAGTCGCTTTCGGCTAAGTTGTCCGGATCGAAACCGCTGAGCACCGGCTTAATGGCGCGGACCGCCTTTTTTTGATTGACGTAGTGACGTAGCAATCCGGCGGTGACAAAAGTTTTGCCGATCCCGGTGCCCGAGGCGGTCACAAATAACGCATTCATGGTTTGGCCGCGATTATGCCACCGCGGACAATGTCCGCCAGTTTCTCGATTTCGCCATCGGGATGGGCGGCGGTAAAGGTGATGCGTAGCCGCGCTGTGCCTCGCGGTACCGTGGGCGGGCGGATGGCGATGACCAAATATCCTTGACTTTCCAGCATATGGGACGCCGCCAGCGCTTTATCGGCATCGCCGATCACCACCGGCACAATGGGACTGGCGGCTTCAGGCAAGCCCGCCCGTTTTGTAAAAGCTTTTGCCTTTTGCAGCGGCAGCGCGGCGTAGTCGGGTTCGTTCTCGATAATGTCCAAGGCGGCAAGAGCCGCGGCGACGCTGGCCGGCGGCAGGCCGGTGGAATAAATCAGGGTGCGCGCGCGCGTTTTGATGAGATCAATCACCTGTTCGGATGCACATATATATCCGCCGTAACCGCCGATCGCCTTGGACAACGTGCCCATTTGTAGGGGCACGTCGACCTTCTTTTCGAAAGCGTAGGTCGAACCGCGCCCGTCGCCAACGACGCCGATGCCGTGGGCGTCGTCTGACAACAGCCAGGCATCGAACCGGTTTGCCAATTCGCTCAACTCCGGAAGAAGCGCAAGATCACCGTCCATGGAAAACACGCCATCGGTGGCGATCAAGGCGTGTTTGTGCTCTGCGCGATGCGCATCGAGAAGCGTTTGCAAATGATCCACATCGTTGTGGCGAAAGGTGAGGGATGTGGCGCCCGCCACCTGCGCGCCGGTCCAGATGCAAGCGTGCGCGAGTTCATCGATAAGAATGAGATCGTTCTTTCCCACGAATGTAGGAACGATTCCCGTATTCGCGAGATATCCCGACCCGAATACGCAGGCCGCTTCGGCGCCCTTGAGTTTGGCCAGACGCGCTTCCAGCCGGGAAAACAAAGGGTGGTTGCCGGTCACAAGTCGCGAAGCTCCAGCGCCGACACCGAATTCTTTGATCGCGGCAATGGCCGCTTCCTTCACCAGAGGATGCTGCGTGAGGTTCAAATAGTCGTTACACGAGAACGACAACAGTTTCTTTCCGCCGCGCGCCATCCAAATGCCGTCCTCACGCGCCGTATCGATCAGCACGCGGCGCAGGTGTTTGGCGTCCAGCGCGGCCAGCTTTTCCGCGGCAAATGTCTCAAGGCTTTGCATGGGTTCACTGCCTTTCGGGGGCTTCCTACTTGACGGTGGGAGGCTGTAGCATTACCTCCACGGTCAGATTACTGGTAGTGCGGGGCGGGATCGCCCTGGCTATAAGAAAAGGCGCGATCGCATGTCTACCGCCGTTGAGGCCCTTGCCCGCCCTAAGGTACCCGAAATGGGGGCCGTGCGACACGACTGGACGCGGGAAGACGTGCGCAATTTGTTCGCCCTGCCGTTCCCCGAACTGATGTTTCGGGCACAGACCGTGCATCGTATGAGCTTCGATCCGAGCGAAGTGCAAATCTCGACGCTGCTGTCCATTAAAACCGGGGGATGCCCCGAAGACTGCGCCTACTGTCCGCAAAGCTCTCACTATGAGGCGGGCGTGCAGGCGTCCAAGCTTATGGACGTCGATGCGGTTCTGGCCGAGGCACGTGCCGCCAAGGACTCCGGGGCCAGCCGGTTTTGCATGGGCGCGGCGTGGCGTTCGCCCAAGGACAAGGATCTGGAGTCGGTGTGCGCCATGGTCGAGGGCGTGAAGGCCATGGGACTGGAAACCTGCGTTACCTTGGGAATGCTTAATGGTCCGCAGGCCACACGTCTGAAAGACGCGGGGCTGGACTACTACAACCACAATTTGGATACGTCGCCCGAGTACTACGGCAACATCATCACCACACGCACCTATGAAGACCGGCTTAATACACTGGCTAATGTGCGTGACGCCGGCATCAATGTGTGCTCGGGAGGGATTATAGGCATGGGTGAGGACGCCGACGATCGCATCGGCATGATTACGGCTCTGGCGACTTTACCGCAGCACCCTGAAAGCGTGCCCATCAATATGCTAGTGCAGGTGGAAGGCACGCCCTTGGCCACCGGCGAGACCCTGGATGAATTGGATTTCGTGCGCACCATCGCCGCGGCCCGCATCACCATGCCGCGCTCGATGGTGCGGTTGTCGGCGGGCCGTGAGGATATGAGCGACCAAACTCAGGCGTTGTGTTTTCTGGCCGGTGCGAATTCCATTTTCTACGGCGCGACATTGTTGACTACACCGAACCCTGACCAGGACCACGATATGGCGCTTCTGGGCCGGCTCGGCATGACGCCCATGCAGGTATAGCGCACGTTGAGCCCACCGCTGCCCGACTGGTTTACGGCCGGCCTTCCGCATATCTGGCTGCCTTATACGCAGATGAAAACATCGGCGCCGCCCTTGGCTGTGGCGCGTACGCACGGCACCCGCATCGTGCTGGCGGACGGTCGCGAGTTGGTGGACGGCATCGCTTCGTGGTGGACCGCCTGCCACGGTTACAATCACCCGCACATTCAGGCGGTCCTGCAGCAGCAGCTGGAAACGATGCCGCATGTCATGTTCGGCGGGGCCGTGCATGAACCGGCCTTGCGACTGGCGCGGCGGCTGCTCGCGCTGCTGCCCGGCGATCTCGAGCGAGTGTTCTTCAGCGATTCCGGATCGGTGTCCATTGAAGTGGCTCTGAAAATGGCCACTCAGTATTGGCTGAACCAGGGCGTGCGTACACGCACCAAGTTTCTCGCCTTCAACGGCGGCTATCACGGCGACACCATCGCTGCCATGGCGGTATGTGACCCGGTGGAAGGCATGCACAACCTTTACAGCGGCCTACTGCCGGAAAACTACATCGTTGATCTGCCGCGGGACGCGGAGAAGGCCGCCGCATTCGAGGAAACTCTGGAACGGCACGCGGATGAACTAGCGGGTATCATTGTCGAGCCGCTGGTCCAGGGCGCGGGCGGTATGCGGTTTCATGACGCAGATGTGCTGCATCGATTGCGCGCGGCGGCGGATAAATACGGTCTGCTTCTAATTTTCGATGAAATCTTCACCGGCTTCGGACGCGCCGGATCCATGTTCGCTTGCGCGCAAGCCGGTGTCGTCCCCGACATCATTACATTGTCCAAGGCGCTGACCGGCGGCACGATGGGTTTGGCGGCAACCATCGCGCGGAAAAAAGTGTTCGAGGCCTTCTGGGCGGACGATGCCAAGGCCGCGTTCATGCATGGTCCGAGCTATATGGCCAATGTCCTTGCCTGCGCGGCGGCCAACGCGTCGCTTGATTTGTTCGAGCGCGAACCGCGCCTTGAGCAAATTGCCGCTATCTCCAATGCGTTGGAGAACGGACTGGAGCCGTGCTGGGCGTTGCCGGGCGTCGTAGACGTTCGCACCATGGGCGCCATCGGTGTGGTGGAGTTGGAGAACATCGACAATCTCGGGGCATTGAAGCAACGCTTTGTCGATGCGGGCGTATGGATCCGTCCCTTCGGGCGCATTGTTTATTTAACGCCTGCGTTCACCATCGACGATGCAGACTTGGCGAAGCTGACAGGGGTCGTCGTGGATGTGCTCAGCGCGGCGTAAACGTGCCGTAGGCCACGTGATAGGTCACCTTTGTTTCCGGACTTGAATCGAAGGCCCGAAGAACATGGCGGAGTGTGCCGGGAGTCGCTGGGCGGTGCCCCCTGGCCGGGATATGCGCGCCGATCTGCCTGAGCTTTTGGAGAAAGGCGTGCCCGTTTGCGTAGGGCTGGAGGATGTGCTCATCGTCCACATGCGCCGCGCCGTTTTCGGGTATCGCGCGGTGAATATCGGCTACCGGGAGGCAGTCCAATACCGCCGGCGTCTCGCCGAGGTCTGTATAGGCGCGCCGCCATTCAGAGAAGCTGTCCTCCGCAAGGGTTGCAAACACCAGATGTCCGCCTGGCCGCAAGAGCGCCGCGAGTTTCGCAAGTGAGGCTGGAAGGCTTTCAAACCACTGGAAGGCGAGACTGGAGCAGATGAGATCAAAGTGCTCGCGTGGCGCGAAGCAGGGCGCTTCACCATCCATGACCACGAACGAGGTATCGTGGGGCGTTTCAATTCCGGCGCGGCAGCGCATTGTCATGGCTGGCGAGATATCCGTGACGGTCCACGACGCGTGGTCAATGACATCACGTATGCCGCGGGTGAGAAAGCCCGTGCCGCAGCCGATTTCCAAAACACGCGGGGCGACGGGTAATCGGAGATTTCCAATGCACGCCGTCAACTTCCGGGCGACGTTCAGTTGAACGTCGGCGCCGGCGTCATAGGTGGCTGCCGCGGCATTGAAGGCGGCAGTGATATTGGTCTTGCGGGCGGCGATACGGTTCACGATTTACTCCAGAGAGTCTTGTCAGCGTGCGACGACGGGCGGTTTGCCGAGGGACATGCCGGCGTCAACGGTAATGAGTTGACCGGTGATGACGTCGGCGACTTGCTCGGGCGTGCACACGGTGCCCAGGGCGGAGCCGTCGCTCCATTGTTTTTTCATGCGCTCGTAGCCGTCCTCGCCAATGCCGTCTTTGAGCCAGTGCCCCTGGATCATGCCCGGCAACACTGCGTTGACGCGGCCCCATTTTGAAAAAGCCGCATCGACCATGCGGCGGCAATGGGAGTCGTCGCTCACGTCCCCTTGAACGGCGAGTGCATCGCCGTAAGCGCGGCAGGTCTCTGCGACGGAGTCCGCCGCCGCCTTGCTTTTATTATAATTCACCAACACGTCGTAACCGTGGGCTGCGAGCCACTTGGCGCTAGCTGCGCCGACCCCAGTGCCCGCGCCGGTGATGATGGCCGCTTTTCTATCCGTCATATGTACCTATTGCCTTGACCATCGGGTCCTTCTCCGGCAGCCTACCTAACATTAGACATGCGCGACTTCATTTTAGACCGCGCTTAAATTTTCCTCAAGGTTCAACCGTGTCAGACGCCGAAACCAGCCCATCGCGGCAGCGTGTCCTCGATTGCGCGGCCCGCCTGTTTCGCCAGCGGGGTTACGGCGCCACCAGCCTGCGTGACATCGCTGCGGAAAGCGGGATGAAGGCAGGGAGCCTCTATTACCACTTCGCGTCTAAGGACGAAATTGTCATCGACGTGCTCAACATCGGCGTGGCACGGGTGAACGAGGCGGTAAAAACGGCCGTGGCTAAGTTGTCCGCCGATGCGCCGCTAGGCGACGTGATCGATGTGTCCATTCACGAGCACTTACGGGCGTTGCACGAAATGGGCGATTACACCTCGGCAAACGTGCGGATCTTCGGCCAGGTCCCCGAAGCGGTGCGCGAGGCGCACAAGCCAACGCGCCGAACCTATGAGGAATACTGGGAAAAGCTGCTGACCAAAGCGGTGGCGTCCGGGGAGCTGCGCGCCGGCACCGATCCGCACCTTGTGTTGGCCCTGCTGATCGGCAGCCTCAACGCGACGCTGGAGTGGTTCGATCCGGGCAAAGGGCCTGTGGACCGGGTAGCGAAGGCATTCTCGGCCCTGGTGCGCCAGGGCATCGTCACCAATTAGAAGGCTTTGTCAGATTAAACCCAACCGGTCTGCGAAGGCCATGATATTGCGGCCCTCAGGCTGCAAGCTGCCGCCACTCAGCCAGAGCGGTTGGGTTTAATCTGACAAAGCCAAACCGAAGGCTGTCGAGAATCCCAGGAAAACCGTTGAACTTAATATCCGCGCATCAATAGGCATTTCTGCCTCCCATTCGAGCATAATCCACAACGGGGTGCCCGAAGGAAGCGGACGATTTTGAGAGCTGCCCTGAGAAGGTGGGGGGTGGCTCAACATCTAGGCGCACCCCCTATTTACTTGTCGCCAGGGGATAAACGCCCTCAGACAATAGTCGAAATCCCTATTATTTCATTGTAAATTCTAATTGTCTTCAACCTACTCGAAAGTATAATTCTCTGGAAGCTGGTCTTCCCTAGTACCTTCGGGGATCCACCATAGATCCAAAATTGTATATGTCGGAGCCTTGGTGTTAAAGATCGGGATGACCTTCATTCCAATCTCGGGTTCGCCCATGCACAAATAGCCCATCAGGATTGTGCTGACCCCTTCGAATTCCACGTTAATGAACTTTAGGGGTCTGGGTAACAGGTTGAAAGCGCCAGTTCTCTCCGTGCTCATAAAAGTGTGTATCTTGGATTTTTTTTTGGCTATATCGGTCATATCGATAACGGTTGCCTTCACCAGGCAGTCAGGACAGTGGATCCGGAAGGGCTGGAAGATTGATCCGTGTCCTTCTTCACAATCAGGATTATCACATCGGGTAGCCAGTAATTTACCCTCGCCCAGAGATTCAAAGAATATCGATTCACCGCCGTAGGCGTGAATATGAACAATATCCCTGGGATTTGTCACGCCCATCAGGCGCCCTTCCTCGTTCTTGATCGGTGTATTTGGTGAGGGGAAGTGGAACTTGGCGGATGGTATATATCTGTTCTTTACCACCCGCACTGTGCCTCGGTTTTCTGAACTGCTCATTCGAATGTGCCTCCTGAAAGTACATGATCCGGATGTTGTAGTATGGTGCAGGTCACGTGGGAACCGACCCCTGCGTGGCTAATGGCCAGCCCGCGTTTTGCCCCTTGGACCTGGAGGTCCTGCCAATCAGCGGGTTTTTTCCTGTTGAAGCGGGCCCACTTCTTTTCATCACCATGCATCTCGCCCCACCTGTTCCACAAGTGGTGCCCGACCTCGATCAACTGCATAATCCCGGTAGCGCCTACAGCGTGCATGCAGCCGATCAGTCCACCGGAAATATTGGCCGGAAGCTTACCGGGTTCTCCCGTTCTGGGATTGGTGTGATAACAATCTCCGGATTCAACGTAGGTCCTGCCCTCGCCGTAGGGCCGGATGCCGATGTCCTCGTAGGTTTGCATATCGCTGATGGTGAATGCGTCGTGCAATTCCACCAGGTCAAGGTCCTCGGTGGGATCATGGATGCCCGTCATTCCGTAGGCGTAGTAGGCAGCCATCCTGGCTGCCAGGAATCCGGTGAATCCGGGATACCGGCCACTGCCAGGGAATCTCTGCTCGAGATCGGCATACTGCTCCCTGGTTTCACTGGGCAGCAAGGGAATTTCCATGGGTCTTCTGTCAGCAGGTCTGAGCGTATGGCTGGCGGCCGCGATGTCTATCCTGAGCGGATTATCGGTCAGTTCAAAAGCGGTCTTTTCATCCGCGAGGATCGCTGCACTAGCTCCAACGGACATCAGGCAGCAGTCCAGCGCCCGCAGCGGATAGGCTACCACCGGGGAGTCAAGCACATCTTCCACGGTAATTCTCATTGGCGCCTGAGCGTAGGGATTGTGAACGGCGTAACCTCTGTTCTTGACAGCGATCTCGGCCATTGTGCGTCTGAATGAATCTTCCTCTTTGCCAAACACCTGCCAGTACTTCTGCGCCATTACCGCGTAGTAACCGGTATAGATGTGACCGAGGGGTGTCTCCCAGTCCTTGTCCGCGGCACAGGAAATATAGTTGTTCCCCTCGTCTGTCGGTACCTCGTCCATCCTTTCCCATCCCAGTGCCAGTACGCAGTCCGAATAGCCGGAGGCCACCGTCTTGTAAGCTTCCCACAGGGTTGAACCTCCCGTAGCGCCCCCGGTCTTGATACCAATATTGCCCAGGGGATCCAGCCCCAGCCGGTCATGGATAACAGCTTCTCCCAGCAGTTGATCGCCGAAGTGGTCAGCAAAATGACCGTAGTAACAGGAATGAATATATTTCTTAAGCTGGTAGGGTGTGGCGCCAATGAATTCTGCGGCTTCCGTCAATGCGTCTATGCAGAGTTCTTCAGTCCTCTTGTCCGGGATAGCCCGATCGAACTTGGACATACCTCCGGTTACCAGATAGACGGGTCTGGACATCTTTGGAATACGCAATTGCCTGTCACTAAATGTAATCATAAATGTTTTCCTCTCAACCTCGATTTAGGTCTGATTGCTTGTTTTGTTCACGGCATAGATTCCTTGAACAATTCACGACTAATCAACATCCTGCGGATCTCACTCGTTCCCGCACCTGTCTGTGGCGAATTAACGCTCAAGCAGCGATGGCTAGATGCTACAAGCGTCGACAGGGTACTGACAAATTAAGAGCATTGTCAGAGGAAACCCAACTGGTTTGCAGAAACCATGATGCAACTAATTTCGGGCGAAGTCTTGAAATAGCAGAAGGGATCGCTCATCCGAGGATGCACCCAACCCGCCAACCATCGCCTTCTTGCGTGATCGGAACGGCTGTCCTGGCCTTCGCCTGTTCTGCAACAACCACAAATGCCACCACTACAAGACTGTGACTTCGGAGAAACTTGGCAAGTCAGATAACACGCCAGCCATAGCCATACGCTTTCGGTGCTCTAAGTGTGGGAGGAGGGATGTGGATACAATGCCCGATTGGCCGACGGTGCCAATTAGAACGTTACCGGTTGGTCGGGGGCATACGCTTCGCGACTTCCTCGAGCATCACCTCGGTGGCGCCGCCGCCGACGGACTGCACGCGGGCATCACGCACCATGCGTTCGATGGCGCTCTCCTGGATGTAGCCGAAGCCGCCGTGGAATTGCTGGCATGTGTACATGACCTCGTTCACCAACTCGCCGCACAATGCCTTGACCATCGATACCTCGCGCACACATTCGCGTCCCTGCGCGTCCATCCAAGCCGTGCGGTAAACCAACTGCTTCGCGGCCTCCACTTTGGCTGCAAGCATGGACAGGCGCTGGCGGATGGTTTGTTTTTCCCATAGTGGCGCACCGAAGGCCTTGCGTTCGCGCACGTAGTCCAGCGTCATGGCGATAGCGGCCTGGGCCTCGCCCATGCACTGCGCGCCGAGAACCATGCGCTCGTTTTGAAAATTACGCATAACGGCATAGAAGCCTTTGTTTTCTTCGCCGAGCAAGTTGGCGGTGGGTACACGGCAATTATCGAAGATAAGCTCGGCTGTATCCGAGGAGTGCCAGCCTTGTTTCTTCAGGGCCCGGCCCACGGAAAATCCAGGCATGCCTTTCTCGACGATGAACATGGAGATTCCGCGCGTGCCTTTGACCATGGTGTCTGTCTTGGCGGCAATAAAATACACGTCAGCGTGTACGCCGTTGGTGATGAAAAATTTCGTGCCGTTGAGAACGTAGTCGTCGCCATCGCGCTTGGCTGTGGTGCGGATGCCGGCGACGTCTGAACCGGCGTCGGGTTCGGTGACGCCGACGGCGGAAATCTTGTTACCGGCAATAAGATCCGGCAAATATTTCTTTACCTGCTCGGGGCTACCGGCGTTTACTAAATGGGGCGAAGCCATGTCCGTGTGCACCAGAACGGTGATAGCGAATCCGCCGAAGGTGGATTTCCCCAATTCTTCGGCCAGGACGGCGGTGGCGACGGTATCCATCTCGCTGCCACCATATTGCTCGGGATAGCGGATACCAAACATACCGAGGCTGCCCATTTTGCGCAGAACATCGCGCGGGATCATGCCGGCCTCTTCCCACGCCTCTCCGTTGGGTTTGACTTCTTCCTCAACGAATCTGCGGATTTGGTCGCGTAGCAGAACGTGCTCTTCACGGAACCACGGGTCTTCTGTGGACGAGTGATCGGCGGCGGCGTTAAGGGGCATGGCGATCTCTTCCAATCTATGTGTTCGGAAAAAAGAATCTGGCGCTAATGGGCGAGGGATGTTTACTTGCCGAATCCTATTGGTGTCCAGAAGGAAGCGTCAATGTCGGAGTCCTATGCCGCGACCCGCGGCCCCCTTGCAGGGGTAAAAATCGTCGAAATGGCAGCTATCGGCCCGGTGCCGTTTTGCGGCATGGCCCTCGCGGACATGGGCGCGGAGGTGATTAGCGTGGAACGCATGTTAAATGCAAAATTTGGCATTGAAGTAGAAAATAAATTCAATTGCATGGGCCGCGGCAAGAAATCCATTGCCGTAGATCTGAAGCAGCCGGAGGGCGTTGGGTTGGTGCGCCGCTTGATCGCCGATGGCGATGCGGTGATCGAGGGCTTTCGCCCGGACGTCATGGACCGCCTCGGCCTTGGCCCTGAAGCATGCCTAGCGGACAATCCGCGGCTGGTGTTCGGCCGGAGCAGCGGCTGGGGGGATAATGATGGGCCCTTTGCGCTGATGGCGAGCCACGACATCAATTACCTAGGCCTAAGTGGGTGTCTAGCGGCGATGGGTTTGAAGGGACCGCCGCCGCCTCCCTTGAATCTGGTCGGAGATTTCGGCGGCGCGGCTATGCACCTTTTGATCGGCGTGATCGCCGGGCTCTATGCGGCCAAAATCACCGGTAAGGGGCAGGTGGTCAGCGCTAGCATTTCCGACGGTACGCTGGGCCTGATGCCCATGCCCTATGGATTGCTTGCTGCCGGGCGGTGGTCACTGGAGCGCGGCCAAAATTACCTGGATGGCGGCGCGCCGTTCTACCGTACTTATGAAACTAGTGACGGTCGCTATATGGCCGTGGGCGCCATCGAGCGGAAATTCTTTCTCGAGCTGCTGAGCAAGCTAAATCTGAAAAGGGAGGTCGATGCCGCGCGGCAGAACGAACGCGCCACCTGGCCAGAGATGACGGCGTTGTTCGAAAGGACGTTTGCGCAGAAAACCCGCAACGACTGGAGCAAGCTCTTTGAGGGCTCGGACGCGTGCGTGACGCCAGTGCTCGACATGTCCGAGGCGCCTGACCATCCGCAGCAGGTCGCCGCCGAAGCCTTTATGGAGATCAACGGCGTGCGCCAGCCAACGCCAGTGCCGAAGTTCTCGGTGATGCGGCATAAGCCGACGGTCGGGGCGCCGGAGATCGGGGCCCATACCCAGGAGGTCCTAGCTCGACTCGGTTACGGCGAAAAGGAAATCGAGGCGTTCAGCCAAAGCGGCCTTATCCTCAGAGATTCGGCGGCCTAGGATGATGTTCGGACTTCGCGTACTGTCGAAACTCAAGATACTGCGCGGCACGCCGCTCGATTTTTTTGGCCTGCAGGACCAACGGCGCATGGAGCGCACGCTGATCGGCGAGTATGAAAGCGTGCTACGCGATCTTATGGGCGGGCTGACGCCGGCCAACTATGACCTCGCCGTGCAGATCGCGATGTTGCCACAGAAAATGCGCGGCTATGGACACGTCAAACAGAAGGCCGTGCGCGAAGTCAAAAAAATGCAAGAGCAGATGCTGGCGGATTTTAGAGAAACGCCGGATATGGCCAAGGCGCTCGAACGCCAGACCGCTCCCGTCGCATAACACCGCGGGAGCCTAAGAGGGAGACACCATCATATGGCAACGGTACTCGCCGCTCACGGCCCGCCGCCGCATCTCGCCGCCGCATTGGCCGCATTGCAGACGATGCTGGGCGACCGACTGTCCACAGCTCATGCGGTGCGCGAACAGCACGGCAAGGACATCTCCTATCATCCTGCCGCGTTGCCCGACGCTGTTTCTTTTGCTGAATCCGCCGAAGAGGTGGCGGAGATCGTCAAGGTGTGCGCGCGCCACGCCATTCCCATTATTCCCTTCGGGACCGGCACGTCCCTGGAGGGTCATATCGCTGCGCCCCTCGGCGGGTTGTCCCTTGATGTCAGCAGGTTGGACAAAATCGTTGCGGTTCATACTGAGGACTTGGACGCGGTCGTACAGCCGGGGGTGACCCGCAAGGCACTTAATACGCATTTGCGCGACACCGGTTTGTTTTTTCCTATCGACCCCGGCGCCGATGCGTCTTTGGGCGGCATGGCGTCGACCCGGGCCTCGGGGACCAACGCGGTGCGCTATGGCACGATGCGCGAGAATGTTATGGCGCTGCAGGTTGTCACGGCGGATGGGCGAATCATGCGGACGGGCGGCCGGGCGCGAAAATCCGCTGCCGGCTACGATTTAACGCGGCTGTTCGTCGGCTCCGAGGGCACTTTGGGGATTATTACCGAGGTCACGTTGCGGCTGTACGGTATTCCCGAAAAGATTGCCGCGGCTGTGTGCGCGTTCGATTCTCTGAAGGGCGCGGTCGATACGGTGATTTCCACCATCCAGTTAGGCATTCCCATAGCACGCATCGAACTTATGGATGATCAGCAAATGCGTATTCTAAATACCTACGCCAAGTTGGGATATCCGGAGAAAAATACGCTATTTATGGAGTTCCACGGCACGGACGCCGCCGTGACCGAACAGGCCGAAATGGTTCAGGACATCGCGTCGGACAACGGCGGTGGCAATTTCTCCTGGACAACTGACGCAGAGGAGCGCTCGAAGCTGTGGCAAGCGCGTCATGACGTGGCGTGGGCCAACAAAGAAGATAAGCCCGGTTGGGGGTTTTGGGCGACAGATGTTTGCGTGCCCATTTCGCGGCTAGCCGACGTGATTTTAGCGACCAAAGAAGATGTTCAGAAGGAGCAGCTTACCGCGCCGCTCGTCGGCCATGTTGGAGACGGTAACTTTCATATGACAATTATGGTCAAGCCGGACGACCCCCAATATCTGGAGCGTGTCGAGGCGATCAACGATCGTATGATCGAGCGGGCATTGGCGGCGGGCGGGACGTGCACGGGCGAGCACGGCATCGGATTGGGTAAGATGAAATTCCTTCGCGCCGAGCACGGCGAAAGCGTGCAGCTGATGCAGGACATTAAGCAGGCGCTGGACCCGCAAAATATTATGAATCCGTCGAAAATTTTCGGGCCGTCCGCCGGGTCACGCCTGCATTTAGAACGAAATTAACAAAAACGTTGTTTGCGCCAACGGGTGTTCAGTGTGGCGGCCTACGAGAATTGGGGATGCGATGATAAAAAGAGAGGCCCAATGTATGTGTATGTAGTCGGCATGGCCGCATTCCATGCCAAACGGAAGCCGAATTTTTAGAATTTACTCGGCGCCGCGCTTGAAGACTTCGCGCACCAGTAACAGCCTGTCGTTGCCGAAGTACATGTCGTCCTTGTTGACGAACATGGTCGGTGTTCCGAAGCCGCCCCGGCGAATCAATTCTTCAGTGTTGTCCTTAAGTTGTTGTTTGACCGCGGGCTCGGCTATCCCGTCAAAGAAGACTTTCTGATCAAATCCGATGCGCTCGCATCCCAGTGTCAGTACATCGTCCTGGGAAATGTCGCGATCCTCCGCCCAATAGAGGTCGAAGAATACATCGGCGACGTCCTCCAATCGTCCGGCCTGTTGGGTGACCAGGCAGCCGCGCATAGCTTTGACGCTGTTCACGGGAAAAACCGTTGGCTCCCAAATGAGGGGAATGCCCGTTACCCGCGCCCAGTCCGCGAGGTCTTTGTCGCGGTACGCGGCTTTCGCGGGCACCAGATGTTCGCGGGACTCGTACACGCTGGGATTGATAGTGTTGAAGACGCCGCCCACCAAAAACGGGCGCCACGTGATCGCGACGCCAAACTCCTTGGCCATCGGACGCACGTTGTGAAAGGCGATGTAGGTCCACGGGCTCGAGATATCGAAGAAGAATTCGAACTGCACTTTTCCGCTCCCTGCGCCGCCACGATAGGCCGGCCACAGTATCTTGCGCCAGGCCTGTTTGACAGACCAGATGAGCGTTTCCGTTGCCTTCAATAAGCGCTAACAACGTAACGCGAGGAGCTTGTCGCACTTATTTCACTCGACATGTAAAACGCGCGGCGACGAGGTTTTAGGACAGATCATGAGCGGTACGGTCGGCATCGATGTGGGCGGCACTTTTACCGACCTCTTTTACGCGGATGATAGCTTTACCCCGCATACGGTTCTAAAGGTTCCCTCGACGCCGCAAGACCCGTCAGCTGGTTTGGTCGACGCGTTGTGCGCAGCGGAGATTGACGCGAGCGCCCTAGATTTGATTTTGCACGGCACCACTATCGCTACGAATGCGGTCATCGAACGGCGCGGCGCACGCTGCGCCTTGATCACGACGCGCGGATTCCGCGACGTGCTGGAATTGGGCCGCCGCGACCGACCTCAACGCGCTTAAGTTCGTGGCTCCCGCGGCGCTTCCAGGCGGGATCTGCGCCACGCTTCATGCCGGCTTGCATTGGCAGACGACGGCGATTTGGATTCTTCTAGACCTGGAGATCGATGCTTAAACTTTGTGCTTAGCAGCACTTAAAGTTGGGCTTGCGGCGCTCGTTTGTGGCTTTGACGCCTTCCGCGAAGTCTTCGGTGACGCGCAGCCAATCTTGCTCGGTCAGTTCCCTCTCGGTGGCGGCTTCTACAGTGTCGGCAAGTCCGCGCCGCAGGGTCTCGCGAATGGAGGCAACGGCCAGGGGGGCGGAACCGGCAATTTCTTCCGCCAGTTCCATGGCAGCCTTGCGTACGTCCTTTTGTGGGGCAAGCAGGTCAGCTACACCCAACGCAACGGCTTCGTCGCCGGGAATGCGCCGACCGGTGTAAAATAGGAGCGCCGCTTTTTGGTAACCGATCAGCCGCGGCAGCGTTGTGCTCAAACCAAAGCCTGGGTGAAGTCCAAGACGGCTGAAGTTGACACTGAATTTTGCTTCCTTGCACGTGACGCGACAATCTGCAGACAGCGCAAGGCCCATGCCTCCGCCTACCGCCGATCCGTGGACCGCAGCGATCACCGGCGTTTTAGCGCGAAAAATGCGCATCGCCTCTTTGTACAAATGCTGGGCAACGCCAGCGCCCTCCGTGAAAGTGCCGGTGAGAGGTGCATTTACGAGGTCCGCACCGGCGCAGAACGCCTTCCCTTCCGCGGCTAAAACGATGGCACGGCACTCGCGGTCGCGGTCAAACGCCTCGTAGGCAGTGGCAATCTGGTGGATCATTTCGTTATTAAAGAAATTGTGCGGTGGGCGGCGCAGCTCAACGATGCCTACGTTCCCCGATTTATTGACGCCGATCAGCGTGTAGTCCGATGACTGTCCCATTGTCCCCTACCTCGACCCGAGAATGATTCTAATTGGAGGTTCGCTCGTCATCACGAGCCTCATATAAAGCAACGTGGCGGCTGATTTATAACACAGACAGGTTTCCGTCCACCTTCTGTGGTGAAATGACGGGGAAGTGCTTTGTGGAGCTGGAGCCGTATAGGATGTGGAAATACGTCGTTATCACCATGTGTACTGGCGGCAGCATGGGCGCGGCGGGCTTGTTCGAAGTGTGCTAGGCAGCTGCGTCGGGAGCTTCAGAAGAAAATTGGCTGGGGCGCCAATCGGCAGCGAACTTTTCTCATGTGAAATTCCCGGATAAGCAGGAAATCTACTGGGAAATAAGCAGATTTCTATGTGTTTACTGCTGAGCGACATTCTGAAGTCGGCATTTTCTGTGCCCTTTGGCGTAAATTCCTTGCGCCCCATATCAGGGAACGTTTCGCTGACTTTCGGCTCGCAAGAGGGAATTCGGAGGGCATTGTCACGTTATTGAACGGTCGTGCTGCGAATTGGCATAGAACTCAAGCTCAAGCAGCAGCGGTGGCGGTTTGCCACAGGCCCATTGCGTGGTTGCGAAACTGGCGTAATGTCTTTCGGGATATCAGATGGCGTTGGACATTGAAGGTGTTGTAGACGGTGGCGTGGGTAGAGAGAAACCGCTGCGCTGATCGAGCCGATTTGAAACGCTGCATTCGTCGTTCCCTCTGTCGGACTGGTAAGTGAGAATTCTCGGCTCGGTTGTTCTTCCTGCCACCAAAATCATGGTGCCTGATAAGGCCCAAATCCTTCAGAGCAGCACCATAAGATGGCAGTTTGTCTGTGATGAAGGTATCTGGGACAAAGCCTTGCTTTTTCAACAGTTTGCGTATCACCTTGAGCGCTGCCTTCTTGTTTCTGCGTGACTGAACCAGGATATCCAGCACTTCGCCTTCACTATCGACAGCGCGCCATAGATACATCCGCTTGCTGGCGATGGAAACGAACACCTCATCAAGGTGCCACCGGACATCTGGTCGAGGGCGCGTTGTCCTCAGTCTCCGGGCATAGGCTTGCCCGAACTTCAGTGCCCAGCGCCGGACCGTTTCGTAAGAAACATCAATACCACGTTCAGCGAGCAGATCCTCAACATCTCGGTAGCTGAGGGGAAACCGGTAATACAGCCAGACAGCGTGCTGAATGATCGCGGGTGGAAAGCGGTATCGGGCATAGGAGATTTTCTGCATCCAGCGACACTACTGCGCCATCAGCAGCTGGCCACCCTGTTAATGTGACAACGCCGTTTCGGGGGCATTGTCAGACTAACTAGCCCGGAGCAGAAGAAACCATAATACAGGACTTTCAGGCAGCAAGTTGACGCCACTCGGCCAGGGCGGTGGCTCGGGCTTGTTTGAAAATACCGCGGCGGTTGAGATGGCGTTGGTGGTTGAAGTGGTTGTGGATCGAGGCGTGAATGGAGGCGAATTTCTGTAGGGTCTTGATGTCTCTGAACCGAGCCATTGCCCCTTCCCGTCTTCGAAAGGGTTGATGTGAGTTTTCCGCCCGGTTGTTCAGCCAACGACCGCAGGTCTGGGCGGCAGCATTGCCGATCACCTTCATCGCTGCCCGGTATGACTGTAACCTGTCCGTGACGATCGTGGCCGGCCGACCATAACGCTTCATGGCACGTTTAAGGAATTCAAGCGCGGCTTCGCGGTCCCGCCGTTTCGTGGCATAGACCTCAAGCACTTCGCCTTCATGGTCAACGGCACGCCATAGGTAGTGTGTTTCGCCATTGATGCGGACGAACACCTCATCAAGATGCCAGCGCCAGTTCGACCAGTTGCGCCGGTCTATCCGCTTCTTCCGGATCTCGGCGGCAAACAATGGACCAAAGCGGTTCCACCAGTACCGCACGGTTTCATAGCAGATGGCGATGCCGCGCTCGAACAGGAGATCTTCAACCTGTCTCAGCGACAAGGGATAACGGACATACAGCATCACAGCGCTGCGGATGACCTCGGGCGAGCTATTGAAATAACGGAAGGGATTGTGCATCGCCGGAGGCTAGGGGACCTTACTTTTCAGCTCAAGCCGATTTAGTCTGACAATGCCCGCGGCGCATCGAACCATCCGCAAACCCTGGGCAAGATCGAGCGTTGGCATCAGACCTTGAAGAACCGCGTCGTGCTGGAGAACTACTACCTGCCAAGCGGGCTCAAGGCCGGCGTCGGCGCTTTCGTCGAGCACTACAACCTCCGCCGCTAACACGAAAGCCTCGGCAATCTAACGCCGGCTGACGTCTACTTCGGCCAGCACCACGCCATCATCAAGAGAAGGAGGAAGATCAAAGAACTGACCATCCAAAAACGCCGCTTGGCCCATCACAGCCAAGCCGCTTAACATCAACCAGGATGAGACAGAGCCTCCGTTAAATAACCGCCGCTCCTGTCCCATTCATCCTGACGACGGACAAGTACGAAGCAGTAATTCGGTGCAAGAAGGATCGTTTCACCAATGTTGGTGCACATCAACATGTCTGCCTTGAGTCAAAAGCGGAAGTCCCACGCTGCAGTGCAGGAGTCCAAATCTAGAGCAGGAACAAGTTTCTCAAAACCGGTAGGTTACACCTAACCGGAGGGAGCGTCCGGGCAGCGGCAGGATGTCCTTTAGAAACGATGTGTGCTCTCGTCCCTCCTCATCGGTGAGGTTGTCCGCAGCAACGAAGAGGCTTAGCGCTCTGTCAGGTAAGGGGCGGAACGCGACAGACGCGTTCAGCATGGTGAAGGCATCGGTCGGCAGTTCGAATTGGGCTAAGCGGTCCTGTTGACCGACATGGCGCAGTTCGAGCTCTCCGGTCCAACGCATGCTGTCGTAGATGACGCGGCCAATAAGCGAATAGGGCGGTATGCGGGCGGCGGGGCCGTTGTCGGTATCGCCGAGCACATAGTCGGCAACGCCTTCCAGCCTGACGCTGCGCGTTCCCATCTCCCAAACGGTTTGGCTGAGTTCCAGTTCAAAGCCATGAAAATCGGCATTAGTTTGCGTGTACTGGAATACATCCAACCCGTCTTCGACCTCGCCGGTGGGTACCGCGTCGATGAAGCCGTCATAATGCGCAAGGAAAAGATGGAGGTCGGCAGAGAACAGGCCGCCGTCATAGTGAACCGATGCATCCGCCGAATAGGCGACCTCCGAACTGAGCGTCGGGTCGCCGATCTCGAAAGCGCGCGTTGCGATATGCGGTCCGTTGGCGAACAATTCCTCTTCGCGCGGCGCACGTGCCGTTCGGGAGAGACTGATGCCTAAGAACCAGGGGTCGGACGGGCGCAGGAATGCACCTGCGGAGGCGGAAAAGTTGGTGAAGCTGCGTTCGCCAACGAGGCTATCGAGGTTGCGGTTGTCGAGGCGAACGCCGCCTTCGATCCCCCAACCAGCCCTGTCGAGACGCTGCTGCGTAAAGGCGCCGATTTCGCCGATCGTCGTTTTCGGAACATAGGCCTCGGCGCCGATCGCATCGAAATTGCGCTTTGAGCCCTGAAACCCGACAGCGCCCTGCCAGCCGTCTCTATCCTCCTGAACGAGTTCTAGGCGCGCCTCATAGCCGTCGGAAAGAAAACGCGTGCCGACCGCACGGCCTTCAAGCTCCACATGTTCGTAATCGGAGTAGCCGGAAGCGAACCTCACTAGGCCGAAGGGGCCGAGGTTCAGTTCCCGCTCGCCATGAAGATCGAGCCGCAATTGCTTCAGATCGATGGCGACTTCTTCTTCCGCATGTGCTTGCCCGTCTTCGTCCTCATGATCCTCGTCTTCGTGCTCCACTTCATCTTCGTGCTCCTCTTCGCCATGCCCATGAGCGTGTCCGGGAACGCCGTAGAGTGAATCGGTATGCTTGATCGAGAATCCTAGGAATCCGCGATTAGTTACATGAGAAACACCGCCGCCAAGAACGGTAAGACCCACGCCCGAATTTGGGACGGTACCGAAGGCTTCCTCCCCCTCTTCGTGGTGTTCGTCGTCGTCGTGATCATCGTCCTCGTGTTCTTCTTCTTCGAGCGCCATCTGAAATCGCGACTCGGCGAAGCCGGGAATGTCGTAATCGCCAGCATTCCGATGCAGCCCATTGAAAGTGAACACGATCGGGCCCGAGCCGAACTTGAGCGAACCCGAAGTGGAGTAACCATCATTCACCGTGGTGCCGGAGGCCGTTAGGCGTCCGTCTATTCCGTCTTCGGCAGCGCCCCGTGCGATGCGCTCGTCAATCACGTTCACAACGCCGCCAATGGCGGAACCGCCATAAGCGAGAGCGGCAGGCCCACGCAGCACTTCGATGCGTTGCGCTCCGCCGGGATCGCTAGCGACAGCATGGTCAGGTGACAAAGCGCTGGCATCGATTGTCCCGATGCCGTTGGTCAGGACTTGCACCCGCGGCCCGGCGAGGCCGCGGATGATCGGACGGCTGGCGCCCGGACCGAAGAAGCTGGAGCGCACGCCCGGTATGCCACCCAACACATCGCCAAGACCGGAAGGCTGCGCGATGTCCAGAGCGAAACTGTCGATGACATCGACATTGGTGATGACCGAACCCAGGGAGACGACGAAGGGCGAAGAGATGATAACCACCTCCTCAACATTTTGCGCGAAGACGGAAGTCGAAGCCGCATACGCGATAAGCGCACCGGTAGATAGATAGATATGTCTCATGTTGGCATTGTCAGACTAAATCGGCTTGAGCCGGGAAGTAAGGTCTCGTAGCCTACGACGATGTACAATTCCTTCCGTTATTTCAATAGCTCGCCCGAGATAATCCGCAGCGCAGTGATGTCAATCCCGGAGACAAAAAGGGTCAATTCACCGGCGAAATAGTCCCCAGTTGTCGGGTTTTGCTTGCGCCTTGGGACATTGTCAGACTAACCAGCCCGGAGCAGAAGAAACCATAATACAGGACTTTCAGGCAGCAAGTTGACGCCACTCGGCCAGGGCGGTGGCTCGGGCTTGTTTGAAAATACCGCGGCGGTTGAGATGGCGTTGGTGGTTGAAGTGGTTGTGGATCGAGGCGTGAATGGAGGCGAATTTCTGTAGGGTCTTGATGTCTCTGAACCGAGCCATTGCCCCTTCCCGTCTTCGAAAGGGTTGATGTGAGTTTTCCGCCCGGTTGTTCAGCCAACGACCGCAGGTCTGGGCGGCAGCATTGCCGATCACCTTCATCGCTGCCCGGTATGACTGTAACCTGTCCGTGACGATCGTGGCCGGCCGGCCATAACGCTTCATAGCACGTTTAAGGAACTCAAGCGCGGCTTCGCGGTCCCGCCGTTTCGTGGCATAGACCTCAAGCACTTCGCCTTCATGGTCAACGGCACGCCATAGGTAGTGTGTTTCGCCATTGATGCGGACGAACACCTCATCAAGATGCCAGCGCCAGTTCGACCAGTTGCGCCGGTCTATCCGCCTCTTCCGGATCTCAGAGGCAAACAACGGGCCAAAGCGGTTCCACCAGTACCGCACGGTCTCATGGCAAATGTCGATGCGGCGCTCGAACAGGAGATCTTCAACCTGTCTCAGCGACAAGGGATAACGGACATACAGCATCACAGCGCTGCGGATGACCTCGGGCGAGCTGTTGAAATAGCGGAAGGGATTGTGCATCGCCGAAGGCTAGGAGACCTTAATTCCCAGCTCAAGCCGATTTAGTCTGACAATGCCAGGCGCTGACATCAGACAGGTCAGCGTGCGGCACTGATGACTCGAACGTCAAAGCACGAATTCGATAAGGCGGCGCTCGGAGAGAGGTGGGAGAAACAGACGGGCGGATTCCAGCTTCGACGTGCGGGCGCTCGGCGCGGAAGCCGGGCAAAGAGGGAGGGTCAAGGATGTGGGTAACGAGCCTGTGTGCGCGGGCGTTCAAAAAACCCGTGTTGGTAGTGGACGAAGGCTCAATCGCCTCCACCGCCCAGCCCCGCGACTTGTTGCGGAACGCGAACGCGCTGCACATTCCACGCATGGTCCGGGTTGGGGTCGAAAAGCAGCTGGATGCTGTCGATGCCGGCAAGCCCTTCGTGCAATTTCAGCGTCCGTAATACTGCGCCAAAACTCGAAAGCGCCATTGAACGAGAGCTTGAGGTTAAATCATCCGTTGATCGCGGACTTCCCGTACGCGCACGGTGCCCCCGCCAGATGAGCAACAGGTCTGGTGATGCTCGCTAATTGTTTTGCTGCGCCGCTTAGCGGTCCGAAGTCCAGATATCCGAGCGATGCTGGCCATCACATCGCGCACGACCTGTGCGTCCCGGCTGAACGCGGCCTCGTGCGGCACGACATCCGCCGTTCGCTAAACACAATACTGCGCATGAGTAATGATGCAGAAACAGATAATCACCTCTTGCACACGCAGTGTTCCAGTATCGGTTCTTCCGTGAACCGTGAACGCTTTTCGGCCGGCGCTTTTCTTGCCTAGCTGGATTCCACCCATTTTTGGAGAAATCTCAGGGGCCCCGGTCAGATGGACATCCGCGAATCTGTCCAGCGAGTGGAAAGGAGATCACTAAAACTGATAGACAGCCTTGGCATAATAGAAGGTTCCGTCAAACCCGAACGGAGACCACTGGCTGTAAACGTTACCAGTCTGATCCCGCGCTTTCGGGTTCTTGTCGCCTTTCTCGTTAAAGACGTTCCGCACGCCCGCCGTGAGGGCCATTTGCTCGTTGATGTTATATGCGGTTTCGAGGTCAAACAGCGGTTCCCCGCCGTAACTATTGCCATCTTCGGAGTCATACCAGCCACTGTAGTAGCTAACCCGGCCCAGTAAACGCCACTTACCCATGTTGTGGGTGGCGGAGATATTCCCGCGCGTTTTAGGTAAACCCTCTTGGAGTTCCTTGACCCGGGTATCATCCACCGTCTCTGGATTTCTTTTGATGATCTTGGTTTCCGTATGATTGAAGGCGAACCCAATATCGGTGGTGCCGCCGGCCCAGTCTACGGAGTAGGTGGCTACGATATCCAAGCCCTCGGTTCTTGTATCAAAGTCATTGATGAAAAACTTAAAGCTCTGCAAGGTTCGTGCCTCAGCCAAGAGTTCACCTTCAAGATCACTGAAATAAGCGGTACAGGAGGGATCAGGATTTGCCGGTCTGACACCGGAGCACACCTTCCGTTCCGTAGACAAGTTCAGGCGGTCCGTAACTTTGATGTTGAAATAGTCAACGGTCACATCCACCACGCCAACGTTGAAAAAGGTGCCAAGGGTCAAGTTGGTGGACTTTTCAGGTTCCAACGGCTTGCCGCCATAAAGCGCGGCAAGGGGATGGGTGGAGGGAATAGTTCCCTCATTAACCAAGTCTCCCAGACTTTGGTTAAATACGGTGGAGATATTAAAAGCATTGGACTGGCCCGGCGTTGGCGCCTTAAAGCCAGTGCCGGCGGTGGCCCTAAAGCCAAGGGAGTCGGTCATCCGCCAGTTGCCTGCCACTTTCCAGTTGGTGGTGCCGCCAAAGTCTTCAAAGTCCTCGTAACGCAACGCCGCACCTAGCAGCAGGCTGTCCGTCACTTCCCACTCCCCGTCAACATAGACGGCATGGTTATAGCGGGAGAATACGCCAGCGGTACGAGGCCCAAAGCCAGAGAAGCCGTTTGAGGCCGGCGTGAAGCCCTGCTCCGCCAGGGGGCCATCTTCCCAGGACGCCTGTTCGCCGATGCCAACCTCAAACTCTTCTCTGCGCCATTCGTAGCCAACGGCGATATTAATTTCCTCCGTGGGGGAGTAATTAATGTCAGCGTTGAGGTTTATCTCTTCCTGTATGTATGCGCCGGGGTCAAAAGACGTCGGTGTGTCCGGCCCGAGAGAAGCGTTCACCGTGTTATAGATGAAGAAATCCACTTCGTTCTTGCCGTAACTTGCGCTGAAGTCCCAACTCAACAAGCCGCTGTCGGTTCCACCCTCTAAACCGGCAACCAGGGAGACATCCTCAAGGTCTCCACCAAAACGCGGTGTAAAGCCGCCGGGAAACAATTTCTGCATGGTAAAGCAACTGTCATTTTCTAAAACCTGGTTCCATTTTTCACGGTCTTCCGCATTTACGAGACCATCCCCCGTCACTCTTACTGCAGGACAACCGGCTGAACGGTCCGGTGTCAGGTCGCCGATCAACAGGTTACCTTGGCCGTCGCCGAACACCCCGCCACGGGTGTTGGGATGCCGATAGTAGAAACCGCCATCCACTTTTTTCGATAGAAAGTTTGCGTGGGAATAGATGTAATGGTTATCGCCAAGCTCTAACCCAAGGTTGCCCCATAGTTTAAGGTCATCATCAACAATCGGTGACCCCCAGATCATCGCTGGCACGGGCACGGCGTCACCACGTTCTCTCAGGTAATTGTTCAGCGTCCCCAGCCCCGTAGGCATGAGGTTATTGCTTTCGTCGATCAGAGCCTGGGCATCATTCCTCTGAATGCTGCGAAAGGTGGGATCGGTCTCGCCGTATTCAAAGCTCAGGTTGATAAAACCGGAAGAGGTAAAAGGCAGGCCCACGTTGGCGGCGATACGGTACATTTCTCCATCTCCCTCGGAGGTCTGCCCGTAGCGTGCTTCAAACGTGGCACCCTCATTAGCGTCTTTCAGGATGAAGTTCATGACACCAGCGATGGCGTCACTGCCGTACTGAGCCGCAGCACCGTCACGTAGCACTTCAACCCGCTTCAGGGCGATGGCGGGAATGGACGCCATATCAGGGCCCTGTGACCCATCCGCGATGCCGTTCCCTATCCATGTGATAATACTGGCGCGATGGCGCCGCTTACCGTTTACCAGGACCAAAATATGATCGGGTGACAGCCCCCGGAGGTTGCCGGGCCGAACAATGGTGCCCGCGTCACTGATGGGTTGTGCGTTGATGTTAAAGGAAGGAACCACGTTGCGAATCAGGTTGCCGAGATCGCTATCGCCCTGGTTGATGAAATCATCACCGGAAATAACGTCTATTGGTGCGGGCGAATCTTGGATCGATCTTGCCCTGGCGCGCGTGCCTGTGACGATGATCTCTTCAATATAATCCTCACCAGATGCCGGGGTATCCTGTGCAAATACTACGGTGCCTGTTGCCGTATAACTTGTAAGCACAAGTGCTACATACAAACGCTTCAGATATTTATTCGGTTTCATTAGGAGATCCTGTTCTGGAACCGAGTATGGCAAAACCTGAGGGTCGTGATCTACTGTCGCGGGAGGGCATTGTCAGAGTAACTGGTTAGGGCAAACTCTCTTGAGCCCTTGTTCCCTAGGTTTAGGCACTAAACTACTGGTTCGCTTGGAATTGACCAAGCAAGGCGCAGCCCGGAACGGCGAAAACTCACATCACTAGACTAACAGATCAATTTAGTCTGACAATGCCCTGGCGGATAAGAAAAACGGAAATTACGGCTAAAAGGAAAGGGCAGGTTTACTTATTCCAAGTCAGGGCAACCAATTCTGGATCCTCCATCGCCCGCCGCTCGGAAGATAGAAAATCGTAATAGCCGCAGCGTCCACCCGGGTAGTCGCGGCATATTTTCGGACGGGCCTTATAAACTGTGCAACGGCGCTCCTCGGTATCGAAGAACTGGCAGATTCTACCAAAATACTCGTCTTTTTTTCGGCGCATCACATAAGGCGTCCGCGCTTGGGAATCTAATTTCGTAAACTTCTTGCTGGCCTTTTTGAAACTCAAACCAAAATATTTGGCCAAGCGCTCAACATCGTGCTTCGTTAGCTCGATAAGAGGATAAGAACAACAATAGCCCGGACATTTTGCACAATTATACATGAGCACCGTTTCTTAGTTTGGATACACCCTATAGGGCATTGTCAAAGTAACTAGTCAAGAGCATAAGAATCCGTATTAGAGAATTTTCAGGCAGCAAGTTCATGCCACTCGGCGGCACCGTCAGAGTAAATCGCCTTAAGTCAAGTAGTGCGGTCTCTTAGCCTCCAGTGATGCAAAATCCCTTCCGTTATTTCAACGGCGTTGTCACATTAACAGGGTGGCCAGCTGCTGATGGCGCAGTAGTGTCGCTGGATGCAGAAAATCTCCTATGCCCGATACCGCTTTCCACCCGCGATCATTCAGCACGCTGTCTGGCTGTATTACCGGTTTCCCCTCAGCTACCGAGATGTTGAGGATCTGCTCGCTGAACGTGGTATTGATGTTTCTTACGAAACGGTCCGGCGCTGGGCACTGAAGTTCGGGCAAGCCTATGCCCGGAGACTGAGGACAACGCGCCCTCGACCAGATGTCCGGTGGCACCTTGATGAGGTGTTCGTTTCCATCGCCAGCAAGCGGATGTATCTATGGCGCGCTGTCGATAGTGAAGGCGAAGTGCTGGATATCCTGGTTCAGTCACGCAGAAACAAGAAGGCAGCGCTCAAGGTGATACGCAAACTGTTGAAAAAGCAAGGCTTTGTCCCAGATACCTTCATCACAGACAAACTGCCATCTTATGGTGCTGCTCTGAAGGATTTGGGCCTTATCAGGCACCATGATTTTGGTGGCAGGAAGAACAACCGAGCCGAGAATTCTCACTTACCAGTCCGACAGAGGGAACGACGAATGCAGCGTTTCAAATCGGCTCGATCAGCGCAGCGGTTTCTCTCTACCCACGCCACCGTCTACAACACCTTCAACGTCCAACGCCATCTGATATCCCGAAAGACATTACGCCAGTTTCGCAACCACGCAATGGGCCTGTGGCAAACCGTCACCGCTGCCGCTTGAGTTCTATGCCAAGTCGCGGCACGACCGTTCAATAACGTGACAACACCGGAGGCCGCTCGTCTGGCTCATAGCGAACGTCCTGGTTGTGGTTGTCGCCGTTGGATTTCATCGCTTCTTTCGTTTCGCGTGTGCGAGCAAGGAGCCGGGGAAATGGAAATTGCGTCACCGTCGCAGCGCGGGGCGCGACTTTCGAGTGCGCCCTTTCCAGAGTGTGCCGCGCGCTCGGGATTAGGCCGCGGGCCTTGGTTGGTGCGCCGTCATCAGTTCACTTCTGTTTACCGGTCATCGAATAATCTGAAGCCATCGACTATTTACCGAGATTTGGAGTGCATCCGGTTAACGTGGCGAAGCCGTTCAGGTATCATTCCGGCGCAGCTCTGATTCGGGAGAACCGATGGAGTGAAAGCAGTCAATCTCACATGTGTCACCCTTGCCTCGGCCGTGCTCACAGCGGCGTGCGTCTCCTTGCCCCCGACGGGGCAGGCCGACCTGTGCGCGGTCTTCGAGCAATATCCTGAATGGTACGATTACGCCCGCGCCTCGGCGGAGAAATGGGGAACGCCGATGCACATTCAGATGGCGTTCGTGCGCCACGAGTCGAGCTATCGGGCTGACGCGAGGCCACCTCGCCAGTGGTTCCTGTTCGTCCCGCTGGGGCGGGCATCGTCGGCCAAGGGCTACGCCCAGGCCCAGGATCCAGTGTGGCGGGAGTATGAGGAGGAGCGGGGCCGGCTGTTCAGGAGCCGTTCGGACATGGAAGACGCGCTAGACTTCATCGGCTGGTACAACCACAACACTTGGCGCCGGCTGGGCATCCCCCGTACTGACGCCTACCGGCTCTATCTTGCCTATCACGAAGGCCAGGGCGGCTACAGCCGCGGCAGCTGGAGGGATAAGCCGGTAGTGCAGCGTACCGCGGAGCGGGTGAGTGATACCGCCCGCAGCTACGAGTCGCAGCTCGTGCGTTGCGAGCAGCGCTTCCGTTGCGATTCCTGGTATCAGGTCTGGCCCTTGTGCAGATGACGGTCGAGGCCTGAGGGCATTGTCAGACTAACTAGCCCGGAGCAGAAGAAACCATAATACAGGACTTTCAGGCAGCAAGTTGACGCCACTCGGCCAGGGCGGCGGCTCGGGCTTGTTTGAAAATACCGCGGCGGTTGAGATGGCGTTGGTGGTTGAAGTGGTTGTGGATCGAGGCGTGAATGGAGGCGAATTTCTGTAGGGTCTTGATGTCTCTGAACCGAGCCATTGCCCCTTCCCGTCTTCGAAAGGGTTGATGTGAGTTTTCCGCCCGTTCTATGAGTAAGTCTCGATTTCACAATTTTAATTACACGTAATTCATTGATATTATGTAATAAAAAATTAAATTGGATGACTCTAAGAATCTGACGATAGAATTGCGTAATCAAAACGAAAGCGGATTGGTTACAACTTCAGCGCACCCAGGCGCACCTTTGTCGTATGCTTTCTCCGGCACCCCGTTTTCGGCTCCGCCGGAGCAAGCTCCCAATACGCTTTTCGCGGCCCAAAAAAAGGGCCCAAGCGGAGTGATGTAAGGATCAGTTCTTGTGATTGCCTGCCGGGAACGCACCAAAAGAATGAGTGCGCGCAGCCTCGCCCGGCACGGCCGCGTTCATCAGCGTTTCGATTCGATCAGCAATACGCTGAGCGGGTTCCCTGAGTTGATCGATGGTCCAGTTGGCGCCATGGCCTTCAGGGAAATTACCGCGGCGTGCCCGGTTGACCAAGCGGTCGGTGAGCGAAGTCGGAAGCATCAGTTCACGCTCCGCCACGGCGATGAAACAATTCCGCATACCCTGGAACCAGAACTTCGCACCGCCCGCTTCACTGATCCGGCTGTAGAGATGATGCGGATCCTCTACATGGCCCGATGCGCTGGTGGGTGATGGGAACACACAGGCACGAAGGCATTGTCAGACTAAATCGGCTTGAGCTGGGAATTAAGGTCTCCTAGCCTCCGGCGATGCACAATCCCTTCCGCTATTTCAACAGCTCGCCTGAGGGCATTGTCAGACTAAATTAATTTGTTAGTCTAGTGAGGTGAGTTTTCGCCGTTCCGAGCCGCGCCTTGCTTGGTCAATACCAAGCGAACCAATAGTTTAGTGCCCAAACCCAGGTAACAAGGGCCCAAGAGAGTTGGCCCTAACCAGTTACTCTGACAATGCCCGTCGCGGGCATAGGAGGCGAGCAGCCACGCCAGATCCTTTGGCTCCGCGAGCGCGGCGCGATGCGAAAGAGCGCGTGTGAGATATTCGCCAAGCCTCGCGCCAACTTCGCGGGCGAAGGCGCGCGGTCGCTCCAGCTTGCGGCCAAAGTCGTCCGCGCTCACCGCCAGCCGGAAGGTTTCGAGCTTCGCCGAGCGGCCCGCCGCGTCCTCGCCGATCAACACGAAATCGCGCGAGTTCGTCACCAGCACGAGCCGATAGCGGCCCCAATAGCGGCTGGCCTGATCGCCCGCCGCCGTGATCCAGGCGTCGTCGTTCGCCGCCTTCACCTCGATCACGCCGCGTTCCGGTACCTGGCCTTCGCGAGGCCGGCTCCGCTGCACCTGCTTCGCCGCGTAGAGGCCGAAGTCGGGATGGCCTGCGCCCTGGTCGGCAAGTTCGCCAACGCAGAATACCTTCGGCTTGAGCGCCGCACAGATGGCGTTGAGCAGATTGGCGAGTGGCCCATAGCTCGACCGCTCGCTGGTCGCGCCGCCGGACGCGCGCACCCGTCCGAGGTCGGCGAAGTACGCTTCAACCGCTGCCGTCAGTCTTGTATTCGTTCCCGTCATCAATCCCGTTCTGGTCGAGCCTGGCCCAAGGTGCAAGCTTCCCTGCAAAAGGACCGTCCCGCAGTGCGGGCGCGAAGCCGGATCATGCGTGCAACTCGCCTGCGCGACGTTCTGCAGCGGCCCGGTTCCGGCGCGCCTGCGCAAGCTCGTAGCTCGCCTGGCATTGTCAGACTAAATCGGCTTGAGCTGAAAAGTAAGGTCCCCTAGCCTCCGGCGATGCACAATCCCTTCCGTTATTTCAATAGCTCGCCCGAGGTCATCCGCAGCGCTGTGATGCTGTATGTCCGTTATCCCTTGTCGCTGAGACAGGTTGAAGATCTCCTGTTCGAGCGCCGCATCGCCATCTGCTATGAAACCGTGCGGTACTGGTGGAACCGCTTTGGTCCATTGTTTGCCGCCGAGATCCGGAAGAAGCGGATAGACCGGCGCAACTGGTCGAACTGGCGCTGGCATCTTGATGAGGTGTTCGTCCGCATCAATGGCGAAACACACTACCTATGGCGTGCCGTTGACCATGAAGGCGAAGTGCTTGAGGTCTATGCCACGAAACGGCGGGACCGCGAAGCCGCGCTTGAGTTCCTTAAACGTGCCATGAAGCGTTATGGTCGGCCGGCCACGATCGTCACGGACAGGCTACAGTCATACCGGGCAGCGATGAAGGTGATCGGCAATGCTGCCGCCCAGACCTGCGGTCGTTGGCTTAACAACCGGGCGGAAAACTCACATCAACCCTTTCGAAGACGGGAAGGGGCAATGGCTCGGTTCAGAGACATCAAGACCCTACAGAAATTCGCCTCCATTCACGCCTCGATCCACAACCACTTCAACCACCAACGCCATCTCAACCGCCGCGGTATTTTCAAACAAGCCCGAGCCACCGCCCTGGCCGAGTGGCGTCAACTTGCTGCCTGAAAGTCCTGTATTATGGTTTCTTCTGCTCCGGGTTAGTTAGTCTGACGATGCCAGAATATCGGAGGATGGGGTTTCCAGAAAGGACAAGACGAAAGATAAAAATTCACCATCCAAAAAAGCAGCTTGAATCACGAACTTCAAGCCGCTTAGTTCAAACCAAAATGAGCCAGATACTCCTTTGGAAAATACCCTCGGAAGTCCCAATGGTCTTGATGACGGACACTACAATCCCATTTCCCTCAGCAGAGGCCTACACCCAATCCAGGTGCCCGCGACGCCATCCAATATACGGCGTTTCTTCGTCGTCTCACACATCCGATACGGAAACGTCGCGCCAACCTCAAGCTGCAGATTTGATTGTTTTTTAACGAGCGCGTTAAAGGGCATTGTCAGAGTAACTGGTTAGGGCAAACTCTCTTGAGCCCTTGTTCCCTAGGTTTAGGCACTAAACTACTGGTTCGCTTGGAATTGACCAAGCAAGGCGCAGCCCGGAACAGCGAAAACTCACATCACTAGACTAACAGATCAATTTAGTCTGACAATGCCGCTTGGGTGTCTCGCCCTGCCAGTCAGCGCCAACGCGACGACAGGGTCTATTTGGCCCATATTCGTGCCGAACATGCCCGTAATTATCGGGCCTATGGTCGCAAGCGAATGACTGATGAACTCAGGGATCAAGGCATCGTCATTGGTGAACGCCGGGTCGGGCGGTTGATGCGGGAGAACGATATTCGCATCGTCAGAACTCATAAATTCAAACGCACGACAAACAGTAATCACAACCACAACATAGCTCCCAACCCTCTGGATGGGGATTTTCAGGCCACGGGACCAAACCAGAAATGGGCCGGTGATATCAGCTATCTCTGGACGGCAGAGGGCTGGCTGTATCTTGCGGTGATCATCGATTTGTATTCACGCCGTGTCATTGGCCGGGCCGTCAGCGACAGGCTCAAACGGGATTTGCCGATCAAGGCTCTGAAAAGGGCCATTGCATTGCGACAACCGCCACCAGGGGTCATTCATCATTCTGATCGTGGCTCGCAGTATTGCTCCAACGATTACCGGAAACTTCTCAAAGATCACGGCTTTCTCTCTTCGATGTCTGGCAAAGGGAATTGCTATGGCAATGCGACTGTAGAAACGTTCTTCAAATCATTGAAAGCAGAATTAATATGGAGGGAACACTATGAAACCAGGGAACAGGCACAAAACGCCCTGTTCCATTATATCAATGGATTTTATAATCCGCGTCGTCGCCATTCATATCTGGGCAGCATCAGTCCGGTGAAGTGCGAAAGTATGGCGGCTTAGGTGAGAAGGTAACCCTCCACTTTTGCGGTGCAGGTCCAATATAGCCTATTTGGAAGGGACAGAGGCTGCACCCACGTAGGGAGCGCTCCCTTGATTTGAACCTTCAACACTCTTGGTTGCCGGACATAATTGGATTGTAGTACGGGAATTTTAGAAGGCCGATTATGCCAATCCTACCGCTTTCTCACCCTGAACCTTTCGCGGCAACGCTCGGTGTAATGTTGTACCCATCAAAAGACGATCAGCCGAAGGCTGAAGCGTTTACCTCTCAGTATCTAGCTGCTCCACTTAAGGAGTTTCATCGACTAGGAGGAGAGTTACCGTATGCCGACCTGAAACGTATTGCAGAAGGTGCGGGGCAACCACTAACGGATTTAGAGAAGAGATGGTATCAAGCGACAGCAGCAGGTCAGATTCTTAAGACTTATTTCGGTCTGCGCAATACGGCCCCCGGATTGGCCACGCTTACCAATGCAATCAAAATTGTGGAGAGAGTCGCGGGCCAGCATTGCAAATCCGGTTCTCGCTCAAATCTTCATGATTGTTGGTCCCGATATCGGTCGGTTGCTCACTTGTGGGGAGCTTGGGTGTTGAGAGACCGCCGATTTATGGAAAAGCCGGAAGTCGGATATGATTATGCAACGGATTTCCAGGAGTTTCTTCTGGAGTCGGAGGGCTTGCGCCACTGGGGCGAGACATGGACCCATTCGCGCGCTAATGCGGTACCACCTTTGGAAGGTGATAATTTGCGTGTTCCCAAAGACTGGAAGTCTCCTCAATGGCAAGAAGGATGGCCGGATACGGGGAAGATAGCCATATACACGATCCCGGACAAATATATGTCGGAGTTAAGGTCAGCGGGAAGGCCAAGGAAGGACGGCAAATAAACCTGTCCAAAATTTTCTAGACGAATTTTTTAACTTGGGGTTTTTGAAATCCTTGCGCCTCCACAAATGATATTGGAGGCCCAACATGGCGAAGACCCTTTCGCTGTCCCAGCGGACATCTATTCCTAAAACTTCCCGGATCCGCGACCTAAACGTCCAGGTCCGTGCCATAGCGGATCTGAAGGTACGCACTCAAAATCCGCGCACGCACTCTCCGCAACAAATTCGGCAGATTGTTAAATCCATCGAAATATTCGGTTGGACCAACCCTGTCCTGATTGATGAGGAACAGTGTGTGATTGCGGGCCACGGCCGGCTCGCTGCCGCGAAACAGCTCGGTATGGATCATATTCCAACGATCAAGCTGTCTAATATGACCGACGAACAGATCCGCTCTTATGTGATTGCCGACAACCGTCTGGCTGAACACGCGGGGTGGGATAACGATCTGCTTGCAATCGAACTACAGGCTTTAACGGAACTGGACCTCGACTTTGAAATCGACGTTATCGGTTTCGAGATGGCGGAAATAGACATCCTGATTTCGGGTCTTGACGGCGATCACGACGATGAAGCCGATTGGGTGCCGGTCGCCGATGACGGACCGGCGGTATCGCGGCGAGGGGACCTGTGGCAGCTCGGTAAGCACCGTCTCCTGTGCGGCGATGCCACTCATGCGGACGCATACAACCGGCTCATGGACGGCCAACTTGCTCAGATGGTATTTGCCGATCCACCGTATAACGTTCCCGTCGACGGACATGTGTGCGGCCTCGGATCTATCAAACATGACGATTTCGTCATGGCGAGTGGTGAAATGTCGGAAGCCGAATACACGGATTTTCTCACACGTGTGTTTGAACACTTGGCCGGCCACAGTGTCGATGGCGCACTGCACTTCGTCTGCATGGACTGGCGGCACTTGCATGAACTTTTGACGGCCGGCAAGTCGGCTTACACCGAACTAAAGAATCTTTGCGTTTGGAATAAGACCAACGCGGGAATGGGCTCGCTCTATCGGTCCAAGCACGAGCTTATCGCCGTTTACAAGGCGGGCCGGGGTCAACACGTCAACAATATCGCGCTCGGAAAGTACGGGCGGCACCGCACTAATGTATGGGATTACGCGGGCGTGAACGGCTTTGGCGCCGATAAGGCACGGGACCGTGCCACGCACCCAACGGTCAAGCCCGTGGCCATGGTCGCAGATGCCATACGAGACTGCTCCCACCGTAATGGCCTTATTCTCGACCCTTTCGTAGGGTCCGGCACGACGCTCGTCGCCGCGGAGAGTACGGGCCGCCGCGCAGCGGCCCTGGAGATCGATACAAAATTTGTGGATGCCGCGGTCAAACGAATGAAACAGGCAACCGGCATTGATGCAGTGCGACAGTGCGACGGCCTTACATTCAATGAAGCCGCCACCGTCAGACCTCCGACGAAGTCGGGAGGGGCATCCCATGGCCGATGAATACGCAGTGGGCTATGGCAAACCCCCCAAGGGGTCCCGGTTTAAAAAGGGTAGGTCGGGAAACCCCAAGGGCCGCCCCAAAACACATCGCAACTTCAAAACGGATTTTACTACGGCGCTCAAAGCTCCGGTCAGGGTGACGGAAGACGGCAAGGCCAGGACAATATCAAAGACCGGGCGGCGGGCCTATGCCATGGAATTGGACCCGCTCTATTGCGACGTGGCCATTAAGCGATGGCAGAACTTTGCGGGCAAGGATGCCGTGCTGGCGGAGACGGGCGAGACCTTCGATGAAGTTGTGGCTTCCAGAAACACTACAGAGCCTTAGAGGTATGCCATGACCGGCGATTACGGCGTGGGCTACGGCCGTCCGCCTAAAACCTCCCGCTTCAAGAAGGGCAAGTCGGGCAACCCCAGGGGCCGTCCCAAGTCCCTCCGCAATTTCAAGACGGACTTTACGGCGGCACTCAAGGCCCCGGTCAGGGTGACGGAAAGCGGCAAGGCCAGGACCATATCAACGCAGCAGGCGGTCATCGCGCGGCTTAGGGAAAAAGCCCTGAACGGAGACGTGCGAGCCCTGGACCGCATCATCACTCTGTCGATCGAGCTGGGCGAGACCGCTCAGGAGTCAAAATCGAACCTGTCCATGCAGGACCGGGACATTCTTGACCGGTATGGCGACCGCCTGCTCAGGCGGCGGGAAGACAAGCCAAAGGCCCATAACGAATAGGAGGTCAATCGAGTCATGGCTCAAAACAATGAACAGGTCTTGCACGCCGTGCTTCGCCATGACTTATTAGCGTTCGTCGAGAAGGTCTTTCACACCGTATCGCCGGGTGATTTCTATCTTCCCAACTGGCACATCGAGGCGATTGCATATGCCCTTGTGAATTGCCTTAACGGTACAACGACCCGCCTGATCATCACCCAGCCGCCCCGTTCTCTCAAATCCATATGCTCCTCGGTGGCCCTTGTCGCCTGGGCCATGGGCCATGATCCGACAAGGCGGTTTATTTGTGTGAGCTACGCACAAGACCTCGCGCTGGAGCTTGCACGGCAGTTCCGCCTGGTCGTTACCAGCGATTGGTACAAGGAGCTGTTTCCCTCAATGCGCCTGGTCCGCGATACCGGGACCGAAGTGGTGACGGCTCAAGGCGGTAGCCGCCTGGCCACGTCCATCGGCGGAACCCTGACGGGCCGCGGCGCCGACTTCATTATCATCGACGATCCCTTGAAAGCATCGGAAGCGGCGTCGGAGGTCTCAAGGAAGCAGGTGCACGACTGGTACTCCTCAACATTGGCAACCCGGTTGGACGACAAAGACAAGGGTGTGATCGTTGTAGTCATGCAGCGCCTGCATGAGGAAGACCTGGCCGGGCACCTTCTGAGCTCGGGCAACTGGAGCCACCTGGATCTCCCCGCCGTTGCCATAGAAGACGCGCGCATACCGGTTGGAGAGGGAGAATACTATTATCGGCGCGAAGGCGAAGTCCTGCATGCCGAGAGGGAGCCCCGGGCCATCCTTGACGCGATAAAAAGCGAACTCGGATCGCTGGCATTCTCCGCCCAATATCAGCAGCGGCCCGTGCCACTCGAAGGCAATCTGATCAAGCGCAAGTGGCTCAAGAACTATACCGAGCTTCCCAGTGGACCCGGGGTGCAAACGGTACAAAGTTGGGACGTTGCGGGAACATTAGGTGAGCGGAGCGCTTGGTCGGTTTGTACCACTTGGAAGGTTTATAATAATGAATTCTATCTCATCCATGTATGGCGTGGCCGGGCCGAGTACCCAAACCTGAGGCGAAAGGTTTTGGAACTTCAAAAAAAGTTCGATGCCGATGTGGTCTTGATCGAAGAGGCAGGACTTGGCCAGAGTCTGGTGCAGGATCTGAGAAACGATTCACCAAGTAGTTTTCCGCGCCCCACCGGCATCAAGCCCAAGGGCGATAAGGTGACGCGGATGGAGGCCCAAAGCGCGAAAATCGAGGCCGGTCAGGTGCTCTTGCCCAATGACGCGCCTTGGCTGGACATTTTTCTCGCTGAAGTGCTCGGCTTTCCCAATACGCGCCACGACGATCAGGTCGACAGTTTGTCGCAATTTCTGTCGTGGAAAAGCAAGAGACGCCGCCGTATTGCCGTCACTGCGCCCATCATAATATACGGCGAGGAAGACCCCGAAATTTGGCCGATGACCTTTTGAGCCGGGTTTCCCGCCTTTCCCCGATGAATCAGGCCCCGAAAACCGGCGAAACAGAGTCAAACAGCACTGGACTTCCAGCGACAGGGAAGCGTTCCTTGCCCAATGGGTGAGGACCTATGGACCGCGAAGACCGGGAACTGGTGACACACTTGTTCGCCAAGGCCACGGCCTTGCTGGAGGATGCGTCGCAACTGGCGGCGGACGGCCAGTCGTCCCGGCTGACGCCCGCCGACTATCTTAGACTCAGCCTTGACCTCCAAAGGGCAACAGCCGGCGCCCTGGGCGTGGCGAAAGCGCTTGGTGTGGCATTGTCAGACTAAATTAATTTGTTAGTCTAGTGAGGTGAGTTTTCGCCGTTCCGAGCCGCGCCTTGCTTGGTCAATACCAAGCGAACCAATAGTTTAGTGCCCAAACCCAGGTAACAAGGGCCCAAGAGAGTTGGCCCTAACCAGTTACTCTGACAATGCCGTCCCGGCTGATGCCCACCGAGTATCTTGGACTAAGCCGGGACCTCCATAGGGCAACACTCAATGCCCTCGATGTGGCCAAATCCCTCCGTGTGATTGCGGGCTCCAACCCCGAGACTTCGCCGGAAACGCCCAAAAACCCAGGCTGATTGGACTGGACTTTACGGTCCAGGCAAGCATGTGTGGTGGGGAGAGGAGGCCGGCCATGGCGACGGCAATTGAACCCCAGGTCAAGGCGCTTGAGCACCTCGGTCCGACCGAGCTGCGCAAACGCTGGGGTGAAGTGTTCCGCTCTCCGGCTCCCAAGGGGGCAAGCCGGGATTTCCTGCTCCGCGCCCTGGCGTACAAGACCCAGGAAGACCACTTCGGCGGCCTTAGACCGTCAACGCAACGGCGGCTGCGGCAGATGGCAAAGACACTGGATCGGTCTCCCAACACCGATCTGGTGCCCGTGCCGTTCGCCAAGCCCGGCACCAAACTGGTGCGCCAATGGCACAACAGAAAACACGAAGTGACGGTTCTGGAAGCGGGCTTTGCCTATGACGGCAAGGTCTATGACAGCCTATCCAAGATCGCCCGCGAGATAACAGGGACCCGCTGGTCCGGTCCCGTCTTCTTCGGACTGTGCCGGCCCGGCACCAAGGCGGCCTGACATGACCGCCAAACTCAAATGCGCCGTCTATACCCGCAAGTCGTCGGAAAACGGATTGGAGCAGGCCTTCAACTCCCTCGATGCCCAAAGGGAGTCCGCCGAGGCCTATATCAAGAGCCAGCGGCACGAGGGCTGGGTCCTGATCAAGGACAAGTACGATGATGGCGGCTTCTCGGGAGGGAACACCGAGCGGCCCGCCTTGACGCGGTTGTTGGACGACATCACCTCGGGCCGGGTCAACGTCGTGGTGGTTTACAAGGTCGACCGCCTGACCCGGTCGCTCTCCGACTTCGCCAAGCTGGTGGATCTGTTCGATGGACATGGCGTGTCGTTCGTATCGGTCACCCAGCAGTTCAACACCACCACGTCCATGGGGCGCCTGACCTTGAATGTGCTCTTATCCTTCGCTCAGTTCGAACGGGAAGTCACGGGCGAGCGCATCCGGGACAAGTTCACGGCGTCGCGTAAGAAAGGCATGTGGATGGGCGGTCATCCGCCGCTCGGCTACGACATCGTCGAGCGCAAGCTCATTGTCAATGAAGGCGAAGCCAAGGCCGTCGGACATATCTTCACCCGCTATCTGGAACTGGGCGGCGTCAAGGCTCTGAAGGAAGACCTGGAGCGGGAGGGGTACCGCTCCAAGCAGTGGACCAGCAGCTCAAACCGGACCTACGGCGGCAAGCCCTTCAAGCGCGGCGCCCTCTATTACATCCTGAAAAACCGGCTTTACGCGGGTGACGCGGTCCACAAGGGCATCGCCTATCCCGGCGAGCATAGGCCCATCATCGCCCCGGATACATGGGAACACGTCCAGGCTTCCTTAAAAGAGAAAGCCGCCCACCATGAGAAAGGCATCCCCCACAAGGAGCCGAGCCTGCTCAGGGGTCTGTTGTTCGACGACCGTGGTAATCACATGAGCCCTTCCCATGCCAACAAGAAAGGCAAACGGTACCGCTATTATGTAAGTCAGGCCCTCAACCAGCATCGCGAGCAGGACAAAGGGTCCGTGACACGGCTACCGGCTCACGACTTGGAACAGCAAGTTGTCGGCGTCCTTTGCCGGGCGGTCACAAACCCTACCGGCATCCTCAGTCATCTCACTGATCCGGCCCTGAAGGACAAGTTGGCGCACGGTCTTGAGTTGGCGGACGCGGGGCTTGCCGGCGCCCTGGCCGGCCATACCGATGCCAAGGCCCGAGACCTGTTCCGGGCGTTAGTTTAACGGGTCGAACTGGATGTAAACGGGTTTGCAATACGGCTTTCGGCAACCGCGTTGGACGCCATACTGGAGTGCCGGCCGTGGGAGAACGTTTCGGATAACGCTTCGATTGAGGCTCCGGCCTTCGAGCCGGAAGACAGCACTATCGTTACCTTAAACGCAGACGCATCGGTCCGGCGATGCGGCCGGGAGAAGAGGGTGCTGGTGCCGGATCATCTCGCGGGAAAGGCTCCTGCGCCCAACGCTAAGCTGATCAAACTGGTCGCGCATGCCCACGCTTGGCTGGATGCCGTCACCTCGGGTCGGGTTGCCTCCATCAATGAGCTCGGCGGTCAACTCAAACGGTCGCGCACCTACATCAGTCCCGTCATCAGGGTCGCGTTCCTCGCGCCCGATATCACGGAGTCCATCCTTGCCGGCACCCAGCCCGTCGATCTGAAGTCTGCGGATCTCTTGAACAATCTGCCGTTGGACTGGCCGGACCAGCGCCGCGTACTGGGGTTCGACGCGCCATAGTTTGACTTAACGTTTGCCGGCGACGATGAGGCCGTTCGCGGCCTTATTTTTATTCATAAACGGTCAATCAACCCTCGCACTGAATCAAAAACGTCAGTGGAAAATGGGCGGTCGGAGAATCTCGGACCACTGAGGGCGTGATCACTCAATATCCGGTGGTCATCAGGCGCTCTTGGTGACGGCATGCGCAGACATGTCTTTGAAATGTTTAGAGTTCCGTGGAGAGCAACACTCTACCGTGGTTCGCCGAAGACTGATTGGCTGGGGCGCCAGGATTCGAACCTGGGATGGCGATACCAAAAACCGCTGCCTTGCCACTTGGCTACGCCCCAGCAGGCGGCGCGGACATTAGGAAATAACGCGCTCAGCCGCAACGGTGAATATCTAAACTATTCCCGGCGCTAGAGGCTTTCTAAGGCCTCCACTAGTGTCCCCGGCGTGAGGATTTGCGGGAGGATCTGCGCATCTTTGCTGCCGGGCAGGTAGAGCGCGTAGAGCGGTACGCCGTTGCGGCCCAGTGCGCGAAGGGCCGTGCCGATTTCAGCGTTGCGGTTTGTCCAGTCTGCTTTCAGATAGGCGACGTTGTAATGTAAAAACGCCTCCGCGACTTCGGTGCTGGACAGCGCGACGAGTTCGTTAACTTTGCAAGTAATGCACCAAGCCGCCGTGAAATTCACGAACACTGGCCGGCTTTCGGCACGGAGCGCGGCAAGGCGACTTTGGCTGTACGGCTCGCTGATGCCGTCAGAGGTCGCTGCCTGATTCGCCTGCACCGGCGGTCGCTCGCTCACAACAAAAACCAATGCAATCACCGCTATCACAGTTAGGGCCGCCGCCGCGCTCCACCGGCGGCCCGTCTTCGATGATGTCGCCGCTGCGTTCCACAGCCACGCTGCAAAACCAATAAGGACGAAACCGCTCAGGGCCGCGGCCAAACCTGTGGAGTCCACTTGCTGCGCTAACACCCAAAACAACCATGCGGCGACACCATACATGGGAAATGCGAGAATCTGCTTTAGCCGATCCATCCAAGGGCCGGGGCGGGGTAGGGCTTTTGCCGCGCCAGGCGCAAAAGCTAGGACCAGATAAGGGAGCGCGAGACCAAGCGCGAGCGCCTCAAACACCAGCACAGCCATTACCGGCGGCTGAGTTAAGGCAAAACCGATAGCCGCGCCCATGAACGGCGCCGTACAGGGAGTCGCAACGACAACCGCGAGCATGCCCGTGAAGAAAGCGCCGGTGGGGCCTTTGTGCATCGTCAAGTTTTGGCCGGCGCTGATGCCCCCGGATATTGTAAACACGCTGGACAAATTCAGTCCGATCGCGAGCATCACGTAGGCAAGGACCACCACAAACGCTGGAGCTTGCAGTTGGAATCCCCAGCCTACCGCGTCACCACCGGCGCGGAACCCCAGCAGCACGCCCACCAGCGCGCCGAAGGCGATCATCACGCCCGCGGTGTAAGCCAGGCCGTCGCGCCGTAAGGCGCCGGCATCGGTGGTTGAACGCTCCATAAAACTCAGGGCCTTCATGACCAGAACCGGCAGTACGCAAGGCATGGCGTTCAGAATGATGCCACCGAGGAAGGCGAACAGAATCGCGAGGCCAATGGGGAGGGCGTTTGTGACGTCGGCGGTGCCGGGGCTGGTCCAGATGATTGGCGAGCTGAAGGTGTATCCCACCGCTGCGGACTCCCCACCGCCGGCACTGCCTCGTAACACGAGCAAGCCCGATATCTCGGCGATGTTGTCGGCGTCGTATCCGGTCGTCGTCGTAATTTTAAGCTCACCATCGGACAAGCGAACGTCTTGCGGCGCGGCGTTTTCTATCACACCATCGATATGAGGGAAAAATATCGCCTCGGTAACCTCACTACCTTTAAGGTCCGTTCTCGCGGTGAAGGTGACCACGTCGCCATTTCGCGATACTTTGATTGGCCACGGCGCATCCTGTGGTAAGGCCGCACGGGTTGCGGCAATCGCGGCACCGGCCGCTGTATTGCGCGGCGGCGGATCGGCTTCTATCCGTACGGGCAGGGTAAAAGTACCATCCTCCATAATGCAAACTTCTTTGCATACAAGCCATGTGGAGTCCGCATTTAGGTCGATGTCAGCAGGCCCGGTAAAATCGGGATCAATATGCAACTCTGTTAGTAGCAGCACCTTTCCGTGATAGCCGAAATTCATCAGGTCGAGGTATGGGATGCGTTCTGGAATGGGCCAGTGAATATCACCGGCAGTGATGCCCTCCGGAAGGCTCCAGCGGATCGACGTGGGTTCGCCAGCATCGCCTGGTGTACGCCAATAGGTGTGCCAATCCGCTTTGACTTCGAGGGCCAGCGCTACCCATAGGCTATCGCCCGGGGCGACGGCCGGATATTCCGCCATCAGCTCGGCACGTACCCGCGGCGTTTCAAAGACGGCGTCCGCACGGGCGGTGGTGATGGCCGCGAGCAGCAGCGCCAAAGCGCCGACCAGCGCCATAACGGGAAAGGGCCGTTTCATGCCAGTGAACATAGGCCAGCGGGCATGCGAATCAACCGGCAAGTGTGGGCGGCGCCTAGATTCGCGAGAGAAATCAGGGCTCTCCCTCGGGTAAAACTCGCGCCGGCACGACCCACCACTCCGGTTCCCTGGATGCAATGAGAGCTGCCGACGTGCGGGCCGCGTGCTCTCCGGCAAACACGCCAAAGCAGGTAGGGCCACTGCCCGACAACCGAGCAAGAAGGCAGTAGGGACTGTTTTCCAACGCGGCGAGGGTCGACGCGATAGAGGGTGCGAGCTTTGTCGCCGGGACGGTCAGGGTGTTTTGATGATCCCTCAGCACAGCGGCAAGGCCGGCGGCGTCGGTTAGGTTTTTGAACACGCTTCGCGCCATAGGGTTCGAAAAACCCTGCAGTGCCGCAAATACGTCCTTTGTCGCGAGTGGATGTCCGGAATTGACGAGCACCAGCCAAACGGTAGGCAGCTGCGGCGCCGGGTCTAGGGTCTCTCCGATGCCGGACATGAATGCCGGCCTGCGGTAAAAGCAAACGGGTACATCTGCGCCAAGTTCGGCTGCGAGGCGCGTGCCGGGTATCTGAAATGGGTCGGTAGCCCAAAGCTCACCGCAGGCACGTAGCGTCGCCGCGGCGTCCGATGAGCCGCCACCTATTCCCGACGCAGCCGGCAAATTCTTATCAAGAAGAATGTGCGCGCCGTCTTTGCGCCCGGTGAAATTTTGTAGCAGGCGCGCGGCGCGCAAAACAATATTGTTCGGCTCATCGGCAAGGGTGCTGCCGAACGGTCCGGTAATTTCCATAACCAATTCATCGGCCGCTGTTGCGGTGATTTGATCGCCGATGTCCGTGAAAACGACGAGTGATTCAAGAAGGTGATATCCGTCGGCACGCTGCCCGTAAACATGAAGCGTTAAATTTATTTTTGCGGGTGCGCCCACGGTGATTGGGCCGCTAGGGGCCGCGGCCGCATTCATGGCAGCCCGATCCTGCGGAGCGTCCGAAGAGACAGAGTGTACACGCTAATTTTTCGCGAGGCCCCGCTCGAGTTTTACGAGAATGGCTGCGCGCTGCGCGTCTTCGGGGTCGAGAGCTAAAGCCCGCTCCCATTGGAACCGCGCCTCGTTTAGCCGCCCTACCTTCCAATAGACGTCGCCCAGATGCTCATTGATGGTTGCATCCGCCGGCGCGGATTCTACGGCCTTTTCTAAGTGCACAACGGCGCCTTCAAACTCACCCATGATAAACATTACCCAACCAAGGCTATCGATGATGTACCCGTCAGTGGGGCTTTTCTCGAACGCCATCTCAATCAGGCGCCGGGCCTCGCTTAGGTTTTCGCCGCGATCTAGGTAAGAATAACCCAGGTAGTTCAGTACGCCCGGATCGTCGGGATTCAACTCGAGCGCCTTGCGAAAATCACGTTCGGCCCGGTCCCACCGTTTGGCCCGCTCCAAGGCGATTCCGCGCATGTAATATGCGCTCCAATTGGCCGTCCTGTCTTCTGGGTAAATCTCGAGAGCTGCGTCGTAGGCGTCGACTGCGTCCTCATAATGTTTCAACTGGCGGAACAGATCGCCCATGGCAACGTGGACTTCCGGCCAATTCGGGTGGCTGCGCGCCGCGGATTTTAGCGTCGCCAAAGCATCTTCGGTTTGCTCCATTCGGGTAAAATTCTCGGCAATTTGCATTTGCGATTCGAGGTAGCCCGGCGCCGATTTCTTGACGGCGGTCAAAATTTCATTTGATTCGATATAATGGCTGCGGGCTGACAACGTAATTCCGATAAATCGCCGGGCGATGATCATGCCGGGATCTAGGTGCAGAGCAGATTGCGCATAGGCGATCGCCAATTGAGCGCGACTATCGCTAGGTCGCGTCCGTAAGAGCATTTCAGCACCGGCAAACAGAGCCTCGCCCATCCCTTCATTCGGCGTTATTTTTTTTGAGAAAGATCGCGGATCGGCAAACGACGCCACTGTCGGCGATGGGCCGTTGGCTTTCTGGTATCGAGCAATAAGTTCCGTTGCTTTGTCGATATGACCGAGGCGGTGATATCCGCCGGCCACCAGACGTACCATTGAAATGCGCCGCCTTTCGCCGTTCTGCGCGAGCGCGTCGTAGTGCTCCAATGCAGTCTGGTTTTCGCCGTAAAATTCGTTCAGCAAACCAGACATGGCGTGCACCAAGTCCTCCATGTCGCGGTACGATTCCATGGCACCGAGTTCATTTAAGGTCTCTTCCGCGGTGTGAGACGGTGCCCCTCCCCAAGCGCGTAGCATGGGCAGGGCAAACATATTTACGCTCTGGACGGGAATCTTGTCGATATATTGCCAAGCCTGATCGTATTCCTTGGCCCTGTAATGATGTACCGCGAGGATGACCGGCGCCAGGCCTCGTCCGGGCAGGAGTTCGTATGCCTTTCTCGCCGTTGGTATGGCGGCGTCAAAATCACCAATCTGAACTGCGAGGAAATAACTCTCCTGCAAAAGATTGGTATTGTTCGGATCGATAGCGAGCGCCTCAGCGAGGTACGATACAGCTCGCTGTGTGTCCGTGATCACCTCCGCATGTCGGGCAGACAGGAGCGCCGCGGCAAGGCCCCAGGTCTCGTGGTCACCCGAGCCGGGCCGGCCGCTGGCAATATTGCCTGTCATGGTGATCCAGAGCGCAGTTGCCGCGACAGCGGCCACTGTCGGCAGCACAAAGTGGCTGAGTTGGGAGAGTTTGTGGGTCATAAAACGGTATTCGTCCGCAGGTTTACGACGCTGGGTTTCACCCCTAATGTTAAGGTTCTCGCAGCCGAGAGAAAACCCCTCTTCACATATTGGGGTAATTAGGGCCGCCGCCGCCCTGGGGCACGGTCCAGGTGATATTTCGGCTGGGGTCCTTAATATCGCAGGTTTTACAGTGGACGCAGTTCTGAGCGTTGATCTGAAAGCGTTTTTCGCCCGCTCCCTCAAGTTCCACCACCTCGTACACGCCCGCCGGGCAATAGCGCTGCGCCGGTTCGGCCCATTTGGGCAGGTTAATGGAAATGGGAACCGCTGGGTCTGTGAGCTTCAGGTGGGCCGGCTGATTCTCTTCGTGATTGGTCGCGGAGATAAACACGGACGATAGCTTGTCGAACGAAATTTTGCCGTCTGGTTTGGGGTAGGTGATCGGCTCGGCCTGATCGGCGGGAACCAAAGTTTCTGCGTCGGGCTTGCCATGCTTTAGAGTAAAGGGCAGGCCGATGCCCAACTGATTCATCCACATGTCTATGCCGCCGAGCAGAAGTCCGCCGAGCAAGCCAAGCTTGCTCCACAGCGGTTTGACGTTCCGCACTCGCTTTAAGTCCTTGTGGACCCAGCTGCTGAGATATGCCTCGGGGTAAGACGCGAGTTCATCCAACGAGCGATCATCGTCGAGGGCGGCGTAGGCGGATTCAGCAGCCAGCATACCGGTCTTCATCGCATTTTGGCTGCCCTTGATGCGCGGCAGGTTCACGAAGCCCGCCGAGCATCCGATGAGCGCACCGCCTGGAAATATCAACTTGGGCACGGATTGTAAGCCACCTTCGGTGATGGCCCGCGCGCCGTATGAAATACGGCGTCCGCCTTCCAGGTATGGCTGAATCGCCGGATGATGCTTAAAGCGTTGAAACTCATCGAAGGGAGACAGATGCGGATTCGTGTAATTCAGGTGGACGACAAATCCAATAGCTACTTGGTTGCCTTCCAGGTGGTACATGAACGAGCCGCCGCCGGTGGATGTCGTCAACGGCCAGCCCATGGTGTGGGCCACAAGGCCGGCCTTGTGCTTCGCTGGTTCGATCTCCCACAGTTCCTTTAGGCCGAGGCCGAATTTGGGAGCATCGCTGTTCTTATCCAACTCGAATTTGCGGATAAGGTCTTTGGCGAGCGAGCCGCGGGCGCCTTCGGCGATAAAGGTATACTTTGCATGAAGCTCGATGCCGGGCTCGTAGGTGGCGGTTTTCTCACCGTCCTTGCCAATGCCCATATCGCCTGTGGCGACACCACGCACGGCGCCGTCTTCATTGTACAACACCTCAGCGGCGGAGAAGCCTGGATAAATCTCGACACCTATGTCCTCGGCTTGTGTTGCCAACCAGCGGCACACGTTGCCAAGGCTGACAATATAGTTGCCGTGATTGTTCATTAGTGGCGGCATTATGAAGTTGGGGAAGCGGAAAGACCGCTTCTCTGTCAAGTAAATGAATTTGTCTTCCGTGACTGGCGTGTTGAGAGGGGCGCCTTTGTCCTTCCAATCTGGGATCAATTCGTTCATGGCGATGGGATCGATGACGGCGCCGGATAGAATATGGGCGCCGACCTCCAGGCCCTTTTCGAGCACACAGACATTAACTTCTTTATTCGCGGCGGCAGCTAGTTGCTTCAGACGGATGGCGGCGGCAAGCCCGGCAGGGCCAGCCCCGACGATGACCACGTCAAATTCCATTGCTTCGCGTTCACTCATAACTCACCCTTCTCGTGCCGCGTGGCCCTCGGTAACTCCATATATAAGTATTTGCAAGCAGAGCTAAATAGCGTACGGCGTCTGAGGTTCAGGTATATACCCTGCGCGCAACCCCCATCCAAGTGGGGCGATCTTAGAATGCGGTTATCTTAACGGAAATTGCGCCCCGAGGGCATGGCTTTATAATGGGCTGATACGGGTTTTACCGCTGCGGCAGTGCGTGCCGCTGACTGCACGGTTTGCCCATCTAAATCCGTCAAGCGCTCCAAGTGATGGCTTAAGTCCAGCAAATTATCCGCGACCACATGGATGACAAGGCCTTCCCGCTGCACTTTGCCCTGAACGCCCAGGAGGCGACTGCCCAGGACAATGCGGCGATAGCGTTCGAACGTTCGCGGCCAGATAACGATGTTGGCCACACCGGTCTCATCCTCCAGCGTGGCAAAGATCACCCCCGAAGCCGTACCAGGCCGCTGGCGCACCAGCACAAGCCCGGCGACCTTGACACGTGCGCCATCGGATGTTTCCGCTAATTGCCCACTGGTAATTATTTTCTCCGCGGCAAGACGAGAGCGCAGTAAAGCCAAAGGATGACTTTTTACCGATAGACCGATGTGGGTGTAGTCCTCGACAATGTGCTCGCCTAGCTTCATGGCAGGCAAATTCACTACGGGTTCGCGGACTGTATTGTTTACCGCATTCTTAAACAAAGGCAGTGGTGATATGTCGAGGCCGCGCACTTGCCATAAGGCGCTTCGCCGCGACAAGCCGAGAGACGTAAAGGCATCTCCTTTAGCCAGAACCTCGAGGGCCGCTAGCCGCACGCCGCTCCGCTGCCATAGATCAGAAACACTCGCATACCCCTCGCACCGATTAGACATTAAAGCATCGGCATCGGCCCGGGCGCAGCCTTTGATCTGCCGGAAGCCTAAGCGTAGGGCAAGGTCGGCGGCGTTTGGCTCCAAGGTGCAATCCCAATAGCTGTGGTTCACGTCCACTGGGCGTACCTCGACGCCGTGTTCACAGGCGTCGCGCACCAATTGGGCGGATGCATAGAATCCCATGGGCTGACTGTTGAGAATGGCGCAGGCAAAAACGTCCGGATGAAAGCATTTCATCCAAGCGGACACATAAACCAGAAGAGCGAAACTAGCGGCATGGCTTTCCGGGAATCCGTAATCCCCGAATCCCTTGATCTGTTCAAAACAGCGTTCCGCGAAGTTTTTTTCATAATTGTGCGCGATCATGCCATCGATAAATTTGCGTTCGAAGGCATGGATGGTTCCGTTGCGGCGAAAGGTGGCCATGGCGCGGCGCAGCCGATCGGCTTCGGTCCACGTGAAACCCGCCGCGACAATGGCGATGCGCATAGCCTGTTCCTGAAACAACGGAACACCACAGGTTTTTCTGAGCACATCCTCCAATTCCTTTGAGGGGAAAATGACAGGCTCCGCGCCGCTGCGGCGGCGAAGATAAGGATGGACCATATTGCCCTGGATGGGACCAGGCCGGACGATGGCGACCTGAATGACCAAATCGTAGAACGTTCGCGGTTTTAGTCGTAGCAGCATGGTCATCTGTGCACGACTTTCCACCTGGAACACGCCGATGGAATCTGCCCGGCTCAACATCTCATAGACCGCCGGGTCTTCCGGCGGGACCGTGGCCATATCCACACCTACGTTCTTGTGAATGCGGAGGAGGTCGAATCCTTTACGCAAGCATGTCAACATGCCCAGGGCCAGCACGTCGATTTTCAAAACTCCAAGGGTGTCGAGATCATATTTGTCCCATTCGATGACCGTACGATCTTTCATGGCCGCGTTCTCAATGGGCACCATCTCGTGCAATGGGCCGTGAGTGATGACAAAACCGCCCACGTGCTGAGAACGATGGCGGGGAAATCCTTTAAGCTCCCGCGATAGATCAACGGCCATGCGCAGGCGAGCGTCGGACGGATCAAGGCCCGCCGCGCGCAGTGAGCGCTCGTCCACGCCGTCGCCGCCCCATCCCCATACCGTGCGTGCGATAACGCCCACGGTGTCTTGGGACAACCCAAGAGCCTTGCCGACATCGCGGATGGCGCTGCGTGAGCGGTAGGTGATGACGGTAGCCGCCAAGCCGGCGCGTTCGCGGCCGTACTTATTATATATGTATTGGATGACCTCTTCGCGCCGTTCGTGTTCGAAGTCTACGTCGATATCCGGCGGCTCGTTACGTTCCGTAGAGATAAATCGTTCGAACAAAAGATTGTGATGGCATGGATCCACGGCGGTGATGCGTAAACAGTAACACACCGCCGAATTGGCGGCGGACCCACGGCCTTGATATAAAATACCTTGTTCTTCTGCGAAGCGAACAATGTCGTAGACTGTTAGGAAATATGGTGCGTATTTAAGCTCCGCGATAAGTGCTAGTTCTTTTTCCAGAAGATGGCGTACATCGCTCGGCACGTCGCCGCTATAACGCGCTGTGGCACCTAGCCATGTGAGTCGGTTCAATTCTTCCTGGGCCGTACGTCCCTGGGGCACCGGTTCCACCGGATACTCATAGCGCAGTTCATCCAGCGAGAAATCGCATCGCTCGGTGAGGCTTAAGGTGTTGAGGACGGCATCGGGCCGGTCGCAAAACAACCGCGCCATCTCACCTGGGTCTTTCAAGTGACGCTCAGCGTTCGCTAGCAAGCGCCGGCCGGCGGTATCAATAGCGCAGTCCTCGCGTATGCAGGTGAGGACATCCTGAAGTACGCGCCGCTCGTGTATGTGGTAAAGCACGTCGTTGGTGGCAAGGAGCGGGATATGTAAGTTATCGGCTAAAGCGCCCGCGCATCTAATTCGTTCCCGATCATCGCCGTGATATAGGTGATAGGCCGCTAGCCACGTTGATTTTCCAAAGCGGCGCTTTAAACATTGAAGGTGGGCGGCGAAGGTTTCATCAAGTCGTGGCGGAGTCAGAGCTACGACCTCACAGCCGTCGCCGTATTTGATCAAATCCTCGAAAGAAAGCGTGCATTGTCCCTTTTCGGCGCGGCGTTTTCCTATCGTCAACAAGGTGGCAAGACGGCCATAAGCTCTGCGGCCTTGCGGAAAGCACAGAACATCCGGCGCATCGGTGAAACGCAGCCGGGTGCCGATCAGAAGCTTGATGTTCGTGGCCTTTGCCGCGCTGTGGGCGCGTACGACGCCTGCCAAGGTATTTGTATCGACGATTCCGATCGCGCGCATACCCAAATCTGCAGCGGTTTTTGATAATTCCTCAGGGTGCGAGGCGCCGTGCAAAAAACTGAAATTTGAAGTGACCTGCACTTCGGCATAAGTGGCGTGTGTCATGCGAACAATCCGTGCAGGTACCAGCGCGGAAGGCCGCCCGGGCTGAAAGGGCCATCGCGGTAAACCCAAAAACGTCGCCCGGCCGAGTCTTCAAGCCAGTAATAATCCCGCACTTGGTGATTTTCTTTCCGCAGCCACCATTCCGGTGCGATGCGCTCTGGCCCTTCGCTGCGGGCGACGCGGTGACTAACCTTGCGCCAGTGGAACACAAGCGGCGGGTTGTCGGGCACCGGTGCGACCACATCAATCAGCTCCGGGCACGGCAAAAGGCGAATCGGCCGCGGTTGTTGCGCCATCCAATCGTCGGTGCCGTGATGGTTGCCGGTTTGCGCGAAAGCTGGTGTCATCATCACCGCGCGTTCGGGGATGTGACTGTCCACGGGCCTCAGTTCCACAACGGCGCTGGCTCCCAGGCGGGTTTGCAGGCGGTCCACCAGTTGCATCAAACCGGTAGTAGCATTGCGTTTGCCCACCAGCGGTATTTGTTTGGGCACCAGGGTTTCAATGGTTACAGCATCTAACGTGAAACTCTCCAGACCGAAGCCGGGATCAATACGGTCCAGGCGATCCTGAAACAGGCGAGCGAGATGATCCGCATCCCGGCTTGGTGCCGCTGCGCCGATACTGGTGCGCTGCGCCGTGGCATCCACGCCGTATGCGGTGTAAGCCAGCTTCCGTGTGCCGAGATCATCGGCTTCCAAGTGTGCGCAAAGATCCGATAGCAGATGGTGAAACGCGGCCTCGATATCTTCACGTCGGCCGATGGGTTCGGGGAAAGCAATGCGGCTGCGATGCGGCGCAGGTGGACGCCGCAAAGTGAGGGGCTCGGGGCTATGCCCTAGGATTTGGTCGAGCCTGTTGAGAAGATTTTCGCCAAACCGCGCGGTCAGTGGTGCTCGAGGCAAGGCCGCCAAATCGGCAATGTGCCGCAATCCAAGACGCGCCAAGTCCAGAGAGTCATTTGTAGAGATGCGCAACGCCGCCACAGGCAGGATTTTGATCGCGCCAGCATCCGCATTGGCCACGAGAATGTCACTCTTACCGTACCGTGCCCAGGCCCAGGCTGCGGCCGGAGTATCGGCCAATGCCAATCGAGCCGTTAAATCATGAGCTGAAAGCTGTGCAGCAAGGTCATGCAGTAAATTCTTTTCGCTGCCAAAAAGATGAGCGCAGCCAGTGACATCAAGAATAAGGCCGTCGTCTCCATCAGTTGCACTCCACGGCGTGTAACGCATCGCCCAGTCGGCAAGGCTGGCCAGCATCGCGGTATCCGTGGAGAAATCCGCGCATGCTGTCTTCAGATGCGGCACAAGAGCGCGGGCATCAGCCAGCGGCATGCCCGGCGCGAGACCGGTTGCCGCAGCTTCCTGATCCACAGCACTCAACCTCACGTCACCTTGGCCCTTAGTAGTCAGAGCAAGCGGGGCACGAATTTGAGGTTTTTTATTTTTAGCTTGCCGCTGCCAACGGTCCGTGGGCCAGTGGGGCAACCAGATTGAAATGAAACGTCTCATGCTGCCATTCCATGCGCCATTGTCCGGATTTGCCGCCGCGGCAGCGCACCAACTCCACATTCCATGCGGGACAACGCGGCGGCAGAGTTGCTGCCGCTGCGGGCGCGGCCGTCACGCGCCAACATGTCAACGCCGGTGCACATGGCGTTGAATCGGGCGGTGGGATAAGCAGTGCCGTGGTGCCGCCGGTTTCCGCCGCTAGTTGCAGACGCCGGGCTGCCGTCAGATTCGGCGCCACGCCTTCGCCAATGACCACGGCCAGATCCGGACAGCGCAAGGCTTCTTCCATACTCCACAGCAGGTCCACGGCGCGCCGTGCCTTCACCAGCAACAAACGCCGGGTGTTGAGCCCCAACGGGCCAAGCCCCGGTCCGTAGGGCACTCCAGCTTCCTGGTGGTCTCGCCCATATTGAATCCAGGCGATGACGCCGTTTCCTACCCGCATGCGCCCGGCCAGAGCCCCGGCAAAACCGTAGGTCGCGCCATCTTCCGGTTTGCCTTGGACGATATGAAGCCCACCCTGGGGCAGGCCTTGCCAAGGCAGGGCAGCATCCAACGCCCGGCATCCGGAGGATAGGGCAGTTTTCTCCAAGGCCCGCCCAGTGCGCTCTAGGCGGTAGATTTCGCGGCGCAATTCCGCCTTTATCGCGGCCCGGGCTTGTGCCGGCGGCGCTGCTTTGGAAGCAAAAGATTTTGTATTTATCCACATAGATGTAGCCTATTTGTTCTTTTTTTATTCTTGTTTTGTTCTAGACTTTGAGCCAGAGAGAGTCAAGCACTGCCCGCCCAGCCTTGCTTTCCCCTTGCGACCTAGGGCAGAAAGCTCCATCTCATAGGGACGCTCCACTCCGAACGCCGCTGAAAACACAACTTTTTTCACCGGCCTCTGAACCGAGGATCCGCCTGTGCGCACCAATCCCAACGTTATCGCCGCTGTGACTACTGCTCTGTTTTCCGGTACGTTGGGGGCGCTGATCGCGGTGGCGGGATTCGGTGTCTTGCGGATCGGCGAGCAGATGCTCGAAGCGGTTGGCGTCCTTCCGCTTCGGTGGGGTGAAAATAACGTCACGTTATTGATGACGATCGCCGGCGTTCTCAGTCTGCCGGCAGTGGCTTGGTTCGGTACGTGGTTTTTCCGCAAAGCCGCCGCTGGCGAGCGTAGACTTGATGGGTACAAGTACACACCGCCCAGCTAAACCGGTGCTAAGCCGTGCATTGGACATTCCCTAAATATATTTGCGGCGACCCTAACACGACAATCGACGGCTTATTCTCTTCAGTTTATCCGCTACAGTTTTCACCTGCGTGACGGCTTGCAGTTTGATGCGCCGCGCCGCACACTTCGTTCATGAACCGCGCGCCTGACTCGCTAGCCGCCGATCCTGCCGTGTTGTTGCGCTGGTATAAGGATGCCGGTGTTGACGAAGCGACCGGCGACGAGCCTCTCAATCACTTTAAGGTCAAAACGGTATCCGCGCTGGCCAATGCTCCGGCATTTCTCCCGCGAATGCAGCCCGAAGCCGGAGCTTCGACCCAAAGCGCGACGCATCTTGCTCAGGCCGCAGGTACGGTTGCTGAGTTAAAAGCGGCGGTGGAGGCATTCGAAGGCTGCGGTCTGAAGAAGTTCGCCAGCCGCACAGTGTTTGCAGATGGCAATCCCTCAGCCCGCATTATGTTCATCGGCGAAGCGCCGGGTGCTGACGAAGACCGACAGGGCCTGCCTTTTGTCGGTTTTTCAGGAAAGCTTCTCGATAGAATGCTGAAATCCGTGGATCTCGACCGTGCCACCAACGCCTACATTACCAACATTGTTTTTTGGCGCCCGCCCGGCAACCGCTCGCCGACCGACCAGGAAATTTCATCGTGCTTGCCGTTTGTGCAGCGGCACGTGGAACTGGTCGACCCGGCGATTTTGGTTTTCATCGGCGGCCTGGCCGCCAAAACTTTTCTGGCCAAGCCCATGGGTATCACCAAGCTGCGCGGGCGTTGGTATGAGTATGAAACTCCAGGAATGGTGAGGCCGGTACCGTGCATGGCACTATTTCATCCGGCGTATCTTCTGCGTTCGCCTCAGCAAAAGCGTCTTGCATGGCGTGATCTGTTGGCCGTAAAGCAGAAGATGGATACCGTGCCCGTGGTGTAATTTCGTAAACCGACGAGTTGGAACTCCCGTTCATGGCCGGAATCGACGAAAACCAAACATTCGTGCCTATCAATATCGCGGTAATGACCGTATCGGACACGCGCACCGTCGAGACGGATACGTCGGGTGCCGCACTGATCGACCTCCTGACCGGCGCTGGACATAAACTGGCCGACCGTACCGTTTTAGCGGACGACGTGCCCTTGATTGTGGCTAAGTTGAAACAGTGGGTCGCCGACCCTGATGTGGATTGCATCATTACCTCAGGCGGCACGGGTGTGACGGGCCGCGATGTGACACCAGAAGCATTTGCCCAAGTATGCGAAAAAGAAATCCCCGGGTTCGGTGAGCTTTTCCGTTGGGTAAGCCTGAAGAGCATCGGGACGTCCACGATTCAATCCCGCGCCACCGCGGGCGTAGCCGGGGGTACATATTTGTTCGCGCTGCCCGGCTCTACGGGCGCGGTGAAGGATGGTTGGGAAAAGATTCTCAGGTTCCAACTCGATATTCGCCACAAGCCCTGTAATTTTGTCGAACTTATGCCTCGGCTTGTGGAGCATGTGACGCATTCGAAAAAAAAGCCGCTTTGACGGCGTGACAGCACACCGTTCCGATGCCCGACTTTGAACTTGAACGCGCATATCTAAAAAAACATCCCGGAGCGGTCATTGCGGGCGTGGATGAAGCCGGCCGCGGCCCATGGGCTGGACCGGTTATGGCCGCTGCCGTTATTCTGGATACGGAAAAACTGCCTTCCGATCTATGTGACAAACTTGATGATTCCAAGAAGCTAACGGCGCCGCGTCGAGAGGTGCTTTTTGCCGCGTTGTACGAGAGCGGCGCGGCCATGATCAGCATTGGGCACGCCGATGTGCAGGAAATCGATAGTGTCAATATTTTGAACGCCACTTATCGCGCCATGGCGCGGGCGGTTGAAGCCTTAAACTGCAAAGTGGCGTTGGCGTTGGTGGACGGCGACAAAGTGCCGCCGTTACCTTGCGACACAATGTCCGTGATCAAAGGCGACGGCAAAAGCCTATCCATCGCCGCCGCGTCGGTGATTGCGAAGGTGACCCGAGATCGCCTTATGACCGAATTGGCGGCCGCATGCCCAGGATATGGTTGGGAGACCAACATGGGTTATGGCACGGCGAAACACCAAGCTGCCATCGCCCAGCTCGGCATCACGCCACATCACCGCCGCTCGTTCGCGCCCATAAGGGTTGCTTTGGGCGCGGCAGCTGTTCGGACAGAATTCTCCTAATAATTTTTATGGCCAAGCGGCAAATCCCTAGGGGTTGAGTCCCCGCTCCGCGCGGGACTCTATATCTAGCGTCACGCCGTCAGCTGCCTTTACATACCTTAAATCTTTGATTCTTATAATTCTTCATGACGGAACTCGGCGCTGTCCTTGAGCGGCGGCACGCAGAAAAGAGGTTCCGCGCAAAGGGACTTCCCGCCCCAACACCCGGTCAACGGGGTTGCGGGGTGGGGAGGGAACACTGCCTCAGGTTTCGGGGGCACACATAACTTTAAGGGCGCGGTCAACGCGCCAAAAACTTAGGTCGGGGACCGCATCATGCCGGCAAAAAAAAACGCCGCCTTCAAAGCGAACGTCATCTATGGCGGCGACTGTATCACCGCCATGAACAAGTTACCGGAAGGTAGCGTTGATCTGGTTTTTGCCGACCCGCCGTATAACCTGCAGTTAGGCGGAGAACTGCACCGCCCGGATAACTCCCGTGTTGACGGCGTGGACGCTGACTGGGACAAATTTTCCAATTTCCGCGCTTATGACAACTTCACGCGCGACTGGCTCGCAGCGGCGCACCGTGCATTGAAGGACACAGGCAGTCTTTGGGTTATCGGCTCCTATCACAATATTTTTCGTGTCGGGTCGATCTTGCAGGACCTCGGCTACTGGATGCTCAATGACATTGTCTGGCGCAAATCGAACCCCATGCCTAATTTCCGCGGCACACGATTCACAAACGCGCATGAGACGTTAATCTGGTGCGCTAAGTCCAAGGACGCGCGCTACACCTTCAACTACGACGCCATGAAAAATCTGAACGACGGCTTACAGATGCGTAGCGACTGGACTCTGCCGCTGTGCACCGGCCAAGAACGTCTTAAAGATACGGACGGCGGCAAGTTGCATCCGACACAAAAGCCGGAGTCTCTACTGTACCGGGTGATTTTGGCGGCGACGAAGCCAGGCGACGTCGTGCTCGACCCATTCTTTGGCACCGGTACCACCGGCGCTGTCGCCAAAGCCCTTGGCCGCAAGTATATCGGCGTTGAGCAGAACAAGGATTACATCGCCGCAGCGCGGTCGCGCATTGCGCAGATCAAGCCTGTCGCGGATGAAAAATTATTTGCCACGCCGAGTAAGCGGTCCGAACCGCGCATTCCTTTCGGGGCCGTCGTTGAGCGCGGCCTGTTGCGAGTCGGGTCCGTGTTGTTGGATCCAAGCGGCCGATTTACGGCCAGGGTGCGTGCCGATGGAACGCTTATTTCCTCGGACCATCGCGGTTCCATCCATCAGGTGGGAGCGGCAGTGCAGGGCGCATCAGCTTGCAACGGATGGACATTCTGGCACGCGAAGATGGGAAGCACTCTCGTGGCCATTGACGTATTTCGCCAGAAAGTGCGCGCCGAGCTTGTAGCCAGTGTGCAGTAGAGCTTCTATTTGCCTTCTTGCCACCAGGCTAGCAGGGCTCCAGCCATTACAAGAAGCAGGATTAGAGCGACAGGCGCCAAAGGTGTTTGCGTCACGCCGGTCACAACGAATTGCTGGTTGGCTCTGAGGCCGAGCCAGCTCGATCCGTGAGCGATTCGGCCCGGTGCTACCCGTCGCACAGCCGGTGCCGTTCCGCTCTCCAGCCAATACACGCCGCCATTTGTTGCCTGCACAAGCGGTGTCACGCGGTCGGCGGTCGCGACCACATCATAGGTCTCAAGTAGATTAGGAGCGCCGACGGCGGCCACCGTCGTATTGGTGCCGTCGGTGAGTTGATAAAGTCCCGGTGTGTCTATGGAAATTTGCGCGGTGAATTTTCCTTTGCCGGTATCCTTGGGGATTACTGTCTGTTCTTGCCCTGAAGGCGAGGTGATTGTTACGGGCAGTTCTTCCTCGGCCAGGCTGCGCCGCGTTATCACCAGCGCGCCGTCACGCATTTCGGCTGAAAGATGCTCTTCTTCCAGCTCAGGCTCCTTCATCAGCCAGTGCGCTACCCGGCGCAGGAGTTCCACTTGTGGGCCGCCGCCATCGAATCCTGTGCCCCAGAGCCAAACTGTGTCGCTGAGAAGCAGCGCGACTCGGCCTTCGCCGACCCGGTCTAATATTAGAAGGGGTTCGTCCTCACGCCCGGTCATAACCGGTTCGCTTTCGCTGGGCCGTATCTGGATTTGCCGCAGCCAGCGGCCCCATTTGGGTTCGCCGCCCTCTGCGTCGCTCGCCAGAGCACCTTCCAGCTCGGCGGTTACCGGATGGCGCCGGCCGACAGTACTTAGGCGCGGACGGAAAGCGCCGCTGAAGACACGGCCGGTGGGTTCGGCGGGTAAAATGCCCTGCAGCGCGCTACCGAACAGCGAGAAATTGTCTGAATACTCGGTTCCCACCGCCAGCATCACCGCGCCGCCGGCGCGCACATAATCCGCAACATTGGCCATAAACTGAAATGGCACGAGACCTCTTTGACTGTAGCGGTCGAAAATCACCAGATCGAAGTCGCTCAGTTTCTCTGCGAATAATTCACGGATGGGAAAAGTGATCAACGCCAACTCGTTCAACGGCGTGCCGTCGTCCTTGTTCAGTGGCCGAAGAATGGTGAAATGAACGAGATCGACATTGGGATCGGATTTCAAAAGGTTTCGCCACGCCCGTTCGCCCACGTGCGGCTGCCCGGACACGAGAAGAACACGAAGGCGGTCACGCACACCGTTGATCGCGATCAGTGTCCGATTGTTGGTCCCCGAAAGTTCGCCGATGCCCGCCGCGATTTCCACTTCGAAGACGTTGGCGCCCGCATTCTCGATGGGAAGCGGTACTTCAGTGGGCTCACCGGCGGGAAGTGTCAGGGCCCGCGGGGCCCCGCCGTTACGCCCGATGGTCACGGTGACTGGCGTGCCATTGGGAACCGCTGTATCTTCAACCTTCAACATCACCATTGCCGGTTCGTCGACTAAGCCGAAATCTGGCGCGCGGTCGACCCGCACCCGGCGGTCGTACTCCTCCTTCTCGCCAGTGATGAGGACGTGCAAGGGGGCTTTGAGATATGGCGCCTGTATCTGCGTGGCCTGCTCCGGAGTTAAGGCGTCGTGCACTTGGCCGTCGGTTATCAGAATCGCGCCCGCCAGGCGCTGCGACGGAACGTCGCTCATAGCTGCGGTCAGTGCGCCGAACAGGCGCGTTCCATTCTGCCCGCGGGTCTCGCTGCGTCCGGCATGGACGACCCTTACTTCCAAATTTTCGGCGTTATTCAGATTGTTGCGCAGACGCTTGAGAGCGTCAGACGTGCGTTGGGTTCGCGCGCCCAACTGCTGGCTCGCGCTTTCATCCACGATAACCACGGCCACGTCTTTAAGGGCCGAGCGGTTTTCGCGCATGAGTTCGGGGTCGGCAATGGCGATAATCAACGCGAGAATGGGCAACGCCCTCAATAAGACGCCGCGTGCGCCGCGCCATAGGCCGTATCCCACAAGTCCTATTGCTAACGCCAGCAACAGAAGAATAAGTGCCGCGGGAACCAGGGGCGTGAAGGTGATGCCCGTCATTGCGTCAAACGCTCCATGATCGAGGGCAGATGAACTTGATCGCCCTTGTAGTTACCCGTCAGGGCATACATGACAAGGTTTACGCCGACCCGATACGCTAACTCTCGCTGTCGCTCACCGCCTGGAACGACTGAGTACAAGGGGATTCCGTTCGAATCCCGTGCCCACGCTGCAGCCCAATCGTTTCCGCCTATAACGACGGAAGAAACGCCGTCGTTCTCGGTGGAGGCGCTTTCAATCAGCACCGATGTATTGGCATAGCGTCCAGGCATGCCATTGAGCAGATAAAAACTCCGCGTGAGCACGTGGTCTTGCGGGACCTGCATCAACGGCGGTACGTCGAGCAGGTGTAGGATCTGGTCAAGACGATTCTCGTTGGCGCCGGGCGTGGTACTGCCCAGGGCGCCAGTTTGATCGGGCGCATCAAACACAATCGTGCCGCCGCTGTGGAGATAGTGGTTCAGGGCATCGATCGCCTGCGTCGAGGGATTGCCTTGGCTAGGTGTCACGCGCCAGTAGATAAGCGGGTAGGGAGTTAGCGCGTCTTTTGTCACGGTTGTCGCGGTTAGGTTGATGCGGGTCGGCGTGGCCAATTCCGCAGCGGTACGCGCTGCGAGCAGCTGTGTGAGTGCGTCCAGGCCCGCCGCGGCGACCCGATCAATGTCCGCGCTGCCCGTTGTCACGTAGGCCAGCCGCGTTTCCAAAATTGCCGCTTGGATGCGCCCTTCAATGGGTTTGTCGGTGCTGTTCGGATCGTCCGCCGCGCGAAGATCCGCGCTCCACGCGAACAAGAGCAGGGCAACTGCTGTTCCCGCTGCCGCACCGCGTTTTAAGAATACGGACGGCTCCGGGATCAGCTGCCTCAATACAAAACTAATAACGAGGTCCGTCAGCAAAAGAAGGAGCGCGGCGGTCAGCAACCACGGTTTGAGCACGCGCTCCTGTGACATTGAGGTGAACGTTAGCTGCGTGGTGCCGATTGGAAGTTGAGTCAGTGGTTCAAGGTCGCGCAGCGTATCCGACAGATTTAATGCGCGAATCCCACCGGGCGGCCCATAAAGCCCCGGCGGGTGATGGGGTGCCGCACGGGTCTCATTGAACATTGCGCCGTCTATCGCGGTTACCGTAGGCCCGGGTGGCCGTAGGCGGCCGAAACCATCCATGACGGCATGCGGCGCGAGAAAACCAGTGGCGTCGGCGGGCGCGTCCGGGGGAATGCCCCGGCTTACATCCACGACCTGCCGCAGCATTTCGACAAACAGACCGGACAACGGCAGGGCCGACCATTCGGGCGTGGCTGTGATATGGAATAGCACAATCCATCCTTGGCCGCGCTGCTCGGCGGTGACCAGCGGCGTCCCGTCGCCAAGCCGGGCCCAAGTCTTCGACGTCAAATCCGCTGCGGGCTCAGCGAGTACCTGCGAGGACACCGTTACGTCTGCGGGTATGACCAGCCCTTTAAACGGAGAGTTCTCGGGGAAGGGCGCCAGTCGGGCTGGTTCGCTCCACGACATGGCTCCGCCCAAAGTTCGCCCACCGCTTCTCAGACTCACCGGCAACAGGGCGTCTACATTTTCCGTGAGTAACGGCCCTGCAAAGCGCACCAGCACGCCGCCCTCCCAAATCCAATCTGAAAGACGCGTTACATCTTCATCAAGGATGCGACCACCTTCGGCCATAATAAGCACCGCTAAGGGTCGGCTGAAAAGTTCATCCATGTCACCCATGCGCACAGCGGCAAAAGGCGAAAGCGCCTGATCTATGTAGTAAGAGTTTTCCAGCAACGGCGCGGTTATGCCCTGTGCGGTTGCTTGCACAACGCCGACGGGTCGCCGCTGCCACTGATCGTCGGCAAGAATTGTCGTCGCCGAGCCCGGGCGGCCTTCCACATCGAAGCGTGCAATACGGTTGGCCAACTCCGAAGGCATCTCAAGAATCGCAGCGGACGTAGTCGCGCCGGCGGCAAAGGTCATCGTCGCGCGGGCTAATACCTGATTGTTTGTATCCACTGCCCGAACCGTTTCGGTGATCTCGGTTTCCCCCTCGGCCGTCACTCGCGTCAACTTTAGGACTATGTTATTGGTCACAATGCCGCCGCTGTTGGCGACTTTTCGCTCCGGGGCGTGCAGAATCAGGGGCGGTGAGAGAGGTCCGCTGTCAATAACTGTCAGGTCGCCCAAGTCATCCAGTTTCGCCGCTAGTTGAGCTGCGCCTTCGCCCCCCAGACCATCACTGATCCAGATTACCGATGCCGGAGTTTCAATAGTCAGCCCTTCCAGTTGGCGCAGGGCTTCCATGTGGTCCGTAGGCCAAGGGTGCGGCACAACTTGCGCGGCCGTGGCGGCCGCCTCGCCGGATTCCAGTACGTTTACGGGGAGCATTTCGCTGGTGGGCAGCTGTGCCGTGGCTAGGAGCACGATAGATTGGCCGCGGCGCTCCGCCGCGTCCAGGGTGCCGCGCAACGCGGTTACTCGCTCTTCCCAATTGGCGGCGCTGGCCCAGCCATTGTCGACGACTGCAATCATCGTCCCCGAACTTTCTGCCGGTTTCAAATTTAAGATTGGGTCAGCCAAACCCAATAGCGCGAGAATGAGAATTGCGAGTCGTAGAAGGATCAACCAAGGCGGCGTGTGGGCGGCGGTCCGTTGTGTCGGATCGAGCCCGAAAAGTAAGCGGACCGCGGGGAAATTGACTTGCAGAACAGCTGGCGGGGTCAGCCGCAGCAACAGCCATACGATGGGCAAGGCCGCCGCCGCCGCGAGCACCCACGGCGTTGCAAATGAAATGAGGCCAAGGTTCCACATAAAATTAGTTTCGCCGTCAGTGCCGGTAACCGGTTATGGCATTGTGCAGAGCCGCCATTGTCAGTTGTGGTGAATGATCCGTGCGATGGGTGCCGAAACTCCAGCCCGCCTGCATGGCCAGGAATTTCAACCCCTCGCAATGTTCATTCAATTTGCGGGTGTAGTTGTCCCGTGCCTCTTCGGCGCGGTCGATAATCGTGGAGCCTTCCTGTTCAAGTCCGACAAACCGCACGCGCCCGGTGAAGGGCAAACTTTCCTCGGCGGGATCGAGGACCTGCACCATATGTCCAGTGACACCTTGACGCATGAGGGTGTGAACCGACTCCGAAATTACATCCAAAGGCGCAAGGAAATCGCTGAACAAAACCACCGCAGCGTGTCGTGGCAACGCCGCAGTGAATCGTGGCAACGGCGGAATATTCTGGCGCGTGTCTTCTGTCATCAGCTCCGTCACAACAGCATCAGCCATGTGAGCAACCGCTAACCGCCCCGCCCGTGCGGTCCGCTGCGGCCGGCCGTCGCTGTCGAGCCGGATGATTCGCTCGCCACCGTCCACCAGGAGTTCCGCAAGAGCCAGAAGCATGACGGCGCTGCGCTCGGCCTTCGTCGGAAGAATTTTTGCCGAGCGGTAACGCATGGACGGCGACGTGTCGCACCACAACGCCGCTGTCTGCGCCGCGACCCATTCGCGCTCACGAACAAAGACGGTGTCGAATTTGCCGCTTTGACGCCAATCAATTGCCTGTGGCGTGTCGTCCTTGGAGTAAGGGCGAAATTGCCAAAAACTGTCACCGGGTCCAGCTCTGCGTCTTCCATGACTTCCCAGGTTGATGGCAGCCGCGATGCGCCGCGCCGCCACCAGCAATGGCGGCATGGCCGCAGCAATGGAATCCGCCTGCACGCGCAGGCGATAACTTTTGGTGTGTTTAGTTATTGCGCTCATTTCGGCTTGCCCTTACGGGCTGAAGACCAGCAAACCCTTAACCTGCATCCACGCGCTGGCAAAGCGTGTCGATCAATGCGGGTAAAGTATATCCATCTGCGCGGGCGCCGAAGGTCAAGGCCATGCGATGTTGCAAGACCGGCTGCGCCAAAGCTAAGACATCGTCAACAGATGGCGACAGGCGCCCTTGCAGCAGCGCTCGGGCACGAACAGTTTGCATAAGGGCTTGGCTTGCGCGAGGGCCTGGGCCCCAGGCGACATGCTCCTTTACGTCTTTAATGTCGCTCGCGCCCGGCCGTCCGGCGCGCACCAGATTCAAAATCGCAGTTACAACGCTATCGCCGACCGGCACTTGCCGCACCAACTTTTGGGCTGCAAGCAGATCCTCCGCGTTCAGAACCTGCTTGGGTTCAGGCGTGTCCACCCCGGTCGTACGCAAGACGATTTCCCGCTCCGCTTCTAAGTCGGGATACGTGATGTCGATCTGCATAAGAAACCGGTCCAATTGCGCTTCGGGCAACGGGTACGTGCCTTCCTGCTCAATGGGATTCTGCGTCGCTAGAACATGAAACGGCCTGGGAAGATGGTGATATTTGCCGGCAATGGATACGCGCTGCTCTTGCATGGCTTGGAGCAACGCCGATTGCGTGCGCGGGCTGGCGCGGTTGATTTCATCTGCCATTAGCAACTGACAGAAAACCGGCCCTCGAATGAAACGGAAAAAACGCCGCCCTTCCTCATCCTCTTCCAGCACTTCAGAGCCAAGAATGTCGGCGGGCATGAGGTCCGGGGTGAACTGCACACGTTTTTCATCGAGGCCCAGGACGGTCCCCAGCGCCTGAACTAGTTTAGTTTTGGCTAGGCCCGGGACACCGATCAACAGCACGTGGCCGCCGGCGAGCAAGGTGATAAGACTCTCTTCCACCACCAGACTTTGGCCATAGATGACTTGTTCTACGGCGGCCCTGGCTTTCTGAACCAGTTCGACAGCCTGTTCCATGTCGGCCACGGCGGCATCCTTGCCGCTCTGGGTCCCTGTATTACTGTCTTGTGTTATCGTTGCGTTCACGGGGTAACCCCACCATATGAATGTCTAACCACTTTACAACTGGCTAATGCGAGTATGGGACGTCGGACACGCACTGGAGCAGTAGAATCTCAAGCCTCCGCGCGATCGGCGGCGACCGGTCAGTTGACCGCCTTCCCTCCCGATTTGTGCGGCGACTTTAACATGCGTATCGACCGCAACGGCACCTGGTATTATCTCGGCACACCTATCGGGCGTCATGCTCTTGTGAAGCTATTTTCCACGGTTTTGCGCTGCGATGAAGACGGCGTCCATTGGCTGACCACGCCCGTGGAAAATGGCCGCATTGAGGTCGAGGATTCGGCGTTCATTGCGGTTGAGCTTCTAGCGGAAGGTGAGGGAAGGGGCCAGTTAATTCGGTTTCGCACCAATGTGGACGATATCGTGCCGCTGGACGGCGAACATCCGCTGCGCATGGTCCAGGATGAGGAAACGGGCGAACCGCGCCCTTATATATATGTGCGTAAGGGGCTTGAGGCTCGTATTGCCCGTTCCGCCTTTTATCACCTTATCGAGCAGGGGCAGGCCGCGCTGGACGACGAGGAGAGCTTCGGTGTTTGGAGCAGTGGTCAGTTTTTTCCGCTCGGTTCGCTGAAATGAACTCGGACGCCGTCGTTCCACCCCCATTGCTGACGCGGGACGCGATTCGCGCGCGCCTGGGCGCCGCCACGCCTGCGGGCCCGCGCGGCGACTTGGCAACGGCCATGCGTTTGATGAAGCAAAGCGTGCTGACGCCATATGAATCTGGATATATGGGCGCAGTGCCCACGGGTGGCATTCCCTACGCGCGCGCCGGGGGTACACAGGGCGTCACAGCGGGCCTGACGCCCGCGGCTGTGCTGGTTCCTTTGGTACAATACCAGGATGGGTTCACCGTGTTATTGACCCAACGCACCGCCGAGTTATCGTTGCACGCCGGGCAGATCTCGTTTCCTGGCGGACGGCTTGAGGAGAGCGATGCGGACGCCGCCGCCGCCGCCCTGCGTGAAGCAGAGGAGGAGACCGGGATTTCGCCATCGCAGGTCGAGGTCTTAGGACGCCTTGATTCCTACGTAACGATTACCGGTTATAAGGTGATACCCATCGTTGGCGCGATCACGCCACCGTTGAATCTAAACCCGGACCCTGTCGAAGTGGCGGATGTCTTCGAGGTGCCTTTGGATTTCTTTCTCAACCCGGCCAATCACCAGTGCGTAAAACGAGACAGCAATGGTCAAACGCGCGCTTACTACGCCATGTCTTTTGGCGACCGCTATATCTGGGGCGCAACCGCAGGTATGTTGGTGAACCTTTATGAGGTGGTCACTTCTTTCTAGACGCGGGGCCTCAACAAAACGAGTCAAGGCATGACAAGAATCCTGTTTACCTATTTGGTGCCTTTTTTGCTTCCTATCGTGATTTACGCGGGGTGGGTGTGGTATCGCACGGGTTACGTGGCGCGCCATGGCGGGGAAATTCCCAAGCTCGAGCAGGGTCCCTGGCCACTACTCCTTTTTCTTGGCGCACTGCTGACTTTCGCAGTGATGGGAACGGTCGCGTTGATGCATGGGGAAACCGCCGGATCAATGTACGAACCGGCGCATATCGAGAACGGTAAAATTATTCCCGGCCACCTCGATCCATCAGAGTGCTAGGAGGCGGTTATTGGCGCAAACAACCAAAAATATGCTGGGCCAGCAACCCTGGATGGCCAGGCCGGCTGTCGCGCCGGTACTTTCGGCGCTCGGCGCGCCGCTTTTAGACGTGCGCTTTGTCGGTGGTTGTGTGCGCGATGCCGTGTTGGGCCTCGACGTTGGAGAAATCGACCTGGCGACGCCCGAACGGCCGGAACGGGTGACGGCGCGGCTTGCTGACGCTGGGCTAAGGGCCGTTCCCACCGGCCTCAGCCACGGCACGATAACGACCGTTGTTGATGGCGTTTCGTTTGAGATCACTACATTGCGCCGGGACACGGCCTGCGATGGGCGTCACGCGGATGTCGAATTTACCGCCGATTGGCATGAAGATTCGCGCCGGCGCGATTTTACCATAAACGCTATGTCACTTCGACCTGATGGCATGTTGTTTGACGATCACGGCGGCAGCGGTGATGCAAAAGCTGGCCGGGTGCGCTTTGTCGGCGATGCCGCCAACCGCATCCAGGAAGACTATCTCCGCATTCTCCGACTGTTCCGTTTTTTTGCTTGGTATGGCCGCGAGCCGTTGGATGAGGCGACCCTGGCGGCCTGCCGCGCTCATGCCGGTGAGTTGCAATCACTATCGGCCGAGCGGGTGCAGCAAGAGCTTGCGAAACTTCTCGCTGCTCCGCGTCCGGCTGAGGCGGTGACAATGATGCACCGGTGTGGGGTATGGCAGGTACTCCTGCCCGAAGTGAAGGAGCCGTCGGCTCTTGGTGTTCTGACGGATCTTGAACGCGAAGCCCCCGCGGTTCCGCCTGATTGGCTCAGGCGCCTTGCCGTGTTAGTCCCCGCGTCAGCGGCGGTGGGCGTCGCCCGGCGTTTGAAGTTGTCCAATGCGTCCCGCGACCGCCTAATCGCGCTGACCAAGACCGACCCCGACATCAACAAGAGCCCCGACAAAAAAATGCTTAAGCGGCGGCTACACAAATTAGGTGCCCCGCTCGTGGTTGACCGCGTGTTGTTGGCCTGGGCACGGGGCCAGTTGCGCGGAGAAAGCGATGCCGCAACGTGGCGTGGGATGATCGAGGCTGCGGAGGTATGGAAACCTCGCCGCTTACCCGTCACGGGCGACGATGTTGTCGCCTTCGGTGTGACGCCGGGCCCCGAAGTGGGACAACATCTTGCTGAGATTGAGGATTACTGGATCAACGCCGAATTCAACATGCCTCGGGAAAATTTGCTCACAGAGCTCCGCCGCCGCACAGATTCCGGAAAATAACGACGGCCCCGCAGGGGAACGGGGCCGTCGGGGTAATACCGAACCCCAAGGGGGTCCTAACGGGAGGTATGCGCGGCGACCGAAAACGAGGGGTGTGGAAGCAATCACCGCAGATTGCGAACCTTACTATTTGGACTCTTACAGAACTATGGGCCCAGCATGAAAGTCTTGTCATATGGTGGCGCGCTCAGGGTGTAATTCGACCCTATCCTGCTGTTTTTCCGTTAAAAAAACCTTGTTGTCGCAGAGCCTCGCCGAGAACGATAGCGGCTGCCGTGACCACGTTCAGCGAGCGTGCGCCCGCCGCCATGGGAACGCATATCCGAGCGTCAGCTGTCTCATGAACGTCGGTGGGGACCCCGGCACTCTCACGTCCCAGCAACAAGATGTCCTCTGAGCCGAAAGAAAAGTCGGCAAAGCTGGCCGATGCCGCAGTTGACAACAGCACCACGCGGCCTTGGCTTTTCGCGCGAACGTCGGCCAGAAAGGCCTGCCAAGAGCTGTGGCGACTCATCTCGCACGCTGTGGCGTAGTCCATCGCGGCACGGCGCAAGCGCGTGTCATCTATAGGAAATCCGCAGGGCTCAATAATATCCACCGGCACTTGCAGACAGGCGCCCAGGCGCAAAAGGGCACCGGTGTTTTGCGGAATGTCAGGTTGGTAAAGGGCTAGGCGCATTGATTTTCCTACTCGTAGGTAAAGTTTCTCCTATTGGGTCTTGAGACGCCCTGCACTGCGACTCATTCGCGGTTGGAATTTTCACTACGCCGCTAGCCGCGCCGCAAAGCGAGATATAGAGGCCTTTTCAAGGTGGACCTTTTATTCTATACCCGCCGCGCATAAAATTCTTATGCTTCCGACGGTTGCGGTCGGTAAAGGGGCTTAAGGAAGTAACGGTTGAGCCACGCCGAACCCATCCCAATTCTGGCATTTTTAGATGCTTTGAAAAGATGTGGGGCCACGGTTGTGCGGTGCGGTGAGAAACGTAGGGGTCGAGGAGAGGGATAGCAAACATGGCGAATACGGTAAATGCCCATGCTGCCGACGCGGGGGGTGAGACCCGCCGCGACTTCTTGTTGCATTCGACGGTGGCGGTTGGCGCGGTTGGCACAGCCATGATGGCTTGGCCGTTGCTGGACAGCATGAATCCGGCCGCTGACACATTGTCACTGTCCACAACCGAGTTCAGAATCGACGGCATCGAATCCGGCCAAGGAATAACAGTGGTCTGGCGCGGCAAGCCGGTGTTCGTCCGCCATCGCACGGCCGCCGAAATTGAAGCGGCGCAATCCGTGGACATGAGTGATCTTCCCGACCCGCAAGATGACGCATCCCGCGTCACCAAACCTGAATTTCTAATTCTTGTCGGTATTTGTACCCATTTGGGGTGCATTCCGCTTGGTATGAAGCAGACGGAGCCTCGCGGCGATTTCGGAGGTTGGTTCTGCCCGTGTCATGGCTCGCACTACGACACCTCTGGCCGCATTCGCCGGGGTCCGGCGCCGGAAAACCTTGCGGTGCCGCCCTACGAGTTCGTGTCTGACACCACCGTGCGCGTTGGTTAACGGGAAAGTTCATGAGCACGGAAAAAAGCATTTGGCGTAAGGCCTACGAGTGGCACGAAGAACGCTTGCCGATCATATCTTTCATTGACCATGTTGTCGGCACCAAGTACCCGGCGCCGAAGAACCTGAACTATTGGTGGAACTTCGGCTCGCTGGCCTTTGTCATGCTGGCGATCCTGATCGTGACGGGCATTTTCCTGGCGATGAATTACACGCCGCACGCGGATATGGCCTTCGACAGTGCCGAGCGCATTATGCGCGACGTGAATTACGGTTGGGTGTTACGGTACATGCACTCCAACGGCGCGAGTTTCTTCTTTATCGTTGTCTATATCCACATTTTTCGCGGCATGTATTACGGCTCGTACAAGGCGCCGCGCGAAGTTTTGTGGTGGATGGGCCTTATTATCATGTTCCTTATGATGGCTACCGCCTTCATGGGTTATGTGCTGCCCTGGGGCCAGATGAGCTTCTGGGGCGCGACGGTGATTACCAATCTGTTCTCGGCCATACCGTTCGTTGGCGATAACGTTGTGGCCTTCTTATGGGGCGGTTTCTCGGTGGATAACCCCACCTTGAACAGGTTTTATTCGCTTCACTATCTCTTGCCCTTCGTAATCGTGGGCGTTGTAGTGCTGCATATCTGGGCGTTGCATATTCCGGGGTCCAACAACCCGCTGGGCATCGAAGCGGCGCCAGCGGATAAAGTCCCGTTCCACCCGTATTACACGTCCAAGGACACCTTCGGTATCGGGGTGCTGTTGCTGGTTTACTTTGCAGTAGTTTTTTGGGCGCCCAACTCCATGGGCCATCCAGACAACTATACGCCGGCTAATCCGCTCGTTACGCCGCCGCACATTGTGCCTGAATGGTACTTCCTGCCGTTTTACGCGATTTTGCGGGCGATTCCGGACAAGTTACTCGGTGTGGCTTTCTTTGCCGGTTCGATTCTGATCTTGTTTGTCTTGCCATGGCTCGATACCTCGCGGGTCCGCTCTGCGACATTTCGTCCTGTGTTCAAGCTCTTTTTCTGGGTCTTTGCGGCCGTCGTTGTGTTGCTAGGTTACTGCGGCTCACAGCCCGCAGAAGGCCTGCCGTTGGTCTTAAGCCGGATCGGTACGGCTTTGTACTTCTTGCATTTCATCGTGTTCCTGCCGGTCCTCGGCTGGCTGGAGACGCCCAAACCCTTACCGACGAGCATTAGCGAACCGGTTATGAAGCCCGCGAAGTAGAGCCATGAAGAAGGCCATTCTGACCGCTGTGGCGGCAACCCTTCTTGCCCTTCCTCTGACTTCTAACGCGGCGGAAGAGATTCATATACCGGAGGAGGATTGGAGCTTTGGCGGATTATTTGGCACTTTCGATAAACAGCAGCTCCAGCGGGGTTTGCAGGTCTATCGCGAAGTGTGTTCCGCGTGCCATGGGCTGAAATACATCGCCTTCCGCAATTTTGAAGCTCTGGGCTACAGTGAAGACCAAATCAAGGTGCTGGCCGCCGAATACCAGGTGGAAGACGGTCCCGACGAGTTCGGCGATATGTTTATGCGTCCGGCTAAAGCGTCCGATTATCTGCCACCGCCATTCCCTAACGCGGCGATCGCGCGTATGGCCAATGGCGGTGCTTTGCCACCGGACCTATCGCTGATCACAAAGGCGCGCGCAGACGGTCCCAACTACGTCTATCATCTGTTGTTGGGCTACGAGGACCCGCCAGCGGACGTCGAACTTATGGAAGGTCTGACCTACAACAAGTATTTTCCGGGCAACCAGATCGCCATGGGCGTGCAGATCATGGATGATCGCGTGGAATACGCCGATGGGACGCCCGCGACGGAGCAGCAGATCGCCAAGGACGTCACCGCTTTCCTGCACTGGGCGGCGGAGCCCAATCTGGAAGCGCGCCACAGCATGGGTCTTAAAGTGATGCTGTACACTCTTCTGTTCACGATTCTAGCCTATTTCTTGAAAGTGCGCGTCTGGTCGCGGCTTGAGAAGTAAAAGTCATTACATGAAAAACAAAAAACCGTCGGCCTGAGGGCCGGCGGTTTTTTCTTTATGCGCATTGCCAGGGTTAAACGTTGAATAGGAAGTGCAGCACGTCTCCGTCGTGTACCACGTACTCTTTGCCTTCCTGGCGCATCTCACCTGCGTCCTTCGCGCCCTGCTCGCCCTTCAGGGTAACGAAATCGTCGTAAGCGATAGTCTCGGCGCGGATAAAACCGCGCTCGAAGTCCGTGTGAATCACGCCGGCCGCCTGTGGCCCCTTAGTGCCGCGCTTTATCGTCCAGGCTCGTGTTTCCTCGGGGCTGGCAGTAAAATAGGTGATGAGGTCCAAGAGGCCGTAACCGGCGCGAATAACCTGAGCCAAGCCGTTTTCTTTCAACCCGAGGCTTTCTAGGAATTCTTTTTGTTCCTCCGCGTCCCCTAGTTGTGAGACCTCCGCTTCGATGGCCGCCGAAATGACCACTATAGTGGCACTTTCAGCGTTCGCCCGTTTCGCGACCCGGGCCGAGAAAGCGTTGCCCGCCGCCGCGCCCTCTTCGACGTTGCAGGCGTAGAGGACCGGCTTGCTTGAGAGGAGCTGCAAGCCATCAAAAACCTTGCGTAAGGCGGCGTCCGTAGGGTGAGCCGTGCAGGCAGGCCTGCCGGCCCTCAGAGCCTCCAACACCGGCGCCAACACCGTCATGAGTTCTTTGGCATCCTTGTCGCCGGACTTAGCTTTTTTCGCCGTTTGATCAGCACGCCGCTCCAGGCTTTCCAGATCGGCAATCATCAATTCGGTTTCCACCGTTTCCGCGTCGCGGATCGGATCGATAGATCCTTCCACATGGGTGACGTTGCCGTCTTCGAAACAGCGCAACACGTGAACAATGGCATCGACCTCGCGAATGTTGGCGAGAAACTGGTTCCCCAGTCCCTCACCCTTGTTGGCCCCGCGCACAAGGCCGGCGATATCTATAAATTCAAGCTGTGTCGGGATGGTCTTCGCCGACTTGGCAATTTCGCTGATGATTGTAAGGCGTTCGTCCGGCACGGCCACTCGGCCCATATTGGGCTCGATGGTGCAGAAAGGAAAATTTGCGGCCTGCGCTGCCGCCGTGGCAGTCAGAGCATTGAACAGAGTGGATTTGCCGACGTTGGGCAAGCCGACGATACCGCAGTTAAAACCCATCTCTATTCGGACTCCGTTGGTTCGGAGGGTACTTCGCCGTCCGTTGATTTTTGGTTTTTGGGTGTTGGTGGGGCGGTCAACATCGCTACTTTGGTCATGAATTTGTTGTCATCGCCGGTGACAATAAGGGGGACGGATGCGGCGACCGCGTCCAGGAAGGGGCCAAGCCAGTCCATGTCCGCCTTAGTGAAGTTCTGCAGCACATGGTTTGACACATCCCCGGCCCCGGCCGGCCGGCCGATGCCTAGCCGCACACGCCAATAATCGGCACCGATATGGGCGTCAATACTCTTGATGCCATTGTGCCCGGCGCTCCCCCCGCCGCGCTTTACGCGGACTTTGCCCGGGGTCAGTTCGATCTCGTCGTAAATAACAATCACATCTTCGGGGGCAATCTTAAAGAACCGCACAGCTTCGCCAACGCATTGGCCGGACAAATTTATGTATGCGGCCGGCTTAAAGGCCAACGCCTTCTCGCCGTCCACTAATCCTTCAGCGATCACGCCCTGAAATTGCTTCCGCCAGGCAGAAAAGCCGTAGCGTTTGGTAATGGCGTCAAGCGCCATAAACCCAACGTTATGCCGATTGTTGGCATAGGCCGCGCCGGGGTTTCCCAATCCCACCAGAAGCCGCATGGGCGGGCCCCCTTAAGAGGAAAGCGGTTCGTGTGTGCATCGCGCTAACAGCCCGCCACGGCCAGCTGTCGGTTGGATGCGGATTATTTCTTCTCGGCCTTTCCGGCGTCCGAAGGTTTGGTTTCGCCATCGGCGGCGGGCGCTGCATCGCCCTCGGCTCCGGCTTCGCCTTCTTCGGGTGCGGCCGCTACCTCTTCTTCTTCTTCTTCCACGACCATCACCGTCGGTGGCGCGATGGTACAGATGGTGAAGTTACGGGCAATGGTCAGTTTAACACCTTCAGGCAGCGCAACCGTGCTGATGTGAACGGAATCACCGATTTCAAGCCCGGTCAAATCAATGTCGATATGATCAGGTAGATCGTCAGGTTTTCCGCGGACTTCCACGCCGTGGCGCACGATGTTGAGCACGCCGCCGAGTTTGATTCCCGGCGAGGAGGATTCGTTATGGAACCGGACTGGCACCGGCACACGGACAATTGTGTCCTTATCGATACGGCGAAAGTCCGCGTGAATCGGCTTGTCGGTCACGGGATCCAACTGCACGTCCATGGCCATGGTGCGTTGCTTCTGGCCGGCGATATCCACCTCGAAGATGTTGGTCTTAAAAGCAGGATCGTGCATTAGGTCACTAAGAATTCTGGGTTCGAGAGAAATCAGCGTGGCTTCTTCGCGGCCGCCGTAAATCACGCCTGGGACGAGTCCCTGACGGCGTGTTGCACGAGCTGCCCCCTTACCTGCCCGATCGCGCCCCTGCACCTGCAATGTGCTGGTCTTAGGCATTCATTTCTCCTTCAGAATCAAATATATAACTCCAAGTCCCCGTCTGGAGCTATTCGGCGCGGCCTCCAGGGGTGCCGCCGCCGATCCTACCCGAAGGCGGGACCGCGGTCATGTACACGGTTCGCCCCGTCAAGGCAAGGTGGGCAAAGGGTTTTCGGACCTGCGCCGTTAGGCCAAGATGCATATCTGTCGCCAGGGATTTGAACGTTGCTCCATCCACAATCCGCACTCCATACGGCCCGAACACCCGCCCGTATCGCGTTTTTCGATTTGGACCGCACCATTACCCAGGCGGGAACCTACACACCCTTTCTCATGCACTGTACGCGGTCCAATCCGGGGCGCTATGGCCGTATTCCAGCAGCGTTAGCTGCCATGGGTGCCTATGCGGCAAAACGGACCGGCCGGGCAGCCTTGAAGGTTCGTATGATCGATTTGTTCATTGCTGGTGCATCGCGGACGCAGGTTGCCGCATGGACAGAAGGTTTCGTCGCTCATTGGCTGCAAGTACAAATCCGGCCGGGGGCCTTGGCTGCGATCGAGCGTCATCGCCAGGCGGGCGACCAGCTCGTATTAGCCACTGCCAGTTTTGACTTTTATGCACAAGAATTCGCGACGCGGCTCGGCCTAAATCACACCATTGCAACCACCTCGGTGTGGGATGAGGCCGATCGTCTATGTGCGGCTATTGGCGGGGAAAATTGTTATGGCGCGGAAAAGATCACTGCAGTTGAAAGCTATCTGGCGAACTTTCCGTCACGGCCCTGGTTTACTTTCTACTCTGATCACTCCTCCGACTTAGACCTCTTAAGGACGGCCGACGAGGGGGTCGCTGTCAACCCAGACGCCAAGTTGCGCCGGCTTGCGGTAAAGCACGGGTTGCAGGTGGTAGATTGGAATTAGCCGAACCGACCTGCCGGCTACCTCTCCCTGATTCTCGTTTTCCAGGCCTCCAGGCCCGACTCTAACGCCCCATGACCGCGTGAGGTCTGCTTGTCCACGACGAAGTAGGCAATCTTCGGTGCCGCTTGCTTGCTCAGGTTGGCGCACGCGGGCGGTAATTCGTCGGCCATGTTCACCGCCACGAGTCCGACACAGTCTTCGCATTTTCCCCAAGCGAAAAGATCCGAAAACTGACGCCTGGCCGCGCGGTTGGGCGGCGCGATGGGATGGTCGATGCGCGGCCACTGGTTGCGCGGCGGCAAAACCTCGCGAATGTCACCACCCCCAGCCATGTGATCGCACAGCGTATCGACGAAAGTGTTGATTGCGGAAACTTCAGACTCGAAGGTTGTAACAGTTAACACCAGTTCCATGCGGAAATAAGACGCAGCTTCGTCGCGGTTCCCCACGCGGCGGTTTCCACCTTGTGAAATGACGACATACTCCGCGCCATACTCGCCTGGATAGGAAATAAGACACGGATTGAAAACCATTTCACCGATTTCACCACAGTGAAGGCGCGAGTACTCGGGAATGGTCATGTCGGCGGGAACCCGGCCGTCTTCAATGGCGCGAATGGTAGTGTCGGCATAGCCCCGAGGATAAATGCGGCGAAGCGTTTCTAGTTCTGCTGTGCGCCGGTCAGGGGGAACCTGGTCTGTGTTATCAGCGGCGAGGGAAAGTGCGGTTAGTGACAGGGCACCGCTAAACACCGCCGTCAGGAACAGGGATCTTCGCTTCAAGATCATGACGCCTCCGCGCCTATACGGTTGCCATGTTTTGGCAGCCGCGCTGCCAAGGCTGCCACAGTATAGCGGATTGACTCCCCGGTGTAATGGCGGCCGAGCCTAATCAAACAGGCTAGAAACGGACGTCTCGTCGTTGATGCGTTTAATAGCTTCGGACATTAGCGGCGCGATGGACAACTGGCGGATATTCTCGGCAAGGCGCACCGCTTCGGTGGCCTGTATGCTATCCGTGATTACAAGTTCTTTCAGCGGCGCCGCGCTGACGTGCCCAACCGCGCCGCCCGATAGGACGCCATGGGTGACGTATGCGGAGACGGATTTTGCGCCCGCGTCCATCAAGGCCGCAGCGGCATTGCAAAGAGTGCCCGCCGAATCGACGATGTCATCCACTAGGATGCAGGGCCGGCCGTTCACCTCGCCGATGATGTTAATCACCTCTGACACGCCGGCTTTTTCCCGACGTTTGTCGATAATGGCCAAATCCGCATGGATGCGTTTGGCGATGGCCCGCGCCCGTACGACACCGCCCACGTCGGGCGAAACAATCACCGGCTCATCACTTTTGAAGTTCTGCTGGATATCGTCGGTAAAAACGGGTGCCGAAAAAAGATTGTCCAGAGGTATATCGAAGAAGCCTTGTATTTGGCCGGAGTGCAGATCAAGCGTGAGGACGCGGCCGGCTCCGGCCTGCGTCACCAGATTGGCAACGAGTTTCGCAGTAATTGGCGTACGTCCCCCGGTCTTGCGGTCCTGCCGAGCGTACCCAAAGTAGGGGATCACAGCTGTCACCCTGCGTGCCGAGGAGCGCCGCAGGGCGTCGAGCGTGATGAGCAACTCCATCAGGTTATCATTGACGGGATATGACATCGCCTGTACGACAAAGACGTCCTCACCGCGTACGTTCTCGTGAATTTCGACGAAGATCTCCATGTCGGAGAATCGTTTGATACTGGCATTGGTAAGTTGCATATGCATGAAAGCAACGATCGCATCGGCAAGCGGTTTGTTGCTGTTCCCTGCCAGAATCTTCATGATTTTGTCCGTCGCCCCTGAAGAAGTCTTCCGCCGCCCCGGCGGTTCCCGAGGGGCATGCAGCCCGGCTCAGGCGCGCGGAAAGTATCAATCTGTTATGAGACTGTAAACCGGCCACGGGTTCTGTTTTCCGTTGGCCCCCTGAATCCACCAGGAATGCTGCCGCGCGGCAGGCCATGCCGGAGCGCGTTCAGGGATTCGCGGACTTGCCGGGACCTGGCGCTGAGGCAAGCAGGTTAAGGAGGTCCGGCGCGGCGGCGTCGGCAATCGCGAAGGCTGTCTGTCCCCACGAACCGTTCAACGCGCCGACGGGAATGGTGTTGTCAAGGTGCACGGTTCCAAGTTCGGTGCCGTCCGCTAGAAGTGCGTGCCAAGTGATCTCCACGCGCTGCAAGCGTATGTCATAGGGCGTGCTGACGATTTCGCAATTCAGCACTATGGTCGGGTTTACGTCGTCGCGGGGCACGCCGTTGAGAGAGAGGCTTTGAAGTACGGCAAGCATAAGAGACTCGCGTCCATCGCCCGGCGCGCCTTCGACTGGACGTACCGATACGGTGGGAAAATTCACACTTGGCGCCGCGTGGGGAAGGGGCGCCGTTGCCGGCGTCACGTCACCACTCACCATGGTGAGTACGGCTGCCGCCGCTTCTTTGCTCAGCCGCGCCGCCGTTGATGCGTCCCCGCCTTGCCATACGGACTCAGGAAGCGTGATCCGCTGACGGTAAGTTCCCGACGGCGCGCCTGCGCGCGATGTCAGGGTCCATACGATGTCTACCGAGAGGTCTGACGACGACCGATCGACCGCGTTTGTTCGCCCCTCGAGCGAAAACCCCAGGCCCGCATTATAGGGTACGGCTTCAGCTGGAATTTCCAGCGTCCGGAGTTGATCGGCAACGGCGGCACTGAATTCCTCATTGAACGGCGTCGGCACGCCATTGACCGGCAGGACAGCGATCCCGACGGCTGTGGGAACATCAAGCAGCGGATCATTGCTTGCGGCCGAAGGTGCGCCGCGGAAAGGCTGGGGCAGAGGGCCACAGCCGGTCAACGAAACGGCCGAGATCAGCACCGCAGCCATGACCAGGCACTGGCACACCCAATTCGTTTTCATGCGACTTACTTCATTTCTCGGCAAGTCCAATCGCGGACAGCTGACGACCGTAATCGGACTCTTGACGCAGGGTCGACCGGCGGTAACTAAAAAATAGATGCTCATCGGCGCAGGTGTCGTGGCCGTCGATCGCCACTCTTCCGACCCCGCAATCGCGAAGCCGGTCGCCAGCAAAGGCGGCGAGGTCAAAATGCGCGTGCCCGTTAGGGTTCGCATTCGTGAAATAACGGGCGAAGTCAGCATCCATTTTTTTGAAACGCTCGGCGAATTCGGGCCCGATCTCGTAAGAAGGCTGGGCGATGCAAGGCCCGATGGCGGCGACGATACGCGTGGGATCAGCGCCGAGATTGACCATGCTCTCTACGGTATTCTTGAGAACGCCTCCGCATGCACCTTTCCACCCGACATGTGCTGCGCCGATAACGCCGGCTTTGCCGTCGGCAAGTAGCACGGGCGCGCAATCTGCTGTCAAAACGCCCAGCGCGATGCCGAGCTTGCGGCTCACAAGGGCATCCGCGATCGGCGCGGCACCATGCTCCCAGGGCTGCTCGACTTCAACAACTACTGACGTGTGCTCTTGGCGGACGGTGACGAGCGCCGCCATGTCTAAACGTGCAGAGCAAACGTTGCGATTTTTCACAACATGGGCGGACTCGTCGGCAGAGCTGAAGGCACAATTGTTCGATTCGTACAACCCTATGGATACGCCGCCGCTCCGAGTAAAGAAGGCATGCTTTATGTTCTGCAGGGACATGAGCGTCGTTGCGCATATCATTGACGTCATCATCGAGCTCCATTCCGACGAAATCCGTCCGGTGGAACGAGATCTGGATGGGTTATTGCCATAATTTTGAACAAGGCGCCCATGGCGTCGGGCTCAGTAAGTCTCCGAATGCCTGCCTCAATATCTTTGGCGATGTCCGATGGCTTGCCTCTGGCCAATTGAGTTCCGCGTACCATTATGCCCAGTTTTTTCAGCCAGATTCCCTGCTCAATAGGCCCCAGGACTTTCGTCCCCGACGACTGCGCTGCCTTTGCCGTTGCTCCAAAATCGACGTGGGCTGTGATGTCTGCGGTTCCAGCTGCTTCCAAGACTGAATGAGGTTTGTGCCGCTTTACAGCCTGCAATGTATCGCCCAGGGCAGAAACTTTATGTCCGTAGTCGATGATGAGGGTTACGCCGCCGTCCCGCGCGATACGTTTCGCCACTGTGCGGACAAACGCAAAGATGGCGGGCGAAGTTTCATAAATGGTACCGATATCTGCGGTATCTAACGCGCCGCTTGAGGTGTCGGGTGTTCCGTCGCTGGGCATACATAATGTAAAATGAAATCGTCCCGCCTCGTCAGCACCGATACGGCGTTCCATCCAACCTTCAGTTGTCTTCTCAAATTGGCAAATTGGTAATGCGTCAAGAAATTCGTTGGCCACCAGAATCAATGGCCCGTCGGGACAAGCGTCAAACGACTTATGCCAAGTGATTTGCTGTTCCCCTAGCGTCCTGCGTTGGATATCCTCGAGTGCGCTACTGCGTTCAATTAGATGCACGTCCGCTGCCTCAAGAAACTCCGGCACCGCCCTCGCAGCCCGGAGGGCGTCGGCCATAAGCGTACCGCGACCCGGTCCGCACTCCACAAACCGACACGGGTTTGGCCTTCCCATGTTTTGCCATACCGTCGCGCACCACAGGCCGATCATTTCCCCAAACGTTTGGCTGATTTCAGGCGCTGTGATGAAATCACCGTGGGTGCCGAAGACATCGCCCTGAGAATAGTAAGCCTCGGCGACGGCGCTCATGTAATCGGCGACAGTGATGGGCCCGTCACGGCGGATGGTCTCGCTCAAACGATCGGAGAGAATGCTTGCAGCCGTCTCTATGCCGGTCATGTCGTGGCGACAACCGGTCTGGCGCGCCAGATGCAATACAGTCCGAACAGAATCATAGGCAACGATAACCATTGTCCCATGGTCGTGCCGCCGGCCAGGAGGCCTATGAAGGCATCTGGTTCACGGAAAACTTCTGCAACAGACCGGAATGCGCCGTAACCAATGAGAAAGCACCCTGTCAACGTTCCCGGGCGACTTCGGATCGCGGTATTGCGCCAGAGCAAATGCATAATGACAAACAGCACCAAGCCTTCCAATCCGGCTTGATAAAGTTGGCTGGGATGTCGGGGAAAAGGGCCGGCGCCGGGAAAAACCATGGCCCAAGGAAGGTCGGGCGCGGTGCGCCCCCATAGTTCGCCGTTGATAAAATTAGCCAATCGTCCGAGTCCAAGGCCGATGGGAACGGCGCATCCGATGTTATCGCTGAGGTACCACTGATTTATTTTTTTTGTCCTTGCGAACAGCATGATGGCCACGATTACTCCCAGGAGGCCGCCGTGAAAGGACATCCCACCTTCGGTAATCTTCAAGATTTCTATGGGGTTCGAAAGATAGAAGCCAGGCTTGTAAAACAAAACGTATCCAAGGCGGCCGCCTAAAACGACGCCGGCAAGCGTCCACAGCAAAAAATCATCTACCTGCAGCTTTGTCATAAGCGCCGGTGGACGTCCGACCATCCAGCGGATGTAATACAGGCCTGCAAATAAACCCGTCGCGTAGGCCAGTCCATACCAGCGCAGCGCAAAGGGGCCGAGCTCGATCAGGACAGGGTCAATGGCGGGAAAGGAAATGGCCAGCATGGCGCTCAGCGGTACGGATCATCTTGAGACAGATATTTCTGAACTGTTATGGTAACCCCGTCCTCAAGTTTCGTGAATGGTTTCAAATACCCCGCGGCACGCAGGCGGTCCATGCGCGCTTCGGTAAAGTACTGGTATTGGTCGCGGATGTCTGCGGGCGTGGCGCGGTACACAATACTCGGCTCTGCGCCGCACGCTCGGTAAACCAACGTGGCAAGGTCGAGAAAGGTTCGTGCGGCGCCCGTACCTAGGTTGAATAGACCGCCGATCCCCTCTTGTTCCAGAAGCCAGATCATCACATCACAACAATCATCAACGAAAACGAAATCGCGCCTTTGGCCACCATCGGCATAATCGGGATTGTGCGAACGGAAAAGCGTATAGGGTTCGCCGTCGGCAGCCTTGCGGTAGATTTGCGGTAAGAGGCTGGCTTGGGTTCCCTTATGAAACTCGTTGGGACCGTATACGTTAAAAAATTTCAGTCCCGCCCATATCGGCGGGGCCGCCGAACCCGCGACGATTTCATTGGCAACCCAGAGGTCGAACGCGTGCTTGCTCCGTCCGTAGGGATTCAAGGGGCCGAGTTGATAAAGTGCCTCAACGCTGCCATCGTCATCAAAACCGTGAGCGCCGTCGCCGTAGGTTGCCGCGGAAGACGCGTAGATGAAGGGCGTGCCCTGCGCCGCGCACCATGTCCACAGAGCGCAGCCCAAGCGCACGTTGATTTCGTCCAAACGGGCAACATCACGCTCCGTCGTGGACGTTAACGCGCCGAGATGGAAAATGGCCTCGATGTCGGGAGCATGGTTATCAAGAAAAGGAAGCGCCTGCTCCGGTGGTACGATTTGCACGTCGTGACGTTTTTCGATGTTACGGCCTTTATGAGGATCGTCGCAGCGATCGATGGCGGCAAGCGGCCCGATGCCACGTGCCTCGAGGATTGCTAAGAGATTAGAGCCAATGAACCCCGCACCGCCGGTAACAACGTACATGGATGCCTCTTAGGTGTGGTTGCTCGGCAAAGTACACCGTTGTCTGCAGATTGGTTGCGCCATGTGGCGCGGAAGGTCAATATTAAACTAGAATCCACTTAATCGGGTACTAACTTGCCCAAATCCGCCGCGCTCCAACCGCCGGGGATTGAGCGAAGGGGAATGTGATGCAAAGCCAAAATCGAATTTTTGATGACATCGCGCATGTTGCGGGGGGCGCTCTCGGCGCTATTTCCGGACTGAAGCAGGAGATGGAGGCCCTCATCCGTGATCGTGTGGAGCGATTCATGACCAACGGAAATTTCGTTCGCCGCGACGAGTTCGACGCGGTGAAAGAAATGGCGGCGACGGCGCGCGCAGAACAAGAGCGTTTAACGGTGCGGGTTGCACAGTTGGAACAAACTCTTGCCGCAACAATATCGCGGGCGCCACGCCGCAAAAACGAGAAGAAGGCGACATAACGCGGTTATCCACAGCTGTGGCCGCGATGTCTCGACTCTTGTTTTGGGATTTTGCGCGGTTTCCCCGTGTATCCCGCGACTCGGCAAAATCCTTCAAAACTTTGTATTGCGGCCTCCCGACACCTACTATATCTTAAATCAGGGCCGTTGCTTAAGCCGGGTCGGCCCTCTTTGTTTCGGGCTTTCTTGGGGGCTTTTATGCAGTCAGGCACACTCAGCAGCCCATCCAAACGAACGGCCAATCCCATTGATCTAGTCGAGGACGTCATTGCCGGACGGGAATGGGTATATGACCGTCGTTGCAAGACCGAGGTGGCCGTGGAGGCACCCGGTAATTGGTGTAACTACGGGATGTTTTTCGCATGGTCCGAGGACCTAAGTGCGCTCCACTTCTCCTGTGCGCTTGATATGCGCGTTCAGTCCCGGTTGATGGGCCATGTCTATGAGTTGCTCGCCAAACTAAACGAGCACTTGTGGATGGGTCATTTTGCGATCTGGGTCGAGGAGGGTATTCCGGTGTTCCGCCACACCGTGCGACTTTCAGAGCGCATGGATAAGGATTTAATCGGAGAGCTTATGGAGTTAGCGATCTCGGAATGTGAACGCTACTATCCCGCCTTCCAGTTTGTCATTTGGGGTGGGCGAACGGCGGAGGATGCCATTGCCAGTTCCCTCTTCGATACTGTCGGCCAGGCATAATATCAATTTGAACTCTGAAGCCCGCGGCTTGTGGTGTCTCTCCTTCGTATCACGGGCCGCGAGTGCTATCTTGGGCCATGATTGAAGGCACGATTCTTCTCGTCGGCTGCGGGCGTATGGGCGGGGCTCTCTTGGAGGGGTGGTTTAAGCGCGGCTTAAATCCCGTGGATGCCATGGTGGTTGAGCCGGCGGGCCGTGACGCAGTGGCCCTATGTACCCAGCACCGCGCGCTCACAGTACTGCCACATATTCAAGATGTGCCCAGTGATTTCCACCCCGATGTCGTCCTATTCGCAGTGAAGCCGCAGGTGGCGGACGGGGTTATTCCAGATTACGCGCGCTTCGCAGATGACCAACCGGTGTTTCTCTCGGTTATCGCCGGAAAAGCGACGGACTATTTCTGCCGTCACCTCGGGTTCGGGGCCGCAGTTGTTCGTGCAATGCCCAACACGCCGGCGACTGTTGGTAAGGCGATTAGTGTCTTGTATGCGGTCCCTGCGGTTGGCGCCGCACAGCGGCGGGTCTGCGAAGTTCTCATGAGCGCTGTGGGCGATGTGAAATGGATTGCGGACGAGACGCTTATGGATGCCGTCACCGCCGTGTCAGGCAGCGGTCCCGCGTATGTGTTTCTTCTCGCTGAGTGTATGCGCGATGCGGGTGTTGTCGCGGGACTACCACCGGATCTGGCGGCTCGCCTCGCCTATGCTACTGTTGCGGGTGCGGGGGCGATGCTGGAGCAGGAGGGCGCGCAGCCCGAAGTGCTGCGGCAGAATGTAACGAGTCCTGGCGGCACCACAGCCGCTGCCCTATCAATTCTCATGACCGGCGACGGCCTTGAACAGCTCCTGGTGCGCGCTGTTGCTGCGGCAGCCAAGCGGTCCAAGGAACTCGCCGGCTAGGATCGGATGTCCGGTGTCTTGATGCCTGTGCCTTGCAGCGGAGCGATCTGTACGTCATACCATACGGGCACGCAACTGTACGGGAAGAGCGTATGGCGACAAAAAAATCGTCAGCAAAGGCATCGGCGAAACGCAAATCGGCTGTAAAAAAGGCACCCAGCTCAGTCTTGGATCGCGTTCTCGATGCGGGGTTGGGCGAGGCAGCCATTACCGGCTGGCGCAATACTACCATGGCCGCCATCGCATCCCGCGCGGATATTGGCCTTGGCGAGGTCCTCGCACTCGTTCCTACTAAGGCATATTTTGTTCTGCGTCTTTTGGACCGAGTCGATATTCTGACGTTCGCCGGGGTCAAAGGTATTGATAACGACAACACGCCCCGCGACCATTTGTTTGACATCATGATGCGCAGGTTCGATGTACTTAACAGTTACCGCGACGGCTTCAAGTCCGTGGTTGCCGCGACCGTGCGCGACCCTGCTGTTGCGCCGTTTGTGCTGTGCCGTTTGCGCCGATCGCTTGCCGCAATGCTTGCTGCGGCCGGTATTTCGCCGGACGGGCTCGCCGGATTGCTGCGTGTAAAGGGACTGGCTGTTGTCAGCGCGTGCGTGTTGCGGGTGTGGATGCGTGACGATAGCACCGATCTCGCCAAGACCATGGCGGCCTTGGACCGGGCGCTAGCGCGGGCCGAGCGCCTTGCCGGGTTCTCTCCCTTTCAGCGCCGCCGAGAAACCGGCGACACCGCGGCATAACAAACGGCCGCCATCGCAAAGATGGCGGCCGTATCGGCGCGGCGCGGAAACCGCAAGCATCCGGAAGGTGCCGGGCAACGTATCGTTATAGGGGTATCCGCACAGTAACCCGCAGGCCGCCCGCAGGACTCTCGTCCAGAGTAATATCGCCGCCCATGCCGCGCACGATGTCCCGGGCGATGGTCATGCCCAGGCCAACGCCGCCGGTCAGGGGATTTCGCGAGGGTTCCAGTCGGTGAAACGCTTTAAACGCTTCTTCGCGCTGCTTCACTGGAATCCCGGGCCCATCGTCATCCACAGTAATTTGAATAAACGTTCCGGTGTGCGCGGCGGTCACGACCACATGTTTTCCGTAGCGGGCGGCGTTGCCCACTAGATTGCCGATACACCGTTCAAACGCGACAACCTTGAGCGCTACGGGCGTGGAAATGCTCGCCATCTCCAATGCAATGTCCACGCCTTCACGCCGAAAGCGTTGAGCGACATTTTCGAGCAAAGCAGCGAGGTCCGCCGGCGTGTCGTCTTCGGCGCCATCACCACGGGCAAAGGCGAGGTATGCTTCAAGCATACGTTCCATTTCACCTAAATCTTCGTGCAGAGCGGTAACATCCTCGCTGGCTGCGGCCGACATCATCGACAGTTGAAGTTTCATGCGCGTTAGGGGTGTGCGCAGGTCGTGCGAGACACCTGCCAGCATGTCCGTGCGTTGAGACATCTGGCGTTCAATACGGTCGCGCATGATGTTGAAGGCTCGCGCTGCCTGACGCACCTCGAACGCGCCTTCCGCAGGGAAGTCCGGCCCTTCCCGGCCTTTTCCAAATGAATCTGCGGCTTGAGCCAGGCGGCGCACGGTGCGAACTTGGCTTCGCAGATACGCGGTCGCCACACCAAATAGTAGCAACGACGAGCCTGTCATCCATAGAACAAAGACATACGTGTTGTTATTCAGGATGCGTCGGCGTGGCACCAAAACGGTGAGCACGCCGTTATCCATCTGCACGCGGATGGAAATGAGCCGGTCGGTGCGGAACTCGAACAGATCTACAGTGAAGGGCCGGCCCAGCACTTGCCATAAAGTATCATGTAGCGGGTCCGACAAATCCGAACTGCCGTCCATGACATTCGGCGGGGCGAGTGTTGCGCCGGGCTGGACTGTGACGTCCAGCGCCATGGTCTGTCTGGCGTTCTCGATCATCCATGTTTGGTGCTCGGGCGCAGGGTACGTATCGAGGAAGGATTTAACGGCGGCGATGTCGCCGGCCAGGTCTGCGGCCATACGCCGTGACACCACATCCCAGTGGTTATCATAAAACACATAGGTGGAAATGACCTGAACGAGGATCACCGGCACGATGATGGTCAGTGTGGCGCGCACCATCAGCGTGCGCGGCATGATTTTTTCAAGATGAGCCGGGTCTAACCACTTAAGCCAGGCCGGGACGACTAGAGGTGGGGCTTGGCGGGTGCCGACGGGCGCCGCGTTGGCGGCTGTGGAAAGCGGTTCGTCCATGGTCATGGGTCCGGCCTGAGCAAATATCCTGTACCACGCACCGTTTGAAGATAACGCGGCTGTTTGGGGTCAGGTTCCAACTTTCGGCGCAGCCGGGTGATTTGCACGTCGATCGTCCGGGGGTTGTTGGCTTGACCAGGGGGCGCGCCGAGGCTGGCACGCTCGACCGCCTCGCCGACGCGCAACGCCAGAGTCTTCAGCAGTTCCGCTTCGGCGACCGTCAGGTGAACGGTTGTCCCGTCGCGGGTAAGCCGGTGTAGGGCGACGTCGTAACGACACGGACCGAACTTCAATTCGCGGTACGTCGAGGTCTCCACTGGCGGCGTGCGCCGAAGAATAGAGCTGATGCGCAGGCCCAATTCTTTCGGTTCAAACGGTTTGGCCATGTAATCGTCAACGCCCAGTTCAAGTCCGCGGATGCGGTCCGGCGCCTCGCCCATGGCGGTCAGCATGAGAATTGGTACGGTGCTTTCCACGCGTACGCTGCGAGTTAAGGCTAAGCCGTCTTCGTCCGGCATCATGACGTCCACCACCAGGAGGTCGAACTTAAACATCGTCATCTGCCGGCGGGCCTCTTCAGTGTTGCCTGCCACAGCCACCATATAGCCGGTCTCGACCAGAAACTTCTTAAGAAGCCGCCGTAGCCGGTTATCGTCGTCCACCACTAAGATGTGGGGCGGATATGCACTTGTCTCGTCCATCATCCTTACTGTACCGGAATTCGGCGCCGTTTCGGGAATTGTGATGACGCCCCAGCGGCTATCGGTCCCCTGTTCGGAAGCGTTTTCGCGCACGTGCGTCCATGATACCCAACATCACCTTGCGAAAACCTTCCACAGCCACCGCACCGGCGTCTTTATATGCCGCCGCAATGCGGGTGCGCCGTTCGGTGGTGAGTTCCTGTTCCAACGTCCGTCCCCTGTCCGTCAGTTGCAACAGCCGCTGGCGCCGGTCCGACGTACCAGGCTTCTGGACGATATAGTCCTCGCGGACCAGTTGGCTCAACACCCGGGATAAACTTTGTTTCTTGATGGCGAGGATCTCAAGCAACTCTCTGACAGGTATTTCAGGATAGCGACCAACAAAGTAAATTACCCTGTGATGTGCCCGCCCAAAATGCTGTCTAGCGAGGATGGTATCGCCGCGAGAAGTGAAATCCCGGTAGGCGAAAAACAGCAACTCTATGCCTTGGCGCAAATCTTCATCCCTGAGAAACAGGGGGTTAATAGTGGTTTTCTGGTCGGGCATGGCGCGGGGTTCCTTGCGGTTAGGTCCTATTTTGCCAGAAAATAGGGCAGGAAGGTTGCTATAATTACCCAATTTGTAATACAGACTTACGAATGAGCTCGTAATCAGGTAATAATATGTGCTAAAAGTATCCCTACACGACAGAGAAGTGCCGAGGTTAGACGATGAATGCGCCCCCTTTTGATGATCGAGACGGATATATCTGGTTCAACGGCGAATTGGTGCCATGGCGCAGCGCTAAACTCCACGTGCTGTCTCATGCTCTTCACTATGCCTCGTCAGTGTTCGAAGGCATTCGCGCCTATGGAGGCAAGCCCTTCAAATTGAAAGAGCACTCCGAGCGGCTCGTGCTCTCGGCGCAAATAATGGACATAAAGCTTCCCTACACGGCCGACCAGCTCACCGCGGCGACGTTGGAAACCGTGCGCGCAAATAATATTTCGGAGGGATATATACGGCCGGTCGCTTGGCGCGGCAGCGAGGAAATGGGCGTGTCCGCCCGCACCACGACCATACATGTCGCGATAGCGAGTTGGGTCTGGCCGCAGTACTTTTCGTTCGAGGCCCGGCTTAAAGGTATTAGTCTGCTGATGTCAAAATGGCGCCGCCCGGACCCCGCAACCGCGCCGGTCAAAGCCAAGGCAGCCGGGCTCTATATGATCTGTACGCTGAGTAAGCATGACGCAGAAATCGCTGGCTATGACGATTCCTTGTTCCTCGACTGGCGCGGCCGCGTCGCGGAAGCAACGGGCGCCAACATTTTCTTCGTCTTTGACGGCGAAATTCATACACCGACACCGGATTGTTTTCTTGACGGGATTACCCGTAGAACCGTGATCGACTTGGCCAAGAAGCGTGGCTACAAGATTGTCGAGCGAACGATCATGCCTGAGGAAATGGCTGATGCTCAGGAATGTTTCCTGACCGGCTCTGCCGCCGAGGTGACACCCGTTCGCTTAATCGGTGAAGAATATAAGTTCACCCCGGGCGATATATGCCGCAATTTGATGTCGGACTTCAACGCGCTGGTGGGCCGCGTTGATACGGCATCTAGCGCAGTTTGACGCCGTCCCGCAGCCACCTCCTCAACGGTTTATTAGGGCTTCCAGCGCGAGACCTTTGCGTGGTCGCTTGCGCTGGCTTGGACCCAGGTCGCTCCCGTTGGGGTATTTTCCTTCTTCCAGAACGGAGCTTGGGTTTTCAGCCAATCCATAAGGAAGCGGCATGCGTCAAACGCCGACTCGCGATGGGCGCTGGCTACGGCCACCAAAACGATGGGATCTCCCGGAGTAAGTTTACCAAAACGGTGGATGACGAGCACGGCGTCCAAGGGCCAGCGACGCTGTGCTTCGGCGGTGAGATCTGACAGCTGACGTTCGGCCATGCCCGGATAATGCTCCAGAGTCATGGCTACCACGGCAGTTCCTGAGTCCCAATCCGGCCCGCGGAAATCTCGCATCTGGCCCACGAAAGTCACGATGCCGCCTGAACTTGAATTGGCGGCGCAAAACGCACCGATTTCTTCTCCAATGTTGAACGCTTCATTTTGTACGCGGACAGTGAACATGATTCAGCCCTGGTGGTTGCCCCAAGTATAGCTTAAAGATTTTGTCGATGTCCGTCGCCAATACGCTATTGTCTGGATATCGGCAAACGTGTTGATTTGTCGTCCGGGGGTCTATGAGCGCCGTATTCAGCGAGCACATGCAAGAGGGCGGCGGGACGCTGCTGAAAGGGCTTTCCGCGACGCGCTTCGGATTGACGGCTCCTCCGCCGACGTATATGGAAAAATAGAAGCCTAGAGTTTCCGCTAGCGGGTGTGTGTGTATACGTTCTATCCACCCGTAACTGGCGGAAAGAACGCGACTTCGGTTGCGGAGTCTACTCGTCCGCCATGGTCTACGTGAACCTGATCCACGGCGCTTTTGATGAGCTTGCGGTTGGCAAAAGCGGCCTTGTGGCCGGCGCTGCGGTCGGCAAGCCAATCGATCAACTTGGATACAGTGGTGACCTCCGGCGGCGGCGCAACGGTTTCCTGGCTAAGCCCCACCTTTTCTTTTACCCAGGCAAAATAAAGAACTGTCACCGCTGGCCCTCTATGAGTCTTCGGCGTCTTTGGGCGTATCGGGAATGCTTTGCGGGACGGGTCCGCCCATATGTTTCAGTCCAGCTTTCAGATAGTCGTAACCTGTGATCAAAGTTAGCAGTGCCGCTAACCACAGCAAAAATTCGCCGATAGGCTTTGCCGTGGGGAAAGCCGTTCCAACAATAAGAAAGCCCAACGCTACCATCTGCAACGTTGTCTTGTCTTTGGCTAACTTTGTGACCGGCAATCCAACGCGTAATTCCGCGAGGAACTCCCGCAGTCCTGAGACAAGAATTTCTCGTAGCAGAATTACAATCGCGGGGATGTATGACCATTCCTCAACGCGGCCAAATCCCACAAGCATCAACAGGACGGAGGCGACAAGGAGTTTGTCTGCAATCGGGTCCAGAAAGCGGCCCAGTCGAGAGACTTGGTTTGCTCGGCGCGCGAGATAACCATCAAAGAAATCCGTTACGCCGGCCAGGGTAAACAATGACACAGCGGTCCAGCGCATCGCTGTACTGTCAAAGAAAAAGGTCGTCAACACTATGGGAATGATCGCGATGCGTGACAGAGTCAAAATATTGGGCAAGTTCAGCATGGGGAGTCTCGGAAATTGGCGATGTTAGCCTTCGGGGTGGAAGTGATCATATATATTTCTTGCGGTGGCAGCATTAATTCCCGGTGCAGCTCTAAGGTCCGCCAGTCCTGCACCGGCCACAGCTTTTGCTGAGCCGAAATGTCGCAGGAGCGTCTTTTTTCGAACCGCGCCTATACCCGGCACCTCGTCCAGCATCGATTGACCGATAGCTTTCGATCGCCTTGCTCGGTGCGTGGTGATGGCAAATCGGTGTGCCTCGTCACGGAGTCGTTGGAGGAAATACAGAACTGGATGATTAAGCGGTAACGTGAATGGAGCCCTATCGGGCAGGAAAAATTGTTCGCGACCCGCGTTGCGGTCGGGGCCTTTGGCGATAGCCGCGAGCTGTATGTCGTCGATACCTAGGTCTTCGAAGACGCGCAAGCCTGCACTCAACTGGCCTTGGCCGCCGTCAAGTAGAACGAGATCTGGCCACTGGCCCAGAGACCGGTCGGGGTCTTCCTTCTGCGCGCGGGTAAACCGCCGCGCGAGAACTTCGCGCATGGCGCCGTAGTCATCCCCCGGCGCAAGATCCGCCGACTTGATATTGAATTTGCGGTAAGCATTTTTCATCAGGCCGCTGGGTCCGGTGACGACCATCGCGCCGACCATATTGGTGCCCGAGATATGAGAATTATCGTAAACTTCGATGCGCTCGGGCGTTCCGCTTAGCGCCAACACCTCGGCGGTGCCTTCCAGTAATTCTCGTTGCGCAGTGTTTTCAGCCAGGCGGCGCTCTAAAGCCTCGCGGGCGTTGAGAGCAGTGTGGTCAATCAGGTTGCGCCGCCTGCCCCGCTGCGGCAAGGACACTTTGACCCTCTGGTCAGCGCGAAGGGCCAGCGCGGCTTCCAGAATTTCGAGATGTGGTGGCGCGGTGTTGACCAAAATCTGCTTTGGCGGTGAGTAAGAAGCATAAAACTGGCCTATGAATGCCTCCAGAATTTCGCCGTCCGAATCGTCAGCTGCATGCGCCGGATAATATGCTCGGTTGCCGAAATTTTGTCCGTTCCTAAAGAAAAACACTTGGATACAAGATTGTTTCCCGATTCTATAGAGGGCAATGACGTCAGCCTCGCCGACGCCGGAGACATTGATGTCTTGATGAGCCTGAACGGCTGTCATGGCGCGAATGCGGTCCCTGAAGGTCGCCGCGGCTTCGTAGTCGAGATTTGTGCTTGCGGCATCCATGCGTCGCGCCAATTCCGTTTGTAGCGCGTGGCTATTTCCTTTCAGAAAGTCCCGCGCCTGACGCAATAAATCGGCGTAGCCTTTTTGGTCTACGAGACCTACGCAGGGCGCGGCGCATCGCTTGATTTGGTATAAGAGGCAAGGCCGCGTGCGGTTTGAAAAAACCGAGTCCGTGCAACTCCGCAAAAGGAAGACTTTTTGTAAGGCCGCTAGAGTGCTGTTTACGGCGCCCGCCGAGGCAAAGGGACCAAAGTGCTCATGTCCCTTTCTGCGCGCTCCACGGTGTTTGACGATGCGGGGAAAATCGTGCCCACCTTCAATGAGGATATATGGGAAGGATTTGTCGTCGCGTAGTAGAATGTTGTACCGCGGCTTAAGTTGCTTGATCAGATTGCTTTCCAGCAACAAGGCTTCTGCTTCGGTATGGGTCGTCACGATTTCGCAAACATGAGTATCGAAGACCATGCGTTGCAAACGCATCGGCATCTGATCAACGCGAAGATAAGACGACACTCGTTTTTTAAGATTTTTGGCCTTGCCTACATACAGAACGTCGCCGGCGGCATTGATCATGCGGTAGACGCCCGGGCGCGGTGGCAGCGTCTTGACTGCCTCGGTCAAGATCGCCAATCCGTTTCGGGCCGCGCGGTGTTCATGCTGTTTGGCAGTCCTTGCGACGTCGGGGGCCGGCTTGAACGTCGAGTCAGCGGGTGATCGGGCTGGGGGATGCATGCCTTTATGTGAGCCCTTCAGAATATGGCGTCAACGCAACTCGCAATGTAGGCAATGGGGCGGAAAACGGACCGCTACAAGAACGGTGCATGGCCAAAAAGCACCCCTTCCGCTAGCGGCCTCGAGGCGGATATCCACGAATTCTGTGGACAACTCTGTTGGTAACGCGGCGGCGGGATGTAACTTATGGCTTACCCCTTGGATTTCCCACTGTATGCCTAATTTGTGGGCATAAATAATAATACATTGATATATATTATTAATTGAACTCGTTGAATCCTTTGAACGGCTCCAACTCTGTTACAATTCACAATTGCAATGGTGGTTAGTGCCCTTGTGAACAACTTCACTTGATAGGGTTCCGACTCGGTACTCATGAACCGATTCGGTGGCGGGAATCATAATATTTTTCGCCGCACTGTAGCTTTTGCGCCGCCGTGTCGAGGCGATAGCAGTGTCAACTTTGTCCTCTTGGATGAAGGCGAATAGGTGAAAATCGTTCGATTTCGATGCCGACGCTCTTCACATCCTCAAAGACGTCCAATTTCTCGACCCGCACGCGCACCGATCGGCAGGCTGAGTCCTGCAGACAAAGGACGGCGATACGTTCTGCCAGGGTCTCCGCCAGATTGACGTGGCCGTCGGCAGTCACGGCGCGGACACGCGTTACGATGTCCTCGTAACAGATCACGTTTTCCAGCCGGTCGCCGTGCTGGCCGTCGCCCTCCCATACGCCAAGATCGAGATTGATGCGAACCCGTTGGGGGCTCTCTTTTTCATGCAGGTGGACACCGATATTACAGGGCAACACCAGGTCGCGTACGAAAACGTGACGAAGACTGGTTGCAGCGTCGGCAATCCTAAGCGGTTTGATGACAGAAGCGTTGGTCATAAGTGCGTGTCCTTTCCTCCGAGGCTCACTCGTCGGTATTGAATGTTTTTGAATCCTGGTTCCAGCCAAGATGCTGTCCGCCGTCCAAGGCAATCATTTGCCCGGTCATGGCCGGCGCCGAAAGAATAAACCGCGCTGCGGCGCATATTTCTGCGGGAGTCGTACCCCGGTGCAAAGGCATGGACTCGCATTGTGCGTCAAACTGAGCTTGACTTTGGCGGGTACTGGGCAGTGTCGGACCGGGGCCGATGGCGTTGACCCGAACACGGGGCGCCAAAGCTATGGCCATGGTTTGCGTCAAGGTCCAAAGGCCGGCTTTACTCACGGTATACGAGGTGAAGTGGGGCGTCAGATGCCACACGCGCTCGTCCACAATGTTTATAATTGTGCCCCGCTCATCGCCGGAAAATCGTTTGGCGAAAGCCTGCGATAGCAGAAAGGGCGCGCGCAAGTTGACTTTCATATGCGCATCCCACGAGTCCGCCGTAGCAGTGCTCATATCGTCGCGTTCGAAGATGGACGCGTTATTGATCAGGCAGCCAATGGGACCCAGCGCGTCCGTAGCGTTCGTCATAAGTCCGGCTAAGGCTGCCGGGTCGGCAAGGTCTGCTTGAAGAGTCTCGGCGGTACCCCCGCTGTTTTTGATCGCCGCGGCTGCGGATTCCGCGTCTTTTTTTGAGCCGTGATAATGAATGGCCACCGCCCAGCCCGCGGCGCCTAAACCTTCCGCCAGGGCACGCCCGATGCGGCGACCCGCGCCGGTAATCAGGGCCGCTTTATAGGTCACATCGCTGGAAAGGCTGTTTGTCAAGCTGATCTCCGTCCGTGGGTACATCCTAACTAGCCGCGGACCGCAGACAGGGCAAGGCTCTGACAGCTCTGTTACCTTTCTTTCCTTGCCGGGAGCTGCCTAAAGCGGGAATAACGGGCTTAAAATGACTGACCCGGAAGTCCGCTCCACACCCGAATCGGTTACGCTGGTTCGGCGCCTGCGCTCGATTCCGCTTGCGGCGATTTTAAGCGCGGCACTCGTGCTGGCGTGGATCGGCTATTTGGTTGTCGCACCGGTGTCGGTGCCGCCACCGCCTCTCCAGTCGCCCCCGGCTCCCACTGTCGATGCCTTGCCGCAGCTGCCTGACCAAATGCGCGTTCTGCTATGGCGTGATGTGCTTGGGCCGGACGCGCTCACCGCCTTCCAAGCCGAGAGCGATCTGGAAGTGACTGTGGAGCGGTACAACACTTTTCAAGACCTTCTGGCGATTATGGACGGCGACCGCTTGACGCACGATCTGGTCTTGGCTTCGGGCGTAGGTGTGCCGACCATGATCGAGCGCAAACTTCTTCAACTGCTGCCCATAGATCAGTTACCGCGTGCGTCCGGCCTTGATCCAACCGTTCTTAAACGCGCTGAAATTTATGATTCGGGCAACGCATATTCACTGCCATTTTTTTGGGGCACCGTCGGCCTCGCCTTTGATCGTGCAAAGGTCGCCGAGCGATTGGGACCGGATGTAGTAGTGGATTCATGGTCGTTGCTATTTGATCCGGTAATGGCTAGGGCGCTGTCGGATTGCGGCATCCAGGTGGTGGATGCGCCGGGCGGTGTGTTTCCCATCGCGCTGACGCATTTGAAATTGCCTCATGACTCTGCGGCGGTGGAAGACACAGATGCTGCCGTGCGTCTATGGGAAAGCGTCCGTTCGTCCATCGCCAAATTCTCGACCTCTGATGTTGTAGAAAACCTTGCACGTGGTGATGTTTGTGTCGCCATGGCCGCGTCGGGGGACGCCTATCAAGCGGCCGTGAAGGCCCGCGCATCGGGTGCGACACATGACATTGTTTATGCGGTGCCGTCCGAAGGCACGGTGCTATGGCATGTGGTGGCGGCAATTCCCACAATGGCCGCGCATCCCGAACATGCCGTGAGGCTGATGGATTATTTGATGCGGCCCGAAGTCGCGGCGCGGATAACCAACGCCACGGGGTTCATCAGCGCGGTGCAGGACGCTGGGCTCTACATAAAGCCGGAGATCAAGAACGATCCGGCGCTTAATCCTGGTGTTGATAATCTTGCTAACGCAGTGCCAGAAATGGCGCCCGGCCCTGCGGGCGCCGAGCTGCGCCAAAAGTTCTGGAGACTCATCAACACATCGTCGCAACAAACGCCCGCGCCAAATTAGCGCCGGGAATTGGCGGCCGGTCACCTGTCGGTTTCGGCCATATCGACGTATTTCTGCAAGAGCGCGTCGACGTCTGACGGTGCCTGCCCCCAGGCAGAGCGCGGCGGAACGGTCGCGCGGTCGCGTTATAAAAGTCGTGCCTGATGCGGCAGGACAACGCTCGGCAGACTTGCGCCGGCCTCGGCTAGGGCGCGCCCGGGCACTGGAATCACCGAATGATTTTGGAATATAGCGGCGAGAATTTTGGCGGCGCGTTTGTCGGCAGGCGCCTCACAGGCGGGAACCGACACTGCGCCATTTACTGGCACAAAACTGGTGTAGGACAAGAGTGCGGCGCCGGGCGTTTGCAACGGCGGCGGTGCGGGCAGCGTTACCAGTTGCAGGGTTTCACCGCGCGCATCGGAGGCTTTCGACAATCTTTCGACGGTCTTGCGCAAGGTGAAAAAGTTCCTGACCTAGGTGGGCGTTGACCCGGAGCGGGATTATCCGCTACGGGACTAGGTCATTAATTGTACCTGGTACCTTTAATTTGCCTTGTTCCAAAGCCACCCCCGCCGGGGGTGGTGATGGTGAGCGAGTCACCGGGCCGAGCGGTGATCTCTTCGGTGGCAGCCAAGGTGCGGGTGGACCCATCAGCGCCGGTAAGAACGGTTTTGCCGGGCGAGCCGTCTTCGCCGCCGTTTAATCCAAAGGGTTTGGTGGTTCGCCGCCCCGATAAAATCGCTGCGGTCATGGATTCGTGAAAACGGATCGTGCGCACCACACCGTCGCCGCCCTTGTGTTTTCCGTGCCCGCCTGAATTTTTGCGGATGGAAAAGTGCTCCACCGTGACCGGATAGCGCCACTCTAAAACTTCCGGGTCGGTCAGGCGCGAGTTGGTCATATGGGTGTGCACCGCCGATGCGCCGTCGAAATCCGCGCCCGCACCGGCGCCGCCGCATACGGTTTCGTAGTATTGGTGGCGCGCGTTGCCAAAGGTGAAGTTGCTCATGGTCCCCTGGCTGGCGGCCATCACGCCCAGCGCGCCGTACAGGCAGTCGCAAATAATCTGTGAGGTCTCGACATTGCCCGCGACAACGGCGCCGGGAAATTTTGGACTCAGCATCGAGCCCGCGGGAATTTTCAAGGTCAGCGGGCGTAACACCCCTTCGTTCATGGGAATGTCGTCGGCGACCAGGGTGCGGAACACATACAAAACAGCGGCGCGGCACACGGCGCTGGGGGCGTTGAAGTTGGTGGGGCGCTGACCGGACGTGCCGGTAAAATCGACCACGGCGCTGCGGGCGTTTGTGTCCACCGTGACGGCGACGCGTACCTCGCCGCCGTCGTCCATGGGGCAGGTAAACGATCCCGATTTTAATTTGCCGATCACCCGGCGCACCGCTTCCTCGGCGTGATCCTGCACATGGGACATGTAGGCCTCGACCACATCGCGGCCGAATTCTCCCGCCATGCAGTGCAGTTCCGCCGCGCCTTTCATGTTGGCCGCTGACTGGGCGCGCAGATCGGCAAGGTTCATGTCGGGATTGCGCGCAGGAAACGGGCCCGCTGTCAGCGCCGCGCGGATCGCGTCTTCCTGGAATACGCCGCCGCGCACCATGACGAGGGAGTCGAGGAGTGCGCCTTCCTCTTCCACGGTGGTGCTGGTGGGCGGCATGGACCCCGGCGTGCGCCCGCCGACGTCGGCGTGATGACCGCGAGAGGCGGTAAAAAACAGCGGTGTTTGTTCTCCGCCTAAAAAGACCGGCGTAACCACGGTGATATCGGGCAGATGGGTGCCGCCGTTGTACGGATTGTTGAGCACGTACACATCGTCCGGCTCCATATGCGCATGTTTGACCAGCACCGCGCGCACGCTCTCGCCCATGGACCCCAAATGCACCGGCATGTGCGGGGCGTTGGCGACGAGATTACCGTGTGCATCGAATACCGCGCAGGAGAAATCGAGCCGCTCCTTGATGTTCACCGATTGCGATGTGTTTTGCAGCACCGCGCCCATTTGCTCGGCGATGGACATGAACAGATTGTTGAAAATCTCGATCCGCAGCGGATCGGCATCGTGTCCGACCTTTTGCCGCCGGGTATTGGGCGTGGTGCGGGTGAGCACCAGCCCGCCGGTCTCGTTCACCACCGCGCGCCAGCCGCGCTCGACCACGGTGGTGGCGAGATCTTCGGCAATGACGGCAAGACCGTCGACAAAAGCGCCGGGGCGCAATGCTGCGCGGTGGTGGAGGGGAACGCCGGGCGCCGCGCCCCCGGAGATCGTGGTGACCGCTTCGGGCGGGATATCCGCGGCTGCTTTCGGTGCGGCGGACTTTGATGCGGCGTTGGCGCTGATAGCCTCGCTGTTTGCGACGGCCTCCGCCACAGCCGTTTGGCAAATCAGCGCGCGCCCCTCCATGACAAAACCGAAGTGGGCTTTGTGCGTGCGCGCGAAGGCTTCGCTGATCTCCCCCGCCGTACTGTGCGCGACTTCCAGGGCCGTGTCGGTGCCCGCATAGCGGACGTGAACACTGCGCCTCACCGCAATCGCGCCCATCTCCACGCCCTGATCGGCGAGGGCATGCCGGGCGGCCGCTTCCAGCTCGCCCAAGACCTGTTCGATCTCGCTCATGCCTTCGTTTGTGAGCGCCGCCTCGACCGTGCGGTCCTTGATCACCCGCATTTTGGCAAGGCCGATCCCGTAGGCCGACAGCACGCCGGCGAGGGGGTGGATGAACACGGTGGTCATGCCCAGCGCGTCCGCGACCAGGCAGGCGTGCTGGCCGCCGGCGCCGCCGAAACAGGCGAGGGTGTATTTGGTCACATCATGTCCCCGCTGGACCGAGATGGTGCGGATAGCCCGGGCCATGTTGTCCACCGCGAGGGCCAAAAACCCTTCGGCCAAATCCTCAGGCGTACGCGTCTGGCCGGTGGCCTCCGTCACTTTTGCTGCTAGTGCGGCGAATTTTTCGCGCACGATGGCCGCGTTCAATTTTGCGTTGCCGTTTGCGCCGAACACGGCGGGAAAATAATCGGGCTGAATTTTGCCCAGTAGCACGTTGGCGTCGGTGACCGTCAGCGGCCCTCCGCGCCCATAACACGCGGGGCCGGGATCAGCGCCCGCGCTTTCGGGCCCGACCTTAAAGCGCAGGCCGTCGAAGGTGAGGATCGAGCCGCCGCCAGCTGCCACGGTGTGAATTTGCATCATCGGCGCGCGGATACGAATGCCCGCGATGACGTTGTCGAACCCGCGCTCGTAATCCTCGCCCCCGGGACCGGCATTCACGTGGCAGACGTCGGTGGAGGTGCCGCCCATGTCAAAGCCGATGATGCGGACAAAGCCCGCTGCGCGCGCGGTTTCCGCCGCGCCGACCACGCCGCCGGCGGGGCCGGACAGCACCGCGTCCTTGCCCTGAAAGTGGTGCGCGTCCGCGAGCCCGCCGTTGGACTGCATGAACAAAAGGCGCGCGTGATTTGTGCAGGCGCTGACGTGATCTACGTAACGGCGCAGGAGGGGTGACAGGTAGGCGTCGGCCACCGTGGTGTCGCCGCGCCCAACCAGTTTCATAAGTGGACTTGTACTGTACGAGGCCGAGATATGGGTGAACCCGATGTCGCGCGCGATCTCCGCAACACGTTTTTCGTGGGCGGTAAAGCGGTAGCCGTGCATGAGGGCGACAGCGAGCGACCGCGCGCCAGACTTAAACGCGGTCTGGAGGCGGGCGCGTGTGGTGTCTTCATCGAGCGGGCGGAGCACCTCGCCTATGGCTGAAACCCGTTCGGGAATTTCGATGGCCTGTTCGTACAGCATTTCGGGCAGTTTGATGTGAAGGTCGAACAAGCGCGGGCGGTTTTGAGTGCCGATGCGTAAAACATCGGCAAAGCCTCGGGTGACCGCGAACACCGTGCGCGCGCCGTTGCGTTCCAAAAGCGCGTTGGTGGCCACTGTGGTGCCCATTTTGATGGCGGCGATGTCCTCCGCCGGAAAGGGATCGCTTTCGCTTAAGCCCGCGTGTTCGGCCAGAATGGCGCGCATGCCGGCCACCGCGGCATCGTCGTAGCTGTGCGGGTTTTCCGAGAGCAACTTTTTGGTGATAAGTCCACCGGTGGGTGCGCGGGCGACAATGTCGGTAAACGTGCCGCCGCGATCGATCCAAAAATGCCAGGGCATGGTTCCCGTGTTTAATTCAAAATTTGAGCCCTGAAATCGGCGCGCCGATTTCTTGTAAGAAATTCTCACCCGTATTGACTACCATAAGTAAGAGCACTCCATGGAGCCCGCATAACGGTATGGATATAGCTAGGGCTGAATTTGCTCATGTTGGGTGAGGGCGGACAAGACGCGTTGTACAGGGAGGCTGCTGCCGCCCTTAGTGGGGCGCTGGCTCGGCTGGCCCGGTCTTACGCGGCAGACGCGGAGAAGCGGCGTGACCTTAGCAGGAAATTCATCTCGCCTTGTGGGCGTCGGGGATGGTGCACAGGGTCCAGGTGGTCACCATGGTATCGACCGAGGCGTCGTCGAGCGGAATAGCTTCGGCGCTGCCGTCGCGTACGTCGATGGGGCGGTTCGCGGCCTTCGATGCTTTTTGGTCATCTCGCGCAGCTTGGGCGAGGGCTCGATTGCGATGGGCTCGCGCGCGCGGTCCGAGTATAATGGTAGGTTGAGGCCCAAGCCGACGCCGATCTCCAGCACCCGGCCCTCGGCCTCGGGGGTCAGGCGTTCGCGTATTAGCTTCATGTCGGGTTGCTTCATGTCGAGGTCCAGGATGTGCGGCAGTATGTGGGTTTCGCAGAAGTTCATAGGAAATTGCCTCCACCGTCATGCCCGGCGTATGCCGGGTATCTAGAGTTTTTCTTTTCTGGTTTATAAAACAGATACCATAACCTCTGGATTCTCGCGCTGCTGCAGGCCGGGGTGCCGGTGGGCTCGGTGCTGGGATTGTTAAAGCGCGAGGGCGAAGAGTTGCGGGAGATGCCCGGATTCGCGCGGCATATCGAAGACTAGATAAAAAGAGCCGGGCCACGGAGGCAGCTGATCCAGTAGTTGCCGACCTTCGCCGGCGGGGTGCCGCACCATTAGACTGGAACATTTCCGGTAAAACGGGGTCTAATGGCCGCTGGTTCCGATTGGGCTGGGAGGCCGGCCATGGCCGCGTTTCCGGAGATTCTGGAAACCTTCAAGACCGCGGTGGAGACCGCGATACCGATGCATTCGCCGGGCTGTTCACCGAGGACGCCACCTATGAGGACTCGGTCTATGGCACCTTCACGGGCCATGCCGAGTTGAAGCGCATGCTGCGCGATCTCTTCCATCAGGATGCCACCGACTTCCACTGGGAGGCGAGCGATCTGGGTTGCGGCGGCAGTGTTGGCTACGCCAACTATCGTTGGAGCTGAAACCGTCGCGCCCTGGGGCGGCGGCGGGTCGCGCCCTGCTTGAGGGCTGTGCGCAGTTTACCTTGAAGGACGGACGCATTGCCGCCTACAAGGAGTGGGCCAACGTGGCGGGGACGCTGCTACAATCCGACGTGCCGGGTAATGTGGTGTTGCGCGATCTGCAGCGCGAAGCCAACGCGCTGCGCGAAAGACCGGAATTCGCCGCGCACCTGAAAGACTGAAACCGGGCGGACTGAAATCTTTACAGAACGGAGACGCAGATGAATTGGAGAACCATGTCCATGCTGAGCCTGGCGGCGCTGATGCTGCTCGCCGGATGGAGCTATGGGCTCAATCAGGAAGCCATACAGCTGCGCGCGGCGCTGGCGGCGGAAAAGGAAAACGCCGCCGAGCAGGCGCGGCGCGATCTATCGGCGGTGCAGGCGCTAAACGTGCGTTATGCGCGCGCGTTTGATCTGAACGAAGGCGAGGGCGCGGCCTGGGCCGATACCTTCACCGCCGACGGCGTGTTTGTGGCCGGCGGCCGGGAATTTACCGGGCATGAAGCGCTGATCGGGTTTCAACAAGGATTTATGAAGTCGGGCCGGCGGACGCGCCATGTGATGAGTAATATCGAGGTCGCCCGGAGCGGAAACACGGCCACAGCGAGCGCTTACCTGACTCTGCATACCCCGGCGGAGGATGCGGGGCCGGCCAGCGTGTCCACCAGCCGCTATCAGGACGAGCTGGCCCTGACCGAGGCGGGCTGGAAATTCAAACGCCGCGAGGTGGTCCCCGATACGTTGCCGGTCGGGGAAGCCGAGTAACTATGAAACGCACAGCTGTCGCGGCGGTCGGGGTATGCGCGCTTTTGAGCGCCTGCGCCCAGGCAAAGGCTGAGCCGTGCACGGATAACGCGCGCGCCTGTCTCACCTAAACAGCGATGAGTTACATCGAAGCGCTGTGGGTCGGTGACGGCGCCATGGCGCGGCTGCATCCCGACGCGCGGCGCACCCATGCCGGCGGCGCGCGCGCCGATGAAGGGGCAGTGGTGAGTGCCGGGAAGGTTGATACCGAGACCATCTCGGGTCACAAAAACTTGCGCCTGGTGGTGGACGAGCAGAAAGGTGATGTTTTTGCCTTCTGGATCGTGCAAGGGGCGGTCCCCACCGGGGGGCACGTGGCCGAACGCGTGCGCGTGAAGGACGGGCTGATCACCGAGATCGAAGTGTTCGTGGTGATGGACGAACAGTATATTGACGAGATCGAAAACCCGTGGCCCGATGTTGTGGGCGATGCGCCGGGCAATCATGGTTGCGTCGCGCTGGTGCGCGCGTGTTTGTACGAAATCGCAAACACATACCTCGACGGGCTCGTGACCGCTGACGGCAGCGCGGTGAAGTTTGCTCCCGATGTGCGCCGCACTCAGAACGGGCGCAACATCCAGTTGGGTGAAGAGTCGCTGCGGGCCAGCGTTGCCCGCGAGCAGCTGGCGTTTCGGCGCAATTTTCGCCTGTTCGCCGATGAGCACAGCTGTCAGGTGATGGCCTTGTGGCTGACCGGCACGGACCGGCCGGGCAATGTCTCCACCGCCCATGTGATCGAGCGCTTAAAGATCGAGGGCGGACTGATCTCGGAGATCGAAGTGTTTTATCCGCTCGAGCAGGACACCTTGGAGGGCATCTCCGGCTGGCCCGACGAAGCGCCTTAGTGAGAGCGGGCGACGCGCCGCGACCTGAATCGGCTCAAATTTTTTGACAGGACCATCGGTTAAAGGGTCATTAAGCCTGCTTATGTAGACGCCGGGAAAAACATCCGCAGCGGGAGGCGTACATGATACACATCAGTAAGATTGCCGAAACAGGCGCGGCGGCGCTGTCCGAACGCGAGATGTCGCCGAGCGGAGAATGGACCAGGTTTGTGCGCTACTGGCTAAGCGAGCTGCTGCCGCCGTCTTTGGACGATATGATCGCGCTGACCGAGTTGGTGCGCCACCGCGCCGATACGGCGGTGTAGGCATCGCGCGTTTTTTACGGCGTCAGGAAATTTTCCTTGAGCGCGGCGATGGTCTCGTCGGATAGACCGATGCCGTCTCTGATGTAAGCCTCGAAGCTGCCGTAGGTGGCTTGCACTTCGTCAAAACCGGCTTGCAAATATTCTTCTTTCACGCCCATCAGGGGCGCCATGGCCTTCGCGAGGTCCGGCGGAAACGCAGCAAGAAGCGCCGTGTTCTTCTGCCTGAGATAGGTGTTGGACAGCATGTAGTCGAACATGACGGTTTCATGGGGCACGCCGAGGAGGGTGAGCAGCATCGCCGCCCCCCAACCGGTGCGGTCCTTGCCGGCGGTGCAGTGGAACAACGCGGGCAGGGCGGCGGGATCGGCGAGACGTTCGAAGGTGGCTTTGTAGGCGGCGCGGGCGGGCTCGGCAGTGACAAAGGCGCGGTTGGCGGCTTTGAGAATCTCCTCGCCCGAAATTCTACTGAGAACTTCGCCTATGGCGTCCGGATTGTCGAGGACCACGCCAATGCCGCCGTAGTCGTAGTCGCCGGAAACATCGGCGATCATGTGCTCAGTGGTTGATGGAACGCGGTCGGCCCCGGCGGCGCGCTCGGCGTCGGTCCTAAAATCACAGATGAGTTTGAGGCCGAGGACTTCGAGATGTTTGAAGTCGTCGTCGCTGACTTTGTCAAGTTGATCGGAGCGAAAGACGCGGCCCATCTTCACCCATTTGCCGTCGGCAGCGCGGTAGCCGCCGACATCGCGCAGGTTGGGGATGGTGGCAAGATGGAGGCCGCGCTCGGCCACGACCAGAGTGCCGCCGGTCTCGGGCACGAATTCGAAATACCAGCGCACATCTGCGGGTAGGGTGACGGCAAGGTGTCCCGCACCGCCGCCTTTTCCGACCTCATTGTCGCGGCCGACGTTGTTCCGGTCGGTGCCGGCATACACGGTGACAGACGTGTCCTCCGGCGCGGTCCAGGCGAGGGTGTACGCTCCGTTGCTGTCGCCAACCGCAGCAGCGCCGGTAAAGGGAATCGGCTGGGGCGCGGCGGTCTGCTGACCGCAGCCGGAAAGCGCGAAAGGAGCGGTAATCAGCAACGCCAGGGCTGCGCGGTGGGCAAACACGAGCATCTAAATCCCTCCCGAGGACTGCGGCGTGGTGGGGCTTACCCTAGCGCGGCGGCGCGGGGTTCGCCAATGGTTCAGGCGTGAGGTGTCGCGCCGCCGGTATGCTTCGGCTAAGGTCCTGAGGTTCTGGGCCGTTTGGGGAGGGCCGTGATGCGTATCGCGGATTATTTCGACGCCGCGGTAGCGTTGTATCCGGACAACCTGATGATCGCCGACTCATCTGCGCGGCTGAATTATGCGGGCGCGCAGAAGGCCGTGCATGCCATTGCTCATGCGTTGACGCGGCACTTTGACGGCAAGACCGGCGCGCATATCGCCATCTACGCGCCAATGATCACCGGGTGATGTTGTTGCATCTGGCCATCAACCGCGCCGACATGGCGTGGCTGTCGGTGCATACCCGCAATTCCCTCGAGACCAACACCGAAGTGCTGCACTATTTCGATTGTGATTTCGTGTTTTTCCACAGCGACTACGACGATGCAGTGCCGGCCTTGAAAAAAGGTCTGCCGCTGGCCAAGACATTTATCTGCATGGACCGGGAGTCCGAACACGGCCCGTCCCTGGAGACGTGGATCAAGGATTGCTACGCGCCGTTCGATTGCGCACCCGAAGATCCGAACGCGCCCATGTTGTTGCAACCCACCGGCGGGACTACCGGACCCTCCAAGGGCGGGGTGCATACGCACCGCTCGTTCGAGATGGTCATGATCGCGCTGTTTGAAACTTTGTCCATCACCCCCGAGAGCAAACACTTGGTGGTTTCGCCGCTAACCCATGCCGCCGGATTTATGGCGTTGGGTTTTGTGCCCATCGGTGCGGCCAACATCGTCCTGCCGACTTTCGACGCCGAGGCGATATTGGAGACCATGGCGCGGGAAAAATAACGCATCTGTATCTGCCACCTACGGCGCTCTATGCGCTGCTAGCGCATCATAAAACCCGGCAGACGGACTTCTCGGCGTTGAAATTCTTCGGTATCGCGGCGGCGCCGTACGCCCCCGACAAATTCAAAGAAGCAGTGAAGGTCTTCGGTCCCGTGATGCACGATTTGTATGGCCAGACGGAAATTTTGTTTCCGGTTCTGGCCAAGTTTTCCAGAGATTATTTATATGCCAACGGCACATTCGACGAAGAGATTGTGCGATCGACGGGCCGCGCCGTACCTTTTGCTTGGATGGAGATCATGGACGACGACGGCAAGATTCTGCCGCCGGGCGAGACCGGCGAAATCGTGGTGCGCTCAACCATAGTCATGCAAGGCTATTACAAACGGCCGAAGGAAACCAAAGAAGTTTCAAAATTCGGCTGGCACCACACCTCGGACGTAGGTGTGAAGGATGCGCGCGGGTTCATCACGATTGTTGACCGCAAGAAGGACATGATTATCTCAGGTGGTTTTAATGTTTATCCTGTGGAAGTAGAAACTGTGATTCTCACCCACTCTGCTGTGCTGGAATGCACCGTGATCGGCGTGCTCAGCGAAAAATGGGGCGAGGAAATCAAGGCAGTGATTACACTCAAGGATGGTGCAAAAGCCACGGGGGAAGAGTTCTTAGCTTCGTGCAAGGACAAGCTGGGTAGCATCAAAGCGCCTAAGTCCGTCGAGTTCTGGCCCGAGTTGCCGCACAGTGCCGTGGGTAAACTCCTGAAGAAGGATATCCGCGCTAAATTTTGGGAAGGTCAGTGGCGCGCGGTGTGACCGGCGTGACGTCCTGAACTCATCTGCACCATAAACCACGCGACTACCGCGCAGGCAGCTGCCGCGAAAACATGTTTCAGGGTGTGGCCACTAACGGTGTGGCCCAACAGGTTCCATACTTCATGATCGTAGTACTCCAGAACCTTCGCCAGACCGTAGAGGCCAAGGAGGCCTCCAAGATACGGCCCGCGAAGTCCGCGGTGCGGCGGAAACATCCAACACACTAGCGGCAGCAAGATGACCGGCATGAATTGAACGAGGCCATAGGCCCGAAGATCGCCGGTGAAACTCCAATATGCGACGGACCCTGACCCAATTAGCAGCAAGGGCACGAATAACTCTTTGCCAATCGTAAGACCCATGCGATCGGCGATGACCACGCAGAACAAACTCATGAAGGTCAAGGTCATGGGCAGGCGGTCCCAGACTAGCGCGGCGTTGTCCGGTGCCCAATGGTAGTAGGACGACCCGGCGCCGATGAGCGCAATGCCGATGAAGAACGCCGTATACGGCGTCGTCCAGATACGCGCAGTCCCGTGATCACGGCGCGCGTACATAAAAAGTGCCGCCAAGCCGAGGAGGGCGACGATCACAAAGGACAGATTCGACAACACATCGCCGGCGTGGGGAATGCCAGCCCATGTGCGTTGATCGGCAAAGCGATGATACGTCGGGTCCTGCCGAACGGGCGGGAGGACTACCAGCGTGCCGACAACGCCCGCAACAACCGTCGCTGCAAGCAGAATGATTTTTTTATCGCGGTTCATGCGGAGCGCCCCCCAATGCGCCGTCGATCCTATGATAGACGTTTTTCACCGGCACGTATCGAAACGCGCGCCTTTGTGCGCCGCAAAAAATACAGATAATTAACGGTTAAAACCCCTTTGCGCGCGTGGGTCTCTAATATTAGGTCCCTAACGCCGGGGGCCGCGCCGGGCAGCACCCCTTTTCATCCTATGTGGCTGACAAGGAGGAGTATCGCCATGAGGAATCTTCCCTATACATTTGTTACCGCGACAGTTCTGGCTGCCTGGGCAACCACCGCCGTTGCCGCTGACACGTGGCTGACCTGCGGCGGAACCGTTAGCAAAACGGGCAAAAGCGAAGACGGAACGGGCATCAACGAAACGAAATCTATTTCAGACATTTACGCCTACAACGACGAGCTAAACGGCTTGTATCTCTATTCAGCGGAAAAAAGACGCTCTCGCCGGCCCTCAATACCCCCCAGTTGGGGAGCGGGCAACGGCGCGGGATGCTCTGCCGCCGGGCCACCGTCATGATGCCGTTCCACAGCCGGACGAGGGGGCGCCCGTTCCGTGCGCTGCTCGCCGCGCTCGGAAAGCGATAGAGATGCGTCGACAAAAAATAGACTGGCTAGAACGAAAACCCACAGGGAAAGCAATCGACCCACCGTCCGTTGCCGTCTTTCCGCATCGTTAGAGGACACACGCGAGATGTAGCCGCCGGATACGATTGCCGACGTTACAACCAGGACCATCAGGCCCGGCATAATCAAGTCTTCCATGGCTGCACACCTCCCGATTCACTGAACGCGCGGAGGGTCGCAGGGGACTATGGTAATCGTATGGTGCGGCGCCTAGCTTTTCGGCACGACGTAGTCGGCCCACTCGTGGATCTTGCCGTCGCGGAGAATGAAGACACCGGCCACCGCGAAGCGATTGGCCGGGTCCTTGCCGGGAACGACGACGTAATCGCTGCGGGAATTGGCAACCACGGGGCCGATGGCGAACGTGTCCAGAACGTCGATGCCGAAACGCTGACCGCCTTTGAAGAACGCATCGAACGCCACGACAGCGTTCGCACGGCCCTCGACCGCCGGTTTGTTTTCTTCCATGCGCAGGACGCACTCGTCCGCTACATAGGCGGCGAGTTTTTCGCCGTTGGCATCGGGCGCAGCCCAAAGCTTCATGAAGTCGGCCACGACTTTGACATTGGCTTTTTCGGTGGCAGACATTTCGTGGTTGTCGGCCGATGCGCTGCGGCCGAGGCCCGCTAGGGCAATCGCGCTGAGCCCCGTGGCAGCCATAACCCTGCGCCGTGTGACGCTATTGTTTTTTGGGTTGGACATGATCTCACTCCCCTTGCTGTTTTCGTTTGGCCAGTTAATTCCCCGTTCCGCCACGCCGTAAGATGCCAGCAGGTCTCGGCGGGGCCCACGGTGGTAACGGATACGGTTTCTGACCTGGTTCCCCTTGGGTTTTAACATCTTTTTTATTGCGATCAATTATCATTATCAATACATAGGGCATGAAGCCTTTTCATGTATAGAAAGACCTTCCATGCTGCAGGTTATGCGCCGATCAACCATTCTCGCTTTGGGATTCGTGCTCCTAGTCTCCGTGACGGGCGGGACTCCAAGCTTGGCGCAAGATGCGGCGCTCGGCACCGAGGTGCGGCAAACGTGGAAATTGCTCGACTACCTCGCGGTGGATTATCCCGGCGCTGTGGAAAACGGCACTGTGGTCAGCGATTTCGAATATGCCGAGATGCAGGAGTTCTCGGCGACTGCCGGTGAAAAAGTCATAGCGCTGCCGCCGCGAGAAGGCCATCAGGACCTTGTTGCACAGGCTGCGCGGTTGCGGGCCGCTATCGATGCTCTTGCCGCACCAGAAGAGGTCACGCGATTGGCGCACGGATTGGCGGATAGCCTTTTAGTGACCTATCCAGTTCCTGTCGCGCCGACGAATGTTCCCGACCTCGCGCGCGGCGCGGCGCTTTTTAATCAAAAATGTTTCGCCTGCCACGGAATGGAAGGACGCGGTGATGGCCCGGCGGCCGCGAATCTGGATCCGCCTCCTATCGCCTTCACGGATCATGTGCGCGCCAGAGAAAGAAGTTTGTTCTCGCTCTACGAAGTTGTCACTCAAGGCTTGGCCGACACCCCAATGATCAGCTTCGAGCCGATGTACTCTGACGAGGACCGCTGGGCGCTGGCCTTGTATGCCGGCAATTTCTCCTACACGCCGGAACTACGGCAGACGGGGGAGATGTTATGGCGCGACGATCCTGCGTTGAGGGCGCGATTTCCAAACCTTGAGTCCCTTGTCAGAACAACCGAGGCGGCATTCGCACAGGAGGTGGGGACTGATACAGCGCGCGCGGCGATGGCGTACCTCCGCAGCCGACCGGATGTTATTGAAGAAAATAGCGCCGGCACTCTGATCTTGGCGCAAGCCCGGCTAAACGAGAGTCTCGACGCTTACCGCGCGGGGTATTCCGTGCAGGCGACGTCCCTTGCGTTGTCGTCCTACCTGGATGGGTTTGAGCCGGTGGAGGCGCTGCTGCGCGCGCGTGATAGCGAGCTTATGATCCGCGTTGAAACGGCGATGGGTGAGTACCGCAGCCGCCTCGGTGCAGGCGCATCTGTTGAGCAAGTCGCCCAGCAGAAACAGGTGCTGGATGAACTATTTTCAGAGGTAGACACAACCTTGGCCGTATCTGAGGGACACGCCACAGCCGCTTTCCTCGGCGCGTTTACGATTCTGCTGCGGGAAGGACTCGAAGCGCTGCTGGTTGTCGTGGCGATGATCGGTTTCTTGGTGAAGGTAGAACGGCGCGATGTCCTGCCTTATGTGCACGCGGGATGGATCGGCGCGCTGGCCGCCGGTGCGATCACGTGGGCGGCTGCCGTTTTCCTGGTGGATATCAGCGGCGCCAACCGCGAGCTTACCGAAGGCGTCTCGGCCCTGTTTGCAGCGGTTGTCTTGCTCGGCGTCGGCATCTGGATGCATCAGAAGAGTCTGGCCGGCCAGTGGCAAGCCTACATCAAGGATAAAATGTCGGCGGTGCTTACACGCAAGTCGGCATTCTTGCTTTTCGCACTGGCGTTCGTGGTGGTGTACCGCGAAGTATTTGAAACCATCCTGTTTTACGTGGCGCTGTGGACCAGCGGAAACGGCGAGTCCATCCTCGTGGGCATGGCGGCAGGCGCCGCTGTATTGGTCGTGGTCACTGTCGTGTTGTTACAAACTTCGCGGCGTTTGCCTATTGGCCAATTTTTTGCGGCGAGCTCGACGCTGATCGCGGTGCTAGCCTTCATCCTGGCGGGCAAGGGGGTCGCGGCCCTAGAAGAGGTAGGCATGTTGCCTATGGTTAAAGTGGATTTTCCGCGCATCGACTGGCTGGGGGTCTATCCTTCGGCGCTGCCGTTGCTGGCGCAGTTGGCTGTGATTATGGTCCTTGCTGTGGGTTTCGTCATCAATATGCGCTCTGCCCGCATCGCCGCTGCCGCTGCCGACTAGGCGCGCACCGCCCTACATCTGATTCACCATAGCCGCCGCGGTGTTGCCGCCTCGGTCACGACGGTGCTGTCGTCGCCTTGGACTATACCCAGCGGTTCGTAGGCCGTTGACGGAAACACATCGTGGGGCCGCGGATTGGAGTGCCGCTTGACCAAAATCTCGGACAGCACACGGCGGTAGTCAGTGGTCACTGCTAAATCTCCAAAAACAAGATCGGACTCGTCCAAGCCCGGCCAGTCGCCGTAAATCTTGCCGCCGTTGACGTTGCCGCCGAGGAGGAACATGTACGACGCCATACCATGGTCGGTGCCGCGATTGCCGTTTTCCTCCAGGCGCCGACCGAACTCGGTCATGGTGACAACGGTCACCCGGTCCTGATAGTCGGCGATATCGGTCCAGAATGCCGCGAGAGAGCGTGACAGCTCTTCCGCTTGGTTACGGAACTCCCCTTCCAAATTATCGTGATGGTCCCAATCTCCGTGGTCCACCGTGGCGATATCGATGCCGACGTCCATTTTAATGAGTCGCGCCAGCGAGCGCAGGCCAGCGGCCAATTCGCCGCCGGGGTATTGGGCGCCCTCAGCGGTTTCCGAGCTCTCGTTCTGTAGTCCCGCCTCCACCGACGCGATGGCATCGAGCGTTCGAGTGGAGAGTGTCTTATAAGCGCTATCGCCAATGTTGACGCTGCGCACCGCCTCGCTCCTGAATTCAGAGCCCCGAAGCTTGAAGTTTTTTACGTCGTATATCGAGACAGCCTGGGGGTACTTGAGAAGAGAGTTGGGGACGTCGCCGCTTGAGGAGACGGTGCTGAGTGCCGGGCGATCCTCGCTGAGACTTTCGATGTGGCGGGTGAGCCAACCGCGCTTTTCGTGGCTGGAAGTGTGGTCAACACCGCGTTCCATATACTCCTGGCACTCGAAGTGGCTGCGGTCGTCCATCTCCATACCGGTCGCGTGGACCACGGCCAATTGTTCGGCGTCATACAGGGATTTGAGTTCCGGCACACTGGGATTGAGATAGAAGTCGACCCCGTCGAGTGTGCCGAGGCCTATGCCCGCATTGGTTCCGCTCGAGGGGACGGCGATGGTGGGCCGCTTGCTGATGTAATTGGAATCACCGGACGGCGCGATCATCTGTAAGCCGTCTGATCCGCCGCGCAGAAAAAGCACAATCAGGATGTCTCGCGTTGCGCCTGCGTCCTGCGCCAAGGCAACACGGGCATTTGGCGCGATGGTGGCCATGAAGGCTCCGGTGGAGGCGCCCAAAAGTAGATTGCGTCGTGACAGGGTCATGGAGGCTGCTCCTACCTATAAGTAAACTCTTCCGTGGTGGCGATGAGCGCCACCAATTGCCGGAGGCTTTTGTCGATCCGCCCGGGATTTTTGGTGGGCAGCGAGTTCGAGAGTCCGCTACGGGCACTCATGGCGTCATTAATGAGCCCGTTCATCGCGTTCCCGCCGGGCTCGAAGCCAAGCATACGGCTTGCCCAGTATTCGATGGTCAGTATAACGGAACTCTGCACGTTGTCCGGGGTCTGGTCATAGAGGCTCGACTGGATGGCCTCGAAATGGGGCAGGCTCACCATCAAGTTCCAGGTGGTGAGGGTCGCGACAGTCGTGAGCCAATAGTCGTCTTCTTCAGGGTGGCCGTCGGGCATCGGCCATTGGTAGATGCCATCCTTGACCGAATTCAGCATGTAGTTAAACCAAGGATGCGCGTTCACCACCATGCCTGTGGTCCGGACATACGCCATGAGCCGCTCGAACGGCCGGCGCACCTTTTGCGGCGGGAGCGCGCCAATTTCATCGCCGTCCAAAAGAATCGCTTCCATGACTTTCTTGATCTGGTCGGGGGCCTGCTGATTGTCCATCCACGTCGTAATGGCGCGTTCAACAACGGCATTGGGCACCGGATCTCCGAATAGCCGCCGGCAGATTTTTGTGCAGATGAATTGAGCCGCGCCCGGATGGTAGGCGACGATATCGAGCACACGCTGTCCCTGTTCTAGACTACCCGCCAGGGGCGAGAGGGGTTCGCCGAGGAAGTCGCCGGCACCGTTGTGATGCTGATATTCGTTGAAAAAGAATCTTCCCGTGTTGGGCAACCGAGTGTTGTCGACGTGACGCTGGCCGATCTCCAGTGTCCATCCTGAAAACGCGCGGGAAGCCTCGACCACGTCCTGGTCGGTGAAACCGGGAACCTCGAATGCACCGAACAGCTCAGTTGGCGACACTGTGTCGGGCGTCTTTCCGCGGTACATATCCACACCTAAGGTGTGCAGCTCGAGCATTTCGCGGGCGTAGTTCTCGTTGGGATGGTCGGCGAAGCTGCGGGCATTGTCGAGGAACAGCAGCATGGCGGGCGAGGACGCCACCGCTTCCAGCATGGCGCGAAAATTGCCGAACACGTGCGGGCGGATGATGTCGCGGTCGTAGAGGGGCAGCGAGGCGGTCAATTTTCTGCCGCCGCCGCGGCCATCGATGCTGAAATGGTTGTGCCAGAAATCCACCATCACTTCGCGCAACTGGTAACGGGAGTGTGCGGCGCGGATCCAAGTGGTGCTGTGGACCTCCTGCTGTAGGCGAGAGAGCTCGTTGTAGGACAGCGTTACGCCGGCGTTGAGGGAGATTTCCCATAGCTCTTCCGCCGAAGCTGTGAGGGAGACCAGCGGCCGGTCTTCGTTCACTTCTGGCCAGCTGCCGTCCGGGGTTTCGCCGGCCTGGTATTCGATGTGCATAAGTTGGTTGGCGAGGTGTTCGGCTAGGGCGGGATCATCCCCCGCCAGCGGATCGAGTTGTTCGGCGACCCAGGCGGGCCAGCCGATCTCGTCGACGTAAGCCTCGTCGGTGTCGCGGGCGCCGAAGGTCGCACGGTTCAGCGCCACGCGTTCAAAGGTTGGTTCGGTTGGTAGCATTCTTGCCCCCTCGATTTGCAGCCGGGCCGAGTCTTTCCCTCGGTAAGGGCACCTCACGGCGATCGGGTTAACGTTGAATTAATACATGACCTTTTTACGGGAACGGAGCGCGAATGGATCATCTCCAGCGCCTTGTTTCTTTGCTTGTGGTGATCCAAACAAGTTAACACTCTTATCTTAAAGACATTTTTCCACAGAGGGTGTGGCGGCGGCTGGGGGATTCTAAAAAGTATTATATTTCCATTGCAGCTATTTTATGGCGCACCCGGACAGGGCCTTGGAGGTATTGATCACGTCCTGATCCGTGAAGCCTATGGCGACCGCGTCGGATCCAAGCTCAACGGCGCCCTCGCCGCCGACGCCCAAGTAGGCATCCCCACCCAAGGTGTGAAGTTCCATGATCTCGCGGGCGTAGTTTTCGTTCGGCGTTTTGGAATTGCTCACCCAATTATCGAGGTAAATTAGAACGGAACTGGACGTCGCGTTGGCTTCCAAAAGCGTGCAGAAGTTGTCGACGTGTCTTTTTGCACGTCGATTCCGGGGCTGTTTCAAGGGTTTGGTCCGTCACCCTTGGATTCCGGCGGCGACTATTGTATTTCCCGCTACTCTATATTTAGGCGCCTGACGACCCTGAGTCGCCAGCCCGCGCCCCGAAAAAACCAACGAAAAGGAAGCGGAACATCTCATGGCAGTTCGCGTCGCACTCAACGGCTTTGGCCGCATTGGCCGTATGGTTTTCCGGGCTCTGGTGGAATCAAAGCGTCAGGATGTAGAAATCGTCGCCATTAATGATCTAGGTCCGGCGGACTCTAATGCCTATTTGCTGCGTTATGACTCGGTCCACGGGCCGTTGCTTGCAGACGTGTCGGTCTCCGGCGATGTGATGAAGGTGAACGGCAAGGTCGTAAAAGCACTGAAGGAACGGGACCCCACCCAACTGCCGTGGAAAGACCTGAACATCGATGTTGTTGCTGAGTGCACCGGGATTTTCACCGACAAGGAGAAGGCGCAAGTTCATTTGAGCGCGGGCGCCAGGAAAGTACTGGTCTCGGCACCGTCGAGGGGAGCCGACCTGACCGTTGTATACGGCGTAAATCACGACAAGCTAACGAAAGAGCACACAGTGGTCAGCAATGCCTCGTGCACGACCAATTGCCTCGCGCCGGTCGCCCATGTTCTGCACAGCCTGTACGGCATCGAGCAGGGCTATATGACGACCATTCACGCCTACACCGGCGATCAGGCAACGGTGGATACGCTACACAAGGACTTGCGCCGCGCGCGCGCCGCGGCCTTAAATATGATTCCGACTTCAACCGGCGCTGCCAAAGCCGTGGGCGAAGTGCTGCCCGAACTGAAAGGCAAGCTGGGTGGCTCGGCCATTCGTGTGCCGACCCCTAACGTCTCGGTGGTGGATTTGAAGTGCGTATTGTCAAAAGCCGCGACGGAAGAGGCGATTAACCAGGCCATGAGAGATGCAGCCGAGGGCGAAAGCTTTGGCGGCGCTTTGAAGGGTGTGCTCGCCGTGAATACGTTGCCGTTGGTGTCCACGGATTTTAACCACTGCCCGGCATCTAGCACCTTTGACGCGACGCAGACCAAAGTAATGCCGGGCAACTTCGTGCGGGTATTGTCGTGGTACGATAACGAGTGGGGGTTTTCCAACAGGATGCTCGATATATTGGCAACGATGGGTAAGTTGCTCTAGCGTCTGCGCTCATGTTTGCGTTCAAAACCATCGGCCAGGTGGACATCGGCGGCAAGCGCGTCCTTGTTCGCGCAGATCTCAACGCGCCTTTGAAAGACGGGCGCGTGACGGACATGACTCGTATCGAACGATTCATGCCCACACTGCGCGGGCTTGTGGCTAAGCGGGCCAAAGTCATCGTTATGTCTCACTTTGACCGCCCAAAGGGGAAGCGGGTGCCGGACATGTCGCTGAGGCCGGTGGCCCAAGCGCTTGCCCAAGCGTTCGGTCATGACGTGGCTTTCGCCGAGGATTGCATCGGAGAGGTCGCAGCCCAGGCGGTGGCCGGGCTTCAGCCAGGGCACGTACTGTTGCTTGAGAACCTGCGGTACCATGCCGGTGAAGAGACAAACGACCCGACTTTCGTGAAAAAGCTTGCGGCGCTGGGCGATGTCTACGTTAACGACGCGTTTTCGGTTGCGCACCGCACCCACGCCTCGACTGAAGGCCTAGCTCATGTACTGCCCGCCTATGCGGGAGGGCGGATGCAGGCCGAATTGGAAGCGCTGGAAGCGGCGCTTGTGAACCCCCGCCCGAAGGTTATCGCCATCATCGGCGGTAGCAAGATTTCCACTAAACTCGATCTGCTCGATAATCTCCTGGAGAAGGTGGACATGCTTGTGATCGGCGGCGGCATGGCGAATACATTTTTGAATGCTCAAGGCGTTGACGTCGGGAAATCTCTCTGCGAGCGTGATCTGGCAGACATGGCGCGGGCGATTTTGGAAAAAGCCAAGTCGGCGAATTGCGAAATCGTGTTGCCCGTGGATGCGGTCGTATCCACCGAACTGAAGGACGGCGCGGAAACGTCTGTGTGCGACATCGATGCGGTGCCGGCAGACGCGATTATTCTCGATGTTGGTCCGGCCACGGTGAAAACGCTGGAGGCCAAACTCGTCAGGTATAGAACGCTTATCTGGAACGGGCCGCTGGGCGCGTTCGAGATCAAGCCGTTCGATGCGGGAACCAATGCACTAGCGAGAAAGGTGGCCGAGCTGACGCAGGCTGGAGGTTTGGTATCGGTGGCCGGCGGAGGCGATACGGTGTCGGCGCTGAACGGCGCGGGTGTGCTGGACAAGTTGACGTATGTGTCCACCGCCGGCGGCGCGTTTCTTGAATGGCTTGAAGGGAAAGAACTGCCTGGGGTGTCGGCTCTTAGCGGGTAGGTCGGTGCGGGGGACCTACGCCGTGCGCTTATTCCGCAACGGTGCGCCCCATTTGCAGAAATTTATCGCGACGCTGAGCGCGCAACTGTCCTCCGTCAACGCGAATCAACTGTCCCAGATGCATGTCAATGGTGTCCCGCACGGCGGTAAAGATTGCCGCGCGTGAACGGTGAGCGCCGCCGATAGGTTCGGGGATAATACCGTCGATAACACCGAGGCATTCCAAATCCTGCGCGGTGAGCTTTAAGGCCTCCGCCGCGGTTTTTGCCTGTTTACCGTCACGCCATAAAATCGAGGCGCAGCCCTCGGGCGAGATCACCGAATAAATGGCGTGCTCAAGCATGAGCACTGCATTGCCGGCGGCTAACGCGAAAGCGCCACCAGACCCTCCTTCGCCAATGATCACCGAAATCAACGGTACGCGAACGGAGAGGCAACAGTCGATGCAGCGGGCGAGGGCTTCCGCCTGACCTCGTTCTTCGGCGCCGATGCCGGGGTAGGCCCCCGCCGTGTCAATAAAGGTAAGAACCGGTACGTGAAATTTGTCGGCGAGTTCCATCAGCCGCCGCGCTTTGCGGTATCCTTCTGGGCGGGCCATGCCGAAATTGTGTTTGATACGCGTTTCGGTATCGCGACCCTTTTCCAGACCGATGACCATGACCGAGCGGCCCTTGAACCGGCCAAGCCCGCCGACAATGGCTTCGTCTTCGGCATACAGACGGTCGCCCGCCAGTGGCATAAAATCCTCGATCAGTGCCTTGCTGTAGTCGACAGTGTGTGGCCGATCGGGGTGGCGCGCGACTTGCGTCTTTTGCCACGGCGTGAGTTTTGCGTAGACGGAGCGAAGATCCTTGTCCACCCGCAGTTGAAGGCGACCGACTTCCTCGGCAATATTCAGGCCGTCGGCATCCGACAGATGCCTTAGTTCGGCGATCTTGCCTTCCAATTCGGCGATGGGTTTTTCGAAGTCTAGGAAGTGCATATTTATGAAACCGGGGTTCCGTGGCGCTGCGGCGCATTGTTCGGAGATAGCTGAGTCTACCGCCGTTCTACGGAGCGCATCAATGCCGAGAGAACGTTAATAAGTCAACTCAGCCAAGTAGATAGTTCACTGTATGTAGGCTAATCTGGCGCCGCTCATACAATGGGTTGCGGTGGCTGGCGTAGTCCGGCAGCGATTTGTTCGTAGTCGGGCGTGTTTTCGGGCGTCAAAGCGCCGCAGCGCATTGCAAAGTCGATGACCACCAGATTGACGTTGAATTTGAAGCGATCGGTATTCCGGACCAGGGCGAGAACCTCGGGCAAGGGCATGAGATTAAAACCGCTGATTTCGCCGTCTGTATTCTGCGGAACGACATCTGGCGGCATCTCTAAATCGTAGCAAAAGAGTGTGTCGTTTCTAAGTCCGTTGAGAGTCTCGAAGCAATAGGAAATGACGCTGGCGGCACGGGCCTTACGCGCGAGCTCCGGGGATAAACCGGCCTCCTCATGCGCTTCCTTAATCAGATTTTCTGTAATTGAGAGGGTTGCTGGCTGACCACCCGCGACCATGTTGTCCAATTTGCCGGGCTCGACGATGCGATCAGCGGCGCGTGTGCCGGCCCACAGATGAACGCCGCCAGCCTTTAACACTAAACCGTTGAGATGTATGCTGTAAGCTCGCACGCCGAAGCCGGGCACGAGCATCCGGTCCATGTGCAACAACGCAGGCGCGCGCCAATGGTTCTTCACGCTGTACATCTCGCCGGACCCTGCACGGAATAGGTTTGAGGCCGTCAATTGTGGCGCTATCCGTGCCAAGGCTTCAGTACGCGCCTCCGGTGCGGAATGCGACGGCGCCATGGCAACACCCGCAACGGTTCTTACAAAGACACCAGGATGACGTAGCACGGCATCGGCTCGCTCGGGCGTGAGCCAGCCGACATGCGTGTCGCCGATCACGAAGGGCGTGTACCGGGCAAGCTCGCGCGCGTTGCACCGCTGTACTTTGTCGAGGTAACTCATCGTGTCCGGCCTTCGTTTCTCACAACTTCCATAGACGCTTCGACTCCCGCCACCTACAATTGGGGCGGTCGTACCGCTCTGCGGTTCGGCACACAAGGCTTCGTCCCATAGAGCATCTTGTGCGTCCGCCCAGTGAGCACCGATCGCACACCTTTCATTCTGGCCGTCGCCGTGACCACGGCTTGGATTGTGATGGTCGGGGCCTATATGGGAAATATTGGAGGGGGGGGGTTAGCCCTAACCCCGGCTGAGTTGGTGGTCGTACTGGCCGGCGCCGGCGATCCGTCGGCTCCCCCTAAACCTGCGCCAGTTGGACCGGGCGCGCGCACCAAAATTGGCGAACCCGTGTTCGACCACGACGATGCGGAAGCCATGCGCCGTTTGGCGGATGTTTTGGACCGCGTGGATGCACCGGCACCTAGGAGTGCGCCCCATGCATGATACCTGCGTGGCGCGAGCGCATTAAGGGCCTGTTGCGCGGCACGCCGGCGAAACCTTCAGCGGCTCGCAAATCACCTGCCGAAATCTCGCCAAAGACGTATGCGTCTAGTGATGCGGACCGCACTGAAGCGATCAAGCAGGCGATGACGGTCTATCGTAGCCGCCGCGGCGAGGTGCATGGCCTCCTCGACAAGGCCCTCAAGGAGATGCGCGAGAAGCCGCCGAAGGCCGTCAGCGAACACGACGAACTTGTCAGACTGTTAACGTTGCACCGCGCCCATGTGGTGCTCAAGGCGCTGATGTCCCACGACCTGCGTCAGTATCTCGTATTTTCGGGGATACGGGGGCTTTTGGAGGACGTGCCGGGCAAGCTGGTCCAGCCGGAGCGGTGTTCCCCGGCGCCCGCCGGCAAGGCCGGTCGACGCAGGGTCTCAAAGCGTTGAAGAATAGACTATTTCAGGTTCTTCTCGTGCCTGGTTTTGGCTTGACCGCCGCCTGGGCAACAGGTAAAACGCCGGACTTCGTGGGCGGGCGCTATAGCGCCGCCCTCCTGACAGGAAGGACTTTTGGCATGGCGCGCCGTTGTGCAGCCACCGGCCGGGGTGTTCAGACCGGTAATAACGTGAGCCACGCCAATAACAAGTCGCGGCGACGCTTTCTGCCGAATCTACACCAAGTTTCGTTGGTATCCGAGATTTTGCGAGAGAAAGTGCGGATGAAGGTATCAACCACGGGCCTGCGGACAATCGAGAAGCGCGGCGGCCTCGACGCGTTCTTGCTCTCAACGCCCAACGCCAAGCTCCAACCCTTGGCTCTAAAGTTAAAGCGCCGTGTTAAGAAGGTGCAGGCAAGCCAAGCTGTGGCGTAATGGCTCGGGATGCGGCTCCGACACCAGAACGGCCCGCCTAACGGCGGGCTTTTTTGTGCTCGGGCTTCTGCCGTCAAACGTAAATGATCCGGTTTTGCAACGCATCTTGCCGCAAGAGTTAGACCACCGTATGGAGGTTTGGCTGGTGACCCATACTGACATGCGCCGCAGCGCGCGCATCCGCGCGGTCTACGATTTTGTCGCTAAGGCGCTCTCAAACGACCGGAAAGTTCTGCAGGGAAAGGGGGCCCAGCGGCCTTCACACCACCAACGGCGCTGCGGAACCGCGCGCAGAGCGCAGGTTTTCTTCAAATAGGTCGCTGAGCTGTGTCATAATGGCGCCGCCCAGCTCTTCGACGTCCATAAAGGTTACGGCCCGGCGGTAGTGGCGGGTTACATCGTGGCCGATGCCGATAGCTAGTAACTGGATGTCCGACTGGTCCTCGATGTAGGCAATGACCTCGCGCAGATGCCGTTCCAGATAATTTCCGGGATTCACCGAAAGGGTCGAATCGTCCACCGGCGCACCATCGGAAATGACCATGAGAATGCGGCGCTGTTCACCGCGGATGGCTAGGCGGTTGTGGGCCCAGGCCAGGGCTTCGCCGTCGATGTTTTCCTTGAGGAGGCCTTCCCGCAGCATCAGGCCCAGGTTTTTGCGAGCCCGTCGCCAGGGCGTATCGGCCGACTTATAGACGATATGGCGCAAATCGTTCAGCCGCCCCGGGTTGGCGGGCTTGCCTCGTTCCATCCACAGCCGCCGGGACTGGCCACCTTTCCATTGGCTGGTGGTAAAGCCGAGAATCTCGACCTTCACCGCACAGCGCTCAAGGGTGCGTGCGAGGAGGTCCGCCGTCATGGCGGCGATGGAGATTGGCCGGCCGCGCATGGAACCGGAATTATCGATGAGCAGGCTCACAACGGTATCGCGGAACTGGGTTTCTTTCTCCCGCTTGAAGGACAGAGAGTGCATAGGGTTGGCGACAATGCGCGCCAACCGTCCGGCATCCAGGAGCCCCTCTTCCAAATCGAATTCCCAGCTGCGTTGCTGTTGAGCCATGAGCTTACGCTGCAGCCTGTTGGCCAGACGTGAGACCACGCCCTGCAGATGAGCGAGCTGCCGGTCCAGTTGTACGCGCAAGCGCGCCAGTTCCTGGGGGTCGCACAGATTGGCGGCGTCTTCCACCTCGTCGAAACGGGTGGTGAAGGCACGATACCTCTCTTTCTGGGTGCCGCGATTGTGCCCAGGCTGTGGTGGTGTTTGGTTTGTCTCAGCGTCCTGGTTGGCATCTTGGAGTGTGGATTCACCTTGGGCCTGGCCGTCTTCGTCTTCCGGTGCCTCGGCGTTCATCTCCAAGGCGCCGCCTGGCGCTTCTCCGCTCTCGACGTCCTCTTCCGCCTGGTCGCCTTGGCCTGCATCGCCGTCGTCCTGTTCGGACTCTTGATCGGGCTCGTCCTGGTCGCCGGCCTCTTCCTCTTGCTCTATCTCCTGGATGTTGTCGTGCTCAAGCTGCAAGGTCTCGATCAAACGGCGCAAAACATCAGCGCTGGCCTTTTGATCATTGAGATTGTCGGCCAGCGCATCCAGATCTGCATCGAGCTTGTGGCCGAACTCGGCCTTCAGGACATCGCGCACGTGCGTGCAGACATTGCCTAAATCAACGGCGTCGCAGCGGGAATGCACCAGGACTCTGAGAGCGTCGGCAATGTTGATTTGCGAGAAGGTGCTGGCGGTCTGGCACCCTTCATGGGCGAGGTGCTGTTCCAGGGCATCACCTAGATTCTTGCTGACGCCCGCATATTGACGCGCACCGATGACCTCCACCCGGGCTTGTTCCATAGTGTTGTAGGCGTCGACTGCATTCTTGTTGAGCGGCATGCGCCGCGTGTGCACCGCCGCGTCGTGATGTTTGAGCCGCAGGGCTACCGCGTCTGCGGCACCACGCAGGCGGATTACCGCTTCGGGGCTCAGTTTGTGCGGCGGCAAGGGCAGGTGGATTTCGCCTGACGAGGATATACTGGCGCGGTGGTTGGCGGCCACAGGCGTATAGACCACCGTGGCTTCCTTGAGCCCTCCCAAGGTTTTGACGACCGCTGTCGTGGCGCTCTTGAAAACCTCGGTTCTAGACGGTCCTCGGTCCACGGGGCCTTGGAATGTATTCTTCACGGGCGTCGTCCGTTAGAGCCCCATGTGCTCAGGTGGAATCGTTCAGCGCGGTTATCTTTTTGCTTGTGCATAATCTTATCGGAAAACCAGCAATTATTTTTCCGGACCACGCGCGAGATTCTGCGCGCCGTGCCCGGCGCAGCGATAAGCCCAGCTGTTTTTAGGCCACAGCCTCGATCGCCGAGCCGGAAATTTCTGCGCCAAAGCAGCGCTGGAAATATTCGGCAATGACCGGCCGTTCGGTCTCATCACATTTGTTGAGAAACGTGACTCGAAAGGCATAGCCGAGATCGTCGAAGATCAGGTCGTTTTCCGCCCAACTGATCACCGTGCGCGGCGACATGACCGTGGAAATATCGCCCGACATGAACCCGGTGCGCGTCAGGTCGGCCACCTCGACCATGTTGGAAATCACCTTGCGGCCCTGGGGATTATCGTACGCCTTTACCTTTGCCAGAACGATGTTGCGTTCGGCGTCGTGCTCAAGATAATTGAGTGTTGCGACGATGTTCCAACGGTCCATCTGCCCCTGGTTGATCTGCTGTGTGCCGTGGTAGAGGCCGGTGGTATCACCCAGGCCAACCGTATTTGTGGTAGCGAATAGGCGGAATGCAGGATGGGGATGAATGATTTTGTTTTGGTCGAGCAGTGTCAGGCGGCCGTCTACTTCCAGTACGCGCTGAATCACGAACATGACATCGGGGCGACCGGCGTCGTACTCATCGAACACCAAGGCGATGGGACTTTGCAGCGCCCAGGGAAGCAAGCCTTCGCGAAACTCCGTGATTTGAACGCCGTCGCGGATAACGATGGCGTCCTTACCAATAAGGTCGATACGGCTGATATGGCTGTCTAGGTTGATACGCAGACACGGCCAGTTAAGGTGGGCCGCCACCTGTTCGATATGGGTAGACTTGCCGGTGCCGTGGTATCCCTGGATGAGAACGCGGCGGTTATGGGCAAAGCCCGCCAAAATGGCGATGGTGGTGTCGTGGTCGAAGCGATAGGCGGCGTCCACTTCGGGCACGTGTTCGGCACGCTGCGAAAACGCAGGCGCCTTCATATCCGTGTCCAAGCCGAAAACTTCGCGCACGGCAATTTCTTGGTCGGGCAATAGCGTGCCCAGCTCACCTTGCGCGGTCGCTGTCCGTTTGCTCATCCTCTACTCCCGGGCTCGCCGCAGGGCCCGTCCTGCGTGATGGCGGTCTTATGGCATGCCGTTGCTAATGGGGCAATCGGCGCCGCATTCCCACTAAAGAAACCGGATGAGAAGCAAGCGCGAGAGGGCGCTGCAAAGTGTTGCCCAAAGGAGTCAGGGGGCGGCAACCAGAGCCGCCCAGAGAGTCCGGTAGGCCGCGTTGATGGCTTTCATGCGCCGCTCGGCGTCCAGGGAACTACCGTTGACATCCGGGTGATGCCACTTCACCAATGTCTTGTATCGACCGCGAAGAGCGTCAAGGGTCAGCGACGTGGTCAGATCGAGGGCTTGGAGCGCCGCATTGTCCGCGGCCGTGCGTCCGCCGCGCGGGCGGGCGTCATAAGCCTTTTTATTTGCGGCGCGGTCAAAATCGGTTCCGGCGCCGAGACCGAACAGATCGCGGATCTGGGTTCGGGTTTGGTAAAACTGTGGGTAAGACACGCCGATTTTCCCTGTCGGACGGCCCCAAGTGACGGTGTTGCGAATCTCCGCCTCTATTTCGGCAGGCGTCAAATCGGCATGGAAGTCCCAATTGGCGTTGTAGGCCCGGACATGCTCCAGACAAAACAGGTAATACTCGTCCAGATTACGGTCTTTGGACGCGCGGTATTCGCCGGCTGATTTGCATCCTGTCCGGGCGCAGCTTCCTGCGTGGCTGTCGGCAACCCGGTCCGGCGGGCTTTGGAGCGGATCACATTCTGCGTCGCGGCGGTGGGCCATAGTGTCTCCCTTGCTACTATTATGAATAAAAATATCTACATGTCTCAATCTTGTTTCTTGGCGCAAGGTGTGCTTCGACAGGGTAGGCATTTATATCGAGGCACCAAAAAATGACGGTATATAAAGAGCGCATCAGACAAAAAGTAACCGCTGCGTTTCAGCCGACACACTTGGAGGTCGTGGATGATTCCGCGCGTCATTCCGGTCACGCCGGCGCACACGCCGACGGGGGCGGCGAGACGCACTTCAATGTCGCGATTGAATCCGCGGCCTTTGCGGGAAAATCGAGGGTCGAGCGTCAACGCATCGTTCACGCTGTGCTCGCGGACGAATTAAAGGAACGTGTTCACGCGCTGTCGTTGAAGCTTACGGTGCCGGTCGGGAGCTAACGAAATCTCATCGTATCGCGCAGCGGCAGGGGTTATGACTTTCCCGTATAAAAATCCGGAAAATCCCGTTTGACAACCGGTCCGTCGGATGACCACGCATGGCAAGTGTTGATGACGGGCGGTCTTAATTTCTCGCCGCGGTCCTCTGCGTCCCTTAGCTGTTTGAACCGGCGCTTGGTTGTCGTTTTAAATAGCGTTGTGGCCATCGGTCCGAGGATATCCACTAAGTGAACGCAGCCCTTGTTGCCGCCCAAAAGATCGCGCACAGATTTTCTAAAGCCTTTCGTCAGACTTAACCCGATGGGTTTGCGAAAACTGGGTGTGATGGTGTGACAGATGCGGTAGGGCGAATGATCCTGAACGGCCACGGTATCGGTGATCTGCATGTTGTCTGCAACCGTAAGGCGCATACCCATGCCGTGCATGGGCTCGCCCGGGGGTACGTGAATCCGTTCTGGTGAATCGACGCCATAGGTCTTGATGTCGGTGATCCAGCCTTCCACCTCCCATGCACCGTCGACGCGCTCGAAGCCCTGGCACGCGATGGTGCGGGTGTGTACGTGTTTGCGTTTTACGTCTGACGGCGGCAAGGGCATGGGATTCTACTTGTTCCCGGTATACAAACTTGGGAATTCCCGCTTCAGCACGTCGCCATCGGTGGTCCAGGCATGGCAGGAATCGATAAAGAACGGCATAACCGGCTCACCTTGGCGTTCTTTTTCCAAAAAGGCGTTGTAACGAATTTCGTCAAGCGTTTGATACGCTGTGGTTGCCATGGGTCCGAGCAGGTTAAACAGGTGCACGCACCCATTGACGCCGCCTACACGCTCCCGCGCAGCCCGCATGAATCCCTTGCTTAAATTCAGCCCCACGAGTTTGCGAAAGTTGGGCGTGATATCCGGACAGATGCGATAGGGCGAAAAATCCGTAACCGCGATCATATCGCGGATATTCAGTTCGAGGTCGAAGGTCATGCGCAAACCCATACCGTGTATATGGGCGCCCGGCGCAACTGTGCCGTGGTCCTTATTCGCGAACTCGTATGTTTTTGCGTCGGTGAGCCAGCTGTCGACGTCCCATTTGCCGTCTTCGCGCTCATAGCCCTCGCAGGTGATGGTGCGGGTATGCGACAGCTCGCGGCTCATGGCCGGCACTGGCAGGGGCATGGTCGTCGATGGTCCTGTTGGGAATCAAGCCGGTAGGGTCTTAGGGCGCACATATAAAGGTACCCGCCCCGATCTACAAGGCGGTGGCGCCCCTCTGCATTTACTGTCCGGGCGCATGAGGTACCCTGGCCGCTGGTTGCGTTTTCGGGGACGTTCAACAGTGGTGGCCTTCTATGTCCGGCGCCATACATTTCGGGTTCCCGCCTTTCCCCGATCTGATGCAGCTTGATTTGACTGGGCCGGCGGAGGTGTTTAGCGCAGCACCCGAAGCGGCTGTTCACCTTATTTGGCAAACGCTTGATCCGGTTTCGACCGGCGCGGGATGGGAAATGCTCCCGACTACGACATTCGCCAAATGCCCTCAGCTCGATGTTATTTGTGTGTCAAGCGGTCGCAGGCAGATCGATGTCATGGATGATGCGGAGGCCTTGGATTTTTTGCGCTGTCAGACCTCGGCGGCGCGATACGTGACATCGGTATGCACGGGCTCGCTCGTGCTGGGGGCCGCGGGATTGCGCGCGGATATCGCGCAGCGTGTCATTGGCGGTCACGCGACCAGTTGGCGTTACTTGGTGCGATACCGGACGCCGCACGGGTTGCGAAAGACCGCAACCGTATCACCGGCAGCGGTGTCACTGCGGGGACCGATTTCGGCCTGACAGTGTTATCGGAGATTTACTGTGAAGAAATCGCCAAGACGCTTAAATAAAAAGGGCGGCGGCAAATCTCGGCCTGTAAAGACTCTGCTACGGCGGCGTGACACGGATCAAAGTCAGCTGGTTGCGGTTGCGGCGCACTACCTCGAAGCGGAACCCGTGGAACAGGAAGCTCTGTCCTAAATCGGGAATTGATCTTGCCTCGTGAAGGACAAGACCGGCGACGGTCGAGGCTTTGTCGTCAGGCAGATGCCAGTCCAGCTCACGGCTCAGATCGCGTAGGGTGACGCTGCCGTCAACCAGATACGAGCCGTCGTTATCGGGGCGCACGCCGGCGACGGGTATGTCGGTCTCGTCGCCGATGTCGCCGACGATCTCCTCCAGGATATCTTCGAGCGTGACTACGCCGACCAGCGTTCCGTACTCGTCCACCACAAGAGCAAAGTGCTCGCGTCGGTCACGGAAGGCATTGAGTTGATCTAGCAAAGTGGTGGTATCGGGGATGAACCAGGGTTTTACGGCTAGAGCTATGATGTCGAGATTGTCTGTATGGCCGCTCGCGGCATGTATGGCGCGAAGAAGCGCTTTTGCGTGAATGACACCCACAATATTTTCCGGCCGCTCATGCCACAGAGGGATGCGCGTGTAGGGGCTGGCCGCGATCTGCGCAATGATCTCGGAGATCGGGAGGTCCGCGTTCACCGTGACCACTTTTCGGCGGTGAACGGCGATCTCATCTACAGCGACGTCGGCAAGATCGAGCACACTACGTAGCATGGCGCGTTCGTGCTTCCTTTCCTCCTTCATGCTGCCCAGACCCATTGTCAAATCGATCACGCCGCGCAATTCTGCCAACACTTGTGCGGCGCCCCCGACATGCGCTGTGTTCACCCGCATAAGAAAGAGAAAACCGCGAACAACGCGTTGGATCACAAAGGTGACGGGCGTCAATAAAAGCACAATCACGCTCATGGCCGGCACCACCGACCGCGCGAGCGACATGGAGTGGGTCAGGGCATAGGTCTTCGGCAGGATTTCGGCAAATAGGAGAACAAGCAGCGTCATAACACCGGTCGCGATCGCAACGCCCGTGTCCCCGAACAAATCAATCATGAGGCTGGTCGCCAGCGCCGACGCCGCGATATTCACTAAGTTGTTGCCGATCAGAATGGTGCCGATGAGCTTTTCACGATGCTCTAGCAACCGGTTGACGGCCGCAGCGCGCCTGTCCCCACCTTGTTCGAGTTGGTGCATAAGCGCACGCGATGTTACCGTCAGCGCCGTTTCCGAGCTGGAAAAAAACGCCGAAACAAGAATCATAAGTGCGATGATCAGAAGTGTAACTTCCATGGCAGTCTCTCAAGTTTATGGGAAGCGGCGCATTAGGCCGTCAGAGTGGCATCTATTGTTTCGCGAACTTGGACAGTCGGTACGTCGGCGGATAAAAACGCTTCACCGATTCCTCGGACCAGGACAAAGGTGATGGCGCCATCCTTCACCTTTTTATCCTGCGCCATACGATCCAAAAGTTTCTCAGCGTTCAGCATTGCGCTGTGCCCAGTTTTGGGCGGCGCAGCGGGCAGGCCGATGGCCGCGTAATGGGCACGAACACGTTCCAAATCCCCGGGCGGACACTGGCCCAGCCGGACCGAAAGGTTAACCGCCATGACCATGCCGATGGCCACCGCTTCGCCGTGCAGCAAGTCGTTGCCATACCCCAATTCAGCTTCCAGCGCGTGACCGAACGTGTGACCAAGATTAAGCAAGGCGCGCGCCCCGGTTTCCTTTTCATCGGCGGCAACAATACCGGCCTTGGCCGTGCAACTGGTCATGATGCAGTGGCGCAAAACGTCGTGGCCGGCGTCCGCACCTGCGATCGCGCGGGCGCCGTTTTTTTCCAGCCAAGACCAAAAGTCTTTATCGCCCAACAACGCGTATTTGACGACTTCCGCGTAACCCGCGAGCAGTTCGCGCTTGGGCAACGTGACCAGCGTGTCGGTATCTGCGAGCACGAGGCGTGGTTGGTGAAACGTTCCTATGAAATTTTTACCCGCGTCTGTATTGATACCTGTCTTGCCGCCCACGGAACTATCTACTTGTGCGAGCAGGGTTGTCGGCACTTGAACGAACCCGACGCCACGAAGAAGAATTGAAGCGGCAAAGCCGGCTAAATCGCCGACGACACCGCCGCCAAGAGCCACAATCGTGGTGGCGCGCTCGCATTTTGCGGCCAGCATCGTGTCCAGCACGTGGGCTAACTGGGCGAAGCTCTTGCTGTTTTCGCCGGCTGGCACTACTACGTGGCTGACTTGAATGCCCGTCGTCTTCAAGCTTTCCGCGAGGGGATCAAGATAGAGTAATGCTACGTTGCTGTCGGTGACGATGAAGGCGCGGCGTTGCTTTAAGACCGGCAAGAACAATTCGGCGGCACGCGGCAATAGGCCACGCCCCACATGAATGCCGTAAGCGCGGTCGCCCAAAGCGACCGTCACGTCCGGTTTCGGGGCGGAACTTATCAGCGCGGTGGTGCCGGCGTTCGTCATGGTGTCCGCGCCGTGAGCGGCGCTCCCAAACGCTGCTCAAGTGCTTCCAAAACCAGTCTACTGGTAACGTTAGGGCTGTCGTCCCCGGTGTCGACGGTAATGTCGGCCTCGGCATAGACCGGATAGCGTTTTTCCATAAGACTTTTGAGCGTGGTTTTCGCGTCCCCGGTGTTGAGAAGCGGGCGATGCGTGCGACCTTTCGTGCGGGCACACAGGGTTTTAAGGTCGGCTCGCAGCCACACCGACACGGCCTGAGCGCGGATCGTCTCGCGGGTTTCGGGGTCCATGAAGGCGCCTCCGCCCACGGCGAGAATCCCGGGCATTTCATGCAACAGGCGGGCCATAACGCGGCGCTCGCCGTCGCGGAAATAGGCTTCACCGTACTTCTCAAAAATCTCGGCAACGGTGTAGCCGGCCGCATCCTCGATTTTAGCGTCTGCGTCGACGAAGGACACGCCAAGCAGACGCGCCAGACGGCGGCCAATGCAGCTTTTGCCCGCGCCCATGAGGCCGACCAACACAACCGGACGGTCAAGCCCCCGCGGCTTGGCCACGCTTCCGTCTTTAGTATTTGCCGTTGCGCTCATGTTGCGTTTGTTCCTCTTGAGCCCCGGGGTCCCAATACTTGCCGGCAGCTGAATAACCCGGCCAATTCATTGGCCGAATGGACATTATCACAGCCCTTGCGTAGTGTCGTCGCGGGAAGCCAACGGTATATCGGCCACCTTATAGAGACAGGTTAACGAGCATTAAAACATGGCAAAGATCCTCATCGTTCTAGTTGTTGCCGTTTTTGCCGGCGGGGTTATTTTTCTGGCGATGTCCGACATGCCGCCGCCGACAGCAAAAATGGAGAAAGTGATCCCCAATGACCGCTTTAATTAGTGGTCGGCTTCCACCTATTTTTGGTGCCGCAGTTCTTGCCGCCGCCATGCTGTGTGCGGTTCCGGCCGTTGCCCAGGATACCCCGGACCAAGAACTGCCTCCTCCTCCCCCGCGACCTCTTCAGTTGGTGCCCGATCAACTGACGGAACCCGCAGCGAGGCCTGCCAACACCGTAGATATTTCAATGGGGGAGCTCGCCGCGCCGAATAGAGACCAGATCGGCCTCGTTGATGCACTCAGCGGAGGCTTTCCGGTTACCCTCTGGCAGGGCTCGGAACTAGAGACGCTGCGCAAGATCCTGCCACAACTCCCCACGCGCATGACGTCTCTGGCGCAGCGCCGCCTCGCGGAAAACTTATTGTTGTCGTCGGGGTCAACGCCCGCCTCGGTGAATGGAAACTTGAGTCTTTCAGAATTCTCGCAGGGGTCGCCGACATTGGCCGCCTCCCAATGGTTGCTGGAAACCCGCATTATTCAGCTCGAGGCAATGGGGGCATGGCACGACGCGCTTGCGATGATCGAGCTGGTACCCTTGACCAATATAACTAGGACACTCCGCCGATTACGCGCGGACGCCTATCTTATCACCGGCCGGGTCGGCGATGCCTGCGGTGACACCCGGGTGGCATTGAGCCGAGCTCCCGACATCCATTGGCAGAAGATGCAGGTATTTTGCCACTTGGTGAACGGGCAAACGAGCGCGGCGGACCTTGGGCTCTCTCTCCTTCGTGAACAGCAGGCAGATGACGCGACATATTTTTGGGCCGCGGAGCTCATGCGTGGCGGCAAGCCGGACTCGCCCGTGACCTTAGGCGCTCCGACGCCGCTGCTAATCGCCATGCTGCGGGTCGCCAACGTGCCTGCGCCAGACGTATTGATTCGCAGCGGTGATGCGACTGCATTCGGCGTGCTCGCTGCGTTGCCGCATCCGGAACAAGAGGCGGGTGGTGACAAACGATCAGATGCAGAAAAACAAGAGATGCACCGCGCAGCCGCAGAAGCGCAAATTCTGCTTGCCGAACGCGCGGTGTCGGTCGGCACTTTGCCGCCGGAACGTTTGCGTACGCTCTATCGCGAGCTGGCTATTGATGAAGGCGAGGCTCCGTCGCTCTCCGAGATCAGCTCTACCGACGTGCGAGGTCGCGCGCGATTGTTTCAATCCGCGTTGGCGCAAACCGTGCCGACGGCCCGGGCAGAAGTTATCGCCCACGCACTGGAAATCGCCCGGGCCGATATGGGCGGCACCGGGCCGAGCTTGTCCACCGTTGGGATGGTTTACGCTCCGCTGATGGCAGGCATTGCACCGTCGGCGGATATGATCTGGTTCGCCGGCGCGGCGGCCCGCGGGCTTCTTGCGGCGGGGGAGGCTGACGGCGCGCGCGAATGGCTGGAGTTGGTCAGGACCATGGCGCGCACCAGCGGCGAAGCCTTGAGTCTTGCTGACGGCCTGTGGCCTCTGGAACGGCTTCTGACTCCCGGCGCGAAAGGCCGCTTGCCGGCTCCGGCCATGGAGGCTTGGGCCGCTTCGGTGCCCGACGATGTCGCTGCGCAGGGGCGAGAAATCCTGCTCAATTTGTTCACGGCCTTTGGCGACCCGGTGACGACGGCCGACTGGCAATCGGTAATGGATAGCCGCCGTATCGTGGAACATGGACCGTCGGTCGCGCCGCATATATGGAATGGAATGAGCCTAGCTGCGGGAGAGCGGCGGGTGGGCGAATCGGCGGTGTTTGCGTTGATCGCGCTCGGCGACGAAGGTCCGGCGTTTGCCGCCCCCGAGACATTGGCGAAGGTGATCGCAACGCTTATGGCCGCTGGCCGTGAGCAGGATGCCCGTGCGCTTGCCGTTGAAGCTGCGCTGGCTCTGGGGCTCTAGGGCGGCGTTCTGTGACGACGCCACATATCGAAACATTTTTAGAAATGATGGCTGCGGAGCGCGGTGCATCGGCACGCACCCTGGATGCCTATGGCCGAGATCTTGCCGATGTGGAGGCATTCCTAAAAAAAAGGAATCGAGATACGGCAGCAGCAGCAGCAGAAGACTTGCGTGCGTACCTCGGCAAATTGCAGCGCGCCGCCATGGCGCCGCGCACTGCCGCGCGCCGTCTTTCGTGCCTGCGTCAGTATTATAAATTTCTCTACGCAGAAGGCGTGCGCAAAGACGATCCCACGACGGCGTTGGACAGCCCGCGGCTTGGCCGGCCTCTGCCGAAATTTCTAACTGAGACTGAAGTCGAAGGGTTGCTTGTGGCGGCTCGTGACATGGAGGGTCCCAAAGGGGTGCGTGTGGTAGCCATGCTGGAATTACTCTACGCAACGGGCCTGCGTGTTTCGGAGTTGGTCTCGATACCGTTGGCCGCCGTGCGCGACAAGTCCGCCATCATCGTTCGCGGCAAAGGTGGAAAGGAGCGTCTCATTCCCGTGGGTCAGGCTGCCCAGACAGCGATCTCTGACTACATTGACGTGCGCGGAGAATTCTTTCCGGCAAAAATAAAGTCGTCGCCATGGTTATTTCCCGCGGCCGCAAGAGCCGGTCACGTGACGCGAACATCGTTCGCGGTCATGCTCAAGGGCATCGCCGCACGCGCGGGCATTTCACCGTCGCGGGTCTCTCCCCACGTGTTGCGTCATTCCTTCGCGACACACCTGCTGTCGCACGGCGCGGACCTGCGCAGCCTGCAGCAGATGCTTGGGCACTCGGATATTTCAACGACGCAGATTTACACTCACGTGCTGGATGAACGGCTCAAGGCGCTGGTGACGGACAATCATCCGCTGGCGAAGTTGAAGCTTTAGAACGTGCGTATCACGCGACCAAGCGCCGCATCTCCTCAATAACGCGCTCCCTGCTCCACCCTGTACCGCGCAGACTCCGTAAAGTCATCGACTGATCCCTCTTCGAAAACTTTTTGCCGTCCAGCCCCGTGATGAGGGCGTGGTGGCGGTAGAGCGGCGGCGGTAATTTCAAGAGCGCCTGAAGAAGCCGGTGGACATGAGTTGAGGCGAACAGGTCCTCGCCTCGGGTTACGAGCGTAACGCCTTGCACCGCGTCGTCCCATGTACAGGCCAGGTGGTAGCTGGGGAGCGCGTCTTTGCGGGCCAGCACAACGTCGCCGAAGATATCTGGCAGTGCCGTGATTTCGCCGCGCGATTCATCCGTCCACGTGAGCGCACCAACGCCCTCCGATGCGACGTCAGCGCGCAGCCGCAAGGCGTGGGGTTCGCCGCTGTTCACCCGGCGCCTACTTTCATTTTCGGGCAGGTCCCGACACGTGCCGGGATAGATCTGGCCATCGGGTCCCATTGCGTGTTGATGGGGTGCGGAAGCCGCGTCCTCAATCTCACGCTGAATGTCCCGGCGCGTGCAAAAGCATGGATAAAGGAGGCCAAGATGATTTAGTTCCGCCAAAGCGCGGTGGTAGTCGTCGAAATGTTCTGATTGGCGCCGCACCGGTGTTTCCCAAATCAGCCCCATCCACGCCAAATCTTCGTAGATCGCATCTTCGTATTCCTGCTTGCAACGGCCCAAATCCGTATCTTCGATTCGCACGAGAAACCGCCCATCTCGAGCTGCCGCTGCGTCTGCCGCGTCCAGGGCCGAGAACGCATGGCCCAGGTGGAGTAATCCAGTGGGGCTTGGCGCGAACCGGGTCACATGCGAGGTATCGGATGATTTCATAAAACGGTGATTCAATTCCGTGGGGAAACAGTCGGGACAGATACCATATTTTGTATTTGCACGAAGAGTTGCTAAACTGTGGAAAGTCGTGCGAGGAAAGTGAGTCTTACAGATGTCTGTGTCGCTTGAAATGAGCCCGGCCCTGGTGCTGAACGCGGATTTCCGTCCGCTGAGCTATTTTCCTTTGTCACTGTGGCCCTGGCAGGCCGCCATTAAGGCTGTGTTCCTTGAGCGCGTGCAGGTGGTCCAGGAATACGACCGCGAGGTTCACTCGCCGAGCTGGACGATGAAACTGCCCAGCATTATCTCGCTTAAGAAATATGCTCCTATGGAGCGTTCGCCGGCGTTTACGCGGTTCAACGTGTTTCTGCGCGATCATTTCATGTGCCAGTACTGCCGTGCGCCCCATCCCACCAATGATCTGACGTTTGATCACGTGATCCCCCGCTCTAAAGGCGGTCGGACCACATGGCAAAACGTGGTGACAGCATGTTCACATTGCAATCTCATGAAAGGAAACCGCTTGCCCGATAAGGTGACTATGTATCCGTCGCACAGGCCGTACCGTCCCAATTCCCGGCAATTGCAAGACGTCGGTCGGCGGTTTCCGCCAAATTATCTGCATGAAGGCTGGCGGGATTATTTGTATTGGGACACAGAGTTGGATCCGTGGTGAGGCCCCCGCGCGAAGGCGCGAAAGCGAATGCAACGGCCGCCTAAATTAACTCACTATCTGCCGACAAGACCCCGTCATCGTCGCTATAGACCCAGCCGCCAAGCGTGAATGTGGCGTTGCCGAATGTTATGGGCACGTCCACGTGGCCGACGCCATCCTTGCGGCTACGTTGAGGGTTGGAGCCGATTGCTTTGATGCCGACGTCGCACGACGTCAACGCTAACGTGTCGCGCACCGCGCCCCATATGATTACGCCGCTCCATCCGTTTTTTACGGCCATGTCGCCGATCAGATCGCCCAGAAGGGCGAAGCGTAGAGAGCCACCGCCGTCGACTACGAGTACCGCGCCATCGACGGGTTCCGATAGTGCTTTTTTTACGAGGGCATTGTCCTCATGGCATTTGACAGTGCGGACGGGGCCAGAAAATGCGCGCCTGCCGCCGTACTGCCGGAACCGAATCTCGCAGCTTTGCACACCCCCCAATGCCATATGGGCGTCTAAGATATCGGCGGTGGAGATGTCAGCCATGGCAAACTCCAAATGGAAGTAAGGTGTACGAACTTAAATTCTTTTCGATAGCCAAATGGCGAGGCGTGTGCCTGCTTTTACCGCGCCGGTCAGAACTTTGTAGGCGGGCGCGCGCTCTGCTCCGTTTTCTAGACTCACGTCGCGGTGATGGAGTTCATCGTCGCGGAAAGTCGTAATGGTTTCGCGCATGTCTTTTTCGTCCGCGCCCAATTGTGCGGCTTGCTCGGCATAGTGCTCGCCGATTACATCTTCGACAGCGACGGTGCAGGCCATGGCGGCTTCCCGGCCTAGGGCCGCGGTGGCCGCGCCGAGGGCAAATCCCGTTACATGCCACAGTGGCTCCAAGATTGTAGGACGAACGCCGCGCTCGGACACCAGAGCGTTGAAGCGTTCAAGGTGCTTTTCCTCCTGAGCTAGCATTTCCTCGATCACCGGCGCGGCGTCGCTGCGCCCCAAAACCGCCAACTGGCCCTCATAGATACGTTTTGCACCGTATTCGCCGGCCTGATCGACACGGATCATGCTGTGGATTAGCGCGTCTCTGTCGGGATCACCGGGCAAGCGGCCGTCCCCGGTCATTTTTTGCGATTTGCGTTTACCGCTCATTGCTTGTCCCACCACGCAAGTTTTCTCATAGCCCAAATACAAAATCCGGCCAGAAAAAGGGAGGCCGCGAAATTGTAGCCGGCCATGGAGATGCCGAGTAAACGGAAGGCCGCCTCATCGCAGCTGGGCAGCACGGATTGCGTGAGCGCTGTGGCAAGATCGTCCAAGGAGACCGCCCCGCCGCCGCTGCACGACGTCGGACCAGCCCACCAGTGCTCTTCAACGCCCACATGATAACCGGCGAACCCTGCACCAAGAGCAAACAGTAACGCGCAGTGCATGAGGACGATGCGTCTCTCACACGGCGGAACCGCCGGCATGATGCAGAGCCCTCCCAGCAAAAGGTTTAGGGCATACGGCACGCGCTGAAGGTAGCAGAGATCGCACGGCCAGAGTCCGAACGCGTGCTGCGATATGAGCGCGAGCCCCACGGCGCCGGCAGAAGCGAGCGCGACTGTTGCGAGGGCGAGCCGACCTTTGTCGGTGGAATTCATGACCGGCATATTACGATCGCCATCCTATGGTAAGGAAGCCACCAAATAGAAGGATGAAAAAGAGTGCCGTCAACAGCCCGAGATAGCGTTCGATGAACGCCCTGATCGGTGCGCCGAATTTCCATAGGAGTGCCGCTACCAGAAAGAAACGGGCGGTTCGGGATAACGCGGAGGCGATACCGAACATAAAGGGATCAAGGCTGACCGTGCCGCTGGCGATCGTAATCACCTTATAGGGAAAAGGCGTGAAACCAGCCATGGACACAATCCAGAATCCCCACTCTGCGTAAAGCCGGCGGAAGTTTTCAAACTCTTCTTCGTAGCCGTAAAACGCAACGATTGAGGCGCCGATAGATTCATAAAGAAAATACCCGATCCCGTATCCGAAGTAGCCGCCGAGCAAGCTACCTATGCTGCAGACCAGGGCGATGCGCCAAGCGTTGGATGGCGCGGCGAGGACCATGGCGATGAGCAACACGTCCGGGGGAATCGGAAAAATTGAACTTTCAACGAAAGCGATAGCGAGCATCGCCCATATGGCATGGGGATGTGCGGCCAGCGACAGGGTCCAATCATAAAGGCGGCGCAGCACGCAGATTGATCCTTCCCAAGTGGAGCCGCGTTTTCGTAGCAGGTCCACCGCCACGCCGCAAACCGATCCTACTGTCCTGATGTCGTGCCGCAACGTGCCGATTGATGGTGAATTGATGGAAGGCGCACGGCATGATGGAGACCGTCCCGGGAGGAAAGTTACATGGCAAGATACACACATCTGCAAGAGCCGATAGAGATCGGCGGCCTTAGGGCACGCAACCAGGTTATAATGACTACCCACGGGCCGCGCCTCACACAAGCACGCTATGTGCGCTATCTGGAGGAACGCGCGAAGGGTGGCATCGGTCTCGCAGACTTCAATCTCGGTCCCATGGGCTCGATGCAGTTTCCGTTGGGTCCGGGCCGTCCGTTTCCCTCCCATGCCGGAGCCGTGGATACCGTGCGCTATCATCCGTTTACCGCCGACGGCCGGGCGTTTTATGACGGCATGATCCCGGCATTACGCGAGCAAAGTGACGCGGTGAAGCGCTACGGTGTGCTCAGTATCGCGCTTTTTTCATCCCGGCGTCGCCCAACATACCGACACGTTCTAGCCGGTGGTTGGGCCGTCGGTCGTTCCCGACGAGTACGAGCACCATGTACCGCACGCTCTCACCGGCGAGGAAATCGCTGACCTGATCGAGACTTATGCGGTGTGCGCACAACGCGCCGTGAAGGCGGGATTCAGCGCCATCGAGTTGCACGCCGCGCACGGCTACATCGGTCAACAGTTCCTGTCGCCGGTAATGAACAAGTGCACCGATCGCTATGGCGGAAGTTTAGAAAACCGGGTGCGCTTCTTGCTCGAAACCGCAGCCGCCGTGCGCGACGCCATCCACGACGAAGTCCCGGTGGGCTTACGCCTCACCGGGCCGGAGCCTCAAGGCGGTCTAACGCTGGACGATGTGGTTGAGGCCGCCCGCCGGACTGTGGACGCGGGTATGACTTACATCAGCATTTCTGGCGGCACGTACTCGGGGCGCCTGCTTGGTGCGAACCGGCCCTACGTTGCGATGGCGTTTCTCGGCAGCGGCGGCGGTGAAAAAGACGGTGAAGGTGCCGGTCATGGTTGCCGGTAATATCGCCGATATCAACTTTGCAGAAAGTGTCGTGGCGGACGGAAAAGCCGACATCGTCGGAATGGTGCGCGGCCTGATCGCCGACCCGCGCTTTCTTGAGAAGGCGTTTGCCGGACAAGAAGATCGGATCGTGCCTGCATTGGCTGCAATGAATGTCACTACGGCCGCACCGTCATCTGTTCGGTCAATCCGGCGGTCGGACAGGAGGCCGCATTCGAAGGCGCGCCTTTGCGGGAGAGTAAGACGGTGTTGGTGATTGGCGCGGGTCGGCTGACATGGAATGCGCGGTCGCGGCGGCGCGGCGCGGCCATCACGTTACGCTGGTAGATCGGCGCGCGGAACTGGGTGGTATGCTCGCCATACTCGCGCGCACACGCCAAGTGCGGGCCAGGAGCTTGATTGGGCCAGGCCTGTTCACCGTTATGGCATCTAAATTTCGGTGAATAGCGTGGCGTTCGGCACCCGATTTCGGGCTCTAGGCGCTTTACACTCCAGTCATCCTGTTCTATTTCCCTCGCCCGAGTGCGGGTGTGGCGGAACTGGTAGACGCGCCAGACTCAAAATCTGGTTCCTTCTGGGAGTGGGGGTTCGATTCCCTCCACCCGCACCACTTTTCCGGCGACCCCCGCGACGGTCGTTGCAAAATCGTCATGCTCTCAAAAGAGGGTAAGCGGTTCCTTCGGTGCATGACGGATATAATGAAATAGATTCTTGTAAAGCCCCATAGTTATGGTCCACTTGCTTGTAGAGTTTCTAGTACGGGTGGTCTCATATTGAACTCCTGCAGCTGGATTTCGCCACACCGCCATAGAGCTTGCGCCATGTGTAATACATCGCATCACTGATCCCGGCCTTGCGGCAGACACTTCCAACATCGCCGCTCGTGTTCAAATCCAGCTCAATCTGTTGCCGCAGCTGCAATATGTCTTCATCCGAATACCGCTTCCGGGCCATCTGCCACCCTCCCAAATCCAGCCCAAAACTCTAACAAGTTCTGGGCCAGTTTTAAGGGGCGAGGACAGTACTTTGTGTCCGGGCTTAGCAATGCCCGGTTCGGCTTCATGGAGCTATTTCCAGGATTGCCAAGGACGTTTGGAATTTCTGTGACGGGGCGCTTCTAAAGCACAGGCTCATACGCGCCAGCGTTGTTAATTTCTTGCCAAGCGTAATCATGCAGGCGGCAGGCATCACACCGTCCACAAGGCTTGGGCTCCGACGCTGAAAAATCAGGAGCGTAGCAGCTCCAAGTATCGCCTGGTTTCAATCCCAGCTCTTTAGCTAGCGCCGCAATTTGTGGCTTCGTCATGGTCACCAGCGGAGCGACAATGCGTGGCGGGGTGGGGACCGCTTCAGCCCACATGGCGCGGAACGCATCCAGAAACGATTCCCGGCAGTCAGGATATCCAGAATAATCCAACGCGTTTACACCCAGCCAAACCTCGACTGCACCGACGCCAGCAGCTTCGGCGCACGCCAAGGCCAGGAAGACTGCATTGCGTCCCGGTACGAACGTGGGCGCAATGCCTGCTTTCATTTCCTCAAATGGGCGGTCTTTTGGGATATCGATACTCGGGCGCTGCCAGTTTACGTCAACGACATGGCGTTCGGCCCCAAAGCGCCGGCACTGGTCAGCGGCGTACCCGAGCTCGATATTATGGCGTTGTCCGTAGGCTATGCCGAGGCTGTGCGGTATGCGGCCGTGCCGCTGCGCCAGGAGCAAGCAGACCGTGGAATCAAGTCCGCCGGAATGCAGAACGATACACCGTGGAGTTTGCTCGTCGGCGGTCATGCCACGTTGTATGTGCAGGACTCGCCCAGGGAGGGCCGGCGCACCGTGACGTTGGCAAGTTGCGGAAACTCTGCGTGCAATTGCTCGGCTATCCATCGGGCAAGATTTTCCAGCGAAGGCGTATTTAAGCCAGGGAGATCATTCAAGAAATGATGATCCAGTTTTGAGCGCACTAAGTCCAACGCGCGCGCCAAATCTTCGAAGTCTACGACGCAACCGGTTGCGGCGTCCGGTTCTCCGCCAAGGGCAACTTCAACTTTAAACGAATGACCGTGCACACGTGTATTTTCGTGGCCCGTCGGCTTGTGGCTGAACGTATGCGCGGCTTCAAAGCCGAATTCCTTCACAATTTTATAACGCCCGGACATGACGGCTTACGGTATCCCTAAAAATTTGTGTATTTGAACTGATAACTTCCATTTTGGATTGCGGAGACAGTAATCAACAGCTTTTTGGCTGTTTTCGTCCCGGGCCGGCCCATCCATCGGCTGAAGGAACCAATGGGTAAAATTGAGGTTTTCAAACCGGGACGGATCAGCATTTTCTTGTGGATACACCAGTTTCAGCTCGTTTCCTTCGGCTACAACAAGCTCTGCATCGGCCTTGGGACTGACGCAGACCCAGTCTAAATTAGGCGGCGGCTCTATCGTTCCGTTCGTCTCCACAGCAATCTCGAATCCGTACCCGTGCAGTGCCTCGACCATCGGCTCATCCAGCTGTAGGAGGGGCTCGCCACCGGTGCACACCACGAATTTTCGCGTTTCCCCATTACCCTGCCATGCCCGGTTCACGGCCGCAGCGATGTCTCCCGCCGATATGAACTTTCCGCCTCCGGGTCCGTTCGTGTCCACAAAATCAGTGTCGCAGAACCGACATATGGCGGTTGACCGGTCTTTTTCATGGCCGCTCCAGAGGTTGCACCCCGTAAAACGGCAAAAGACGGCCGGGCGGCCCGTGTTCGCGCCCTCGCCCTGCAAGGTGTAGAAAATTTCTTTGACGGCATAAGTCATGATTACGGCGTTCACATACGCTTTTGCCCCTCGGGAATCCAGGGGGGTGTCGGGCCGGGTTGTGTGGATTTTAGGCTATTGAGTGTTGTCATCGCGGGGTCGGGCAAGAATACTGTCCATCGGCCAATCGATTGCGGAAAACACCAATGAGAATGGCGCTGATCACAGGTGGGCTCTTTCTGCTGAGTTATGTGACTGTGAACCGCGGTTTGGATCCCAATCCTTTAGAGTTGGTAGAGTCGGCAATCGTTGTTGTGGGATTTGCCGCCGGTGTGAATTGGCTGCTGCGCCGCGGCCGTAGCGGTCCCGTGCGTCCTGGCCAACAAGGGCGCTGGACGTGTGACCGGTCAAGGCTTCGAAGCCCTGGTTTACTTGCTGAATGATGCCGCCGCGGTTAGGTACCATAACCGCATCCGTCGTGGCATCTAGCATTGCCGAAAACAAAGCTTCGGTTTCCGCCACGGTCACGAGCGCCTGTCCCGGCCTACCTGTTGTTTCCACTAAGTCATTGTGGCTAGCTCTTTTTTCGCCGGGGACGTGTACGCCTTGGGAGAGTGTATGTGAAACGGGAAGTGCGCCCGATTAGCGGGTCTTCAAGCTCTCAGCCATCCGTGACAGGAGCCGGAATACCTCGTCCTGTTCAGCTGCGGACAGATCGGCCATGGCGCTGTTTGATACGCCGCGCACCGCATTCATGATCTTATCTCGAACCTCTTTGACTTTAGAGGTGAGGAACACCAGTGTGCGCCGTTTATCGGTCGCATCAGATTTTCGCTTGATAAGCCCGTCGCGCTCCATGCGGCTCAAAGTGTTGGCCATGGTGGGTTGCTCCACGTTGCTGCGCCGGCACAAATCGGCCTGGGTGAGGCCGTCCTGTTCAAACAACATGACGAGGGGAGCAAACTGGCCGGGCGCTACCCCAAATTCCTTTAGACTGTCCTGCAGGTGCCGGTCGTAAAGGCGGCCGACCAAGCCTATCTGGTAGCCAAGAGAATCACTGCGGCGAATGGTCATGGCATGGAATTTGCTGTTCTTGAATTTTTGAATCTAGTTCTCGTATAGCCTTTCGCCTTCATACAACTTTCGAACTCCCTATTGTAAGCCATAGTTGTTTGCGATCGCTCGTGCAACTCCATAGGTGATTCTCCGCGGTTCAGGCTGGCGCTCGATTGGGCGGGGCGGGCTCCGTACTCCGTTCGCGCCGTCCCGGCGCGAGTCATCACGGTCTCTTCCGCTTCGCGGGCACATGACCGTTCATCCGACGCAGCGTCCAATGCCGATTTGTGAGCGTTGTGCCATACGGAACCGCAGGCTGTGAGCGCGAAGAGTGCCAAAGCCATGATGATTGCGCTAGTGCAGGCCGTGCCCCCGCTCGTCACGGCAGGCTTGACCCCGTTTACGGGACCTGATTGTTTCAACATCGAGTCCTTCCTTTATATCGCTGGTGATCGATCGCCCGCGCGTTCCTTCAGGAAAGATGATTGCATGGCCGGCTTGTCTCAATCCAGCGTTCAAACATCGGCTACATTCGAGGATCTGTCTATCGGAATGGTGGCGACATTCACAAAGAGGGTCTCCGGAGCAGACATTGTTAAATTCGCGGAGGTTTCCGGCGATACCAATCCCGTACATCTCGATGAAGCCTACGCCGCAGCGACGATGTTCAAAACCCGTATTGCCCACGGCTTATTGTCGGCTGGGTTCATTTCCGCGGTGCTGGATACTAAATTACCTGGGGCAGGCGCGATCTACGTGGGGCAAAGCCTCAAATTCAAAGCTCCGGTCCGTATTGGCGATGAAGTGACCGCACGGGTCGAACTCATCGGCCTTAATCCTGAAAAGAAACGGGCGATCTTCAAAACGCAATGCCTGATCGGCGACAAGGTCGTTATTGACGGCGAGGCGACTCTGATGGTGCCGGGGCGCAAATAACATGCCTGCGTGTCGGCGCCTGTCTTTAATTTCGATTTTGCTGTCTGATGCGGCATAACGATGCACATTTTTCGTAAATCGAGCGATGTTCCTCACCCTCTCAAAGGCGGAGTGGTTGCGCTCGGAAACTTCGATGGACTACACCTCGGACATCAGGCTGTCCTTGCTAACGCCTTGGACGTCGCAAAAACAGGCGGTTCACCAGTTGCAGTAATGACATTCGAACCTCACCCACGTGAATTTTTCAATCCCGATCAAGAAGCGTTCCGTCTTTGCCCGTTCAGGATGAAGGCGCAGCTGATCGCGGCACTGGGCGTGGATTATCTTTACGTGCAAGCTTTCGATCGAAAATTCTCCCATCGTTCGGCGGAGAATTTTGTGGAGGAAATTTTGGTGAAAGGCCTGGAGATCTCTCACATCGTCGTGGGGTACGACTATGTGTTCGGTCATCGGCGCGGCGGCAGTGTCGAATTGCTAAAAAAGCTTTCCACACAATATGGTTTTGGCGTCATTGCTGTGGAGGAGAAGAAACTTGAAGGCGGTGCGCGCTTTTCATCCACCAATATCCGCAATAATTTGAAAGAGGGCCAGTGCACGGAGGCCGCCACGCTGTTGGGCCGTTACTGGGAAATTGAAGGACGTGTCGAGCAAGGCGATAAGCGGGGCCGGCTACTTGGATTTCCCACCGCGAACCTACCCTATAAAAACTACCTTCACCCCAAGAAAGGCGTGTATGCGGTGCGCGCGGGCGTGGACCGCGGTGTCGATACGATCTGGCAAGACGGGGTGGCGAATTTCGGCAATCGGCCGACCTTCGATAAGACGGATATCTTGTTGGAGGCTCATGTATTGGATGGCGACGTGGACCTTTACGGAAAGCACTTGCGTGTGGCCCTAGTCGACTATATACGCGCCGAAAGGAAATTCGACAGCCTTGATGCTTTGAAAGTGCAAATCGCCAAGGACTGTGATGCGGCGCGCAAATGTCTTACTGCTTGCCAGTTCCCCGATGGGCCGGCGCCATTCGTACCGGTGGCCGCCGCCGTTTAGGGCTGCATTTTTGATTAGAATCCGGGGTCCGGGCGGGCGTTTGGGCCGCTGGCCCTAGGCGCTGCCCCTAGGCGCTGCCCTTGAACGGTCCCGCCGTCCCTGATAGATACCCCGCCATGTATATCAAGGTTGCCGCAGAGCGCATGGGCGCGCGAATTAGCCTCCCCATTCTCTAGCCGGAATGGGGACCAGCGCTATCCGCTACACCGCCACCGCATCGGGACTCTGCGACCATGGCCGACACGGCTGACCCCAAGACCCCTGACTACAGACCGACTGTCTTTCTGCCTTCTACGAATTTTCCCATGAAGGCGGGGCTGCCCAATCTCGAGCCGAAATTGCTCGCGCGCTGGGCGGAGTTGGACCTCTACAAGCGCTTGCGAGAGACTGCAAAAGGACGGGAGAAGTTCGTTCTGCACGACGGTCCACCTTACTCCAACGGGCACCTGCACATCGGGCACGCCCTCAACAAAATCCTCAAAGACGTGATCGTCCGCTCCAAACAGATGACAGGGTACGATTCCAACTACGTGCCTGGATGGGACTGTCACGGCCTCCCCATCGAGTGGAAAATCGAGGAGCAGTACCGGTCGAAAGGCAAAAACAAGGATGACATTCCGGTCGTGGAATTTCGCCGTGAGTGCCGTGAGTTCGCCGCCAAATGGATCGAGGTGCAGAAGGAAGAGTTCAAGCGTCTCGGAATTGTGGGCGATTGGGAAAACCCCTACACCACCATGGACTTTAACGCCGAAGCGACCATCGTACGTGAGGTCGGCAAATACATCCTCAACGGCGGACTCTACCGAGGCTCAAAACCCGTTTTGTGGTCGGTGGTGGAAAAAACAGCATTGGCCGATGCTGAGGTGGAGTATGACGACCACACCTCAACAACCGTGTGGGTGCGCTTTCCCGTCGTTAAGTCTGGTCTGGAAGCGCTAAATGGTGGTGCGGTGGTCATTTGGACCACTACTCCGTGGACGCTCCCGGGCAACCGTGCCATCGCCTTCGGTGCCGACATGGATTACGTCATCGTGAACGTGACCGAGGCCGGCGAGGAGAGCCTAGCCAAATCCGGAGAACTGTTTACCGTCGCGTCTGAGCTGTTGGAAACAACCCTCCAGGATGCGGTGATCACCGGTCATGAGATCGTCGCACGCGTGAAGGGGGCCGATTTAGCCAGCACTGTCTGCCGCCACCCGTTGCACGGGCAAGGGTACGATTTCGATGTTCCGCTTTATGCCGGTGATTTCGTCACGACAGAGCAAGGTACTGGCTTTGTTCATATCGCGCCCGGCCACGGAGAGGACGATTTCCATCTTGGCCAGGCGCACCGGCTTACCATTCCCGAAACCGTCGACGACGGCGGCAAATATTACAACCACGTGCCGCTGTTCGCCGGCAAGCATGTATTCAAGGTAGATGCGGACGTTGTGGCGGTATTGAAGGAAGCGGGCGCGCTGTTGCTCGCCGGTAAACTTGTGCACAGCTATCCGCATTCGTGGCGGTCTAAGGCACCTCTCATCTTCCGGACCACGCCGCAGTGGTTCATTTCCATGGAGACCAATGATCTGCGCAAAAAGGCGCTGGACGCCATTGCGGCGACGCGATGGGTGCCTACGCAGGGCCGTAATCGTATCCAATCTATGATCGAGAGCCGTCCCGATTGGTGTGTCTCCCGTCAACGCCATTGGGGCGTGCCGCTCTCGATTTTCGTGAACAAAACATCCGGTGAAATTTTGCGCGATCAGGCCGTAATCGACCGCATTGCAGAGGCCGTGGCTCAGGAAGGCTCCGACGCGTGGCTGACCTCACCGCCCGAGCGTTTCCTCGGTAATGCTTACAATGTCGAGGAGTGGACGCAGATCTCCGACATCGTCGAGGTTTGGTTCGACTCAGGCTCGACTCATGCGTTCGTGCTTGAGGAGCGCGATGATCTCAAGTGGCCGGCCGACCTTTACTTGGAAGGGTCTGATCAGCACCGCGGATGGTTTCATACCTCGCTGCTGGAATCCTGCGGCACGCGCGGCCACGCGCCCTACGATGCGGTACTGACTCACGGTTTCTTGCTTGATGAGAAGGGCGTCAAGATGTCGAAATCGCTGGGTAACATGGTGCCCCTCGACAAGACAGTCAACGAGCTCGGAGCCGATATCTTGCGCTTGTGGGTGGTCGCGTCGGACTACACCCAAGACCTCTCCATCGGACCCAATATCCTAAAACAGATGAGCGATTTGTATCGGCGTCTGCGCAACACTCTGCGCTACCTGTTGGGGAACCTATCTGACTTTAACGACGAAGAGCGCGTGGCACAGAATGAGATGCCCGAACTGGAGCGTTGGGTTTTGCACCGCGCCTGGGAACTGGATAAGTTGATTCGCAAGTCTATTGATGATTTAGATTTGCATGGGTTGTTCAATGAACTTCACAACTTTTGCGCCGTGGATTTGTCGGCGTTCTATTTCGATATCCGCAAGGACGCTCTTTACTGCGATGCGCCGGACAGTCTGCGGCGCCGGGCGTGCCGCACGGTATTGGATACCTTGTACGATTGCCTCGTGAAATGGCTGGCGCCATTCGTGTGTTTTACCGCGGAAGAGGCGTGGCTTGTGCGTCACCCCGAGAGTGGCTTGTCGGTGCACATGGAGCAATTCCCGGACATTCCCGTGTCCTGGCGTGCCGACGCTCTTGCGGAGAGGTGGACGAGAATTCGAGCGGTACGATGGGTCGTGACTGGGGCGTTGGAGAAGGAGCGCGCCGCCAAGCGTATCGGCGCGTCGTTGCAAGCGCACCCAGTGGTGTGGGCGACCGCTGAACTCGTGGCCGCGGTCAAGGACCATCATATGGACGATATCTGCATCACGTCTGGCATTACCATCACTGAGGGCATTTCCCCGGACGAAGCGTATACACTGCCGGAGGTGCTAGGGGTCGGTGTTGTGGTGGAGGCGGCGGCAGGTGAGAAATGCCAGCGCTGTTGGAAGGTGCTGACCGATGTCGGCGCTCACAACCATTCCGGCGTATGCGAGCGTTGCGACGGCGCGGTAGAAGCCATAACAGCCGCAGCCGAATAACTGGATCGCCATGCGATGACCACCGTCCGTAGTTCATTTTTTCCTGCCAGTGCTCCGGCCATAGGTTTGGTCATCGCCGCGCTCGTCCTGATTGCTGACCAAGTGTCCAAATACGTTATGGTGGACTTGGTAATGCGCCCCGAAGGCATAACGGGAACGCCGTACTTCACCGGGAAGGTGATTCAGATATTGCCGGTGTTCCAGTTGCGCATGGCCTGGAATACGGGGATCAGTTTTTCCCTGTTCGATTCCGGAACGCCATTGACCATCGCGGTATTGATTCTCGTGCAAACCGCCATAATGGCTACCGTTATTTGGTATATGTGGCAGGTGCAGAGTCGGTGGATGCAGGCGGCTTGCGGATTTATCGTTGGCGGTGGCCTCGGCAACACTATAGACCGCATCACCATTGGCGCTGTTGCGGACTTCCTGCATTTTTATTGGGGCGCCTGGCATTTCCCGACATTTAATTTCGCGGATACGTGCATTACCATCGGTGTCGCCATGTGGCTTCTTGACGCCTTCGTCGTGCGCCCTCACCATACGGGTCAGTAGGATTCGGCGATCGGCCAAGTTACGCGCTTTGTCAGGTGTCAATATCCGATCCTAATAAAAGAAAAGAGATGGAGTTCCCTAATGCGCTCTCGCTTCATTCAGCCTGTCATACTGACGATTGCGATGGTCGCCCTTTCGGGCTGCGAAAACGTGCGGAATACGGTTGGTCTCGCGCGGACCGCCCCGGACGAATTCGCCGTGGCCGCGCCGGTCCCGTTGGTTATACCGCCAGACTTTAATCTGCGCCCGCCCGCGCCGGGGTCGGAACGCGCACAGCAGTCGTCTTCGGACCGCGCACGCACAGCGTTGGTTGGGCGCGCCAAGATGAGGGCGTTGCAGCAAAGAGGAATGACAGGCGGTGAAGCGCAACTGCTGACGCTGGCCGGAGTAGAAAATGTTGCGGCTGATATCCGCATGATCTTAGACAAGGAAGTGTCATCTTTCGCCCGGGAAGAAGCGGCGTTCACGGACCGGCTTTTGTTCTGGCGCGCAGGCGGCAGAGCGAGCCTTGGCGGGACGGCCCTGAACCCGTCGGCTGAAATGAAACGCCTCAATCAGAATGCGGCCGAAGGCCGGGACGCGAGCGACGGGCCTATTCCGGTGATCACCCGCGGCAGCCCCTCCTTGCTGAAAATTTTCTAAAGCCACGCGGCGCTTTATTTTTTTGGCGCAGCGCTTTCATTACGTCCCTGTATCCTAGACATTTTCATGTCGGGTCCGGGCGGCTCGGCGTTGACCTTCCGGTCGTTGGGCTCCATGTTCGATCTCGGGCGTATTGCCCCATCGTTACAGGCCCGGAGTAGCCATGCCGCGAACGTTAGTGTCTTTGATGATGATCGCATTTATTGTGATCGCCGCCCCGCACGTCGCGTATGCGGTAGTTTATGGGGCTGAAATCTTCACCCTCGAAAATGGTATGCAGGTTGTGGTGGTCCCCAACCACCGCTCGCCTGTCGTCAGTCATATGGTTTGGTATCGGGTGGGTTCGGCCGACGAACCGCCAGGCAAGTCAGGTATCGCACATTTCCTGGAACATTTAATGTTCAAAGGGACCCCGCGGTTCCCGGAGGGCGCCATGACTGACATTGTGGCGCGCAATGGAGGGCAACAGAACGCGTTCACCAGCACGGACTATACAGGCTATTTCCAGAATATTGCCGTGGACCGCCTGCCATTGGTTATGGATATGGAAGCAGACCGCATGCGCAACTTGGTGGTCAGCGAGAACGATGTGGTCACAGAGCGCGAGGTTATTATCGAAGAACGTCGCTCGCGAGTGGAAAACGTTCCGTCATCGTTGTTGGGCGAGCGTGTGAGCGCAGCTCTTTGGGGAACCAATCACTACGGCATACCGGTCCTCGGCCACATGGAAGAAATTAGGGCGCTATCGCGCGATGATGCCTTTTCTTTCTATCGTGACTACTACGCGCCTCACAACGCTATCCTCGTGGTCGCAGGTGATATCACTACCGAAGACCTCAAGCCCCTCGCGGAAAAGTACTACGGCGCCATTCCGGCCTCGGAAAGTTGGGACGGTGAGCACAAACTACGTAACCGGTCGGCATATCTACAGCCGGTGGCCCATGTTCAAGTCACAATGAACCATGAGCGGGTCGCACAGCCGCAATGGAGCCGACAGTACACGGCACCTAGTTACAAAATGGGAAACCGCGACGATGTCTATGCCCTAGACATTTTCTCGGAAATTACGGGCGGCGGATCGACGTCAAAGCTCTACCGCGAATTGGTTGTCGATCAGCAGGTGGCTGTCAGCTTCTCGACGGGCTATCAAAGCGATGCGGTATCCTATGGGACTTTCTATGTGTCCATGATTCCCAGCACCGGCGTAACGCCCGAGGAAGCTGAGACCGCTTTCGAGACGGCCTTAGCTGCATTATTGGACGATGGGATCACAGCGGAGGACGTCGAGCGGGCCAAGCGCCGTTTTATGGCCCGTCTTGCCTACGCCACAGACTCGCCACTGTCCGCCGCCCGCTCTCTTGGCTCATCTCTTGCGGTGGGCTTGAGCCTAGATGATGTAGAATCCTATCCAGATAAATTTACAAAGGTTACGGTTGATCAGGTACGGCAGGCCGCACGCCGGCTTTTCGCCGAGAACTCTTCCGCGACGGGCATTCTTTTGCCCGCGGCCCGATCCGCTGCAGAAGGACTTGCCCCGTGAGCATGACGAATTGGCTTCGTTCCGCCCCGGCGGGCGCATTGATTTGCGGACTTATGACGGCCCCGGCGGACGCGATAACGGTGCAGCAGGTACAAAGCCCAGGCGGTCTTCAAGCCTATCTGGTGGAAGATCACACCACACCGGTGGTGGCGATCAGTTTTGGATTTTTCGGCGGTTCGGCGCTGGACCCCGCCGAGAAACTGGGCCTTTCGGGTTTGGTGTCATCTACGCTGGATGAAGGGGCCGGTGATCTCGACTCGTTTGCGTTTCAGTCAGAATTAGAAGACCGCGCGATAACGATCAGGTTCAATGTTGACCCGGACATGGCGCGCGGCCAGTTGACGACGACCAGTGCCAACGTTGCGCGCGGCATTGAGTTGACGCGGCTGACGCTGACGCAGCCGCGGTTCGATGACGAACCGGTCGAACGTATCCGCCGCCAGATCCTGGTCTCTCTCGCCAATCGTTCAGAGCGGCCCGGATACATTGCCTCGCGCAAGCTTTTCGAGGTTTTGTTTGGTAACCACCCCTACGCCCGGCCTAGTGAAGGTGTTCCAGAAACAATTGCCGGTATTGAACGCGCCGATTTGGTGGACTGGGTTAAATCTCGGTTTGCTCGCGACCGTCTCATCATCGGTGCGGCCGGCGATATTACGCCCGAAGACTTGGGCCGGGCAGTCGACTTTATTTTTAGCGATCTTCCTGAGACGACCGGGCTGGACCCGCAATTGCCGGAGGCGGATATTCCCGTCAAAGGCCAAACCGTTCATGTCTTAAAGGACCTTCCGCAAACGATCGTCTACATGGGGCAAAAAGGGATTAAGCGCGAACATCCGGACTGGTACATCGCGACAGTCGTTGATTATGTGCTCGGCGGCGGCGGCTTCGCCTCACGTCTCATGGAGGAGGTACGCGAAAAAAGAGGTCTCGCGTACAGTGTGTCTTCCAATCTCGCGCCTTACGATGCTGGGGCGATCATCACCGCGGCGGTCGGCACACGCGCGGAACAAGCAGGCGAAAGTCTGGCGATCATACGCGATGAATGGAAAAAAATGCATGACAGCGGACCCACCGCCGATGAAGTTGCGGGCGCGAAGCAATATTTGACCGGCGCATGGCCACTGCGGTTTACATCTACTGGTAGCATCGCCGACATTTTGTTGGCGGTTCAAAGAGACGATTTGGGCCTCGACTACCTCGACAATCGCAACAGTCTGGTTGAAGCGGTGACAGTAGAGGATGCTAAGCGCGTCGCACGTGAGCTATACGATCCGAACGCATTGACGGTGGTGATTGTTGGGCCGGAGAACGCCGACGCGTCCAGTCCGACGCCTTAGGCGTTCGCTCTCTCTAGTTGTGGCGACAGCAATAGGCTTGCACCTTCGGGCCTTCGCACCGGCGGCTCATTGTATCCGGTTCGGGGGATTTGGCCTCAGCAACACAGGTTGATATGGTGTCGCTATAAATGACACAGAGGTCGAGCCTCCAGCCGTGACCGGACACCCGCTCATCACACTACCGGAATGGAAGGCGCTGGAGGCGCACGCGGCGGCGATGGACACGACACATATGCGCGACTTGTTCAAGAATGATCCCGATCGCTTCGCCCGTTTTTCTTTCAAACTTGGTCCGCTGCTCGTCGATTATTCCAAGAGCCGGGCGACCACCGAGACCATGGGTTTACTTTTAGAGTTGGCACGCGTCCGTGCTGTCGATGCTGGACGGGCAGCAATGTTTGCCGGCAAACCAATAAACGCGACTGAAAATCAGCCGGCACTGCATGTTGCGCTGCGCAGGCATAGCGACAACGCGATTCACGTTGATGGCGACGACGTGATGCCTGAGGTGCGCAATGCGCGCGAGCGCGTCAAGTCATTTTCTGAAGATGTTCGCAGCGGTGCCAGAAAAGGTAATACCGGAAAGACGTTTCGCCACATCGTCAATATCGGTATTGGCGGGTCGCATATTGGTCCAATGTTTGTAGCCGAAGCTCTTGGATGTACGCTAACCTCTAACTTGTCCGTGCACTTCATTTCAAATTTGGACGCCGCGCAACTCGACGACGTTCTTGAAACCCTCGACGCCGCCACGACGTTATTCGTGATTTGCTCCAAGACGTTTACGACACCAGAGACCATGTCCAATGCGCGAAGAGCGCGGGACTGGCTTGTAGAAAATCTGGGAGACAATGCGGTTGCCACGCATGTTGCGGCCGTAACGGCGGCCAGGGATAAGGCTGTGGCCTTTGGCGTTCCGGACGCATGTGTGTTTCCCATTTGGGATTGGGTAGGGGGGCGTTACTCCCTGTGGTCCGCCATGAGCCTGGCTGCCATCCTCGCGCATGGGTATGAGGCCTTTGACCAAATGCTGGCCGGCGCGGAAGCTGTGGACGGGCATTTTGAAACCGCGCCGCTGGATCAGAATTTACCGGTGCTTCTTGCGATGATCGGCATTTGGTATGCCGATTTCCTGGGTGCGCCCGCCATCGCAATTCTGCCTTACGACCACCGCCTGAGATCATTTTCGACATATGTGCAGCAACTTGACATGGAGAGCAACGGCAAGGGCGTAATGATTGATGGAATGCCGGTGGGACCCGGGACCGCACCGATTGTTTTCGGCGGCGGCGGGTCTGACAGCCAGCACTCATTTTTTCAACTTCTTCATCAAGGTCCGCGCTTTATCCCATGTGATTTCGTTGCTGCACTGTCGGGCTTGAGTGGCTCCGACAAGAATCGCGACGTTCTTCTGTCCAATGTCTTTGGTCAGACTGAGGCATTGATGATGGGCCGCGCGGCGACAGACCTCGCGGGGACATCGCCAAGCTTGAAGCCGCACAAAGAGTTTTCCGGCAACCGCCCGTCGAACACTCTGCTACTAGACGATCTCACACCTTATTCAGTGGGAATGTTGGCGGCTCTGTATGAGCATAAGATATTTGTGCAAAGCCTTGTGTGGGGTGTGAATGCCTTTGACCAGTGGGGTGTTGAGCTGGGCAAGGAACTGGCCCAAAAGCTCGAGTCTGCGTTGGGCGGAGAGGAGGGCGCCCGGCGTGTGCTGCAGAACGCGGGCAACAGTTCGACCGCTGGTCTGGTGGCTACCTATCTTGATATTAAGGGCCGGGCATCGTGACTATTCGGTTGCTGCCCCCCAATCTTGTCAACCAGATCGCCGCCGGCGAGGTTGTCGAGCGACCGGCATCGGCTGTCAAAGAGATTGTCGAGAACGCTGTCGATGCCGGCGCGACCCGCATTGATATCGCCTTAGGTGATGGCGGCCGCTCGTTGATTGTGGTGACCGACAATGGCTGCGGTATGACGCCGCAAGAATTGACCGTCGCGGTGGACAGGCATGCGACGTCTAAGCTGCCCTCCGATGATTTGCTCGACATCAACTATCTGGGATTTCGCGGTGAGGCTCTTCCCGCCATCGGGTCCGTGGCCCGGTTGACCGTGACCAGCCGGACAGCGGATGCCGACTCAGGTTGGTATATTATGGTGGCGGGTGGACGCAAAGACGGTCCCGTTCCTGCGCCGCACCCTGTGGGAACCCGTGTCGAGGTGCGTGATATTTTTTTTGCGACACCTGCGCGTCTCAAGTTTCTGAAGTCACCGCAAACCGAACTCAATTATAGCGTCGACGCGGTGAAACGGTTGGCCATGGCGCACTCCAACGTGGCGTTTACGCTGACGTCCGACGGCAAGACCCGTTTGAATCTTCCCGTGAGCAAAAACCAGGGTGATTTGTTCGATATTCATCTTGAACGGTTGGCGGCGGTCCTGGGTAAGGATTTCGGCGCGAATGCCCTACCCGTGGCCGCCGAGCGCGAGGGCGTAGCGCTTTACGGTTATATCGGCGTCCCAACGTTCAATCGGGGGAACGCGCTGGCCCAGTATCTCTTCGTCAATGGCCGCCCGGCGCGCGACCGTTTGTTGTCTGGCGCTGTGCGTGCCGCATACCAAGACTTTCTAGCCCACAACCGGCATCCATATATCGTTTTGTTTCTGGATGTACCGCAACGTGAAGTGGACGTGAACGTTCACCCGGCCAAGGCAGAGGTGCGGTTTCGCGACTCAGGCAAAATTAGGGGCCTTATGGTCGGCGCCCTTAAACACGCGTTAGCCGAGGCCGGACACAAGGCATCCACCACGGTAAGTAACGCTGCCTTGGGTGCGCTTAGGCCTGAAAATGGCGGTGGGCTGTCGATGCCGTATCAGCGCGGCAGACCGAACGCTTACGGGGCCTCGTATGCTCTTCAATCGCCTCTGGAAGGTGAAGTGCAAGGATTGCCTGAGGGTGGTAAGGAATCCATGTTCGCTTTTGCGCCGTCGGCCCCGGACGCCAGCGCCGACGAAAACATGGAGCTTGATGGCGAGGCTCACCCTTTGGGTGTTGCACGCGCGCAAGTGCACGAAACCTATATTGTTGCCCAGACCACCGACGGCATTGTGATTGTTGATCAGCATGCTGCCCACGAACGCCTGGTGTACGAACGCATGAAGTCCGATTTGGGCCGCGACGGCATTGCGCGGCAAATTCTGCTGATCCCCGAGGTTGTGGAACTGGATGAATCTTCCGCATCCCGCCTCGCCGTGCGCGCGGAAGAACTCGCGGAACTGGGGCTTGTGCTCGAGCCTTTCGGCGCCGGTACGGTGGCGATCCGTGAAATTCCCGCCTTGTTGGGGGAAACTGATATCAAGGGGCTCGTGCGCGACCTCGCCGACGATTTGGCGTCTATGGACGAGGCCCTCAGCTTGAAGGACCGGCTTGGCGACGTATGCGGGACGTTGGCGTGTCACGGGTCCGTGCGCGCGGGCCGCCGCCTGAACGGCGCCGAGATGAACGCCATTCTACGCCAAATGGAGGTAACGCCGCATGCCGGTCAATGCAATCATGGCCGGCCTACATACGTAGAGTTGAAGCTCAAGGACATTGAGCGTCTTTTTGGCCGCAGATAGGCACGCGCAGCAGGATGATTTGAACGAGTTTACCTGGTCGACATATTTCACATACCGCAGGTCCGCTGCGAGGCCAAAAAATATTTCAATGTGAAATTGCTCACGGGTGACATCACTGGCGTGTTTATCGCCATGAAGGAAAATCGTGCGCCGGGGCCACATGTGCGCCTCCGCCGCAGATTCCGCGCCTAAAAGACGCCGATCTCATCGTCTAATGTAATTGCCTAACGCAACTCGCGCCGCCTTTTACAGATTACTTCGAAAAGACCCGGGGATTTTTGGAACTCGATGCCGACAAGGTCGCGTATCAACTCATGGAGCAACACGCTAAAGCGATCGCTGAGGAAGCGACCGGGATCGGTGTGATCATCACGGAATAGATCCGCATTGCCATGCAAGACGACAAGATAGTTTCGTGCTCGGACCTGCTCAAAGCTCTGAAGTTGCCTCACACGCCCACGGTGGTTCACAACGAGGAATGAGACTGGGTGGACGCGCCTCATCCTGAGGAGCGTCCTACTCACGACTACATTCATACGGCGTCGCCAAGGTGTACGAACGCAACGTCGAGAAAGACGACGAGACAAAAGAGGGCGAAGAGAAGGGCGACGTACCGCTGCCTCCTGAGCTGGAGGCGGAGCTAAGCGAGGGGCTTGACGACCTGCTGGCCGACATAGATCAGCTAAAATAACAGCCGGCGCAGGCTCTACGGTGCATGTTGGAATATCGAAATGGCCGCGCGCCCATAGATGCGGCAATCCAGGCGCTTCACTTTATCCACCTCTGGCACATCCTCGGTAGTGTCGGTTTCCACACTCACCAAAGCGCCTGGTCGTAGCCATCCCTGCGCGGCGAGGCCGGTCAAGGCGGGTGCGCTCAAGCCCTCACCATAGGGTGGGTCGACGAGAGCAAGATCGCATGCGCTTGAAGCACGCGGTAGGTGCGCACCATCGGCGATCATCACTGTGGCTCGATCGTTGGCGCCTAGTTTAGCGACGTTGCGGCGAATCAGGGATACAGCGTCAGGGTCCCGTTCGACGAAGGTTGTGTACGCCGCCCCACGCGAAAGAGCCTCTAACCCGAGGGCGCCGGTTCCAGCAAACACGTCGACCACCCGCGCACCGTGCAACCGAAAATCTGCACCGGAAAACCCGTGGACAAGCCGGTTGAATAGGGCTTCCCGAACACGGTCCGACGTAGGCCGGACAGCCTCTCCTAGCGGCACCTCAATAGTACGCCCGCGCCAGATGCCGGCGACAATGCGCAACCCGCCTGACCTTGGGTTTCTTGTTGCCGCCTTACTCACGGTTTCCTTCGAGCCGCACTTAAATTCGCCGGTGCGGCGGCGCCTAATTGTTGGCGGATCACCTGGGCGGGTACTTCTTGCAGCTGTCCCGGGTCAAGTTTGCCTAACTGGAACGGTCCGTAGGCAATGCGGATGAGGCGCGAAACGGTCAGCCCTAGATAGGCCATCACTTTTCGTACCTCGCGGTTTTTACCTTCGGTCAGGGAAACGGAGATCCAGACGTTGCGTTTGGGCGGACCCTTACTTGGGTCTGTGTCGCTGTCTAGAGCAGCGTTAATCGGTCCGTAGCGGACCCTGTCCACCGTTACACCGTTTTTCAGGGCTGCGAGGGCCCTGGGATCAACAGCGCCATGAACACGTGCGCGATAACGCCGCACCCAGCCCCGCGACGGATGCTCCAACTCTCGGGCTAGAGTTCCGTCGTTGGTCAGCAGCAATAGGCCCTCTGAGGTGATGTCGAGGCGTCCGACACTGACCACCCGGGGCAGGTCCGGTGGTAGGACCTCAAAGATATTGGTGCGACCTTGCTCGTCGCGGTGGGTGGTCACCAATCCAACCGGCTTATGGTAGCGCCACAGCCGGGTGCGGCCCGGCCCGGGCAGCGGCTCGCCGTCGACGAAGACTTCATCCGCGGCCGTGACAGTGACGGCAGGTGTGGTCAGGACTTTGTCGTTCACTTGGACGCGCTTGGCAATGATCCATTTCTCAGCATCACGCCGCGAGCAAAGGCCGGCCCGCGCCATCACCTTGGCGATGCGTTCCCGCTTTTCCTCGGACTTTTCCGCATCTTGACTCATGTGCCGGGCGTCTTGCCGTTACACGCGTCGATGAAGGCGACATAAATACGGTGATCGGCAGGGCTAATGTGAAACTCCGGGTGCCACTGCACGCCAATGCAGAACCGGCGTTGGGGATCTTCGAAGCCCTCGATGATGCCGTCGGGGGCATGTGCATCGACAATGACCGGCGCCGGCACATCCTTCACCGCCTGATGGTGCGAGCTGTTCACAGGGATATGGATCTCGCCAACAATTTTATGCAGCAACGTGCCCTCTTTGATGATCACGCCGTGCCCAGCACGATTGCGCGGTCCCGGTTGTTCATGGGGCAGGGCATCGGGTACTTCGTCGGGGATATGTTGAATGAGGGTACCGCCCAATGCCACGGCGATGAGTTGCTGGCCGCCGCATATTCCGAAAATTGGTTTATCTTCCTTGAGGATGGCTCGGGTCATGGCCATCTCAAAATCGGTGCGTCCTTCCTTGACCGTTACCTTGGGGTGCCGCTCGGATGCACCAAAAAGGGCGGGGTCCACGTCGAAATTTCCACCGGATACAACAAGTCCGTCGATCATATCGGTATATTGGTCCACCATGGACATGTCGTGCGGTAGAGGCACGGGTCCACCACCCGCCTCAGCCACCGCAGAACAATAGTTTTCGCGGATCGCGAACCAGGGATAACGGGAATACCCGCCTTTCTCGATGTCGACTGTAATGCCGATAATCGGCTTTTTCATGCGATACCTCGCCTGGGCGGACTTTAACGCCGCAAGGTACTGAAAGCTAACACCGTTCTTGGTGCTGGCGGACTTGAGCCCGGTCAGCGTCGAGCGCTCGACCGCTTGACCGGCGATTTTTACAACGGCGTTGACGTGCTGAACCATTGACCCGTAGCTCCCGTAAACTACTCCGATCCAACCCTAGGCCTCTGTATTTACTGAATTCTTACCTTTCGTTAACGTCTTGGTGATGCCGGCGGGCCTTGACGAACCCGGTGGCTTCGCTGACTGTCGCGTATGAGCGAAAACGGAGGAAAATCAGGTGATTTCATGGACCTGGCCTTCCAGGCCGCCGAAGCCGCCGTGCGCCGCGGTGAGGTGCCGGTGGGGGCCGTGCTTGTGGACCCGGTCACAGGTGAGGTCTTGTCGGCGGTGGGCAACGAGGTTGAAGCACGCCACGACCCCACAGCCCACGCGGAAATGTTGGTGATTCGGGCCGCCGCCGCCAATGTCCAAGCACCACGATTAGCCGGATGCGACCTTTACGTGACATTGGAGCCATGCCCCATGTGCGCAGCGGCGATTTCATTCGCTCGTTTGCGGCGCGTGGTGTTCGGCGCTTATGACCCCAAGGGCGGTGGCGTAGAGCACGGCCCGCGCATTTTCTCCCAGCCTACCTGCCATCACCGGCCTAAGGTGGTCGGCGGCGTTGCCGCTGGGCGCGCTGCAACCTTACTCAAGGATTTTTTTGCTTCGCGCCGTTAATGTAGAGTGGGCGATAGCTACACCGGGTACAGGATTTAACTGACGCCAATAATGGCGTGTACAATACAGGCAGCGGCATCAGATACGAGGTGCTTACTGTCTGTCTGAGGCTACCCGAAGGAAACGAACAGCCCGGATGCTGGATGGTTCCCATCGTCCACGAAAAAATACTTTTGCACCTTTATGCCGCGAATTTGACTCTGGCGGACTCCCAGGGGCAACGCCGCGAGGTGTTGGCTAATAGGCAGCTGTCTTAGCTGCCGTTTTTTGCGTAGCCGCGAGTCAGCCCCCCCCCCGCGATGGCGCGCCAACCAATGTCGCGCCTGCAAAATCCACCGGGCCAGCGGACCTTGTCGACAGCTTTGTAAGCGCGCGCTTGCGCTTCGGTGACGGTTTTGCCGGTGACGGTAATGCCCAGCACCCGGCCGCCGTTCGCAACGATAGTCGATTTGCCATCTCGGGCCTCGGACTTGGTGCCGGCGTGAAATATAGTGACGTTGTCGACCATTGCGGCTTCGTCGAGGCCCTCAATGACGGTGCCTTTTTCCGGCGTGCCCGGATAACCGTTGGCGGCCATAACGACGACGACAGACGCCTCATCGTGCCAGCGCAAATCAAATTGACCGAGTTGTCCATCAGCGGCAGCAACGAGCGCTGGCAGCAGGTCGGATTTAAGCCTCACCATGAGCGCCTGGCATTCGGGGTCGCCGAAACGAACATTGAATTCAAGCGTCTTTGGACCCTGCTTGTCGATCATCAATCCCGCGAACAAAACACCGGTGAACGGGCATCCCTCCGCTGCCATACCCCGTACGGTCGGCTGTATGATCTCCGCCATGATGCGGCCCTGCATGGCGGCATCGACGATGGGCGCGGGTGAATAGGCGCCCATGCCGCCGGTATTTGGGCCGGTGTCCCCTTCGCCGAGCGCTTTGTGATCCTGAGCGGCGGCGAGCGGAAGAGCATGCTCGCCGTCGACAATTGCAAAAAAGCTCGCTTCCTCCCCTTCAAGAAACTCTTCGATCACCACTTCGCTTCCGGCATCGCCGAATGCTCGATCCGTCACCATTGTGTCGACGGCGGCATGGGCGTCCTTGACCGTGGTACACACAATGACGCCTTTGCCGGCGGCCAGGCCGTCAGCTTTGACAACAATGGGCGCACCTTTTTCGGTGATGTAAGCTTTGGCTTCGGCGGCATCGCTGAAGCGCCCGTACCAGGCAGTGGGAATGTTGTAGCGTTGTAAAAGATCCTTCATGAACCCTTTGGAGCCTTCCAAATGTGCGGCCTTCGCGCTGGGTCCAAACGCCTTTATGCCCGCGGCGGTGAGTCTATCTACAAGGCCCGCGACCAGCGGCGCCTCGGGACCCACCACGACGAAGTCAATTTTCTCGTTCTGGGCAAACTTCAATAGGCCACCGATATCCTCGGCGCCGATTGGTACGCAGATAGCCACGTCGGCGATGCCGGCATTGCCAGGCGCACAGTACAGGGCGCCGCACAACGGCGACGCACTCAAGGTCCAACACAACGCATGTTCCCGGCCGCCGCCGCCCACGACCAACACCCGCATCGCGCAATCCTTTCGTCTTTCCTGCCTACCCGCCCTGTCCGGAGAAGGGCCGTTGTGGCATAACAGAGCCATGCGCGAGATGCCATCCCCGTCCCCCGCCACGCCGGTGGAGACCAATCTGCCGTCGTTCACTGTCTCGGAGCTTTCCGCGGCGCTCAAGCGCACGGTGGAAGACGCGTTTGGATTTGTGCGTGTCAAAGGCGAGGTTTCCCAGCCCAAGGTGGCGGCATCGGGCCACTGCTACCTCCGGCTCAAAGACGAGAGTGCGGTGCTCGACGGCGTTATCTGGCGCGGCGCCATGAGCAAGCTGTCCATCAAACCGGAAGAGGGCATGGAGGTGGTCGCCTCGGGGCGTCTGACCACCTATCAGGGGCGGTCGAGCTACCAAATTATTATCGACTCTATTGAGTTGGCTGGTGAGGGCGCGCTGCTGAAATTGCTTGAGGAGCGGCGCAAGAAACTTGTCGCTGAGGGCTTATTCGACGAGGCGCGCAAGAAAGATCTGCCCCTTCTGCCCGAAGTGATAGGCGTCGTGACGTCGCCGACCGGCGCCGTCATTCGCGATATTCTCCACCGTATCGCCGATCGTTTTCCGCGCCGGATTATCGTCTGGCCGGTGAGGGTTCAGGGCGAGGGCGCATCCGAAGAGGTGGCAGCCGCAATTGCTGGCTTCAATGCGCTCAAGAAAGGGGGCGCAGTTCCGCGGCCCGATGTGATTATCGTCGCGCGCGGCGGCGGTAGCCTGGAGGATCTTTGGGCCTTTAATGAGGAAGTGGTGGTGCGCGCAACGGCAGCGTCGGTCATCCCACTTATTGCCGCCGTCGGCCATGAAACCGATTGGACTCTCATCGACCACGCCGCAGACCGGCGGGCGCCGACGCCCACGGCCGCCGCCGAGATGGCGGTGCCGGTGCGCCTCGATCTTCTCGCCGGTGTGCAGCAGGCTCTTGGTCGTCTCACCCAGGCTATGACCCGGAAACTGGAAGAAAGCCGTATCTATTTGGAAGGCCTGGTGCGCGGGATCCCGCGCCTGGACATGATTGTCGCGCAGAAGACGCAGGACCTCGACGCCGTGAGTGAGCGGCTTGCTCTCGGTCCCAAGACGTTGCTGCAAGCTAAAATGCAGGATCTTGCCGTGCTTGCTGCGCGGTTGAACCTGGATAGATTCAGTCACGACTTACGGCGCCAGTCAGATGAGATGTCGGCACTCGCGAAGCGTCTTATGCAAGCAGGCCGCCGCGCCGTCGCCGATAGTGCATCTCGGCTAGATGCCATGATCGCTCGCCTCGAGTCCGTTTCACCGGACAAAGTCCTTGATCGCGGGTATGCCATGGTCACCGTTGCTGATGGCCATGTGGTGTCCCGGGCCGCAACCGCGTCGCCCGGCGATGCGTGGGGCGTGAAGTTTAGTGACGGCAAGGTCGGTGTCTATGTGAGTGGCGCGGCGCCTACACGCGCGCGACCTGCTCCGAAGAAAAGCGGCGGCGATGACCAGGGGCGATTGTTGTGATTTGGCGTGCGCTGATACTCATCGTAATACTTGGGGCGCCCGGGTGGGCGGCCGAGGTCATCTTTTCCGGGCGCATGGAACAGGGCGGGCTGGTGATCGGCACGGCAGTGCCCGGCTCCAAAATATTTTTTTCAGGCCGCACAGTGCCGACGATGGACGACGGTCGGTTCCTGTTGGGTCTGAACCGCGATGCGCCGCACGCCGCGGAGTTGATTATTGAAACGTCTACGGGCGTTCGCGAAACAAAAACCCTGACCATCGCATCCCGCGACTGGCAAATAGAACGGGTGGATGGCGTGCCTCAAAAATTGGTGACACCCGATCCCCAGACGGCAGCAAAGATCGCCGCCGACGGTCGGCTCATGGCGGCGGCGCGGGCCAAAGTCGAGTTGACCCCCTTTTTCGAAACCGGGTTTATTCGCCCGGTGGACGGACGTGTGTCCGGTATCTTCGGCAGCCAGCGGATTCTCAACGGTTCGCCGCGCGCGCCGCACTCTGGATTGGATCTGGCCGGATCCCAAGGCACACCCATACGCGCGACGGCAGATGGCGTGGTGTCGCTCGCCGATCCCGGCATGACCCTGACCGGACAAACGGTTTTTATTAATCACGGCTATGGCCTGCAGTCGGTCTACATCCACATGAACGTTATTCATGTAGAGAGCGGGCAGCGTGTGAAACAGGGCGACGTGATCGGTGAAATCGGAATGACGGGCCGAGCCACGGGTCCGCATTTACATTTCGGCGTCACATGGTTCGATACGCGGTTGGACCCTGAGACCGTGCTGGCTGTTCTGCCTGCCGCGGCGGACTGACTCAGGCAAGCGCCGTTAGGGCCAAGTCTAGCAACCGATCCAAGGCTGCCGGAGTCTCCCACTCAACGCCAACGGAGAGTACGTTGACTTGTTGGCGTTGGTCCGGCGACAAGCGCACCGCATCTTTCATAGTGGTAACTGGTAGGGCATTGATGGAAAATGCTTCATCAAGAATGGATTGTATATCAGCATCCGCATAGCCGTAGTGATCGCCAAACGGATGAAATGCGATGACCTGTGCGCCGATCGCGCAGAGAGTGTGGAAAAATTTTTCTGGGTCACCGATGCCAGCGAAGGCGACGACCTTTTGGCCTTGCAATTGACACCGTTCCGGTCCCGCTACCATGTGCGCACGAAGAACTTCGACGTGTTTCGCCAACCCGCTGGCTAAACTATGCGGGTCACCTCCCACGAGTACCGCAGCTTGCGCGCGGGCAAGCCCACCTTCGGCTGGTTCACGCAACGGCCCCGCAGGCGTGATACGGCCGTTTCCAAATCCAGTGTTCCCATCGATCACGACGAGCGAAAGGTCTTTAGCTAAACTGGTATGCTGATGGCCATCGTCCATGATCAGAACATCAGCACCGTCTTTGACGGCGTCCAGTGCGCCTAAAGACCGGTTGCGGGCGACCCAAACAGGCGATGCCATCGCATGCAACAGTGCCTCGTCGCCCACGTCTTCAAACGTGTGCAAGGACGCGTCGACCTTAACGGGCCTCTTCAACCGGCCTCCGTAACCCCGTATCAGGATAGCGGGAGTCTTGCCGTAGTTTCGCAATTTTGCGGCTATGGCGGCGGCGATGGGCGTCTTACCGGCACCGCCCACCGTGAGATTGCCCACGCAAATAACCGGCACGTCTACGCGCAGCGGTTTGGCCCGCGCAACGCGCCGGGTCGTCAGGGCGCCGACGATCTGCCCGACGGGTTCGAGAAGCCGCGCAAGCACATTGTCTGTGCGCCAGAATTCAGGTGCGCGCATCGACATTCTCTCTATCTGAACGTGGGGCTTTGGCTGGCACCATGGCCGGGTGCCCAGCGAGTTTGTCGGCGTGAGCACTGACACCGTTTAGCGCATTTTCCAGCTCTCCGCGGAGTCCAGCCATAGTCGTATCATCGGCGTCGCGCGGCACGTTGATGGGGTCGCCCCACACCATTGCACCGTGTCCGAACGGCAGTGGAGCAATGAGACCGTCCCAGGTATCGAGCACCTTGCGCCGGCTGACAGAGATGGACGCCGGTAATATAGGTGCGCCGGCAAGGCGCGCGAGGGCGATTGCGCCATCGCCGACGCGCATGCGTGGTCCACGCGGTCCGTCGGGCGTGATGCCGACACTTTCTCCCGACGTCAATCGGCGTACCAGCGCACGTAGGGCGTCGCTGCCGCCGCGGGTAGAGGAACCTAGAATCGTGTGGATGCCGAAATGCGTGACGGCGCGTGTGACGAGCTGCCCATCAGGATGAGCCGATATGAGCATATGAAACGGTTCTCGCGACGGCCAGCACACCGGCATCATGGCAAGCCGATTGTGCCAGAAGGCGACGATGACCGGCGCGCGGCCCTCCCATGCATTCTCCGCAACCCTCGCGTTTACGGCCTGCCAGCGCGTAGTCACCTTAACAGTGTAAATTGATCCAGCAATAGCTGCAGCTGCTGTGCGCTGCACCAAACCGTTACGCCCCAATTTTTTTATGATTGTGCCCAAATCACCACTGTTCCGGTGTATTGCGTTGGCTGCGGCGGAAATAGCCGAACCTTTGCTCTATTTAACGTCCTGAACTTTTAGGACAATAGAAGAGATTGGAGTTGGTGAGAACCGATGTCTACGTTGGCGCCATGACCGCGTGATATTCAGGAGAATATCCCAATGGAGACCAACCGACGCGGCCTCTAGCTGCTCATCGCCGTCGTGATCGTTGGTGTCGGGGTCTATCACTTTGCCGCCCAGCGTGGTCCCGTGCGGCAGTGGCACACCAAGTGCGCCCGGCACATTTGCAGGAGGCCGTTGAGCGGCTCCAAAGTTTCTTGAAGCGGTATGGAGAACAATACACAGAATAAGCTGGCGCGCTTAAGTTCCTGCGACACTCATGCCGTCGATACGCAGCGTCGGTGAATCGACGCCGTAGCGAATTTCCAAATCGGCGGCTGGCGTCAGATGTTTGAACATTTCTTTTAGGTTGCTGGCAACAGTCACTTCGTGGACCGGGTAGGCGATTTCACCATTCTCAATCCAGTAGCCCACAGCGCCGCGACTGTAATCGCCGGTGACCATGTTGACACCCTGTCCGACCAAGTCGGTCACATAAAGCCCTTGTTTGATATCAGACATCAACACGGCGGGTGTCACCTTGCCTGGTGCAAGAATCACGTTCGTGGCGCTGGGACTCGGCGGCGATCCGGCGCCACGGCTGGCGTGGCCGGTAGGTTCGAGGTTTAGTTGCCGTGCGGCGCGCAGGTCCATAAGCCAGGTCGTGAGGACACCCTGGTCCACCAAATTGTATTTGCGGTTTGCCAGCCCTTCGGCGTCGCATGGCTTGGATCGTAATCCACGGTTCTGGTGCGGGTCTTCGGTGATGGTGATCGCGGGGCTGAAAATTTCCTCACCCATCAAGTCCTTTAAGAACGTTGTGCCGCGCGCAACGGCGGCGCCGTTAATAGCGCCGATGAAATGGTTGACAATGCCATGCGCGACGCGCGGGTCGTATATGATGGGCACTTTCTGACTGGTCGCTTTGCGCCCACCAAGCTTTTTCACGGCGTGTTCACCCGCGCTCCGGCCCACGTCCTCTGCAGTTCTCAAGTCGCCGAAGTAAACAGCTGCTGTGTAGTCGTAATCGGTTTCCATGCCAATTTCGGAGTCACCTGCCAGAACCGACGCGCTCAGCGAAGACCCGGATGACTCATATATGCGTGCAAATCCATTGGACGCCGCCACAGCCACCTGATGGCGGCCCCAACTGGCCGAGGCTCCTTCAGAATTGGTTACGCCCTTGACTGCGCGGGCCGCTGCTTCGCAGGCTTCGGCCTGGCTGATTAAGGTCTCCACGGTAACGTCTTCTGGATCACAGATGTCAAGTGTCGGCAAAGTTTTGGCCAGCTGGCCAGCATCTGCGATGCCACAGTACAGGTCCTCCGGCACAGTCGCTGCCATGGAGACAGCCTGGTCCACGAGCTCTTTCAGTGCGGCGGGTTTTCGGTCGGCAGACGAGACGATGGCTTGCCGTTTGCCTTTAAACACGCGCAGACCGATATCACCGCCCTCCGATCGTTCCAGATGTTCCAACTTTCCAAGTCGGTACGTCACGGACACAGATGTTCCGTCGGCGACGATGGCGTCGGCGGCATCCGCCCCGGCAGCCTTGGCGTCTTTGATCAGGTCGGTAAGAAGGTTGAGAAGGTCGGAAGAAGCCATAACGTTCCTAAATTTTCCATATGGATTTGCCGTTACCCGGTAGTCCGTATTCGGCCCACTTTTCGGTGACCAGCTTGACGATGTCTTCGGACATTCGAATTTGTGTGCCCCATGCGCGTTTCGTTTCGGGCGGGAGTTTGGTCGTGGCGTCTAGGCCGATCTTGCCGCCCAGTCCCGGCTCCGATGAGGCAAAGTCCAGATAATCTATAGGCGTGCGCTCGACCACCGTAATATCCCGCGCTGGGTCCATGCGGGTGGACACAGCCCACATGACATCCTTCCAGTCGCGGGCGTTGATATCGTCGTCCACCACAATGACGAACTTGGTGTAAACGAACTGGCGCAAGAAACTCCATACACCCATCATCACGCGTTTGGCGTGACCGGGATAAGACTTCTTCATGCTCACGACGGCTATGCGGTAGCTGCAACCTTCGGGCGGTAGCCAAAAATCGGTGATTTCAGGGAACTGCTGAACGATCAGTGGAATAAAGACTTCGTTGAGCGCCTCGCCAAGAATGGAGGGCTCGTCGGGCGGCCGGCCGCTGTAGGTTGACAGGTAAATCGGATCGCGCCGCATGGTGATGGCCGAGATACGGAATACCGGAAATTTTTCCACGGCATTGTAATAGCCGGTGTGGTCGCCGAAGGGACCCTCATCGCCGTGTTCGTCCAGCAGGACATGGCCTTCTAATACGATTTCGGCATCTGCGGGAACTTTGAGTGGCACCGTCTTGCAGTCCACAAGGTCAACCTTACGCCCGCGCAGGAGTCCGGCAAATTGGTATTCGGACAGCGTATCGGGCACCGGCGTTACCGCCGCCAAGATGATGCCCGGATCGGCACCGATAACAGCGGCCGCGGGTAGGGGCTCGGCCTTCTTTTCCTTCCACCGATCGTAGTGGCCGGCGCCGCCGCGATGCTTCAACCAGCGCATGAGCGTTGTGTCCCGCCCTGTGATTTGCATGCGATAGATGCCGAGATTGTAGATGTCCCGTTTGTCGCCGCCGGGGCCCTTTGTGACGACCAGCGGCCAGGTAATTAGTGGAGCCGCATCGCCGGGCCAACAGGTCTGGACCGGGAGCTGATGGAGATCGATATCCTTACCCGTCAAAACGACTTCCTGGCACGGTGCGTCAGAGGTGGTTCTGGGCTTCATGGCCACCACTGTCTTCAGCAGTGGGAGCATGTCCCATGCTTCTTTCCAGCCCCCGGGCGGCTCGGGCTGCTTTAGGGAAGCCAGTGTTTTACCCACTTCACGCAGTTGGTGAGCTTCTTGGTCCATACCCCATGCCACGCGCTCGACGGTCCCGAATAGGTTCACAAGTACAGGCATAGGGTATACGCCGCCGTCAGGCCTCAAGACGTTCTCGAAAAGGATAGCGGGGCCGCCCTCTGCCAGAACTCGAGTCTGAATTTCGGTCATTTCCAAATGCGGGGACACCGGCGCCGCGACCCGTTTTAGGCGGCCCTCCCGTTCAAGCCTGGCCATGAATTCGCGCAAAGATTGGTAGGGCATTAATACTGACTTGGATGCGGCTAAAGAGAAATTTCGCAGTATGTGACAATGGCTTAAGGGGCTGGATGGAGGCTGTCCAGCGACCACAAGTGCCGCTGCTGAGTCTCAACCAACGAGAGAAATTATCTCAACAGCTTGTCGTATCTAAGCTGTAGCACTAGAACGCGTGGCGTTAGTAACGCTTTTACGATTTTTCTGTAACCCGCTGAGCACACAAAATAAACGCCGTCAAAAAATGACATACCAGGCGGGACCGAAGAACAGCCGGAGCAATGGCATTTTACCTCTAAGTCGAAACTATATTCGACATACGGTATAGGCCGGTTGGGAGCCCGGTTAAGCCGGGACATGGAGAGAGGCCTATGGCCGACGAAGAAGAGATTAATGCAGTGAGCAGTTCGAGCGCAATCATGACCGTCTAACCGAGCGCATCCTCCTCGAGGCAATGGATATCACTAATGCTGATGGAGGCGCCCTCTATCTCCGCACGGAAGACGATACGCTGAAATTTGTGATCATGCGTACGACCTGCCTAAATATTGCCATGGGAGGCACCACCGGCGTGCCGATCCCGTTCCTGAAACATCTAAAACGCATGGCCGAATACGCCGGCGGTCACCACGAGAAGATCGACGGCACCAGATATCCCAACAAGCTCAAGGGCGAAGACTTGTCTTGACCGGTGGAAATGATGGCCATCGCCGATATTTTTGAGGCGCTGACAGCTGGAGATAGACCCTATAAGACAGCACAAACGTTGTCGGAAAGCGTTAAAATCTTGTGGTTCATGAAGAAGGACAAGCACGTGGACCCAGATTTATTCAATTTGTTCCTGAGGTCTGGCACCTACAAGGATTACGCCGAACAATTCCTGCGCCCCGAGCAAATAGACGAGGTGGATATCTCCAAATATTTGAAGCAACCGCCCCAGGCGGCAGAATAGATCGCGGCCGACATATCTTCTCGCGTTGTTTCAATAGAGGTACGAGTAAGCGGCGTCAGAACCGCATGAGCAGCAACGCTATCAACACTAAAAGTCCGAAATCCCGATTGGAACGGAAGCGCCGCAGGCAGTTGGCATGATCGTCAATGTCCAGGGTGATCACCTGCCAAGCAAGGTGCAATCCGGCAGCGCCCAGGACAGCAGCCGCGGGTACGCTTAAGGGAAACGGGATCAGGACGGCGGCCGCGATCAGGCTGATGCACAGGGCGTAGGAAACGGCGACGAAGGGCTTGGTGTAGTTGCCCAGCGCCAGAGCCGAGGATTTTACACCCGCCAGCACGTCGTCCTCTTTGTCCTGATGGGCGTAGATAGTGTCGTAGCCCAGTGTCCAGAAAAAAGCGCCAACATAGAGCACGAACGCGGTGGTATTCACCTTGCCATAGACAGCGGCCCATCCCATCAACGCGCCCCAATTAAAGGTAAGGCCCAGCCAGGCCTGGGGCCAATAGGTGATGCGCTTCATGAAGGGGTAGGTCGCCACCAGAGCCAGCGAAGCCGCGCCCAGTCCAATTGTGAATAGGTTGAATTGAAGCAGAACGAGGAGGCCGGCGCCGAGTTGCGCCGCGAGAAATATTGCGGCGGCTCTCATAGAAACTTGTCCTGACGGCAATGGCCGTGTTGACGTGCGCTCAACCTTGGCATCGATATCCCGGTCTACAATATCGTTGTATGTGCAACCGGCGCTGCGCATGACAAACGCGCCCACCATAAAGAGGCCCACAAGCCAGGGGTCGGGCACGCCGATGGATCCTAGGGTTACGCCCCACAAACAGGGCAGAAGCAGCAGCCACACGCCGATGGGCCGGTCTAGGCGCATGAGCCGCGCGTAGGGTTGTAGTTTTGGTGGCAGAAGGGTGTTAACCCAACCACGGCGGGGGATATCGGTTCTTGAGGGTTGGCGGTCACTCATGGACAGCTACAGTAAGGGGAAGCATTGCCGCACTCAATGAGCGGTCCACTTCATGAGCGAACTTCGATGTCGAAAACCAATACCAGGATACGCCTCTTTGTTGACGGTGATTTAGGGGAAGGCGCACGTATTGCAGCGTCCGAGGCGCAGGCACATTATCTTTTACACGTCATGAGATGCGGGCCCGGTCAATCTGTTGCGCTTTTTAACGGACGGGACGGTGAATGGTGGGCCAGCGTTGCTGTCCCAGCGAAACGCAGAGTTCATTTCGATGTGAAGACGAGGAGCCGCTCTCAGGGCCCCAGCCCCGACCTCTGGCTGGCCTTCGCGCCGGTCAAGCGCGCGAACTTTCTTGCCGAGAAAGCATCGGAACTTGGCGTTGCCGCCCTGCTGCCGGTATTTACGCTACGCACGGACATCAAGCGGGTGAATATCGGGCGTCTTCAAGCCCATGCGGTGGAGGCAGCTGAGCAATGCGCGCGGCTTTCAGTGCCACCTGTTCGGACTCCCGTATCGTTCGAACAGTTTATTGCCGCGTGGCCGCAAGAACGCCGCCTTTACTTTCTGGATGAGTCCGGCGGCGGCATGCCAATAGCGCAAGCCTTGACCGGTACGAGTCTCCATCCGTGCGGATTCCTTACTGGACCGGAGGGAGGCTTTGCCCAATCGGAACTTGACGCGCTGCGCCAACTGCCCTTTGCTACCGCCGTGGGGCTCGGCCCGCGCCTATTGCGTGCCGAGACGGCCGCGGTTGCAGCGTTGGCGTGCTGGCAAGCGTTGGTGGGAGATTGGGCGCCGGCCCCATAGGGAGGCCCACATATGGAGTGCCATACCGAATTCCTGCCGGATGCCCTGGCGAACTGCCACTGTACAGCCTAAGAAGCTGCAATCCCTTTATCACGCGGCCTCGTTTGTCCGTGGACTACCATTCCAAATAAGGCCTGCGTTCGACTATGATGTCATTTAGATTCGACACGACTGATCCTGTGACGTCCAAGGCTCAACTGGTGGCTACGCTAGAGGCTGGGTCCAAGCCCAAGGACCAGTGGCGCATTGGTACGGAACACGAGAAGTTTCCTTACAACCGATCAAACTTTAAGCCCTTGCCCTATGAGGGTGCTGTCGGTATCCGCACCTTTCTGAAGGGTATGCAGCGGTTCGGCTGGGAGCAGGTGCTGGAAGGCGACAATCTTATTGCTCTGAAACAAGACAATAGAGGTTCCATATCCTTGGAGCCGGGCGGGCAGGTGGAGTTGTCCGGCGCGCCGCTCGAAGATGTGCACCAGACCTGCAAGGAGGTCATGGAGCATCTGACTCAAGTCAAGACGGTGAGCGATGATATGGGTATCGGCATGTTGGGGCTGGGCTTTACGCCGGACTGGCGGCGTGAAGACATCCAGTGGATGCCCAAGGGCCGTTACAAAATCATGCGCGAATACATGCCCAAGGTAGGGACCATGGGCATAGACATGATGACTCGCACCTGCACGGTTCAAGTCAACTTGGATTACGCCTCCGAGGCGGACATGGTGAAGAAGCTTCGAGTCTCTCTCGCGCTTCAACCTATTGTGACGGCCCTATGGGCGAATTCACCGTTTACTGAGGGCAAACCAAATGGGTTTCTGAGTCACCGCGCCAATATCTGGCAACACACGGATGCTGCCCGTACTGGCCAACTGCCGTTCGCATTTGAAGACGGGATGGGTTTTGAGCGTTACGTAGACTACTTGCTCGACGTGCCCATGTATTTCGTTTATCGCGACGGCTACATTGATACCTCCGGCCAGTCATTCCGCGACTACATGAACGGCGCTCTGCCAGCGTTGCCGGGTGAAATTCCGACCCTCGCCGATTGGTTTGATCATATGTCAACGGTCTTTCCCGAAGCGCGTATCAAAAATTACATGGAGCTGCGCGGCGCCGATGCCGGACCTTGGGGCCGATTGTGCGCGTTGCCCGCATTTTGGGCGGGGCTGCTTTACGATAGCCAAGCTTTGGACGGCGCGTGGGACCTCGTAAAAGCTTGGACCTCTGAAGACCGGGCGCAGCTTTATCGTGACGTTCCTGCGCTGGCTCTAAAGGCGGAAGTTCAAGGGCGCAGCGTCCAGGATATTGTCAAGGCAGTGTTGGACTTGTCAGAGGCTGGACTCAAAAGGCGCGCACGCCTAGATGAGGCCGGCAACGATGAATCCGGATTTCTCAAGACGCTACGCGGTATCGCCGAAGTTGGAATAACGCCGGCGGAGCGCATGTTGGATCTGATGCACGGACCGTGGGCTGGGGACGTGATGAACGCGTATGTCGAATTCAGCTATTAGGGGCCGCTGACATGGTGAAAGCGAAGACAAAGACGACTAGGAAAAAAACGCTGAAAAAGGCGGCAGCTAAAGGACGTAGCGCGGTCACTGCGCGGGGCAAGGGAGTGGCCTACAAAAGCCTTGCCGATGTTCGCCGCGAGATTGATGATCTGGACGCCGTCATTGTACCGTTACTGTGCTGGCGTCACTATCTCGTTATTCAGGCTGCTCAATTTAAGTTTTCTGTCAAAGGTGTCGTGGTGACGTCGCGGGCAGAAGCCATTATTTCCCGGGCTCGCCGAGCGGCAAAAGCCGGCGGCGCCAATCCTGACGCCATTGAGGTTGTTTACCGCTCGATGATCGACGCCTTTACCAAAGATGAGCAACGTCACTGGCGAAAAATTCATAAGCCATGATGTCAACGCGGTCGTGCTGTTCGTGCGCCGCTCCCCTGCCTTAAAGTGCAGCCAACTCCATTACAACGCCGACCAGTCCGCCGATCAGGAGGACCGCGGTGGCGAGAAAGGAGATGCCGAATCCGGGCCCACGCTTCTCGGGCGCCTTGTAGTAGCCCGCGGCGTATACAATCCGGCCAACGGGCCAAAAGACGCCGACGATGGCCGTCGGAAGGTCGCCCCATGCCATGGCAAAGATCACCAGAGCCGGAACGAAAGTAACTAGTTGCTCAAGGGTATTCATGTGAACTCTGAAAACGCGTTGGAACTCCGGCGGGCCATCGGTGACCGGCGCTTGCACGTTGTGCTTGCCGCGGGCGGCGCCGACCCGTGTGAAGACCCACGTGTAAACGAGAAGCGCGAACACCGCGACCAAGGCGGTATATGGATAGTCGCTAAGCATAAATTTCCTCCCTAATTCAGCCACAACTGGCTTTAAGGCTCGAAGTCTCGAGCCGAATCGAACATACCGCATTCCGCGCGCGACGCTTCTAACATTGTGGAGGGTGGCGCGGGCGCGGACAAAAAATAGTGCTGAGACGCTATTTTTTCTTGATTTTAGGCGCAATTAGCTTACATGCGACCTCAGACGTACGCGCACGTGCCTAAAGCAGCTTGCCGTTAAGCAACGACGTAAGCGTCCTTTCGTTGGTTGGACCTAGTTGTTTGTCTAATTGATCAAAGGAGGCCGTGCATGCCCCTCTCCACGTTTCCTACGAGCCGTTCGCGCGCAGTCCTCATACGCCCAGCGGTTGTTGACTGCCGGCACGTCGCATGGAACGGCCGCAGCCTTCTGGTTATCTCTAAGTTCGACGTCCTTAGGGTTTGATAGCCTCTTGCCCCTTTTTGGTTTAGCGCCTGGCGGGAAGAACCGGTCGGGCTGAAGGTTATTTGCCGCCGTATGCGGCTCGCGCGGGAGCGAAGGACAGATGGACACACAAACAATCCGCACGTTAGAGGAACAGGCGTTGGGGTATGTCCCAGTGGGGACTGTATTTCGATCGGTGAACGATGTTGCGAAACGGCTGAAGCCTGAGGATCCGGTGCAGTGTATTTTTCCGGAATCCATTCGCGGGCAGGCCCAAAAATTTACCAGCCTCTTCCCCGGCGCCGTCTTGTACGCCGTGAAGTGTAATCCAGGTGCTGAATTCTTACGCCACATGCACGCGGCCGGCGTTCGTCATTTCGACGTTGCCTCGCTGGAGGAGGTTCGACTTGTGAAGGGTCTGTTCAGGAATGCACAGATGCACTTCATGCATCCCGTGAAATCCCGTGAAGCGATTCGGCTCGCCTATAAGATGGGAGTGCGGACATTTTCGCTGGATACAGCGGCAGAACTCATCAAGATTTTAGAAGAGACGAAATCCGCCAAGGATCTGAAACTTTTTGTACGACTGGCGGTGTCCGGTAACGCTGCGGCCTATGACCTTTCAGGAAAATTCGGAGCCGCGCCGTTCTCGGCGGCTGATTTGCTACGTCATGTCCGTAAAGTAGCCCACAAGGTCGGAGTTTGTTTGCATGTAGGTTCTCAATGCATGGATCCGGCCGCTTATCGCGCCGCTATCGAGCGTGCTACTGCCGTAGTTACAAAGGCCAAAGTGAAAATTGATGTGCTTGATGTTGGTGGAGGTTTCCCCGCGACGTACCCGGGTATGACCCCGCCGCCGTTAGAAACGTTTGTGGATGCCATCGTTGCCGCAACTCGGCCTTTGGTGGAGCAGGGGGCGGAATTGTGGTGCGAGCCGGGTCGCGCGATGGTTGCTGCTGGAGGCTCTATGTTGGTGCGCGTAAACCTGCGCAAAGGTCGGCGCCTCTACGTTAACGACGGCACCTACGGCAGCTTATTCGACGCTGGTGCTCTCAACTGGCGCTATCCGGTGAGGTTGGTCCGCCCACAAATCAAAACCAGCAAAAATTCCAACGACCCGAACAGCCGCGTGCCGTCGGAAAAGATGTTGCAGTTTAGTTTTTATGGCCCCACGTGCGACAATTTGGATAAGATGAAGGGACCGTTTCTGCTGCCCGAAGATACACAAGAGGGCGATTGGATCGAGATCAGTATGTTGGGCGCCTATGGCGCGGCAATGCAGACGCGGTTCAACGGCTTCCATGTGTCCACGGCCGTCACAGTGTGGCCCGAAGCCCCCCATTTTATCTTTGAACGCATGCTGCGCAGATCAACGTCAGCAGCTACCGCGCTGAAGGAAAGTACGGCCTTGACGCAGAACATTAACGTCGACTCCCCCACAGTCGCGGTGAAATAGATTCGCCCCATGTGGGGGGATAGACGTCCCTGGACACCTAATTCTTATCCTACTTTAAAGGAATGGACGCCAAACTCATGGCCGCGCCCAAATCACACACCAAAAAAACCAGAGAAAAAAGTTGATGTTTACCGCCGGCAAGTCGTCCAAAGCGAAGACCAATAAGAAGGCCATGCTGCTGTCCAGCCCGGTGGAGCATATCGACATTACGTCATTCGACGCCCGGCCCATTATTGACCGCATGGGGAAGATGTCCTTTACCTCGCGGGAAGCGGCGCGGGCGGCCGAGATCTTCAACCATATGCTGTCGGACCCGAAGTGTTGTTCTATTCTTACTCTGGCGGGATCTACATCCGCCGCCGGGTGCATGCAGGTTTATGCTGACATGGTGCGTTTTGGCATGGTCGACGTCATTGTCAGTACCGGTGCGTCTATCGTCGACATGGACTTCTTTGAGGCACTGGGTTTCAAACACTATCAAGGATCGATACACGCCGACGATGGCGAGCTACGGGATCACTTCGTAGATCGTATTTACGATACGTATATTGACGAGGATGAATTGCAACGTTGCGACCGGACCATTGGTCGGATTGCCGATACGCTGGAGCCTAAAGCATATTCCTCCCGCGCGTTCATCCATGAGATGGGAAGTTGGCTTAAGACGAACGCCAAGAAGAAAGGGTCGTTGGTGGAGACAGCCTTCGATCACGGCGTGCCGATTTTCGTGCCGGCGTTTACCGATTGCTCTGCCGGATTCGGATTAGTACAGCATCAACTGCGCAACAAGGACATTCACCTCACTATTGATTCCGTTGCGGACTTCCGGGAAATGGCGGAGATCATGGTAGAAGCTAAAGCGACCGGACTGACAATGATTGGTGGCGGCGTGCCTAAGAATTTCGCCCAAGATGTCGTGCTATGTACCGAGGAATTGGGTGTAGAGTCGCAGATGCACAAGTATGCGGTGCAAATTACCGTGGCCGATGTGCGCGACGGGGCTTGTTCGTCTTCAACGCTGCGTGAAGCGTCGTCTTGGGGTAAGGTGGATACGCGGCATGAGCAAATGGTTTACGCCGAAGCGTCGGCCATCATCCCTTTGATTGTCTCCGATGCTTACCACCGCGGGACGTGGAAGGGCCGCAAAGCGCAGCGCTATGCGGACTTGTTCAAGGGTTAAGCGGTAGCGCCACGATCCAGCTTGTAGGGATTACTCGTTCTGGCTGCGGCTTTCGGGTCCAATCTCTTGGGATAATTAGATGAACTACCGCAAAGTTTGTGTCGTCGGACCGGGGGCCATCGGCGGCATGATGGTGGTCATGCTGGAGCGCGCCGGCTTCGAGGTCAGTGCTCTGGCGCGGCCGAAGAAAGCTGACGCTGTAAACACCCATGGCATATCACTCCTATTTGGCGGCGAGACTCTCAATGCGAAACCCAAGGTGTCTTCGGATTCCGCCGAACTCGGCCCACAAGATCTTGTCGTCGTTACTCTAAAGAGTAACGCGCTTATTTCCGTTGCGCCTGCCATTGCGCCGTTGTGCAGGGCAGATACGCCGTTGATCATGGCCATGAACGGCGTGCCGTGGTGGTTCTTTGACGACTTCGGAGGTGACCTAGCGGGAACCCGGCTCGCGTCGGTGGACCCCGACGGCTCGCTATCTCGTTTGATCCCACGCGAGCAGGTAATTTGGGCCGTGGTTAATTTCAGTGTTTCAGAGTTGCCGGATGGGGGGTTGGAGCACACGCGCGGCCAACATCTAACTTTGGGTAGGCCTACGGATGATCCCGCTGGATTGGAGGGGGTCGCAGATGTTTTCCGTCAGGCGGGTTACAAATGTGCCATCAGCGAGAACATTCGTCAGGACATATGGTTGAAACTCCTTGCCAACGTGACCTTGAACCCCATCAGCGCTTTGGCCATGGCGAAGATCGATGAGGTGTTTGAAGAACCACTGGTGCGCGAATGTGTGATGGTCGTTGCGGCGGAGGCCCAGGCAGTGGCCAATAAACTAGGGCTTGAGTCAGAACTCAGCCGCATTGAGCGCATGAAAGAAGCCAAGGTAAAAACGTCCATGCTCCAGGATCTCGAGCGCGGCCGCCCTTTGGAACTTGGTAGCGTTGTCGAAGCCGTTGTGGAGATCGCCGAGCACACGAACGTGCCCGTGCCGCAACTGCGAGCGATCTTGGGCCTGATGCGCCTGCGTGCCAAAACCGCAGGGCTTTCCTAGCGTTATGTCAACGCCTTACGCCGTGATGGGGGATTGGGTACGCTCGGCTGGTTTCTCATGCCCTGGAGCGCTTTCTGTCAAAATGCACCGGCCGCCAGACCGCGAAGTACCACGCCCGTTATTCCTTAGGACCTAGAACGTCTGAATCAGCGCGTGACCTCGAAAAAGCTGGCTACTGTGGGGCTAAGCCACCTTCTTCAGGAAAATCAACGGACGCCCATGAAAGTCATTCTCTACAACCATGACGAACAGTGCTACGTGGCTGTTGAACATACCTAACACGGCGCACGGTGTGAACTTCACACGCCACTCTCCGGAAATTGATTTATCGACAAGGAGACACTGATTGAGGCGAACGGACGATCAACGCTTACCAGATACGATTATTGTGAGCCGATCGGCTGGTGAGACGCGGTCGGCGCTTGTGGCGGCAGGTGATATCGTCGAGGTTGTTCACCGCCGCGACGGAGACGTTCAACCCGGCGCCGTGTATCTCGGCAACATCGGCGTACGCGTACCGGGCGTTAACGCTGTGTTTGTCGACATCGGCGAGGCCGAGCCCGGCGTTTTAACACTAAAGCCACCCTTTCCGCCTGAAGGCGCCGTGCAACCGGTCGCGGTCGTTGTGCCGCCCCGGGCGGACAAAGGGTGCGTATTGAGGGCGGAGTCGAATGTGGGGTGGTCGAAATCCGATAAAGCCCCGACGTTGCTTCAGCCAGCGCTTGATCCGGTTCAGGATTGGTGGGCGCGCTACTACGTCAGCATAAACCGTATTTGCTGCGAGCCGCGGGCTGAAGCGGTGCGTATTTCGGCGATGCTAAGTGTTGGCGTGCCGGTTGATAGCGCGCCGGCCGGTGAAGACCTTTTCGCGCGTTACGGTATTGATGACGCTATCGAATCCGCACTGAATCCGCATGTGTTGTTGCCCTGTGGTGGAAGCGTGATTATTGAAACAACCTCGGCCGTCACCGCGATTGATGTTAATTCTGGCTCGTCGAATCCATCCGCGGCGAACCGCGAGGCGATCACGGCTGTTGCCCGGGAGTTGCGCCGCCGCAACATCGCCGGTCATATTGTAATCGATATGATCCCTGGGAGCGGTCAGGGTGCCTTGCCGCGGCTCCTCGCGCAGGCGATGGCCAATGACCCGGTGCTGCCGCGCGTCGCCGGGCTCACGCCACTAGGGATGATTGAGCTAACTCGCCAGCGCATAGGCTTGTCCCTGTCGGAGATATTTTTGGACGGCAACGGTCACCTCACAGCCAAGAGCGTGGCGCTTCAGGCGCTCCGCCGTGCAGTGCGCGAAGCTGTCTCGACTCAGGTGGTTCGCATCGAGTTGGTGGCCGCGCCTGACGTTATTACTCTGTTGCAGGGGGCGCTGCGCCCGGCATTGGTGGAGGCCCAGGACTTGATGAAAGGGGACATCAAATTGTCCAGTAGGCCCGACTTTGGGCGCTCCCGAATCGAGGTTCACGCGGGTTGACGTAGACACCCAAACCATCAAAATTAGCGCCAATGACTAATGATCCTAATAGCTTGGACACCAAGGCGGAAGGGGGGGTGCAGCCTGCTGGTGTGCGGGTGACCGCGCCCAAATGTGTGCGGTGTAAGCAACCCGTACAGGCGCGGTACCGGCCGTTTTGTTCGCAGCGGCGCATGGATGCTGACTTGGGAGCCTGGGTGTCGGGCGCCTACAGCGTGGCAACGGCAGATGGTCCGGGGCCCCATTCAGAAGAGGACGGCCAGGAAGAGCAGTAATGTGGCGCTACTGGCTCGGGCGGCGAGGCTGGGCACAACGACTGTTTAAAAGCCTAAAAACTTAGTGATCTCAGGCGGTTCGTAAAATTCTCGCGGGCTGGACAGGGCCAATGTTCTCTTTTATAAAGCGCCGCCTTTCCCAAGGTGCGGCAGATTCAAGTGCCCAGGTAGCTCAGTTGGTAGAGCAAGGGACTGAAAATCCCTGTGTCGGTGGTTCGATTCCGCCCCTGGGCACCACGTTCTGTTCTCCTGCTACAGAAATATTGCCCCATTTTACATTAAAAGTTTATACGATGCGGCAATTATTGTGCGGCGCACAAGTTCCTTAGATCCGAAGCACAAGGTGCCTAATTTTTTTAGTTTTATGGCCAGTTGGGAAAGTCAGTTTTGTCGCAATTTGTTACCAAACTATCCTGATGTAACTTGCTCTTATCGCTATAATACTAGACACGTGTATAGTGAACTTGACCCCTGGTCTTAAATAGGGGCCTGTGGCACTGAACTTCAATATGGTGGAGGGAGGGAATGATTTCCGCGTGTCAGGGTGAGTGCCTCGAAGAGTTTGCACCACTTAAGGCGACGCCTGACGCGCAGCCTTGGGGCGACACTGGACCGTTGTTGATCGGGGTGATGGCACTTTGCAGTGGGCCTATAGGAGTTATCCGCTGTACCAATACAAGGCCGACAAGGCACCGGGCGATGCCATTGCACATGACATTTAGGAGTTGACAGACGGCCGGACAGGCATGTTTTGGCGGGTGGCGCTACCTTCAGCGTAGTACCTATAAAAACTGAACCGCGCTGACTGCAAGGTTGGCGCGGTTTTTTTGATTTAGAGGCCTAGGGCGAGGGGGCTGGTGTCGGCTATCTGTTCGGCGCTAATTTCTGCTAATCACTCTTAGTTTTGATTACATTTTGCCCAAAAACTCCAACTAAATACTCACTATTTGTATTGCGAATGACACGCATTATCTAGTATGTGGTGGGCCGGCATAACTCCCACCTCTTGGAACGATCTGGAGAGCACTCCTATGCAAGGCAACGCTATTTGCTGGCACCGCCGGGCTTTATCCGCTGTCCTTGTGACCACAACCGCTCTTTTCAGCCTAGCGACTCACCCTACGCTCGCCGCGCCTACGATGGAAGAGATGTGGGAGATTATTCAGAAGCAGCAAAGTCAAATTGAAGCGCTAACGAAGCAATTGGAAAGCGCGGACGCCAAAGTTGAGGCCACCGCTGCGGCGGTTGAGGATGTGGCGATGTTTCGCGGCTCAATGCAGTCCGGGGGGTGGTGGGACCGCACCAGTATCGGCGGGTACGGCGAGCTGCACTACAACAGTGGCAAACCCGACCGTCTCGACTTCCACCGTTTTGTATTGTTCGTCGGACATCAGTTTACTGATCGGCTGCGGTTGCACACCGAGTTAGAAGTGGAGCATGCGCTTGTTGAGGATACCGATGACGGGAGCGGTCCCGGCGAGGTCGGGCTTGAACAAGCTTGGATCGAGTACGACTTCACACAGCAGATCTTAGGCCGAGCCGGTCTTTATCTTTTGCCGGTCGGCATTATCAATGAAACCCACGAGCCACCTAGTTTCTATGGTGTGGAGCGAAACCGGGTTGAATCAAACATCATTCCCTCCACGTGGTGGGAAGGCGGTGCCGGCGTAACCTATCGGTTAGCCAATGGATTGCAGGTGGATGGTCACGTGCACGGCGGCCTCGATGTGCCGGTCACCGGTGGCAACGCTTTTCGTATTCGCAAAGGACGACAGAAGGTGGCTCAATCGACCTTGCGGGAACCAGCTTTCACCGGCCGCATCAAGTATACGGGCATTCCCGGGGTCGAACTTGCCACTTCGTTTCAATATCAAACTGATCTTACTCAGGGCGATCCTGGTGATTCCAAAACAAGCGCCACGCTTTGGGAGGCCCATGCGGTCGTGGAGCGTGCGGTTACGTCGGATATCAGACTGGGGCTGCGCGCGCTCTATGCGCGTTGGGATCTCAATGGTCCGGGCGCGGCAGCTGCTGGCCGCGATCACCAATACGGTTGGTATGTAGAACCCTCCGTACGCTTTGCTACGGCGGCGGGCGATATCGGTCTTTTCGGCCGCTACAGCGAGGACGACAGTACCGCTGGGGATGCAGTCGCCTCCAAGTTTAAACAAATCAGCGTCGGCTCCAACTACTGGATTCATCTAAACGCTGTTCTAAAATTGGAGTACGAATTCCAAAATCCGCCACCCGGCGCCGCGGACGACGACAAGGTTCATCTTGGTCTCGGTTTCCAATTTTAGAGGTAAAAGACCGGCGACAAGAAGCCCCCATCGCGGTAGGACTCCGCCGCGCCGACATGAGCGTGGCCTGCCTGCCGTTTGCGGTTGAGTTGATGAGGATGCCAATGCATGTGACGAGAAACTTGGGGCGCATTCTGATGCTTTCTGCTTGTCTCTCTGTTTGCGGGATAGCAGAGGCCGAGAACGTCTTTCAGGAGCCGGAGTCCTTTCTGCGTGACGCGTTCGGCGGACAGGTTCCAAAACCTAAGGTTCTGTGGCTTACCGATCAGCACCGCGCCGCGGCCGCCAGAATTCTCCAACATTCACCCCACATGCTGCGGGTGCGCTATTGGCGAGCCGGTGGCCGAACCGCTTGGATTCTTGAAGAGGTAGGCAAGGAACGGCCCATCACCGTTGGTATCGTCGTGGACGGTGGGGCCATAGATCAGGTGGCCGTACTCGTTTACCGGGAGAGCATCGGGTGGGAGGTGCGTCGCCGTTTCTTTACCCAGCAATTCGAGCAAGCTGAGCTTAACGAGCGTCTCATGCTGACCAAGCCCATTGACGGTATCATCGGCGCGACACTGTCGGTGCGGGCCGTGACGGGCGTCGCGCGTCTTGCAGTCTATCTTCATGGTGAAGTAGCCAATGGCCTTTGATCCAATTCAAGAACGCCCCCGCTGTTCGTTATTGTTACGTTGGCACCGGTGGGTGGGGTTTGTCGCGGCCTTGATAGTGGTTGTGATGGCGGTTACCGGCGTTCTCATAAATCACGCAACTAAGTTAAATCTCCAGCAGACCCATGTGGATTCTCCGATCATAACGGAGCGCTATGGTCTCGCGCCCGAGCCGCCGCCAATCAGTTATCACTTGCCTGGCGCGTGGATCACGTGGCTTGACGGGCGCTTATTCCTGAATGCAATCCTGGTCGCCGAACAGGCCGGCCAGGGTGTTGGGGCTATTTTAAGCGATGGCATGGTTGCGGCCGCGGCCCAGGATCAAATTTTTCTGATGACGCGAGAAGGTGTGCTGATTGAACGTCTCCCGGGCCACGCGCTTCCGGGCAGGATCGCCGCGATTGGGGAAGCACGCGGCGGTGAAGTTGTGGTCGACACGGATAACGGTCTTTTTACGTCGGGCAGCGATCTCCTTGAATGGAGTCCAGCGGAGGTCGACGCGATTTGGTCAACCCTCGCGCCGTTGCCGGCCGATCTCTATCAGGAAGTCCTGCAGGCGTTTCGCGGACCGGGCATCTCTCTTGATCGCATTTTGCTTGACGTTCACACGGGGCGCCTCTTCGGTTCATGGGTGCCGTATGTATTCGATGCCGCTGCGGTGGCATTGCTGTTCTTGGCGATCTCCGGTGTGGTTAACGGCCTACGCGCACCGGGCCGGCGTAGCCGCGGTTCGGGTGGCGGATCGTGAAACGCGGACGCCGGCGTTTTTTACGTATTCTCGCGGCCATGCCGGGTCTAGCCGTGGCTAGTCGCCACGGGCTCGCGCAAGACGGCCGTGCCCTTGGGCTTCAGGACCTTCATAGCTGGCGCGGCGTTGCGCTGGGCGCGGACGCGCGCATTCAAGTGGCCCACGGCGAGGCAGGTGAAGGCTTAGAAATTCTGCGCCAATGCCAAGTTGAAATAGAGACTATTGAGGCTCTATTCAGCCTCCACCGCGGTGATTCCACGATTTCCCGCCTCAACGCGGAAGGCATAGTGACCAATGTCCCAGAATCTTTTCTCGATCTTCTACGAGTGAGCAAGCATTTGCATGCCGCCACCTCAGGCTATTTCGATCCTAGCGTGCAACCATTGTGGCAAGTATACGCGGCGACGGTTAAGCCTGATTCCGCGGACGAAAAGAATCTGCGCGACAAGATATTGGAATGCCAAGGGAGGATCGGACTTCACCATGTAGAAGTAACCGCGGACAGCGCGATACTACGGAAGTCGGGCATGGCCTTAACCATGAACGGTATTGCGCAAGGCTATTTAACGGACAGAATCGTTGCGTTGCTGCGTGCCGGAGGTATCCGCACCGCCTTGGTTGAAACCGGCGAGACCTACGGCCTTGGCAATCACCCGACCGAGCGCAAGTGGCGCCTCGGCGTGCCAGATCCGAAGGCGCCAACGCAGGTAACTCGCGTCGTATCTCTAGAGGATCGCGCGGTCGCCACCTCGGCGCCGTCGGGAACCGTCTTCGATCGGGCGGGGCGTTTTCATCACCTTTTCAATCCCCATACAGGTCGTTGCGCCTCTCAATATTCCAGCGTAACCGTTGCCGCCCCGTCGGCCGCCGTCGCTGACGCGTTGTCTACCGCGTTTTCGGCAATGCCGCGGAACTTGGTTCTGGATACGGTCAAAGCATTGCCGGGGGTCGGCATTCATATGGTGGGTACGGATGGCACGATCACGGAATCGGGCGCAATCTAGGCGCTCTCACCCCGCGGTCCTCAATCGCCCTTTAAGCTCCGTTGCGGCCTTGGCGTAACCGCCATCGCCGCCGTCCACAAAAGTGGACGTGTTAATTTCTGTATGGATGCAACGAGGCAAGTCATAACGGCATGGTCTGACTCGTGCATACCATAATGCAATTCTCCCCGATTTGTTCGCTCTTCCAGGTAGGAGCGCATGACTTCAAGACGATCTGATGGGCAGTCAAATGTTAGCGTCAACACATCGTCGGACCGGGAGAAATGGACCGCGTTCTCCGCGATCTCGCGCCGATATCGTTCCGGGTCGAAGGCTCCAAGGCTCAGTTTGAAGCGGAACACAAAGAACGCAAATAAGGTTTCTAAACCAACCTTCGCAATCCACAGCCAACGAGAGTTTTTGCCATGGCGCGCGCTGCACCCACGAGGCCGCCCTTCCGCAACGGCCGTGGTTGATCCCTTGATGTCCTATACTGCCACAAGCTAAGAATCGGGCGTGCTCGCGTAGTGATGGGTATCGAAAATGTTAGTCGCTGCATCCATCGGTTGCAGCAACTCGTAACAGGCTTCTGCCGCGTTACCGCTCATGATTGCGCTATTCAGTCACCTCAACGTTCGTTGAGAATGTTGGATGGAGAGTATTGGTCTGTCAGCACGCGGGCATCATCGGACCAGTCCTGCTCTAAACTTAGTAACTTCAACAACCAATCCACCTCAAGGCCACGGTCTTGAAAATGATGTTCAAAGACCCTAGCCGCACTGACGATGGCCTCCCGGTCCGCCAATATTCCCCTCTGGGCCCATATGACCCGGTTGGTTGATCTGAGGTTATAGAACGCGCCAAACGCGGCCTTATATGTAGCTGACTCATGCGAGTACAAACCGCTCGAGGAAAACGTATTGGCGGCGACAACACCGTCTGGCGCAAGCAAATCCTTGACCTCTTGGAGAAATTCAAAAGTCAAGAGATGTTCGGGGATGTACTCGCCTTCGAAGGCATCAAGCATAATCAGGTCGTACGTCATGTTGTTCAAAAGCGCTTTTTTCACAAAGACACGTCCATCACTGGTATGGGTTTGAAGTTTTACATCCTCCTCGTAAGCGAAAAATTCCCGAGCCACCTTCACCACTGCGGGGTCGATTTCGACGACGTCAATATTTGCCTCCGGCAAAATGTCGCGCAGAGCCATGGGCAAGGTTCCGCCGCCCAAGCCGATGATGAGAATGCGCCACGGATCTGGTTTCATGGCCAGCACACCCAGCATCATTCGCGTGTACGGGAAAACTAGACGTTTGGGATCATCAATGTCCGTGCAGGTCTGCCGGTCCTGCCCCAAGGACCGGCGGAACGTCAGGCATCTGAGACCATCGTCCTGAGTCACGAAGATGTTTCGGTAGAGAGATTTTTCCGAATGAAGGACGCGCGCATCTGAATCGTCACATGCCGCGAGCAGAAAAATCATCGATAAGGCAATTGCCGCGGTGCGTAAAATCCGCATTTATGACTCTCCGCGTGACATCAAAAACGCGCCTGTCGCCATGAGTATTGCCATAACCATGAGAAGAATTACGATCTGATTTATCTCAAATATAAGAACGAAATAAAATGAGGTCAGTAGTGCCCCCGCCGCGCTGAAGGCAGTGGAAAAGCAAAACAATAGACCCGCATAAAACCCTGCGGCGTGCGCTTCACTTACAAGCAGCCGAACCGCGTAGGGCGAAACCGCGCCGCACACAGCGGCGGGGACGAAGAAAAGAATTAGACACGAAATTAGAGAGCCCGTGCGGGGGTCATGAGTATAGGAAAAAACACTGTCCAGCACTGGGTCGGCGAAGGCTATAATGGGCAAAAGCAACATGCCGGACAGAAAATGCAAGGCGCACAATGTCCGTATTCTCGGATTGGTGAGGGACATGCGTCCGCCCACCAAGTATCCGACGGACAGTGCCACCATAAAAATAGTGATCACCGCACCCCATACGTAGATGCTGCTACCGAACGTGGGCGCGAGAATGCGTCCGCTCAATATCTCGAGGCCCATGACCATGAAACCCGACCAGCACGCGACCGCGAGGATGGCCGCGGTTCTCATCGGGTCTGCCGCGCCGTGCCGCGCCGCCTGCTGCGCGTACTGCAACAGATGAAAGAGCTCTCGCGGTTAGCGGGGTGAGACACGGTGGGCGGGTCCTTCTTGAGGCTGTAATTCTAGTGGTTTACGGGTGGATCGGCTATCCTGCCGCAGGCTCATCTGCGCGGCTGCGGCATTTTGTGGCTGTCTCAAGGGCTATCTGTGCCCGCACAGCGGTAGCCTCGCCGACTGGGGCGTGATAACATACTGTAATACAATGTATTCTCCTATTGGGCTGGCCGCCAAATAGAGCTACATACAGTCGCTGCGCCGAGGATACGAATCGCGGATTAGAGGACAGTTAAAGAATGAAAGTATTGCTCGCCCAACCACGGGGCTTTTGTGCCGGTGTCGTCCGAGCCGTGGAAATCGTGGAGCTGGCGCTGCAGAAATTCGGCCCGCCAGTCTATGTGCGCCACGAGATCGTCCACAACAAGCGCGTCGTGGAAGATCTCCATGCTAAGGGCGCCGTATTTGTGGATGAAGTTGACGATATTCCCATCGGCGCCATCACGGTGTTCTCCGCCCACGGCGTTTCGCGAAAAGTGGTCGGCGATGCTGGTGACCGCGGTCTTGAGGTCATCGACGCCACGTGCCCCTTGGTAGCACGAGTGCATACTGAAGGGCAGCGTTACGCCGCTATTAGCTACGATGTTGTTCTGATCGGCCATGCCGGTCACGCCGAGGTGGAAGGCACCCTCGGGCAGATCGATGGCACCGTGCATCTGGTGGGTTCGGTCACCGACGTGGAAAGCCTGACGGTTCAAGATCCCGCCAAACTCGCCTATGTCACCCAAACCACGCTTTCCGTCGACGACACCAGAGAAATCATCGGCGCACTGAAGCTCCGCTTTCCGGAGATCCATGGCCCGGACGTGAAGGATATCTGTTACGCCACCCAGAATCGCCAGCAAGCGGTGAGAGAACTCGCCCAGCAAGCGGACGTAATCCTGGTGCTGGGGGCGAAAAACAGCTCCAATTCCAATCGCCTGCGAGAAATCGGCGAGGATATGAATATCCCCAGTTACCTCATTGACGACGCTGAGGGCTTGCAAGCGGAGTGGCTTGAGGGGAAGGACGTCGTCGGCATCACTGCAGGTGCCTCGGCGCCCGAAGCGTTGGTGGACGAATTGATTTCCAGACTACGCACCCTAGGCGACACTGAAGTACAGATGCTTGAGGGCGTAACCGAGAACATTCACTTCAAACTTCCACGCCAACTGCGTGAACTCGCCGCATCGTCCGTTCCCGCTTAAGTTCTGGTCCAGCAAAAAGGTTTAACCCAGTGACCGTTCCCCTTAGTCAGCAGATTCGCGTCGGCGCATATGTGCTTGGTCAGAAATTGCGTGGTAACGAGCATTATCCGCTCGTGCTGATGCTCGAACCCTTGTTTCGCTGCAACCTAGCTTGCTCGGGCTGCGGCAAGATCGATTACCCCGACAGCATTTTGAACAAGAGACTGACACCCGAACAGTGTTTCGAGGCGGTCGACCAATGTGGTGCGCCGGTAGTGTCCATACCGGGCGGCGAGCCTCTCCTGCACAAGGAGATCAAGGAGATCGTCGAAGGCATCGTCGCGCGCAAAAAATTCGTTTACCTGTGCACCAACGCGTTGTTGCTTAAGAAAAAGCTCGATCTGTTCACACCCACTCCCTACCTGACCCTGTCCGTGCACCTGGACGGGCTTAAGGATGAACATGATCACTCTGTTTCTCAGGAGGGGGTATTCGGCCGTGCGGTGGATGCCATTAAGGAGGCGGTCGACCGCGGTTTCCGCGTTACCGTCAACTGCACCCTTTTCGCCAATGCCGTACCCGACCGGGTCGCCGCGTTTTTCGACTATGTGAGCACTCTGGGGGTCGAGGGCATCACTGTCTCGCCCGGGTACGCCTACGAGCGCGCGCCGGTGCAGGATCATTTTCTGAGTCGCCGCCAGACCAAGGATTTGTTCCGCGACATCTTCCGGATGGGGAAAACGCGCGCCAACAAATGGCGTTTCAACCAGTCCAGTTTGTTCCTCGATTTTCTGTCGGGCAACCAGAGCTATAAGTGCATGCCCTGGGGCAATCCCACCCGCAATGTATTCGGCTGGCAGAAGCCCTGCTATCTGGTTGGCGAAGGTTTTGTCGGCAGCTTCCGCGAACTCATGGAGACCACCGATTGGGAGTCATACGGCACCGGCAACTACGAAAAGTGCGCCAACTGCATGGCCCACTGCGGTTATGAGCCGACCTCGGTCGTGGACACCGTCAACCACCCGCTGAAGGCCTTGAAGGTTTTCCTGCGCGGTGTCGATACGGAAGGCCCTATGGCGCCAGAAATTCCCTTGGAGGGCCAGCGCCCGGCGGAATACGTGTTTGAGAAGCAGGTGCAGTCCTTTGTGAAGGACAGCCCTGATTCACCGGTCGGCGAAGAACAGCCGCGGCACGCCAAGGCCAGCTAATTTTTCCAGTACTTCGCGCGCCTGCGCGGTGCGCCGCCCCAGGCGTACTAAGTCCGGAATCTGTGCTGGATGTACAAACACCATTAGAATCGTTGTTGCCATGCGTACGCGTCCGTTGTCGGCCATGGCGGTAGCGGCTACGGGCGGGATAGTTTCACCTGCTGTATCGCACACAACCCGTAGCGACGCGAACGGAAGGCCGCCTACTGCAGCGGCTTCAGCAATGCCGTCGCTCTCCATATCGGCGGCTGCGGCGTTGGTCGCTTGTAACAACGCCGCTTTATCCGCTGGCGTCGTGATCACATCTCGTGCGGCGGCGAGGGGCGCCCGTCTCACATCGAAGACGCTGCTGAGGCCTTCATATAGGCGCACCGCCCATGTCCCGTCGCACGGAGGCGCGTTATCGCCGACCAAGCTTGAGGCAACAATGACCGCGCCGGTTCTCATGCTCGGATCCAACCCACAGGCGATCCCGAAGCTCAACAGCATATCCACGCCTTGTTCCACCAGCCGCGTAGCTGCCTCGCGCGCCCGCTCCGGCCCCGGCCCCGAACACGTGATCAGAACCGTGGGCCCCGGTTCTAATTTTCGAATCGCACGGTCCAAGACCTCAGCCTCAAAGGCGAGACCACAAACAATCCCGAGTTTTGACATGATCTAGTTTAGGCGCGGAGGTAGGGGGGGTGTCGAGGACAGAGTAAGAGTATCGAAAAAGGATGCCGCGCCTCACATCCCGTAGCGCACAGCCTTTGTGTTTCTGGTCTTGAGGTTTCGGTAACGTGCTAGCGCCCACAACGGGAAAATGGCGGCATAGCCGTGATAGCGCAGATGGAACACGCGCGGAAAACCAACGGCCGTGAACCAAGGCTCCTGCCAGCGGCCATCCTTCTCGCGCGGCGCGGCAGCAAGGTAGTCGACGCCGCGTTTAACCGCCGCATGGTTCACCTCCCCCGCGGCCATAAGACCAAGCACCGCCCACGCGGTTTGGGACGGTATGCTAGATTTGCGCTCGTAACGGCGCTCTTTCCAATATGTGGCGCCGTCCTCGCCCCATCCGCCATCGGTGTTCTGATGTTCAACAAGCCAGTCCACGGCCCGGCGAACATATGGCTGCGACATGTCCTCGCCCGCTGCGTTTAGCGCAGTAAGCACAGACCACGTGCCGTAAATATAGTTGGCGCCCCAACGGCCGAACCAGCTTCCGTCCGTTTCCTGCTCTACCTCCAAATAGTGGATGCCGCGCGAAACAGAGGGGTGGCTTCGGTCGCGGCCCAACTGCGCTAGGAAACTGATACAGCGGGCCGATACGTCGGCCGTCGGCGGGTCTAGAAGTGCGCTGTGATCGGCTAACGGGAGGTAATTGAGGTAAAAGTTGCTGTTATCCACGTCGAACGCGCCCCACCCGCCGTTCGCGCTTTGCATGCCGATGATCCATTCTTCGGCTCGCGCAATGGCTTCGGAGTATTTGGCGCTATTGGCGCGGTGCAGTGTCATCCCCACCACTGCCGTGTCGTCCACGTCCGGATAATAGTCGTTGTTGTATTGAAAAGCCCAGCCGCCGGGCCGAAGGCCTGGTCGCTGCTCGATCCAATCGCCTTTTACGTCGAGGATTTGGCGGTCTATCAGCCAGTCACAGCTGCTTTTCACGCTGCTCCCGCTAATCGATTCACCTACTTCCATCAATGCCTGCACGGCGAGACTCGTATCCCACACTGGCGAGACGCAGGGCTGACAAAATTTCTTGCCCTCGCCGGGGGTAAGCAGATTTTTGATAGACCGCTTTGCGGTCGCGAGGTGGGGATGGTCTTTGGGGAAACCCAGCGCTTCCATGGCCATCACCGAATTAGCCATGGCTGGAAAGATGGCACCAAGGCCGTCCTCACCGTTCAAGCGTTCCGTGAAAAATGCTAGCGCCCGGTCAATCGCCCGCTCACGTAGTTTTTTTGGTGCATGGGGCTCGATCACCCGCAAAATCTTGTCGATCCCCAAAAAAATGTTGCCGCCCCAGTGGCCAGTGGGATTGTTCAGATAACTTTTAATCTCGTCCGGCGGGGTGCAGAATAACTCTTGCACGCGGACACTGCGTGGATTCTTTGCTCGGGGCTTCAACGCGGCGAGGATGAGAAGTGGCGCGATGACCGTGCGTGACCAATAGGCGACTCTGTAAAGGGTAACGGGGAACCATGTCGGTGCCAGGGCCAATTCCACCGGCATGACGGGGACGGCGCGCCAGGGCGTCTCGCCAAACAGTGCTAACGAGTAGCGTGTGAAGACGTTGCTTTTCTCCGCGCCGCCGTGCGCGAGGATGGCTTCACGCGCCCGGCACATATGCGCGGCGTCGATATGGTCGCCCACCAGCTTCAGGGCGAAGTATGCTTTCACCGTTGCGCTCATATCGAAGTCGCCGTTGTGGAACAGTGGCCAGCCGCCATGGCTTTCTTGAATGCTACGGATATAGTCGGCCAGTTCAGCCTCCACACTGTCCTCGATCTCATCGAGATAGTGGTTAAGCATGATGTATTCGGCCGGAATTGTGACGTCGGCTTCCAGGTCGAAAACCCAATAGCCTTCGGCATGCCGACGAACCTTCAGGGCTCCTGAAGCTTCTGCGATGATCTGGCCAAGCAAGGAGTTCTCGTCATCGCGTACGTCCGCCGCAACTGTCATATCAATATTCATGGTTAGGCGGCTTCTGTTTGGTTGCGCACGGAATGAGTGGGGGGTAACGGGGCGGTCACGCCATCGCGCCCTGCGACCTCGGCTGCGGCCCGAAATCCGGACCTTACGGCCCCCTCTATGGTCGCGGGCACACCTGTAGCGGTCCAATCACCAGCAAGCAAGAGATTCGGATATTTTGTGGTTGTTTTTGGCCGCAACGCTACCGAGTTGGGCGTCTGGGCAAAGGTGGCTCGGCGCTCCTTCACCACGCGGGACGGCGGTTCTGCACCCTCAAGCTCCAGTGCTATCGCCACATCGCGCCAGCAGGTGCGGGAGATATCCTCGGCGGACTTATCGACCGTATTGGCGGCGGCGCTGATTGTGATTGACGCGAGATCGCCCCGCACGAAGACCCACTGTGTTAGCCTGCCGATGACCCCGATGATTCGGATGCTGTCGTGACCGGCCGGTGTGCTCGCCAGCCGATAATGTACGTTGACGATGGGCTCTCCCGGCGGCGGGGCCTTCAAATCGGGAATCAGGGTCTCAGCGATCCACGGCGGCACAGCCAATATCACCATATCGGCCGGCGCAATGCTGATGTTGCCCCCGTCCATTTCCGCGGCGCAAACTTTATCGCTGCTGTAGGTCAGCGCTTTGACGCGTGATCCGAACCGAATGTCGGCACCGGCGGCGGTTAGGAGGTCTATGGCCGGATCTACAAGCGTATCGGCCAGACTGCGTCGGGCTACCAGCGGACAGCAGGCCTGCGATCCGCGCAGGAACGTTTCCATTAGCACAGGGCGCATGAGCTGCGCAGCCGCCCATTGCGGTTCGGTATTGAGGGCCGCCACGGTTAGCGGTTCCCAGAAATTCCGAAAGAGAGGGCCTTTGGTACCGACGCAGTCCGTGACAGTGTCACCTGGACTAGCGCTCAGAATACGAAGGGCGGAAAGATAGTCCCAAGGGGTAGTACGAGGCACGCGACGGCGGGAGTCTAAGATCCACCACGGTACCATCCCGGCGCCCGGCCTGAGGTTCCAACGTTCATTTGTCACCGCGTCGACAAATGGGAAGTCTGCACGAGCCGGGCCGGTGAGACGGTCAGTAGCACCTATTTCATCGAGATACGCCATCACCGCGTGATTGCCGCTCATCATCAGATGGTTGCCATTGTCGATGACACAACCCAGTTGAGCGTCATGGTAGGACCGGCAGCGTCCGCCGGCCCGTGGCGCCGCTTCATATATACTTACCGCATAGCCAAGCCGGGATAGGCGCACAGCTGCAGCTAGACCTGCGACTCCGGCGCCGACGACGTGCACACGAGATTTTCCGAATGCGGCCACGGCAGCTAAAACAACCCGTACTGAACGGCGATCCAGAACTTCTCTAGTTTCGCCTTGGCGCGGCCCAAGCTCGTTCGCGGCGGCAGTGGATGCCATCCGTTTGCCCGGACCCTCTTAAGGTGCTTGCGGTAAACCATCATCATGACAACGGCTGGGCGCATGGTATTTTTTGAACATTCCGCCAAGGCCGCCTGTGCTTTGGTAAAAGCGTCCTCTGCCATCTGACCCACAGCTTCCATAACCACAGGCAGTCGGACATCGGCAATGACGGCATCTGGCGAAGGGGCGGTGATCCCCGCGCGTTCCAGAAGTTCAGATGGAAGGTAAAGTCGCCCGATGGCGGCATCTTCCTCCACATCCCGCAATATATTAGTCAGTTGAAGAGCCCGTCCCAGATGGTTGGCCACGCACTCGCCAGCAGGCGTGGGTTCTCCGAAAGCGCGCACACACAGCCGGCCCACGGCCGAGGCCACGCGATCACAATAGCGGTCAAGGGTTTCAAGGGGGGGCGCCACGATGGGTCCTACTGCATCCATTTCCATGCCGCCAATGACGGCGCGGAAATCGTCCTTATTCAGATCATACGCTACGATTGCCGGACCTAAGGCGCGTGTGATTGAATCGTCTGAATGTCCGTCGAACACATCGTCGATTTTTTTATGCCAATCACGAAGGGCCGTGACTTTCCGGTCTTGTGGTAAATCTCCGTCGGCAATGTCGTCCACTTCGCGGCAAAAAGCATAGATGGCGAAAAGGGCCTCGCGGCGCTTCCGCGGTAGAAGACGCATGGCCCAATAAAACGAAGATCCTGAGGTTTGGACCTTCGCCCTGATATCGTCCAGATCGGATTGGATCGGTCGCGGCATCTCCACCGGCCGAAGCCCTCCCTTGGCGGCGGAGAACATCCCCACAATGAATTGTTTCCTAAGGGAATTCTGACAGATTCCCCCGCTCGACTGAAGGCCCATAATGCCGCCCTTTCCACTGACCCCCTCTGCGCCGCATATGGGCCACAGCGGAATCCACGGTCATGGCCGAGTAAACTGCGGCGGTGAGTGGTAATATAAAGCTGTTCCAATGGCTTAGACCATAATCTTTAAGTGTTGGGCCACAGGAGACTATCATGAAAAGCCAGCTTGTGAGCCCTGCAAGGGCCGCGAAACCATGACCGTGCCAAGGAAAACTCAGGAGAAGCACCGGCGGCGCAAGGAAAATCAGGGCGATACCGGCAACCGTGAGGCCAAGAAGCTGGGGCGAATACTTCAATTGTGTGTAGGCGGTGCGGCACACCATGGTCCACAACGGGCCCGGGATTCGGCGGTGCGGAGGCTTTTGCTGCCATCGGACAGGCCCAGCCAGAGCCGTCCGCCGCTGCGTTTGATGGCGCCGGCGATGGCGCAATCGTCGATCAACTCAGCTGAAACAGCCTCTAACTCACCGGCCTTTCGTAACGAATCGCGGCGGAGCAGCACGCATCCCCCCGCGGCGGCGGCTATCTTTGAGCGTGGGTCGTTCACGGCGGGAAAGGGGTAGAGCGTCTGAAAAAAGTAGATAAAGGTCGGGATCAGGCGCCGTTCCCAAAAACTTTCGCAGTGCAGGCGCACCATGAGTGAGACCAGATCGAGGCGGTTCCGCACGGCTTTTGCGGTTAGCCTTGTCAGGGTTTCGGGCGGATGAACGACGTCGGCGTCGGTAAACCATACGTACGCCGGCGGGATTTGCAGCGTCTCTGCGTGGCGCAAACCCGCATTTAAGGCCGATAACTTGCCGGTCCAGCCGTCCAAAAGCGGCGGTGCGGCGATGACTTCTACACGGTGGCCCGCGTTTGTTGTACGGTTGGGCCCGCCCTTTTGCACCGTGACGGTGCCGTTTTGCGTGCATGCGGTGCGTATAACGTCGCTTGTCCCGTCGGTGGAGGCGTCATCGACGATGATGATGGAAAATTCGCCCGGATAATTCTGCTTCATAAGCGCATCGATACATGCACCGATCATCGGAGCCTCATCGCGCGCGGGCACAATGGCGACAATGGGCGGCCACGCCTTCGGCGCGATCACTTCGCGCGGCAAGCGCTCGCCGCCGTGCCAGAACCGGTGATGAAGAAAAAAAAGATAAACCCAGGCGGCGAGAGTAAGCCCGGCAATGACGCCGATCATCGCGCCCGGAACCACAAACCAAACAGGCCGGTGACGGCGGCTATGGTGAGGCCCGGTGCTTTGATCGCAACGCGCCCGACCAACGGGTCGCGCCGCCGCAATTTTTTCGAAAGACGGCGGGCGATGGCAATAATCACCGCTGTCTCGGCGGCGAGGCCACGGTGCTGCATGGCCCCCGGGAGTTTGCGCGCCTCGACTAAAAGTTTTTCCGTGCCGTCCAGGCAGCGGTCGAGCACCTGGCGCAATCCGGGGGTCGTGGCAATTTGCGCCAGGTCCACCACATTCGCGCCCTCGGCGTGCATCCATTCGTCGGGCAGATAAACGCGGTTGAGGTTGGCGTAATCCGCGGCGCAGTCCTGCAGATGGTTGATGACCTGCAGGGCACTGCACAAGGCGTCGGACAACGGATACAGCGAAACACTTTCGCCGTGCAGGTCGAGCAGGAACCGGCCGATGGGCGCAGCCGAGCGGTCGCAGTAATCCATCAAGTCTCGCCAATCGGTATAGCGATTCTTCACCGCATCTTGCTTGAAGGCCGAGATGAGATCGAGGCCGTGCTGCGGCGTAACGCCCATAACTTCCAGCGAGGTGCGTAGCGCATGGACTTTTGCGTAAGCGGGCTCATCGTTGGTGCCGCGCAATGCCGCGGCAAAACCGTCCAGGCGCGCCAGTTTAATACCCGAGCGCAAATCGGGGTTGTCGGCAATGTCGTCGATAGCACGGGCGAACGCATAGTAGGCGGCGACATGCGGACGCAGGTCCTTGGGCAACAGCCAGGAGCCGACAGGAAAATTCTCGTCCACCGCGCCTTTGCCCGACGGCGTCTCCACCTGTTTTCCGGCGGATGTCTCTGTTGCGGCTTCGCCCACGGCGCTTCCCTAACGTCCCTTAATTAGAGTGACGGGGGTTCAATACGCTTTCGCTGAATGAGGGGCAAGAAAGGGGGTGATTCAATTACTCTTGTTGGGCACAGGCTCCGGCGGTGGGCCGCGCGCGGAGTCTGCCTGCCACGGGCGCGGGCGGCGCTGGTTCCCGGCTTCGGAGCAAGCCCTAGATAAAGCCGAGAAGTGGTTCAGGTGGCGCGAGGTTTGGCTGCTCCTGTTGACATGGATGTCGGTTGGCGGAGACGCTTTAACGGTCGTGGCCGGTCTGTTGCGGGTGCGATTCGATCTGTTCCTTGTGTGTTAGTCGCTATCGGCAAAGGCGCGCGGTATGCCGCGTTCATGGCCGGCATCGAGTTTCTGTTTTTGTGATAGGACATTGATTGCGGCATCACAGGCCCGTACACGCGATCACGGCAAGGAGAAAATCTATGCGTGCAGCATACTACCTGGAGAACGGGGCGGCGAAGGACGTGCTGCAAGTGGGCGAGGTGGATACGCCAAAGCCCGGCGCTGGAGAGGTGCTCGTCCGCATCCATGCCTCGGGCGTTAATCCGTCCGACGCCAAAAGCCGCCGAGGTGGGCCCGGCCGGGTGAAGGCTTTCATGCGAATTATTCCGCACAGCGATGGCGCCGGGATTGTCGAGCAGGGTGGGGACGGTGTGCTGGCGGCGCGCGTCGGCGAGCGCGTATGGATTTGGAATGGTCAATGGCGGCGGCCGTTCGGCACGGCGGCTGACTATATTGTCGTGCCCGCCCATCAGGCCATGCGGTTGCCGGACGGTGTGGATTTTGAGACTGGGGCGTGTTTTGGCATTCCGGCGCTGACCGCGCACCGAGCTGTGACTGTCGGCGAATCGGTTGCGGGGCAGTGGGTATTGATCGCCGGCGGTGCCGGCGCGGTCGGGGCTTATGCTATTCAATTCGCTAAGATGAAGGGCGCGCGGGTCATCACCACCATCAGTTCGGCGCAGAAAGCCGAATTGGCGCGCGCGGTGGGCGCCGATCATGTGATCAACTATAAGACCGAAGACGTGAGCGAGGCGGTGCAGCGCATCACTGGCGGAGATCGCACCGATCGGATCATTGATGTGGATTTTGGACGCAACCAAGTCCTGATTCCGACATGCTTGAAACCCGGCGGGCTGGTGGTGGTGTACGGCTCGAACGACATGGCACCCGCGGTGCCTATGCTACCGCTGCTTGTTCACGGGCCGTGTCTGCAGTTCTTCATCGTCTATGAATTATCCGCTGAGGTGCGAGCACGGGGAATCGAGGACATTAACACGCTTATTGCGAGCGGAAATATGCGCCATACCATCGCCGCGCGGTTTCCGTTAACGGATATTGTCAAGGCGCATGAACTGGTGGAAAGTGGCAGCGTGATCGGCAACGTGGTGGTTCACCCGTAACCAGCGCAGCGCCGGACGTTCTTAAAAAAATATTATTCCGCGGGCTCGCGTTCAGATTCGGATGAGGGCACGGCGGCCGGTTCGGGCTTGCCACCGCGCGAGACCGCGTTTTTCCCGATGCGGAACAGCGCTTCCCAGGCGGGACCAGGAAATTTGTGCAGGTCCACCATGACTTTTTCGAAGGCGGTCAGGAACCACTTTACATCGTCATCCGTCAGCACCAGGGGCGGGATGAGCTTGATGATATCGGTGTGGTGACCTGATACCTGGGTGAGGATGCGGTGGTCGGTGAGCAGCGGGATTGTGACGGCCTGGCAAAAAAGATCTTTGCTGAGGGCGTGCACGCTGGACCACGCGGTGCGCAGCGACAAGGACTTCGGCGCGCTAAACTCGATGCCGATCATTAGACCGCGCCAGCGCACATCGCCGATGAACTGAAACCGATCCTTTATCGCCAGCAAGCCGTCGCCGAGCTGATCGCCCCTGACTTGAGCGTTGTGCGCTGCGTTGTCCTCGTCCAGCGCTATGAGGGAGGCGAGGCCCGCGACCATAGCCACGTCGCCCTGGCCAAAGGTGGAGGAGTGAACGACGCAATCTTCGAGGGAGGAGAAGACCTTGTTGTAAACCGGTTTCTTGTACAGTACCGCACCGACGGGCACATAACCGCCGGACAATGCCTTGGAGATCACGACTATGTCGGCGTTCACATCGCCATCGTGTTCCATAGCGAGAAAACGTCCGGTGCGGCACAGGCCGGTTTGAATTTCATCGACGACAAGTAACGATCCATATTTGTGACACAAGCGTGCCGCCTCCCGCAGGTATCCCGGATCGGGAATGGCGACGCCCTTGCCCTGAATCGGTTCGACGATGAAGGCGGCGACGTCTTTTGCCGCGAGCGCATCTTCAAGCGCCGTAAGGTCGTTGTAATTGACTTTGCGGCTGCCGGGTAGAAGCGGGCCGAAGTCCTTCCGAAAAACCTCTCCGCCATTGAGGGCCAGCGCCCCGGTGGTCAGGCCATGGAAAGCCGATGATGCGTGCAAGATACCTTCGCGTTTTGTTGCGCGGCGGGCGAACTTGATCGTGGTTTCGACGCCTTCGGCGCCGGAGTTGGTAAAATAAACGTAGTCGAAGCCAGGAACTCGGCGCTTAAGTTCCTGAGCTAGAACACCGGATAGCGTGGGGGTGCCCAGTTGAACGAGACTGGCGGTTTCCGCAGCGAGACAATCATTCAAGGCTTGGCGCACGGTGGGGTGGTTGCGCCCCATGTTGAACATGCCATAGCCGCCAAGCATGTCGAGGTAACGGTTTTCCTCGGCGTCGATTAGGTGCGCCCCTTCTGCTCGCACGTAAGTGCGGTCGAAGCCGATCAGGCTCAAGGATTTGGCGAAACGCGGATTGACGTGGTCGCTTTGCAGCCGGTGATGAGGTCCCGCCGCGTCCTGCAAGAGCTGTCGAACGTCGAGCGGCATGACTCTATTTTCCCTCTGGCTTCTGCGCGATTCCGAGGCGCGTCGTTGACTGTTACACTAACACAGGCCGGCCATATGTGTGGCGCTGAAAAACCCATAGAGTGACAGCACTCTTGTAGCGATTCCTAGGATTGCGGGCTTGTAAGGCGATCAAAAATGACCATGTCGGGCGAGGTGAAACCCAGCGCGCATGAGGGCGCGGATCGCGTGGCCTTTCGCGCAGCATTGACGGTCTGGGCGCGGGTGGCGGGCTTAAGCTTCGGCGGCCCCGCCGGGCAGATTGCCGTCATTCACCGCATTCTCGTTGAAGAGAAGAAATGGATTTCCGAGCGGCGGTTTCTGGGCGCGCTTAACTACTGCATGCTTCTGCCTGGGCCCGAAGCGCAACAGCTTGCCACCTATATCGGTTGGATCCTCAACGGGACCCGCGGCGCCCTCGTAGCAGGCATACTGTTTGTGCTGCCGGGATTCGCGGCAATCTTGCTTATGAGTTTTCTGTACGCAGGCTTCCGCGACGCCGGTTTGGTGGCGGGCCTGTTCTTTGGCGTCAAGGCGGTGATCCTTGCAGTGGTGCTGGACGCGGTGCGCCGCATTGGCGCACGGGCGCTGAAGAATTCCACATCGTGGAGCATTGCCGCGGCCGCCTTTGTCAGTATCTTTTTTCTCGAGGTGCGCTTTCCGGTCATCATCATCGGCGCCGGTGTTTTGGGTTTTATCGGTGCGCGTCTTTGGCCCGTGCACTTCGTCCTAGCTGAAATAACCGAGTTTGTGGAGATCGTCGGCAAGCGTGTGTGGCCATCATGGGCGCGGGCGATAAAAATCGTTGGCATTTTCGTACCGCTGTGGTTTGCGCCCATTGTGTTGATGTTATTGATGTTCGGCGACGAAAGTGTGTTCGTTCAACTGGGTCTGTTTTTCAGTAAAATGGCGGTGGTGACCTTTGGCGGCGCCTATGCGGTGCTGGCCTATGTGGCGCAGGAGGCGGTACAGAATTTCGGCTGGCTGCGACCTGGCGAGATGATCGACGGCTTAGGCCTAGCGGAAACCACGCCAGGGCCATTGATCCAAGTCGTACAATTCGTTGGCTTTCTGGCCGCTCTCCGGGACCCGGGCAGTCTTGATCCGTGGGTGGCGGCGGTGCTTGCGTCGGTGTTGGTGACTTGGGTGACGTATGTGCCGTGTTTCCTGTGGATCTTTCTGGGCGCGCCTTACATGGAACGCTTGCAGGGGCACCGGGAACTTTCGGCAGCGCTGTCGGCGATCACCGCGGCGATGGTCGGAGTCATCTTAAATCTCGCAGTGTGGTTCGCGCTCAATGTGGTGTTTACCGCGGTGGCGGAAGTCCACGCATTCGGTTTGAGGCTATATATACCCGCCTTACCGACCCTTGATCCAGCTGCGGCGGTGTTGGCGACCGCTGCGCTGGTCGCCCTGTTGTGCTTCAAGACTGGCATGATTCCCACCTTGCTCGGGGGTGCGGTCCTAGGCGCGGCCTACAAACTGCTCACATGACTTCTATCAGTAGTGAGGTGGGGCGCATGGCGTTATGATGAGGCACGGGTTGCCCCTGCCGGGGCGGTTCCCATGAACAACGTTTTGTCGCAACTGCAAGAACGAATCACGGCGCTTGAAGACGAGTTCGAGCGGGAGTTGTCCGCGCGCCGCAGCCAATTTCGCTACGAGGTGAAGAACCGGCGAGCCCGGTTCGAGGCAGAGGCGCGTAACCAGCACCGGCGCCTGCGGACCAACGTGCTCCGTTTTTGCGCCATTCGCCGGTTTTTCACTATCTCACCGCACCGGTGATCTACGCGCTTATTCTGCCTATCGCGATGCTGGATCTTTTTGTATCGGTTTATCTACGGATTTGTTTTCCGGTGTGCGGCATTCGCCGCGTGAAGCGGTCCGACTACGTTGCCCTGGATCGCCGTAACCTTGCCTATCTCAATATCATCGAAAAATTGAATTACTATTACTGCGGCTACGCAAACGGGGTTATTGCATACGTACGCGAAGTGTCGAGGCGCACTGAGCAGTATTGGTGCCCCATCAAGCACAGCCGGAGGGTGCGCTCGTGCCATCACCGCTATGATGGTTTCATCGACTACGGCGACGCCGATGGATTTCGTGCGCGTGCTCAAAAGTTGCTCGAGGACGTGCGCCGCGAGGGCGGCTCATGATTGTCCCCGGACTTATCGTTCTTCTCATTGGTGCGACAGTTTTCATCCATTACGAAGGGCTGAGAGCCATCTCGCCATTATCGAGTTTGTTAAAGTTCTACCGCGCGAGCATGGTCATCGTGGTTCTGGGCATCATCGTCGTCCACACGGTTGAGATCGCCATCTATGCCGTCGGCTATATGGCCGCGGAAATGATGACCGGGATCGGTAATTTCGTCGGCCTCCATGACAGCCTGATCTCGGATACGGTCCTGTCCACCGTGCCGCGCGTCGACCTATCGCTGACCTTCTATGATTACTTCTACTTCTCCACGATATCTATCTGGTGGGCGATTTAAGCATGATAGCCAAATTCGAAGTGCTGGGCGGGCTGATTCTTATCGGCTGGTCCGCCTCGTTGACCTACATCGCCATAAGAAAGTTCTGGGAACTGCATGTGAAGCGCCCGGGCTGGTTTTAGAATTTAAACAGAATGATGTAAGATGACCGGCGATACAGCCGGGGGCCGGACGCGTGCAGCTTAGCGATTCTCAGTTGAAACAGTTTGACGAGGAAGGATACTTGTTCCTTCCCCAGTGTTTTAGCGAATTAGAAGTTGAAGCTCTTCGACGGGATGCCGCGCGCGTCTATGCATCGGACCGCAAAGAAGTTTGGCGGGAAAAAACCGACGCCCCGCGCACGGCATTCGCCGCACATACCTATAATGAGGGATTTGGCATTCTCGGGTCTCACCCCCGTCTCATTAGGCCGGTAGAACAGGCGCTGGGTGAACAGGTGTACATGCATCAGTTCAAGGTCAACGCCAAGGCGGCCTTTGACGGAGAGGTGTGGCAATGGCACCAGGACTACGGCACCTGGGCCCGGGACGATGGCATGCCGGCGCCACGTGCCATGAATATTGCGGTTTTTCTGGATGAAGTGATGACGATCAATGGCCCTTTAATGTTGATACCGAAAAGCCACGCACACGGAACGCTCAACGCAATCCACGATACCGAGACCACGTCGTATCCTCTTTGGACGCTGGATAAGGCAACGGTCCAAAATCTGGTTGAGGAAGGCGGTATCATTGCTCCGACCGGCAAGCCGGGGTGCGTGCTGATGTTTCACGGCAATTTAGTGCATGGCTCATCGGGGAATATCACGCCCTACCCGCGAACTATCGTGTATCTAACTCTCTGTGCCATTTCGAACCATATCCGCACACCGACGCGGCCGGATTGGATCGCGCACCGCGATTTTGCACCGATCACGCCCGTCAACGACGACGCCTTGGCCATTTACGCGCAGGCTGGGTAGAAATACGCCGCGCTAACATCGGGTGACCGCCCTTGAATTTGCACCGCATGTTGATTGAACGCGTTGACGCCGGCCGGCCGGTGCGGGTCGCGGTGATCGGCGCGGGCAAATTCGCGACGATGTTCCTCGCGCAGGTGCCGTCCATCGCTGGCCTTGAAGTGGCTGGAGTCATTGACATCGACGCCGGCCGCGCACGCGCGGCATGCCGCGCCGCGGGCTGGACGGATGAGGAGATCGACGCGGTCAGCCTGGACGATGACGCCAGCGCACTTATCAGACGTGACGACGTGGAGGTGGTGGTTGAAGCCACCGGCCACCCGGCCGCCGGCATTGGCCACGCGCGCGCCGCCATCGCGGCCGGCAAACATATTATCATGGTGAATGTGGAAGCGGACGCGTTGGCCGGTCCGCTTCTGGCAAAGGAGGCGCGGCAGGCAGGCGTTGTCTACTCCCTCGCTTACGGCGATCAGCCGGCACTCATCGCAGAGCTTGTCGACTGGGCGAGATCTTGCGGTTTCCCGGTCGTGGCCGCGGGTAAGGGTACCAAGTATCTGCCTAGCTATCATACGGTTACACCCGACGATGTGTGGTCCCACTACGGCATCGGCCCTGAGGAAGCGCAGGCCGCGGGCATGAACCCGCGCATGTTCAATTCCTTTCTCGACGGAACTAAGTCGGCCATCGAGATGGCGGCCGTGGCCAACGCATGCGCGTTGGCGGTGCCGTCAGGCGGCTTGATGTTCCCGCCGTGCGGCGCGGATGATCTGGCGCAGGTCTTGCGGCCCAAGAGCGTAGGCGGTGTGTTGGAGCGCAGCGGTGTCGTCGAGGTTGTTTCGTCCCTGGCGCGGAACGGCGATCCCGTGCCGAGAAATCTTCGCTGGGGCGTCTACGTTGTACTTGAAGCGCCCACAGACTATGCGGCCGTTTGTTTCAGCCAGTACGGCCTTCAAACCGATGAGTCCGGGCAGTATACGGCGATGTACAAGCCATATCACCTGATCGGTTTGGAATTGAGTGTCTCGATCCTCTCCGCGGCGCTGCGCGGCGAGCCCACTGGGCAGCCCCGCGCCTTTTGCGGGGACGCAGTGACTGTGGCAAAACGCGATCTGGCCCCAGGCGACGTGCTCGACGGAGAGGGCGGCTATACGGTGTGGGGGAAATTACTGCCCGCCGAAGAAAGCTTGAGGGTGGGGGCGCTACCCATCGGTCTTGCGGGCGACGCGCGGGTGCGGCGTGATATCGCGGCGGGGTCGGTGGTTGGTTGGACGGATGTGGAACCTTTCGCGTCGACGGCTGTCCAAGCCCGGCGCGATATGGAAGCTGCGCTCGGCGCCTCGTCTGCGGCCAGGCACTTATCGCCCAGTTAGGCCTGCCATTTCAGGGTGCTGAACGTGCCCCAACATTGCCGCACCTGCGCCTTCGGGGCGCTGAAATTCGGTTGTTTTATGAAGCCCTGCAATTTTTCGCTAGGGGCCTGGTCATGGAACGCTTGGACCATTTCTTGACGTTTACGACCGCTTCATATCGCACTGGTTTGGCGATGCCGTAGCCGCGGTCATCGTTTTCAACGTTGTCGCAGTCTTCCTGATTTGAATTCGTGTGGACCTAGACGATCCGGCTGAACCACATCATCGACAGCAGCGCCGACATGACTGCTAACGCGACAGCGACGGCGGAGAACAGCGCGGTGACTTCCGTTTCTTTCTTTTCCAAAACCAATTGCGTGTTCAGGCTTTGGTATATTTTTGTCAGGTCGGTCGCGTTACCCGCATAGAAATATTCGCCGCGCGTGATGTTGGCGATGGACTTAAGGGTCTCTTCGTCCAAGCGCACGCGCATGGACCAACCCTCGAAGCCAAGGGTGGCGCCCGCGGCGGTGCCGACACCAACGGTGTAAACCCGCACACCCCGCTCAGCAGCTTTGCGCGCCGCTTCGATGGGGTCGGGACCGGTGGTCGTCTGTCCGTCGGTGAGGAGAATGATGACTGCCGACTGGTAGGAGCCCGGCTTGACGGGCTCTCGCTCCTTCTCTTCCTCGTCTTCCCCGCCCATGCGCGGGCCGAGACCTTTCTCCATGCCGCCGAGCGGCATGCCGCGGCGGCGATAGTCGTGCCAGCGGTCACGGCTCAACGACCTGAGATCGAAATTGGCGTCGGGAAACAACTCCTGCAGGGCAACGAGAATGCCACTGCCGATCGCCGTGCCGCGGTGGGTGGTGAATCGTTCGATGGCTCCGAGGACGTCTTCGCGGACGAAGGTGGGCGGCTGAACGGTCAGCGCCGAGCCGGCGAACGCCACCACGCCGACACGGGTGGTGCGGGGTTGCTCGCCGACAAACGTGCGGGCCGCGTTCTGGGCGGCGGCCAAACGGCTAGGCTCAACGTCCACCGCGCGCATGCTGCCCGAAACGTCGATGGCGAGGATGACCGTATCGCGCTGGGAGGGCAGGGTGATCATCGCTGCTGGGCGGGCGATGGCCGTGATCATGATGACCAGCGCGAGGAGAAAAAGAACCGGGGGGATATGACGGCGGAATTTTTGGCCCGCACCCATAGCGTCCTTCACCATGGTTAGGCTCGCATATCGCACCGCCGCCAGCTTCTTGCGCCGGAGCAATAGCAGGTAGGCCGCGATGAGCAGCGGTACCGTCACAAGTAACCACAGAAGGTTAGGCCACAGAAACGTCATGGTGAGCTTTCAGATGTCTCGGCAATCCGCCGGCAACCCGTTGGCTGCGGCGCTTGCGTAAATCGACAAACCTTAGAATAGCATCGGTCAGATCGTCAGTGGTGGATAACTCGAGGGCATCCACGCCAGCGTTGGCCAAGGCCGCCCTCAATTCCGCCTCCCGGGCCCGAGCGAGGGCGGCAAAACGCCTGCGAAACCCGCGATCATGGGTGTCTACGAACACCTGCTCGCCGGTCTCGGCATCCTGCATGACGATGAGGCCGAGGTCGGGCAATTCCATCTCCAGGGCATCATACAGCCGCACCGCAACCGGCTCGTGACGCTTGGCTAAGTGGGCCAGGGGCTCGGCCCAGCCCGGCGTGCTGATGAAATCGGAGACGAGAAACACCAGGGACCGCCGTTTGATGATCTGACGGGCGGTATTGATGAAATCAGAGAGATTCGTCTCTGGCGTCTCCGACATTTCGGAGCGGGTCATGAGGCGGTTGAGAATATGCAGGACGTGCTTTCGCCCGCTGCGGGGGTTAATCACCGTGTCGACCCCGCCGCCGTAGAGCAAGACGCCGACGCGGTTGCCGTGGCGGGTGAGCAGGCGTGCCAACACGGCAAGAAACTCAATGAGGACGGTGCGCTTCTTGACGCCCACTGTGCCGAAATCCACGGAGGGACTCAGATCTAGCAGGAACCAGGCCGTGACCTCGCGGTCCTCGTTGTATTCGCGCACGTAGGGCATCTGCATGCGCGCGGTCACGTTCCAGTCGATGTGACGCACGTCGTCGTGCACTTGATATTCGCGCAGGTCCGCCAGATCCAGGCCGAAGCCCCGGAACAGGGAGCGGTAATTGCCGTGCAGCAGGCCGTCCAGGCGGCGGATGACCGTCCACTCCAGCCGCCTCAGGACCGCTTCAGGATTGAGCGGCGACGGCGACATGGGCTTCCAAAGGTTTTTCGGGCGCCGCGATGTGCTCCATGATGCGAAGGATGATCTGGTCGGCGGTCAGAGAGTCCGCCAGAGCTTCATAAGACAGCACCACACGGTGGCGGAAAACGTCGGGGACCAGATCGGTCACATCCTCGGACAGCACGTAGTCGCGGCTGCGCAGAAAGGCCAACGCCCGCGCGCCTTCGATGAGATGGATGGTGGCACGCGGGCTCGCCCCGAAGGTGATGTACTTGGCGAGGTCGCCTATGCCGTATTTTTCGGGATCGCGCGTGGCTGCGGACAAGCGAACCGCGTATTGCGTGAGTACCGGGTCCACGTAGGCGCTGCGACATTTTGCCTGAACGTCCAGCAGCTGTTCGGTGTTGGCCACCGCGGCGACAGTGACCGCCACGCCAGTCACCCGCTCGACGATGACGAATTCTTCTTCCTCGGTGGGATAGTCCACGAGCACTTTCATCATGAACCGGTCCACCTGGGCCTCGGGTAGCGGATAGGTACCCTCGGTTTCGATGGGGTTCTGGGTGGCCATGACCAGGAAAGGCGTAGGAACCTCGTGGGTGTTGCCGGCGATGGTCACCTGGTATTCCTGCATGACCTCTAAGAGTGCGCTTTGCACTTTGGCCGGCGCGCGGTTGATTTCGTCGGCGAGCAGGAGGTTGGCGAAAACCGGACCCAGCGAAGTGGTGAACTCGCTGGTTTTCTGGTTGTAGATGCGTGTGCCCACTAAATCTGCCGGTACCAGATCCGGGGTGAACTGAATGCGCTTGAAACTGCCCCGGATAGTTCTGGCAAGGGTTTTGACGGTCAGGGTCTTGGCAAGGCCCGGCACGCCTTCCACCAGCAAATGACCCTGGGCGAGAATGGCGACGAGCACGCGCTCAAGGAAATGGTCCTGGCCGACGACGACCTTTTTGACCTCATAGAGCACGCGTTCCATTAACGCCGAAACGTCGGTGCTCGTCGGCTCGTTTGTATCCATATCTCCCCGCCTTTATCCGGTTGTTAGAACGGCGACATGCCCGCGGCGGCGGCGGCGTTTTCAATGGGAACGGCAAAACCGATGCCGATAAACACGCGCTGATCCGACGGATTGAGAATGGCTGTGACGACGCCCACCACCTCGCCGTCCGCGGTCACCAGCGGTCCGCCGGAATTTCCCGGATTGGCCGCTGCGTCGAATTGAATGAGGTTGAAGAGCGCGCGCTCGCCCTCGAGCGTGCGGTACTCGCGCTTGAGACCCGAAATCACGCCGGCGGACACAGACGGCCCAATGTCGAAGGGATAGCCGACGGCGATTACCTCGTCACCGAGGGCAAGGTCGGCGGTAGACCGCATGGTCGCTGGAACTAAATCGTCGGGCAACGTCGCGGCTTGGAGCACGGCCAGATCATCCTCCGGCTGCACGGAGATGACGTTGGCCTCGGATTCCGATCCGTCGAAAAAGGTCACTTTGATGGAGTGGGCTGCGCCGATCACGTGAAAGTTGGTTAGAATGATGCCGGTGTCGACAATCACAACGCCTGTGCCGGTCCCATCGGGTATGTCATCGCCGCCGTCCTCGTCTTTCTTATACGCGCGCACCCGCACCACCGAAGGACGGATCACTTCATAGGCCATAGATGCCATGGAATATTCCGGCGGCATGTTCTCAAGGGTATGGCGGACGGCGAGATCGATGTCTTTCTGAGTAAGGGAGAAGGGCGTGGCAATGAGCGCGTAACCCAAAATGGCGATGAGCGTGAACACACCGCTGCCGACCGCCAGCACCGCCCGCTCGTGGCGTGCGTAAAAGCGGCGCCACCAGCCTTTCGGCGGTGTAGCATTTTCCGGCGCTTGACTTTCTGCGGCGGCACGCGCCCGCTGACCAGGGGGCGTACCCTCGGCGCGCGCGCAAGAGCGGTTGGATCGGCTGTAGAGGGAGACCCTTTTCATCTGGGACCGTTCATCTGGGCTGCGGACAAGATCTTCAATAGGCAAGGGTATTCAAATTCCCAGGTGAAACAAAGGAGCATTTCCGCTGTTTCAGGTGGCATGGCGGGGGGATTTGTAACAACGGCCGCGGGTGCAGCGGGACGGCTTTTGACCTACATGCAGTAGGGTTACGGCGGTAGCCGATGAGGCTGGGCATCGGACAACGTCAACGACGGTGCCGTCTCACTAGGGTACCCCGCGTTATTTGTCCGACCTGGTTTGGTGGTGCACTTAATAATTTCCTAATCGAGATGCGGTGACTCCTCAGGCTTCGCTGTGTTACCTTCGTTCCAGCGTTGATCCATAGCGTCGACGAACGATTCTAGCTTGCTACAGTGGGGCGCTGCTTCATGCCGGCGGAGGTCGCCATTCGCCAAGATCAGCGTCGCGGCGGCATCCTGACAACCCTCGACGACCCGGGCACTGGACCTGTTTGGCCGCGCGGACGGCACCAAGCAGTGGGGTTATCAGGGCTACGCACTGTACACGTCTGCCGAGGAGCCGTCGGGGGTCATATCCGGCCATGATATCTATAAACTCAACATCACCCACCGCACCGGCGAACTCGCCGCTGCAAATTTTGGATTAGGCCTGTATTGGCGGGTGATGTCGCTGTAACGCTTTTTCGGGCGTCGGGCGCGGCTGCCATCGCTGCGTGCCGGATCCCGATCCGTGATTGTTCCGAAAAATCTTCGGGGGAAGGGCATTGTTATGAAGATGCAAATGATACCGGTGTGGTTTGCCGCAGCGTTTGTCGTCATGCTACCGGCCATCGGTGCAAGTAACGCCGTCGAGATCGATACCGACGACATTGGCGGCGTGGTGCGCTCGGCGGCGGGGCCCGAAGCGGGTGTGTGGGTAATCGCCGAGGCATCGGGCCTCCCAACCCCATACGTGAAGATTGTGGTGACCGACGATGCGGGGTGCTATGTGCTGCCGGATCTGCCGGCTGGCGACTACAGCGTGTGGGTGCGTGGCTACGGTCTTGTCGATTCTAATCCCGTCACAGCCGTGCCCGGCGCCGAATTGAATTTGAATGCCATAGTGGCGCCTGACGCGGCAGCTGCGGCAGAAATCTATCCGGCCAATTACTGGTTCGCATTGTTCGAACCGCCCCGGGCGGACGCCTTTCCCGGAACGGGCCCCAACGGCAACGGCATTCCGCCCGGATTCAAGACCCAGGTGGATTGGGTGATCCAGGTGAAAGAGAGCTGCCTGCCGTGCCATCAGTTGGGGACCAAGGTGACGTGCGAAATGCCGAACATCGGCAACAGCGTGGAAGCTTGGGACCAACGGGTGCAAAAGGAACGTCCCGCCGACAACGTCGTCATGGGCAAAAAGTCCCACGAAATGACGATACTCATGAGCAACGCCATGACCCGCTATGGCCGTCAACGCGCTTTGCAAATGTTCGTGAACTGGACCGATCGTATCGCGGCAGGCGCGCTACCGTCCGAGGCGCCGCCGCGCCCCAAAGGCGTTGAGCGCAACGTCGTGATCATGTTGTGGGATTGGGCCGACGGCCACTTCATTCACGACGCCATCAGCACCGACCGGCGCAATCCGACGTTTAATGCCGGCGGACTTATTTATGGACTGGACGAATTCTGAGGGCACCTGACGGTCCTTGACCCCGTGGCCCACACCACATCGCTGGTGAAGGCTCCGGATTCCGATCCGCCCCGCCCTGGTGGCTATGAGGCGGTGGTGCCCAACCCGATGATGGATCAAAAGGGCCGCATCTGGATGACCGAGATTCCCTCCATCACCGGCGCGCTGCACCCGGAATTCTGCGCCAACCCGGCGATGAGCAAATACGCGGCCTACTATCCAATCAACTCCAACCTGGGTCATGAGATTGTGCTGTACGATCCGGCCAACGAGAAGATCGATCTCATCGACTATTGCACCAACACCAGATTTTCCAGTTCCAGCGGGACGCAGACAACACGCTGCACCTAAGCGGCGATTCCAACGTGACCACCTGGATCAACACGCGAGTGTGGGATGAAACCGGCGATCCCACTAAGGCGTTCGGATGGTGCTGGACACCAACGGCGACGGCGAAATCACGCCGGACCGAAGCCAATAGAACCAGCCGGGTGAGGAGTTCGATCCGGTCAAAGACACGCGCATCACCAGCTATTTGTACGTCATGGGCATCGGCCCAAGGGATTCCAGCGTGTGGTACGCCAAATTCACGTCCTTCACCCAAAGCGGCATCATCCGCTTTGTGCCCGGCACAACGCACCCGAAACTTGTTTGACCGAATACTACCAGCCGCCGCTGCGTCCCGACGGCTTCTACAGCGCCTATAACGTGCGCGGCATTGAAGTGGATTCAAATGGTGTGGCGTGGGCGGCCTGCGGCTCGGGCCAGATCGGCGCTTTCGACCGCACAAAATGCAAGGTCGTCAACGGACCGTCGGCCACGGGGCAGCATTGTCCGGAAGGCTGGACCATCTACGATACGCCCGGCCCCAAGCAACTGGGGCAAGTGGTGGGCAGCGCCGACTGGCATTATCTCGCCTGGGTCGATCTTTATAACGGGCTAGGACTGGGCGAGGACGTGCCGGTGGTGAACGGCACCATGTCCGATTCCCTGGTGGCGCTCTTGCCCGGCGGCGAGTTCGTGTTCCTGCGGGTGCCCTATCCCATGGGGTTTTATATGCGCTCGGTGGAGGCGCGCATTGACGATCCGGACGGGGGATGGAAAGGCCGCGGCATGTGGACCAGCTATCAGGAGGTGCCGCTGTGGCACATCGAGTCCGGTGAGGGGACCTTCGGCAAGGTGGCTAAGTTCCAAGCGCGCCCAGACCCGCTGGCCCACTAGTTCTCTGAGAATACCTTCTGCATGCGAACCAGGGTGTAGCCGAAACGGCGGACGGGAAACGTGCCGGCCACGCTGAAGCCGACCGACGCATACATGCCCATCAGTTGAGCGCGCGGCACGCAATCAAGGCGGATCGCGGCCACGCCCGCGTTTTTTGCATAATCCGCCGCCCACGAAATAATGCGTTTGCCCCAACCGCGTCCCGACGCCGCGCGGGCAACCCCCATCCTGTGCAGATAGAGTGCTTCGCCCGGATCGGACTCGGGCCATGCATGCGGGTCGGTGGTCTGCATGAGAATTGTGCCGATGATCTCACCAGCTTCCAACGCAACGATGATTTCGCCACGTTCGCCGTGCTCCCGCATCGCCTCGGTATCTATATGACGTTCTTCCCACAGTTTTTTGCCGCGGTCGGCCAACCAAAGGCGGACTTCATGTAAAATTGCCAAAACAGCGTCAACTTCCCCTGGGCGGGCGAACCTGATTTCATTGGGGAGATTCGACATAGTGGGTTCCGTTAATCGCCTGTCGCAGCGTCACAGAGTTGCCAATATTAGCCGTGCAGTATACGGACACTCTTATAGGGAGTCCTCAATGCTTCTTCGTCTTTGCTTAGCCGCCTGTCTTTTTGGCGTTGCGCTGACCGCCGGTCCCCATGGCGCGCGCGCGGCAGACGCGCCGACCGCGGCGGTGGACAAGCTGTACGGAGCCCTTCTGGCCAACATGAAAGACGCCGCCGCACTGAAGTTCGAGGGGAGGCGCATGCGGCTCGCCCCGGTGGTTCGTGAAGTGTTCGATCTAGAGACCATGGCCCGTGTATCCACCGGTGCGGCATGGCAGAAGATGTCGGTGCAAGACCGCGCGGACGTGGTGGACGCTTTCACGAAGTGGACAATCGCCAACTACGCCTCTCAGTTTGACGGCTTTGACGGTGAGAGCTTCGTGACTGCAAGCGAGGAAGACGCGGGGCGCGGCAATATGTTGGTAAATACAGAGTTGCGCACCAAGGACGAGGTCTTGGTGTTAAATTACCGGCTCCGCCAAACTGGCGATGCTTGGCGCATCATCGACATTTATATGGACGGTGCTGTCAGCCAGCTGGCCATGCGCCGGGGGGAATTCGCAGCCGTGATGGGCCAGGGCGGCGTCGATCAGTTGATCAGTCATATGCGCGTGTTGACCGCGAAACTTGCAGCGGGCGACTAAACGGATTTTGACGGCGGCGCTCCCAGCAGTGCGGGCAGAACGATCAGCGTTGCGATCAACGTATATGCCATAGCCATGGTGAGGAGGATGCCCATGCTGGCGGTGCCCACATGGGCGGACAAAGCAAGGCTGCCAAAGGCGGCCGTGGTGGTCAGGGCGCTGAATAGCATAGCCCGGCCCGCCGGTGCGGCGAGCAAGGTTGCTTCGCCCTCGCGCCACGCTGTTACAAAATAGATGGGATAAGCCACGCCGACGCCCAAGAGCAGCGGCAGGGCGATGATATTGGCAAAATTTAGTGAAAAGCCGAGGGCGCCGCAGGTGCCGAGGGTCAGTGTGGCGGCCAGCACAAGAGGCGCGAGTACGCGCAATACATCTCCCAACCGGCGCACCACAATGAATAGCAATATGATGATTGAGAGAAGGGCGAATACGGCTGCCGAGGCGAAAGCGCGGGTTACGAGATTTCCAGTCTCATAAATGATGACGGGATCGCCGATGGTTGTAGGGGCGACGCTGCGCACAGACTGGACAAAACGGGTGAGGGTAGCGATATCCGGCGCGAGGTCCGCCGGAGCAATCTGCACGCGGTAGTGGCCGTTTCGGGCGATGAAAGAATCGCGCAAGTCTCGGGGCAGGTTATCGATGGTGACGCGCGCGGCTTCCAGTCCGTTTTTCAGCGGCGCAAATGCCTCGTCAAAACCGGCGAGCAGCGCGTCTGAAAGGGATTGGAGCGTGCCGTCGTCTGCCTCGCTAGCCAGACGGCCAAGCAGTGGAACGAGGCGTTCGGCAGCCGTCTCAAGATTGCTGGCCGCGTACGGCGAGGCGAGATAAGCGCGGGTGCTGTCGCCCGCCTGCGCCGCCGCCGCGCGAATATCGGCCGTTGTCGGTGGTTCCGCCATGCCGGGCTCAAGCGCGGGGCCGAGAATGAGATAGAGATCATCGAGTATCGTGAGTTTTGTGTCCTGATTCTCGGGGATCAGGTCGAACACGGTTACGGTATATCCCACTTCGGGAAGCGCACTCAGTTGTTCCGCTAAAGGAGCGACGTCGCTCTTGTTCTCGACCAAAACATTCAGGGTATTGGGATTGACCAGAGGATCGTCCATAAGTTCAAGGGCGGTGGACATAGATTCTGTATCGGGGTCTTTGAGTTTCAGCGGATCGAAGTCGAACACGAGGCGCGGCAGGGCGGCGAGCGCCACCAGCGCGGCAAGGGCGGCGAGACTTAGCACAGCTCGCCGGCGCGCGACGATCATGCGATTGAACGGCGCCGCCCAAAGATAGCCGATATGCGCGGCCTCGCCGCGAGAGCGGCCAAGGGCGAGTAGCGCCGGAAGTAAGGTAAAGCTCAAGATTACGGCGATGATCATACCGCCGCCGGCAATGACACCGAGCTGGGAGACGCCTCGATAGTCGGTGGGCAAGAAGGAGAAGAAACCGAGTGCTGTGGCGGCTGCTGCGAGCAACAGTGGCTTCGCCATGATCGTCCCGGTTTTTTCGAGCGCCGTGCCCCGCCCCTCGGGTGTGTCGGGTCCGCCGTAGCGTTCCGCCCGATAGCGCATGCAGAATTGAATGCTGAAATCCACCGCCAGACCGATAAATATAATGGCGAAGGCGACGGAGATAAGATTGATTTCACCCACCGACACTGCAGCCCAGCCGATGGTGAGAAGCAGGCCGACGGCAAGAGTGACGACTGCCGCCGCGACGATGCGGCCCGAGCCCAGCGCGAGGAACAGGAGAATCGTAACCAGCGTCACAGAAACGAGTCCGGCAAATCTCGTGCCTTCGGCGACGGTGACAAACTCTTCGTCGTAAAGCGGGATCTGGCCGGTTAGGCGCAGGCGGTATCCGTTTTCAGCTGTGATGCCGAGTTCGCGCGCGGCGCCGCGAATCGCCGCCGCCGCCGCGCCGCCCTGTTGAAGGGCGGCGATGTCCAATACGGGCTTTGTAACGACCATGGCGCGGGCCGATTGGTCGGGCGGCGTGAGCGCCGCGAATAACCCAGCCCAATCCATGCTCGCCGACGCTCCGTTCAATAATTTTTCAATAACCTCGCTGGATTGAATCGCCGCCGGTGCAAACGCGTCTGTCGCCGGCTCGCCTTCAGCAGCGGCGGTGTACGCAAGGTCGAGCAGCCGAAGTAGCCCGCGGGCATTGCGGTCGGTCGCAATGGCGCCAAGTAATGGCTGACCTACGGCAAGCTCAGCGGCTAGGGCGTCCAAGTCCTCGACAGAAAGATAGAGCAGGCCGTTTTTCTCGAAGAAGGGGCCGCCGGTGGGGTTGCGTACGAACTCGAATATGTCCTCGCGTGGCGCCAATGCAGCGGCAAGGCGGTTTGCCGCTGATTGTGCGTGTTGCGCGGTCGGTCCGTCGATGACGGCGACTGTGAGATCGTACTCGCCGGGAAATTGGATTTCGAAATTACGCTCGACGATACGGAACGGCAGGTCGCGGTCAAAGAGCGCCCTTGTATCGGTATTGAATGTTAGGAATTCCGCAGCGCCGCCGACCGCAACGGCGGTAGCCAGGACTGCGGCCGCAAACACCAGCCAGGGGCGGCGGTGGCTAAACCCGACAATTGTGCGAACGAATGTGTTTAGCATGCCAGCTTAAAACAAAATGTTGTCCAGTCGGGACGATTGTAAACTGCTCGCGGGCGGGGAATTATCGTTGTCGCATTTTGTCCTACGGTGAGACTATAATAATTCACGGACGAATTTTGCGATGTATGGAGGATTGAATAATGCAGTTGCGCGGTATCGTATCGATTTTGGCGGTGGCGGGGCTTGTGGGCGTTGGATTGGCTGTGGCTTTGCTGGCCCAGCCGGCGCAACGCGACCAGGATGCCGCCGGTACGCCCACGCGCATCAACGCCTGCGATATGATCAGCGCGGCGGATATCGAGCGGATCATCGGCGTTGCTGTGAGACGCGGTGACCGGCGTGACGACGGCATGACCCGCGATGGCGCCTATTCGTCCACGTGTTATTGGGGGACGCACGAGGTGCCGGAGGCGGGTGGGACTTATGCCATTCTCAATGCTATGTCCTGGCCGGCGGGCAGCGGTGGCGGCAAACATTTCTTAGAGTCCTTCCATCAGGCGGCGGAGGAGCACGTGATTCCCATGGAGCCCGTGCCGCTTTCCTACGGCGACCAGTCCTTATGGTGGGGCGACGGCGTGGCGGTGTCGGTTGGCGATGTGAGTTTCGGGATTTCCGTACGCCACTCAAGCCCGGACAAATCCATTCGCCGGATCATGGAAGAGATGTTGGCGAAAAAAATGCTCGAGAATTTCTAAGCCGCAAATTTTCCAATCGCCTACACCGCCAGCATTTCGGGTGCCAAGGCTTCCACCATGCGGCGCATACCGTGGTGCCAATCGATCTTAGTCTCGCCAATCAACTCGTGCATGCGGGTTGGATCAATGGTGATGCTACCGAAGGCAAGGGGATTGGCGACGAAATTGGGTTTCAAACCGGTCAATTCGCTTAGATAAGCGCACCACTCCTCGATGCTGACTTTTTGCGAGCCGCCAAAATTTGTAAGCGTAACTTCTTTGTCCGCGCAGGCGAGGAGACGCGGGATTTTTTCGACGTAATCGTCCACATGAATGGGGTTGTAATAGTTCGGACTGTCCGGATGGACGATGATGGGTTCGCCGGCGTGCATGGCGGATAGATGCATGGCTGGCCAGCCGCCATTGTCGCCGTACCGGACGTTTAAGCGGGCGATGGTCGTGGGGATGCCATAGGTAGCGGCGGCGAACCGGCATACGCTTTCAGCGGCAATCTTACATATGGAGTATGTGGGCAGCAGGCTGCGGTGGTTATCGCCGAGCGGGCTCGATTCCGTGCGCAAATCCTGACTGCCCTGCGCGTAGACGCTGGTGGTTGAAATATGCAGAAAGGCTTCCACATTTTTGCAACGTGCCATGAGGTGGCCGACCCCTTCGGCGTTGCCTTTCAAATCCTCCGCAAAGTCTCCGGTTTTTGCCACCGCGGCGTTGATGACGTAGTCCAAATCGTCCGGCACGGCAGATAGTGACGCAGGATCGCCGAGGTCGGCTTTCACCGGCGTGGCGCCCGCGGCTTCCATGGCCTTGCGATCTTCCTCTTTGGCGTACCGCCCCATGGCGTATACGTTCGCTGTCTTGGCGTACGCGTCCACAAGCGGCCGTGCGACCTGCCCGGTCACGCCCGTGATCAGCACTTTCTTGCTCTTAGGGTCTACTGGATCGAAAGCCATGGGTGTTCTCCCTTATTTGTGCGGGCGACTCGAGTTGAACGACGCGCCCAGCCAAACCTTAAAAAAGGTAACGGCGTCACGGCGCGATCATGAGCGAAATTGAATCGGACATCATCTAGGCCTCTCGGATTTCCTCAAATATAACAAGCTGAATGCGCACCGCCGATCATATTTCGTTCTATACTCCATGAAGGTGTGTTTGCGGTGGGCGCGCAGGCGGCGCCCAAAGGGGCAGGGCTATACCTATTCTTCTCCTTTATAAAAGTCGGACAATGGTGCGCGTATTTTCCTGCGTGCTCTTGATGGCATTTGCCGCCATTGCGATGCTGTCGCGCCCGGCACGGGCAGGCGATGCTTTCACCACATATGGCGATGTTGGGCGGTACGTTCTTCCGGTCGGCGCGGTGATGTTGGCGGCTCTTAAGGATGATACAGCAGGCTTAAAACAGTTGGCGTTGAGCGGTGCGGTGACGATGGGATCGACCTATGGGCTCAAGTATGCGGTCAACGATACCCGGCAAAACGGCAAAACCCGCTCTTTTCCCTCGGGGCACACGTCTTTCGCTTTTGCCGGTGCTGCCTTTGTCTATAAACGCTACGGCTGGAAATGGGGGCTCCCCGCGGAAATCGCCGCAGCCGCAGTTGCCTACAGCCGGGTGGATGCCAATGCCCATCGCTGGCGCGATGTGCTCGCCTCGGCGGGTATTGCGCATGCATCTGCATACTTTCTGGTGGAACACCTTGACGACCGCGTAACTTTGATGCCGTTCGTTGACGAGCGAGGAGCATTGGGTATCGCCGGCATGGTACGGTTCTAGTCAAATTAACCGGTTGCCTTGACATGCGCCCGTGACAGGACTCGTGCTGGCAGGATATGAAGGGTCACAGTTGTGCCGGCTTCGCGCACGCTGCTGAGAGACATTGTGCCGCCGCGCAGCTTAATGAGCTGGTCGGCTAAGGGTAAGCCGAGGCCAGTGCCCTGAACCCCGCGCCGCTCAGCGTCGCGACACTATGCAAATGGTTTCAAAACCTCGTTCAACTCATCCTCGGCGATGCCGATGCCGGCGTCCGTTACGCGGACAATGATCCAGCGTCGACCAAAGCGGTGGCCTGCGTTTCACCTATCGCTGGCCCCAGCACCTGTGTTTGGCAATATCTTGGCGCGACGTTATACGGCCGTGCCGCCGACGGTGAGTTGCTCTATTTTTAGGGTCGGCTGGCCGACGCCGACGGGCACGCTCTGGCCGTCTTTGCCGCAGGTGCCGATGCCCGGGTCCAATTTCATGTCTTTGCCGATCATCGAAACCTTCGTCAGCACGTCGGGTCCGTTACCGATCAAGGTCGCGCCTTTCACCGGCTGCGTCACCTTGCCATCTTCAATGAGGTAGGCTTCGGTAGTAGAGAACACGAATTTGCCCGAGGTGATATCCACTTGTCCGCCGCCGAAGCTGACGGCGTAAATTCCCTTTTTCACGGTGCTGACAATTTCATCGTGGGATTTGTCCCCGTTCAGCATGAATGTGTTGGTCATCCGCGGCATAGGATGGTGAGCGTGGGACTGTCGGCGTCCATTGCCTGTCGGCCGCATGCCCATAAGGCGCGCGTTGAGACGATCCAGCAGGTAGCCGGTAAGGATGCCGTCCTCAATGAGTACGGTTTTCGATGTGGGTGCGCCTTCGTCGTCGATGGTGAGTGAGCCGCGTCGGTCGGCGAAGGTGCCATCGTCGACAACGGTGACGCCCTTGGTGGCGATCTGCTTACCCATGAGATTCGAGAACGCTGACGTTTTTTTGCGGTTGAAGTCGCCTTCCAGACCGTGGCCTATCGCTTCATGCAATAGAATGCCGGGCCAGCCCGGTCCGAGTACGACGGGCATTTCGCCACCTGGTGCGTCAACGGACTCCAGGTTCACGAGGGCCTGGCGTAAGGCTTCATCGACCGCCGCGCGCCACGTTTCCGGCTTAAGAAACTTTTCGTAGGTGACGCGGCCGCCCGTACCGTAGCTGCCTGTCTCCATGCGCGTGCCGTCGCCGACAACCACACTGACGTTAAGCCGGACCAACGGGCGGATGTCTGCAGCGGCTTCACCGCCTGTGCGGACGATGTGCACCGCCTGCCATGATCCGCCGAGGGACGCGGTTACCTGTTTAACGCGCGGATCCTCCGCGCGGGCGTAGGCGTCTATCTCCGCAAGAGTTTCTACCTTCACGCCGAACGGAACCAAGTGCAGCGGGTTCTCGTCGGTGTAGAGCTGCTGATTGGTGCCAGATGGCGGGGCGGCGAGGGTGCCGCCGCTGCCGGCGCGTACGGCTTTAACGGTGTCCGCCGCGCGGGCGATCGATTGCTCGTCAAGGTTGGAGGCGTGGGCAAAGCCGGTGGTCTCGCCGGCCACCGCGCGTAAACCAAATCCTTGGGAGGTGTCGAAAGACGCGTTTTTCACTTTGCCGTCATCAAATAGAAAACTTTCCGACTGGCAATACTCCATGAACAATTCGCCGTCGTCGCACCCTTGCAGGGCGTCGGAAACAATTTCGTTCACCGCGCTCTTGTCCATGCCGGTCTTGTCGAAGAAGAGGGAGTCTGTGATTTTGAGGTCGGCCATTTCGCTACTCCGCGGGGTTTATGTGAAGGCGTGCGGCAGCAGGTGCCGCAGCCGAGGTCCGCACCTCATATGCCAGACATAAGGCAATTGTGAACAGAATCAATGCTCCCGCCTGGTGCGCGAGTGCCAGTCCAATGGGCACCACCATCAGGAGCGTCGAAATGCCGAGGACTGCTTGAAGCAGAGCCATGACCAGAAGACGATTAACCAAAGCCCGCGCCCGGATGCCGAGGTCGATTGCGCGGGCATGCCACCATGTTGCAGCAATGAGAATAACAAGGGAAACGGCCAGCACGCGGTGATTGAACTGAACCGTCAGGACGTCTTCGAACAGGGCGATGTACCAGGGTTGTGGACCATATAGCCCGTCAGGAATTAACTGGCCGTCCATGAGCGGGAACGTGTTGTAGATCGGACCAGCATTTCCCCCGGCGACAAATGCCCCCGACATGGTGACGAGCAGCACGGCAGTGGTAACGCCTAGGGTGAGGCGGGCGAAACGGGAGTCCGAGTTTACCGGTCCGGTCGTGTGCCGCGTAATCCGAAACAGATCCAACGCGACCCATAGAATGAGCGCGTAAACGACGAACGCTAGGATGAGATGCGCGGCCAGCCGGTACTGACTGACGTCGGGCCGGTCCTGCAAGCCGCTGGCGACCATGAACCAGCCGAGCGCGCCTTGGGCCCCACCGAGCGCGAACAGGCCCACCAATTTCAGCGCCAACGGCCGATCCACCGCGCGCTTATAGAGAAACCATGCAAACGGCGCGGCGAACACGATACCGATAAGACGTCCCCAAAGACGGTGAATAAATTCCAGCCAATAGATGCCTTTGAAATCCGCGACGGTCATCCACGAGTTCTTTTTCAAGAACTCCGGTGATTGCTGATAGCCTTGAAACTCCGACTGCCACTGGGCTTCGTTCATAGGTGGCATGACGGTGAGCGGCTTCCATTCCACCATAGATAGGCCAGACTCAGTGAGGCGCGTTGCACCCCCAAGGATAACCATGACGAAGATCATGGCCGCACACACCGCGAGCCACCAAGCGATAGGGCGGACATAGGGACCGGGCAGCGTTAGCGTCATGAGTGGAGCCTCCGGCTGACGAAGGGTTAGGATTTAGGCCAACGGGCAAACCCGCACAAGGCTGGTGCTCCGCCCGAGCCCGCTTTGCTTTGGGCAGCGAGGCGTGTATACGGCGGAAACTCTTATCGTCTGGCGCCGGAGTCCCGATGGCCGAAACTGCCCCTCGATCTGTCAACCTCGAACTGTCTGTTGTTGTTCCCGTAAAGGATGAGGCGGGAAATACTGCGCCTCTCGTCGGCGAGATCGACGCCGCCATATTGGAGCCACTCACCTATGAGATTGTCATCGTTGACGATGGTTCCGACGATGGAACGGGCCATGAGGCGGACACCTTATCCGGCGTACATGCCCATGTGCGTGTACTGCATCATGCGCGGTGCTGTGGACAAAGTCAGGCGACGATCAGCGGCGCCCTCGCTGCCCACGGCGAATGGATAATCACGATCGACGGGGACAACCAAAACGTGCCTGCGGACATTGCCAAACTTTTGGACGCGCGAGCCAGCGCGGGTGTCGATGCCTCGCGGACTCTGTTTATCGGTCATCGCGCGGTTCGGCGGGACGGCGCCGCCCGGCACGTCGCCTCAAAGATCGCCAACGGAATCCGTGGCCTTCTGTTGGGCGACCGGACGCCTGATTCCGGCTGCGGCCTAAAGCTTATCCGGCGCGACTTGTTTCTCGCGCTGCCGCGGTTTGATGCCTTGCACCGTTTTATGCCCGCGCTGGTCATACGGGCGGGCGGGCGGGTCGTCTCCGTGCCGGTGGGCCATCGCCCACGAAGCCAGGGTTTATCGAAATACGGCATCTGGCGACGCGGCGCGATGGGCATTATTGATTTGTTGGGGGTGGCTTGGCTGCAGTTGCGGCACTCGCGGCCCGCAATTCAATCGGGTCATGATAGAGATAAAACAAGAGGATGACCGTATCAGCACCATCAACTTAAGGAGCTTTCCATGAGCTGGTTCTTCACGTGGTTCCTGACCATGAATATCTGGAAGTTCGTCGGGCTTCTGGGCCAGATGGTCTTTGGCTCCCGATTTTTCGTGCAGTGGATTGCCACTGAGCGCATGAAGCGCAGCGTCATTCCCTTGGCTTTCTGGCACCTCAGCCTGACGGGCGGTGTGCTGACGTTCGCCTACGCCATTTATATTCGCGAACCGGTGTTCATCATTGCCCAGCTTGGGGGGATCGTCATTTATAGCCGCAACCTCTATTTCATCTATCGGGACCGGCGGCCCCATCCTTTGCTAGGGCCGGACTGGGACTAGGCACCCCCTGGCCATTCCGCGAAAAGTTATCCACTGGACCCCTTGACTCGCTAGGGCCGCCACACTACCTACACTGGCACTCGACATGGGGGAGTGCTAACACCCGCCGTGTATTCACAAAAATACAATTAAAATCAATATATTGATGGAGGATTGAATGAAGTTTCGACCATTGCACGACCGGGTTCTGGTGAAGCGGGTCGACTCCGACACCAAAACCGCAGGTGGAATCATCATTCCCGACACGGCTCAGGAAAAGCCCATGGAGGGCAAAGTGATCGCAGTCGGGAGAGGCGCTCGGGGCGAGGACGGAAAGATCCAGCCTCTCGACGTGAAGAAGGGTGATAGCATCCTCTTCGGTAAATGGTCGGGTACTGAAGTGAAGGTCGACGGCGACGAGCTGTTGATCATGAAAGAGTCCGACATCATGGGTATCATCCAATAAGGCCACTGCCGACAAGAGATTATTACGGAAGGGACACAAAACATGTCTGTTAAAGAAGTAAAATTTTCGACGGATGCGCGCGATCGCATGTTGCGCGGCGTCGATGTCCTCGCGAATGCGGTGAGGATTACGTTAGGCCCCAAGGGCCGCAATGTCGTCCTTGATAAAGCGTTCGGCTCGCCGCGCATCACCAAAGACGGTGTGACGGTCGCCAAGGAGATCGAACTGAAGGACAAGTTCGAGAACATGGGCGCTCAGATGATCAAGGAGGTGGCGTCCAAGACCAATGACTTGGCCGGCGATGGCACCACCACGGCGACGTTGCTCGCCCAAGCCTTCGTGCGTGAGGGCTTTAAGGCGGTCGCCGCCGGCATGAACCCAATGGATCTGAAGCGTGGCATCGAAAAGGCCAGTGGAGTGGTTGTCGAATATCTGGAGCAAATATCGAAGAAGGTGAAGACCAGCAATGAAATCGCTCAGGTAGGCACCATCGCCGCCAACGGCGAGAAGGACATTGGCGACATCATCGCCAAGGCCATGGATAAAGTGGGCAAAGAAGGCGTCATCACCGTCGAAGAGGCCAAAGGTCTTGAGACGGAACTCGATGTTGTCGAAGGTATGCAGTTCGACCGCGGGTACCTGTCACCCTACTTCATCACCAATGCCGACAAGATGACCGTAGATCTTCAAAATCCATACATCCTGATCCACGAGAAGAAGCTCAGCAGCTTGCAGGCCCTGCTGCCGGTTCTAGAATCTGTGGTTCAGGCGTCTCGCCCTCTGCTTATCATCGCAGAAGATATTGAAGGCGAAGCTTTGGCGACCCTGGTTGTCAACAAACTGCGCGGCGGCCTGAAGGTCGCGGCGGTAAAGGCCCCTGGTTTCGGCGACCGCCGCAAAGCCATGCTGGAAGATATTGCCGTGCTGACCTCCGGCCAAGTGATCTCCGAAGATCTCGGCATCAAGCTCGAGAGCGTGACCTTGGATATGATGGGTCAAGCGAAGAACGTTCACATCGACAAGGAAAACACGACCATCATTGACGGCGCCGGTAAGAAGACCGAGATCAAGGCTCGTTGTGAGCAGATCCGTAAGCAGTCGGAAGATACCACCTCTGACTATGACAAGGAGAAGCTCCAAGAACGCTTGGCCAAGCTGGCCGGCGGTGTTGCCGTGATTCGCGTTGGCGGCGCCACGGAAATGGAAGTGAAAGAAAAGAAGGACCGCGTTGACGACGCTCTTCATGCCACGCGCGCTGCGGTGGAAGAGGGCATCGTTCCGGGCGGCGGCGTTGGGTTGCTTCGTGCAATCAAGGCGTTAACCGGCATTCGCACCAGCAACGGGGATCAGAAGATGGGCATCGAAATTGTCCGCCGCGCTCTCCCTATGCCGTTACGTCAGATCGCTGAGAACGTCGGCGAAGACGGCGCCGTCGTGGCGGGTAAGGTTCTTGAGTCCAAGGAAGTCAACTTCGGCTACGACGCCCAGACTGAAAAATACGTGGATATGGTGAAGTCCGGCATCATCGACCCAACCAAGGTCGTGCGCGTGGCTCTGCAGGATGCGGCCTCTATCGCCGGTCTGCTCGTCACCACCGAAGCCATGGTGGCTGAAGTCCCGAAAAAGGATGAAGCGGCCATGCCTCCTGGCGGTGGCGGCGGCGGCGGCGGCGGCATGGGTGATATGGGCGGCATGGGCTTCTAAGCCTGCGCCTTCCAAAGACGCTGTAAAGAAGGGCCGCACCTCTGGGTGCGGCCCTTTTTTTCGATATGGCCTTCGTGGTACGTCGGTAGATCACACTACGCACTTCGCCAGCCACGGGAAGGCTGTAAAGCGGAAATGTCGTCTTCGCCAACGCCGCGCCATTTATCCGATATCGCTGTTCTCGGCCGACACCTTCCGCCGTGACCAGACCGGCTTGCCTTAACACGCGCAAATGAGGCGAAACCGCCGGACGGCTGATGTTCGGAAACTCCTTCGCTATCGCACCGGCTGTTCGAGTTTCACCGCGGCGAAGCATTTCCAAAATCGAACGTCTTGTCGGATCGGCAAGGGCGTCGAACGGATCATGGCTGGCGGTGTCGCCGGTTCGGTTCATGCCTGCTCGACAATCCTCTTTAGGGCACCGAGCAGTGTCATGCTCCACCCGCCCTCGTAGCCGGAATGATCATCGATTGCGCCTGCGTGCTCGAAGCCGTGGTGCAAGAGCTCCACCACCGTGCCGTCCAGTGCAGGTGAAAGGCGAAGCGTTACTAGGGTGGGTTTTAACCAACCGGGGTTGGGAAACCAGTCTCTCTCATAGGTCAGTTCCTGCTCGGGCTTGAACGCTATGATCTTAACGCCAAACCGGACAGCCTCACCGTCAAACTAAACTTCCATCTCGATCCAACCGCCCTCGCGAGGCTCGTACTTGATGAGTTGCTGGCCCTATCCCGAGCCGGCCTTGGGCTCGCCAAAGAGTACGCCCCACCATCCATTCATGCGCTCGAGGGTGGTTAACTCTTCCCAAACACGGCTAGGACTCGCTTTGATGTGGATGGATCGGCGGACGACAAGAAAGCTTTCAACCGTGCCAGTCATAGTGGCCTTCTGAAAGTACAGACAATGTGTAACATATTAGTCACATATTGTCTGATGCCTATTGCGGGAGTGTGCCCCTGACGCGATGTCCGGTCTTGCGTTCGGCGCGTTCATGGCGCACGAAAATGCCTAAATCTCAACTCCAAGGCACCTCCATGTCCGTCGCACCGTCGCCATCGTTTCTAAAAGTCATCGGGTTATTGCTGCTGTTCTCGTTGGCGCCGGGGACCCTCTATGTTTTGTACACGCGTACGGGTGGTCCCGAATCGAAGAAGGAATTGGCGTTCCAGAAGAAAATGCGTTACGCGCTGATGTCTGGTTCTGAGACTCTGGACCTTGCTCCATTGACGGTCTGGCCGTGGATTAAGGTCTGCGCTCTTGACAGCGGGATCACGGAAACGGAACTGACCGCGCTGACCGGATTCGAGTACGAGCACTTCGGCGAGCTGCATTGGCTGCATCTGGCGGACCATTGGACTCTTCTGTTCGTGGACAGCGAGCGGGAGGCTAATTGGGGTATGGCCCGACCCGTCACGCCGGTGCGTATTCTGCGTAAGGAATTAGCAGATTTAGCGTTGCCGCCCGGCGTAAAAGGCCGCTGCGTCGATTTTCAGGAGGAAATAGGTATTTCGCGGCGGGAAGTGCCCGTGGGCACAAGTCCGATTGTCGTTCGGTTCGACGCTGCGCCGGAAGAGAGCTCATGATCTAAGTTCACCCCCTCAACAATTCGCGATCGCAACGCATTTTATGGCTGCTCGAGGAACTGAAAGTACCCTACAAGATCGTTCCGTATGCGCGGGATGCTAAGACGGTGCCGGCGCCCGAAACCCTCAATGCAATCCATCCTCTCGGCAAATCTCCGGTCATTCGTGATGGCGATATTGTTTTGCCGGAATCCGGCGCCATCGTGGAATATCTCGTTGACCGCTACGGCGCGGGCAGCCTTGCGCCCAAGCCTGATGCGCCCGAACGCGCCCGCTATCTCTACCGGTTGCACTACGCTGAAGGTTCTCTGTGAACCCAGTGTTGCTCAGTTTTATGCAACGCGGTTTGGTGAGGCCATGGCGCTGATGCGTGGGCGCGTTCGGTCATAGCTTACGCTGCCTCTTGATTGCGCATTGAGGCCGAACTGGGTAAGGCATCGTTCCTTCTCGGCGACGATTTGAGGGCCGCCGATGTGCAAATGAGTTTCTCTCTGGAAATGAGCGCGGCGGTTGGCGCAATAGTCCGCTAACCGAACATCAGCAATTTTCTTGAATGCATCCACGCCAGGCCTGCGTACAAGGTGGCATTGGAAAAGGGTGGCTCCTACGATATGACCGGGATCATGGTTCCCGCGCCGCGAAAATGAAGCGGGTTACGCTGCGTAAATACGGTGCGCTGGTTTTATGCAAAGGACGTAGCGCCGGAAGCTATTGATGCGCCAGAAACCCACGCAGTTGGGCCGCAGCATCTTCCAGGCCTAACCGTAAGAACGGCGTGCTTTTTGGGAATGCGCCCTTGAGCCGCGAAGGCATCGCGGAGTCTAAGAGCACGAACACACCGCGGTCAGTTTGGCGCCGGATCAAACGGCCGAATGCCTGCTTGAGCCGCAAGCGCGTGATGGCGTCGTCGTAGGTGCGTTTTCCGAAAGCAGCACGGCGAGCTTTATGAAGAATATCCGGACGCGCCCAGGGCACGCGGTCGAAAACCACCATACGCAGCGAACGGCTCGGGACGTCCACACCCTCCCGCACGGCATCTGTGCCTAGCAGGCAGGCGTCTTCCTCAGCGCGAAAAATGTCGACCAGGGTGGATATGTCCATGGCATCGACATGTTGGGCATAGAGCGGAAGCCCGGCTTCTTCCAGCGCGGCGGCGATTTGACGGTGAACTTCGCGCAGACGGGTGATTGCCGTGAATAGACCTAAAGCTCCGCCACCTGCGGCGAGAAACAGTTCACGGTATGCTGCTGCAACCTGAGTCATATCGTCTTTGCGTACATCGGTGATCACGATCACGCGCGTGCAGTTTGCGTAGTCGAAGGGAGATGCGAGCGAGGCGCGTGCCACGGGCGGCGCGAGATGACTAGCGCCGACTCGTTGATCGGCGTTAGCCCAGTCGGCGGCCTGGTCTGCATCGCCATTCAGCAGCGTCGCCGAGGTAATTGCGAGGCCGTGAGTATGGTCCGCGAGCGCGCGCGCAAACGGTAGGGTCGGATCGATCCAATGGCGGTGCAGACCTACGTCAAGATCGTAACCGTCGGTTCGTTCGACGGCGAACCAGTCGACGAACTCAGCCGGTGTCGACTCTCGCAGAGCGGCCAACATTGATCGCCACACCGTCACGGGTAAGAGTCCGCGCCGTTCCACCGTTCGGACCAGCGCCTCGATGCGAGCCCGGGTATTGGTGTCCAGTTCCGATGCCTCGGTGTCGAGCAGGCGGGCAAATCCCGACATGAGTCCGCGGAGCGGACCCTCCAATTGAGCGAGCGCGCCTTCCAATTGTATGGCGCTCGGCAGCAGTCCGTCGATGTGCGGCTTGATGTCGGTTTCCAGGGAGTACGGCAGACCGGTGTCCGTGCGCGCCATTACTTGTCTGCGTACAAGGGCGAGGAACGATTCTGCAGCTCCGCGCGGCCCACCGTCTTTTAGGCGATTGCGCCAGCCTGGTGCGGGCAACGCGCGCGCTGCAGCCAATGCCTCATCCAATGTTGCAGATAGTGCGCCGGTTGTGTTGTCACTCTCGGCGATGAGGTCTTCGGCGCGGCGTTTGAGCCCACGGGCGCGGTTGCGTCCGCCCGTCCCTTCGGCGCCGAGCAGCCAGCGCCGGAGGTCGGCGGTCTCCAGGCCGCTGAGGTGAGCCGAGAACGCTGAGTCGGCCGCCGCGAATATGTGATGGCCTTCGTCGAACACATATCGGGTAGGTCGCGCCGCGTCGTCGAGGCCGCCCAACGCGGCTTGGGCCATGACCAAAGCGTGGTTGGCGATAACAATCTCGGCGTGGCGGGCTCGGCGCACCGTGCGTTCAATGAAACACTTCTGGTAGTGGGAGCACGCCGAGTAGATACATTCACCACGTCTGTCGGCTAAACTAAGTGTGCGTTCGCGGCCCAATATTTCCGGCAACCAACCAGGTAAATCGCCGCCGATCATATCGCCGTTACGTGTCGTCCCTGCCCAGCGCGCTAGAAGCCCAAGGGCGACAGAGTCGTGGGGTTGGGTTTGCAGATGGTTGAGGGCTTCTTCGTAGTTCAGCAGGCAAAGGTAGTTCTCGCGGCCCTTGCGGATCACCACCTTGCGCCGTTTGTTGTCCGGATCGGGGTAAAGGCGGTCCAGCTCTTGATCCAACTGGCGCTGCAGATTGCGTGTGAATGTAGCGAGCCACACGGCACCGCCGTTGCGCTGTGCCCATAAGCTGGCCGGGGCCACGTATCCGAGCGTTTTGCCGATGCCGGTTCCCGCTTCAACAATAGCCAGCAGAGGCTGGTCGGGTTCCTGGCGCGGCTGGAACGCGGCGGTGATGTTGCGGGCGTAGGTGCGCTGAGTCATGCGCGTCTCGGCGTCACCGCCGAGAAGTTCAGCCAGGCGCGCTTCGCTTTCTTCAGGTGTGATAGGCTCGCTACCCGGCGGCGGTGGCGGCGGACGCTCCTCCCATTCAGGCAGGTTCATCCATACACGCAAGCCGGCAGCTGGACCGTAACCGTTGCCCACATTGGGATCGCCGCCCAATGCGGCAAGCACACTAGGACCCCAGGCCCAGCCGCCGCGGCTCATGGCTCCGGCGACGCCCGCCAGCATTTTCGCCTCGAGGTCAGGGATACAGGTGAGCTCGGTCAGAAGGGCTTTCACAACAGTGATGAGGGTGAGGGGCTGGTCCTCGAGGGTGGCCGGGCGAGGAAGGTTAAAAGTAGTTACGAGACCCGCCACCGTGGGCAGACAGAAGGTCGCCGGGCGGACAAAGGCGAAGAGTTCCAGCACATCGGCCGCCGCGAATCGCTCCACTTGCAAATGCGTCGCTATGGCCGGCGCATGGCACAGGATGGGGCGGGCGGACGCTAGGTGCTGGCCCGCGGCGGCGGACGGTTTGATGGTGATTTCGCCGGCCGGGCTAAGAACGGCGGCTGAGGTCCAATCGGCCGCCACAACCGGGACTTCGGGAATTAATACGCGGCGTGGCGGCGAGGGCATAAGATGCGGGCCGGGGAAAATTTCGGGACTAGACCTGTAACCCTGGATGGCCCCTGGTGCAATTGGCGCAACGAACCCCGCGTCTTTGCCATGGTCTTGGTTGATTTCCTGGAATTGATTTCCCCGGGCGCTACCAATAGGGTCCCGCGTTCCCTCAAACCACCGTATGATCGCATATGACCGATATCGTCGCTCACGCTCGCCACTGTAACGCCTGGCCCTTTGTCGAAGCCCGCGCCTTGTGGGATGATCACCTGAAGGAGACGCCGCCCGCACGGGGCTACGTGCTTTTTCAGACGGGCTATGGACCGTCGGGTCTGCCGCATATCGGCACTTTCGGCGAAGTGGTGCGCACGACTATGGTTCGCCGCGCCTTCGAGGCCCTGGTTCCGGGCGTGAAGACACGGCTGTTCACTTTTTCCGATGATATGGACGGCTTGCGCAAGGTGCCCGACAATGTGCCGAACCTGGATATGGTGCGCGAACATCTGGGCAAGCCGCTGACGCGCGTTCCCGATCCATTTGGGACTCATGAGAGCTTCGGGCACCACAACAATGCGCGCTTGCGCACGTTTCTGGACTCTTTCGGCTTCGAGTACGAGTTCAAAAGCTCGACCGACTGTTACGCGTCCGGCGAGTTTGATACTGCCTTGCTGCGCGTGCTCGAAAAATACGATGAAGTGATTGACGTTATTCTCCCCACGTTGGGGCCGGAACGCCGCGCCACCTATTCACCGTTCCTGCCGATTTGCCCTAAGACCGGTGTTGTGCTGCAGGTGCCGATTGTCGATCGCGACGTGAAGGCTGGCCGCATTGTCTACAAAGACGAGGACGGTAAGGACGTGAAGGTGCCGGTCACAGGCGGGCACTGTAAGCTTCAGTGGAAATGCGATTGGGCCATGCGCTGGTATGCGCTGGGTGTCGACTATGAAATGTCGGGCAAGGACCTGATCGATTCCCTCAAGTTATCAAGCCGCATCTGCCGCATTCTCGGTGGTACGCCGCCGACCACTCTTATCTATGAATTGTTTTTGGATGATAGCGGCCAGAAGATTTCCAAATCCAAAGGCAATGGACTAACGGCGGATGAATGGCTGAAGTACGCCCCGGCCGAGAGTCTTTCGCTGTTCATGTATCAAAAGCCGAAGACGGCGAAACGGCTATATTTTGACGTTATTCCCAAAACGGCGGACGAATATCTGGATCATCTCCAGAGATTTCAGGGCGAGACGATTGAAGCCAAGATCAATAATCCGGTCTGGCATATTCACGGCGGCCATCCGCCGCAAGATACGCTGCGCGTGAACTTCGGCATGCTGCTGAACCTCGCAGGCGTGTGTCACGCGGAAGAGCCGGGCGTGCTGTGGCATTACATCTCGCGCTTCGTGCCCGGCGCGACGCCGAAAAGTGCGCCACTGGTCGACAGCTTGGTGAAACATGCAGTGGCCTACTATCAGGATTTCGTCAAACCGGCCAAAGTCTACCGCAAAGCGGAGCCGAAAGAGCTGTGCGCATTCACCGACCTGCGCGACAAGTTGAAAGGCTTTGAGGGCGAGCTGACCCCCCAGAGTCTACAAACTGTCGTCTATGAAGTAGGCAAGGCCCACGATGCGACGTTCAAATCTCTGCGCGACTGGTTCAAGGCGCTGTATCAAGTGCTGCTGGGCCAGGACCAAGGTCCGCGCATGGGTTCGTTCATCGCGTTATACGGCGTACCCGAGAGCATTGCATTGCTTGACCGCGCCATAGCTGGCGAGGATTTGGTGAGGTAGGGCGAATGGAGCGGAGCTCATGGGGACTCACGTTCTTCTTTGTGTGGGCTAGTGCGCCAATAGGAATTCGAGCAACTCATCGCCGTTCTCAAACGTCACATGCGCGCCGTCTTGGTAAGCGTCGGGATCCCCGCCAAACGCGTCCGGCGTGGGCGTGTTGTGGACAATCGTGCTGGTGCCGCCATAGCGAACCGCGGCTTCAATCAGCTGATTCTGAACCTCACAATATTTTGTTTTTCTCTAAAAAGGCGACCTCCCACGAGGTCCATGAAGCTGCTATAGCGCGTATTAGTCATGTGCCAGTTGATGTCGAGGTCGGTGAACCAGCAGCGGTAGTGCAGAAGGGTTTCCTCGGTCACCCTGCAGCGCGATCCGATACGGGCGTAGATGTACATCCACAACAGACGAAAGATCATGGTCATGATGCGAAAATTCGCCGAAGCCGGTCGGTGAGTAAACTAATTTAAGCCGCCGCGCCGAACATCTCGTCGTCCACATCCATAATGCTGGACCCTCCGGCCAGGATGGATGAGAGCAATGCGCCGGTCTGAGGTAGCAGCTTGGTCATGTAAAACCGCGCGGTCGCAAGCTTGCCCTTATAGAAACCGGTGGGGTCGTCCTCTTGCTTGGACAGCGCCAGCTTGGTCATGCGCGCCCACATAAAGCCCACAGCGACATAGCTGGTAAGTTTGAGCAGATCGGTTGCTGCCGCGCCCGCTTCGTTAGGGTTGGACATGCCTTTCTGCGCCACCACGCCGACAGCCTGTTGCAAACGGCCGAAGGCTTTGGCCAGGGCGAGGACAGTCTCTTCCATGGCCTGATCGGATGCATTGTCCTCGATGAACCGCTGCACCGGATGAAAGAATGCGCGCAGGTAACGCCCGTAATGGGCGCTCGTTTTGCGGCCGACAAAATCCAAGGCCTGAATGCCGTTGGTGCCTTCGTAGAGCTGCGTGATGCGGGCGTCGCGTACGAATTGCTCCATGCCGTGTTCACGGATATATCCGTGGCCGCCATAAATCTGGACGCCGAGATTAGCATTGTCGAAGCCGGTGTCGGTGCCAAAGGCTTTCACGACCGGCGTGAGCAATTGCACAAGGTCGTCGTGCTGTTGTCGTTCGGCGTCTGTCTCTGCCTTCTCGGCGTTGTCTTGGGCGATGGCGACCCACATTACCAGCGCACGCGTGCCTTCGGTGAGCGATTTGATGGTGAGCAGATTCTTGCGCACGTCGGGTTGGACCAGTATCGGATCGGCGGGTTTGTCGGGTTGTGTCGCACCTTTGAGGCTGCGTCCTTGGAGCCGTTCGCGGGCATATTGTAACGCGCCTTGGTATGCGGCTTCAGATAATCCGAGGCCCTGCACACCAACACCTAGTCTAGCTGTGTTCATCATGGCGAACATGGCGCGCATGCCTTTGTGTTTTTTGCCCACCAGCCAGCCCTGAGCGTCATCAAAATTGATGACGCAGGTGGACGAGGCTTTGATACCCATCTTGTGTTCGATGGAGCCGCAGGCGACACTGTTACGCGGGCCAACGCTGCCGTCTGCTTTGGGTAGGAATTTTGGCACGACGAACAGGCTGATGCCTTTGATGCCCGGCGGCGCGTCGGGGAGCTTCGCTAGCACCAAGTGAACGATGTTTTCCGTCAGGTCGTGCTCGCCGGCGGATATGAAAATCTTTGTGCCGGTGATTTTGACACTGCCGTCGTCCTGGGGGTCTGCCTTGGTGCGGATGAGACCAAGGTCGGTGCCACATTGGGGCTCGGTCAAGCACATGGTGCCGCTCCAGGTTCCCTCTATAAATTTGGGCAGATAAAGCTGTTTCTGTTCGTCGGTGCCATAGAGCTTCAGCACGTTATAAGCGCCGTGAGTCAGGCCGGGATACATGCCAAAGGCCATGTTGGACGAACAGATCATTTCCTCGACCAGCATGTTTATAGCTTTCGGCAGCCCTTGCCCGCCGTATTCGGGGTCGGCGGCGATGCCGGTCCAGCCGCCCGCGGTAAACTGGTTATAGGCTTCTTTGAAACCCTTGGGCGTGCGCACCACGCCATTCTCGAACGTGCAGCCTTCGATGTCACCCGGCAGGTTCAGCGGAAAGAGAACCTCTGCCGCGAGTTTGCTGGCTTCTTCAAGTACGGCGTCAACCACGTCGGCCGAGAAATCCTCGTAGCCGGGCAGGTTCTGCAGATCGTCGCCGTTAAATAACTCGTGATAGACGAATTTCATATCGCGCAAGGGGGCCGTGTAGGTGGCCATGGCGGTGCTCCTGGTTAATTTCTAAGGGGCTTGCCGGTGTCGAGCATGTGCTCCATGCGCGCCAGCGAGGCTTCGCTGCGCACCATTTCCATGAACACACCGCGTTCAAGCTTCAGCAGGTTTTTTTCCGAAATGGTTTCGGTGTGGTCGGTATCCCCGCCGCTGAGTACCTTGGCGAGGCCGGCGGCGACAACCTGATCATGGGCGGTGGCTTTGCCCTGGAGCACCAACGTATCCAGCGCCAGTTTTAAGCCTGCCGCGCCACCGGGACCGGGCAGAGAAATTTCCGCGTCTTCCGGCGGCGCGTAATTTTTTGCCAACTTCAATGCCTTTGCCTTGGCGTCGGCCAACAGTCGGTCGCGGTTCATGGTGATGCCATCGCCGGGGCGCAGGATTCCCATTTCCTTGGCCTGAACAGCCGAGCGGGACACCTGCGCGGTGCCGATCATCTCGAAGGTCTTGGCGACAGCAGGCATGGGGCCGCGCGGCATTTTCGGATTGTTCTTGAAGCGCAGCAGCATCTCTTTGCATCCGCCCCAGCCGGGGATGACGCCGACGCCGACTTCGACAAGTCCGGTGTAGGTTTCAGCGTGAGCCTGGATGGCGTCAGAATGGAGTAGAATTTCGCAGCCGCCGCCCAGGGCCATGCCGAGGGGCGCTGAGACAACCGGGAAGGGGGCTTGTTTGAGCGCGAGGTAAGTTTTCTGGCCGTCTTCCACCTGGCTTTCCAATTCGCCCCACACCGCGATGTTGGCGGCGAACAACATCAAGCCGACGTTGGCACCGACTGAGAAGTTGGGCCCCTCATTGTGGATCACAAGGGCTTTCCATTTTTTCTCTTTGTCATTTTTGAAAAGCCTAAGCACGTCTTTGTAGGCGGCTATGGTCATGGGATCGAGGCTGTTGGCGCGCGACGTAAATTCGAAGCACAACACGCCGTCGCCAATGTTCCAAACTTTGGCCGAGGGATTCTTGACGACCGGTTTAGAGGTCAGCTTGATCTCGGACAGTTTCAATACACCCGCGGGCCAAGCAACGTCGGTGTATATGCCGTCGGTGGTGAGGTACTGGCGTCTTCCGTTTTCAACGCGGTAGAACCCGCTTTTCTCTGACGCCAATTTCAAGATCGCCGGGATTTCAATTTTTGCGGCTTCGAGTTTCTCTGCCAGCCACGCCGCGCCCACTTTGTCGATTATCTCGAACGGGCCATTGTTCCAGCCGTAGCCATCTTTCATGGCTTCATCAACGTCGAACACGGTGTCGGCGATTTCTGGCACCAGTCCGGCAGTGTAAACCAGCGCTTGGCTGACCATGGCCCAGGCGAACTTGCCGCCTTTGTCATCGGTCTCCAGCAGGGCCTTGAGGCCGCCTTTCTTGGCAGCGGTAAGGCTGTCGAGTTGCCCTTTAACAGAAGGAGTGTATTCCGCCGTTTTTAGATCGATACTTTCTTTGACGTGCTCGCCGCCGTCCTTCTTAAGGCGGTAGAAACCGCTCGGGCCCTTGCGCCCGATCCAGCCGTTCTTGATCATGGTTGTGATCACCGGCGGTTCATTGGCAATGCGGTGGTAGTCGTCACTTTCGGGCAGCAGCGAGAGCATGGACTTAGCCACGTGGGGAATGAGGTCGAGGCCGACCAAATCCATGAGCGCAAAAAAACCAGACTTGGGGATACCAAAAGGGCGAGAGCCCACGGCGTCGGCTTCCTCTACAGTTAACTCATACTCAAGGGCATACTTGAAACCGCATTGCAGCCAGTAACTGCCGATGCGGTTGGCGATGAAGCCGGGCGTGTCGTTGCACAGGACCATACCCTTGCCGAGGCGGACATCGCCGAACGCGCAGATGGTGTCTACCGCGTTCTTGCGGGTCTTGTCCGAGGCCACAACTTCCAGCAAGCGCATGTACCGCGGCGGATTGAAGAAGTGGGTGATAACAAAGTCCGGGATCATCGAGGCGGGCATGCCGCCAGTCAATTCTTTGAGTGGTATAGTGGACGTGTTGGAGGAGACGATGGAGCCTTTCTTACGCGTTCCCTCGATTCTCTTGTAAAGATTCTGCTTGAGATCGAGGCGCTCGATGATGGCTTCCACGATCCAATCACAGTCGCTCAGCATGTCGAGGTTGTCTTCGATGTTACCGGTGGTGATCATCGCAGCGCCGCGCGTGGACATGAACGGCGCCGGGTCCGTCTTCAACATTTTCGTTACCGCGCCTTCTGCAATGGCGTTGCGGTTCTTGCCTTCCTTCGGAACGATATCCAACAGAACGACTGGAATACCAGCATTGGTGATATGGGCGGCAATGCCAGCGCCCATGACGCCGGCGCCGATCACCGCCGCTTTTTTTATCTCGGCCATAACCCGCGTCTCCCTTAAAGAGTTTCGAGGATGGTGGCGATGCCCTGGCCGCCGCCCATGCACATGGTGGCGAGGCCGTATTTTTTCTTCTCACGCTTGAGCAGTGTGGCCGCTTTGCCGGTGATGCGCGCGCCGGACGCGCCCAATGGGTGTCCCAAAGCGATGGCGCCACCGTCGATGTTGGTTTTACTTAGATCGAGCCCTAGGTCGTGGACAACGGCAAGGCTCTGGGCGGCGAAGGCTTCGTTGAGTTCAATGATATCCATTTGATCGAGCTTCATCCCTGCGCGCGCGAGCGCCTTATTGGTCGCTTCAACGGGGCCGATGCCCATGATCTCCGGTGCGCAGCCTGATAAGGCGATAGAAACAATGCGCGCCAGCGGGGGCAGCCCATTTTTGGACGCATAGTCTTCCGAACATACGAGCACAGCCGAGGCGCCGTCAGCGAGAGGTGAGGAGGTGCCCGCGGTCACTGTGCCGGTATCCTTGAAGGCCGGTTTTAGTCCTGCGAGGCCCTCGGCGGAAGTGTCGGGGCGAATGCAGCCGTCCGCGTCGACCATGCCGCCCTCGCCTTTGACCGGAATAATTTCGTCCGCGAATTTGCCTTCGGTCTGGGCCTTTGCGGCCCGTTTGTGGCTTTCCACGGCGAAGACTTCCTGTTTGTCGCGGGGAATTTGATACTTCTCGGCAAGGTTTTCGGCCGTCTCGCCCATGGCGATATAGGCGTGGTGTCCAGCATTGACGAGGACGGGATTGGGCATGGGATTGAAGCCCGGGATGGGCACGCGGGTCATGCTCTCAATCCCGGCGCATATGAAAATGTCTCCGGCTCCCAGCTTTATGGCGCCAGCGGCCTGGTGAATAGCCTGCATGGATGAGCCGCAGAAGCGGTTGATGGTCTGACCCGCCACACTGTCGGGAAGCCCGGCCAGAAACACAACGTTGCGCGCGATGTTTAGGCCTTGCTCCGCTTCTGGAAAGACACAGCCCAAGGCTAGGTCTTCCACATCCTCGGGCTTGACCTTTGTCTTTTCCAAAAGCCCTTTGACGACGGCCGCGGCTATGTCGTCCGGCCGGGTTTGCCTCAGTGCGCCTTTGCTGGCCAAAGTAAAAGCGGAACGGTTGTAACCCGCGATCACGACATTGGTCATTGAATGGCTCCTTGTGTACTGTGTCCCATTTCATCGGACGCTCAAGCGTTAAGGCGCGCTATGCTTATCCATCGGTGGAATTTGCTGCGGTATGCTCTTATTGCAATCGTTTTTTCGAAAACTTGCCAATGAGGGTCTTCGGTAGCCCGTCGCGAAACTCATAAAACTCCAGCTGTTCAATCGTCGATAACTTATCTTTGAGGAAGATTTTCAGATCATTTTCCGTCAGGTGCGTTCCGGCCCGCGTCTTGACGAAGGCTTTCGGCGCTTGGCTGCGGTAGGGGTGGCTCACGCCGATGACAACCACCTCTTCCACAGCGGGGTGCAGATAGATCACCTCCTCGACGACGCGCGGGCAAATCTTGTATCCCGATGCGTTGATCATACCCTTGATACGGTCAACGATGAATACATAGCCTTCGTCATCTATATAACCAACATCGCCGGTGTGAAATGCTCCGTCTTTCATGGCGTCCGCAGTTTCCTTCTCCCGATTCCAGTACCTTTTCATGACTTGAGGGCCACGCACGCAAATTGCGCCCTTTTCTCCGATCCCAAGTACACATCCATCTTCCAGCGATCGGATTTCGACAATGGTGCCTGGCATAGGCAGGCCGACAGATCCAAGCTTGTTTTTACCGACTGTCGGATTGGTACATACTGTCGGTGAAATTTCGCTCAGGCCGTACCCTTCGACAACAACGCAGCCGGTACGTTCCTCAAAGGCGCGTTGCACTTCCACCGGCAAGGGCGCCCCGCCGGAGATGCAAAGCTTGAGCGACGTGAGATTGTAGTCCTCAACGTCCGGGCTGTTGTTGATGGCAGTCAAAATCGTTGGCACCAACGCCCCTAAACGTTTGCTTCGCGTCCGGCTTTGAAATGCATCTATGTTGGCACGCGTTTATCGCAAGTCTTTTTCAGTACATGGGAGTCTGTGCATTGGCGCCATCAAAGCGGCAATGCGATCTGCGTAGTCCGGCAATTTTCTTGTTTTGCATAGTCAGAAAACTCACAGCGAATCAAAGTCTTCGCGACCAGTTCGGTGATTCCATGGCCGCGAACCTCGTTTCTGGTGGAGCAGCGAACTGTGAGTAACGAACTGCGGCGTGCGACTCCGTGCACTAGTTGTCCAAAAGGCTTGAGAGCTTGAGCGCGATCCCCTTTGACCCGAAGACCTTCAGTTTCCTCATGGTGAACGCCGCCATTGGATTTAGATCGCCGTTTATGAGCTTAACCATATTGTCGGCGGATAGCGTAAGCGTAGTTTCTGCGTTGTCGTCCGCGGGGTCGGGTGTAACAAGGACTTCGCCGCCGGTGGCATCCAATAAAATCTTGCCATCGTCCCCAAGATCGAAAAGCACCGTGTGATTTAGTTCCCTGAGCTTTTCGGCTTGATCTCTCATCTCGCTCACAAGGTCATCTAAGGTCATCGAAGGCTCCTCGATTTTAGGGGCAGGTTGCTCATATTGGATCGGCCGGTGCAGGGTACGCACAGAACGGATATGGTCCAGCGTTAGTTTGTAGCGGCAGCTGTAGCGCCCATTGTTGCGTCTCAGTGCCCCGGTGCGTCGCGTGCCGGTTACAAAGAGCTCGTGGTGTGGTTGCCGATACGTGCGACGACATGCTGAAAGAGAAATCGAGCTGATCTGTCGATTCAATCCGAGCAACGCCGTCCGGCCTCTAGCAAGCAATAGAAATTGGACCTACTCTTGTCCGGTTTTGTTTTTCATCAACCCGAGCGCGGGGTGATGCGGCGTGTGTATATGCATACGGATCTGGCAGTATGTTAGTCTTAAAGAGGGCCTATATTCAGTTTATCCCGGTCATGCGTCTTTCTGCCGAAGAGATATGCAATAAGATTGTCGAGACCATGCATCGCTTTGCTGATGGCATACCGCAACGGGATGACGTAACGCTTGTGATCGTAAAGTTCTTGCCGCCGGTGAAGGCCAGCTGATTTATGCCGCTCCATCTCATCAAGCTCGCGGTCGGCATAAACAACGTGGATCATCTTCGGGTACGGCAGCGGTTATTCCGTGAGGTCAAGGGCAATCTGAGGCACCGAACCCGCATGAGGCCGCGCCGAAAAACCGAAGTGCTCGGCGGTGGTTCTATGTACTGGGTGATCCGCGGTTTGATTCTTGTACGCCAGCCGATCATCGGGCTCCGCGAGAACACGGACGACGAGGGACGCGCCCTTTGCGTCATTGAGTTGGAAGATGCGCATGTTTTGGTTCGGCCTACGGCGCGGCGGCCCTTTCAGGGCTGGCGTTATCTTCCGGCGGAATCGGCGCCGCAAGATATCTCTCCCATGTCGGACTCGGGTGTCGATCCCACAATGCCTGTGGACATGCAGACGGAACTCAGGCGTTTGGGTTTGCTCTAAATGGGATGCGTGATTGAGGATTGCCGGGCACGCGCGATGCGTCACGAAAAAATCACGAAGGGGAGACTGATCGCCATGATGGCGACGCCTAACAATTTCGGAAGGGTGACCGGTTCGCCGAACATCGTACAGCCAAGAATAAGCGAGCCGACCATGCCAATGTCTGTTTGAAAAGCTACACCACTGCGACTTGGTATGCGGCCAGCTGAAAGCCGTGCGCCAAGAATGCCAAGATGAATACTTTAATTACGCTAATATCATAGTCTGCAGGAGAGCTGGCGATGCCGAGAATCGATAAGTCGAGCGACGAATGGCGCAAAGGCCTAACGCCGGAACAGTTTCACATCCTGCGGGAAAAGGGTACCGAGCGCCCGTTTGCCGGCGAATACAACGATTTTAAAGGGGAGGGTTTTTTTAAGTGCAGTGGTTGCGGCCAAGTTTTATTCAATTCGGCGGCAAAATATGATTCCGGATCCGGTTGGCCGAGTTTCTTCACGCCAGCCAGTCCAACATCTGCGGATGAACATCGGGATTCAAGTCTTGGTATGGTGCGGACCGAGGTCACCTGCGCCAATTGCGGCGGGCATTTGGGGCATGTGTTTCCTGACGGCCCCGTGCCCACGGGTCTACGTTACTGCATAAATTCCATTTCGCTGGCGTTTGAGAAGGCGGACAAGCGGAAGTGACCTGCCCACTGACTGATGCGCTCTGAGACTGATGCGGTCTGACTTATCCCCTTCCGCGGTAGGGTGACACACCCTGATCGGGAATCCATAGGCCGTCCGGTACGGTGCCGGTTTGCCAAAAGACGTCAATCGGGATACCGCCCCGAGGATACCAATATCCTCCAATGCGGAGCCATTTCGGCTCGGCGCTTTCCACGACGCGTTTCCCGATAGTGATTGTGCAATCTTCATGGAACGCGCCGTAGTTTCGAAACGAGGCCAAAAACAATTTTAAGGATTTGGATTCCACGATGACTTCATCGGGAACGTAGTCGATGGCGATGTGTGCAAAGTCCGGTTGTCCGGTGATTGGGCAAAGCGCGGTGAATTCCGAACACATGAACCGGGCCAGGTAATCCGTTTCCTGGTGAGGGTTGGGTACCGTTTCCAGCACAGCCACGTCCGGCGAAGCCGGAGCCGCGGATTCACTGCCTAGGTGTGCCAGGTGGCTGAAACGATCTGTCATGTGAGTGTATCCATTATCAATTAACCTAAAAGGTATGTCGGCAATAGCGCAACAACGCGGCCCGAAAAACCGCAGCGGCTGATTTCAACTTACCCGAGCGCTAACACACCCTTACGTTAATTGCATATCTCAGAACATGAATCGGCGAAAAAATTAGCGAGCTCGAAGCTGTGGATAACTGTGGCCCCGTAGGGGGGGCCGGGCCGAATCTGTTCCGGTATTTATGGTCCCGATTTTTGGGCGGCAGCTCGCCAGCCGGTCGAAGGGAGGCAGATCAGTAGTTTTTGATCAAATGCCAGTCCGCGCCGGTCCGGTAAAGGTATGCAAGTTGCGCGATTCTGGCGCGTTTAGCGGCATTATTTTTGCCGACAAATGTCTAATGAATGTCGGATTCTCCCGATAAAACAGTTGCACTGCGAAATTTTCTAATGTGGACCGCACCGCGCCTGTTTGGGCCGGATGGTGGCCATCCCCCTCCATTCGTGTGATATTCTCATTTACAGGGACATTCCTGACTTGACAGGTAGATGTTCATGACGTTGGTTAAAGACCGTCCGGCGGGTTTGATTCTGGGGGAGTGTTTCGGGGGCTTTGGGGCGGCAGACTTGATGCCGCCCGTATATAGCGGCTGTTGCCATTGGGCATCTGTGCTGTTAGACCCTCGGCGTTTTTCCGCCCCACGGGACCGATTGTAACGCTAGTCTATGTTCGAGTGAGCGCATGCAAAAGCAAACTTCTTATTCTTCTTCGCAGACTGACACCAATACCTCGAAGCGCACAATGGGCTTCATTGTCGTCGTGGCTCTCCATGCAGGAGCGTATTATGCAATGGAATCGGGGCTAGCAAAGACAATGATGAATGCGTTGACCGGCCCACTTCAGGCGAGTTTAATCGAGGAAATTGTGACGCAGGAAGATGCGCCGGCTCCTCCGCCGCCGGAGTTCGAGGCGCCGCCGCCGGCCTTTATCCCGATGCCGGACATTTCAATCGACGCGCCGACGCCAACAAAGACAATTTTAAACGTCACTTCGGCAAGGAGACCGCCGCCGCCCCCGCCCCCGCCGAAAATAGTTCCGCCGCGGTCAAATCCAAGGCGCCCCATCACGCAACCCGAGTATCCGGTAATGTCCCGCCGCTTAGGTGAAGAAGGGCAGGTCATTCTGTTATTGACGGTGGATCAGCGCGGGCGCGTGGTTGCAGCCAAAGTTGAGAAGACCAGCGGTTTTGAACGTCTTGATAAAGCGGCGCTAGTTGAAGCAACGCGCCGTTGGCGGCTAATACCCGGCACGATTAACGGCAAGCCGACGAGAATGCAGTACAAGTTTGCGGTAACCTTTAGGATCGAAGATGCGCGATGAGGTATGCGGCCTGCGATGGCGAAGCGTTACGCGCAGGTCACGGACATTGAAATGAGTTTAACGAGATAAGAGCGTTAGTGAGGATCATAGCATGAGCACCCGATTGAGTTTTTGTTCCCGACTCGCGGCAGTAGTCCCGGCCATCGCGCTGGCAGCCACGTTCGCGTTCGGTTCCATATCCGCTGTGGCGCAGGAAGCTGAAGATGCCATGCCGGCAATGGAGAGTATGGAGAGTATGGCGCCCGGCTTAGATGAGGGCGGCTTTACATCCGGCGAAGAGGGTGGAATGGCCGGTGAGGACGCCGGCGGTTTTGCCGCGGACGAGGGCGCGGCGGGCGGTCCCATGGACGCAGTGGAAGATGGTGAGATCATGGAGGGTATTGAAAGCCCCTACGGCCTCACCTCGTTGCTCAGAGAGGGGGACTTCGTCGCCCGTGGCACGTTCTTCGTCTTGGCCGTTATGTCTATCGGCTCCTGGTATATCATGATCCTGCGCCTGATCGACACACAGATCCTTTACCGCCAGGCTAATACGGCCCAGAAAAATTTCTGGGGCGCTGGCAGCTTGAAAGAGGGCATTATCAAACTGGAAGAGAACAGCGTTTTCCGGGCTATCGTTGACGACGGCCTGAAGGCCGCCGATCATCACGAAGGTAAGTTGACTGATGCGATCGATCTCAATGAGTGGGTCACGATGTCGCTTCAGCGATCCACCGACGTGGTGACTTATAGGCTGCAAAGCGGCTTGGCGGTTCTCGCCAGCGTCGGATCGACCGCCCCATTCGTCGGTCTGTTTGGGACAGTTTGGGGTATCTTGAACGCCCTGATCGCCATCGGCGTGTCCGGCCAAGTGTCTATCGACAAGGTAGCCGGTCCACTCGGTGAGGCTCTGATCATGACCGCCATCGGCCTGTTTGTCGCCGTGCCGGCGGTGCTGGGCTATAACTTCTTCGTGCGCCGCAACAAGGTGCTGCTGGAGCGGGTGCGGAACTTCGCTGCCGATATCCACGCTGTGCTAATAAGCGGCGGCCAGGGGCGACAGGCAGCCGAGTAGTCGATCGCGATCGCAATCGATTTAAGGAGTCTATGCCATGTCTAGCGCGGTTATGGATGAAAGCGGTGAGTTCGAGATCAGACTCGACATGAACGTCATTCCGCTGGTTGACGTGATGCTGGTGTTGTTAATTATCTTCTTAATTACGATTCCCGCCGCACTTACGACGGTCGAAGTGGAGTTACCGGAGGTATCCAACGAGGTCATAGAGACCACTCCGGAGAATGTCATTATCGCCGTTGACCTGGAGGGACGGATATATTGGAACGATTTCCAAGTCACCTACGAAGAGCTGTACGAGCGAATTTCAGATGCGTCGGTGATCATCCCACAACCTGAAGTCCACATCCGCGGCGACATTGAGGCCCGATTTGAATTCATCGGCCGGGTTCTCGCCATCGCCCAGCGGGGCGGCATCATGAAGGTGGGTTTCATAACCAACCCAGAAGAAGGCGCGGTAATCACGCGCTTTCAATATTGAGAGCGGAGAACTAAACCATGGCAGCAAGCATTGGTCCGGATTCACTGGCTGGTTCTGGAGAAGCCGAAACAATGGTGGAGATGAACGTGATCCCGCTCATCGATATCTTGTTGGTGTTGCTGATCATGTTTATCATCAGCCTTCCTATCCAACCTCATGCGGTGAAACTGGATATGCCGCGTCCGAGTGACGCGGAAGAGACTGAACCGCCAGAGGTGATTCAGCTTGACGTGGATTTTGACGGGACGGTTTTGTGGAACGGTGCGGCTGTCGCCTCGGAGAGGCAGTTGCGGGCGTATCTTGCGTCGATATCGGTTCAGGTTCCGCAGCCCGAGATTCATTTAAGACCCAACCGGCTGGCCAAATACGATGTGGTGGCTAAGATTTTAGCGTACGCTCAGAGGCTCGGGGTAAAAAAAATTGGCTTTGTTGGCAATGAGCAATACCTGTAATAAGTTCTGTTTCTGCCATAAAATTGCCAGAGAATTTGGCGACGCTTGATCGATATGGGAAGTGGGGAGCGCTAGTTGAGTTTTTACTGGCGTTCTTCTTTCGTCTGAGAGGGTAGCTATGAAGACACACAATATTGTTTCCGCAATCGCAATGTCGGTGCTGTTGGCGGCTGGTGTTGCCGGAACCGGGACCGTGCTTGAAATCCATCGTGCTGAGGCAGCACAAAATACTGTTTCACCGAAAGTAGGCAAACCGCTCCAGCAAGCGCGGGACTTGGCCGGAGCGAAGAAGTTCAAAGAGGCAATAGCCAAAGCCAAACAGGCAGATGCTGTTGCTAAAAAAACCAACTACGAGACCTACTTGGTCAACGAGATTCTGGGCTCCGCCTATCTCCAAGCCGGGCAGTATAGTAATGCGGCGAAAACTTTAGAAAAGTCTCTCGTGACCGGGCAGTTGTCGGCCGAAGACTTAACGAATCGGGTCAAGCTTTTGAGCCAAGTTTATTATCAGGTAAAAAATTACAGCAAAGCCGTCGAATTCGGCCAGCGCTATGTTAGAGAAGCCGGCAACGACATCGATACAATGGTAATTGTCGGTCAAAGCCAGTACCTACTAAAACGACTCAAATCAGCGGGCAACACTATGCGCGCCGTGATTCGCACGGCGCAGCGCGGCAGAAAGAAGGTCAGTGAGACCTGGCTGCAACTGCTGATGACTATAGAGTTTCAGCAAAATAACCAAGCCGGCGTTCGCAGTACCCTCGAGCAGCTGATTAATTACTATCCCAAAGACCGTTACTGGCGTGACTATATGACGCTTGTTGAAAAAGACCTGCGCGGCGGAACACAAAAAATCGGCCTGGATCTGCTGCGGTTTAGACTGGCGAGCGGCTCAATGAGGAACGCCAAAAGCTACACTGATATGGCCGAACTGGCCCTCCAGGAAAGCTTGCCCGGCGACGCACTGCGGGTGATGGAACAAGGCAAAGCCAAGGGTGTTCTCGGCAAAGGACCGCAGGCGGACCGCCATGCGCGTTTGATGACCATGGCTAAGGAAAAGGCGGCCGAGGACCAAGCCACTCTTTCGGCTGGCGAGGCCGAAGCGGCGGCACAGGAAAGCGGTGACGCTGATGTTATGTTCGGTGAAGCGTATTGGACCTACGGACAGTATGAAAAGGCCGTCGCAGCGATTGAGCGCGGAATCGGCAAAGGCGTTAAAAACATGGACGAGGCTCACTTGCGCCTTGGTTTAGCCTTCCTGGGTGCCGGCGATAAGCCAAAGGCGACTGCAGCGTTCAAGAAGATCACCGCAGGATCGCCGGAAGCACAAATTGCGCACCTATGGACCTTAAAAGGTTCTATATAGCCTTCCACAAAGGTTGAAGAAAACGCCGGCAGTTGTTGTGCCCGGCGTTTTTTTTGGCCGGGACGTCTCTTTGTCTTTTCGTGTTTGGGTCGGTGACTCGGGCCGGACCCGGCCGGCTGTCGCCATGATCTCCAAGGTCGTGCTATGATCTCCAATTGAATGCCTTACGATTTGAGGGTTGGAGCCATGTTGATACGTCGTAAAAAAAAATCGGACGTCGGATCCTACGAGATTACGCCTCATAATGTGTACTTGGACCGCCGCCGCTTAATGGAAGGCATCGGGATTGCTGCGGGGTTGGTCGCCCTTGGGGCACTGCCCCTGGCAAAGGCGCGCGGTGCGACGCTGCCGGCGGGCAACGGCGAGATTTCCGGTATTGTGGACGGATACAGCAAGCTTGGCGACGACGATGAGTTAACGCACCTAAATGCGGTGACCTCATATAATAATTTTTATGAATTTGGCACCGGTAAAAAAGATCCGGCAGCCAACTCCGATAATTTCAAACCGCGTCCGTGGCAGATAACGGTTGATGGACTATGCGCCAAACCGGGCACGCTTGACCTTGATGATTTTCTAAAGCCCCACACCATAGAGGAGCGTATTTACCGTCTGCGCTGCGTTGAGGCGTGGTCGATGGTTATTCCATGGGCCGGTATTCCGCTTGGCGACGTGGTGAAGCGGTTTGAGCCGCTGGGCAATGCCAAATACGTGAGCTTCGAGACAATTATCCGGCCCGAAGAAATGCCTGGTCAACGCAGGAGCCATATTCTTCCGTGGCCGTATGTGGAAGGCTTGCGGTTGGACGAAGCCTCAAATCCCCTGGCCATTCTAGCGGTGGGTCTTTACGGATCGGTCCTGCCCAATCAAAACGGTGCACCTCTGCGCCTCGTTGTGCCGTGGAAATACGGTTTCAAATCCGTCAAGTCCATCGTGCGTATGACATTTATGGACGAGGAACCGAAGAATACATGGCAGATCATGAATCCGCCGGAGTATGGTTTCTATGCAAACGTCAATCCCGACGTAGATCATCCGCGTTGGTCGCAGGCAACTGAACGGCGCATCGGCGATTTTTCCCGCCGTGATACGTTAATGTTTAACGGATATGATGAGGAGGTCGGTCATCTTTATGCTGGGATGAACTTGGCCACACTCTACTGATAAATCGGGTGCGCTGAGCTAAGCTACTAGAAAGTCTGGTATGCGCTCCATATGTCGGCCGATACAATTTCTCGCTCCCCCATCCGCGATCTAAACCGGCGGGCGCTTAAACCCGCGGTCTTCACGCTGTGCCTACTTCCCTTGGTTTGGCTAGTTGTGCAGGGCCTGACCGGTGGACTTGGGGCGAACCCAATTGAAGCGACAATCCGTTATCTTGGTGATTGGTCGTTACGTTTCTTGCTTATTGCACTCGCCGTTACGCCGCTTCGTATTGTGACGGGATGGCTTCAGGTGGTTCGCCTGCGTCGGATGCTAGGTTTGCTCGCCTTCTTTCACGTCGTACTGCATGTGTTAAGCTATGTGGGGCTGGACCATTTGTTCAATTGGACGGTGCTTTGGGAGGACGTCTTCAAACGAATCTACATTACCTTCGGGATGGCAGCTCTGCTGATGCTGATTCCTCTCGCGGTGACGTCGACCGATAAAATGGCTAAGAGGCTGGGCGGCTTGGCCTGGAGGCGTTTGCACCGTCTCGTCTATATAGCCGCCGTCGCTGCGGTCACGCATTACTTCTTTATGATTAAGGCTGGTTATGCCGAACCAATTGTCTATGCCGCTATTCTTGCGGCTCTATTGAGCGTCCGCCTCTACAAGAAATGGACCTAATTGTATCCCTAACAGAGCCCTTTGATCTTAACGGCCGTGAAGGGCGGATTTCCGCTACAAGCGCCTACGGCGAACGAATTGCTGCACAATGCCGACGCGGCGATGTATCACGCGAAGCGGTCTGGAAAGGCGAATTATCAGTTTTATCGTTCGGAGCTTGAAGCGACCGTCAAGGCGGCGGACCGAGACCTTTAGAGGCTGGATTTGGTGCTTGCAATCTCGGTCCCTGTCGGCCAAAAGCAACGCTGCGTTGGGACGTTAGTGGATGCGACCGGGACCGCGACCGTCATATATTGGAATATTTGAACAAGTTTCTCATGAAGGACACGGATACGACCGCCAATCCGTCGGTTACCCACGCCGTCATGGCCAACGCGATTCGCCTATTGGCCGCTGACGCAGTCCAGAAGGCGCGTTCCGGCCACCCCGGCATGCCCATGGGCATGGCCGATGTCGCAACGGTGTTATTTACCCGTTTTCTGAAATACGACGCGGCCGATCCGAAATGGCCGGACCGCGACCGGTTCGTGCTCTCAGCGGGACACGGCTCCATGCTGCTCTATGCCCTGATGTATTTGACCGGCTATCCCGATATAACGATGGAACAGATCAAGAATTTTCGTCAATTGGGGAGTATTGCCGCGGGCCATCCTGAACACGGGCACGCATCGGGCGCAGAAACAACCACGGGACCTCTTGGCCAGGGACTGGCTAATGCTGTTGGCATGGCGCTGGCTGAACGATTGCTTGCCAACCGTTTTGGCGCGGACACAACCGACCACCGCACCTACGTCATTGTGGGCGACGGATGTCTTATGGAAGGCATTAGCCATGAAGCGATTTCCCTGGCTGGTCATTTGAAACTCAACAAACTGATCATTCTCTTTGACGATAACCAAATCAGCATCGACGGACCGACAGATTTGTCAGTGTCCGACGATCAGCGGAAACGCTTCCAGGCGTCGGGTTGGAATACATGGGCGGTGGACGGCCATGACCCGATAGCTATTGCGGCGGCGATCACGGGTGCGCAAGAAAGCGCTAAACCGGCCATGATCGCATGCCGTACGGTCATTGGTTTTGGCGCGCCCACGCTGGCCGGAACGGCCAAAACGCACGGCGCAGCGCTCGGTGATGAAGAAATTAAGGGTGCGCGCGAGACATTGGATTGGCCTCATGCTCCCTTTGTAGTGCCCGATGATGTTCTTGAGTGCTGGCGTGTGGCAGGTCGCCGCAGTGTTGCGGCGCATGCAGACTGGAGCGATCGGATCGCCGCGTTGCCCGCTGACAAGAAGAGCGAATTCACTCGTTTAATGGCGGGGGATCTGCCCAAGGGCTGGGAGTCCGCCATACTCCACGTCAAGAAAAAGGCGTCTTCCGATACTCCCAAGGTGGCAACGCGCCAGGCTTCACAGGCAGTTCTTGAGGTTTTAACTGTCGCCATTCCTGAAATGATCGGCGGCTCAGCCGACCTGACAGGATCGAACAATACAAAGACCGCGGCGTTGTCGCCAATTACGGCCTCGGATTTCTCGGGCCGGTATGTCTACTACGGTGCCCGCGAGCACGGCATGGCTGCGGCGATGAACGGGTTGGCGCTGCATGGCGGCATCATCCCTTACGGTGGCACGTTTCTGGTGTTTACGGACTATTGCCGCCCCTCGATTCGTCTCTCGGCGTTGATGGGCCAACGCGTCATCTACGTCATGACCCATGATTCCATTGGGCTGGGTGAGGACGGGCCAACTCATCAGCCAGTGGAACACTTAGCGGCTCTGCGTGCCATGCCGAATCTTTTGGTGATGCGCCCCTGCGACACGATTGAAACCGCAGAATGCTGGACGATCGCAGTGGCCGAAAAGAACCGCCCCTCGGTCCTGGCGTTAACCCGCCAGGGCCTGCCGACGTTGCGCACGACTCATACGGACGAAAACCTATGCTTGAAGGGCGGCTATGTTGTTGCCGAATCCAGTGGGAGACGGCAGGCAACATTGATCGCGACCGGTTCCGAGGTTTCGTTGGCGTTCGAAGCGCGCGCTAAGCTCGAGGCTGACGGAATTGCAACGGCGGTTGTTTCGCTCCCGTGCTGGGCGCTGTTCGACGCGCAACCGGAGGAATACCGGAAGCAGGTTTTAGGTGATAATGCCGTACGCGTCGCAATCGAAGCCGCTGGGCCCTTCGGATGGGAGCGTTATGTGGGCGAGACCGGCGGCGTGATCGGTATGAAAGGCTTCGGAGCGTCAGCACCCGCGCCTGTTCTGTATGACTACTTCGGAATAACGGCGGCCGCCGCCGTGAGCGCCGTCAAGGCCCGGCTTTAGGAGCTAGTTCAAATGGCCGTCAAGATCGCTCCCAGTATTCTGTCGGCTGACTTCGCCAAGCTGGGCGAAGAGGTCAAAGCGGTGGACGCCGCCGGCGCGGACTATATCCACCTTGATGTGATGGACGGCCATTTTGTACCCAATATCACGATCGGTCCGGTTGTGGTGAAGGCTTTGCGGCCTCACTCCACGAAGATATTTGATGTGCACCTGATGATCGAGCTTGTCGATCCGTTTATCGGCGCCTTTGTCGACGCAGGCGCCGACATCATTACGGTGCACGCGGAAGCAGGGCCGCATCTGGACCAATCTCTTAAAGTCATCAAGTCCTTGGGCAAAAAGGCCGGTGTGTCATTGAATCCCTCCACACCTGTGGATGTCATCGAATACGTCCTCGACAAGGTGGATCTTATCTTGGTGATGACGGTCAACCCAGGTTTTGGAGGACAGTCCTTCATTGCATCCCAGCTCGAAAAAATTCGCGACCTGCGCGCGCTGATTAGCGAGCGCGCCATAGAGCTGGAAGTGGACGGAGGCATTAACCCGGAGACTGCCAGTCTGTGCGTGGCTGCGGGCGCCGATGTCCTGGTCGCCGGAACCGCGGTTTTCGGCGGCGGCGACTACGCTACCAATATCTCTCGACTACGCAAAGGTGCCGGCTCAAGCACTTAAATCTGGTCCGTCACATAACCTTCATGAATCTGTCACAAAAGGTTATGGGCCCCCGATATTCATGACGTGCTTTCTCATCCCCTGGAATTCGGAGAACACGCATTTCCGGCATCGAAATGTGCAGGCAATTGCGGCGCAAGGCGGAAACTCGCGGCGTTCCCATTATCATTCTGACGGCGCGCAGCGAGGAAACCGATAAAGTGCGCGGTCTGAACGTCGGTGCTGACGATTATATGACCAAACCATTTTCGATGCGGGAACTGGTCACCCGAGTGCGGGCATTGCTTCGCCGGTCCAAACCGTCTCACTCTAAAGGGCCAGCTGAGCTTTGCCGATATCGTATTGGATATGGACGAACACCGCGTAAGCTGTGGTGGTCGCTATGTCAAACCTTGGCCCAACAGAATTTAGGTTGTTGCAACATCTCCTGGAGCGGCCCGAAACCGTGTTCTCGCGCGAAGAACTGTTCAATGGCGTTTGGGATCCCGATATATATGTGTAATCGCCCACCGTCGATGTACATATTCGGCGATTACGCAAGGTGCTGAATGCCAACAACGGGGCGGATGTCATCCGCACCGTGCGCGTAGCGGGCTATGCCCTTGATAGCAATGCCGGGCAGGCCGTCTAAGAGCGCCGCTACTCGCTGTCGTAGCGGAGCAGCGCTGTAAACGGCACTTCGATCTTGTCCCGGCCTCCGAGGAACGCCAGCTCGATAAGGCACGCGGCTCCCACAACGTCCGCACCCGAGGTGCGCAACAGCGTCGCAGCCGCCACGATCGTGCCTCCGGTTGCGAGTAAGTCGTCGACGATCACGACCCGTTGGCCCGGCGTAACCGCGTCCTCCTGGATCTCAACCGCGTCGGTTCCATATTCCAGCCCGTAGGAATGGGATTTTACCTTGCCAGGCAACTTGCCGGGTTTACGAACCATCACTGTTCCGCAATTCAATGAAATGGATAGAGGTGCCGCAACTAAGAATCCGCGCGCGTCGACTGCGGCCAAAACGTCGGCCCCCCAGGGTTTGATGAGGTCTGTCATACATTCGATTGTAGTGCGCCACGCTTCGGCGTGGCCGATGAGGGTGGAGATATCGAAGAAATTAATTCCAGGTTTTGGGAAGTCTGGTATTTGGCGGATATGCTGCTTCAAGTCCATCTGCTGCGCCCTCTCTGACGGGTCGGTGGCCACCAATCGTCAATGGTATAGAACGGCCGCCTCAGCGCGGCACTGGTGCTGCGCACGATCTGTACGGGAAACTTGCGGTTCTTTGAGCACGCGATATCAGCATTGTCCGGGCTGCCGGTCAGCAATGCCCCTATGCTGATCCACGACCCAGGCAAGCGCGGTTTTCATACCATATAGATGAAGGCGTAGTTGCCCCATTCGCACTTTGCGGCTGCCCGCGCCGCGATCGAGGTCGTTGAACAAACCGAGCTCGACGGTCGCGATATGGACCCGGAGCGCTATTCACGGCGCATCATTGAACGCGTGCCACCCAATACGATTCTCTTGGCGTTGAATTAGAAGATGACGACCTTGAGCACCTATTGGCCAGGGCGATCCATCTTTCGGCCATGTCGGCGCCGATCCACCGATTTGCGTTACCACGCTCCGGTGTTGGGCATCGACGTCCATGGCTCTTGCTGCGGTAGGGCATCACCTGACTGCAGCAGTTCAATAGAGATGCCATCTGGTGAGCGTACAAATGCCATGCGGCCGTCGCGCGGGGGACGGTTGATAACAACGCCCGCGCCCCGAAGTCGTGCACAGGTGTCGTAGATATTGTCCACTTGGTAGGCGAGGTGGCCGAAATTGCGGCCAACGGAGTAGGTTTCTGGATCCCAGTTATGAGTCAGTTCCACTTGCGCCGTATCATCCCCAGGCGCGGCCAGGAAAATAAGTGTGAACCGCCCTTTTTCGTTGTTGGCGCGCCGGAGTTCTTTGAGGCCCAGCTTGTTGCAGTAAAAATCCAAGGAAGTGGCTAAATCCGATACACGCACCATGGTGTGGAGATATTTCATCGCCGTTCCTCTCGGTAGCCCAATATCTAGAGCTAACATAAGGTCCGAGACCTGGTTGGCAAGCGGAACAACAGCGACTCCCGCCCGCGGCAACGCATTCTGTGACCCCGGCGTTATACCAAGGCGACGGTCCGCCCAAATCCTTGCCTCAGCGGCTTGCCCAGCGGTACAAAATCAACGGGATTTCAAACCGATAGTTGAGGTAATGAAGCAGATTTTCGCGGTTTGGATCCCTCGATTTATGATCGCATTGGTCGTGGAGCCTTGTTTGTATTCACATACAACTGATCGCGTTAACCCTAGCGAGGGATGCCAGTGAATTTAGCGTATGCGATGACAAGGGGATTGCGCCGCGCAGCGATAGATGATGCCGGTGTTGTCAACGTGTCGGGAGAGGCGGCCACTCTCGGTTTTTTTGACGACACCTTAAATGGCGACTTAACGAACGGCAGTCCTATTATTGGCGGGATAAGTGGCGATCCCGCGGTCGCGGGTTGGCTGGTTGGCATGTCTATAAGCACCCGGGAATTCCGGCGGGAAGCACCATTGTCTCGATCGATTCAGCAACTCAGGTTACGATATCGTAAAACGCCACCAGCAGCGTCAACAACCGCACCTTCACCGTCACCAGCGCCAATTCTCGGGTGGTGCCACGGATCCTGATTACTCGTCGTCTTGTCTGAGTTTAACGCGGGCATTGCAGAACCTGGGCACCGGCGGTAGCACCGGCGCCGATTTCGACGGCCGCGGCGGGGCTGTTGTCCTGAAATGGTTATGGCGTCCGGCGCTTATTCCCGGCGCGGGTCGTAACTGTTGTTCCAGTCTTTCAGGAACTTCTCCAACTCCGCGTCAGTTTTTTTCGGCAGTACAATCTTTAAAGTTACGTATTGATCGCCTGCCGCCTTGCCTCTGGTGGCCGCCACGCCTTTGCTCTTGAGGCGCAGGCGCGATCCGCTATTTGATCCCTTTGGCACGGTCACCGTCAACGTGCCGTGAACCGTGGGCACCTCCACTTTGGCGCCTAAAACCGCTTCTTTCAGCGACACGGGCAGGTCTATGTGAAGGTCATGCCCCTCGCGCCGGAACTTGGGATGCGGTTTGATCTTCACTTCGATCAACGCGTCTCCCGCCCGCCCGCTGGCGCCTTTGCCGCCTTGCCCTTTGAGGCGAATGGTCTGGACATCTGAGATTCCGGCGGGAATATTCACATCCAGGGACCGTCCTCCCGGCAGGGTCAGGCGTTTTTTCGCGCCGGTCATGGCGTCGATGAAATCAACATCCAGACTAAAACGCATATCGTTATTTTTGAGGCTGGCACCGCCGCCGAAAGGATGTCCTCCGTCAGCGGGCGCCCGGCCGCCCCGGAACATGCCGCCAAAAAGATCGCTGAGATTCTCAAAGGCGAAGCCACCTTGCGCCCCGCCGCCTGCAAATCCGTGGGCGTTGCCGGCCCGCGCACCACCCCCGAACGGGTTCCGGCGAATTTCGGCCCCAGACGCATCGATTTCGCCACTGTCAAACCGCACACGTTTGTCCTCGTCGCCGATGATGTCATAGGCGGCGTTCAAATCCTTGAAGCGGTCCTCAGCCTTTTTGTCGCCGGGAAAGAGGTCGGGGTGCGACTTCTTGGCCAGGCGGCGGAAGGCCTTCTGGATTTCGCCGTTGCTGGCGTCTTTCTTGATGGCAAGGACGTCGTACGGATTACGGGTCATTTTCGTTGCGCGGTTCCAATATTCACGCTCCTTAGGTGCGGTCGCTCATGCGGTTTGTAAAGCCGCGCCAGCCCAAAACCTAGTCGGGGCATGGCATGATCTCCCGGTAAAACGAGGTTTAGGCGTGTTCCTCGCGATTGCGGTCAATCTGACATGAATGATCTCGTATATATATCGCTTAGGGCTGCCGCTCGCCGCCGCGGTCTTTGCCTGGGGAGGGTAGGATGAAAGGGATACTGACCGTCGCTGGCGTATTGGCTGTGGTGCTTGTCGGTGCGCTGTACTATTCCCAGCGCCTGGAACAAACGGACGGGTTGTACGAAACCGCCCGGACCCAGCGCGGCGCCGGTGTTTACGCCGCTCACTGCGCGTCCTGTCACGGCGCTGGTCTGCAAGGCGCCTCGGCCTCGGGCCTTGAAGGTCCGGCGACTCTCGTGCGCTGGGTCGGGCAAAACGGCCACGACCTTTATCAGCGGGTTCGTACCATGCCTTATGGAATGCCCGGCTCGCTGGGCGACCAGGAGTACATTGACGCTGTCGCGTTCCTTCTCGCGCGTAACGGCAACCCCGCTGCTGAATCCGAATTAAGCGCTGATCAATCCGCATTGCAGGAAATTCAATTGGCAACTGCCGCCGATCTTCCTGAAGATGCCCGGCCGCCGCAGCACCGGCTGACCACCGTGCGGGACGTATCCGCGGCCATTGGCGAAGGCCCCACTCAGGCAGAGCTGACCGCGGCCGGCTCAAAAACAACCGATTGGCTGTTCACTAATCACGACTATGAAGGCCAGCGTTATGTTGATCTGAGGCAGATCACGCGCGCAAACGTGTCACGCCTCAGGCCGGTGTGTTTGTATCAGGTGGGAGATCTGAATCCGTTCGAGGTCAATCCGCTCATTTATCGCGGGAACATGTTCATCACCAGCGCGACGCCACCGGGTCCTTGGACGCCGCGACGTGCCGAGTGAATTGGCGTTATGACCGCGCCTCGCGCGTGCCGACGAGTTATGGGCTTAAAATGAACCGCGGCGCCGCCATCAAGGACGGCAAGCTGATTTTCGGTACCCACGACGGTTTTCTCATCGCTCTCGACGCCGGAACAGGTGAATTGGTATGGGAACGTGACGTGGCCTACACGCCCGGCAGCGGCGGCGGCTTCACTATGGCGCCCATGATTCACGATGATCTGATCTTTATCGGTCCGGCGGGCAGTGAACTCGGGATACGAGGTTGGATCAGCGCTTTCGATTTCGGCACCTGTGAGTTGGTCTGGCGGTTCGATACCATTGCCGACGAAGGTGAGCCTGGGGGCGAAAGTTTGCCCAACGATGAAGCGCGGAACAACGGTGGTGGCGCTGTCTGGGGATCCGTCACGTTGGATGTTGGAACGAGTCGCCTCTACGTGCCGGTTTCCAATCCGACTCCGGACTGGGAAGACGGCACGCGGTTGGGAGACAATTTGTATACAAACTCGATGGTGGTGCCTGATGCCAAGACCGGCGAGCTTTTGTGGTACCACCAGCTCTCGCCTCACGATACGCACGAACACCTAATACAGATGCCAACGCCATTGCGGCCCACCCCGCATCTGTGCAGAACGCTTCTTCTGGATTTCAGCCGCGAACGTAGGGCCAAACCGATTCCACCAAGCCCGCACTGTCTCGTGGCAAATATCGATCCCTCGTTCATGGAGCAAGTCTTCGACCTGTCTTAGCGAGAGCGGAAATCGCACATACATTATCACCGCAAGGCGGATGATCTCCGGCGAAGTCTTGAAATATCGGAAGGGATTGCTCATCCGAGGACGCTATGAGACGTTCTTCACCAACTCAAGCCCGTTTCCTCTGACAATGCCAATCGCCGAGCTCCTCGATCGCGTTTTAAGCCGTATAGCACCAAAGGTTCGGCAAGGTGACGAATAAGGCTGATATTTCAAACTGAGGCAGTACCCATTGTTCGGACCACTAGCCCCTGTCTAGGGATCGGTGCTATAATGTCATCGGGTATTCATGGTCTTCTCGGCTGCTAGAGCCGCGAGGCCGTGTTGCATGGATGGTAGCTAACCGGCGGCGGCTTCATTTGTCGAGCGCTTGAAGCGTTTGCTTTTCAGCATCGCCACGGAGTGTTACAATGCCGGTCAGGACGCAAAGAATGAAAATTGAGTGGATTGGCCGTATTTGTTGCAGCAATTGGTGAATAGGTGCATAAATTTATCGTCGCGACCAGGGTCTAGTGTGCGCATTCTCACGTGGCCCTCTGGTAAACGGTAGGAGTCGACAGATGAGAGTTCCAGTTTGGGTAGGCTATACTGTCTTGCCGGCATTAATTGCTGCAGCGGTGGGTGGAAGTATTACAGTCAGCTCGGCCGAGAATAAGCTGGCCACTTCAGGTAAAACCATCGGCCTTGTTGTGACAAACGAGATGCCGGGTCATTGGGAATCTCCTGGCGCGCGAGTAGAATGCCCTGACGGACTGCAGTTCAACGAGAAGGAAAACTGGGATGCCTTAAGTGAGGAGGTGCGAGAGGAGAGAGGTAATAAATTTGGCCACCGTTGGAATCGCGGGCCAAATGGCGAGAACAACACAGCTGTCCCTTGGGCAATCAAGGATCCCTTGCCGTTCCGAGAGGTTCAAAGCAAGATTGCATATGGCTTTAATCTTGATGGGACGGATGACGGGCGTGCCACCGCGCAAACCTGTACCCACGAGAAATTTCAGGGTCTTGATGGTGAGACTGCGGTCGATAACCAACTCTATCGCGTAATGGGTTGTACCCAAGGCTGGCGAGTGGGTGGCGCGGCGGCAGAATATCGCGTCATGGAATTCCCGACATACTCTCACAACCGCATGCTGATCGAAATATCTAACGTTGATAGCGAGCTAAATGACGATGAAGTGAACGTCGCAATTTATAAGGGGCTCGATACGATCCTGAAGGATTCACAAGGAGAGTTCTTGCCGAATTTTACCCAACGCATTGATGCGCGATTTCCCACAATCGCGACCACGCGTGGGAGAATTGAAAACGGTGTTCTCTCGATTGATCCTGTAGATTTTGCTCGGTATACGATGCGTTGGAATATTGCGACCGGCACCCGCGATTGGTACGACATGCACCTCCGGCTGGAGCTTACAGATGATGGAGCCGAAGGGCTGATTGGCGGCTATCAGGATCTTGAGAATTATTGGCTCATGTACAGACGCGGTTTGTCTATATCGGTGGATAATTCCGCCTGGAGTCCTCCAAGCATGTATCAAGCCAGCGTTCGTTTGGCGGATGGCCGCCGCGATCCCGCCACCGGCAAGTGTACGGCGATTTCGTCCGTATTGAAGATCAAGGCTGTCCGAGCCTTCATCGTACATCCCTCCGACACCGAGGATCCGGGGCTGTATGATCTGAGAGGTTACTGACGATGATGAGATTTAGAAAGTTGATTGGTTTGTAGCAATGACGGCACTCTCCGGCTTGAGAAAGATATTTGCGGTTGTGTCAGTGGTTGGCCTGTCAGTTGCCTGTACGCAAGCTGTGCAACATTCGTCAGACATTAACGAGCCTGTGACGCAAGGTGCTCCGCCGACGATGCGGCTGATAAGTCAAGCTCAGTACTTGCAGACTGTAGACGCTATCTTTGGTGAGGACATTGTCACCAAAGTGAGATTTGCGCCCGTTTATCGCACAGAGGGCCTTGTGGCAATTGGCGCAACAACGTCGGTTATGACACCCGGAGCATTGGAACCCATCGAGGAAAGCGCTCGCGCGATAGCGAGGCAGGTGGTGAGCTCCAAATATCGTGAGCATCTTTTTTCGTGCAAGCTGACGTCTGCCGATTTAAGGGACGATGAGTGTGCGCGGGGATTTCTCGGCAATGTGGGTCGCCTTCTTTATCGCCGTCCGTTGACACAAAATGAACTCGAAGGTGCTGTGGAAACAGCAGGCGCATCGGTTGGGGCCGCGGGCGATTTCTATTACGGCCTTTCTGTCGCTCTCGCGCGTATGCTCGTGTCGCGTCAATTTTTATATATCAACGAAACGGCGGAGCCAGATCCGGAGCGACCGGGCAAATGGCGGTTGGACAGCTACTCTAAGGCATCTCGGTTAAGCTTCTTTCTGTGGAATGCGGCACCCGACAGTGCCTTGCTTACCGCAGCGGAGGCCGGGGAACTTAATACACGTAAGGGATTGACCCGTCAGGTCGAACGCATGCTGGCATCGCCACGCCTCGAGTACGGCGTTCGTGCTTTCTTTAGTGACATGCTTGTGCTTGAAGGATTCAATGTCTTGGCTAAGGATCCAATTATTTACCCGGTTTTTAGTTCGAAAGTTGTGAGCCAGGCGCAGGAGCAACTGTTGCGCACAATCGTCAACCATCTTCTCGCGAAGAATGGTGATTATCGTGATCTGTTTGTGACGCGCAGCACTTCCATGACCCGTGATCTTGCGGCCGTTTATGGTTTGTCCGTGCCTGCCAAGCTAAATCAGTGGGTGTCTTATGAGTTTCCGGAGGGTAGCGCTCGGGGCGGGCTGATAACACAGGTTGGCTTTCTCGCGAAATATTCTCATCCGGGAAGAGCTTCAGCGACGCAACGCGGGCGCGGGTTGCGTGAGACGCTGCTCTGCCAGCGCGTGCCAGACCCGCCACCAGACATCGATTTTTCGCTTTTTGAGGACCCTGCTGGAGAGTTTAGAACGGCACGGGAACGCCTCTCTGCCCATAGTACCAATCCAGTTTGTGCAGGCTGTCATAAGTTGACTGACCCTATCGGGCTTGTCATGGAGAGTTTTGATGGCGCGGGCCAATTTAGAGAGACGGAAGGTGGTGTCGAGTTGGATACAAGCGGCGCATTCGACGGGGTTGCAGTCAGTGATGCTGTTGACCTCGGTAAGGCGTTGCGGGACAATCCCGCCGTAATTTCCTGCTTAGTGAGTCGCCTGTACGGCTATAGCACGGCCCGTAAATTCGACCTAGCAGACAGGGAAATTCTTGAGTATCTTATGATCAGGTTTAGGGATGGCGGTTATCGCTTTCCTGATTTCTTGAGAACGATCACGACTAGTAAAGCGTTCTATGCAGTAAAACTCCCCGTTCCAGACGGAGTGAAACTTGCCAGTCATGATCACCAATAGTGACAAGGAAGGATAAGGCCATGCTTATCAAGAACAAACCTATGAATCGTCGTCGTGTTCTTCGCGGCGTGCTCGGTGGGGGCGCGGTGGCAGTATCGCTTCCGTTTCTTGACTGTTTTCTGAACAGTAATGGAACCGCACTTGCGGCAACAAATGCTCCGTTGCCGACACGATTTGGCACGTGGTTCTGGGGTCTTGGGATGAACGGTCCTGTCTTTATACCCAAGAAGGTCGGTGCTGATTTTGATCTGCCTGAAGAGATTGCGCCTTTGAAGGATGTTAAGCAGCACATCAATTTATTTACGAACTTTAGCATTCCGACCGACGGCCGTGCGAACCTGTGTCACTATTCCGGCTGGGTGGCGCTGCGTTGCGGTTCTACACCGAGAGAGCGAAACGACCTTGCAAACGAGAGTTTGGATCTGCCGATTTCCAGAGCCGTTGGCGCTGGAAGTCGCTTCCGGTTGCTCAATCTTTCTGCGACCGGCAATCCAAGGGACAGCTACAGTTTTCAAAGCAGCGACGCGATTAATCCCACGGAAATATCTGCGGTGGATGCATACCGCAAAATTTTCGGTCCCGATTTTCAGGATCCCAATTCTCCGACCTTTACGCCGGATCCTCGTATGCTCGTTCGGAAAAGCGTGCTTTCGTCTGTCTTAGAAGAACAAAAAACATTAAATAATACGCTGGGTGCAAGCGACAAAGCGCGGCTTGACCAGTACTTCACATCGATCCGAGAGCTTGAAGGACGGCTTGAGGTGCAATTGAAGAAACCGCCGCCGGCACCGCTTTGTGTTGTGCCATCGGAAGTTCCAGGGGAGATTTCAGCAGGCCTCGATTATGAACGTGTCGAGGAGCGGCATCGGGCGATGACGGACCTTCTGGCGATGGCGCTAACCTGCAATCAAACCCGAGTATTCAATATGCTTTATTCAAATAGCGGCTCTAACTTGACCAAGAAGGGGACCGATCAAACCCATCACGCCATTACTCATGAAGAGCTGATTGACGAGCATCTTGGCTATCAGGTGAGGAGTTCATGGTATTTACGCGAGTCGATGAAATCGTTCGCTTACTTTATTCAAACATTGGCCGGGCAACCAGAAGGCGATGGCTCGTTACTTGATCATTCGTTGATCTATGCGCATTCTGACAACGAATTTGCCAAGACACACAACCTCGATGGCGCCCCGATGTTTACGGTCGGACGTGCGAGTGGTCGACTCAAGACCGGTTTACATATCGACGGAAAAGGCGAAATAGCAACCCGGCTGGGTTATACCGTGCAACGAGTGATGGGACTGCCAATCGGTGAATGGGGCACAGCCTCTCTACGTACATCACGAGAAATCGGTGAAATCCTCGTCTAAAAGCTCCGAATAAAGGCATGCGCTGAACCACATGCGCACTTTTCTTATTTTACCCATCGTCGGGCTTCTGTTGAGCGCCTTTAACCCGGCGATGGCTGCTGCAGATATAAAAACCTCAGCAGAGCCTATTCCAAGTGCGGTGTTTATCGGGTCTTCTGACTGGGCCGGGCCAATCTATACAACGTCGGCCGGCATGACGCTCTATACGACTGCCATGGACGAGCGCAAGCCTGGTGTTTTTGGCTGCAGCGGCACCCGCAGCGAAAAGGGGAGAAGAGGGGGCGGATTCCCGCTGCCGAGGTATGAACACCGGCGAACGTGCATCCAGCGGTGGCTACCTTTTGCACCTGTTGCGGGGGTAGAGCCGATCGGTCGATGGACCATCCTCACGCGCCCGAATGACCAGAAGCAGTGGGCTTTTGATGGAAAGCCAGTTTATATCTCCACCAGAGATAAAGCCCCAGGGGACGTCAATGGCACGATGGGCTTTGCGAGGCATGGGGTGTGGAGACTTGTGGAGGTGCCTCGGCGTTTTCCGCGCGGCGTGAAGGTGATTTTTAAGGTTGACGGTCTAATGCTCGCTGACGAGAAGACCGACCGCCTTTTGTTCAGCACCGGCACAAAGACAAACTCTGGTAATGCGGAATGGACGGCGGTGTTTGCATCAGAACTTGATATGCCATTTGATGATTGGGACCTAGCCGTGCACACTGGTGGCGGTCGGCAGTGGACTTTTAAAGGAATGCCGCTTTATCGTCCTCGCGACGGGGCCCAAGTCAGCAAAAATGTTGCGGCTGGAAGATGGCAGCCGATTGTGTTCCACAAGGCGAAGGATAGGCCGGCGTTTCTCACGATGCAGATGACCGTCCCTGAAGTTGGGTGGGTCTATGCGAATGCCCAGGGGCGGACGTTATACGCATTTTCTTGTTTCGACGGTCCAGACCAACTCCCTTGCGATGAACCGGGGGATGCCGCGGCACACCGTTCCGCGCTTTGTGGCACTGGTGAGCAATGCGCCCGCGAATGGCGCCCTGTTTTGGCCGCGCCTGACGACGCGCCGGTCGGGTACTGGGGCATTGACAAAGTCCCCGATCCACCCTTTGCAGATGCGGCGGGTGCATATGGGGAGAACGTTCCAACTGTGCGCGCCTGGACGTATCACGGCCGGCCGGTATATACGTTTTCGGGCGATAAATACCCAGGTGAGGCTCTTGCGCATGGCATGATGGGCACCTCGAGTGCATTCGGTGTCATTACCTTAGTGCGTGATAGATTCCCATTTAGACCATAGGCGAATAAGGATTTGTATTATGTGCATATGCATGTCTTCAGATTGTGAAGGATCGGGAATCAATGCATTGTCTTTAGTGGTGCTTTCGACATTGTCAGAGGAAACCCAACTGATTTGCAGAGACTATGATGCAGCGACACTTAGGCTGCAAGTTGTCGCCACTCAGCCAACGCGGCTGAACGGTAGAGCTTGAAAACTTGGCGGCTGTTGAGATGGCGATCTTGATTGAAGTGGTTATGGACTGAAGCGTGGATCGAAGCGAATTTCTGAAGCGATTTCGAACTTCTGAATCTCGCCATCGCTCGCTCTCGTCGCCGGAACGGCTGATGGGAGTTTTCGGCCCGATTGTTGAGCCACCTCCCCGTCTCCTGACGGGCTTCGTCGCCGATTTCCCTCATCGCTGCGTGATATGAGCGCAACCTGTCCGTTACGATGACTTCTGGGCTGCCATATCGCTTCATCGCTTTCCCTAAAAACATAAGCGCCGCCTTGCGATTTCGTCTCTTTTTGACGAATGCCTCAAGCACTTCACCTTCATGATCGACAGCCCGCCAGAGGTAATGACTTTCACCATTGATCCGCACGAATACCTCATCCAGATGCCAGCGCCATTGCGTGCCGGCCCGCATCTGCGCGGAACGCTTGTTCTTGATTTCAGCTGCGAACGTGGGTCCGAACCGGTTCCACCAAGCCTGCACCGTCTCGTGGCCAATATCGATCCCTCGTTCATGGAGCAAGTCTTCGACCTGTCTTAGCGAGAGCGGAAATCGTACATACATCATCACAGCAATGCGAATGATCTCGGGCGAAGTCTTGAAATAGCGGAATGGGCAGTTCATCCAAAGACGCTATGAGACATGTCTCCGACGCTCAAGCCGTTTTCCTCTGACAGTGCCCCTGGCGCGCTTCTGAACCAGCTATTTGAACCATTCTATCTATGTCGGCGTTACCACGCTTCCAACCACTTCGCGCGATGATCTCAAATCCGAAAAGCCTTTGGTAAAGAGCGACGAATCTATCGATGTCCGTCGTGGAAACCGCTACATGATGTACCCATGAATCATCGGGCCAGATCTCCCGGATATAGCGGACAACTCTTGAGTAGTCGGCGTGAATTAGCGTGGACGCACTACCAGTGAAAACAATCTTGACTGTCTTTTACAAGTGTTATTTGATCGGCACGGCCTATTCACCGCCTATAATCCAAAAAATTAGGCTACGCTTGTGATCCTTGGAGCGAGGATTTGCATTAGAGCTGATTGTATGGACCCGCATTTCGTCGTTGTCTGACTCGCCGGTAGATTGCACCCGACATTGAATATTGTTTCCGGCTCTCGATACGTGCCCATTCCTCTCTTTACTTCAGCTTTATTTTGATATCTGGATTAGCAGTTGTATGAAAATCGGCTATCTCTGCATCAACTCACGGTATTGGATGCTTCGCGTGTTCAACATCGGCGCCTGTGGGACAGTTTGAGATGATTGCGTAACGGAGGATTTTGAGATGTTATTCCCGTAACCGGACGGGGTTGAAAGGTTGCGGCCGAAAGTTCCTCATCGATCTTACCCCACTGGCGACGACATCAACTCCGGCTTCATCAATAGTAGAGGTTCAGCATATTGTAATGACTCGCCTTAGCGAAAAAACGGCAATCGTGCTTGGGGCTGCTGGCCGTAAAAATATGGGCCAGATAATTGCTCAGCGGTTTGCTACGGAGGGCGCGAATGTCGTGGTTGGTGGACGCAATACCGATGAACTGCGTACTTTAGCCGAGGACATTAATGGAGCCTATGCTACGTGCGACGTAACCAATGAATCTGATGTTTCGAATCTTGTTGCAACGGCGGTTGAACGTTTTGGCGGTCTGGACATTGCTGTCAATGCCACGGGGAAGAGCCTATTGAAACCTTTTGTGGAGACCTCCAGACAAGATTTGGAGGAGATGGTAGAATTACAATTTGTAGGTCCGTTTTTATTCTTCCAGGCAGTTGTGAAATCGATGAATCGGAATGGCTCGATTATTCAAATTTCGTCCGCTACCGCCACGATCATGTTGGAAGACCACGCCGCATACATGGGCACTAAAGCTGGCACTGATCACGTGATTCGGTGCATTGCAGACGCTTTCGGTGACCGCGGCATCCGGGCAAATTCAATCGCACCCGGCTTCACGCCAACGCCTATGACTGCAAAGGCGGTGAACAAGGGAATAGCAGAAGCATTCGCCAGAGAATATCCGCTTGGACGAGTGGGCACGAGCGAAGATATCGCAAAAGCTGCGGTTTGGCTGGCGTCTGACGAGTGTTTTATGACGGGACAGGTGCTTCAGGTGAACGGCGGAGTTACGCTTCGGAGAAATCCTCGAAATTCCGAGATTATTGAATTCGTAAAAAAAGCTAAGGGAATTCCAAAAAGTCTTGCGCAAGACAGGAGCTAGATTTGTGGCATTGTCAGGGGAAACCCAATTGGTCTGCAAAGACTATGGTGTAACGGCCCTCAGGCTGCAAGTTGCCGCCACTCCGCCAGAGCAGCACCGCGGTTGAGCTTGAAAACTTGGCGGCTGTTGAGATGGCGTTCCTGGTTGAAGTGGTTATGGACTGAAGCGTGGATCGAAGCGAATTTCTGAAGCGATTTCGAACTCCTGAATCTCGCCATCGCTCGCTCTCGTCGCCGGAACGGCTGGTGTGAGTTTTCGGCTCGATTGTTGAGCCACCTCCCCGTCTCCTGGCGGATTTCGTTGCCGATCTCTCTCATCGCTGCACGGTATGAGCGAAGCCGGTCCGTTACGATGACTTCTGGTCGGCCATACCGCTTCATGGCTTTGCGTAAAAACCTCAATGCCACCTTGCGGTCGCGCCTCTTTGTAACGAACACCTCGAGCACTTCATCTTCATGGTTGACGGCCCGCCAGAGATAGTTCACTTCGCCATTGATCCGCACAAAAACCTCGTCCAGATGCCAGCGCCATTGCGGCGCACCTCGTATATGTGCGGAACGCTTCTTCTTGATTTCAGCTGCGAACAAAGGGCCGAACCGATTCCACCAAGCCCGCACTGTCTCATGGCAGATATCGATCCCTCGTTCATGGAGCAGGTCTTCGACCTGCCGTAACGACAGTGGGAAACGAATGTACATCATCACAGAAAGTCGGATAATCTCGGGCGAAGTCTTGAAATATCGGAATAGGTTCTTCATCCGAAGACGCTATGAGATGCGCTTCATGGGCTCAAGCCAGTTTTCCTCTGACAGTGCCTCCGGTGGTTTACGTGGTTGCGTTGCTCCGGACCTCAGGCTTGTGCTATTATGCTCCCAGGCGTACAAGGATGCCGGAACCCGGAACGGCCGTGGCGGCATCGCTGATTGGGGAGGCCGACGATGATTCAGCTGACCATTAACCGACAAGGCCACCAAGTCGATATTGACCGGACTTGCCCCGGCTGCCCATTGTCGATCCGAGCGCTAATTCGGTCGGAAGTAGAGGCGTAGGGGCGCGTGAACCGCGGCGCGTCGCTGGTCGCCTTGCACTGCTGGGCTGACGGTGTTGCCGCTCTTGACGTGGGTCTGGAACTTCAGCCAAGTGAGGCGGAAAAGGCCTATTACAACTGCGCTATAGCCCATGAAGAGCTTGGCAATGTGAGGGCTGCATATTTCGATTACCTAAAAGCCTCGGAACTGAAGCCCGATTGGGAAGGGCCCCGTCTTCAGCTGACAAGGTTCACCGTGCGCAAAAAGACTGAGGCAGAGGCAGAGCCGTAGCGTCGCACCATCACCTTGCTCACATCACCCATAATCTGCATCGCACTCGCCTGTGCGGTGTATTATCACTGGAGAGACAGAGCATTTAACCGCCAACGAACCCAAGCCCTGCTACAGTTACTAATTCCGCGACATTTTCAGGAGTAGATTTGATCCGGTTCTAATACGGCGCGCCTATGCTCTCCTGGCCGTTTAGGCACGGTAAAATGCGTGGAAAAACCGAAGGTCTATTCCGAGGGCAACTAGGACCAAGATGTGTAAGGGGCTCCGCGAATCTCCTGTAACGGGGCAATAAATCGCAACAAATGGACATTAGCAGGGGTAGTGGGTAATAGCGCGACCTGGGGGCCATTTCTTCCAATTTACGCCCTATGACAAAATCGACGTTTTCGACGAAATGGTTTGAGGCGGCAACGGGAGTTCGAATCCCCCTGGGGACGCTACCTATGCAGCCATAAGCAAAGTAAAATTAAAACGGTTCACGCTTTCATTACCAATGGGACGCCAGCAAATGGCTTGCTGATCGCAAAAAGAAAAACTTGCGTCTACACGCCTCCTGTAGCTGCGAGCCTAACGATGTGCTATTTTCCTCCAAGGCAACTGGGGGGAGGTTTCGGTGAATTTCCGGCACGCGATATTCGTGATTTCCTTGATTGTGGTGCCGGCGCTTCCGGCGACAGCGGCCAGTGGCTGCAAGCCGCCCCAAGTCTTGCACAGCATGCAAATGGTCCCCTTGCGCGATGGTCGCATCGCGGTCCCTGTCACGTTCGGCACGACGCCGGGCACTTTGATCCTTGACAGCGCCGATGTCTCAGATCCGCTCACTGACCGGGCGCGCAACAAGACTGTGCCCATCTTCAACAATCGGCTCGACAATTATAATAACATTCTACCGAGCTACGCGGGGATTGTCGGTTCTTTGACCATGAAGACGGTGCAGGAACTCGGGTTGACGCCCACCCGAACGGGAGCACGAATTGTCGTTGGAGGCAGGGACAGTCCAGAAAAGAAGGTGACCGTCCAGCAATTTTCATTTCAAGGACTGTCGCCGTTCAGGACGCAATTCTTGGTCTCCGCCAACGAGGGCAGTGCAGCGGACTATTCGGGGACGTTCTCGATCAACAATTTCAAGCAATTTAGTTTCGATATTGATTTAGATTTTGTCGCCAGGACCGTCCGGTTTTTTTCCCGCGATCACTGCCGTGAGCGCGCGGTGGACTGGTCGGCATCCACCATTGAAAACCTGAAATTCACCATCGACGGCAACGGGTACATTAGGTTCCCGGTAACCCTCGACGGCAAGAAACTGTTGGCCATGCTGGATACCGGCTTGTCCATCACGACGCTCGATTTTGGATATATGATCCGAAGATTGCGCGTCAGCAAGGACGATCCGGCGCTGACAAAAATCACCGAACTAGCCGACGGCCGCGTGGTCTACAGCCGTCCCTTCCAGTCCATCGCTATTGGCGACATCAGCGTCACGGACCCTACAATCATGCTTGTGCCGGGCATCACTGGCCGCAGCGAAGGGCCTCCCACCGGCTCGCGTATCGACCTCGATAAGAGGGGGTCATTGCCGCCGCTCATCATCGGCATGTCCGTTCTGCGGCAGCTCCGCGTCCACATCGCCTTCGATGAGAAGCGTCTGTATTTCGCCCGGAGCGAAGCAGTAAGCCCGTAATCCGAAGGCCTTGGCCAAGGACAGGCATTGTCAGAGGAAACGGCTTGAGTGCCGTAAGCGCGTCGGCCATGCTAATTCTGCTACACTTCCCCGAGAAGGAGTCATGTCAGGCGCACGACCACTAGGCCGCTATCCATTCGAGACTGTCAGGATTGCTTGCAGTAAGTGCGATCGCACCGTAAGCTGCATTGACTGGTATCAATGCAATTTTACACGAAATTTGGTATATGAAACCGTCGGTAAATTAGAACTATTTGAGGTGTGACATGAGTCGTCTCCGCATTGTTCTCGCAAATGCAATTGTTTTCGCTGTTCTCTTTGGGTCAAGCACGGCTTACGCAGCGGTAATGGTGCTTGGCGGTGGGTTGGCACAGCAATGCTATGAGGCGGCGCGCGAAGCGGTAACAGCGCTGCAGCAAACCGTGCCGCTTACAGGTTCAAGAATTGGCTTAAGTCCGGTCGAAGTTTGCACGCTCGCTATCCAATCGGAAACCTTGAGTACGCACGCCAGGGCCGGAACCTATAACAATCGTGGCGTACTCTTGTTTGTGGAGGAGTCCTTCGAGGAGGCATTGAATAGCTTCGACATAGCAGTTGGCATTGACTCTAGTATTGCGGAGGCCCACGTGAACCGCGGCGCGTCGCTGATCGCCTTGCACCGCTGGGCTGACGGTGTTGCCGCTCTTGACGTGGGTCTGGAACTTCAGCCAAGTGAGGCGGAAAAGGCCTATTACAACCGCGCTATAGCCCATGAAGAGCTTGGCAATGTGAGGGCTGCATATTTCGATTACCTAAAAGCCTCGGAACTGAAGCCCGATTGGGAAGGGCCCCGTCTTCAGCTGACAAGGTTCACCGTGCGCAAAAAGACTGAGGCAGAGGCAGAGCCGTAGCGTCGCACCATCACCTTGCTCACATCACCCATAATCTGCATCGCACTCGCCTGTGCGGTGTATTATCACTGGAGAGACAGAGCATTTAACCGCCAACGAACCCAAGCCCTGCTACAGTTACTAATTCCGCGACATTTTCAGGAGTAGATTTGATCCGGTTCTAATACGGCGCGCCTATGCTCTCCTGGCCGTTTAGGCACGGTAAAATGCGTGGAAAAACCGAAGGTCTATTCCGAGGGCAACTAGGACCAAGATGTGTAAGGGGCTCCGCGAATCTCCTGTAACGGGGCAATAAATCGCAACAAATGGACATTAGCAGGGGTAGTGGGTAATAGCGCGACCTGGGGGCCATTTCTTCCAATTTACGCCCTATGACAAAATCGACGTTTTCGACGAAATAGCCTCGACACTGAATTGGAACAGGTGGACCCCCCCCCCCCCCCCGTGTTACTAATACGGGGGCTTAGGTGGCTCAGAAGTATTTGAGGGCGATGAGTCTTCGAGATTTGGTTCGCTTGGCTTCCATAGCGTCGGTTGCCACTTGGCGGCATGCGCCTTTGCGGCATTTCGCTGGTCTTCGGACAGGGCTGTAGAAATCTCCTGCAGAAGTGTCTCAGGCTCTGGGACAAATCCCACCCGTTTTCGTTTGGGGTTGGCTAAATACAACTCCCGCCAAAAGGCCGTCTCGGTCCGGCGCCTGATCGCGGCCCCCGAAAAAGGCGAGCCAAACTTCAACGATATGGCCCCGGGATTGATTGAGGCGACCAAGCAGCAGTGGCCGAGAATCCGCCAGATCAGCCAGCAAATGGGCAAGCTTACATCACTGAATTTCCCTCACGTGAGCCTGCGGAGATGGGATGTCTATCAAGGCACTTACGAACACGGAGATCTCTTGTGCCATGTGGGGCCGCTCACACCAGATCACAAGCTAAGGGGCGTATTTTTAACGGCTAACGGCGAGCCAGCGGTCTGGCATTGTCAACCGCTATGGGAAGCAATATCTAGCGCTGCCTGAGCCTCGGCACAGCTATAACTAGTGTCCAAGCGTTAACGGTTCTGTACACGTTTGGGACGCCACGCTATTAGGAGCTGAATATGGATCGCTTTGCTTTTGTTATGGTGCTCTTTTCGATAATCGTCGGCCTGGGAATAACGGAACTTCTCACCAACGTGGCAAGACAGATTCGTCTGCGCTCCAAGACCAAATTCTCGCTATTACACACAAGTGTGGTCGCCATCCTATTCGTGGCCCTCTTGCAGCAATGGTGGGAGGCTTGGGCACTTCAATCCGTGTCAAGCTAGAGTTTTCTAACACTGTTGTTGATGCTTGGCGCTCCCATAGCAATCTACATTATTTCTCACATAATTTATCCAAGTAGTATCGACGGTGTTGACCTAGAATCGCACTACTTCCAAAACTCGACCGTGATCTGGTCTATCGGAGCGGCTGCTATTGTCTTTTCGACCTTATTGCGTCCCATCATGTTCGGTTCTTCACTATTAACCGCCGACAACGCAACGTCATTTATTGGGCTAGGTGTGCTAGCTATTCTTGCCACGATACCAAACAAACAAGTTCATCGAATTTTACTACTTGTTATCTTCGGTTTATTGATGGCCGATATACTAGTATTCACTATGCTAATTTAGCGGCTGAGTGGCGGCAACTTGCAGTCTAAGTGCCGCTGCATCATAGTCTCTGCAAACCAGTTAGGTTCCTCTGACAGTGCCCTCCACCACAGTGCGGCCGGCAACAGCGTTGCCTTCCTTGTCTTCGCCGAATGTGACGGTTTGTTGAGGGAAGGGAATCTCGATGCCCAATTCGTCGAAACGATTCTTCATGCGGCGGTTGAATTCCCGCTTCATTCCCCACTGTGTTCCGGCCCTGACCTTGATGCGGGCGCGGATGACCACAGCGGAATCGCCCAGGCTTTGTACGCCCTGCACTTCCAACGGTCTGATGATGTCAGGGGCTAGAGTTTGGTCCTCGGCCATTTCTCGGCCCAGGGCTACGAGTACCTTCATCACCTCGTCAACGTTTTCCCGGTAGGCAATGCCGACGTTCAATACAACGTTGGAAAAATCCTTAGTGTAGTTAAGTACAGTGCCCACTTCACTGAAGGGCACCGTGTGAACACTACCGGCCGGGTCGCGCAGGCGGATGGTACGGACGGAAAGGGATTCCACATCTCCTTCATGACCGCCCACCTCAACGTAATCGCCGACAGCGATGGAGTCCTCGATAAGGATGAACAGACCAGTGATCACGTCCTTGACCAGGGTCTGGGCGCCGAAGCCCACGGCAAGGCCGATCACCCCGGCGCCGGCCAGCAGCGGACCGATGTTGATGCCTAGTTCGGAAAGCACGATCAGCGATACCATCACCGCCAGTACAGTGAACACTACCTTGCGAAACAGGGGCAGCAGGGTGCGGATTCGGGCGCTACGCTCGACCACATTGCCTTCGGTATTGATCTTGGTCAGATAGCGTTCGACGCTGATGTTGACCGCTTCCCAAAAAATTAGCGCTAGACCCAGTACGGCGATGATGCTGAAGGCACTTTCCGACAATTTCTTGCCCAGGGGGGTATCCAGCATGCTCAGCACGTCCACTCCCCACGTTTCCAGCAGGACGAGAGCGGTGATCAAGCCCACCGCCCAACGCAGTAGCATGCGCATGGCGGGTAGGTATTGGTTGGCTCTTTCCTCCAGGGTCGGGAATCGCTCACGAACTTCCTCGCGGATGGCGAAGCCCCGCTCCACCAGCCGGTCTATACCGGTCATGATCAGCAAGCTGGCGACCAGGATCATAGCGGTGATCGCCGTCGTTCGGCCCAGGTACTGGAAGCCGCCTTCTATGTCCAACACCCAAACACCGAAGATGGTAGCCACGTAAATGACCGCCAGAACGTGCCAGATATCGGCAAACTGGTCGCGCAGGCGCCCGATTCGCTTCGCCTTTCCTCCGCCCCGAATCCAGTTCGCCACCGGCGCACGGTTCTGCAGGAACAAAACCACTACCAAGCTAGCGATTACTAGCCCCAGCAGGCCCACCAGTCCCGAATACCCGTCCGCCGGTAGCCCTAGCAGCACTGCCACTTCGGCGAAGAAGAAGCCGAAAACAGAAAAACCCACCAGTCGCCGAATCCAGATGAACAAGTAATTGGCGGTCATATCCGTCAGCGGCAGGACGCGAAGGGTTTTCACCGCTGGCGCTAGCAGCATACGGGCCACAGACAGGGTGACGCGGACGATCAGGTAGGCGTTGATGAGGGCCAGCGTGATGATATGAACCTGGGGCGTGAGCCGCGCCACCGGCGCCACAGCATAGGCAGCAGCACCGAAGGCAACGATGGTCACCAGATCAAGCACCGTGCGTCCGGCCAGCAACGGCAGCCGCACCCAGAGGGTGTCAGCGTCCCGTTCCTCCATGGCCCGCCAAGGCCGCTTGAGCAGAAGGCGCACCAGCCGTTCGGCAACCCCACCGGCAAACAGAATCAATGCTACTTTGATGATCAGATTGAACCATCGCTGCAGGGCATCCGGAATCGCCGCCTGATCCCGGACCCAGGCGAAAGTTAACGGTACATCCTGAAGCGCATAGGCAGCGGCCCCAAACTTACGCCCGGTTTCCCTTATGTTTTCGGAAAGGGCGGCGATCAACCGGGTGCCGCCGCTCTCCACCGGCGGATTCACATGGGTGTTTTCCATGGCAGCAATCAGGGTGTGAATTCGCGAAAGCAGTTGTTTCTGGGCTGCTTTGTCTTCCATGACTGCAGCCAAGTCTTCCAGCTCCTGGAGGGTAACGGCAGAGGCGGGTTCCACCTGCTGGGCTTGCGCAACGAATGGCACCGAAAGAAGAAAAACAGCAACAAGGCCCAAAAGGCCGGCCCCCATGAAAGAAGGCAGCCGTAAATTCCATTGAATAGCGTAAATATTCATGATTTCATCTTTATCAATACGACGGTGGGCACCGTCAGAGGAAACCCAACTGGTTTGCAGAGACTATGATGAAGGTATCATCAAGCTGCAAATTGATGCCACTCAACTAATGCGGCTGACCGATGGAACTTGAAAACTTGGCAGCTGTTGAGATGGCGGTCTTGATCGACGTGGTTATGGACTGAAACTTGGATTGGTGTGCGCTTCATCGGCTCAGCAGTTTTCCGCTGATAATGCGATGAGCTGTGATGATGAAATCACAGACGCCTTGTAAAACACAGATCACGAGACCAGCACGAAAGGCACGACTATGGCGAAGACGCAAATCTTGATGTCACGGGCACACGCTCTTGCAGCGCCGACGGGCCGCGTTTGCGCTGGCTGAGTGGCGACAACTTGCAGCCTGAGGACCGCTACATCATAGTCTTTGCAAACCAGTTACGTTTAATCTGACAAAGCGCTCGGGCATGCTCGGGGCCAGATCAGCCGATTGATTGCAAAAACGGGCTATTAGGCAGTATAATCGTGGTTTCAGATAACGTTCGTTAGCAACGTTCTTCAGGAGTCTTGACATGATCAACCTGGCCATCAATGGTAACGTGCACGCGGTGGATGTCGGCCCCGATATGCCGCTGCTCTGGGTATTACGCGATAAGCTCCACATGATGGGAACCAAGTTCGGCTGCGGCATCGCCCAGTGCGGCGCCTGCACGGTCCAGATCAACGGCGTTGCGGAGCGCTCGTGCGTCATACCGGTGAGTGCGGTGGGCGACGCCAAGATCACGACCATTGAGGGCCTATCAGAGCACGGCGATAGCCCCGTGCAAAAGGCCTGGGTCGCGCACCAAGTGCCGCAATGCGGCTATTGTCAGTCGGGGCTGATCATGGCGGTTGATGCCCTCTTCAAGGTGAAGCCAAAACCGACCGACGCCGAGATCGATGCAGCGATCACCAATATATGCCGCTGCGGCACCTACGCGCGCGCGCGCGTAGCTATCCACGACGTCGCGCAAGCATAAAGAAAGCGGATCATGAACAATATTCTGAAACTCGACCGCCGTACTTTCTTGAAGGCCAGCGCCGTCGCTGGCGGCGGCATGATGCTGGGCTTCCACATTCCGGCGGTGAACGCCGGCATCACGAAGGAGAGCGAGGTTAATGCCTGGATTGTTATCAATGCCGACGATAGTGTGTTGATCCGTGTCGCGCACTCCGAGATGGGGCAGGGCTCCATGACCGCTCTCGCCCAGCTCGTAGCCGAAGAGTTAGATTGCGACTGGAACAAGGTGAAGACCGAGTTCGTCGATCCACGCCTCAACATCACGCGCAACGAGGTTTACGGCGGTATGGCGACGGTAGGCAGCCGCGCCGTGCGCAGCTCGCAGGAATACCTGCGCAAAGCCGGCGCCGGCGCGCGCGAAATGCTGATACAAGCGGCGGCGCAACGCTGGAAGGTGCCAGCGGGCGATTGCAAGGCGAAGGCTGGCATGGTCAGCCACGATTTCAGTAAACGCATGCTGAGCTACGGTGCGCTAGCCGAAGCGGCCGCGAGGCTCGCCCCGCCCGCGGACGTGGCGCTGAAGGATCCGGCCACCTGGACGATTGCTGGCAAGCCCAAGATGCGCCTCGATATGCAGGAAAAGGTGATGGGCAAGGCGGCTTATGCCATAGACATCAACCTACCTGATATGCTGCACGCCGCCATCGTCCAGTCACCGGTGTTCGGCGGCAAGTTGAAGAGCTGCGACGAGGTGGCAATTAAGAGTTTCAAAGGCGTGCGGCAGGTAGTGCTTCTGGAAAACGCGGTTGCTGTGGTCGGCGACAGTTATTGGGAGGTGCAGAGGGCCGCTCTCGCCCTTCCGATCATCTGGGATGAGGCCGGCAACGATAAGGTTAGCAGCGCCAGCATCGCCCAGTTTCTCACTGAAGGTCTAAACATGGACGGTGTGCCGGTGGCGCGTAACGACGGCGACGTCGCCAGGGCCATGCCGATGGCAGTGCAGACGGTGTCGGCCGAATACCGCGTGCCGTACCTTTCCCATGCCGCCATGGAGCCCATGAATTGCACGGTGCGGTTCGAGAATGACGGACTAGAAGTCTGGGCGCCGACGCAAAACGCAGAGGCCATCCTGGCCGCGGCGGCGCGGGCCTCAGGTCTTGACCCGACCAAGATCACCGTGCATCTCACCTATTCCGGTGGTGGCTTCGGGCGGCGCGGGGGGGCGGCGCCTGGGGACTACGTCGACCAGGCCGTGTTGATTGCTAAGGCCGCCGGCAAGCCGGTGAAGCTAGTGTGGAGTCGCGAGGAAGATATCCGGCACGATTTCTACCGGCCGATCTCTTCGGCCAAGATGACGGCGGGCCTCGACGCGAACGGCATGCCGATGGCCTGGAACACGCGCATCTCGGGCCACTCGATCCTGACCACCACGAACCCTTCCGCGCTCAAGGATAACATGGACATCCGCTTCCTGGTGCTGTTCGCGGATAATGTCTATGACGTGCCCAACATAAAGGTCGACTACGCGCTGCGTAAAACCCCGGTGCCCGTGGGTTACTGGCGCTCGGTCAACCATTCGCAGAATGCCTACTTCCGCGAATGTTTCGTCGATGAGATGGCGCTTGCAGCAGGGCAAGACCCCTATGAGTATCGCCGAAAGCTCCTGCAGAAGGCGCCGAAGCAGCTTGCCGTACTTGAAGCGGCGGCAAAGGCGGCCGATTGGGGTAAACCGCTGCGAGCGGGCCAGTTTCGAGGCATCGCACAGATCGACGGCTACGGCTCTTACGTCGCGGCGGTTGCCGAGATATCCATGAAGGCCGACGGCTCTCCCAAAGTGCACCGCGTGGTGACCGCTGTGGATTGCGGCTATGTGGTCAACCCGGACACGGTGCGCTCGCAGATTGAAGGAGCGACAGCCTGGGCGCTGAGTGCCGCGCTCTACGACGAGATCACCGTCAAGAACGGCCGCGTTGAGCAGGGCAACTTCGACAGCTACCCCATGCTACTGCTCGGCGAGATGCCAAAGGTTGAAGTTGTGCTGGTGCCTAGCGGCGGATTCTGGGGCGGTATCGGCGAGCCCGGTGCGCCTCCAGTGGCGCCAGCGGTGGTCAATGCCATGCTGGCAGCGACTGGCAAACCAATACGCTCCCTGCCGATCATCAAGCGCGGAGCGGCGGTTTAAGCTCGATTCGCCGGAAGTTCCGGCCTGCTGACGTTCCGCCCCGAAGGCTGGGGCTCAGGGGTGCGCCGCGGCGCAATCGTCCACCATAGGGCGAGAGATAATCTGATCTCCCAGGAGTTCTCATTTCCACACCAGTTGGCACGCCAGCTTCTTTCCATGGCATACTCGCGACGTTTCGCAATCCGAGTGGGAGGAGAGTGGACATGTTCTCCGTTGTCGGCGAAGTGCAACGCACGTGGCCACCGCGATGTCTATTTAACGCGTTTAAGGTTGCAGTAGTGCTGCTGCCGTTAGGTGTCCTCTCACTGATTGGCGGTTCACCTCAGCAGGCGGCGCACGCAGCGTCGCGCCTCCCGGGATATAAGGCGGAGCCCGGCGAACCGCTTGTCGAAGAGCTCTCTATTCCGCAAGCCTCGTCCTTTCTTCAGTCCATATCGCTGGCGTGGACCCGGCAAAACGAGTGCGGCACGTGCCACACCAATCTCGCGCACATAATGGCGCGTCCGTTTCTCGAACAACGTGACCCGGCCATCGAAAATGAAATTCGTGAATCGCTTTTTGCCTATCTCGACAGCTATACACCCACTCCGCCGCCGGAGCGTGCGCGCGAAAACAATAATGCTTACTGGTTGAGGCTTCCGGTCATGGCATCGTTCGCCATTGGCAATGCCCAAGTGAATGAGGTCCCGGACGGGCGGATTCTCGAAGGCTATGACAAGATCTGGTCCATGCAGAGCGCAGACGGTTCCTTTGATTGGCCCTCATATCCGCTGCCCTTCCTCGAGGGCGACGCCCACTATATAGCGACACTGGTTTCGCTCGGCGCGAGTTACCTGCCGGCAAGTTATCTGGAGACGCCCCGGGTGGCGAAGGCTCTCGGTCAGCTGAACGAATATCTTGGCGAGACGTCCCCGAAAGATCTTCATGGCCGCCTTATGCTCATGTGGGCTGCGGCGAAGACGCCACGCTTGAAGGATAAGGAGGAGAAAGCGAACGTTGCCGCGCGGGTGCTGTCCTTGCAGCGCGAGGACGGCGGTTGGAATCTCGCTAGCCTGGGCGACTGGCGCCGCCAGGATGGCTCCACCAATGACGGAAAGGCCGGCCCCAGCGACGGGTATGGTACCGGCTTTGTATTGTTCATACTCTGCAAGAGTGGACTGCCAGTATCCGACCGGCGTATCACACGGGGCCTTGAGTGGCTGAAAACGCATCAGCGCGCCTCGGGCCGCTGGTTCACGCCATCCCTATGGTCGAATGAAATGCACAACTACGTCTCAACAATCGGCACCGCCTATGCCGTGATGGCGCTCAAGACCTGTCAGGCCTAATCCGGCCGGGTGGCTGCGAAGCAAGAACGGGCCCAGTAGATCGAATGAAAAATTAAATTTTGCAGTGGCCTAAGAATTCTAGGCATAACATCCACCGGTGCCCACTTTCGGCACCTAGGGGACGCCATTCGTGTACAAAAGCGTGAACTCCGCCATCGGCCAATTTTCGCGCCTTGGCCACAGTCGCCGCAAGAACATCCTCAGAGGCTTACGTGCAATTCCCCGTCTTTCGCTTCAATGCTATCGATACACAGCCGCAAGTAAGATTGCCGGAAAGCTATGTCGTCCGTACGAGCATCGTTCCGTTTTCGGCTTGATTCTGATCGTTTCGTTGAAAATTATATCAGCCACGCAGATCTGAGTTTGTCACTGGTCTAATGGCGGACGATTGCGCCGGCGCGTGTCCTTTAAGTCCCGGCCTTCAGGGCGGAGCGTCAGCGGTTCGGAGCGTCTCTGGTCGCCGTGGGTCCGCGCCTCAGCTCGTTTTTGAGATCGGCGATACGATAGACGCGTCCGGCCTTGAGCACGGTGTCTATGTTGGAGACCGCCGTGATGTCGACGAGAGGATTGCCGTCGATCACGACAATGTCGGCCTGTTTTCCCACCTCGATTGAGCCGAACCGCTCTTGCCATCCGAGGATCTCCGCTGAAACGATCGTCGCAGCTCGCAGCGCTTCCAGCGGCGTCATACCCCCCCCGACGAAGTACTCCATTTCCTGATGGGTGGCGAGCCCGGGGACGAGTGGAGGAGAGGGGCTCAAATCCGACCCCGTTCCGACCTTGCCTCCCATGTGGACGAAGCGAGCCATCTGTCGGGCTTGCACGAGGATGCTTTCGCGCAACTGATCCCGGAAGGGGCTGAAGTCGAATACATCGGGCACGCGTAGCGGATCCTCCAGGAACGACTGGTAGATTTCCGGTTGATATAAGTCGAACCAATCGGAGCTACGCTCGACCAGCCTTTCCGTGTCGGCCAACACTTCCTGGATGGCTAACGTAGGTACGACGGCTGTGCCGTTTTCGACGAGCACCTGGAAAATCGCGTCCAGCTTCTCTTCATTCACTGATGGCCACAGAATAAAGCGACGGTAATACCCGATGCCGGTCATCGAAATGCTGTCTTCATAGTCCAGGGACTTCTGCAACAGGGCGACAGTGTGTTCGAGGCTGTCGACGCCCAGCCGGGATGCTTCAGCGGCTCCGATCATTGCGAAGTGGCCGAACACCTTCCGGCCGTGGCGGTGCGCTTCATCGACCACGGCTTTCGTTATGTCCGCGTCGCCGTAGTTGTAGAACTTGATCCACTCGGCTCCACGGTAGGCGCGATCGCGGACTTGCTGACGCGCTTCGATGGCATTGTTGACGATGTCCGTTCGCACCACCCTGGGAAACCCCGGCGCCTGCTCGATAGGAGGGAATGATCCGACGATGAGGTTGGGGCCGTCCATGTGGCCGGCGTCGATTTCGGTCTTCAAGCGGATCAGCGCGCCCATGTCGGGCGACATCGCGCGAATTGTTGTCACACCCCCGGCGAGAAACATCTGAAAAAAGTGTTCCATGTCGATGTCGATGTCCCGGCCATGGGCGTCAGCATGGACGTGCAGGTCGATCATTCCAGGGATGAGGTACTTGCCGCTGACATCGACGCGGATCGCGTCTTCGGGAATACGGTCTTCGTTGTAGGGAAAATCAAAGAATAGCCCAGTAATCTGACCGTCCTCGGAGAGAACGCCGATGTCTTCGTAAATCTCGCCACGGACCACATCGACCAGGTGACCTCCGGTCAGGTAGATCGGAGATTCTGCCTGCGCCCGACCGACCCCGATCGACACCACAAGGAAAATGAACGTCCAGAACACGCCTCTCATCGCCGCCTCCCTCTCCTATTGCAGTTGCCGGCCGCGCCATGCGAACGGCACATCGCGATTCTACGTACTTTATACCTTACTCAGGAAGCATTCGCCACCGACGCAATCTGACAGGCCAAGATCGTGTGCTGTTAGGTATAGACCAATGGTGCCCACTTTTGGCACCTAGGGAACGCCATTTAGTATATAGTATTGCGGTCCTTTCAGGAGTTCTCATTTCCATGCCAGTTGGCACACCAGAATTCCCTATCTTGTAGTGTTTAGCTTATGGAGTGCCCCAGTGTCTGACGTCAGCACTACTGGGACAAACTAGTGTAATTGCCTAAAGGAGTGTTTTTGGCTCATCGTCACCATTGAGGAGTGAACGATGAGACATAGAACAGAACGTCATCAGGACGCCACACGAGCGGACTTTGAAGGACATCTGGTGCAAGACGCGCAAGCGATATTCCTCTGAGGAGAAGATCCGCATTGTGCTAGCCGGATTGCGGGGCGAGGACAGCATTGCCGAGTTGTGTTGCCAGGAGGGCATTGCCCAGGGTCTGTATTACAGCTGGTCGAAGGAGTTCCTTGAGGCTGGGAAGAAGCGATTGCCCGGCGATACGGCGCGTGAGGCTAATACCGGCGAGGTGAAGGACCTTCGCCGTGAGGCTCGTGATCTCAAGGAGGTCGTAGCCGAACAGGCGCTTGAACTGCGTCTGCTCAAAAAAAGCATGATCGGGGATGGGGGAGACGAGGAATGAGATACCCATCCTCCGAGAAGCTTGAGATCATCCGGCTGGCTGAACACTCGCACCTGCCTGCCAAGCGTACGTTGGATAAGCTCGGCATTTCGCGCACGACGTTTTACCGCTGGTACGACAAGTATCTGGATGGCGGTGTGGCGGCATTGGAGGATAAAGCTCCCAAGCCATCGCGGGTGTGGAACCGTATTCCTGACGACATTCGTGACCGGATCGTTGACCTCGCTCTGGAAGAGCCTGACCTGTCACCCCGGGAATTGGCTGTGCGGTTCACAGATACGCAGGCCTACTTCGTCTCAGAAGCTTCCGTCTATCGGCTGTTGAAGTCCCATGACCTGATCACCAGCCCTGCGTTTGTGGTGATTAAGGCGAGCAGTGAGTTCAAAGACAAGACGAGCTGTATCAACCAGATGTGGCAAACTGACTTCACCTACATCAAGGTCATCGGTTGGGGCTGGTTTTATCTTTCGACCATCCTGGATGATTACTCGCGTTACATCATCGCCTGGAAGCTCTGCACGACCATGAAGGCCGGCGATGTGACTGACACATTGGAACTGGCCTTACAGGCCTCTGGCTGTGATCAGGTCAATGTCCGTCACAAGCCACGGCTGCTGTCAGACAATGGGGCGTCTTACATCTCTGGCGAGCTCGCCGAGTGGCTGAATGACAAAGGCATGGATCACGTTTGCGGAGCCCCCTATCACCCACAGACACAGGGCAAGATCGAACGTTGGCATCAGACCTTGAAAAACCGCATCTTGTTGGAGAACTACTTCCTACCGGGCGATCTCAAAGCAAATATCGGGCGCTTCGTCACCTCCTACAACAACCACCGCTACCATGAGAGCCTCGGCAATCTGACACCTGCTGATGTCTACTTCGGACGCGGTGAAACCATTTTACTCGAACGGGAAAGGATCAAACGAAAAACCATCAACCAACGGCGCTTGCAACACCGCAAATCCGCCGCCTAAAATGACAAACAAGATGGGCTAAACTCTCCGTTAGTTTAACAAGTCTTCTGTTCCAAATATTCCGACGACGCACAATTGGCACCTTGGGGGCTAAGGGGGGCTCAAATGAGGTCATGGCCTTACTACCCCTAGCCCATCAATCGCCAAGACTACAAGCGGTGGTAACAGCCCCACGAGACCGAAGAATAACATTCCGTTCCTATCGGCATTCACGGCGCCCACACCAATCACAAAGATCCAGGGGACGCTGGCGACTATCCAGAGCCGCCAAAGCATTTTGTGCCAATTTTTCATGCTCTAATCCCGCTCGCCGATGGGCTTCCATACCGCTGAGAGGCGCTGAACCTCGGCAAGGCCCTGTTCTGCAGCCTTGCGGGTACCACTTCATGGCTTCGGCGTCGTTCTCAGGGACGCCTTCACCGTTGGCGTACATGATTCCGAGATTGAACTGCGCAAAGGCATGCCCCTGCACCGCCAGGATGGAGTTTTATCAGCCTAGTGAGTAATGCCAGCGGGGTGGATACAGGGGTGGATACAGACCACGGTCCCATTCCTAATCACTTGATATATACAATATATCTTAAGATAAATGGCGGAGGGAGAGTCTGCCATGTTATGTATTTATATTATTGATATTTGTTGTTATTTTTTCTTCTCATCCTGCTCACTCCCAATTTCGCACCTAATATAGTAAGAGCTTTTCCGGCATTCTACGGGACCGCATAGGAATATTGGCACCTGTACACAGACTTACAATTGTCTAGTGCCGCCGGCGCGGACAAGAACGCTGCCACTCGCCAATGACGGAGGAAAAAGTCGGCCACTGGGGCGGCGGAAGAGTCGGCCATTCGAGAGTACCCCTCAGTTATCATTTGGTTTTGTCGCGGTAGCCGATAAGAGGGGCTCACGGGGCTTCGTGGCGAGCCGTGTCTGACGCGAAGCGAAGCCGCGGGCTGGGTTGCTGTCCACCCACCGTGTCAACCCTGGCCACAGTAATTTGTCGCTAGCCCAGGATCTGTATATTTGGGTATCCGATTGTGACACGTCCGAGTGACAGGTCACGAAACGACGACGTACCTTAACCTCGCGTTTCTATTGCTGGAAAGCGATGGCCTACAATAGCGTTATGGGGGCTCGCGTATCCGTCACACCGTCACAACCGTTATCAGCCGGGGCTTTCCGCGTTTTCCTATCCGTCACAGAGTTTCGGTTTGTGCCGGATAGAGAATCGCTGCAACCATTGTCAGGCAAGGGTTGTGACGCTGTGACGGATAGGGATGGTATCTCTTCGATCAAATGGTTTTTTCACACCTTGACGAAGGCAATGCGTTTGCAAACCTTCGCGGGTCTGCCATCCGTGGCAATCCCTTTGGCGCGGATTGTGCCCGGCGCGATACCGAAGGGCTTGATCAAGGTGGCCACCGATTAGTGCCGATCGGCGATCGGGAAGCCTGGACCGGCGGCCGGTGGGTAAGCCGCCTAAGAAAAAAGCACGGCAATTTAGGTTGTCGAGCACTCGGCATGATGGTTTCGCAATGATTGGAATGGGACCCGCGCATTGATGAAGGTAGGGGGGTCTCGGATTTCGTTCGGCGAAAGATGAAGTACCTATGTATCTCCCGTGTCTCCATTTTTTGAAGCTTGCGCGGGAGGCACCAAGGGCAACAGCCTAACGCCGCTCTACTTCCGATGCCTCTGGCTAGATTGTATTGC